>DFEK01000006.1 GCA_002368665.1 Lachnospiraceae bacterium UBA3804
CACCCTCAAAAACAGTTGTCAACAATTTTTCACAGAAAAAATTAAAATGTTTTTTTGTGAGGGAATTTTATTTTAACATTCCGGTTTTTTAGTGTCAACAAGGCGTGTTCCCAATTCGTGCTGCTTTTTCATTAATTTTTTGTGAATGAATTATTCTTTCCTATATATAGTGGTCATCATTTTTACATCCCCTATTTATGTGTCCTATTATGAAGAAAGTCTTGCTATCTGATACGGAAGGATATACATTGGGACTAAAGAATAATAAAGGAACTAAGACTTAAATGAGTATCTGCACCCTCTGTCCGAGAGAATGTAAAACCGAGCGCCCGCAATCCCATGCAAATGCCAAAGGCTTTTGTAAGGAAGGCAGCTCCATGCGTATTTCCAGGGCTGCACTTCATTTCTGGGAGGAGCCGTGCATATCCGGAAAGAGCGGAAGCGGCGCTGTCTTTTTTACCGGATGTAATCTGCAGTGCATCTTCTGTCAGAATGCCGCCATCTCCGAAGACGGAATCGGATGGGAAGTCACTCCGGATGAATTATGCCAAATCTTCTTTGATCTGAAAGAGCAGGGTGCACATAATATTAACCTGGTCACGCCTTCGCATTTTGTTCCCGGAATCCGCAGGTCTATTCTGCTTGCGAAAAAGAAAGGCTTCGATCTGCCTTTCGTCTATAATTCCTCCGCCTACGAAAAGCCGGAAACTCTGCAACTTTTGGATGGATTGATCGATATTTATCTCCCCGACTTTAAATATATGGATGGTAAAATAGCCGCCGACTATTCCCATGCTCCCGATTATCCCGATGTGGCCAAGGCAGCAATCGCGGAAATGATCCGCCAGGTCGGCGATCCCGAATTTGAAGAAAGCGAAGAAGACTCTCCCGCACTGATGAAAAAAGGTGTCATCGTACGACACCTTCTTCTTCCGCTTGGCGTAAACAACGCTTTTTCCGTAATCGACTATCTTCACCAAACCTATGGTGACCGGATTTACCTCTCCATCATGAATCAGTACACGCCCTTATATGATGCCCCGGGCGCTCTTTCCGAAGAGCAGAAAAAACGCCTTGCGCCCTATCCGGCTCTTCACCGGAAGGTCACAAAGCGTGAGTATCAAAAAGTGATTCAATTTTGCCTGGATCTCAATATGTCACAGGTCTTCATCCAGGAAGGCGATGTTGCGTCCGAAAGCTTCATTCCGCCTTTCCCCAAAAACGATCAGTAAATCTTCTCGATGTCTCCCTCGATCCCGTATTTCTTTCGAAACTCCGCGAGGTCTTTATCATTGCGGATTAACATCGATTCTTCGAACTTTCCGGTTTTAAACTCGACAAAGCCCGCCACCTGCTCACCGTTGCAGATGCTGCATTTCATCACCGGCTTCTTCTCTTCCGGATTATATGAGGAACTTTCTTCGCGATGTTTTCCAAACAATCCCATAACTATTCTTCCGTCTTCGGAGACTTCTTCTTGCTGAAAATCAAAACCTTGCTGAACACGTAGTTTAAGATGGTAACCAAAACTGCGGAGATGCAGATCTTCACGAACCAGTAGTGTACATCGTCGATATTCATCTTGGACAGGAAGGAGATGTGCTCATGCAGGTATTCGCTTGCCGGAAGGAAAATTTTCCAGACATTGATAAATACATACATAATGAGAATATCCAAAACCCAGGTGCCGAGTCTGGATGCTGCGAAACCGAAGAACTCCTTGAAAACCTTCGGGTTGGTACTTTTGAATACCCACTTACGATTCAAAGGATAGGCAAACAATACGCCGGCCACCCATCCGATGGTGTTGATGATGAAGTTCTGGATGTTGTTCTCCGAATCCAATCCGCAGAGCTTTGCCACGAAGCAGGCGCCCCAGGAAACGATGGTGGTTAACACGCCGACGATTAAATAGATGATAATTTCCCTGATTTTTTCCTTGTTGCTCATTCTGTTTTTTCCTTTTCTCTTAATCAAAATCCGCGGAATAAAACGACTCTTTCCAACTCGTTATCGTATACCGTGATTCCGAGATAGAATCCCCGGTTCGAATAATCCTCGTTGCCGATTAAAATATTACCCGGCTGATAATCTCCGTTGAATGCACAGATTAACGAATCATACTTACTTAACGGATAAGATGCTTCCTGTCCAGATTCATTTACATATACTTTAGTCAAGGTTCTGTCTTTATATACCCAGGCTCCTCCGACGGCAAAATCCTCTTCCGTCATACCAAGGGCCCCCAGCGCATTCAAATAGTTTTCCCTGCTCTCATCATACGTAAACTCTCTGCTGATGACAACCGTGTAATCGGAAGATTCCGAAAGTAACTCCGTAAACTCCTCCATGGTTCCGACTGACTGAAGGCGATGTACAAATTCCGCACGATAATGATAATTCAAATCCTTTTCCCAAAGTTCGTAGCGCTCATCTCCGCGGTGATCCTGCACGGATACATTCTGTACAATGTACTCTCCGAAATAAGAGGAAATCTTCTTTGCACCGATTGCATTTAAGTGGGCAATATCGATGAAGTCTCTTTCCGCATCAAAGTCCAGCAAATGATCTTTCGTAAAGTCAAGAGTAACAATTCCTTTTTCTTCGGCATACACTTTTGCCGCGTTAAGAGTCTGCTGGGCCTCCTCGCTTACGCTGCAGGGAAGCATGGTAAAATACAAACGAAAACCACTGTCCTCGGACAGCTTCACCATCTTATCCAACCAGTCAAGGTCTTCATCGGTCAGTTCACTTACAATATCCGATCCGCTTCCGATGTCATCCATATTGACAGCTGAAGTCTCATAGTAAACCATCTCTCCGCGCAGATATTCGTTTTCCGGAAGATCCAGATAGTCGTATTTGCCGAGTTCTTTATAACGGGTATGCACAATAGGCCAGCGCAGGAGATACTCTTTAATCTTTTCCCTGTTCTCGGCATCCTCGGTTCCGAGATTGTCTTTAAGCAATTCATAAGAGTTTGCAGATGTCGGAAGACACATCATATTTCTGTGCTGATTACCTTCAATACTCTCATCATAGGTATAGGTCATACAATACAAATCCACAAACACCGCTTTGGGTGACTGTGTTTTAACCAGTTCCTTCACATCGTGATAAGCAGAATATCGATCCTGTCCCGATACGGCCATATTGAAGGCGGAAATCCCCTGCTCCTCCCACATTACGGACGGGTAGATTCCGCAGTAAACATGAGATGTTCCGACAAACACAACATCAATCGTATTGCCCGGAGTATTCTTCAGCTGATCGATACTGGAATAATAATCTCCCGACGTATCCTTCCAGGACACAACTTTATAGAGCCTTCCGATCATGAAGAACAGAAGAACCAGGAACAGAATCACGGATGCAATTTTTAAAAACTTCTTTTTCATGCTCTACTCCGTATTCCTAAAAATCAAAATAGATAAACTTCGCGGAAGAAAAGTCCGTTCCGTACTCGCCGAACAAAAGAATGCAGGCAATCAGTACCAGGAAAATCACCCAGCGGAACCACAGATTCTGCCTTGCGAGAAATACGCCGATTTCTTCTTTTTTCACATGTCTGATTACGGAAACCGCAACAAGCGCCAAAAGGGCAATGAATAAAATCGCCGCCTCTCTGCGGTCAAGCCCAAGGTTATACAGACTCTCATCCGACAACACCCAGAAATCCGGGCGGGTAAACATTCTCTTTAAGTAAGCAAACGCAACACCGATGGACGGTGCACGGAAGAATACCCAGGCAATGCCAACCAGGATGCAGGTAATAAACGCCTTTCCGAAACGGAAGGAAAACGGCGACTTTGATACGCCCAGTTTATCGGTAATCTTCTCTCTTGCCTTACCCGTGATCTCTCCGAACACACGGTAAAATCCATGCAATACACCCCATACCACATAATGCCATGCAGCGCCGTGCCAAAGACCGCTGACAAGGAAGGTGATGAATAAGTTGAAGTATTTTCTGATCTTTCCCTTGCGGTTTCCGCCAAGAGGAATATACACATAGTCCTTAAACCAGGTGCTTAAGGAAATGTGCCACTTGCTCCAGAAGTCCGCGATGGATAAAGAGAAATACGGGGTGTTGAAGTTTTCCATCAGGCGGATGCCCATGATTCTCGCGGAGCCGATGGCGATCAGCGAGTATCCGGCGAAGTCCGCGTAGATCTGAACGGAAAACAGAATTGCGCCTAGAACCAGTTCCACGGTTCCGTACTGATAGTATCTTGCAAATACCTGATCAACGACAATCAACGCTCTGTCGGCAATGACCATCTTCATGAACAGACCCCAGAGAATCGTTCCGAAGCCGGAAACCAGGTTTTCGTAAGTAAAGAGATTCTTCTCTTTGATGCTTTTGATCTGGGGAAGAAGATTCTTGCTTCTCTCAATCGGTCCTGCAACCAGCTGAGGGAAGAAGCTGACGAAGAGCGCATAATCGATAATATTCTTCTCTGCCTTGATGTCTCCGCGATATACGTCGATGACATAGCCGATGGCCTGGAAGGTATAGAAAGAAATGCCCACGGGTAAAAGAAACTCAAACGGGCTCTTCACTTCTGCGCCACCGAACAGGGACGTAATCCGGTTAAGGTTATCCAGGAAGAAGTCGAAATACTTAAACAAAAACAGAATGGCCAGATTGACTCCAACGCAGACGCCGACCCAGGCTTTCTTTGCCGGCACCTTTTCCGCCTTGCCGATCAACAATCCGCAGACATAGGTCGCCAGGGTGGTAAACAGAATCAAAACCACATACTTGGGGTTCCAGCACATGTAGAAAAAATAGCTACAAAGAAGAAGCCATACCGGCTTTGCCTTCTTGGGCAGAAGCAGGTACAACACCAACACGATGGGAAAGAATATTACATAGTTGATGGAATTAAACAGCATATCGTATCACCTGGAAAATATAAAACTTCAAATAATAACTCTCCTCTGCTGCCCACAGAATCGGGTGGTCCGGAGACTGCTCCCTGAATTCCACCTGGCGCAGCGTCACATGTGCGGCAGCCGCAGCCTGACGGATCATCTGCGTAAAGAGCTCATATGTCATAAAGTGCGAGCAGGAACAGGTCACGAAATAACCCATATCCTTAACCAAGCGCATTCCGCGTAAATTGATCTCGCGATATCCTTTCGTTGCGTTCTTAACGGATGCTTTCGACTTCGTAAAAGCCGGCGGATCCAGTATAACCACATCAAACTGTTCTTTCTCCTGCTCCAGTTTGGGCAAAAGATCAAAGACATCGGCGCACTGAAAATGCACCCTGCCCTCCAATTGATTCAGTCTGGCATTTTCCCTTGCCTGCGCAACTCCGATTTCGGAAACATCCACACCAAGCACCTCTTTGGCTCCGCCGATTCCGGCATTTAAAGCAAACGAGCCCGTATGGGTAAAACAGTCAAGCACTTTTGCATCCTTGCAGATTCGCTGTATGGCAAGGCGGTTGTATTTCTGATCCAGGAAAAATCCGGTCTTCTGTCCGTTCTCTACATCCACAAGGTAACGGACGCCGTTTTCCATAATCTCCACTTTCGTATCAAACGGCTCTCCGATAAATCCGGTTCGAAACTCCATTCCCTCTTTGGTACGCTCTTTCGCATCGCTTCGCTCATAGATTCCCCGGACCGGCATGTTATGCTCGGCCAGAACTTTTTTCAGGGCCTGTAAAACATTCTCTTTGTAGCGATCCGTGCCAAGCGACAGGGACTGGATCACAAGGATATCCGAATACTTGTCCACAACGAATCCCGGAAGGTAATCCGCTTCTCCGAAGATCAGACGACAACAGGAAGTATCCACAGTCTTTAGCCGGTACTCAACCGCATCGCGCACCCGCTTCTCCCAAAAGGCATCATCGATCACTTCTTCACTGTTGCGGCTCAGCATACGAATGCGGATTTTGGAATTCAGATTGATAACGCCAACGCCCATCGGATAGCCGTCAAAATCTTCGACGGAAATCAGATCGCCGTTTAAAAACTCTCCGTCAAGGCGGTCGATCTCATTGTCGAAAATCCAGAGTCCGCCCCGCTTTAACAATCTTCCTTCGCCTTTTTTCAGAATCGCTTTCGCCATATTTCCTGTCCTGATACTTTTGTTCAAACCTCTTTCATCTTACCATATCCCGCACTCTTCGGGGAAAAATATTTCATTTTGCGGTCAAATCCATTATAATAATCCTATGCCCAAACACAGTAACGACAAAGAAAACTTATTAAACGCAGCGCATGTGGAACTCGTCAACCGCTTCATCTTAACCCGGAGCATGCATAAACTCTACGCAAGAGAGACCTTCCGCATTTTCCATCGCAAGTGGAGCAACATCGTTGCGGCAATCGGCGCGCTGGTTGTGATCATCGGAATTTTCCTGACGGCCGTTTTACCGGGCTTTTGGAAAATCCCCGGAATCGTCGCCATCGTATTTGGCGTGTACTTCATGTACATGTCTTACTTCGGTTATGTTTTCGGCATGAACATCTCTTACAAAAATCTGCAGGATACCCTGGGTACCCCGCCTGAAATGTGTGTTACCTTCTATCCTCATTTTTTCAGCGTAAAAACCGGTGAAAAACCGTTAAACTTCTACTATAAGCAGATTGTCAGACGCATGGAATACCGTGAGATGGCAATCCTGATCATCGGAACCGAAGGACATATCGTGCACGGACAGATTATCGACAAAGCCGCAATGGAGCCGAAAGATCTCGAAGCCTACTACAATGTCATGGAGCGAAACGGCATCTTACCGGAATAATTCGTCGGAATCCATTACAATCGTAAACGGTCCGTCGTTGATCAACGACACCTTCATCTCCGCACCGAATCTTCCGCATTCGGTTTTATATCCTAGATCCCTGCATTTACGAATAATCATATCGTACATATCGCTGGCCATATCCGGTTTACCCGCACGGAAAAACGACGGCCGGTTGCCTTTCTTGCAATCCGCATACAAAGTAAACTGCGAGATCAGTAAAAGTTCTCCGCCCACTTCATCGATCGACAAATTGGTCTTACCTTGTGCGTCATCAAAAATACGAAGTTTCAGCATTTTGGCGATCATCTTATCGGCAATCTCTTCCGTATCGGAATCTGCCACTCCGATCAAAATCATGAAGCCGCGGTTGATCTTTCCCAGAATCTCTCCTTCCACTTCCACACTTGCCTGCGATACACGCTGCACTACAAATTTCATTTTACCCTCCGTCTGATTAAGGAAAAGCCCGATGAAAGAACGGTCTTTCTTCGGGCTTTACATTTCTTTTCCGATTATCGATTAAGCCTGCTTATCTTCTTCTTTTCTGACAAGCTCTTCCATCTCGTTAAAGTTTTCCAGTGTAACAAATCTTCCTGCTGCGGGGAAGCGACCTAAATTGATAACGCACTCGAAAGAACTGATCAGGGAATCAAGTGTTTCGACTGCTGCATTTAAGCTTTTATCCGGGAACACTTCATAAAGATGACGCCAGTCGGTGAAAATACGAAGTGCCTTCTTTCCGTCCTTGCCTTCCAGAACCGGAAGTCCCACAGACATTCCTGCGGATACGGTTACACGGCCTTCCTCATTTGCCGCAGGAAGTGTGTCGGTGGAATGAACCGGAACCAGGAACTTTGCTTTCATGATCTCTCTTGCAAGGAAACGATAGTAAATACGATAAATCGTTTTCTGATCGTCGGTCTCGATCTTTCCCATCTGTCCAAGCAGTAACATCCAGCGAACCAAATCCGGGTTGGTTACCGGAACGGAGTTCTTCGGAATATTGGAATAATCCGGAGCTGCAACCAGGGAAGATCCCGTAACGACCGTATCTTCGGAAATAATTTCCACGCCGGCTGCGCCGTTGATGTAAAAAGCAATACCAAGGAAATTGTAGATTCCCTTCTTGTCTTCTCCGTTTTCTATCTTACGGATCACATATTTCTCGTCACCGTAAAGTTCTTCCATTCTTTCTTTGTAAGCTTCGGTAAAAATCCGGATATTGGGAGCGGTACACATATAACTTCCGTCTTCGTTTGCGATGGTACGGGAGAACATGTAAGGTTCTCCGGTGTACTTGCAGAATACCGCATAAATATAATCCGCTCTCATGATCTTGCCGCAAAGCGTATTGCAGACCAAAGTCAGTTTTGCCTGCTGCTCAAGTGCCTTCTCTTCGGAAGGATCCTTTTCGATCTCACGGGTAAACCATCCGTAAAATCTCCAGATTTCCTCTACGTCCGTCGTGCTTAATGCTTCGACTTCCTCTCTGGATAAAGAAAGACCTCTTTCCACCACATAAGTATTGGTCAGCGCTTTTACATAAGAATGCACTTTGCTCTCAAGTGTAACATCGGGTGTAAAAACTACATCTCCGACTTTGAACTTTGTATTCAGCGGAGCTGCCACTACGATACCGACGGGTCCGCCTGCGGATGCCATAACCAGGTTATTGGCTTCAAAAATACCGAGCACTTTGACCTGTCTTACCTTATCGTCGTCGCTGCCCGGGTTACAAACATAAACCATGGAGTCGCGAACTGCAGCACCGTCCATTTTACCGTATAAAACAGTCTCGCCGGGATCAACGCCGGGAAGGATCTTCTCAACACCCATAACGAAGGAGGATTCTTTGATTCCTTTTTCCTTCTTTAATTCTTCGGGTGTCTTTGCAGCCACTACTTCTTCGTTTACTTCGTTTTCTTTGGATTTTTTATCAAAAAGTCCCATATTTACCCCCATAGATGGTACATACTTCGTACTTAGCGTTCCCGAGGCGATTCGAACGCCCGACCCCTCGCTTAGGAGGCGAGTGCTCTATCCTGCTGAGCTACGGAAACAAAATCGTAACACGAATGCTATTATATCATATATTCCCAAGAATCGAAAGCCTGACCGAATCAAAATGCGACGGTCCCCTGCATCCAGACATCTCCCTTGAATCGTCTGCCGATCTCCGGCTCCCCTACTAAGTCCTTTCGGTTGATGCAGACATCAAAGAAAATATCATTGGCCACGATATCCAGAATAACCACTTCTTCGCCGGTAATCTGATTGATGCTTTCGTTCACATCCTTGATCTCGCCCAAAATCGAATACTGATCGCACTCGATTCCGACCGGCATAAAATACGAATCCACTAAAGAGAAAACATCTTCCTCTTTGGATTTTTTCTTAACGATCGAGTAGGTATCCATATCTTCAATCGTGATATTCTCGATGGCGGATTCGTCACCGGTCTTCGCACGACGATACAGTTCATCCCTCTCGCGTTTTCTTTTCTTCATGAGCTGCTCATCGGATTCGCTCTTTTCGATGGGCATCATGATACTTCCTTTCACGGACAGCGCGGAAAGCGAGACATGAAAAACATCAATGGCCCTATTCTGCACCGGCTCCGTCTGGGAAAGCAGTTCGTTCATATTCTGCAGATAGAAGATCAACGGCATTCCGAGACGATAATCGTCGCAGATTCCGACATACTCCAGTTTATCCGCAAAACTCTCGAATGTGACCCTATCCGTTGATGAAATTGCCACGGCCTTTAAGAAGGGCACGGAATAGTCGACGAAATATTCTTCCGCTCCGCTCTCTCCCGGCTCAAAGGTTCCTCTGACAATGATACCGATCCGGTCACCGAAATATTTCCGGTATTCCACAAGGAGATGACCTTCCTTCGCGGAAACCACACGGCTTTCATCGGCCGAGGTAACCACATAGGATAAAAGACGCTTTCGATTTTCTCTGGTTCCCTCAGTGGAAAACCCGATTGCACGCATGAATCGATGCATGACCTTTCCTCCCGGACGGTTTACCCCGACTGTCTGTAAGTTTAATTATTTCTCTCTGATTTCGGTCATACCGCCCATGTAAGGACGAAGTACTTCCGGAATACGGACGCTTCCGTCTGCCTGCAGATTGTTCTCTAAGAACGCGATCAGCATACGAGGCGGAGCAACTACGGTATTGTTTAAGGTGTGAGCGAAGTACTTGTTTCCGTTCTCACCGTTTACTCTGATCTTTAATCTTCTTGCCTGAGCGTCTCCCAAGTTGGAGCAGCTTCCGACTTCGAAGTATTTCTTCTGTCTCGGAGACCATGCTTCCACGTCAAAGGACTTCACCTTCAGATCGGCCAAATCACCGGAGCAGCACTCCAAGGTTCTTACGGGAATGTCCATGGAACGGAACAGATCTACGGTATTCTGCCATAATTTATCAAACCACATTGCGCTCTCTTCGGGTTTGCAGACTACGATCATTTCCTGCTTCTCGAACTGATGGATACGGTATACGCCACGTTCCTCGATACCGTGTGCACCCTTCTCTTTTCTAAAGCAGGGAGAATAGCTGGTCAGAGTCTTCGGAAGCTCGGATTCGGGAATGATCTGATCAATGAACTTACCGATCATGGAATGCTCACTGGTTCCGATTAAGTAAAGATCTTCGCCTTCGATTTTGTACATCATGGCATCCATCTCTGCGAAACTCATAACACCGGTAACCACGTTTGCACGGATCATGAAAGGCGGAACGCAGTAGGTAAATCCTCTGTCGATCATAAAATCTCTTGCATAGGAAATAACTGCGGAGTGTAATCTCGCAATGTCGCCCTGCAGATAGTAAAAACCGTTTCCGGCAACTCTTCTTGCCGCATCCAGATCGATACCGTTGAAGCGTTCCATAATCTCCGTATGATACGGGATTTCAAAATCGGGAACGAACGGATCGCCGTACCTGGTAACTTCCACGTTTTCTGTATCGTTCTTTCCGATGGGAACAGAAGGATCGATGATATTCGGAATAATCATCATGTCCTTTAAAATCTTTTCCTCAAGTTCCTTCTGCTTGGCATCAAGTTCTTCGATCTTGGCACCTTCGTTTGCAACTTCGGCTTTGACTTTCTCAGCCTCTTCCTTCTTGCCCTGGCCCATTAACTGACCGATCTGCTTGGAGATTTTGTTGCGGTTGGCTTTTAAATCATCCACCTGCTGCTGGGTTGCTCTTCTTTCTTCATCCAGGGCAATGACTTCATCCACCAGGGGAAGCTTTTCGTCCTGGAATTTCTTACGAATGTTTTCCTTAACTACTTCGGGGTTTTCTCTTAAAAATTTAATGTCTATCATTTTTCTCCCTTTCTGCAGAAATCTGCAAAAAAAATCTTTTCTTATTTTACAACAAAACGGCGCCGGATTCTACTTTATTCTTTATCTTCAATCGCTTTCTTTAAAGCAACCGCTTCTTCGGGACTTAATTCCAGATCCGACTGACCTGCTTTGATTCGCTTGGTATAACTGTAGCATCCGTCGGAAGAGTGCACGGAATTCAGCAGATATCCGTTGTCGCGCTCATCAAGAAGGACCAAACAGAAACTGAGTTTTCCGCCCATTTCCTTAAATGCGTCATATTTGACAAAGCCCATCTTCTGAAAAGCCGACTGATGCTTTCTGAAAATTTCTTTTATCTGTCTTGAATGATTCTCAAGCAGGGATTTCTGTACACTCTGTTCTTCAAATAAATCCGTGATCTTCTTCTCCAGACTCTTGGCTCTCGAACCCTGCATGAATTTCTCATAACGGCCGATTAAGTCATTCAACTTCCGATTCTGCATGATCAGCATTACCAGAAGAATTACAATGCAAAGAACCAGAAATATGATAACAAACAGAATATCAATATTTCCAAGCCCGATCTTATTTAAAATTGGACTACCCATGTAGTACAAACCTCTCTTTATCTTCCAATAATATCCAAAATTCTTTCCAAATCATCTCCGGAATAAAACTCAATCTCAATCTTTCCGCCGCCGTTTTCTTTGGCTGTAACGGAAACTTTAGTCGACAATTTGTCTTTCATTCTGGTCTCAATATCTTTATATACATTTGCAAGCTGGGATTCGGTCTTCTTTTTCTCAACCTTCTCCTTGCCTCGGTTTTTCACGATCTTTTCAATATCACGTACGGAGAGTTTTTCGTCAAACACTCTCTGTGCAAGGACATACTGTTCTTCCGGATCCTCAATTCCGAGAAGTGCTCTGGCATGTCCGGCAGAGATCATATCGTCGATCAGCATTCTCTGAACATCTTCACACAGTTTCAAAAGACGAATCGTGTTGGCAATTGCGGTACGGGATTTGGATACCTTCTCTGCCACTTCGTCCTGTGTTAAGTGGAACTCTTCGATCAGTCTCTTATATCCGTTTGCTTCTTCGATTTCGTTTAAGTCTTCACGCTGCAGGTTTTCGATAATGGAAATCTCAACAATCTGCTGCTCGGTCAGATCTCTGACAATAACCGGAACTTCTTTCAGCTCTGCAATGTTGGCTGCTCTCCATCTTCTCTCACCGGCAACGATCTCATAATAATCTCCGCGGTCAACAACCAGCAGCGGAGATAATACTCCATACTGTTTAACCGATTCCGCAAGTTCCTGCAGGGCATCTTCATCAAAATTCTTACGCGGCTGATTCCGGTTCGGCTCCACCTTGGAGATGCTAACCTGAATCACTCCGTCTTTCGATTCGGCTCCGGTCTCCTGAACAGTTCCGGTATCAATCAAAGACTGCAGTCCTTTTGCTTTGTTCAATCCTCTTTTCAATGCCATTTCGGTTTCTCCCCTTATCTATGTTTCATGTGAAAATTATGCATTAACCTTGATCAATTCTTCCGCAAGTTTCCGATAAGCTTCTGCTCCGGCAGACTTGTCATCGTATACATTGATCGGCTGTCCGTAACTCGGTGCTTCCGCGAGACGTACATTTCTCGGAATCAGAGTTTCGAAAATTCTCTCCTGCATAACCTCCTTTACATTCTCTACGACCTCAGCCGAAAGATTGTTACGGGAATCGTACATGGTAAATACAACTCCTTCCAGGGAAAGTGCCGGATTGATTTTTCGCTTGATCAGATTCACCGTAGTGATCAACTGGCTCAATCCTTCCAATGCATAATACTCGCATTGGATCGGAACAAGTACACTGTCCGCTGCGGTCATTGCATTTACGGTCAACATGGAAAGTGACGGAGGACAGTCGATGAAAATAAAATCATACTGATCCTTGATCCAATCCAATTCGTTCTTCAGAATATATTCTTTTCTGTCTTCATCCACCAGTTCAATCTCCGCAGCTGCAAGATTGACATTGCTGGGAATCAGAGAAAGATTTTCTACCACATCCGGAATAACGCATTCCTTAACGGAACACTCTCCGCGCATCAACTCATAAACCGTATTTTCAAGTTCGTTCTTCTGAATACCAAATCCCGTGGAAGTATTTCCCTGCGGATCGGTATCGATGACCAAAACTTTCTTTCCTTTTTCTGCAACACAGGCGGCCAAGTTAATTGCTGTCGTTGTCTTTCCGACTCCGCCTTTCTGGTTTGCAATCGCAATAACTTTTCCCATATCATTCCTCCAAATATTCGTCTTCTCACACGCCATGTCATTGTATCACTTTTGACACTTCTTATCTATATAAAGTTTTCCACCCGGTCGGTGCATAGGATACAATTTCACAAAATCTTGTATATGTGGATAGTGTGGATATTGTTGATAAACATTTTTGCTCTATTTTGAAGGATCAATTTATCGAAATGTTTCACGTGAAAATCTACCATATCTTGGGTAAGACGTTTCACGTGAAACATTATATCTTGTATCACTTCATTTGAAAAGAACTTTGTTTCACGTGAAACAAGTCGGTGGATAAATAATTTTGATTTTGTCTATAAATCTATATATAGCGGTAACGGTCAAAATCGAGTGTCGTCAGGAGGAGTTCTAATAGAAATAGCGGAAAATAAAAAGAGCAGGGCGAACCACCCTGCTCAATGTCTTTCAATATTAACCGGTGAAATCAATTTCCCCACTTATTGGCAATGGACCGTAATTCGTTTCTTGCACGATACGGATCCTGAATCGTAAAATCGGAAATCTCTCCACACTGATGTGCCACATAGGAAAGTGCTTCCATTAACTCTTTTGCTCCGGGAGTAAATCCATCCACCTCCGTATCCTCTTTCGAATCATCCACTTTCGAACCATCTTTTTGCGAAGGTATAAATGTATCCTCGTTTACATCCTCTTTGGAATTCTCCAATTCTTCATCGGAAGTTTCGGCAGGGGTATTACTCTTAGATGTAATATCCTGCAGTTTTTCATAGTAGTCTTCTCTCTCTTCCAAAATAGAATCAAGAAGTTCTACTCCCTCCAACAGTTCTTCTTTCCGGTTCAGTAACGTATCAAGAACAGAGTCCAGTTTGGCAAGTTCCAAATTCTCTCTTGCAATCTGCTGTTCAAAACTAAGCTTGGAATCATATGCACTCAGTTTACTGCGCGGAGAGAAAACAGTATCTTCACTCTTTGCTTTTAACTCTTCTACCTTACGGTTTAACAAAGTAATCTCTTCGAATTTAGCATTACGGTCAATGAGATTTTTCTCATACTCTGCAGAGATTTCCGCAGCCATTGATAACAGTAAATCTTTTAATCCGTTCTGATCCATTTCCCCCTCCTTATAATACTACATATGTAGTTTAATTTGTCAGCCCAAAGGATTCTTCGAAGGCATACCTGCTTTTCTCGGATACTTTGAGGATGTCACACTCTTCTTTTCGATCATTACCAGTGTACGTTTCAAATCACTGCCCGGAAGGATAAAGGAAATTTCTTCACCAAATGATCCTCCCAAAAGAAATACAGCTTTCTTTGCATCTTTGACTTCTTCGGTTGCTTTTTCCGATTTATAAGAAACAAATACTCCGCCAACTTTCACAAACGGAAGACAATATTCACTTAATGTACTAAGATTGGCAACCGCACGCGAAACCGCATAATCAAACTGTTCTCTGTATTCCTTATCTTTTGCAAGATCTTCCGCTCTGGAATGAACGGCTTCGATGGAACCTTCCTCATTAAGAGAAAGTTCTTCAATAACTTCATTCAAAAAAGTAACGCGTTTGGCAAGCGAATCCATCAGCGTTATATGCGCCTTCGGATACAGAATCTTAAGCGGTATACCGGGAAAACCGGCCCCGGTTCCGACATCGATCAGGCGAAAATCTTCCGTGGACGGATTCGTTTTAACGAAAGATAAAGAATCCAAAAAATGTTTAACATAGACTTCTTCTCTGTCCGTAATCGCAGTTAAGTTCATCTTCTCGTTCCAGGAAACCAGAAGTTTATAATAAAGCTCAAACTGCTCTGTCTGTTTAGAATTTAAGGATATGCCAAATTCACTTAAGGCGTTTTGAAAATCCATACTCTTACCCACTTATTTACGAGAAGAAAGAAAAATAAGCAAAACCGAAATATCCGCGGGAGAAACACCGCTGATACGCGATGCCTGTCCGATGGAAATCGGCTTAAACTGCTTTAACTTCTGTCTGGCTTCGAGACGAAGAGAAGGAACATCATCATAATCTAAATCTTCCGGAATCAGATGATTTTCATTTTTCTTAAAACTCTTCACCTGCTGAAGCTGGCGTGCGATATAACCTTCGTATTTAATATTGATACAAACCTGCTCCACCACATCCTTTGGAAGTTCGGGACGCTCGGGATCAAGTTCTTTTAAAAACTCATAATCCAGTTCCTGCCTGCACATTAAGTCCGCAATCGAAGCTGCGGTTTTAAGAGGTGCCGATTCACGCTTTGCAAGTATCTCGGTTACCGCTTTACTTCCACCTACAAATGTAGTTTTAAGTCGTTCAACTTCTTCATCGATCATACGCTGTTTCTCGAGGGTTTGCTGATATACCTCCTCGGAAACAAGTCCGGCTTCATATCCGAATTTGCGAAGACGAAGATCCGCATTATCCTGACGTAGGATCAGGCGATACTCCGCCCTTGATGTCATCATACGATACGGCTCACGGTTATCCTTGGTTACAAGATCATCGATTAAAACTCCGATGTATGCATCCGAGCGCTGCAGGATCAGTGGCTCTTTTCCTTTTAATTTATTTGCTGCATTGATACCGGCGATCAGTCCCTGTGCAGCAGCCTCTTCATATCCGGAACTTCCGTTAAACTGTCCGGCACTGAAAAGGTTTTCCACCTGCTTAATCTCCAGGGACGGTTTTAATTGTCCCGGAGCAAGACAGTCATATTCAATCGCATATGCGTTTCTTACAATTTTACAATTTTCCAGACCGGGGACGGTTCTGTACATGGCAAGCTGAACATCCTCCGGAAGAGAAGAAGACATGCCACCGATATATACTTCGTTCGTATAAAGTCCTTCCGGTTCGATGAATACCTGATGTCTTTCCTTGTCCGCAAATTTCACAACCTTATCTTCGATGGAAGGACAATATCTCGGTCCGGTCCCTTCGATAATTCCTGCATAAATGGGAGAGCGATCCAGATTCGCACGGATAATCTCATGTGTGCGCTCATTGGTATAAGTTAAATAACAGGAAACCTGTTCTTTCTGAATATCATCCGGATTGGTGGAAAACGAAAACGGTACGATCGGCGTATCGCCCACCTGTTCCTCCATCTTACTGAAATCAACGGTTCGCTTATCCATTCTCGCAGGCGTACCTGTTTTAAAACGTCTGAGTTCAATTCCGTCTTTTTGGAGTTCGGCGGTTAAATGCGTTGCTGCCATTAATCCGTTCGGACCCGTATAGGTAATGGATTCACCGCATAGACAACGGGCATTCAGATACGTTCCGCTGCAGATGATTGCCGCACGGCATTCATATACCATTCCGGTTCCGATGACGACTCCGCAAACGGTTTTCTTTCCATCCGCATCTTCCTTGGTTAAGATTCTGCAAACCTCTCCCTGCTTGATCGTTAAGTTCTCCTGGTTTTCCAGAGTTTTACGCATGGCTTTGGAATACTCCATTTTATCGGCCTGTGCACGCAGGGAATGAACGGCAGGTCCCTTTGATACATTTAGCATCTTGGACTGCAGAAAAGTCTTATCAATATTTCTTCCCATTTCACCGCCGAGTGCATCCAGTTCCCTGACCAAATGTCCTTTGCTGGTTCCGCCGATGTTTGGATTGCAGGGCATAAGCGCAATGCTTTCCACGGAAACCGTAAACATGACCGTGGAGAAACCGAGTCTTGCACAAGCAAGTGCGGCTTCACATCCGGCATGTCCGGCACCGATTACACAAACATCCACGCTGTCTGCAATATGATATTGTAAATCTGAATTGTTTTCTTTCATTTTATATCCAACTATATTTGTAGTTCAATTTATTTTCCCATACAGAATTTGGAGAAAATCTCATCCACCAGATCATCATCCACTTCTTCACCGATGATCTCGCCGAGGGAAGAGTAGCACTGCATCAAATCGATCGCATAGAAATCTTCCGGCATATTCATTTGAAGGGATTCCTTTACATGGAGCAAAGCCATGTCTGCATTTTCCACAAGTGTTTTGTGCCGGATGCTCGTTAAATACAATTCCTCGTCTGCATTCAGTTCTCCATGATAGAACAGATCCTTGATCACATCGGTCAGTTCGGTAAGACCCTGTGATGTTTTGGCGGAGAAGGAAAGTATGCGCATGTTTTCGATCCGACCCGAAAAAGCTTTTTCCACATCTTCTTCCGTGGTTCCTCCTAGATTCAGATCGGATTTATTCAAAAGCACGATGACTTTCTTGGACGACAGAAGAGGAGTCAGTTCCAGATCTTCCGCGGAGATTTTATCCGAGGAATCGAGTACAAAGAAAACAAGTTCCGCACGTTCGATGGATTCTTTGGCTCTTTTGACGCCGATCTTTTCAACCTCATCTTCGGTCTCATGAATTCCTGCAGTATCCACGAGGTGGAGCGTGATTCCGTCCAGAGAAATCGTTTCTTCCAAAGTATCTCTTGTGGTTCCGGCAACCGCTGTTACAATGGCACGGTCTTCTCCAAGTAAAAGATTCATAAAGGAAGATTTACCGACATTCGGTTTTCCGACGATCGTACAGTTGATTCCGCTGACCAGATACTTACCGTTTTCAAAGGAGAGAAGAAGTTTCTTTAATTCTTTCTCACAAGAATCAACTACATCAGTAAGACGATTGATAAAATCGCCGGTGTCATAATGCTCGGGATCGTCAATTGCGGATTCGATGAAAGCAATCTCATAGATCAGTTTTTCACGCAGGGAAATGATTTTACGATGCAGTCTTCCGCTTAACTGACCGATGGAATTTCTTCTTGCCGCTTCGTTGGAGGAAGAAATCAAATCCATAACGGCTTCCGCTTCGGACAGATCGATTCTTCCGTTCAGAAAAGCACGCTTGGTGAATTCTCCCGGCTCGGCAAGTCTGGCTCCGGCTTTCACACAAAGATTCAGAACCTGTTTCAATAAGAAAATTCCGCCATGGCAGTCTATTTCCACAACATCCTCTTTGGTAAATGAATGCGGCGCCTTCATCAGAATGACAATGACTTCGTCCACAACGGTTCCGTCTTCATCGACAATATGACCGTAGTGAACCGTATGGGAAGAAACTTCGGATAATTTCTTTCCGTTCGGTTTTCTGAAAATACGGTCTGCGATTTCTACGGCCTCTTCTCCTGAAATACGGATAATTCCGATTCCGGAAGAGGAGAGTGCGGTTGCAATGGAAACAATGGTTTCTTTCATGTTATCTCCGGATTTTGGTAACGTACAAATACTGCTCCGACGAAAAGCCGGAGCAGTAAGCATCTTTCCTGGATCAAAGGATTATTTCTTTAAGGTAACAACTACCTTTCTGTACGGCTCCTCTCCTTCGGAATGAGTAGTTACATATTTGTCATTCTGAAGTGCGGAGTGAATAATCCGTCTCTCATAAGGATTCATCGGCTCTAAAGAAACACTGCGACGTGTTCTTTTAACCTTGAATGCGATATTGTGTGCAAGATTTTCCAGAGTTGCCTTGCGGCGTTCTCTGTAGTTTTCGGTATCAACCTTTACACGGATGTATCCGCCTGCTTCCTTATTTACAACAAGGGAAACAAGGTACTGGAGGGAATCCAGTGTCTGTCCGCGCTTACCGATTAAGATACCCATATCTTCACCGATCAAATTGATGTTTAAAAGCTCCTCGTTACTATCATACTCCGCTTCCACAACAGCGGCAATATCCATTGCATGAAGAACATCCTTTAAGAAAGCAATACTCTTGTCTTCCACTTCTTTGGCATTAACGTAAGCTTTGGCTTTTGCTTCCTTTACTTCTTTTTTGATCTCTTTCTTTTCTTCTTTGGCAGCTTCTTTTTCAGCCTTTTTCTCTTCTTTTACCGCTTCCTTTACAGCCTTCTCTTGTGCTTCAGCCATCATTTCGGCTTCTTCTTTTACTCTTGCTTTGATCTTAGCTGCTTTGGAACCGAGTCCCAAGAATCCGCTGCTTCCTTCTTCCAAAACTTCATAATCCAAACGATCGCTTGCAACGGTAAAATGGGTGCAGGCTTCCGTAATGGCATCGTTTACAGTTTTTGCGCTAAATTCCATATATTCCATATCTTTATCCTCCAAAAGTAACCTCTTACTTATTGTTCTGTTCGTTAAAACGCTTCACCATATTTGCCTTGTCGGCTAAGGACGATCCGCCGGAACTCTTCTTCTTTTCCGTTTTCTTTAAGTATTCCTGCGCCTTGGCAATTTCTGCTTTTCTCTCTTCATCCGTTTTCTGAATGGCTTCTTTTACGGTTCTGTTGGAGGAAGAAGCGTTGATCTTCTTGCTGATATTATCGTTTAAAACACCTTTTTTCTTTAATTTCTCTTCATACTTGGCGGTGTTGTTTTTGATGATCTCATCCAGGTTCATCTTGTCGATGTGTCTGTTGATCACGATCTGCTGGATGGAACGGATCACACTACCGGCAATCCAGTAAAGTCCCATACCTGCGGGAAGCGTTGTACAGAAGAATGCGGACATAAGCGGCATCATGTTGTTCATCATCTTCATTGTGCTGCCCATGGAATCCTGTCCCTGGTTATTCGTATTGTTCTGCGGAGTCAGCTTGATGTTGATCCACTGGGTTACTGCGGAAAGGATCGGGATTAAAACGGCACCGATAATGATCCACCAGTTTCTTCCGTCTGTGGAAGCAAACTGTTCCTTGATCATGTCCCAGGGAGAAAACGCAATGTTGATTCCGAGGAAATTATTGTAATGATTGAGTTTTGCCGTAGTGGCATCAATTTCGTTGGAAAGATTGGAGTACTTATTGCTGAGTGCATTCCAGTCTTTCTTGGTAGCACGGTTTAATACGTCAATGACGGTATTGTTTAAATCGGGATATTTGTCTAAGTTCGTAAACTGCTTTGCGAACATTTTGGCAGAAGACATATGGCTTCTGATCCAGAAAACAGGTCCGTTCATATGGGTAAGCTTGGGAACAAGTTCCATATAAACCTGTTTTACCTGCGGAACATATGCGGGAATATTGTAGATGACACGATACAATGCAAACAAAATCGGCATCTGAATCAACAATTGCAGACAACTTCCGGAAGGAGACACACCGTATTTTGCATAAATGGCTTTGGTCTCTTCCTGCATCTTCATCATGGAATCCTGGTCTTTGGCTCCCTTATACTTAGCCTGGATAGCCTGTAATTCCGGGTTCATGATGGCCGACATTTTGGAAAACTTCTGCTGCTTGATGGTCAAAGGCATCAGGCAAAGATAAATGACGAGTGTAAAAATGATAATCGCCAAACCGATATTCTGAATTCCTACTTTATCCAATAACCAGAAAATACCCTGCATGATAAATCCGAGTAATTTCGCAATCGGTCCTATAATAAAAGTAGAATTCTGTGTAAGTAATAATTCTAACATTTAACCTCCTAACCCTGTAATTTATGGTACAGGATCGTATCCCCCTTTTGAAAAAGGATTACAACGCAAAATTCTCCACGCCGCAAGGAGTGAACCCTTGAGGGCACCATGCTTCTCTATCGCTTCAAGTCCGTATTGGGAACAGGAAGGAATATAAGGACATTTGGTGCTTTTCAGTGGAGATAGAAATTTCTGATAAAAATGAATTATAGCAATTAAAATTTTCTTCATGAAAAATTGTAATTTCTATTACCTGATCAAATTACGACTTCATACCATGATGAAGCTTCATAAGATGAAGCAGAGCCTTCGTGGTTTCCTCATAAGTAATCCCAAAGGCATCTTTTCTTGCTATGACTACAATGTTTAAACCACTATTAAACATATCCTCGTGTAGTCTGAAACTTTCTTTCACCAGGCGCTTGATTCTGTGCCTGATCACACTGTTTCCGACCTTTTTGGAAACGGAAACACCCAATCTGTTTATTCCAAAATCGTTTTTCGACATATAAATTACAAAATACTTATTGGCATGGGATTTGCCGGATTGGTAAACAGATTCAAATTCTTCGGATTTTCTGATTCTTTCCATATACAATGCACCACCGATTCAGGTGCGGGTAGAAAGCCTTTTATCGCGAAAAAAAAAGGCCACATAATCTGCGGCCTATGCTGATAATATCTTTCTACCTTTAGCTCTTCTGGCTGCTAATACTTTTCTTCCGCCGGGAGTACTCATTCTTGCGCGGAAACCATGAACTTTTGATCTCTGTCTTTTCTTAGGCTGAAATGTCATCTTCATAACCAAATACACCTCCTTTACTTATGTCGAAAACAATCGTTTTGATTATAAACAATAGAAATAATCCCGTCAAGGACTATTTTCTGCGGCAGATTGAAGAAAACGGTTGGCAAAAATATTTTTAAAAAAATTTTTACAAGATGTTGAGTTTCAAAAATCATTAAATTCAACATATTGAAGTCAAGTTTCCATAAAAAAAACCCTTTTTCATTATCCACAATTTGTGGAAAACTTGTTTATAATTCACCAAAAAACAGGTTATTCAATTGTTATGTAACTGAAACACCTGTTTTGTGGATAAGTCAATTTTTCCTTTATTTACGGGCTTTTTATAGAAATTTATTCTCTTTTTAATTTTTAAAACTATTCATTTCAAAGTTATCCACATATGTGGATAATTGTGTTGAAAAAAATAAAAACAATTTACATAAAATATTATTTTTTTTTATTTGAATTTTTATGTTTTATCGTATAAGATAAGAAAAGTCTTTAAGAAATACAGGGGATTTTTGGATCTATGAGTCAGCAGGAACAGGATTATTCAGCATTATTCGAAGAAATCAAACAAAAGGTGGCGGATGAGCTTCAAATCAGTATGATTGCTTATCGTACCTGGATCGAACCGATGAGTTTTTATAAGGTGGAAGGTGATGTTTTTTATATCGAAATTCCTTCCGATAAAGCTCAGCTTATCAACTATTTAATCAAGAATTACAAAGATTATTTTCATGTTTGTGTTTCAGAAGCAACCAATCATGATTACGATATCCGTTTTATCACCAGAAAAGAAGAAGATGAATCATCTCTTTCTTCTTCCGTTTCCGTAGATCATTCGGAGCTTTATAAACAGGCTAATCTTGTTTCCAAATATACTTTTGAAAACTTCGTTGTAGGAAGCAATAACTCTTTTGCTCATTCCGCATCCCTGGCGGTTGCCGAAAATCCGGGCGAAGATTTCAATCCTTTGTTCATTTACGGTGGATCCGGACTGGGTAAAACCCATCTGATGCATTCTATCGCTCATTATATTATCGATCATAATCCGGAGAAAAAAGTTTTATACGTCAATTCTGAAACCTTTACAAATGAAGTAATTGAAGGAATCCGTAGCGGTTCTTCCGCAGCATTAAACAGACTTCGTGATAAATACAGAACCGTGGATGTTCTTTTGATCGATGATATTCAGTTTATTATCGGTAAAGAAGCAACTCAGGAAGAGTTTTTCCACACATTTAACGTACTTCATGATAACGGTAAAGCAATCATTATTTCATCCGATAAACCTCCCAAACAGATGGAAACCTTGGATGAAAGATTCTCTTCCCGTTTCAGTCAGGGACTACAGGCAGATATTCAGCCTCCCAGTTATGAAACAAGAGCTGCCATTCTTTTAATGCTTTCGGAACCTTATAAGAATACGATTTGTGCGGTTCCCCAGGAAGTAATCGATTACATTGCAACTAATGTAAATTCCAATATCCGTGAGCTGGAAGGTGCTTTTAACAAAGTTATTTATTATTCCAAAATCAATAAAAAAGCAGTTACCCTGGAAATGGCGGAAGAAGCATTAAAAGATATTATTTATCCGAATGCTCCCAAAATGGTTACTCCTCAGATCATTATCCAGGTTGTTGCGGATCATTTCGGAATTAAAGCAGAAGATATTACTTCCAAGAAAAGAACATCCGAAATTGTTGTTCCCAGACAGGTTGTAATGTATTTATGCAGGGAATTAACCGATAACTCATTAAAAAACATTGCCAAAGTCCTGGATAAGAAGGATCATTCCACAATTATTAACGGAATTACCAAAATTCAGGATGAAATCAACAATGATTCCAATTTTGCCAACCAGATTGACATTATTAAGAAGAAAATAACCCCTTCATAAATAAAAATATATTATCAAAACTTATTAAAATTCCATCATAAACATAGAAATGAAATACCACTTTTCCATCCGGTATTTCATTTTTATTTACAAAATGATTATATATAAATAGGAAGAAACACTATAAACATAAAAATGTGGATATGTTTACAACTTTATGTTTATATAAATTATGCCATTTTCAGGCTCATATTTTCGATTTTAAGCCATGTTTATAACTATCAGGTTAAAAATGACTTAATCTTTATTTTTTCACAAATTATCCATTCCATTTTTGCCTTAAATTTAGTATAATTAGTAAGGGTTTCCACATATCAACACCCTATAATATGAATAAGATGAAATAATAATTATTTATATATGCTTTCGTCCCATTTTTTCAGTATAAGGAGGATAATCACTTACCATGAAATTAAGTATTTCCAAATCCGATCTTCAGAATGCAATTTCTACTGTTATCAAAGCAGTTCCTTCCAAATCCAATCTTACAAATGCAGATTGTATTTTATTAGAAGCCAGAATGGATGAAGTAAGACTTGTAGCCAATAATTCCGAAATGGCTATTGAGTCTATTTATTCCGCAAGAGTTTTGGAAGAAGGAAAGATTTGTCTGGATTCCAAAGATTTTCAGGAAATTGTACGTAAAATGCCGGACAGTGATATCAATATTGAATCCGATCCTTCTTATCAGACGAATTTTATATGCGGAAAAGTTGTAATGAGAATGATCGGAAGAGAAACGGATACTTTTAATGATATCCCTACTTTCAATTACAAAGAACATATGGATATTCATGAATTTTCATTAAAAGAAATTATCCGTCAGACTATTTTCTCCATTTCCGATAATGAAGCCAACAGAACCTTAAGAGGTGAATTATTTGAAATTAAAAACGGAATTTTAAGGGTTGTTTCCCTGGACGGACAGAGAGTTTCCATTCGTAAAGTGGAAATTGAAGATGAAAATCTCGTAAAGAAGATTATTGTTCCGGGAAGAAGTTTAAACGATCTTTATAATATTCTGGGTAAAGAAACGGATGGAGTTGCAACTTTACATTTTACCGATAACCATCTGATCGTTAATTTTGCAAATAATACTTTCGTAACCAGATTAATCGACGGAGAATTCTTTAATATCGATAATGTATTATCCAAAGAATATTCCACCAAGGTTACGATTAATAAAAGGGAAATGTATGAATGTGTGGACAGATCCACTGTTTATGCAAGAGAAGGAGATAAAAAGGCAATCGTTTTAAATATTGCTGATCAGGTAGTTGAATTCAGTATGAAATCTTCCAAGGGTAGCATGAATGAAAAGATTGATGTGGAAAAAGAAGGAAATGATTTAAAGATTGGTTTCAATCCCAAATATTTAACGGATGCTTTAAAAGCCATTGATGATGAAACCATTCATTTATATTTTGCTTCCGCCAAATCTCCCTGCTTTATCAGAGATGACGAAGATACCTTTACTTATATGATTCTTCCCGTAAATTTGGGAGTTGAAGGATAAGATTATGGAAGAATTTTATTTAAAAGGGGAATATATTAAATTGGGCCAGTTATTGAAAGCTGCCAATTTAATTGATTACGGCTCGGATGCCAAATTTGAGATTCAGGAAGGCAAAGTCAAAGTTAACAATGAAATTGCAACACAAAGAGGCAAGAAAATTGTTTCCGGAGACATTGTAGAATATAAGGATACCCGGATTCATGTACATTAAAACCCTTGAGCTGGAAAATTTCAGAAATTATGAATCCCTGTCTTTAAATTTTGACAGGGGTACTACGATTTTCTACGGAAATAATGCACAGGGAAAGACAAATATTCTGGAAGCCATTTTCTATCTGGCTACAACCAAATCCCATAAAGGCAGCAAAGATAAAGATGTAATCCGTTTCGGATGTGAAGAGGCTCATTTAAGAGCTTTTCTGAACAAAGAAGATACGGAACAAAGAATAGACATGCATCTTCGCAGCAATAAAGCCAAGGGTATTGCCTTAAATTTGGAGAAAGTTAAAAAGGCTGCGGATATTCTGGGCATTATCAATGTGGTTTTGTTTTCTCCGGAAGATCTGGATATTATCAAGGACGGTCCATCCTACAGAAGACATTTTGTGGATATGGAGCTTTGTCAGTTGGATCATTTTTATCTTTATAATCTGACCAGTTATAACAAGATCATCAATCAGAGAAATTCGCTTTTAAAAGATCTGTATTTCCATCCGACATTGAAAGAAACCATGAATATATGGGATAACCAGCTGATTTCTTTCGGAAGTAAAATCATCGAGCGGAGAACTACTTTTGTCGATCAGCTGAATGAGATCATTCAGGGAATTCATCAGAAATTATCCGGCGGAGCCGAAGAAATCAAAATCATTTATCAGCCGGATACAACGATTGAAGATTATGAAAGCCGCTTAAAGAGTGCAATTGACAGGGATACCAAAGCAAAAATGACTTCGGTAGGTCCGCACAGGGACGATTTTATCTTCCAGATCAACGGAATGGATGTCAGAAAATACGGTTCCCAGGGACAGCAAAGAACCGCAGCATTATCCTTAAAACTTGCGGAAATAGAACTGGTCAAGAAAATCACGAATGATATTCCGATCCTTTTACTGGATGATGTTCTTTCGGAACTGGATTCCACCAGACAGAATTATCTTCTGGACAGCATCGGAGATATCCAGACAATTATCACCTGTACGGGTCTGGATGAGTTTATTAATAACAGATTTACCATTAACAAAGTTTACAAAGTCACTTCCGGAACGGTGGAAGAGATGAGTGAAGAAAGCATAGCAGCAAAATAACGGAGGAAGAAAATGGGCGTAAACGAAGAATACGGCGGAGATCAAATCCAGATACTGGAAGGATTGGAAGCAGTAAGAAAAAGACCCGGTATGTACATCGGAAGCACATCATCTACCGGTTTGCATCACCTGGTTTATGAAATCGTAGACAATTCCATTGACGAAGCATTGGCAGGATACTGCAGTGAAGTAAATGTATTCATCCATGAGGATAATTCCATCACCGTTGTGGATAACGGTCGTGGTATTCCGGTCGGAATCAACCATAAAGCAGGACTTCCCGCTGTGGAAGTCGTATTTACCGTGCTTCACGCCGGCGGTAAATTCGGCGGTGGAGGATACAAAGTATCCGGTGGTCTTCACGGTGTAGGTGCATCCGTTGTAAATGCTCTTTCTACATGGCTTGAAGTGGAAGTAAAGCGTGACGGAAAGATTTACAAACAGCGCTATGAACGCGGTAAAGTCTGCTATCCTTTAAAAGAGATCGGAACCTGTGATGCAGCGGAAACCGGTACCAAAGTAACGTTTTCTCCGGATCCGGAAATCTTTGAAGATACCGTTTATGACTATGATACGTTAAGAACCAGACTTCGTGAAACCGCTTTCCTTACCAAGGGAATCCGTATTTCCTTAAAAGATGAAAGAGAAGAAAACAGGGAAGTTACCTTCCATTACGAAGGCGGTATCAAAGAGTTTGTTACCTACTTAAACAGAGGTAAAACGGCTCTTTACGAGGATGTTCTTTATTTTGAAGGAACCAAGAACGGTGTTTACGTGGAAGTAGCCATTCAGCATAACGATTCTTTCAACGAAAGTACCTACAGCTTCGTAAACAATATTACGACGCCTGAAGGTGGAACCCATCTGGCAGGTTTCAGAAATGCCTTAACCAAGACATTTAATGATTATGCAAGAAACAATAAGCTTCTGAAAGATACGGAAGCAAACTTAAGCGGTGAGGATATCCGCGAAGGCTTAACCGCCATTATTTCCATTAAGATCGAGGATCCTCAGTTTGAAGGACAGACCAAGCAGAAACTCGGTAACTCCGAAGCAAGACTTGCGGTGGATTCCGTCGTCAGCGAACAGCTTACCTGGTATCTGGAACAAAACCCCAACACCGCAAAGATCATCTGCGAGAAATCCATCCTGGCACAGCGTGCAAGAGAAGCTGCCAGAAAGGCAAGGGATTTAACCAGAAGAAAAACAGCACTCGAAGGTATGGCTCTTCCCGGAAAGCTTGCAGACTGCTCCGATAAAAATCCGGAAAACTGCGAAATCTACATCGTCGAGGGAGATTCCGCGGGAGGCAGTGCCAAGACCGCAAGAAGCCGTGCGACGCAGGCAATTTTACCTCTTCGAGGCAAAATTCTGAATGTGGAGAAAGCAAGACTGGATAAGATTTATGCCAATGCGGAGATCAAGGCAATGATCACGGCATTCGGTACAGGTATTCATGATGATTTCGATATTTCCAAACTTCGTTATCACAAGATCATTCTCATGACCGATGCCGACGTCGACGGTGCCCATATCAGTACGCTTCTGCTTACTTTTATCTACCGTTTTATGCCGGAACTGATCAAGCAGGGTCATGTATATCTTGCTACGCCTCCGCTTTATAAACTGGAGAAAAACAAGAAGATCTGGTATGCATACTCCGACGAGGAACTTTCCAATATTTTAACGGAAGTCGGTCGTGACAATAATAACAAGATCCAGCGATACAAAGGTCTTGGTGAAATGGATGCCGAGCAGCTTTGGGAAACCACCATGGATCCGGAAAGACGTATTTTAAAGAGAGTTACGATGGAGGGAGAAGTTGAGTCCGAGACGGATCTCACTTTCACAATCCTGATGGGTGACAAGGTTGAGCCCAGACGTGAGTTCATCGAAGAAAACGCAAGATACGTAAAGAACCTGGATATTTAACGAAGGATAAGGAGAGTTTACATTCATGGAAGACTTAACCTATGACAAAATCGAACAGGTGGATTTAAAAAATACCATGGAAACGTGCTATATCGACTACGCCATGAGCGTTATCGCAGCACGTGCTCTTCCGGATGTCAGGGACGGTTTAAAGCCCGTACAGCGAAGAGTTCTCTATTCCATGATGGAATTGAACAATACACCGGATAAACCGCATCGTAAGTCGGCGCGTATCGTCGGTGATACGATGGGTAAATATCACCCTCACGGAGATTCCTCCATTTACGGCGCTTTGGTTAACATGGCGCAGGAATGGTCAATGAGAAACGTTCTGGTTGACGGTCACGGAAACTTCGGTTCCGTCGACGGCGACGGTGCCGCAGCAATGCGTTATACCGAGGCTAGACTTTCCAAGATTGCCATGGAACTGCTTGCAGACATCGGCAAAGATACCGTGGATTTCGTACCGAACTTCGATGAAACCGAGAAAGAACCCACTGTTCTTCCCTCCCGCTATCCTAACCTTCTGGTAAACGGTACAACGGGTATCGCGGTTGGTATGGCGACCAATATTCCGCCCCACAACCTGGGTGAAACCATCGACGCGGTAGTTAAGATCATCGATAACCACATTGAAGAAGACAGAGATACCGAGATCGAAGAAGTCATGGATATTGTCAAAGGTCCCGATTTCCCGACCGGAGCCATGATCCTCGGAACCAAGGGTATTGAAGAAGCATATCGTACCGGCCGCGGCAAGATCCGCGTTCGCGCGGTAACCGATATCGAGACGCTTGCGAACGGCAAGAACCGTATTATTGTTACCGAGCTTCCCTACATGGTAAATAAAGCCCGCCTGATCGAAAAGATTGCGGAGCTGGTAAAAGATAAGAAGCTGGACGGAATCACCGATCTTCGTGATGAGACCAACAGAGAAGGTATGCGTATCGTCATTGAACTCAGACGTGACGTAAACCCGAATATCATGTTAAATCACTTATTCAAGCATACACAGCTTCAGGATACCTTCGGTGTGATCATGCTTGCGCTCGTAAACAACGAGCCCAAGGTTCTGAATCTTTTACAGATGTTAAACTGCTACCTCGACCATCAGAAAGAGGTGGTTACCAGACGTACCAAATTCGATCTGGACAAGGCTCTGGCAAGAGACCATATTGTGCAGGGCTTACTGATCGCACTCGATCATATCGACGAAGTGATTCAGATCATCCGCTCCAGCGAAACGGTACAGATTGCAAAGCAGACCTTGATGGAACGCTTTGATCTGACCGAGATCCAGGCTGACGCTATCGTAGAGATGAAACTGCGTGCCCTGACCGGTTTGGAGAGGGAGAAACTCGAGAACGAACACAAGGAATTACTTGCAAGGATCGAGTATTTACGCGGAATTCTGGCAGACGAAAAGGTATTGCTCGGAGTCATCAAGGATGAGATTTTAGCTATCCGCAATAAGTATGCGGATCCGAGACGTACCTCCATCGGCTACGATGTATACGATATTTCAAACGAAGATCTGGTTCCCAATGAAAATACCGTTATCGCAATGTCCTCTTTGGGATATGTGAAACGTATGACGGTGGACAATTTCAAATCCCAGCACAGAGGCGGCCGCGGAATCAAGGGAATGAGCACGATCGAAGACGATTACATCGAAGATCTTCTGATGACCACAACACATCATTATGTCATGTTCTTTACGAACTTCGGACGTGTATACCGTATGAAGGCATACGAAATCCCCGAATCCGGAAGAACCTCCAGAGGTGTTGCAATCATTAATCTTCTGCAGTTGAATCCGGGCGAAAAGATTTCCGCCATCATTCCGATTAAGGATATGAACGAAGAGAGAAATCTCTTCATGGTAACCAGAAAGGGTACCGTGAAAAAGACCCATCTTTCCGAATTCGCCAATATCCGTAAGAGCGGCTTAATTGCAGTAAACTTAAGGGATGACGATGAATTGATCGAAGTAAAATCCACGGATAAGGATACCGAGATCTTCTTAGTTACCAAGTTTGGTATGTGCATCCGCTTCAAGGAAACCGATGTCCGTGCTACCGGACGTTCTTCGATGGGCGTTATCGGTATGAACTTAAACGACGGAGACGAAATCGTCGGAATGCAGCTTGATCATCAGGGCGATTCCTTACTGGTTGTTTCCGAAAAAGGTATCGGTAAGAGAACCAACTTAGAGGAATTCCACTTACAGCACAGAGGCGGTAAGGGTGTTAAATGTTATAAGATCACCGAGAAGACCGGTTATCTGGTAGGCGTAAAGGCCGTAAACGACGATCATGAAATCATGATTATCACATCCGCAGGCGTCATCATTCAGATTCCGATGGGCGATATTTCCACCATCGGCAGAAACACCTCCGGTGTGAAACTGATCAACCTCGATAAGAAGGTTACCGTAGCGAAGATTGCGAAGGTTAGAGAGAAAGTCAGCGACGGAAATGTGGAGTATTCCAACGTGGATGATGCACTCGAAGATATTCCGGAAGAGGAAAGATACCCGGGATTAAAAATCGATGACGATGATGAGGCGGAAGAAAACCTGATTTTCCCGACCGAGGAAGAAGAATAATCGGAGAATTCGAATTTTTAGTGAAAAAGGGGGATTTAATCCCCCTTTTCTATTGACTTTTGTCCGATTCGGATTAAAGTGTAGAGTTGAGACCACAGAGTGGAACAGTAAGAATAAAAATATGGCAGAGACGAAACCGACTACTAAACAAAGATATCATTTTCTGGATACATTACGAGGCATTGCCGTTCTGGGAATGATCTTTATTCATGTAAGTTACGATCTGCCGGGAATGTTACAACTGCATCCTTCGTATCTGGACAGTACCTGGTATGCTATTTTCGAACAAGGTGTGCGCATCATTTTTATCGGTCTTTCCGGTTACTGCGCACATATGGGTAAACACCCGATAAGGCGTGGAATTACCGTATCGTTGGCGGGAATTCTGGTAACGCTGGTTACCGTTATTACCAAAACCGAACCGCCGATCATTTTCGGAGTACTGACGTTAATCGGTGCGTCCATGATCCTCTCTGCCCCGTTTAAGAAGATCATCAACAAGAAAAACGGTGCGGCAGCAGGCATTGTATTTTTACTCTTATTCCTGGTGACACTGCATATTTTCGACGGATATCTCGGCTTTTATAACCATCCGCTTTGGTATTATCCGGAGGTTTTATATTCGGCAAATCATCCTTCGCTTACGCTGATTACCGCATTTTTCGGTTTTCCGGGCAGGCGCTTTGCATCCTCGGATTATTTTCCGCTTATCCCGTGGTTTTTCCTGTTTTTAAGTACATTTTCCTTCCACGCTGCATTTGGGGAAGCCATTGGCAAAAGTAAACTGATGAAGCTTCGGATCGAACCGGTATCGTTCCTCGGAAGGCAGGCGCTGATTGTATATTTGTTACATCAGCCGCTTATCATGGGCATTTTGACTATTATATCCTACATTCGTAGGTAGATTTGGAGATAGATATGGAAACTTACGAAATATGTAAAGATCTTGCGATTATCATTGTTTTTGCCAAAGCATTCGGACTGATCGCCCGTAAATGCAAGGCTCCCCAGGTGGTCGGCGAAATTATCGCCGGCTTAATTCTTGGACCAGCACTTCTCGGATGGGTTGAAATCACCCCGTTTATTTCGCAGATGGCGGAGATCGGCGTACTATTACTTATGTTCTGCGCCGGATTGGAAACCAATTTAAAGGATCTGATCAAAACCGGTCCCAAGGCACTCGCCATTGCCTGTTCCGGTGTATTTGTACCGCTTGCCGGAGGAACCCTTCTTTACATGCTGTTCTACGGATTTGCGAAAATCGGTTCGCCGGAATTTTTCAGGGCATTATTCATCGGTACGATCATGACGGCAACCAGCGTTTCCATTACCGTGGAAGCTCTGCGTGAAATGGGTGTGTTAAAAGGAGAACTCGGCACGACAATTTTAAATGCGGCCATCATCGACGATGTCATCGGTATGATCGTACTTACAGTTGTAGTTGGATTTAACGATCCGACGGCAATGCCTCTCCGCGTTGTCCGTAACACGGCAATCTTCTTTGTTCTTGCTTTGATCGTAGGATACTGTGCATATAAGGTTTTCAAAAAGATCGACCAAAAATACCCTCATACCAGAAGAATTACGATTGCGGGACTGGCGCTTTGTCTGGCGCTTGCATATATCGCGGAGAAATACTTCGGAATCGCCGATATTACCGGTGCCTATGTGGCAGGTCTGATCCTTTGCAACATTCATGATTCCGACTATATTGCAAGGAGACTGGATATCAATTCCTATATTATGTTCGGTCCGATTTTCTTTGCATCCATCGGTCTGAAAACGGATATCAAGGATTTCAATTTATCGATCCTTTGGTTCTCTCTCGCTTTCGTTGCCGTTGCACTGATTACCAAGATTATTGGCTGCGGCCTGATGGCGATGTTGCTGAAATATCCGCCGAAGCATGCCTTGAAAATCGGTGTCGGAATGATGACCAGAGGCGAGGTTGCATTGATCGTATCGCAAAAAGGTCTGGCGGTCGGATTGCTTGACCCGGTATACTTTACGTCGGTTATTCTGCTGATCATCGTATCATCCATTCTGACACCGATCACGTTAAAACTTCTGTATCACGCATTTCCGGAAGAACCGGCGAAACCGGCTGCAGAGGAAGCGTCATAAAGAAAGCAGACAGAAATTAAAAAAGCAGATTCCAAACGGAATCTGCTTTTTATTTCGCAAAAGTCGATTTTACTGTTTTTCTTCCTCATCATCTCCGAGGCTTTCGCTGACTTTAACGGTGATGGTCTTTTCATAGGAGGAGAAAGCATCCTCCACAACAGCGGGATCCGGCTTCTTGGTAAAGAGGCTGACAATCGGTACAATGATCAGTCCGCCGATCATCGCAACCACACCGGAGTTGATCGATGATTTGAAAATGTATCCGAAAATAGGTCCGAAATCAGCAACCGGAAGTTTAGCCAGGGAAACGACCATCTGGAATACGGCGATGCTGCAACCCCAGACAAAGCAAACTGCAGTGGCGGCCTTGGTGATTTTCTTTGAATACAGGGAGTATAAAAACGGTGCCAGGAAGGAACCTGCCAATGCGCCCCATGAAACACCCATCATCTGAGCAATGAAAGTTAAGGAAGGAATGGAATCCTTAACTACGGCGATGACTGCGGAAACAGCGATGAAGAAGACGATGAACAGTCTCATGATGAATACCTGCTGCTTGTCGCTTAATCCCTTCTTGAAAGCAGGCTTGATAACATCCAGTGTGAAGGTGGAACTGGAAGTAAGTACCAGCGAAGAAAGGGTGGACATCGAAGCGGAAAGTACAAGTACGATTACGATGGCAATAACGAAAGAAGGAAGGCTTGAAAGCATTGTGGGAACAATGGTATCGAAAAGCGGTTTTCCGTTTTCACCGACGGTAACCAGTCCCAATCCTTCCGGTCCGTAAAGTCTTCCGAAACCTCCGAGGAAGTAGCAGCCACCGGCTACGATAATAGCAAATATGGTAGAGATGACGGTTCCCTTATGAATATCCTTTTCACTTTTGATGGCATAGAATTTGCCGACCATCTGCGGAAGTCCCCAGGTACCGAGGGAGGTTAAAAGGACAACGAATAACAAAGCCAAAGGATCCGGTCCGAGGAATGAAGAATATGCACCGGACCATCCCGCATCACCCTGGATGGAGGAAAGTGTTTTCGTAGCTTCCACAAGTCCGCCGTTTTGTAATACTACGGAGAGAATGACAGCTGCGATACCGAATAACATGATAATTCCCTGAATGAAATCGTTAATGGCCGTTGCCATATATCCGCCGAAAATAACGTAGACACCGGTCAGAACCGCCATGATCAGGATAACTACCCAGTAGGGAATATCAAATACAAGGCCGAACAGACTGGAAAGTCCGTTATAAAGGGACGCGGTATAAGGGATTAAAAAGATGAATACGATAATGGATGCCGCAATTTTCAGGGATTTGGATCCGAATCTCTTTCCGAAGAAGTCCGGCATGGTCTTTGCATCATAATGCTGCGTCATGACACGTGTTCTTCTTCCCAAGATGTTCCAGGCAAGGAGCGATCCGATAAAAGCATTACCGAGACCTGCCCAGGTACTGGAAAGTCCAAAGTTCCATCCAAACTGGCCGGCATATCCGACGAAAATAACCGCCGAGAAATAGCTTGTTCCGAATGCAAAAGCGGTAAGCCAGGGTCCTACGCTTCTTCCGCCGAGTACGAATCCGTTAACATCCGTAGCACGGCTTCTGGTAAAGACGCCGACACCGATCATCAGCGCAAAGAAGCAAACCAGAAGTCCGATTGTTAGAAATTCCATGAATCCCATAGTTCCTCCATCTGCCATATCAGGCAAAACATAATAATTTAGCGCGTTAAACTTTTACGCTTTGCTGCTTTAAAGTAACATAGTTTTGCGGAAAAGTCAATATTACATTTATAATGGGAAGAAATAAGGATCCGGAAACGGATCCCCGAAAAAGGGCAAAAAATAAGCACCGACCCCATGGCTCCAATGTCCACAAAACCAGTGCTTCTGCGCGATCAGGGGCTCGAACCCTGGACACCCTGATTAAGAGTCAGGTGCTCTACCAACTGAGCTAATCGCGCATGGCTTTTTTACAGCGCAAAATGAATTATATTATAAATAAAATGGGTTTGCAAGTATTTTTTGAAAAATTATCCGAGCAGGTTGGAAAGGGTGGCAAATTCTTCCAATGTAAAAGTCTCGCCCCTTACCGCTTCAGGCTTATTCATGGTCGAAAGCGCCGCACGGATCTTATCTTTATCCACACCCGGGATTCCTGCATTCGAAAGGGAATTGACCAGGGTTTTGCGCCTCTGGTTAAAGGTGGCGCGTATTAATTTAAACAGCAGAGCCTCGTCATTTACGTCGACGGGGTTTTCTTTATGCAATGTCATACGGATGACGGAACTTTCCACATTTGGTTTGGGGATAAAACAGTTCGGCGAAACGGTTGCAACCACCTCCGCCTTTGAATAATATGCCACAGCCAGAGAAAGAGCGCCGTAATCCTTGCTTCCGGGACCGGTCTGCATACGCTGCGCCACTTCCTTCTGCACCATGACCGTAATGCTGTCCAGGGGCACATGGCTTTCAAAAAGACCCATGACGATGGGAGTCGTGATATAGTAAGGAAGATTGGCCACGACCTTGATCGGCCGTCCGCCGTTATATGTATCGCACAATGCACGGATATCGACTTTCAGAACGTCTTCGTTGATGATCGTGACATTGTCATATTCGGATAAAGTATCGTTTAAGATGGGGATCAGGCTCGAATCGATCTCCACTGCCACTACCCTGCCCGCGGCCTCGCAAAGGTACTGTGTCATGGTTCCGATACCGGGACCGATCTCAAGAACACAGTCGTCCTTGGTGATGCCTGCGGCCTCGACGATTTTACTTAAGATATGATCGTCAATCAGAAAGTTCTGGCCGTAGCTTTTACGAAATCTGAAATTGTATTTTTCCAAAACGGCAATGGTCCGTCCGGGATTTCCCAGGTATGCCATGTCAGTACTCCAAGTGTATTTAATTCCAAACTTCCACGAGCCGGTAAACCCGCAGAGCGTTTTCGTAGGTTACTCTCTCCACTTCTTCCGGATCGAGTTTTTTGATCTCCGCTATACGACTACAAACGTAGTTTAAATAAGTGGATTCGTTTCGCTTGCCGCGGAACGGAACCGGTGCCATATACGGACAGTCCGTTTCGATAACGATACGGTCCATCGGGCACATGGCAACGACATCCGGCAGTTTTCTTGCATTCTTAAATGTAATGGCGCCGCCGACGCCGATATAAAAGCCCATCTTCAGGGCGATTTTTGCAACTTCGGGCGGATAGGAGAAACAGTGCATGATTCCGCCGCACTCTTCTATCCCGGTTTTCTTCATTAACGTCAGGGTGTCTTTGGCCGCGTCACGGGAATGTATGATGACCGGTTTCTTCAGTTCTTTGGCCAGATTCAACTGTCCCTCGAAGGCAACCATCTGTGCTTCCCTGTCAGGTTCCTCGTAGTAATAGTCCAGGCCGATTTCCCCGATGGCAACGCACTTCGGATGTTTGGACAGGCGACGCAGCATGGCAGCGGCTCCGTCGGACCAGTTTAGGGCATAGTCCGGGTGCAGACCTACGGATGCGAAGACAAAAGGATACCGTTCTGCCAGATCGATGCTGGCAAGGCTTCCGTCCATGCTGGCACCGACGTTAACGATCCGGTAATTGTCCAGGGATGCATATTTCGCCAGCAGTGCCTCGCGGTCTGTGGCAAAATCATTGTCATCATAATGTGCGTGGGTATCAAAAATCATACGATTTTCCTCTCCATGTATACCATCGGCAAAAGACGTTTCTATTATACCCTAAAGTGCCTGATTTCGGCAAGAAACCGAACGCCGGAATACGAGACGGCCGAAATTATTAACTTTTTGTAACATATGTGTAACATTTTTATGATTTTGCCCGAAAATAGGCATCAATTCTTTGACATCATATGGTCGCTATGATAAACTTAATACTGATTTATTATGGTGAAATGTACACTCGGGGAAAAGGGTGTTTTTCATATATTACGATTTTGGGAAATTGTTTCACGAGGTGAGATCTTTTGGATAAGTATGAGAGCAAGCTTCGTATCGAAGAGATAGAGAAGCTGAAGAAGAAGAAGCAGTATAAAGAAGCCGCAAGATTGGCGGATACGATTGAATGGTACCGGATTAAGAACGCAGTTACACTTTATAAAATCGCAGATCTTTACAAGATTTGCCGCAACTATACCAAGTGCAGAGAATTACTGGAACTGGCATATGAAAGAAGCCCTTATGCCAAGAATGTAATCTTTGCGCTCTGTGATGTGTGTCTGGAGTTCGGTGATTTCGAGCCGGCAACGGAGTATTACAAGGAATACGTTTCTTTAGCGCCAAATGATTCCGGCGTATGGATTCTCAAATATAAAATGCTCAAGGCCCTGGACGCAGGTATCGATGAACAGATCGGCATCCTGGAGACCCTGAAAAGAAAAGACAGAATCGAAGAGTGGGAGTTTGAACTTGCCACTTTATATCATCGTGCGGGAATGGCCGAAAAATGTGTCGAAGAGTGCGATGAGATCATCCTCTGGTTCGGTGAAGGCTCCTATGTGTACAAGGCCATGGAGTTGAAAATGCTTCACGAGCCCTTAACCCCGGAACAGCAGGCGGTCTATAATCACCGCCAGCAGAGAAAGGCGGAACTTGCTGCCAGAAAAGAAGCCAAACTGGAAGCACGCCAGACCGGAAAGATGAAGAAGGTACAGTTAAAAGACGACGAGTACCGAACCGGCCGCATGGAGACACCGAAGGCTTTCGAGCCTCAACCGGCAGCGGAAGAAGAGGAAGACTTCCATGTTAAAACGATTAACATGGGTAAATTCAATACCATTGATCTGCAGGCAGAGCTTGCAGCCAACGTACAGGGATATATCGGCGGAGAGCCTTCCATGGTGAACCGCGTGAATCTGGACGATTCTTATTTACAGGGATATCCGACGGAAATATCGGAGAATCTACCCGTAGTCGAAGAAAACGTTTCCGAGCCGGAAGCGGTTACGGAAGAAACCGGGGCAGAAGGATTTGAAAGCGCAGCCGTACCGGAACCGGTTCAGCAGGCAGCATCTCTTACGAATACAATTCCTGCGGATGCAAAGGAAGTCTTCTTCGAGGACTCCACGCAGGATATGCGATATCATGTTTCTCTTCCCGAGAAACCCAAAGCAGACGACAGCAAACTGAAAGCATTTAAGGAGCGTTATTCCAAGGAAATGGAAGGAAAGCCGCTCCCTGAAGGCATGGGAAGACTGTCCGGAGAGGAAATTGTCGATTTTGACTCCACCACTCCGATCGCCGGCGGCATTGTGGAAGAGAGAGTTCTGGATGACGGAACCGTAGAATTGATCAAACAGTTTAATGACGATTATGAGCCGGAGGTTGTGAAAGTGGGCAAGGAAAGAAGGCAGGAGAGACCGCGTCGCGAGGAAAGACCGGTACGCAGAAGTGCGGAAAGACCCGTGGAAGACGTGCAGATCTTGGATCCTGACTATGTGAATATGCTTCCGACAACGGAAGAGAAGCAGATCAGCGGACAGTTGAATATCACGGATATTCTGGCCGGCTGGGAAGAGAAGAAGAAAGAACAGGAGAAATCTTTCCAGGAAGAACTGCGTAAGAAGACTTTGGAAAATACCGGAAATCTGTTTGCGGACTTTGACAAGGAAGCAAATTCCGGACTTTTGGCAACCCTGGAAAATCCCGCACTGATCAATTCGGTAACCGAGTCGAGCACGGCCAAAGATTTTATCAAGGGTATCTCCGTGGAAGACATGAAGAAGGGTAAAAAACCCGCGCGTCCCGTTACCGACGAACTTGCTTTTGAAGAACTGAAAGTCAGCAAGGTAATCGAGGCACCGCCTTTTGATCCCGCTGAAGAAAAGAAAGAAACCGCTGAAGAAGAAGTGAATGAAACGGTGGAAAGCAGCAGCGAAGCAGTTGAAGAAGCTGCCAAAGAAATCGTGGAAGATACGAATGAAGCAGTTGAGACCGTAGCGGAAAGCGCGGAAGATGTGAAAGAAGAAATCGCAACCGAAGCACTCGCCGAAGCCGAACCGGAAGTAGACTCCGATGAAAAGATGATCCAGGATCTTCTGGATGAAGATGCCAAAGAAGCCAAAGCAGAGAAGGAAGCAAAGGCAGAACCCGAAAGCCTTTATTACGGGTCCGTTACCGCCAATATTTCCGGAAACATCTGGGATGAAGTGGATAATGTAAAACCAGTTGCGGAAGTGGCAGAGGAGACATACGAAGAAGCGGCCGAAGAGGCTGTAGAGGAAGTAGCTAAAGAAGCCGTGAAAGATCAAGCAATTGCCGTAGCAGCCGAAGAAGCAGCCAAGACCGGTGCCGTTGCAGCCGTTGCAGCCGAAACAAAGGTGATTCCGAGAGTACCCACGAAACGCTCCAAGAGAGATGTTATCAAGGAAGAACATGCACAGATGCTGCAGGATGTTCCCGATGTGGATACCGAAGAAGCGGTCAAGGAAGGCATGGAAGAGTTGAGTGACGAATCTGCCGAATCCGCAAAGACCGAGAAGTCTTCCGCAAAGAAGGATGATTTATCCAAGGATGCGAAGAGATTCTTCTCACCGTTCTTATATTCCAAGAAGATGAAGCAGCAGATCATGGATGCCGTGGAGAACATTTCCCTTGCGGCATATACCGGCAATCTGATCATTACCGCAGACAGCTCCGAATCGAGTGCGAAACTTGCAACGATCTTCTATCAGTATCTGAAAGCAAGCGATCCGAACTTTACGGGCAAAGCTGCCAAGATCGGTGCGGAGAAACTGAACAAGAAAGATATGAACGAAATCTTCTCCAAACTTGCGGGAGGTTCGCTGATCGTTTCTCATGCGGGTAAAATGACCAACTCTACCATCAACGCCATTCTGCAGAATTTAAACCAGGATGCGAGAGGTGTGGAAGTAATTCTGCATGATACCCGTCCGGAAATCAGAAGACTTCTTGAAAGAGCAGCCGTTCTGGAGAGATTTTTCAACTGCCGCGTGGATATTATCGCAGTCAGTGCGGAAATGCTCGCGGAATACGGTAAGAAATATGCGGAAGAGAAGGGCTATTCCATTGATGATCTGGCAATGCTTGCCTTCTCCGGAAGAATTTCTGAACTGCAGATCGGTACCCATATGGTATCCGTGGATGAAGTAAAGGAAATCGTTGACGGAGCCATCGAGCATGTCAATAAGCCCAGCTTAAACAAGGCATTCGGCACGATGACCGGAAAGCGTTTTGATGAAGAGCACAGAGTTGTACTGAAAGAAAAAGATTTCGAATTCCGAAAATAAAAAGCGCCGCCCATATGGAGAAACGGCGAAATGGAGGAAGATATGGCAGCAAAAAAGGGAGCAAAGAAGGTCGAGAAGGCAAAGGAGACATATTTCATCTCCGAAGATGACCGCTATTTGTTTGGTCAGGGAACACATTACGATATCTACAAGAAATTAGGTGCACACATTACCGAAGTCGGCGGAAAGAGCGGCGTATTCTTCGCAGTCTGGGCACCGCATGCGGCTGCGGTTCATGTAATCGGCTCATTCAACAACTGGAATGAAGACGAGTACTTAATGGAGCGTCAGGGAGATTCCGGAATTTACACCACCTTCATCCGTGATGTCAAAGAAGGTGATTATTACAAGTTCTTAATCCATACTCCCGCAGGCGAGAAATTATACAAAGCCGATCCGTTCGCAACCTATGCGGAATTAAGACCGGGAACGGCTTCGAGAGTATATGACTTAAATCATTTTGATTGGAAAGATGAATCCTGGATCGAGAAAAGAGCCGAGGGAGACGTGTTCTCCAAGCCCATGGCAATCTATGAATGCCATATCGGTTCCTGGATGCGTCATCCCAATCCGGAGAATGACGGATTCTATTCCTACCGTGAATTTGCGGACAGAATTTTAGAGTATTTAAAAGAGATGAAATTCACCCATCTGGAACTGATGGGTATCGCAGAGCATCCGTTTGACGGATCCTGGGGATATCAGGTAACCGGATATTATGCACCGACTTCCCGTTACGGAACGCCGGATGATTTCAGATATCTGGTGGATTTAATGCACAGAAACGGCATCGGAATCATCCTGGACTGGGTACCGGCTCATTTCCCGAGAGATGCGCACGGCCTTGCCAATTTTGACGGACAGCCTTTATTCGAGCATCCCGATACCAGACTCGGTGAGCATCCTGACTGGGGCACCAAGATTTTCAATTACGGAATGAACGAAGTCAAGAATTTCTTGATTGCCAACGCTCTTTACTGGGTAAGAGAGTTCCACATCGACGGACTCAGAGTGGATGCGGTTGCTTCCATGCTTTATTTGGATTACGGTAAACAGGACGGCGCCTGGGTTGCCAATAAATACGGCGGAAATGAAAACCTTGAGGCAATTGAATTTTTCAAGCATTTAAATTCCGTGGTACGCGGCTCCTATCCCGGGGTTTGTACGATCGCGGAGGAATCCACCGCATGGCCGAAGGTTACGGCAGCTCCCGAAGACGGCGGCCTTGGCTTTACGTTTAAGTGGAACATGGGCTGGATGCACGACTTCTGCGAATACATGAAGCTGGATCCTTACTTTCGTAAGAACAACCATTATAAGATGACATTCGCGATGAGTTATAACTCCAGCGAGAATTATATTCTTCCTTTGTCCCACGACGAAGTGGTTCATTTGAAGTGTTCCATGGTAAATAAAATGCCCGGCTACCAGGTAGACAAGTATGCAAACCTTCGTGTCGGCTACACCTACATGTTTACACACAGCGGAAAGAAGCTTCTGTTCATGGGACAGGAATTTGCTCAGGAGCGTGAGTGGAGCGAGGAAAGAGAACTTGACTGGTACATGCTCGAAAATCCTTTGAATCAGGGCATGAGCGATTTCATGAAAGAACTGCTCGGTATCTATAACAAGTATCCCGCACTCTATGAGATTGACAACAGCTGGTCCGGTTTCGAGTGGATGAATGCGGACGATAAGGACCGAAGCATTTACAGCTATGTTAGAAAAGGAAAATCCGGCAAAAACAGTATCCTCGTGGTATTGAATTTTACGCCGGTGAGAAGAGAGAATCTTTGGATCGGAGTTCCGAAGAAGGGCAAATACAAGCTGATCTTAAACTCCGACGAGAAACGCTTCGGCGGAAATGCCGGAGAGATTCCGAAGACGCTGACCGCGGTAGAGGGTGAGTGCGACAGACGCGATTATCACATCGAATTCACGCTTCCCGCCTACGGCGCAGCGGTATTTACATTTTAGTAGTAATTGTGCAAGCAGTACGGACCGTTTCGTCTGAGGGGCGTTTGGACGAGTGTCGGTCCTTAGGTTCGGTTCTTTCGAACCTTAGTACCAAAGGCATTCGCGATGCGAATGTTTTGTACACGAGGCAACCGAGCCCAAAACAAAATTGCTTCGCAATTATGTTTGTCAAGTGCGTCCCCGAACGGGGAAATGGTCCGTGCTGCGATTTATTAATAAATATGGAGACCCGGCGGGTTTGCCGGGTCTTTTAGGTAAGTAAGAAAGAAAGGAAGAACGAATGAGAGAGATATCCGTATCGAAGATCACCGAGACGGTTAAACAGATGTGTATCGATGCGAATTACCGGCTTTCGCCGGATATGTGCGACGCACTGAAGAAGGCGAAGGAGAGCGAGACTTCCGAACTCGGAAAAGAGATTCTGGGATCTTTGGAAGAGAATCTTGAAATTGCGGACAAAGAGTTTATCCCGATCTGTCAGGATACCGGAATGGCGGTTTTCTTCGTGGAGATCGGCCAGGACGTGCATATTGTGGACGGTAATTTGGAAGATGCGATCAATGAAGGCGTGCGTCAGGGGTATTGCGAAGGATATCTTCGTAAATCCGTGGTTGCGGATCCGATCATTCGTGAGAATACAAAGGATAATACACCCGCAGTCATTCATTATTCGGTTGTTCCCGGAGACGGACTGACCTTAACGATCGCCCCGAAGGGATTCGGAAGCGAGAATATGAGCCGTGTATTTATGCTCAAGCCTGCGGACGGAATCGAAGGTGTGAAAAATGCCATTCTTACGGCTGTCAAGGATGCCGGTCCGAATGCCTGCCCTCCCATGGTTCTGGGTGTCGGTATCGGAGGAACCTTTGAAAAATGTGCTCTTATGGCCAAGAAGGCATTAACCAGACCCGTCGGAGAGCATTCCGAGATCCCTTATGTGAAGGAACTTGAAGAGGAAATGCTTGCAAAGATCAACGAAACCGGAATCGGCCCGGGAGGACTGGGCGGATCCGTCACCGCACTTGCGGTAAATATTTTAACCTATCCGACACACATCGCGGGATTACCTGTGGCAATCAATATCTGCTGCCATGTAAACCGTCATGTCAGAAGGGAGGTCTAGTATGCAGAAAGTACTGAATGTTCCTTTTACCAAAGAAGAGGCCCTTTCTCTAAGAGCCGGTGACAGCGTGAAACTGACCGGAACCATCTATACCGCAAGAGATGCCGCGCATAAGCGTATGGACGAAGCGATTGCGGCAGGGCAGGAACTTCCTTTTGATCTGACAGGAAATGTCATTTATTATATGGGACCGTCTCCCGCGAGAGAGGGACGCCCCATCGGAAGTGCGGGACCGACCACGGCCAGCCGCATGGATAAGTATGCACCGAAGCTTCTCGACCTCGGTTTAATCGGAATGATAGGAAAGGGTAAGCGTTCCGATGCCGTGAAAGAAGCCATGAAGCGAAACGGTGCCGTGTATTTTGCCGCCATCGGCGGAGCCGGAGCATTGCTTTCCAAGGCAATCGTGGCTTCGGAAGTGATCGCATATGATGATTTGGGAACCGAAGCCATCCGTAAGCTTACGGTGAAAGATTTTCCCGCAATCGTGGTCATCGATTCCACGGGAGAAGATTTATACCAGAGATAAATTCGTACATTGGAGTACCCGGAAATGTTACCGATTTCTTTTGGCAAACGGAATAAGAAAAAAATACCGGCGAGAGTCCTTGCGGCTTTCGTTTCGTTTGGCATGGTTTTTTCGCTTCTGTCCATACCGGTTCTGGCAGATGAACTGACGGATGCAAGAAACGCACGCATGAGCGAAGTCGTTCAGACCAATACCGTGGAGGACTGGCCGCAGGGGCCTGCGCTCGGTGCGGAAGGTGCGATTCTGATGGAAGCCAAGACCGGTGCGATCCTGTATGCCAAAAACATTGATGAACGTCTGTATCCGGCATCCACAACGAAGATCATGACGGGTCTTCTGGCATATGAAAATGCCAAGCTGGATGAGGATGTGGAATTCTCCTACGAAGCGGTGCATGACGTGGCTAGGGGCGATTCCAACATCGGCATGGATGCGGGAGAGATCATTCCGATGAACAAAGCGCTCGAAGGAATGATGATCCTGTCTGCCAACGAAGTGGCGAACGGAATTGCGGAGCATGTCGGCGGCGGAAGCAGAGCGGCTTTCGTTGATATGATGAATGAAAAAGCAGCCGAGATCGGATGTACCAATACACATTTTACCAATCCGAACGGTCTACATGATGAGCAGCATTATACGACTTGCAGGGATCTGGCAACGATCGCAAGATATTATTTCGGATACGAATATCTGGCAGCACTTTCCAGAGAGCCTTCCTGTGAGTTCGAAGCGACTCCGACCCAGAAGGATTCTTTCAAACTGAATACCAAAAATATGCTGGTCAAGGGCAGGAAGTACGAGTATGAATATCTCGTGGGCTCCAAGACCGGATTTACGTCCGAGGCGCGTCAGACTCTGGTTTCCGCGGCCAAGAAGGACGGTATGGAACTGATCTGTGTCATTATGAAAGAGGAAACACCGTACCAGTTTGAGGATACGGTAGCCTTATTCAATTACGGATTCGAGAATTTCAAGCGCGTCAATATCGCAGATCACCAGGATGAAAACAATGTATTTTCCGGCGGATTCTTCTCTGTCGGACAGGATGTCTTCGGTTCTAACAAGTCGATTCTCGATATCGACCCGAATGCGTTTGTGGTTCTGCCGAAAAATGCGGAATTTACCGATGTGGAATATCATTTGTCCTATAATGAGGCAGCAGGCGACGGACAGGTCGCAAGAGTGGATTATTTCTTCCACGGAAACCCCGTAGGGGTGGCGAATCTTAGGATGAATGCGGAGAATGCTTCGCTCTTTGAACAGTTTGCGGGAGAAGTTACATCAGAAGAATTAAGTCAGACCGATACTTCCGAAGCAGAGGTTTCATCGGAGGCGATGACCGGCGAGGCCGCATCGGAAGGCACATCCGAAAATCTTCCGACCACGAACCGCAACAAAAATGGAATCTTCGTCAATGTCAAAATTGTTTTAATCGTGCTGGGCAGTGTTGTCGGACTGTCGGTGATCTTTATCATCGTAAGAAGTGTGATTAAAGAGTTCCAGTTTTCGAAGAAGCGTCGCGAGGTTATGGGACGCCACAGAAAACACAGAAGCCGTGGCAGGGATGACGATTATATCGAGTAATCAGTCAGACGAGAGGTGTAGGCATGGATATTACACTGATGTATACCCCTAAGGAGAAAAAGGCTTTCGAAGAAGAACAGGAAGCGCCTGGTTCAGCCTGGTTTTCTTCTTTCGTTCACCGTTTCCGTTCTGGGCAATCGTAACCGCAACACCGTTTATTGCCCTGGGTTTTACCGGACTTGCCATCTTTTTCTGGATCCGGTATGCCAAGCAGTTAAAGGCGTACACGATGAGGGAAGCGGAGCTGGATGTAAAGAGAAAGCGTGCTTTTCGCGAATTTGAATCCGCGAAAGAAAAATATACGGAAAAACTGAAAATAGTGGAAGCCATCACATACCGGAAGCATCAGGATAAAAGAAAGGCCGAAGAAGCGGCCATGGATCCGAAGAGATTCGAAGCATTATTTCATAGTGAAGACGAAAAAAAGGCACCGTGAGTTATCACGATGCCTTTTCCTTTCGGTACGGAGAAGGAGGGATTTGAACCCTCGCGCCGGTTGCCCGACCTACACCCTTAGCAGGGGCGCCTCTTCGGCCTCTTGAGTACTTCTCCTCATCTATCCGAACTGCGCTTTTCCTTGTAGCGCTCATACGATTATACTAAATGGTGCAAAATTTTGTCAAGATGCTTTGTTTTTTGTTTATTTATACAATTGAAAAGAATAATAAAAAATTTATAATTCATATTTGGAATTTGAAATTGTTATTTTTATCACAAAGAGGAGAGAAGAAAATGAAAAAGACAGTTTTAGTTGCAGGTTTACTTAGTGCAGTAGCACTCAGCGCAGTTGCTTGTACCAAAAAGGAAGCAGTTGAAGAGGTTGTAAGCGAAGTTCCCGCAATCACAAGCGAAACCCTCGTAGAAGCAAGCGAAACCCTCGTAGAAGCAAGCGAAGTTGTAGAAGAAGTGAAGGAAGAAGTTGCAGCCGCAGGTGCTGATTTTACCGATGAATTCGCTTCCACGATCGAAGCAAATGAAGGAAAAGCATATGGATTCGCTGAATTAGGCGGAGTTCATGTACTGTTGATCGCTAATTCCACTTTTGACAACGGTGACGGCACAAAGGCTTCCGATGATGCTTATGTATATGTAAACGGCGATAACGGAGTCGTTCTTTGCGGACAGTTAACCAGTGGCGGTACCGCATATCCCATCTCCGTTAAGGGTGATGCATTCGTAACCGGAAACCGTGCAGGTATCGTTCTTAACACCATTGGCGAAGACAACGCACTTGTTGAGGCTGAAGGTACCGATGCGGATTATGAAGAGGCAGTTGCCGTAGCATTCATCGAGTAATCCGTTACAAACCAAAATTAAAATGACGAAAGAGAATGGCATTTACGCCATTCTCTTTTTTTCGCTCTTTCTTTTCCCGACAAAGAGGAGTAATATATATGATATATGTGAAAAATTGGGCTATTTTTAGAGTAACCTGCAAAGGATGATTCATGCGACTGAAAAATATTAAAGGTTCCAGAGAATATATTGCCGCAAGCAGTCTCGTTATTGACGAGGATGTAATGGCCTCCTTCCGGGGATGTTGGAAGGAAAAAGTTTTCGGAAACGAAAACCCTCTGCAAATCGAGATCGGTATGGGCAAAGGGAAATTCATTACCGCGCTGGCCGCACTTCATCCGGATGTGAATTATATCGGAATCGAGAAATATTCTTCCACGCTTCTTCGAGGTGTTCAGAAAGTGGAAGAAAACCCACTTCCCAATATCCGTTTCCTGCGTATGGATGCGGAAGGGATTACGGATATTTTCGGCGAGGGAGAAGTGGACCGGATCTATTTAAATTTTTCCGATCCGTGGCCGAAGGACCGTCATGCAAAGAGAAGACTGGAAAACAAGCTGTTTCTAAAGAAATATCATGTAATCCTGAAGGATGACGGAATCATCGAATTCAAAACGGACAATGTCAATTTATTCGATTTTGCCGTGGAGGAACTTAAGGGCGAACCCTGGAAGGTTCTGGGAATTACTAGGGATCTGCACCATGATGAGAAGATGAACGTAAACAATGTCATGACGGAGTATGAAGAAAAATTCTCCGCCATGGGAAATCCGATCTATAAATATGTAATCGAAAAACAGAAAGGAGCGACAGGTTCATGAGTAAGAAAAAGAAAGTCATTCCCATAGTGATTTTCTTCGTGATTCTGATTGCGATAATTGTGGGAATCATTCTTCTCGGGAAGCCCGCACCGAGGGCCGAAAGCCTTTCGGAGACCATGCGAGACGCCGTGCTTCACGAGAGTATGAAAGTCAGTCTGTTCGGATTAAAAGATGTCAATCCGGGTCTGATCTCCGCATTTGCCGTAACCGCTATTTTGGGAGTGTTTGCAATCATCTGCAGAATCTTCGTAATTCCCAGGTTTAAGGAAATTCCGGGTAAATTCCAGCTGGTGCTGGAATCGGTAGTGGGAATCTTCCGCGGAATGGCGAAAGGAAATTCACCGGAGAAGAATAAGGTATTAAGCGCGTACATCTTTACAGCCGGTGCCTACATCTTTGTGGGAACGCTGTTTGAACTTTTCGGCTTCCAGGCCGTCTCGACGTCGGGAGCAAGCATTCCGCTTCCCGCACCGCTTGCGGACATCAACGGAGCCATCGCGATGGGGTGCGGTTCCTACCTGTTTATCCTGATCGGAGGTATCGCAAACAACGGATTCCACGGACTTCTGGGAACGATCAAAGAGTTTTCGCTTCCGTTATCCATGAGCTTCCGTCTTTTCGGCGCCCTGCTTTCCGGTGCACTGGTTACGGAGCTGGTATATTACTCGATGTATTTAAGTTTCGTTTTACCGGTAATCGTGGGAGTGTTATTTACCCTGTTGCATGCGCTGATCCAGGCATATGTTTTAACCTTGCTTGTTTCCATCTTCTACGGAGAGGTTTCCGAGAAGAAACTGGAAAAAGGTAAGAGAAAAAAGAAGAATAAAGAGAAAAACAATATCAACACCAATACAATGACTCCGGAGGTATCCAAATGAAAAAAGTAACGAAATTATTGGCAGCATTGATTCTTATATTCACGGTTGCGGCAATTGCCTTAGTTCCCGTGAAAGCATATGCATCGGACGGCGGGGAGAGCGCATACGAAGTAGTGGAAAACGGTGATACCAATTTCCATCTTTCCACCACCGCAATGAAGGGTATTGCGGCAGCGATTGCGATTGCCATTCCCGCAGCACTTGGTGCACTCGGTATGGGTATTGCCACCGCAAAGTCCACCGAAGGTATTTCCAGACAGCCTGAAGCAAGCGGTAAGATCCAGGGATTATGGATGCTCGGTATGGTATTTATCGAGACCCTTGTTATTTACGCATTGGTTGTAACCATTCTGATTGTATTCGTTTTATAAAAATAGTACGGAGAGAGTGCCATGAATGTGCCTTTGAATATTGACTGGCAGCAGATTTTGCTGCATTTACTGAATTTTTGTATCCTGTTCGGAATCCTGTATTTCTTTTTATACAAGCCCGTTAAGGATTTCATGGAAAAAAGGGAAGCTTCCTACAAGAAGCAGCACGAAGATGCGGAAAGCGCATTAAAGGAAGCGGAACAAAAGAGAAATGAATATGAAGAGAAATTAGCCGGTGCCGAAGCTGAAATTGCAGCCATGAAATCGGAGGCTGGTGCCAAGAATGCGGAAGAGAGAGCCCGCATGATGGAGCAGACCAAAACGGAAGCAGCGGCTATTCTGGAAAGCGCCAAGAAAAGAGGCGAAATGGAGCACGACAAGATTATTGCCGAGGCTCAGCGTGAAATTGCAGATATCGTTACCACTGCAACGGAGAAGATTGTATTAAGCGCAGATGTGTCCAAGAGTTATGATGAATTCTTAAAAAGCGCAGAAGGAAACGTAAAGAATGAGTAATTACAATAATATTTCCAAAGCATACCTGTATGCCGAAAAGGAACCGACTGCCGCCCAGATGGAAGGTTTTGTCAAGTTTCTCAGCGGTAAATATGAACGCGAAATCTCGGTTCAGTGGGTAAAAAGCAGGGAATTTCCCGGAGGCTTCCGCTTAGAGGTCGGCAACGATGTTTATGACTGGAGCAAGGAAGGTAAATTCGAGCAGTTACGTGAGAAACTGTCCTATCTTGCCAAGCATTCGGACGATGTTATCCCTCTGATGAAGGAAACCGTGCATTCCTGGACCCCTTCCGCGATTGCGCGTGAAGTCGGAACCGTACTGACCGTCGGAGACGGTATTGCAACGGTAGAAGGACTGGAAAATGCCACCTACGGTGAGATCTTGATCTTTACGGACGGTATCCGCGGTATGGTCATGGAGCTTAGACGAGATGAAGTCGGCTGTATTCTTTTCTCGGAGGAATCTCCGATCTTGGAGGGCAGCAGCGTATACCGTACCGGTAAAACAGCCGGTATCCCCGTTGGCGATAATTTCGTCGGAAGAGTCATTAACCCGCTCGGGGAGCCGATTGACGAACGCGGTCCCATCGAGGCCAAGGAGTACTATTCCATCGAACATCCCGCACCGGGAATTATTGCAAGACAGAGCGTTAACCGCCCGCTGGAGACCGGTATTCTGGCAATCGATTCCATGTTCCCCATCGGACGCGGACAGAGAGAGTTGATCATTGGAGACCGTCAGACCGGTAAAACGGCCATTGCCCTCGATACCATTACCAACCAGAAGGGCAAAGACGTAATCTGTATCTATGTTGCCATCGGACAGAAGGCTTCCAGTATTGCCCAGATGGTTAATAATTTACGAAACAAAGGTGCGATGGATTACACCATCATCGTAAACGCATCCGCTTCGGATGCTGCGCCGATTCAGTATATTGCGCCCTACGCAGGATGCTCACTTGCGGAGTATTTCATGAATAACGGGCAGGATGTTCTGATCATCTACGACGATCTGTCCAAGCATGCGATCGCATATCGTTCCTTAAGTCTTTTGCTGGATCGTTCTCCGGGCCGTGAAGCATACCCGGGTGATGTTTTCTATCTGCATTCGAGACTTTTGGAGCGTGCCGCACAGTTAAGCGACGAATACGGCGGAGGATCAATCACGGCACTTCCCATCGTGGAAACCCAGGCCGGTGACGTATCCGCATATATTCCCACGAATATCATTTCCATTACCGACGGTCAGATTTTCTTAGAGAGCGGTCTGTTCTTCGAAGGACAGCGTCCGGCGGTCAATGTCGGACTTTCCGTATCCCGTGTAGGTGGTGATGCACAGACCAAGGCCATGAAAAAGGCAACTGGTACCCTGCGTCTGGACCTTGCACAGTTCAGGGAAATGGAAGTATTTACACAGTTTTCGTCCGACCTTGATGATTCCACCAAGAATCAGCTGCTTTACGGAAAGGGACTGATGCGTGTACTCAGACAGAAGCAATACAGCCCCTACAGCGGAGCAGAAGAAGTAATCCTTCTGGTATGCGCGCTTGGCAGACTGTTCATTCCCATTCCGGAGAAGGAAATCAACAAGGTTTCGGAAGAGATTTTAAATTACTTTAAGAAAAACCGTCCGGATTTATCGGACCGTATCAACGGAAGCGATACGCTTTCGGATGAATTGCGTAAGGAAATCATAGATACCGCATCGGAGTATCTGGCAAAACGGAAATAAGGAAAGCAGCGGAAGATGGCCAGCATCAAGGAGATCAAAAACCGCATAAAGAGTGTGCAGGATACCAGAAAGATCACCAACGCAATGTATCTGATTTCCTCCACCAAGCTTAGGAAGGCGCGTAAAAATTTCGAGGCGACCCGCCCTTATTTTGATGCGATCACACACGAGATTAAAAGAATCTTCCGTATTGATGAGAATGTTCCGAGCCGCTATTTTTATCCGAAGGGTGTCATTGAGGAGCTGGAAGGAACCTACGGTTATCTGGTAATCACCGCGGACAAGGGTCTGGCGGGTGCTTATAACCAAAACGTTATTAAGGAAGCCGTTAAAATGTTAAACGACCATGAGGATAATCTTTTGTTTGTGGTCGGGGAATGCGGACGTCATTATTTTACGACGCATCATATTCCGATCGAGCAGTCCTTCCGCTATACGGCACAGAACCCTACACTTCACAGAGCGAGAGAAATCACCACGGCTTTGCTGGATAAGTACGACAAAGGGGAAATCACGAAGATGTATGTCATCTTCACCGACTACCAGAACAGTTTCACGGAGGAAGCCCAGGTTATGCGCTTGCTTCCGTTCCATAAAGCGGATTTCAAGGTTCCGCCCCCTCCGGGTGAGAAAAAAGTCAAAACGCCGTTTAAGTTCATGCCGAACTTAAGCGAAGTGTTGGACAACACCGTGGAAAGTTATGTACTCGGTATCGTCTACGGCGCATTGGTCGACAGTTTTGTTTCCGAGCAAAGTGCCCGAATGAATGCCATGGATTCGGCAAACCGGAATTCACAGGAAATTTTAAACGACCTGAAAGTGCAGTACAACCACACGAGACAGGCCATGATCACACAGGAGATTACGGAGATTTCCGCCGGAGCAAAGGCGATGAAGCGTAAGCGCGAGAGAAAGGCGATGGACCGCCAGAAAGAACTCATGCGCATGCTCAACGAACAGAACAGGAAAAAAGAGGAAGAGGAAGAATAATCCATGTTAGGAAAGATCACACAGATTTCAGGATCGGTAATCGATGTCAGATTTGACGCAGAGCATATGCCCCGAATCAGGGAAGCGCTTACGGTAAGCTTGGGCGGCCATAAGCGTGTGATGGAAGTTGCACAGCACATCGGAAACAAGGAAGTGCGCTGTATTATGCTGACGGGTTCCGAAGGCCTCTCCCGAGGCATGGAAGTGGAAGCTACGGGCAAAGCCATTCAGGTACCGGTAGGACAGGCCACTTTGGGACGCATGTTTAACGTTCTCGGTGAGCCGATCGACGGACTGGGAGAGATTCCCGAAAATGTTGACCGTTGGGAAATTCACAGAAAAGCACCTACTTATGCGCAGCAGCGTCCGAGCGTTGAGATCCTGGAGACCGGAATCAAGGTCATCGACCTTCTTGAGCCCTATGCCAAGGGCGGCAAGATCGGTCTTTTCGGTGGTGCGGGTGTAGGTAAGACCGTATTGATCCAGGAGCTGATCCACAATATTGCAACGGAGCACGGCGGGTATTCCATTTTCACCGGTGTCGGCGAGCGTTCGAGAGAAGGATGTGACCTTTGGAACGAAATGAGGGAGTCGGGCGTTTCCGAGAAAACGGCTCTCGTTTTCGGACAGATGAACGAAGCACCCGGCGTACGTATGCGAGTTGCTCTTTCCGGACTTACCATGGCAGAGTATTTTCGTGACAAACAAAGAAAAGACGTACTTTTGTTTATTGATAATATTTACCGTTTCGTTCAGGCCGGTTCCGAGGTATCCACACTGCTCGGCCGTATGCCCTCCGCCGTTGGTTATCAGCCGACCCTGGCAGAGGAAATGGGCGCCCTGCAGGAGAGAATTACTTCCACGAGACGCGGTTCCGTAACTTCCGTTCAGGCTGTATATGTGCCTGCGGATGACTTAACCGACCCGGCGCCTGCAACGACATTTACCCACCTGGATGCGACCACGGTACTTTCCCGTAAGGTTGCGGAGCAGGGTATTTACCCCGCGGTGGATCCGCTGGAATCCTCTTCGAGAATTCTTGCGCCCGAGTTTGTCGGTGATGAGCATTACGAAGTAGCCAGAAAGGTGCAGGAGTCTTTACAGAAGTACAGAGAACTGCAGGATATCATTGCCATCCTCGGTATGGAAGAGCTTTCCGACGAGGATCAGCTTACGGTTAAGCGTGCACGTAAAGCGCAGAGATTTTTATCCCAGCCGATGTTCGTGGCAGAGAAATTTACCGGCATGGAAGGAAAGTATGTGCCGATCAAAGAAACCCTGCGCGGATTCAAGGCCATTGTGGACGGCAAGGTGGATGACCTTCCCGAAGCTGCTTTCTATAACGTGGGAACACTGAAAGATGCCTTCTTAAAGGCAGAGAAGATCTCCAAGGGAGAAATCTGATTGAAAACATTCGAGTTAAAAATTCTGACAGCGGAAAAAACATTCTATGACGGTCCCTGTGAATCCCTGATTCTGCCCATCTCGGACGGACATTACGGAATCCTTGCGGACCATCAGAATACGATTGCGGCCATCGTTCCGGGAATTCTGGAATTTACCGTTCCCGACGAGGGCAAGCAGTATGCAGCCATCAGTAACGGAACATTCCTGATGGAAGACAATCAGGTTCTGATTCTTGCAATCACGGCGGAGAGGCCGGAAGAGATCGATGAAAACCGTGCAAGAAGGGCCATGGAAGAGGAACAGGAAGAAATGCTCCGGCAGCAGAGTATCAGGGAATTCAAGCAAAGCCGTCTGCGTATCGAGAGAGAAATGTCGAGACTTCGTTTGAAAAGAAAAGGTACGTATCAGGATTTCGATTAAGGTTTTATGTGAGGAAAATATGAATTTTTCAAGATTTTCCTCACTTTTTTATTGCAATGCAAAAAAAATGGAATTATAATTTTCTGTGGTTTTAGTTGGTTAAAGCGATAAAGTTTTCCGTCATCACTTAAGGCAGGGGTCTTCAGGGTGCGGAAGCATAATAAAAAGGAGGACAAAGCCATGTCATATGTTGACGAGATTTACGATTATGTCGTAGCAAAGAATCCGGCACAGCCTGAATTCCATCAGGCAGTAAAGGAAGTTCTGGAATCCCTTCGCGTTGTAATCGAAGCAAACGAAGAAGAGTACAGAAGGGATGCATTACTGGAAAGACTTGTAACACCGGAAAGACAGATCCTTTTCCGCGTTCCCTGGGTTGATGATAAGGGACAGGTGCAGGTAAACAATGCATTCCGAGTTCAGTTCAATTCCGCAATCGGACCTTACAAGGGAGGTTTAAGACTTCATCCTTCCGTAAACCTTGGCATCATTAAATTCTTAGGATTTGAGCAGATCTTCAAAAACTCCTTAACCGGCCTTCCCATCGGCGGCGGTAAGGGTGGTTCCGATTTCGATCCCAAGGGCAAATCCGACAGAGAAGTTATGGCATTCTGCCAGAGCTTTATGACTGAGCTTCACAAATATATCGGCGCAGATACCGACGTTCCCGCAGGTGACATCGGAACCGGCGCAAGAGAGATCGGTTTCATGTACGGACAGTACAAGAGACTGACCGGACTTTATGAAGGAGTTCTTACCGGAAAAGGCCTTTCCTACGGCGGATCTCTGGCAAGAACCGAAGCTACCGGTTACGGACTTCTTTATATGACGCAGGAAATGTTAAAATCCAACGGCATCGATATAGCAGGCAAGACCTGTGCGGTATCCGGTTCCGGAAACGTTGCCATCTATGCTATTCAGAAGGCACAGCAGTTAGGTGCTAAGCCTGTTACCTGCTCCGATTCCACCGGTTGGGTATATGATCCCGAAGGAATCGATGTTGCACTTCTTAAGGAAGTTAAGGAAGTTAACCGTGCACGTCTTACCGAGTACGCTGCAAAGAGACCTTCCGCTCAGTATCATGACAAGGCTACCGAGGGTACCAATCAGTGGAGCGTTAAGGTTGATATCGCACTTCCCTGCGCAACCCAGAACGAACTTAACCTCGATGATGCAAAGGCACTTGTTGCCAACGGCGTAATCGCTGTTTGCGAAGGCGCTAACATGCCTACCACTTTGGAAGCTACCCAGTACATCCAGCAGAACAAAGTTCTCTTCGTTCCCGGCAAGGCTGCTAATGCAGGTGGTGTAGCTACTTCCGCACTTGAGATGAGCCAGAACTCCGAGAGACTTTCCTGGACCTTCGAAGAAGTAGACGCTAAGTTAAAGCAGATCATGGTTAACATCTTCCACAATCTTGACGATGCTGCTAAGAAGTACGGCAAGGAAGGCGACTATGTTGCAGGTGCAAACATCGCAGGCTTCTTAAAAGTAGCTGACGCTATGAAGGCACAGGGTATTGTATAGTTTTTACCCAACAATAAAAATGATTTAGAAATTCAAAACCCCGCATTTCCGGATATGGAGATGCGGGGTTTTTGGAATGAATAAAGCATTTATCAAAGAAACAGACACAAACATAAAAAGATGATATAATAACCTTCGTAGGAGAATTCAGGAGGGTATTATGGAAGAACTTCAAATCGGGCAGGTGCCCGGATTATCAATTGTTGGAATGGTTGTGGCCGGGCTGGTTTCGATTCTGCTTCCGATTGTATTGGCAATCATTATCAGGAAAAAGACCAAGGCGTGGATTCCGTCGCTTTTTATCGGCGCGGGAGTCATGATTGTATTTGCCCTGATCCTGGAATCCATCGTAAAGCGGATCATCCTTAGCGCAACGGGGGATACGATTACCGGAAACCTTCTTCTGTACGCATTATATGGCGGACTGGCAGCAGGTGTGTTTGAGGAAATCGGACGTTTCATTGCGATGAAAACGCTGATGAAAAAGCACCTTCGCAAGGAAAACGCTTTAATGTACGGTGTCGGACACGGCGGAGCGGAAGCCATTCTGCTGGTTGGTGTAACCATGGTATCGAATCTCATTGTTGCGGCAATGATCAATTCAGGAAGTATTTACAGCATGTTTGCAACGATGTCCGATGCCGAAAAAGAACTGGGCTTAAGCCAGATTTCCGCATTATGGACCACACCGAGCGGAGACTTTTTCTTAAGTGCCATCGAAAGAACCCTTGCAATCGCCCTTCAGATCTGCCTTTCTTACCTGGTATACCGGGCGGCAAGAGGAAAGAAGCCGATTCTTCTGATTACCGCAATTTTACTGCATGCACTGTTTGACGGAGTCGTTGTAATCGTCTCCAAATTATACAACACATATATTGCAGAAGCAGTTTTCGGTGTCATGGTAGCGGTATTCGTTGCACTGACGATAATCCTGTATCGAAAAGAATCTGATACAGACTATTGACAAAAGAATTAAAATTTGCTAAATTCCATTGTAGTTTAATAATTTAAACCGATGAAGCGGAGATAAAGGCAGGTATGCCGATACAGAGAGTTCACGGCGCTGAGAAGTGAGCACGAAACAGTTTGTCAAATGGACCGCGGAGGGTGCAGTCAAATGTAAGCAATTACAGAGTATTCTGCAACGTGAGGCATACGTTAGTTGCCTGGGATATGAAGGTATCCTGTAAAGCGCACGGGTCAAACCGTGAATCAAGGTGGCACCGCGGATAGGTGATGAAAGCACACATTCGTCCTTGACAGAGTCAGACTCTGTCGAGGACTTTTTTATTGCAATTTGCACACTGAATATGGAGGGATAAGCCATGAAAATCACACCGACACTGGAAGATGTAAAGAGATTTGCCGAGACGAAGGAATACTCCGTCGTACCTGTAAGCAGTGAGATTTTATCGGATTTCATCACGCCGATCGAATGCATGAGAATCTTAAAAAACGTCTCAACGCACTGCTACATGCTTGAATCGGCAAAGGCCAGCGAAGTCTGGGGCAGATTTACCTTCCTGGGATATGATCCGAAGATGGAGATCACCTGCATCGACGGCAAATTAAAGGCCGGTGACATCGTTATGGAAGGTGCTGATCCTTCCACCGTAATCAGACAAATCCTTGCGGAATATAAAAGTCCGAAAATAGATACACTTCCTCCTTTCCACGGTGGGCTCGTCGGCTATTTTGCCTATGATTACCTCAAATACGCCGAGCCTACCGTAGAGTGTAGCGTAATGGATGCGGAGAAATTCAAAGATGTGGATCTGATGCTTTTTGACAAAGTCATTGCATTTGACAACGTCACCCAGAAGATCATCTTAATCGCAAATGTTTCCCTTAAGAATCCGGAAACAGCATATAACAAAGCCAAAATGGAACTTGAGCAGATGGCGAAACTCTTAAAGACCGGCACCAAGAAAGAAGAAAAGCCCGGACGCATTACCGGTGAGGTGGAAGCGCTGTTCGGCAAAGAAGAGTATTGCGCAATGGTGGAAAAAGGAAAGCACTACATCAAAGAGGGCGATATTTTCCAGATTGTTTTATCCAACCGTTTAAGCGCTCCGTTCGAAGGAAGCCTTTTTGAAACTTACAGAAGATTGCGCACCATCAATCCTTCGCCGTACATGTTCTACTTCTCCGGAACCGACGTGGAAGTAGCGGGCGCATCACCGGAGACTCTGGTGAAACTCGAAGACGGAGTCCTTCACACATTCCCCCTGGCGGGCACCAGACCGAGAGGCAGATCCAAAGAAGAGGACGAAGCACTCGAGCGTGAACTTTTAAAAGATGAAAAAGAACTGGCCGAGCATAACATGCTCGTGGATCTTGGAAGAAACGACCTCGGACGGATCAGTAAATTCGGAACCGTATCCGTGGAGAAATTAAGAAGTGTGGAGCATTATTCCCACGTAATGCATATCGGATCCACGGTAAGGGGTGAAATCAGGGATGATAAGGATGCACTGGATGCCATTTCCGCAGTCCTTCCCGCAGGAACTTTATCGGGAGCGCCCAAGATCAGAGCCTGCCAGCTGATCGGAGAACTGGAAAACAACAAACGAGGTATTTACGGAGGCGCGATCGGATACATCGATTTTTCCGGAAACATGGATACCTGCATCGCCATCAGGATCGCTTATAAAAAGAACGGCAGGGTCTTCATCCGAAGCGGCGCGGGAATCGTCGCAGACTCCGTACCGGAGACCGAATATCAGGAATGTTTAAATAAAGCAAGAGCCGTTTTAAATGCACTGCAGGCCGCAGGGGAGGAGGAAGAATGATACTTTTAATCGATAACTACGACAGCTTCTCCTATAACCTATACCAGTATTTGGGAGAATTCGAAACAGACATCAAAGTCATCCGCAACGATGAACTTACGGTGGAAGAAATTGAGAAATTAAACCCCGACGGCATTGTATTATCGCCGGGACCCGGCAGACCGAAAGAGGCAGGTGTCATTGAAGAAGTGGCACTCAGACTCGGAAAGAAAATCCCGACCCTGGGCATCTGCTTAGGGCACCAGGGAATCTGCGAAGCCTTCGGCGGAGTTGTAACATATGCGAGCAGGCTGATGCACGGGAAAACATCCGTTGTACGCAAAACCGCTAATTGTCCGATCTTCGACGGAATCCCCGACGAATTCGAAGTGGCAAGGTACCATTCTCTGGCAGCCGATGAGAAAACTTTACCGGAATGCTTAGAGATTACGGCCCTGACAACGGAGGGCGAGATTATGGCGGTACAGCATAAAGAATATCCGATCTACGGATTGCAGTTTCATCCGGAATCGATTTTGACACCCGAAGGTAAAACAATGATTCAGAACTTTTTAAAGGAGGCAAAACATCATGATTAAGGAAGCCATTGTAAAGATTGTAAACAAAGAAGATTTAACGTATGATGAAGCATATGCGGTTATGAATGAGATTATGAGCGGAGAGACTTCACAGACGCAGAATGCGGCCTTCCTTTCCGCCCTTTCCACCAAATCCGCCAAGGCGGAGACGACCGATGAGATCGCAGGTTGTGCCGCAGCCATGAGAGATCATGCAACCAAGGTGGAAACCGATCTGGATATTTTTGAAATTGTCGGCACCGGCGGAGACAACGCACACAGCTTCAATATTTCCACCACTTCCGCCATTGTTGCGGCAGCAGGCGGTGTCAAGGTTAGCAAGCACGGAAACCGCGCAGCATCTTCCCTTTGCGGAACGGCTGACTGCCTCGAAGCACTGGGAGTTAACATCGACCAGGATCCCGCGAAATGTGTGGAACTTTTAAATGAAGTCGGCATTTGCTTCTTCTTCGCACAGAAATATCATTCTTCGATGAAATATGTCGGAGCCATCCGCAGAGAGCTGGGATTCCGTACCGTATTTAATATCCTCGGACCGCTTACCAATCCGGCTTCTCCGAAGAGATATTTACTCGGTGTATACGATGAATATCTGGTAGAGCCTCTGGCACAGGTACTGATCAACTTGGGCGTGGAGCGCGGAATGGTTGTATACGGTCAGGAAAAACTCGATGAGATTTCCTTAAGTGCACCGACCAGCATCTGCGAATTCAAGGACGGATGGTTTAAATATTATACGATCACTCCGGAAGAATTCGGATTTAGTCGCTGCACCAAAGAAGATTTAAAGGGCGGCACTCCCGAAGAAAACGCACAGATTACGCGCGATATTTTAAACGGAGCAAAGGGACCGAAGAGAGACGCCGTACTGCTTAACGCAGGCGCAGCACTCTACATCAATGACAAGGCAGAAAGCTTTAAAGAAGGCGTTGAACTGGCAGCCGAGCTCATCGATTCCGGCAAGGCTATGCAGTTACTGGAGAAATTTATTGAGGTCAGCAACCGATGAATATTTTGGAGCAAATTGCAGCGGATACACATATCAGAGTGGAGAAGGAGAAGGAAATCGTTTCCCTATCCAAGGTAAAAGACCTGGCGTTATCCCTTCCCGCGAAAGATTTTGCACTGAGCCGTGCGCTTCGCGCCAATCCGGACATTGCATTCATTTGCGAATGCAAGAAAGCATCTCCCTCGAAGGGCCTGATCGAACCGGATTTCGATTATTTAAACATCGCCAAAGCATACGAAAAAGCAGGCGCGGATGCCATTTCCGTGCTGACCGAGCCGAAGTATTTCCTGGGAGATAAAAAATATCTCGAGGAAATCGCAGGTGCCGTAAACATACCCTGCCTTCGCAAGGATTTTACGGTGGATGAATATATGATCTATGAAGCAAGACTTCTCGGTGCAAGTGCGGTCCTTCTCATCTGTGCGATTCTGGATGAGAAAACTTTGAAGAATTATATGCAGATTTGTGATACTCTCGGTCTTAGTGCACTGGTGGAAGCACATGACGAAGAGGAAGTCAAACTCGCTCTTTCCGTCGGGGCAAAGATCATCGGTGTCAATAACCGTAACCTGAAGGATTTCTCCGTCAGCAACGAAAACAGCAGAAGGTTACGTGCGCTGATCCCGAAGGATGTCATTTTTGTTTCGGAAAGCGGTGTCAAAACTGCGGAAGATATCAGGGCACTTAAGGAGATCGGAGTGGATGCGGTATTGATTGGAGAGACCATGATGCGCGCAGCCGATAAGACCGAAAAGTTAAAGGAACTGAAGGGGTAATCCGTAAGCGGGAGTGAGTATGGAAAAACAAGGCACAAAAGTAAAAATGTGCGGAATGATGCGTCCGGAAGATATTCTTACGGCCAATGCGGTCAAGCCGGATTTCGTCGGTTTTATCTTTGCCGAAAACCGCAGGCGTACGGTAAGTGCCGAAGCGGTAAGAGAGATGAAGAGTAAGCTCGATGAACGAATTCAAACGGTTGGAGTTTTCTTAAATCAGGATGTACATTTCGTGGCAGATACGGCAAACGCATGCGGACTGGATTATATCCAACTACACGGGTCGGAGGATGGAGAATACATCCGAAGCCTGAAATCCGTTACACAAATCCCCGTTATACAGGCTTTTGTCGTAAAGGATGAAACAAAGATCGACGAGGCAAATGCATCCGCTGCGGATTTCGTTTTACTGGATTCCGGTACGGGATCGGGAGCGAGTTTTTCCTGGGAGATCTTAACGAAAGTGACCCGGCCGTATTTCCTGGCAGGCGGACTAAGCCCGGAGAATGCCAAAGAAGCGATAGATGCTTACCATCCGTATGCACTGGATGTCAGTTCGGGAATCGAAACAGACGGCCGGAAAGATCCGGTCAAGATGCAGAAATTTATGCAGGAAGTTATGCAGGCAGATAAGGAGGAAACACCATGACAAATCCAAACGGAAGATTCGGAATACACGGCGGACAGTATATCCCGGAAACCCTGATGAATGCCGTGATCGAGCTCGAGGAAGCATACAATCATTATAAAAACGATCCGGAGTTTAACGAGGAACTGTCGAAGCTTTTTAACGAATATGCAAATCGTCCGTCCAGATTATATTACGCAAAGAAAATGACCGAGGATTTGGGCGGTGCGAAGATTTATTTAAAGCGTGAAGACTTAAATCATACCGGAGCACATAAGATCAACAACGTACTCGGACAGGCACTCCTTGCAAAGAAAATGGGCAAAACCAGACTCATTGCGGAAACCGGAGCCGGCCAGCACGGCGTTGCAACCGCAACGGCGGCGGCACTTATGGGTATGGAATGTGTGGTCTTCATGGGCGAGGAAGATACGAAGCGCCAGGCGCTTAATGTATACAGAATGCGCCTTCTCGGCGCGGAAGTCATTCCGGTCAAAAGCGGAACCGCAACCCTGAAGGATGCGGTATCCGAGGCAATGCGTGAGTGGACGAACCGGATCGAAGATACGCATTACTGTCTGGGTTCCGTTATGGGACCGCATCCGTTCCCTACCATCGTACGTGATTTCCAGGCGGTTATCTCCAAGGAGATTAAAGAACAGATGCTTGAGGCGGAAGGAAGACTTCCCGATGCGGTCATTGCCTGCGTCGGCGGCGGATCCAATGCGATCGGAAGTTTCTATCATTTTATTGAAGACAAAGAAGTGGCTTTGATCGGATGTGAGGCAGCCGGAAGAGGAATCGACACTTTTGAAACGGCGGCAACCATCAATACCGGAAGGCTGGGAATTTTCCATGGTATGAAGTCGTATTTTTGCCAGGATCAGTTCGGACAGATCGCACCGGTATATTCGATCTCCGCAGGCCTTGATTATCCGGGAATCGGACCGGAACACGCATACCTTCATGATATTCACCGTGCGGAATATGTGGCAATCACCGACGAGGAAGCCGTACAGGCATTTGAATATCTGGCAAAGACCGAGGGCATCATTCCCGCCATCGAGTCCGCACATGCAGTTGCACATGCCATGAAGATTGCACCCACAATGGAGAAAGATAAAATCATCGTCATTACAGTTTCGGGGCGCGGCGATAAGGACTGCGCAGCCATCGCAAGATACAGAGGAGAGGAGATTTACGAATAATGAGCAGAATTAAGAATGCATTTGCAAACGGAAAAGTATTTATCCCCTTCATTACCTGCGGGGATCCGGATCTGGTAACCACCAAAAAAGCCGTTCTTGAGATGGCGGCAAACGGTGCGGATATTGTGGAACTCGGAATTCCCTTCTCCGATCCGACGGCGGAAGGTCCTGTCATTCAGGGCGCCAATCTGCGAGCTCTCTCCGGCGGAGTCACCACGGATAAAGTGTTTGATCTGGTCAGGGAAATCCGCAGGGAAACGGATATCGCACTCTGCTTCATGACATATGCCAATGTTGTATATTCTTACGATGCGGAGAAATTTATAAACACCTGTAAGGAAATCGGAATCGACGGACTGATCCTCCCGGATCTTCCGTATGAGGAAAAAGAAGAATTCCTGCCGCTTTGCAAGGCTTGCGGCGTGGATCTGATCTCCTTCGTGGCACCGACTTCCGAAGACCGGATCGCCATGATCGCAAAGGAAGCCACAGGATTCATCTATGTGGTATCAAGCCTTGGTGTAACCGGCATGAGAAGCGAGATTACAACGGATTTACCGAAGATCGTGTCCGTTATCCGTGCCAATACCGATACACCCTGCGCCATCGGTTTCGGAATTTCGGGTCCGGAGCAGGCAGCCAAAATGGCCGGCATTTCCGACGGTGCCATCATCGGTTCCGCGATCATCCGCATCCTGGAAAAGGAAGGAAAGAATGCACCGGAAATGATCGGTGAATTTACAAAGGCGGTAAAGACGGCGATTATGGCATAAATACGCGGACTTGCGCAAACAGGAAAGCAGATTTCGGCGGAGAGGAGACGAAAGGTTTCCATCCGCCGTATTTCGTATCCGAACTATGTTATTTGTCGCAACTGTGATATAATATACTTTGGCTTGAAAGGCCTACTTTACGAAATTTTGGAGCAAATGATGAAAAAAGAGTATGTGATGGGAAATGCGGCCATCGCCCTTGGTGCAATTGCCGCAGGAGTAAATGTGGTCTGCGGATATCCGGGAACCCCTTCCTCGGAGATCATCGAGACCGTTGCAAAGCATAATCCCGATAAGGCCATCCACGTAGAATGGTCCATCAATGAAAAAGCAGCCATGGAGGTGGCAGCAGGTGCTTCCTATGCAGGAGCAAGATGCATGGTCACCATGAAAATGATGGGGCTGAACGTAGCAAGCGATGCGTTGATGTCACTTGCGTATGTCGGAGTAGAAGGCGGCCTGGTTGTGGTTTCGGCCGACGATCCCGGACCGATCTCCTCGCAGACGGAGCAGGATACCAGACTGTTTGCCAAATACTGCAGAATTCCGGTATTCGATCCAAGTAGCGTCGAGGAAGCATATCAGATGATTCAGGATGCGTTTGAGTATTCCGAGAAATACAAAACGCCGGTGCTTTTCCGCCCGACCACCAGAATTGATCATGCATATGCGAATATTGAATATGATGAAACCGTTAAACCGAAGGAAATTCCAGGCTTTGTCAAGAATTCCAAACGATTTGTCATTTTCCCGCGTCTGTCCCGAATGAATCATGAAATGATCGAGAAGCGAAATCCGCAGATCGGGGATGATTTTTCAAACTACAAATGTAATACGGTTGCCGGAGACGAAGGCTGTAAAAAAGCCATCGTGGCAGGTGGTGTAAGCTATGCATATGCCAAGGAGTATCTGCAAAAGAGAACCGATGTCAAACTCATTCATGTTGCCACGCCGCATCCGCTTCCGGAGAAATTCCTTCTGGATGCGCTGAAAGGAGTGGAAGAAGTACTCGTTTGCGAGGAACTTTTCCCGTACCTGGAAGAGGAACTTCTGTTACTTGCGGGCAAGCACCATCTTACCTACCGTGTACTCGGCAAACATACCGGAAATTCTCCTCTTGCGGGAGAGAATACCTCGGAAGATGTTGCCGAAGCAATCGGTGTTTTCCTGAAAGAAGTCAGTCCGAAAGACGAGGAATTTATTCATAAAATCGAACAGATCAAAGGCCAGTTGCTCGGAAATGAGAGTGCCGTGAATGTTCCTAAGCCGCCGATGCGGCCGCCGGTTCTTTGCGCAGGCTGCCCGCACAGAGCAAGTTTCTATGCGGTTAAGAAGGCAATGAAGGGGAAGAAAGCCAATTTCTCCGGAGATATCGGATGTTATACCCTTGGTAATGCGATGCCGCTCGATATGGTGGATACCTGCCTTTGCATGGGCGCCGGAATCACCATGGCGCAGGGCCTTCACTGGACGGATGAGGATTGCGTGAATTTCGCATTTGTCGGGGATTCGACCTTCTTCGCTTCCGGCATGACGGGTGTAGCCAATGCAATTTACAACAACGCGGATCTGATTCTCTGCGTATTGGATAATTCCACGACCGCAATGACCGGCCATCAGCCTCATCCGGGAACCGGAATCAATATGATGGGTGATGTTGTGAATAAAATTCCCATTGAGGGAGTTTTACGCGGTATGGGCATAGAGAAAGTACTGACCGTTAATCCTCTGGATTTGGAGGCGGCTAAGAAGGCTGTTTCGGAATGTGCGGAGTGCAAGGGCGTAAAAGCAATCATCTTTAAGTCCCCTTGTGTAGCGATCGTTAAGAAGGAAGCAGAATGCAGGATTAACGAAAACTGCATCGGCTGCCAAAGCTGTATTCGTGAAATCGGCTGTCCGGCAATCAGTATTGTTGACGGGGCAGTAACCATAGATTCCGCGATGTGCACCGGTTGTACGCTTTGCGCACAGGTTTGCCCGGTGGGCGCAATCGAAAAGGAGGTGCACTGATGTCCTATAATATCTTACTTTGCGGTGTCGGAGGACAGGGAACGGTGCTTGCTTCCAAGCTACTTGCGGCAGCGGCCGGAAGAGCGGACCGGACGGTTCATTCCGCGGAAACCATCGGTATGGCACAAAGAGGCGGCCCTGTTACGAGTCATGTGCGGATCGGTGATGATGTGTATTCACCCCTGATTCCAAAGTCCTGCGCGGATTTGATCATAGCGTTCGAACCGTCGGAAGCTGTCAGAAATCTGCCGTATTTGAAGGAAAACGGAGCACTGATCGTTAATACATCCGTGATCCTTCCCGTTACCGAATCCCTGAATCCTTCCGGATATACGGGAACGGAAATGATCGCCTACTTACGTAGTACAATAGACAAATGTATCATGGTAAACGACGGCGCATTATGCGAGTCTTTGGGCAGCACCAAGTTCTTCAATGTGGCGGTTCTCGGTGTGGCACAGGGTGCAGGTCTTATCGATTTTACCGAAGAAGACATGTTGGATACCATCCGTTCCACCGTGAAAGCGGCATTTGTCGATAAAAATATCGAGGCATTTAAAGCAGGCCTGCAGGCGGGCGCGGAAGAGAAAGAAAAGAATCCGGCGCTTGCAGAGGGTAAAGAGGAGATCCTGCAAAGAAAGCTTACCGTCGAAGAAGTGGAACAGATTAATGCCCTGAAAAAGGAAATCGAAGATAAACGCAATAAATCATATTAAGGAGTACAGTATGAAACCCAGCAAAGAGCAGCTTCAGTTAATTGACAAACAGGTGAAACGCCTTGTGGCAGGTGATTCCTACTACGGCAAAATGTATCGTGAAATGGGCCTTACGGAAATCAATTCCGAAGAAGATTTCTATAAGATTCCCTTTTCTTCCAAGGAGGACTTAAGAAATGCATATCCTCTCGGCATCCAGGCCGTTCCGGACGAGGAGGTCGTACGTATCCATTCATCTTCGGGAACCACGGGCAAACCGGTTATCATCCCTTACACCAAAAAGGATGTGGAAGACTGGGCCATCATGTTTGAGCGCTGCTACAGAATGGCAGGCATCACCAATAAAGACCGTATTCATATTACACCGGGCTACGGCCTCTGGACGGCCGGCATCGGGTTTCAGGCCGGCTGTGAGCGTCTGGGAGCCATGGCAGTACCCATGGGCCCCGGTAATACCGAGAAACAGATTCAGATGATGATCGATTTAAAGAGCACCGTTCTTTGCGCAACCTCTTCGTATGCGCTTCTTCTTTCCGAAGAGATCAACAGAAGGGGCATCCGTGACCAGATCCATTTAACCAAGGGCGTGATCGGGTCCGAGAGATGGAGCGATAAAATGCGTCAGACCATTCATGACGGTCTTGGCATCGAACTGTTCGATATTTACGGATTAACCGAAATCTACGGCCCCGGTATCGGCATCAACTGCCCCGGAGAGCGTGCAATGCACTGCTTTGACGATTATCTTTACATTGAAATCATCGATCCGGTCACCGGTGAGAACGTTCCCGACGGTGAAGAAGGGGAGATCGTAATCACCACTTTGGTGAAAGAAGGAGCTCCGTTGCTTCGTTTCCGTACGCACGATATGTCCCGTATCGTTCCCGGAGAGTGCAAGTGCGGATGCAAATATCCGAGACTGGATGTTATCAAGGGAAGAAGCGACGATATGTTTAAGATCCACGGCGTAAACATGTTCCCGAGCCAGGTGGAGGAGATGCTTGCCAAGGTGGACGGTGCAACCAGCGAATACCGCGTTACCCTTGCACACGAAGATGACAAAAACTGTGACGTCTTCTTGCTTACCGTCGAAGGAGAAGGAAGAGTCCGTTTCGAGGATATGGCGAAGAATATCGCATATGTATTTAAGACCTATGTCGGCGTAACTCCGAGAGTTACGATCGTTCCCGTGGGAACACTGCCCCGAAGCGAGAAGAAGACCAAACGAGTTACGGATTACCGTAACCAGGAGGAGTAAAGCATGCTTACGTTTATTCCCTATCTAGTGGTGGCGCTGGTCGCATACCTCATGGGAAGTTTTTCGACGTCCTACGTGGTTAGTAGGATTAAAAAAGTCGACTTAAAGAAAACGGCTACCCGTAACCTCGGTGCATCCAATACGACTGTGGTTTTGGGTTGGAAATTCGGACTTTTGGTAGGTGTGGTGGATATTGCAAAGGGCATTGGAGCAGTGCTCCTGACCCGTTTCTTCGCACCGGATCTTCCGGCAATCGCATATGTGGCTGCAACTAGCGTTACGCTCGGACATATTTTTCCGTTTTATTTAAAATTCCGTGGCGGAAAAGGATTTGCAACCTTTATCGGTTCCGTGGCGGGACTGTGCTTTCCGTTTGCGGTTGTGCTTGCGGTCGTTATCATATCCCTTGCATTTATCACAAACTATCTGGTTGTCGGAACCTTTATCACTGCCCTGTCGGCGCCGTTATTCTTTTATTTCTGGCGTGATGACCTGGCAGGCGCGATCATTCTTGCGATCGCAAGTCTGGTGATCATTCTGAAGCACAGGGAGAATATTGTGCATATTAAGGACGGAACCGAAGGCAAAGTCAGAAACCTTTTCGGAAAAGGTCACAGAAAGAAAACCGAAGAAGCCATTAAAGAGCTGGACCGGATTCGTGAGGAAGAAGAGGCGGCAAAGAAGGCGCAGAATAGCAATTAGATTCAAGTCGGAAAGAGGCATGTTTTGAGCGAAGAAAAGAATACCAACAATACCACAGATACGGAGAATACGGATAATTCAAAGAAGCCTGCAAAGAAATTCGACCCGAAGGTGATCCGTATGATAATCTATATCGCAGCGGTCATTCTGCTGATGACGGCCGTTGTGGTTGTTTTCATTATTTCGCAGAAAAAGAAGAATACAAAAACACCCCAGGTTGTTTCCGAAGTGATACGCTCATCCGAGGAATTCTCCGAAGAAGTGAAAGAAACCTCCGAAACGGAGCCTCAGAGCGAAGTGAAATCCGAAGAAGTTTCCGAAGAAGCTTCCGAACAGACGACGGAAGTTGCCGAGGAAGAAAAAACCGGCAAAACACCTCTTGAACTGCACGGGGCACTTGCCGTTTCGGGCAATCATATCGTGGATGAGAACGGAAAAGCATTCCAGATCTGCGGTGTCAGCACACATGGTCTCGGCTGGTTTCCTCAGTACGTAAACCAGGATGCCGTTTATTCGCTCCGCGATGATTTCGGAGCCAATACCCTTCGTCTTGCAATGTATACCGCAGAGGGAGAGGGATACTGTACCGGCGGTAACAAAGACAATTTAAAGAAACTGGTAACCAACGGTGTGGATTACTGCACCAATGCGGGTATGTATGCCATCATCGACTGGCATATCCTGCATGACCTTGATCCGAATGTATACAAGGACGAGGCCAAGGCATTCTTTGCGGAAATGTCAAAGAAATATGCACAGAACAAAAACGTGATTTACGAAATCTGCAACGAGCCGAACGGAGGAACGAGCTGGGCAAGTGTAAAATCGTATGCCGAGGAGATCATTCCCGTGATTCGCGCAAATGCGCCCGATGCGATTATCATAGTTGGAACACCCACCTGGTCCCAGGATGTGGACGTTGCCATCAAGGATCCGATTAAAAACCAGAAAAATATCGTATATGCTGTTCATTTCTATGCGGATACACATAAGGACAATATCCGGAACAAGGTAAAGACCGCTGAGGATGCGGGATTCCCTGTGCTGATCTCCGAGTTTTCCATCTGTGATGCATCCGGTAACGGAAACAATAATGTTTCCGAGGCCAATACCTGGATTAAACTGCTGGATCAGTACGGTATCGGATTCGTGGCATGGAATTTATCCAACAAAAACGAATCCTCATCGCTGATTTCCGCCTCCTGCAACAAAACGGCCGGCTGGAGTTACGAGGAGTTGTCCGAATCCGGCAAATGGCTGGTATCGGTCTTTAATACGCATTCCGACCAGGGATCCAATTTAGGCAAGGGCAAGGCTCCCAGTGTAAAAGCGCAGGGCAGCACTACCGACGGCGGAAACAATCCGCAGGGCCCTACGGTTAAAGTCAGCGCGAACGGAAATCTTTCCGTTTCCGTATCCGCAGACAATACCTGGAACGAAAGCGGTGCGGTCTGCACGCAGCTTTCCGTTAAGATTACGAACAGCGGAACGACAAATCGGGATACCTGGACCGTGAAACTGGATATGGGCACCTCTCCGAGTGTGGATAATATCTGGGGAGGAAAGTCTTCCGTATCCGGAAATGTGATTACGATTACCCCCGAATCCTACAATTCAACGGTTGCTTCCGGAGCAACGGTTTCGGATGTCGGACTTATTGTTAAGACGGCCGGAGCGGTAACCGGAATTTCAGCCACGGTAGAGTAGAAAATATTAAAACATGATTTAATAAGTGTAACAAATGCTTAAGCAGCACCAAATATCAATACTCATTGACCTACAAAGTCAAGAAAAAAGGAGGACGAAAATGAAGATTTTAGTCAGCGGAGGAACCGGTTATATCGGTTCGCATACCTGCGTCGAGCTGATCAATGCAGGTCACGAGGTAGTCATTTTTGATAACCTTTACAATTCCAAAGAAGAGGCGTTGGACAAAATTGAAAAGATCACAAATGTCCGGCCGAAATTTTATAAAGCAGACATGACGGTGAAGGAAGAGCTTCGTCCGATCTTCGAAGAAAACAAATTTGATTCGGTGATCCATTTCGCAGGTCTGAAGGCCGTGGGTGAGTCCGTGGCCAAGCCGCTTATGTATTATGAGAACAATCTAAGCGGAACCTTCAACCTTCTGGAGATGATGAAGGAGTACGGATGCAAAAGCATCATCTTTTCTTCTTCCGCAACAGTTTACGGCGTACCCAAGAGTGTGCCGATTACCGAGGATTTTCCTCTGGGCGCAACCAATCCGTACGGTAGGACCAAGTTAATGCTCGAGGAGATTTTAACGGACCTTACCGTATCCGATCCGGACTGGAGCGTGGTACTGCTTCGCTACTTTAACCCCATCGGAGCACATGAGAGTGGTTTGATCGGCGAATCTCCGAACGGAATTCCGAACAATCTGATGCCTTATATCATGCAGGTGGCTGTCGGTAAGCTTCCGGAGCTTGGTGTTTTCGGAAATGATTACGATACACCCGACGGAACCGGCGTCAGGGATTATATTCATGTAAGCGACCTTGCGCTCGGCCATGTGGCAGCTCTTCCGAAGGCAACGGGTGAGAAAGGTGTGCATATCTACAACCTGGGAACCGGAAAGGGATATTCCGTTCTGGATATCGTAAAAGCATTTGAGGCGGCCAACGGCGTCAAAGTGCCGTACCGGATTAAGCCCCGCCGCCCGGGTGATGTTGCCCAGTGTTATGCAAATCCGGCCAAAGCCAAAGCGGAACTCGGCTGGGAAGCGAAATTTGATCTGGAAAGAATGTGTAAGGATTCCTGGCGTTTTATCTGCAAGGAAACCGGACGACAGATGTAGGATATTAAAAGGAATGGAAATGCCGAAACGGCAGTAAGAAGGGGGAAAACCGGATTATGGATAACGGATTTGATCAGATGAACAATATGCAGCAGCCTTACATGCAGAATAATGTAGGTCAGCCAGGGCAGCCTTTCATGCAGCAGACGGGAGTGCCCTATGCGGCTCAGTCCGGTTACACGGGACAGCCCGGTTACATGGATCAGCCCGGTTACATGGATCAGTCCGGGTATATGGACCAGACCGGCTATATGGGTCAGTCCGGATACATGCAGCCCGGATATGCGCAGCCGAATCCGTATGAGTATTCACAGCCGGTTCAGCCCGGTTTTACGGTACCTACCTATGCATTCCAAAACGGTCCGGCTAGGTATCCGCAGTATGATACCACAAACGGCAAAAGATGCACGGCAATGGAAGTCGTGGGCCTGGTTCTGGCGATTGTTTCGGTTACTTTATGCCTGATTACACTCATTTTCGGATTCGCTAGCATCGGTGCGGCAAGCTCTTATAACCGTCACAGGGCACGTACATATACGACGTATTCATCCTATACCTACACAGAAGATATTGAGATCATCACCGTAGGTATTGTGCTTGGCATCATCAATGTGGCATGCGCGATTACAGCCATCGTTTTAAGAGGCCTTGTATACCACAAAGCGGATGTGATTACAGGTAAAATCAAAGCCGCATTCGGTATGGCCATTCCATCGCTGGCAATCAGTGCGCTGGGGCTTTTATTTAGCGTCATTTCCGTCTTTTCAATCATGTAAGACGGCACGTTTGATTTTTCGTATAATAGGTGCTAAAGTACAGGTAGTTCATGTACTTATAAGGAGCAGTTTATGGACGGCATGCAGACGAATTATACAGAGCCGGAGCCACAGCAGTACCCGGATTCGCAGTACAGTGTACCGCAGTATTCCTATCCGGATCAGCAGTACGGTGTACCGCAGTATTCCTATCCGGAACAGCAGTATAATGTACCGCAGTATTCCTCTGTGCAGTACGGATACTACCCGGAATATTACGAGGGAATGCCAAACGGCGGACGCCGGATGGGACTGGAAATCACGGGATTGATCTTAGGTGTAACATCGTCGGTTTTTGCGACGATTGCCTTGATTAATTTCTTCGTCGTGATTCATCACGTCGTCGAAGCCGTGCAGGATTTGTTCAGCGTCTTTTTCAATTTCCGGAGCACACTGGAAAGCATACTTGCGATACCGGTTCTTTCGGGAATTGCCGTTGCATTTGCGATTCCCGCTTTTTGCATGAAAGCAGCGGTAAAACGCAAAGCCGAAACACATACTCCGATGATCAATATCGGCTTCGGAACGGCACTGGCCGGATGCATCATCGGCGCTTTGTGTCTTGGGGTATCGATAGGTGTGTATATCTATCTGCGCCGGACTTTTATGGATTTATTATATTTCAGGTTTTAGGTTGTTCTTCCGGTTTTTCGGAATATGAATAAAAAGTGAAACATTTAAGTGAATTGTTTTATGGAGGATGGATTAATTATGGACAATGGATTTAATCAGATGGACAATGGGTTTAATCAGATGAACAATGCACCGGTTCAGCCCGATCCCAACGCAGTGGCACAGACGAATTTCGCACAGCTGGATCCCAATGCGATGGCACAGACAAATTTCGCACAGCCGGACTATAACGCACAGCCGCAGTTGGGTTATGCACAGACAACCTTCGATCCTACGGCCAACCAGACCGCTTACGGATGGAACAATGTCCCGGTAAATCAGTTTGTTCCTTCCGAACAGACGGGACCGAGAAAATGCCCCGGTAAAGAGATTACCGGTATGGTTTTCGGCATTTCCTCACTGCTTATGGGGCTGATCACCCTGTTTCTTGGATTTGTCTCCCTTGCAGTGGGAGCAGCCTTCGGAAGACATTCCGTATACAGCTATGGCAGAGCTGCCATGACGGGGGCTTCCGCCCAGGTATATATTTACGGAATCGTTTACGGTCTTATGGGAATTGCCTTTGCTGTCGTGGCCATGGTTCTGCGCGGTAAGGTTATGGCAGAGGCAGACGAAATCACCGTTAAAATCAAAGCCGGCTTCGGTCTGGCCATTGCCGGAATCATTACGAGCGGCCTCGGTTTGTTCTTAACCATCATCGGTATCATCGTGATGAATGCGTAATTCACATCTTTACAGACACCTGCAGCGGCGCGATTTTCGTGCCGCTGTTTTGCAATAAAAAATTTTTAAAAATTTTTGCAACTTTTTTGAAACCATAGGGGTGTTAAGGGTAGAAACGGTATGTTCCCCCAAATCAAAATGCCGGCAAAAGTCTTGATTTGCGGGGAAAGAAAGACCCGGGAGGTTAGTCATGGATGACGCGAGAATTTCTGAATTGTTAAAAGCGGCTGCGGCAGAGCCCAAGGCTCCGCAGCGACTGGTGGAAAGAACCTGTTGGAAGGCGAGAGTGGCCGAGGAGAGGCTTGCCAAACAGGCGCCCGCAAAGAAGGCAAATGCGCCCAAAGAGCCTTCTGCCGAGAAGGCAAAGGGACCACAGGGACCGAAAATGTAATTTTTTACGAAAATAAGCATTAAATAGTTAAGGAAAACTTTATTTTTTGTTCGGTTTTGTGTATAATCCATAGTGTATACGTGGGTGTTTATGCCCTTTTTGCGTACAAGCAGAGTCCGAAGCGGTGAAATTCCGCAAAAGAAAGGCAGAGGATCGAAACTTTAATGGACGCCGAAACCGTGGTAAAAACCTATAGTGACATGATCTATCGCATTGCCATGCGATATGTTGCGAAACCGGAGGATGCACAAGACGTTTACTCCGAGGTTTTCTTAAACTACTTTCGAAGACCCAGAGAATTCGAGAGTGAAGAGCACAGGAAGGCCTGGCTCATTAAGGTAACCATCAACTGCGCAAAGGATTTGCTTGGCAAAAGGATGAACTTTGAGGATATTGAGGAAGTCCAGGTTGCGGATCCCAAATCCGGAGTGTCAACGGAGGAACTTCTGGATCTTCGTAAAGCGTTGGCCGAGTTGAAAGACGATTACCGAGAAGTGATCAGTCTGTTCTACCTGGATGACGTTCCGGTCAAGGATATCGCCACCATTACGGGACGGCCGGAGAATACCGTCAAGTCCATGTTACACAGAGGCCGCGAAATGCTTCGTGAGAAGTTGGAAGCAGCAGACAAATCAGTAAAATAATAAAGACAATACAAATAATTTCGCCTCGGTTGATCTTGCCGGACGGAAAAGCAATGGAGGGAAAAACAATGAAAAATTTCATGACCAGCATCAAAGGCAAACTTCTTCTTACAGGAGTTGCTGTAAGTAACGCAGTAATGATGATGCCCGTAATGAGCATTCAGGCGAGCGGAAACTCCGGCAGCACCAATACGGATGTGGGAACCGCTCTTGCAGAGCCGATCATCAAATTGATCAAGCAGTTCGCCGGACCGCTCCTTGGTATCGTCGGTGCAATCGGCTCTATCTTTGTTATTATCCTTGGCGTTAAATTTGCGAAAGCAGAGGAGCCTCAGGAAAGAGAAAAAGCAAAAGCACATTTGAAGAATGCAATCATCGGCTTCGCCCTGATCTTCATTCTTCTGCTTGCATTAAACATTGCAATGCCCAGATTAATCGACTGGGTAAACGGATATCAGACCGGAACCACCGGAAGTATCCAGAAGATGTAATTTAAAGTTAAAATCTGCAAATGAGTCTGTCGGGCGGAGAATTGCTCCGCCCACAGGATCGGCAGACGAATTGCAACTTTTTGCCGAAAATCGGGGTATTACCATCAGAGGTGACTGAAAATGAAGAAACTGAGTTTAAAGAACAAAAGAATACACGTGCTTCTTCGTACGCTGGTTGCGGCTGTTGGAACCGGATTTTTGGTTATGCTTACGACGTTTGGCTCCCACGGAACCGTGCGCGTGAACGCAGATAACGCAAAGGGGATGAAAATCAAACTTTACGAGTGGATGAAACGAGAGGCATTATACTATTCCAGTTGGCTTCCAAAGGATCCGTATGCAATGATCATGTGGCAAAGCGGAAATGACGTTTACTTCATGAAGGGCAGTAATGTCGGTGACAATGATTTCAAGGGAACCAATATCAATTATGACCCGTATATTGTTTTCACCAGATCATATGATTACCAAAGCGGTAATAAATTTATCACCCGCAGTCGGGATGGTGTTCCGCAGTTGATTTATCAAACCGAAGGAAAGCATAAGGATTATTACGGAAACTATTGTGACGTGCATTACAAATTAAAGTTTGAAAACGGCAAGTATCTTTATACTACCTATTGGGATCATCTGAAAGCAGAGGATAGCGGCGACACTTGGCGCCTCATGGGAAAAGATGACCAGCTATACAGTAGTGCCAGAAGTCATACTGATAGTATTATATATACCGCTCCCTGGTGGTTTGCATACGATCGAACGGCCGCATATGATACCCATATTAACAATTCCGGAAACAAGGTTTACGGAAGAAGTTCCAATGGTGGATGGAGATGCGGCGACTTCTGGATATGGACCGCAAAAGAAATTGAATATGATGCCATCGGAGATACTACGTTGGAAAGCGGCCAGATTATGACCATCAACGGAAACACATTCCTTTTGGACGGCAAGAAGCTGACTATTAAAAAGGACGCTGTATTGTGCGTTCGCGGGAATTTCTACAACAACGGATCGATTGATTGTGAAGGAACCATTCTTGTGGATAAGAACGCCACTATGATTCCGTTTTCCCCGACAGGTGCCGGTGGTAACCTTACACTTAGAGGAGGATCGTTGATTGTTTCTTCGGGAGCAAAAGTATTAATCGGTCTTCCTTCGGGACATTTGAATGCCACCAGCCCGAGTTGTTTGACAGCGGAGAATTGTCAGATTATCAATTACGGACATCTTTGTGTCGGAAATGCATATTGCATGAACGGAACGGAACTGGTAAACCATACCGGTGCATCGATGTATTTGGGATTTTCCGTTTCCGGTAATCCTTCCAGGTACCTGAATTCGAAACCCGGTGCATCTCCGTCGGATTGCGGATTGGAATATGACGGAAGTATTAAGATACTCGGCAAAGATGTTATTGTTCATAAATATGAGGGATCAACCTATTCCACGGGAAATATCCAGGCAGTAACGTCTGAACTTTATTATACGGATAAGAACGGAAATACAACGCATAAGACAGGAATACCTCGATAAAGGAAAGTAAGAGCAGAAGATGAAAGATTTCTGGGAAAAAATCAAGGAAATGAGACCATGGTTTCTGGCAATTTACATTGTTGTCGGAATCGCTGTTGCTGCTGTTTTCGGAATGGTTGCCTTTACCGCGTTTGAAAATCTGGGCAACATTATTTCCGGTCAGAAAGTAGTAATTAACTGGCACCATCTTCTCGAGTGGAGGACCTGGGGTATTGGATTTGTTCTTCTTTTCATCGCCGGAATGATTTGGTTTATCAATTACTTTAAGCCCGTCAGCTCCGGAGGAATGAAGGAAAAGAAAGGTGAAAAAGCAAGAACCGAAGGCGCTCTTGAAAACAGCCGTTTCTTAACCGACAGAGAAAGAGACAAATATTTCCCTTACTATACCTATCAGACGCTTGCAACTTGCAAGAAAGACGGAATTCCCGTCAGGGCATTTGAAGATAAATCGGGAACCTTGAAAATCAATATTATGTCCGGTGCGCACAGTTTGGTAATCGGTGCAACCGGTTCCGGTAAAACGACCACGTTTATCAACCCCATGATCCAGCTCCTCGGTGCATCCGCAGCAGGAAGCAGTATGATCATGACGGACCCTAAGGGCGAGCTTTTCTCCTTGCACTCGAAATTTCTTGTGGAAAGAGGATACAACGTCCTTTTACTTGACTTAAGAGATACCTATACCTCCAGCCGTTGGAATCCGCTGGGCGGTATTTACGATATGTATCAGGAACAGCTCCAAATGGGCAAGGACATTAAGGCACATCGCGACTCCATGAGCGATTATCCTCATCTTGAACAGATGGACGGTCCCGCAAATGACGGTGATGTCTGGATAGAATGGAGAGGAAAAGCATATGCGGATGCCTCCCATTGCGAAGATGATATTTCCGTTCAGAAGCAGCAGATTTACGATGAGATGTACGAGGACTTAAACGATCTGGTATCCGTTATCTGCCCCGTAGAAAACGAAAAAGACCCCGTTTGGGAGAAGGGTGCAAGATCCATCATCATGGCAATGGCGCTTGCCATGCTGGAAGATTCCGAAGATCCCGAACTTGGAATGACCAAGGAAAAATATAACTTCTTTAACATTACCAAGGCCTTAACCAATTCGACCAACGAGTTCGCAGCTTTGAAGAGATACTTTGAAGGAAGAAGCGCACTGTCCCAGGCATATACCTTATCCAGACAGGTACTTTCCGCAGCGGAATCCACTCTTTCTTCCTATATGTCCATTACTTTCGATAAGCTGAACATGTTTAACGACCGCGGTATCTGCGGACTTACCTCTGCAACGGACATTCACGCAGAAGAATTTGCCGAAAAGCCGACGGCCCTGTTTATGAAGATTCCGGATGAAAAAGATACCAGACACGGTCTGGCAGCCGTTTTCATTCTGTGTATGTATAAAGCGCTCATTAAAGTGGCATCGGCCAGAGAGGATCTTTCCCTTCCCAGAAACGTATATTTCATCCTCGATGAGTTCGGTAACATGCCCAAGATTGAGAAATTCGATAAGATGATTACCGTAGGCCGTTCCCGTAAGATCTGGTTTAACATGGTGGTACAGAGTTACTCCCAGTTAAACAACGTATACGGTGAAAAGGTAGCGGACATCATAAAGAGTAACTGCGGTATGAAGATGTTCATTGGATCCAATGACATCGGTACCTGTAAGGAATTCTCCGAACTTTGCGGTAACATGACGGTGCGTACGGCCAACACATCATCATCCACCAGCCAGAAGGAAGGCGAATTCTCCGTATCGGCACAAAGCCAAGTACGACCGCTTATTTATCCTTCCGAATTGCAGAAGTTAAACAACAAGGAATCCACCGGTAATGCCATTATCGTATCCTTCGGTAATTACCCGATGAAGACTAAGTACACGCCGAGTTACCTCTGCAAGTATTACAAGTTCGGCATGATGAAGATGGATGCTTTAAGAAGCCACATGTTCAGAGCGGACGAAGTATATTATGACGTGGAGGCCAGAAATAATATTATTCTCGGACCGGCAGAGGAGGCCTAGTGGAAAAGAGTAAACGTAGAATCATATTTATTGGAAGTTTAATGACGGCATTGCTTGTTTGGCTATGCCCTTGGGGAAGCATTGTCGCAAATGCAACCGGAGACTTCAGTGATTACGATTACTACGGAAGGATAGATTCATTTACCGGAGAGCCGATAAACGACACGATTACGGACGGAGACAACACCATTATTACGGACTCCTCCAGAAAATACATTACCGGAAACGAGTATTACGACTACGATCTTCGTTCTTATGTTTTCCCTGTGGAAAACGGGCTTCAGGAACTTTCTGTCAGTGTTGCGGACGGAATGATCGTAAACGAGCCGGTAACCATTCAGGTTCCGGAGGGAATGCTGCTTTCCGTATATTTAAACGGACAGCCGTACAATCTGGTGGGGGATACAATCAGGGACATCGGAGAATATACGATTAATACCTCTGCCTCCGGACAGGAAACCAAGATTCTTTCCTTTACCATCTGCGGAAAGAAAACAGGTATGATTACGAATTATTCCATTCCTACCGGTTTTTCCATTCTGGAAGCCACGTTGAACGGACAGGATGTGGATTATACGAAATCATTCATCTCTCTGGAAGAAGAGGGAACATACAATATCCGTTATATCTGCGGTAAAACCGGAATAGAATATGTTCTTACGGTGGAGACGGATCATACGCCTCCCGCAGTGGTTTTTGAAGGTGTTGATGAGAAAGGCCGAGCATACGGCCCGGTACTCATTACCGGCAAAGAACCGACGGACACCATTGTTATCTTAAAGGATGACAAGGAGATAAAAAGTTTCAATGATAAGCTTACGCAGAGCGGACACTATCAGGCATGGGTGACCGACGATGCGATGAACACGGTAATTTCCAATTTTACCATTATGATATACCTCGACAGCAACGGTATTCTGTTTATCCTGGTAATCCTTGCAGTCATTGGTGGTTTTGTAGCGTACTTGATTTGGCAGCGTAAACACTTACGGGTACGTTAGTCATAAGGAGATAAGATATGTTAGATTTTATCGGTGATGCCGGTGCGTGGATATCCGACACAATTGGTGATACCATTACGGATGCTTTATCCACCCTGCTCTATGCGACAATTTATAAGCTCCTTTATTACATTGGATGGGCTCTTTGCAGACTCGTTCTTTACATGGACGGCCTTTACGAAGTGTTTGCAGGCATGAGACCTGTTAAGTACGACGGAACCCAGAGTTTCCTAATCAATGTTTTTTTTCGCAATCATGCAATTTCCCAGGTTTACTGGGGTATGGCGATCATCGGTATTATTCTTGCCATTGTATTGACGATCATTGCGGTAGCCAGAAGAATTATGGATCTTCGTGATAAGGATCAAAGATCCATGGGTCAGATCATCGGAGCTTTGGCAAAGACGATTTTACTGATCATCAGCATGAACCTGATCATTGTAATCGTATTGAATGCAACGAACCTTCTGATGACGCAGATCGGATTTATTTTCGATCATGCCCAATTGGATGATTCACCGGATTCCATTGATTTTACAGAGGAAGAATTTGCGGCGATGGGACGATGCTTAAATACGCTGGGTAACTACTACGTTAACCCATCCTACGACAGCCGATTTAATATCAATGCCTGCTACAATGAAATGCGTCCGGAACTGGACTTCCTTGTTCAACAGGGCGTATTCAAATTCCATTACGTAACGAAGGAAAGCGCCAAGAGCGATGCTAAAGAAATCCAAACCTGGCAGTCTGTTCTGGAGAGAATAGCCAATGCCAGAGACACATCCAAAGAAATGAAAATGGATGTATACGATGCGGCAGTATATAACGCAGTGAAAGACGGTATGAATGAAGTTGCAAAGAACAACAACCTCCGTCCGCTGCAGCATTATGAAAAAGGTGTGAACAAAAAGACTTCGGAGCATGTACCGCTGGATCGTTACGCATTCCTGGTATCGACATTTGAGGCGGCAAGAAACTCCGCATACAACAAAGATCCGGATTTCAGCGATCCGATCAGAGGACCGTATTTCTACGGAGAAAAGAGCATCTATGACTTAGATTCCGTGGAAGAAGATTTTGATATCGGTATTCATAGGATGAACTACCTTGTATTGTATCTTACCGCATTGGCATTGATCTGGGATCTGGCGGTAATTATCTTCAGTGCAATATCGAGAATCTTCAATATGTTACTGCTGTACCTGATTTCACCGTTGGTATTTGCGGCAGAACCGCTGGATGACGGTGCGAAAAGAAAGCAGTGGACGACGGCATTTCTGGTACAGTCGATGGGAATTTTCGCTACGATCATCGCAATGCGATTGTCGATGTTGTTCATTCCGCTTATAGTCGGAAAGAAACTGGTACTGTTTGAAGACAGTTCCTTTATGAACCTGGTTGGAAAAGTATTCCTGATTTTGGGAGTTTTCGAAGTAGTTAAGAAAGCCAACGGACTGGTAACCGGTATTTTGGCAGACAGTGCAGGATGGCAGTCCATTCAGGCCGGCGATATGTCGGTACGAGGCGAACAGGTTACCGCCAAAACACTTGCAGGTCTTGCCCTACCGTTTAGTGTAGCCTGGGGCGGAACCAAAATGTTAGGATCCGGCGTCAAGAAAATATTCTCCAGCAGCGGTAGCAGCGGAGGCGGCGGAGGCGGCGGAGGTGGCGAACAAAGCTCCGGCGGAGGCGGCGGAGGCGGAAACCTTCCCGCAAATCAAAATAAATAGTCACATCAAGGGAACCGCGGCGAATAGCCGGTTCCCTAAATGTGTTTTATAAATACGGTTCATTTTGGGGTCCGGAACAAAAGTCTTTCAGAAAGGGTCGGTTAACGTTTCCATGCGATTAATACCCGGTAAAACAAAAGTTCAGATAGAATTATTTCGTGGCGTAACGATTTGGGATGTTGCGGTGGCTGCACTTGGGCTTTTGATGCTCATTTTGATTTTGATATCATCGCTGCCGGCCAAATTTGTTTTTTGTTGTGTGATCGTGTTTGTCATCACACTGCTTCTTCTGCGTATTGATACGCAGCCGAACTATATCATGGTTCTGCACATGTTCCGCCATCTGGGATATGTTCGCCGTTATGCCAAGGTGTATGACGATGAAATGCTGAAGAAAAAGCACGAGGGCGACCTTGCGGACGATTTCCTTGCCCAGAATGAAGACGGGTATCTCTATGACCAGGGGGATGCTTTCCTTGAGGGAGATGAGGAAGATACGCAGGAGGAGGATGAGGACGACGCAGAGCAGGAAGAATCCTCCGACAGCGAGACTCTTGAAGAAGACGATATCAATGTAGAATCCGAAGATGATTTCTATGATGATAGGGAACTGGTGTATCACGACAGTGATGAAGAAGTCAGATCCACGAAGTCCGAAGAAGAGGAAGACGAGGAGGCGGAAGAAGAAGAGGAGGAAGAAGAAGAGACACAGACGCTGTCTTATAAGGAACTTTGCCGTCAGGACCGTGAACTTCGCAAACAGGAAGAAAAAATATTAAAGAGCCGCAAGGCTACCGCGGAAGAGAAGGACGCCGTATGGCTTGCCAGAGCAAACCGCAGCGCGGCCAAGAAAAAAGCCAAATCGTTGGAAAAGAGCGGTAAGGTTGACGACCGTTCCAATTCCGCGTTTATGGATCAGATCATTGCTTTTACCGGCATTAAAGAGGGATATATCGAATATGCGGGCAAATATTACGGTGCCGCAATCGAAGTCGATCCCATTGAGTTCCGTTTCTTCTCACAGCACAGAAGAGATTACTCCATCGAATCCGGTCTGGGACGTGTTCTTCGTTCCGTACATGCGGGATTTGCAGCCAACATCGTTAAGGTGGAGCGTCCGATCATTTATGACAAATACCTGATGCGTGAGAACAAGAAGATGGAATTCTTACGCAAATCCTTTGAAAGCGGCATGATGTCGGAAGACGAGTTCAAGGGTCGTATCGAGATCATGCAGGCCAGAATTAAGGAATTAAGGGATTATTGCTTTAACGACAAGGTTCTGGTTCCGTTCTACTATGTTGTGCTTTTTGAAAGCGATAAGAAACAGCTCGAACTCCAGGTAAGCTCCGCAGTAGAAGCACTTACCGCAGGAGAACTTACAGTCAGAAGATTAAACGACAAGGAACTTGCCGTATTCTTAAAATATACCAACATGATCGATTTTGATGAGCGTGATATCAACAAAATCGACCCCGAGGATTATGCGCAGTGGGCAATGCCGGATACGGTTCAGTTTAAGTTCCGTACGGTAGAAGTAAACCACATCATTACGCACAATATGCGCGTGGTTGCATACCCGAGCCTGGTCGGCGACGCATGGCTTGCCGGCGTAATGTCCATGCCCGCAACCAAAGTCGTGGTAAAATGTGAACCCATGGACCGTGGACGTGCAATCCGTACCATCGACCGTTCCTTACAGGAATTAAGAGGTCAGTACAGCGCAACCGGTGTGGATTCCAAACGTATCGAACTGGAAAACCATATTGCAACCTTAAGCGAACTGCTTACCACCCTGCAGGGTGAAGGCGAGGAACTTCTTGAGTGCAATATCTACATCACCGCATATGATATCCAGCAGACCAGAAATACACCGACGATCGTTCAGCCGCCTGAATCCATCCGTCCGGTTATTTCCGCCATGAAGAAAAACGTACGCCGTTCCTGGCAGGAAGCAAACTTCCGCTTAAACAACATGGAATTCGAGCAGGTTCAGGCGTTTATCGGATCGCAGGTTTCCGCATATGACCCCGAATCCCGTCAGGGACGTGGCATTCCGAGTAACTCGATTGCCGCTGCCTTCCCTTGGATTTATGCACATATTTCCGACGAAGGCGGATTTAAGATGGGTGTCAGCGACGGAGTTCCCGTATTTATCGATTTCTTCCGAAGAGATTCCGAACGTGTTAACTCCAACATGGTAGTTATCGGTAAGTCCGGTTCCGGTAAATCTTATGCAACCAAGAGTTTGCTTGCCAACCTCTCCGCGGAAGATGCCAAGATCTTCATTCTCGACCCCGAGAACGAGTATTCCGAACTTGCGCATAACTTAAACGGTAAAGTAATTAACGTGGCGAACTCCAAGTTCGGCAGATTGAATCCGTTCCAGATCATCACCGCACTCGACGATGATGAAGGCGGTGAGGCAACGGGAAGTTTTGCTACGCACTTACAGTTCCTGGAAGAATTCTATCGTCAGATTCTGCCGGAAATCGACAAGGACGCTCTCGAATACTTAAATACATTAACCGAGAGATTGTATACCAATAAGGGGATTTCCCCGGAGACCGATTTGTCCAAACTGCGTCCGGAAGATTACCCGATTTTCGATGATCTGTACGATGCGGTTCTGGCCGAGTTTGAACGTACGGATAACGAGTATATCCGTTCCATGCTTCGTTCCCTGGTAAACTATGTATCCAAGTTCTCCACCGGCGGACGAAACTCTACCATTTGGAACGGTCCTTCCACGGTTACCACGGATGAAAACTTTACGGTATTTAACTTCCAGTCCATGTTATCGAACCGCAACTCCACCATTGCAAATGCGCAGATGTTGCTGGTACTGAAGTACATTGACAACGAGATCATCAAGAACCGTGATTATAACACAAGATATAAACTGAATCGTAAGATCGTGGTTGTTATCGACGAGGCCCATGTCTTCATCGATACGAAATATCCGATCGCGCTTGACTTTATGTTCCAGCTGGCAAAGCGTATCCGTAAGTACAACGGTATGCAGATCGTTATTACGCAGAACATTAAGGACTTTGTCGGCAGCGAGGAAATTGCGCGTAAATCCACGGCAATCATCAATGCCTGCCAGTACAGTTTTATCTTCTCGCTTGCACCGAACGATATTACCGACCTTTGCACTTTGTATGAGAAGTCCGGCGGAATCAACGAGCGCGAGCAGGAGCAGATCACACAGGCTCCCAGAGGCCAGGCATTTACAATTATGAGCCCGACTTCCCGTTCCACATTCAAAGTGGAAGTTCCGGAAGATATGGTCGATATGTTCCAGAATATGGACTACGAAAGCAAACTGTTCTCCGGAGAAAAAGGCGCGAAGAGATGGGATGCATTTGTCGGCGAAAGCCGTGCGCTTAACGAAGAAAATTATCAGAAGAACATTCATCACGAAGAAGTTGTATTTGATGAAGAAGAAAATGCAGCCAGACGCAAACAGCGCGTTATCTTCGAAGAGGTTGAAAGCCAGGAAGAGGCACCGGAGATTTTCCGGATCGGTTCCCGTGGCGGACGCAAATCGAATATCGATTTCGAAGAAGAGGAAGTATCCTTCGGCGGTTCCGGAGTATCCTTCGAAGAAGAGGAAGTATCCTTTGGCTCGCAACCCGCTCCCGCACCTGCTCCCGCACCTGCACCCGCACCTGTTCAGCCGCAGGTTGTACAGTCCGCCGAGCCGCAGGTTAGTTATGAGGAAATGGCTTCGCAGCTTAGAAAGCAGATCCTTGCGGAGGTTATGGAAGAACTCAAGGCGGGTGGCATAGCAACAGCGGTCGCTTCGGCAGGAGCAACTACAGCCGTAGTTGCATCAACGGCATCCTCCAAACCCGTTGTGGAAGAAGAGGAAGAGGATATCGAAGAATACGACAGCGATACAGCGCTTGCTTCGTTATTCAATGCGGATTTCGGAGACGACGAGTCGGATGAGAGCGAAGATAGTGACGATGGCGAATCCCTGTTTGGCACATCCGATACCGGTACCGCTTCCGAAGGCGGATATGATGCGGAAGAAGATGAGGACGACGAACCGGAAGATTTCGAATCCTTCGACTTCTCACTTCTTTTCAGCGGCGACGACGATGCAATTGGCGATGAACTTTCTTCGGACGATGACGATGAAGAGATGGATATTATGGAACTTCTCAGAAGCGATGTGGAAGAGAATCCGGTATCCAACGAGATCAATAATATTGACGAATTGGTAAGCGAGGGCGAAGTTGCGGATATTACGCTCGAGGAATTAAGTGCACTTGTAAAATTCCTGCGTAAACGGCCCGGTGCTTAATGAAATTTTAATTTTTTAGACTGCAACTAATTCAAAAAAACTGGGGTATATATAATATACCCCGCATAGGAGACAAAATGGCAGCACATCTTGGTATTAAACTAATCAACCGCGGGGAAGAAGGCGAACTTCTTTTAAAAGGAAGACTGGATTCGGTGACTTCGGAAGAAGCAGCGGAGTATTTGGAGGCGGCAGCTAACCGCTTCGAACACTTGATTCTTAACATGGCAGAACTGGATTACATTTCCTCTGCAGGACTTCGTCAGATTAAGATGCTTCATGTAAAAATGCAGAAAAAGCTCGGTGCCCTGTCTATCAAAAACGTCAATGACAATATCATGGAAGTGTTTGAGATGACGGGATTTGCGGGACTTTTCAACTTCGTCTAGAAAAACTGGTTCATTAAGGAGAGTATCCATGACCGGAAGAAAAGGGTTTTTCAGAAAAAAGAATATAACGAAATGGTTATCGAGAATCGTAGTGGCGCTTCTTGTTTTTTCCATGCTTGCGGCATTTTACCAGATGCCCGTCAAGGCAGCAGATGATGCGGGCCCCGGAGAAACAGCCGGTATTGCCGATACGATTAAAGGAAGAGCAGTAGATAACGGATATATTTTGGATGTTATTACCGGCGTCAATCCCGGAAAAGACGGTATTGCATATTTCCAGATTAAGTATAAATCAGGTAATAAGGACTATACGCAGTTTATTTTTCCCAGAGAAGACGATGAAAGAATGGGACGTCTGAAAGTGGCATCTGTCGGTTCCGATGTACCGATTCTGGATTCAATCAAATCGGATTACGGATATGACACAGTTGATGCCTGGGATGCCAGAGGTGCTTCTTTAAGAAGGTATTCCCAAAGCATGTTCTATTTCGAACCGCTTCATAAAATGGATACAATCACAGGTATTGATGCTTTTGCCGTTTCTCCCGACGGAAAAACAAGAGATTGGACCTGCCAGGGAGTGCGAATTTTCAAGGTCGATGAACTGTATGGTTTACGAATGGCCGGCGTATGGTCCAATGATTTCTACATCGATTTCAAGGGAAAACCGATCGCGGAAGTTGTTACCAATAAGTATAATTATTCGTTTGATGCGCCCGACTTCCTTCATTTGGACAGCAACGGAGGCAGAATCAATACCAAATTCGATAATACCGCATATAAGAATCACGTAACACAACAGGCCAGTACATATGGATTCCGTATTGATTTTGCCGATCTTTACAAGGCCGGTTTTGAAAGTCTTGCACATAGGTATGATGACGGACAAGTGCCCATTCACAAGATGGATTTGGCCGAAGATCTGACGATTAATATTACATACACCGATGTTTACGGGCAGACCAGATTTGCGCATTTGCCTGCGATTACTTCTACGGCATATTGGCTGACAACACGTGGACAGAGCGGACCGTTTGCCGGTTTGGCACAGCAGGGAGAATCCATTGCTTTCACCGGAGAAATTCCGGATTGTCCGGGCGTTAATTCCATTACCGCATACAGTTTAAGTGTCGGAAACGAAACAGCGATTTTGGACGCTAACATTAAGAGCAGCAACAATAACGGTAAAAGGAAATACAGGGAAGATGAAAGCAGAACCGACAATATCCGTATTACGCTGAATGCGATTTATGATATGTCAGTCTGCAAATTTACCCCGAGTACGGAAGGCGCGCTGCTCAAATATGAGTTTGCCGGTAAACCCGTGCTTTACAATCTGTCTGCCAATTATAAGGGTGATGATTTTCAGATCAAGAAGGCAACGGCTGTCTCCATTCATCAGTATGAAGAAAATGCCAGACTCGAGCACAGTCCCAAGAAAAGCGGAATCTATCTGGCTCAGATTCAGACAGACGGCATGACGGAAGCAGCCACCCGTGGTGACTTAACCGTCAACTTTAAGTATAGAACACAGCAGGGTCTGACCAAGGAAACGGGTGACTTAAACGTTAAGGATCTGGTAAATGAGTTCTATGGTCACTGGCCCGGCAATACCACCTATTTCCCTTATAAAATAGCTACGAGAACCGGAGGAGTAGTCAACTTTATACTAGACCTCGGTCCGATAGACAGCTTTTTGGGAGCAACGATTTCCCTGGGCGTTGATGGAGATGACTATCAGTTCAGCCAGTTTAAAATTTATGAGCTGACTTCACTCGGAGAAAGAAAAGCGGATTGGGTTACCCTTTCAAAGGATGGTGTAAGTTCGCTTCTGACATATACACGTATGTATGACGGAGTGGAACTGGATAAGTCCAAAGCGGCTGTCGTAATCGCCAATTTGGATGATCCCGTACTGATTCAGCCCGGAAAGAGAATTCCCGTTGACTTTACAACGAATACGGTTGAGGAAGAGGAAGATAATAAATTCGATATTGATGAATATCAGATTCCGTATGCCGATGCCATGAAGAATTTCGGCTTTACTACGGTAAGAAAAGATTATGAAGTAACCGTTAAAGTATACGATGACGCAGTGGGATCCGATGGCGGATTGAATTCTGCGGCAACATACGACCGTGATTCCGGAAGTAACAACCATTTCTTCTTCCAGCTTGTATTTGACCACGGTGAAAGCGGAATTGTTCTGGCCAACCAGCTTCTGCAGGCAGACCGTTTCCAGAGCGGCGGTGAGCATATATTCCATATCCGAACCAACCTCGATTACGGAGAAGTTGTCGGTGTACGTATCATTCCTGATGATATTACCGAGGGTTCAACGCCGTACGATAAGCTTAATATCGAGAGAGTAAGCATTATTGAAGGCGATACCGTAGGTACACACAGAATGTGGGAAATTAACAATATCGGCTGGGTCGGCATTAACTACATCGAGGAAGGCGAGAAAGTAGTCGGCAAGATGGGACGTACCCTTTCCGATCTGACCAAAACCTATCCGGTTGACCGTATTTCCAATGTATTGGAACTTGAGTTCTCCTTACAGACCGCATTGGGAGATAAGTCCTACGGAATTAATCCAGCGACAAATGTAAGAGAAAGAATTTATTGTGATCAGTTCATCGGAAAAGCGTGGGCTGATGTTACATATAAAACGATAACCGGTGAGACCGTGACCAAACCGTATGACCTTGTCGATGCCATGTATAAATACAGGAACAAGACGGTACCGAGTTCCAGTCAGGGAGTGGAAAGTGACCCGGCCTGGATGTTCAGGGAAGGCCATACCGATCGATTTATTCTGGCCATACCGGATGTGCAATCTGTTTTGTCAATGAAAATAACGCTTTCGGATTCCAAGGACGGAAACTATGTATGGAATATTGCGGGTATTTCCGGCCGACTGGTAGAGAAGCGAGGGCGCTTACGACTGAATAAGAACGATGAATACGAGTATGAGATTCCGACGGTAATCGGGGCCGACGAAGAAATGACCGCTCCGTTTACGCAGGCGTCAACGACGAATCCGGCATATTCACTTGTGCTTGATTCAAAGTCGAATTTTATAAATATTACATTTAATGAGAATAAATTCAAGATTGACCCGGAGAAAGGTATCGCCACAAGCGTATACTCCAGACTTCCGGTATCCAAGGATGATAAACTGAATGTTTACGTATTCCCCGTACAGAATAATCTGACTACGGATATTTCATCCTATGATCTGGGTTGCAAGATCTGGTATGCTCATCCGGGCGGTCTTTACAGAACCGGTGAGGACAAATTGGATAAATACTACGGAGACGAGAATAACCGTCCGATGTTCTACAAGACGGGACTTTCCGCTTCCGGCATGACCGATGTCAACCGGGCAATCTTCTCAGCAACAGCGGGATCATCCATCTATGTTAAGTTGGATTACGCGATTGTTCAGCAGGTTCGTTTGGACACGGTAGTGGCAACCTACTTTATCAATCTTGAAGGTGATAATCCGTATATGGCTGAAGTTACGAAATTCCCGACCAGGGATACTTCGGTTGTCGGTTATTCCGAGTATCAGACGGTAGCCCTTCAGCTGGATGCCGGCACGGATACGATCGGACTTTACAAAGAACGTAACGATCTGGCTGTATCCATTGATTACAAGGCAAGCTTCGATCCGAACGGAGCAACCTATCATTCGCCGTTGATCTACTTAACCGATCAGAAGATTAACCAGATCAAGGACGGTAAGGTGGTTGAACTGAAATTCGAGCAGTTCTTCGTCGGAGAGGTAACCGGAATCAATGTAGTCAGCGTCGGAGAATTAACCGCCAATATTTCGAGCGGATATGTAGCTACCTATCAGCAGGAATTGAATAACGGAGAAAGTCATCTGCAGGGATGGTACAGCTTCGGTACCGGTATTTCCGCGAAGGGCGGAGATGCTCCTCAGAGAATGGTTCAGACCGCGAATGTATTTGATGATGCAAATTCGGTTAAACCGTTAACGCTTACTTTTACGACTTCCGGCCCGAGTGCCAATTACGAGAGCGGAAGCAGAGATCCGATCAGAGCGACGATTTATACAACAGATTATACGGGAGAAGCAGCAACACCGCTTGGCACGATTCCTGACTTACGTAAGTATATTGTTGAAGGTACGACGAACTTCTTTACCGGTCAGACACAGAAGGTGAAAGTCCTGGTTACCGGTGCACAGAACATCAGAAGAATCCGTATCGAGCCGTTCCACGGAGACGGAACCGCAGGTTGGAGCATTGATTCCGCATCCGCACAGCTTGGAGATGATATTTCGGCAACCCGAGTCGTAGGAAAAAGATTCTACGAAGGAACACCCGAGGATATCACATTTGCCAACATTACATTGACGGCAAAGGTTATGAACTGGAATACCGCAAGAAATGCCAACGATACAACTTCGGTAACAAACAATACCATCAGCATTATCACTCCTTCCGGAAAACCGGTATATGTGGAGCCTACATCAAACGGTTCCGAACTTGGAGTTGAAGTTAAGGTTGTGGAAGTATCCGGTGAAAGCACGACAGGAAATATGTCGAACTACTTAACGATCGAGGCCGGCAGATATGTATTCAATACGCCGAGAAACTTATCCGGTAAGACGAGAAATTATCGAATTACCGCTTCGAGCGTTGAGAATCCCGGTGCCAAGGTAGAAATCAACATTACCGTGGACTCCGAGGATGCAAATGCAGATAAGACATACACTGTTCTGATTACGAGTGATTACGGAGATAATTCCGAGCAGAAGAAGTCCGGAGAAACCGTAACGATTACCGCTCCTGCGGCACCCGCAGGCAAGCAGTTTAAGAGATGGCTGGTACAATCCGGTGGCGCAAGCCTTGCAAATCCCGGTTCGGCATCTACCACCTTCACAATGCCTGCAAACGATGTGACCATCAAAGCAGAATACGAGAAGATACCGGAGGTTCCGACCTACACGATTACATGTGATCCGAATAGTTGCACTGGCCCTGAGAGTGCAAAAGCCGGAGATACAGTGATAGTTAGTCCGAAAAGCGGATACAGAGTTGTGACATGGAATTATCCATCTAGTGTTACAGTGATACCGGATAAAACAGACGAGAATGCTCTTACGTTTATTATGCCGGCAGAAGCTGTTAGTATTTCGGCTGTTATTGAGAAAATACCAGATAATCCACCGTCACCTTAACCTTTAAAAAAGTAATTAAAAAAGGATTAAACCGATTACCGGTGCTCGCATTATGTGGGCACCGGTAAAAGCGGTATTTACAGGGAGGTTTGTAAAGTTGAAAAAAGGGAAAATTTTACTCATTACGGGAGCGATTCTCGGAGCTGCACTTTTGCTTACGGGTTGTAAAAAAGCGCAGAAATTTACGCTTGAGCAGTCGACAAACTATCCCATTACATGGACCGAAGAAACGGACGGAAGTGTCAGCATTAAGCTGGACGGAAGTTTCAAGCCCGATTATGCCTGGACGGCGGTTTGCAGCGATGATTCCCTGCTTGAAATAAAGGCCGGAAAGGAAAAGAAAGGCATCATCACATACCGGATTAAACCGATTGCGGAGGGAAGTGCAAACGTGGAATTCAAGCGCATTCGTGATGTAGAGGAGATTCCCGTTCCACCCGAACCCGAACCTTTGACCGAGGAAGAGATAAAGAAGGATCTTTCACCGGAAGATCAAAAACCGGAGGAGGAAAGTTCCGAGGAAGAATTTGAGCCGGAATACATTCCCAGCGGAACCACATTAACGAGTACGGATGAGGAAGGAAACACGGTTGAAGTACCGTTGTTTTCCGAAGATGCCGTAGTTTATGAAGAGGAAGAAGTTAAAGCGGTCGATTTGGAAGATATTTACCAGCCGGAAGATGTCGTGTGCAAATTTACATTAAGCTTCTTTAACGAGAAGAAGGGTAAAAAGAAAGTTGTCACGAAAACAGCTGCCGGAGATTTTTATGAAGGAGAAGGTCTCATCGTAGGAATACACGGAGAAAGAATCCTGCGGAAAGCGAGAAACGAATTTGTACTTTTGCTTCCTCCCTGCAAAGGAATCTGGCTTCACAAAGAAGAGAGCAAGTTTTCGGGAAATTACTATCAGGAATTAAACGATGACGGAACCGTTAACGAAATGAAGATCATGCCCCGTCCGGCACTGGACGAGGACGGAAATGCCATTATTCTGGAAGTCTCCAACATGGGAGATTACAGAGGATACACCGTGTTTACCGTTGTCGGTCGCGGAGAAGGAACCGCAACCGTAACCTTCAGTTCCCCGGGTGAGAAAATACGTACAACGATAAATCTTGTCATCGAAAGAGACGGTTTTATTCAATTGGATTCCTATAGGATGGAAGAGTACACACCGACCGCCGCCGAGATCGAAGAAGGCGTCGGAGATATGGAAGACGATAATAAGTAGGATACAGTGATGGATGAAGTAACGAAGGAAATACGCCAGATGCTTCTTGGCAATCTGGTGCCGAAAGATAAATATCTGGAAGTCTCCCAAAGTAAGCTGACGGGAATCCAATGGGGCGTTGCAGACGGCGCCGACTCGATATTTATACTTGGTGTCAGCAGACACACGAAGTACTATAAGTCCTCCTTAAAGGATAACCGGGTCCGTGATCTGGGGCACAAGGCACTCATGGAAATCGGCAGAAAAGTATACTTAAAGAGCAATCCCAATGCTGAGACGGCTATCTGCCGGTATCTGGTAACACGTCCGATTGTTGTTTTATTTGAGATAGACGATATCGGTATTAAAGTGGAAACCTATACATCAAGGGGAATCCCGGGACTGATTTCGGAATGGTATATCCGAAGGAAATTCATGAAGAATATGCCGGATGATTTGGAGAAAATCCCGAAAGAAGAAGTATTTAAGCATAAGCGCGACGAAGATATGAAAGAACGCGCCGAGAAGAAGGAAAAAGAAGAGGCCAAGAAAGCCGAAGAAGCTGCGAAAGAAGCGGCCAGGAAGGCCAAAGAAGAAGCCGAAAAGGCGGTCAAAGAAGCCGAGGAAGCCCTGGAAAAGGCCCGTAAAGCAAAGGAAGAGGCGGAAAAAGCAGCTTTCGGTGCAGAAAATTAGTGTTTTTTGCAACCTTTTGCATACAACAAAGGTATTACTGGTAGAGAGGACAAGAAGCCAAAGCAACTTTTGATATAAATGGAGGGACTACAACATGCCGAAAAGACGAGTATTTGAACCGGAACATCTATATAGAACGGACGAACCCAAGAGCGTCTTAAATGAGGAATGGGATGCTTATGAAGGTGTATCCAGAGATTATTACGCTTTAAAAAACATAGAACGTGGTTCAGAGCGTGATCTTAAAACGGCAATTATGTTTACGAGACTTGCCGAACTACAGATTGCCTCCGATCGTGTTGACTCTTTCCTGGAAAACAACGACAAGAAGGCAGAGGGAGATACCGAGGAACTTTCGGATGAATTCTCCAAACTGAAGTATGACCTGTCCGTGATCGGCGGTGTATTCCTTTCCGAATTCCCGAAAAAGTTCGAAGCCGATGTAAACAGAACCTTAGAACAGGTTGATAGAGTAAATGACATCATTTTTGAAACGACCAGTTATGATTATGATGATCATCTTCGCAATGATCCGCTCCCGGTTTATTTCGGACCGTTACTTACCAATGAACCTCCTCTTACGGATGCACAGATTCGTGCAGCTGTCGATATGGAGCGTGAAGGTACTTTAAAGGGTTATCTGGAAGAGAACGGATATATTGCATTTGACCGTACGGTAGAAGAAGAAAGAATCAAAGAGAAAAAGCCGTTTTCCAAACTTTTCGAGGAAAAAATTGCCGAGAAAGGTTATGACAATGGTGAAAACAACGAAGAAGAGGTAGAAGAAAAGCTCAACGAAGAGCAGGTCAATAAACGCAGAGAAGATGTGGAAGAGATGTCGAGGGGCTTCCTTTCCCGTTATTTGGGATTCTCCTTCGATCCGTTTAGCGAGGCTCTTTTTGATGCTATTGTTGCATATGGTTATAAGACGGCCATGCTGTTTAAATTCGACGGAAAGACTCCGGAAGAAGTATTTACGGAAGAAGCCGCAATTGAAGATCCCAAGGAACGTGAAGAGGCATTAAATAATGCCATCAAGAACGAACTGGCAAACGGTACCAAAACGGTAACATATGTGGAGCCCGAAGTTCTGACCGACGGAAAACTTGCACCGGGACGTGAACTTCTCATCAAAGAGGATCCCGCAAAACTCCAGAAACTGTCCGATGCCCAGCAGAAATATGAAATGGTATTGGATCAGCATCTTTTGGAATTCAATAATTTAAAAGAAGAATTCGGAAAGACACAGAATCTTCCGAAAGCGAATTTTGACGGTAAGAGCCAGGAAGGTTCCGAGTATTACCGCAATGTGACAAGCAGTCTGAATAACTGTATCAGGATGCTTGAAGACATGAAATCCGGAAAGCGGACTTACAGTTCCGACAAGCTGGAAGGCGCTTACAACGCTTTTAAGACTGCTTGCGATGAATATGTCAAAAATCGTCAGGGTACACTTTTCGGACCCATTACCGATAACGGAAAAATTCGTTTGGGACTTGGCAGCACAGGCTCTGTCAAGGCCGATAACATGATGAAGGAAATCAATGAAGCGGCAGCCGGAATTTCATCCGATCTCGTTGTGGATGAAAAAGGTACCACATTTAACAGACTTCTTGCCAACCAGCAGAAAGAATATATCGATAAGATGGCGGAAAAAGGTCTGGTTAAGAAACAGCCGCTCGATGAACTTGAGAATAAATATGTTACGGATGAGTTGAAGAAAATCAACACAATGGAATATGTACATCAGGATTATACCGGCAGAAAGAATGAGAAATATCTGACCGCAGCCAGAGATGTTATTCTCGGCCGTCATTTTGATATCGTTAATCATGGCGCAAAGGCAACGAAATACGATCTTGCAAGAATTCGCAATTTCGATCTGCAGGTCAACGATCTTTCCACCAATGCCGCTTTTCGCAATATGATCGATAAGCAGGGCGTAAAGGAAACGACGAAGAAGTGGCCTGAAGTTGAGAAGAATACAGACTTCCTCAGATCGCAGATTCGCGAGAACTTAAACAATAGTATGGTGGAAAAGGGAACCAGTCCGTTCAGCGGAGCTCCCTATACAGAGCCTTTAACCGTTGCAGAATATGTTTCCGGTATCACCTCAAAGAAATATCGCGTTGATGTTAAACCGGATAATATCGATGCCGAAGAAAAAATCAGAAGCCTTGCAAACGATCCTGATGGACTCGATGGCGCATACAACCGTATGACGGAAGTTCTTACCGGCAAACTTTTGCTTGAGAATGATAAGTTCGGCAAGGAATTCGTAAACAATATGGCATCGGATGAAAAGATCAATGACATTGCCGTATACGATCAGTTGAAATTTGTTACCAAACAGCTGCTTGTTCAGAACCATGTTCTGGAAGGAAAGAAAATTTCCAAGGCTCTCAACCAGTTAGAGAGCGGAAAACTCGGTGAAGATCTGGTGAACAGCGTTAAGGAAGTATACAAGAATGAGCAGAAGAAACGCAAAGAAACCGAATTAAATATCAAGGCAGAAGATCTGAATGTCGATAAGAAGCTTAAGGATGCCGGACTTACGATGACGGAAGGTCAGTATGAGAAAAAGCAGGAAGTTCGCGCAACTCAGAATCCGTACATTCAGGAAGGCAGAGAAGAGCTTAATAAATTAAGCGGAATGGGTAAGGGCTTTATGAAGGAAGGCGGCGAGGAAGTCGACCAGGAGAAAATCCAGACCATTATCAAAGCCGTTACCGCCGAGTATGTTTTCAGAAACAGAGACAAATTTCCGACGAAGGAATCCATCGATAAGATGGAGAAGAGTTTCTACCAGAACAAGGAAGCCAAAGCAGGTATTCTCTTCCTTGCAGATCAGAAAACCGGAGCGGAACTTGCCGATATCATCAGAACGAACAGTTTCTCAAAGGAACTTTCCGGAGCAATGGATAAGTTAAAAGAAACCGCTGGCAAGACCTTTGAGCCGATCAGCAAGGAACTCAGAGAACAGCGTCCGGATCTGGTAACGAAGCGATACGAAGAAATTAAGGACGCAAAACACGTTTTAAAAGTTGTGGATAAATCAAAAGAAGTTAAAATGCCCGAGCACTTAAAGGCAGAAGCACCGAAGGCTGAGAAGGCTGCACAGGCCGGAGGACCCAAGTTAGGATAAGGCATATTCGGGGAGGATATTTCCTATGGCAAAAACATTAGATGAATTACATCAGACATCTTCCACGCTTGCAACGGATCTGACCGCTGCAAGAGATGCGGTACGTTGGAGCAGTAAGGTCTTCAACTTCGCACAGGATAAGAATAAGGAACTCCGCGATAAGCTGGATTACTACAAAAACACCGGCAAGGAGTTAACTTCCGATGAAATCAAGGATCTTCGTAAATCCGCGGAAGAAGCCAGAAATGCTTTCGAGCAGTACGATGAGCGTTATAAAAAGAAAACCAATCCGGCTCCCAATACCCAGAGAAGAGGCGAGTTGATAGCCGGTGCGCTTGTATTTGCCAATGATGTCCTGTCCATGCTCGATGAGAAGGAAGCAGCGATCGAGAATAAGCAGGTGGAATCCGCCAAGCAGATGGGCGTTGATACCGCCAGTCTGAATACCGCACTGGAAGAGGGAACGGAGGGCGTTCACCTCGGCAGTGAGGTATACAAAGATACCATGAAAAGCATGAAGCGCTATGAGCAGCTTCTGGACAAACATGCGAACGAAGAAGGTAAAATAGACAAGAAGAGTTTTACGCCGCAGGAACTGGATGAGATGATAGGCCTTTTACAGACTGCGGAACGTGGAAGCACAGAGTATTTAAGAGGCAAAGAAGAAAAGAACCTCGTAAAGAATCCCAAGACCGCCAAGCGTGTTCATACCATGGGTGATGTGAAGGATTTGGCATCTTCTCACTTAAAGCAGCTTATGGCCATCAAGGATCAGATGGAGAAAGAACCGGCCAAAGAATTGGATGAGTTGGCCAAGGATGCGGGCGATACCGTTATTGCGATTGATGAAGCAACCAAGGGTGTACACAACGGAAGCAGTGAGTACGAGGAAGCACAGAAGCAGTTTAAGAATGTTAATACCCTGTTAAAAGATACGCAGGATGTAGAAGATTATCAGTTCAATTCCTATCAAAGACGCTTATTCAATGCAAACCTTGATGCGGCTGAAACGGCTATCGACAAGTATCTGGATAAGAAATTGGATAAAGATAAACTGGGTCCCAAGGAGCAGAAGCGTGTGGATGCCATGCGCAAAGCGAAAAACTCCATTATTGAGACCCGTAAGAAGATCAACGAAGTTGATAAAGCCGAAAAAGCGGAAGCATCCAAGTATTCGGCGGAAGAGTTGGAATCTTATATGAAAGAGGCTTCCGAAGCGCTGGAGACAGGTTCCCGTGCGTTAAGAGGAAGTGCGCTCAGAAGCGGTTCCGATGAATATAAGAACGGTAAGAAGGCATTCTTGGATACCGTAAACGATGCGAAAGCCATCTTTAAGGACGACAAGTATAAAAAGTTGTCGTACGAAGATCGCCAGAAGGTTATCGAGAAGTTAAAGGAAGGCAGATCGAAAACCGAAAGTTATATTGTTAAAAAGCATAAAACCACAAAGGACAGTGAGTTAAACGCAAACGGACAAATCCGTATGAATGCCATGTACAAGGCTCACTCCGGACTCAGTTTTATGATCGACAAACTGCAGGCTTATCAGGATGCGGAAAAAGAACGTGAGACCAAGTACGATAAAGGCGAGTTTGATTTAAAGGTCAACAACCGTTTGAAAATGATCTCCGAAAAGAAGCAGACCGGAATTGACCGTACCAAGAACAACGCTTCCAAGGAAGCCATTAAGGCATTGGCACAATTCGGTAAGAAAGAGAACCTTACGGAGAGCGAAATCAAAGCGGTGAAATATGCTACCGCAGCACTTCTTCTGGATGAAAGAATTTCCGCACTTCCGGAAAAGGAAAGAAAGAAATATCCGAAGAGTCCGAAGGAATATGCAAAGATGATCAAGAAAATGGCAGAGAGTAAAGAATTTGCCAAGAGATTCCCGGACAACAAAATAACTCCTTCCGTATGCAGAAAACTGGCAGCGGACCCGAAGGAAAGCAAGAAGGCTATGAGAAGCTACTTCGGCGAGGTAACCAAGGTAAACAACTTCGAGAAGCAGAGAATCAAACCGAAGGAAATCGAGAATCCGGAAATGAAGAACCCGGAAATGAAGAACCCGATACAGAAATAAGCACGTATATCGGCAATTACAGGCACATCCGAAAGGGTGTGCCTTTTTCATATAAAATTGCGGGTAGGCAGGGAAAAATCGATTTGCTATAATAATCCATGGGTACAGTTAAACGAATTTGTTTGGACTATTGGGGGATTATCGAATGAATTTAAAAATAATGGATGACCAAATTGCGCTGGATGCGGTTCTTTCCATGCCTGAAAAAAGAGGAACAAAAGTTCCTCTTTGCGTCATTATTCACGGGTTTACCGGAAATAAGGATGAACAGCATCTGATTGCGATTTCGGATATGATGAACGAGCTTGGCATGGCTACCCTCAGGGTGGATATGTACGGACACGGATTAAGCGGCGGAACCTTCCGCAATCATACGCTTTATAAATGGATTTCCAATGCTATGGCTGTATTGGATTATGTCCATACTCTGCCGGAGATCTCTCGCATTTATTTGGCGGGCCATTCCCAGGGAGGCCTGATCGCCATGCTGGTCGGCGCAATGGAGAAAGACCGTATCAGCGGTCTGATGCCTTTATCACCGGCAGTCACCATTCCCGAAGATACCAGGATGGGCAGAATTCTGGGTCATCCGGTGGACATAAACCATATCGAAGACAGCTATGCTACGGACAAAGAGGATTATGTGCTCGGCGGAAACTATGTCCGCGTGGCACAGACCATCTATCCGGAGATAGCGGTAAAGCAGTATAAAGGTCCGGTTTTGATCGTTCACGGTCAGGACGATAAGACGATCCCGATCGAGAAGGTAGAAGAGATGTCCGCACTTTATGCAGACTGCCGTTTTGTGGCAATCCCGGATGAGACGCATTGCTACGACAATCACCTGGACAGCGTGGTGGATGTGATCCGGACATATATTTTGGAGAAGCATTGGAACGAATAGGAAGTAAGGGGTAGAAAGTTGAAAAACCAAAGAAAAAGCAAAGTATGGATTCTTCTGGCGGGGATTTTATGTCTGTCTCTTGCTCTTTCGTCCTGCAGGAAAAACAATACCAAGCAGGAAGAGCAGGATCTTCTTCTGGGCTTTTCCCAGATCGGTTCGGAGAGTGCCTGGAGAATCGGAAATACGAATGATATTGAGAAACAGGCGGAGAAATACGGTGTCGGTCTGATGTTTGAAAATGCCAATCAGAAACAGGAAAACCAGATTGATGCCATTCGTCGTTTTATCGCGTATAAGGTGGATGTTATCGCTTTTTCCCCGATCGTGGAAGAAGGCTGGGACAATGTGCTGACAGAGGCAAAGGAGGCCGGTATTCCGGTCATTCTGGTAGACAGGGACATCAGCTCCGACAAGGAAGGGCTGACGACCTGCCTGATCGGTGCGGATTTTTATAAAGAGGGCGTAATGGCCGGTGAATATCTGATCCGTAAGGCGGATGCGCTCGGACTCGATACCGTCAATATCGTTGAGATCACCGGTACCGACAATTCCACTCCGATGCGCCAGCGACAGGCCGGATTTGCGGATGCGATCGCATCGGATTCACGCATGCATGTTTTGGAAAGCATAGACGGCGATTTTCTAAAAAGCCGCGGTGCGGAATGTATGAGATCTCTGCTTGAGAAATACGGAGATCAGATCGATGTGGTTTATTCGCACAACGACGAAATGACCCTGGGTGCGATTCCGGAGATCGAGAAGGCCGGTTTTGTTCCGGGTAAGGATATGATCATTATTTCCGTTGACGGCGGACAGGACGCCATCGATGTGTTAAAACAGGGAAAAATCAACTGTGTTGTAGAGTGTACCCCGAAACTTGGCAAAGAGGTAATGGAAACGGCCATCAAGTTGAAAAACGGCGAGACCGTGGACAAAGTGATTCATCCCGAAGAACGGATTTTTTCGGATGAGCAGGATTTATCGAATTTGGAGCCGAGAGGATACTAAAGAATGAATCGGATTAAAAAAGAAAAAAGTATTCTCGGTGCGATTAACGATTTAAGTCACCGCCTGGTGCTGGTACTGGTGTTTCCCATCATTATCAGCCTGGTTTTGATGCTTTTCTATGCCTGGGAATATCACAGCGCCATTCGCCGCATGGGAGAGATTACGGAGTTGAAAGCAGTTGTCTGTGAGGATATTCCCGAGAAGGCATGGAATATTGTCAGCGGCAAAAACAGTTTCCGGCAGAGCGATATCTACAAAGTCATCCACGATGTCGAAGATACCATTGATAAGGTTACGAATGAAACAGGAGAGGAAAACCGCCTTTCCCTAATCGTCGCCGGACGGACGATGGAAACACTCGAAAATTATGTGGATAAGATCCGTGATAACATCAGCAGTGAAGTGCCGGTTGTGGAAAACGAAGCCGTGCTTGCGGAAGTAAGAAATGTATCCGCGCTGGTCGACAGTATGTTAAATGAATACATCGCCCTGGAGATCACGTCGACGGCCAAAATGAGCAGAACGCTCGGTCTGATCATCATAATCACCGCGGTAGCAGAAGTTTTGATTGTCATTATCGCGATCCTGATTCGGAATGTAACCATGAAAAAGACGGCCAAGATGGTACGTAATCCCATTGAAAAACTCGAGGAAGTTACGGCCGTGCTTGCGGACGGAACGCTGGATGCAAGAATTACGGATACGGAGGTTACCGAGCTTCGAAACTTAACGAAGCAGGTAAATACCATGGCGGACCGCCTGGAGAATATGATGACGCAAAGCGACAAGGATGCGAAGCGCTTGCGAAAGGCCGAACTCCGCACATTGCAGGCACAGATCAATCCGCACTTTCTTTACAATACCCTCGATGCCATTGTATGGAAGGCAGAGGGCGGCGAAACCGAAGAGGTTATCGGACTGACCAGTTCGCTGAGTGACTTTTTCAGAATCAGCTTATCGTCCGGTGCCGACTGGATCCCGGTCAGCCAGGAGCGAAAGCATATCGAAGGATATCTTAAGATTCAGCAGACCAGATATCGCGATATCATGAAATACGAGATTGACATTCCCGAGGAGATCGGAAATTATTATATATTAAAACTGCTTCTGCAGCCTTTGGTAGAGAATGCACTGTATCACGGCATTAAGATCAAGCGTGGCGGCGGAACGATCAGGGTGTCCGGAAGAGAGGAAAACGGCTATCTGCTTTTCTCCGTAAAAGACACCGGTTGCGGTATGACTCCAAAGCAGTTGGAAGAATTAAACGAGCGGATCAAGAAAGAAAACCCGAGCGTTTCGGAGGGCGGCGGAGGCTTCGGACTGGTAAACGTCAATATGCGAATCCGCCTTTATTATAACGAACCCGAAGGGTTAAAGATTACCAGCGGTCCCGACGGAACCGAGGTATGTTTCAGAGTTCCGTGCAGAACGAAAGAGGAGATTTTTGAAGATGAAAGTATTTCTGGTTGATGATGAAATCGTAATCCGCGAAGGAATCCGCGAATCCTTTCCCTGGGACGATACGCCTTATACACTTGTGGGCGAGGCTCCGGACGGAGAGATGGCACTCCCGATGATCCGCGATACCAATCCGGACATTGTCATTACGGATATCAAAATGCCCTTTATGGACGGACTGGAACTTTGCAGAATGCTCCGGATCCAGATGCCGTGGGTCGGCATTATCGTTTTAAGCGGATACGATGAATTCGAATATGCCCGTCAGTGCATCAAGCTCGGTGTACGTGAGTATCTTTTAAAACCGATCAATGCAGCGGATTTAAAGGAAGCGCTGGATAAAGTCAGCGCGCAGATTAAGGAAGAGAGAAAATCCTTAGAGCATGCGTCTTCCCTTCGGGCACGCATGCAGGGCGACGATAAATTTCTGAAAGAAAAACTGATCGGTTCGCTCTTTACGGATGAAGCCGTGGAAGCGGATGCACAAAATGTGATTAACCAGCTTGCCTCGATGGGCTGTCCTTTGCCGGCTCCGTTCTACGAAGTGATCGACGCGGCATTTGAGCCGACGGAAACCGGTCAGCAGGCGGTCGGAATCCTGGCGGAAACCAATAACGGAACGGTGCAGACTTCTCCCGGACGAGTCGGAACCAGACTTTTGGTCATCGGAGATACGGCAGAAGATGTGGAAGAAAAATCCTACTCCATGGCCACTTCCATGGTGCAGGAACTGGAGCGGAGCGGTTGTAAGAATATCCGCATCGGTATCGGAGAGATTGTTGAAAAACCGGAAGATATCTTAAGAAGTTTTAAGAATGCCAGACATATCCGCCATCTTCTCGTGGAACGCAAAGAGGAGAATGCACTGATCTTAGGCATTCGTGAAATGGGAGATGTTTCGGATGATATGCCTTCCGTCATTCATGAAGCGAAGGTTTATATGTCGCAGAATTTCCAGAATCCGAACCTGATGCTTCCGGATGTCGCAGAGGCCGTGAATATGAGTAAAAGCCGCTTCTCGGCTGTTTTTTCCCAGGCAACGGGACAGACGTTTACGGAGTATTTGATCCACCTTCGCCTAAACAAGGCCAAGGAATTACTGAAGACTACCAACTATAAGAATTCCCAGATCGCCGATGAAACAGGGTATAACGATTCCCATTATTTCAGTTATATTTTTAAGAAAAATATCGGAATGACCCCTTCCGAATACAGGGAAAAGTATAAAAATTAACCGAGGTGAGATAATTTTTAACCATTTTATTTTTATGTAAATAAAACTTAATATGATTTTCAACCAACTTAAAATCATCCTTGATTTACCTCTTCCGGTCGATGCGATATCATTCACTTAAACAGTTTTTTAACGGTCGCAAAGACTATAATCAAAAAGGAGGAGTAACAATTATGAGGAAAAAGTTAGGAAGAATGTTACTTGCAGGCGCTCTCGCAATGAGCTTGTTATTCACTGCATGTAATGGTGGCAAGGCACCCGCAGGTGGCGGCACATCAGGAACACCCGCACCCGCACCCGCAGCAAGCGGAACCATTAAGGTCGGCGTTGTAAACAACCCGCCTTCAGAGTCCGGTTATCGTGAAGCAAACGTTAAGGATATGGAAGCTGTTTTCTCTCCTGAGAACGGATATGAATTAAAGACAGCTTACTCCTTAAAGAACGATGAGCAGCTCCAGGCAGCTCAGGGCTTCATTACCGAAGGTGTTGACTATCTTCTGATCTCCGCAGCTGAGACCACCGGCTGGGACGAAGTTTTAAAGAATGCTCAGGAAGCAGGCATCAAAGTTTATCTCTTCGACCGTATGATCGATGTTGATGAAAGCCTTTACGAAGCAGCAGTTGTTTCTGACATGAGCGCTGAAGGCGATACCGCAGTTCAGTGGTTACTTGATCAGAACCTTCCCGAGTACAACGTAGTACACATTCAGGGTGCTATGGGTTCCGACGCTCAGATCGGACGTACCGGTGCTCTTGACGCTCAGTTCGCATCCGGAAAGATGAACAAAGTTGTTCAGCAGACCGCTACCTGGGACGAAGCAGAAGCTAAGAAGATCGTTGAATCCGTTATCAACTCCGGTGAAGAGTTCAACGTAATCTACGCTGAGAACGACGGTATGGCTAAGGGTGCTGTAGCAGCTCTTGACGAGCATGGTATCAAGCACGGTGTTGACGGCGACGTTATCGTAATGGGATTTGACTGCAACAAGTGGGCATTAAGAGAACTCCTTGCAGGCAACTGGAACTATGATGGACAGTGCTCTCCTTTCCAGGCACAGATCATCTCCGACCTGATCCAGGGCAAGACCACCGCTTCTTCCAAGAAGATTATCAACGAAGAAAAGGGATTTGATGCAAAGACGATTACCCAGGATGATATTGATACCTACGGTTTAGGTGAATAGTTGATAGATAAACCAAATGAACGTAGCTGGGTTAAACACCCAGCTACGTTTTTTAAGGAAAGCAGTCGGCGGGGCGCCGACAACATGTAGCAGGAGGTTACGGAAATGGCAGATCATGCATTGCTGGAAATGCGACATATCAATAAGCTCTTCCCGGGAGTCAAGGCACTAAGCGATGTGGATTTCACTTTAAGAAAAGGCGAGATCCATGCACTCATGGGAGAAAACGGAGCGGGCAAATCCACGCTTATCAAAGTTCTTACCGGCGTATATCAGAATGACGGCGGAGAAATCAGAGTGGAAGGAAAAAATATCAGCATCCGTTCCCCTCAGGACGCACAGAACAACGGTATCAGTACGGTGTATCAGGAAATCACCTTATGTCCGAACTTAACCGTTGCAGAGAATATGTTTATCGGACGTGAAAAAGATGTTTTTGTTCATAACAGACGCCGCGAAAAGCGCGCAAATGAACTTTTGGGAGAACTCGGAATTCCGGCCAGAGGATCACAGATGCTTGGCAACTGTTCCCTGGCGGTACAGCAGATGGTAGCTATCGCGAGAGCGGTAGATATGAATTGTAAGGTTCTGATCCTCGACGAGCCGACTTCCTCACTGGATGACAAGGAAGTTAACGTGCTTTTCGGTCTGATGAGAGACTTAAAAGCAAGAGGCGTTGGAATCATATTTGTAACTCATTTCCTCGAGCAGGTATATGAGGTTTGCGACAGAATCACGGTCCTTCGAAACGGCGAACTGGTAGGTGAGTATTTAACGGAAGAACTTCCTCAGGTTCAGTTGGTTGCGAAGATGATCGGTAAAGATCTCGATGAGATTTCTTCCTTCGGTGAAGTGGAAGAAAAAGAGTTTAGCGATGCGGATATTTTCTACGAAGCTAAGAAATTATCGTCAAGCGATGCACTTCCGTTTGACTTCGAGATTCATAAGGGCGAAGTAAACGGATTTACCGGACTTCTCGGTTCGGGACGAAGCGAAAGTGTAAGGGCAATTTTCGGTGCCGACAAAGTAAACGGCGGTACCGTTAAGATAAACGGAAAGCATGTTAAAATTACCAAACCCATCGATGCCATGAAGAACGGTATCGGATATCTGGCAGAGGACAGGAAACGCGACGGTATCATTGCAGACCTAAGTGTTCGCGAGAATATCATTCTTGCGCTGCAGGTTATGAAAGGTTTCTTCAAACCGATCAGCCGAAGCGAGTCGGAAGCTTTTGCGGATGAATATATTAAGGTTTTGAATATCAAAACGGCAAGCCGTGAGACTCCGATCGGATCGCTCTCCGGCGGTAACCAGCAGAAAGTAATTCTGGCCAGATGGTTACTGACTCATCCGGATTACTTAATCTTAGATGAGCCGACCAGAGGTATTGATGTCGGAACCAAACTGGAAATTCAGAAACTCGTATTAAAACTTGCGGAGGACGGTGTAGCAGTAACCTTCATTTCCTCCGAAATCGAAGAAATGCTTCGTACATGTTCACGTTTGATCGTCATGAGAGACCGTCGTATCGTGGGCGAATTAAAAGGATCTGATTTGAATCAGGCACAGGTAATGAAAACAATAGCGGGAGGAGAGTCCTAAATGAAGAACAATTTTAAAAACATCTTTAAAAATGGTCTCGGCCAGCTTACCATCCCGATCATAGCGATTTTGCTGCTCGTGATCTTTAACCTGATCAGAGACCCGTCGTTCTTTCGAATCACGATTGAAATCGATAACGCCGGAAATCGCGTTCTTGCGGGAAACTTAATCAGTATTATCAATGCGGCCAGTGAGCTTGCGATTCTGGCAATGGGTATGACACTCGTTACCGCAGCCAGCGGCGGACAGGATATTTCCGTCGGTGCGGCAGCTGCCATCGCGGGTTCCGCCTTTGTAAAAGTATTAAAATCCGGCGGAAACATCAACGGATTAATTGTATTACTTGCATTCGTGGTAGCTGTAATCGTGGCAATGTGCTTCGGTGCATTCAACGGCACACTTGTTTCGATCTTTAAGATTCAGCCGATGATCGCAACTTTGATTCTCTTTACCTGCGGTCGTTCGATTGCATACTGGATCAACGGTGGTGCTACTCCCACGGTGGACAGCTCTATCGTAAAGGCAATCGGCGGATTCATTCCGGGATGTCCGATTCCGACACCTGTTTTGATCGTCATTGCAATGGCAATCATCTTTAAACTCGTTTTCCATTTTACGTCCCTCGAACTGTTCACACAGTCCGTAGGTATCAACGGAAGCGCAGCGAAATTAAACGGTATCAATTCCACCTGGATCAAGCTTTTATCCTTCATTATCCTCGGCGCCTGCGTTGCAGTGGCAGGATGCATCGGCGTAAGCCGTCTGGGATTGATTAACCATGAAACCCTTCTGATCGACATTGAAATGGATACCATTCTTGCGGTTGCCATCGGCGGAAACAGCCTGGGCGGAGGTAAATTCAAAATGGCAGGTTCCATCATCGGTGCCTATGTCATTCACATCCTTACCGTTACGCTGTACGCAATGAAAGTTCCTTCCACGGACGTTAAGGCGTATAAGGCAATCGTAATCATTATCCTTGTTGTTATCGGATCTCCGGTCATCAAGAAATGGTTTGCCAAGACAGCTGCACGTATTAAAAACAAAAAGGCAAGTGCGCCTATGAAAGGAGCTCAATAATATGAAAAATACCAAAACTTTTCGTAGGGAGCCTCTTACAGACAGCCAGCTTCTCATGACCATCGCCATCTGCATTTTCTTAGTGATGTATGTCGGTGCGATGCTGATTTTCAAAGGCGGATTCTTACGTGCCAATCAGATTTTCGATATTCTCAACGATAACGCACCGCTTATTATCGTATCCTGCGGTCTTACCATTGTAATGATCGGCGGTGGAATCGATATCAGCGTCGGCGCGGTAACTTCCCTGGTTGTAATGGCCTGTGCACTGTTTCTAAATAACGGCGGAAATGTTTATTTATCCATGTTACTGGCAATCGGCATCGGACTCGGATTCGGTCTGGTACAGGGATTTTTAATCAGCTACCTGGACATTCAGCCGTTCATTGTTACCTTGGCGGGCATGTTCTTTGCAAGAGGTATGACGACCATCCTTTCGGTTGATCCGCAGAAGGTAAACATCGACCCTATCCACAACCTCTTTGAAACCATTCACAGAGGAGCGCTGGTTAATACTTCGATTGATCCCCAGACATTTAATACCAGTACGGAAAACCTGACCGAACTGGTGCGCGACGGAAAGATGACCTTCTTTGAGGCCATTAAGAATATGAATTTCCGGACATTGTTGGAAGGAAAGATTAAAATCGACTGGCTGGGCTATACCGCACCGAACGGAAACAGAATTCCGGCGAGCATGGAATACGGTGTTGTAATCGCTCTGCTTTGCGTAGTAGTCATTTTCTTACTTTTGAAATTCCACAAGCTCGGACGCGGATTTTACGCTCTCGGCGGCAACCAGACTTCCGCATTGATGCTTGGTATCAATGTGAAGAGAACCCGCTTCTTAAGCTACGTCATCTGCGGACTTTTAAGCGGTATTTCCGGATATGTATTCTTACTGCATACCGGTGCCGGAAATGCAACCAACGCAGTCGGCATGGAAATGAACGCCATCGCCGCATCCATTATCGGCGGTACGCTTTTATCCGGTGGTGTCGGAAACGTAGTCGGAACCTTCTTCGGTGTCATGATTTTAAACACCATCAAGAAGATTGTTGTAACGAGCGGATTGAATGCTCCCTGGTGGCAATCCGTTACGACCGGTGGCATGTTATGTTTCTTCATCATTTTACAGAGCGTGGTAATTTTTATCCGTTCCAAGGTAAGAAGGAGCAGAATTTCCAAAAAGTAGTATAATAGAAACATGGGTAAAATTGCGGAATTAATCAACAGAGATACAAAAATCAAAAACGAGACCAAGAGGTTGACGGTTCTCATCAGAAAACTGTGTCTTTCGTTTGCCCTGCTTTCCGTGATCAACCTGGTTCTGAATTTTTTATTCCTGCATTCTCTGATGGGCGCGTTAATGTGGGCGGGCATGATTATTGCCGACATATTAACGCTGCTCGTCTCCTATCATTCTTCCAAGAATGTCGTTCTGGCCGTTTTCGTTGTCCAGAAAATCATATGGATTCTGGTGGCCATCCTGTTCTACGGATGGAACGGAGGATTTCAGTTCTATCTGATTCTTTTAACCATTCTGTTCTCTTTCGGGGAGGCCGGTTACACCAGCAAGAAACTGCTCTTTACGTTTTTCTGTTTCGCCATATTTACGGTATTTCTTCTGTTCTTTAAGGACGGAAGCGGCATCATCGGAATCGAAGGATTCGACAAAACGATACAAATCCTCAACACGTTGATTTTCTGCGTGAATGTAGGACTGGTTTCCTGGTCGTTCAGCAGGGAGAGCCAGGAGAATGAAGAAAAGATTGTAAAATACAATGAGCAGTTAAAACTCGAGGCCGGAGAGGATGCGCTGACCGGACTTAAGAATCGCAGAAGCACCAGCGAGTATATCCGGGGCCTGATCAAAGAAAAAGCAACCTTCAGTATCTGCATGTGTGACGTGGACTTTTTCAAAAAAGTTAACGACACCTACGGACACGAATTCGGAGATGATGTGCTGAAGGAAATCGCGAGTGTTTTTAAGAAATATGCCTCAAGTTACGCATATATCTCCAGATGGGGCGGCGAGGAATTCCTTCTGATCTTTCCCGGATTAAACGGAGACAATGCGTATATGAAGGCGCACGAACTGCGGGATGAGATCAAGCGGATTGCAATCCCGAACGGTAACGAAACGGTTTCGATCACCATGACTTACGGGCTGACCGAATATGATCTAAACAAAACCGCAATCGAGAATATCAAAGAGGTGGACGAGAAACTCTACATGGGCAAGGAAGCAGGCAGAGACCGGATCGTCTACTGAGAAATAACGGAGGGTACTATGGGAGCAAAAGAATGTATTGAAGCAGGCAAAGCATATCTCGGGATTGAGTTTGGTTCGACCAGAATCAAAGGCGTTATTGCGGGTGAGAACGGAACCGTACTCGCCATGGGCAGATTCGGCTGGGAAAACAGCCTGCATGACGGAATCTGGACTTATTCCGAAGAAGAAATTTTCGCAGGATTGAAAGCCTGCTACGCAGATGTAAAGAAAGATATCGAAAACAAATACGGCATTACGGTGAAATCTTTTGCCGGAATCGGTATTTCCGCAATGATGCACGGATACCTTGCATTTGATGCAAACAATAATCTCCTGGTCCCGTTCCGCACCTGGAGAAATACCATCACCGGTGAGGCAGCGGAGAAACTTACGAAGGAATTCAATTACAATATTCCGCAAAGATGGAGCATTTCCCATCTGTATCAGGCAATGTTAAACGGGGAAGAACATGTTAAAGATGTTGCCTTCTTTACAACGCTTGCCGGATTCGTTCACTGGAAACTGACCGGAAAGAAAGTTCTCGGTGTGGGTGATGCATCCGGAATGTTCCCGATCGATACGAAGACCGGGAATTACGATCAGGGCATGATCGCCAAATTCGATGAACTTGCTAAGAGTACAGCACTTACCAAAGGACTTGCCGAACTGCTTCCCGAAGTATTAAGTGCGGGAGAGGCAGCCGGAGTACTGACCAAAGAAGGTGCGGCGCTTCTGGATGAGAGCGGCGATCTGAATGAGGGGATTCCTCTGTGTCCTCCTGAAGGAGATGCGGGAACCGGAATGGTTGCCACCAACTCGGTAAAGGTAAGAACCGGTAATATTTCCGCCGGAACCAGCGTGTTTGCAATGGTGGTACTGGAGAAAGAATTATCGAAGGTATATCCGGAGATCGATCTTGTTACCACGCCCGACGGCGCACTGGTCGGCATGGTGCACTGCAATAACTGCACTTCCGAGATCAACAACTGGGTGAAGATTTTTAAAGAGTTTGCTGAACTGTACGGAATCAATCCCGATATGAATGAACTTTACACAAAGTTATATTCGGTAGCACTTGACGGAGATGCAAACTGCGGCGGAGTCCTTCTGTATAATTATTTATCCGGAGAACCCGTAACCGGATTTGAGAAGGGCGCGCTGGTTTTAGCCAGAACCGCGGAAGATAAATTCTCCCTTGCCAATCTGATGCGTTCCAACCTCTATTCCGCAATGGCAACCTTGAAGGTCGGCCTCGATCTGATGCTCAAAGAAGAGGGCGTGCGTGTGGATGAGATGTACGGTCACGGCGGATATTTTAAGACCAAAGGAGTCGGAACCAAAGTCGCAGCTGCGGCAATCAATGCACCCGTATCCGTCATGGAAACCGCTTCCGAAGGCGGCGCATGGGGTATCGCGCTTCTTGCCGCATACCTGGATCAGAAAGCAAACTATTCGCTTAGCGATTACTTATCCGAGGTGATCTTCAAAGATGCAAAGTGCGAAAAATGCGCACCCGATGCAAATGATGTACGGGGCTTTGATGAATATATCGAAAAATACAAGGCGGGACTTACCATTGAACGCGCAGCCGTAGATGTGCTGTAGTTTGTGGAATCAGCCTTTGAGAAAAAAGGAGAGACGATGTTAAAAGAATTAAAACAGAAAGTTTACGAAGCAAACATGCTCCTGCCGAAGTACGGTCTGGTGACTTTTACATGGGGAAATGTAAGTGCCATTGACCGCGAGTCGGGACTTTTTGTCATCAAACCGAGCGGCGTCGATTACGATGTGATGAAGCCCGATGACATGGTGGTTGTGGATCTGGAAGGAAATGTTGTGGAAGGAAAATTAAATCCCTCTTCCGATACACCGACACATTTGGAATTGTACAAGGGCTTCCCCAAGATTGGCGGAGTGGTGCATACGCATTCCACATATGCGACCTCATTCGCACAGTCCGGAAGGGACATTCCCTGTTATGGAACGACACATGCGGATTATTTCTACGGAAGCATTCCCTGTGTCAGATGTTTGACCAAAGAGGAAATCGACTACGCGTATGAGTTAAATACAGGAAAACTTATCGTCAGTGAATTCGCAAGACTCGACAAAGATCCGGAAGCGGTTCCCGCGGTGCTTTGCAAAAACCACGGACCGTTTGCATGGGGCAAAGATGCCATGGACGCCGTGCATAATGCGGTTGTACTTGAAGAAGTGGCGAAGATGGCACTTTTTACCGAACAGATTAAGAGTGATGTTGCTCCCGCACCGCAGGAATTACAGGATAAACATTATTTCCGCAAGCATGGGGCAAATGCATATTACGGACAGAAATAAGACCCGAAAGGGGTGTGTGGATGTATTATATCGGAATTGATCTGGGAACATCAGCCGTTAAACTTCTGATGACATTAAAAGACGGGACCATTGTGGGCAGCGTAACCAAAGAGTACCCGCTTTACTTTCCGCATCCCGGCTGGTCCGAACAGAAACCCGAAGACTGGGTGGATGCGGTTTGGAAAGGCTTGAAAGAACTTCTGAAAGGCTTTGATGCCGGTGAGGTTGCCGGAATCGGTGTAGGCGGACAGATGCACGGCCTCGTGGTTTTGGATGAAGAGGACAGAGTCATTCGTCCAGCGATTCTATGGAACGACGGAAGAACGCAGAAAGAAACGGATTACTTAAATCAGGTGATCGGTAAGGATGTGCTCTCCGAAGAGACCGCCAATATCGCATTCGCGGGATTTACGGCGCCGAAGATTCTTTGGATGAAGGAAAACGAGCCGGAGAATTTTGCTAAGATCCGTAAGATCATGCTTCCGAAGGATTATATCGCCTATCGGCTGACCGGCGTTTTTTCCACGGATTACTCGGATGCGTCCGGTATGCTTTTACTGGATGTCAGACAGAAAAAATGGTCGCGGAAAATGTGTGAGATTTGCGGCATTGATGAGGCGGTTTTACCGAAACTTTATGAAAGCGATGCGGTAACGGGTCCTGTAAAACCCGAACTTGCAAGGGAATTCGGCTTTACGGATTGCGTCAAAGTCTGCGCAGGTGCCGGAGACAACGCGGCAGCCGCTGTCGGAACCGGTGTTGTCGGAGAGGGCGGATGCAATATTTCGCTCGGAACATCCGGAACCGTTTTCATCTCTTCGAAAGAATTCAAAGTCGATGAAAACAATGCGCTTCACTCATTCGATCACGCGGACGGCGGATTTCATCTGATGGGATGTATGCTTTCCGCAGCGTCCTGCAACAAATGGTGGATGGAAGAGATTTTAAAAACCGATCAATATGCCAAAGAGCAGGAGAGTATTTCCAAACTGGGAGAGAACCATATTTTCTTTCTTCCCTACCTGATGGGAGAGCGTTCCCCGCATAACAATCCGGATGCAAGAGGAACCTTTATCGGTCTTTCCATGGATTCGACGAGAGAAGATATGACACAGGCTGTTCTGGAAGGCGTGGCATTCGGACTCAGGGATTCGGTTGAAATCGCAAGGTCACTCGGCATCTCCCTTACGAAAACCAGAATCTGTGGAGGCGGAGCCAAGAGCCCGCTTTGGAGGAAGATCGTTTGCAACGTACTGAACCTCGAAGTCGAAAGAGTGGCTTCCGAAGAAGGCCCCGGACTGGGAGCGGCCATTCTGGCCATGGTAGCCTGCGGAGAGTATTCGTCGGTGGAAGAGGCAGCGAAAGCCGTGGTGAAGGTTAAGGATAGTGAGAAACCGGACCCAAGACTCGTCAGTAAGTATGAAGAAAAGTATCAGCAGTTTAAGATGATCTATCCGGCATGCAAGCCGATATTTGATAAGATTAAGTAATCATGCAGGAGAGTAAGAATGAACGTATCTGAGCTCAAACAAAAGGCCAATGATGTGCGAATCGGTATTGTAACCGCCGTGCATTCAGCCAAAGCGGGACATCCGGGCGGTTCCTTATCCGCTGCGGATATCATGACTTATCTCTATTTTGAAGAGATGAATATCGATCCGTCCAACCCAAGGAAAGAAGACAGAGACCGTTTTGTGCTTTCGAAGGGACATGTTGCACCGGCATTGTATTCGACCCTTGCAAACAGGGGATTTTTCCCGGTGGAAGAATTAAAAACACTTCGTAAACTCGGCTCCAGACTGCAGGGTCATCCCTGCATGCAGGAAACACCCGGTGTGGATATGTCTTCCGGATCTCTGGGACAGGGACTGAGCGCCGCATGCGGCATGGCACTTTCCGCGAAACTTCAGAACCGGGATTACCGTGTATATGCACTTCTGGGAGACGGAGAAATTCAGGAAGGCCAGATCTGGGAAGCAGCCATGTTTGCAGGTCACAGGAAACTGGATAACCTCTGCGTGATCGTTGATAATAACGGTCTTCAGATTGACGGTAAAATCGAAGACGTCTGCTCTCCGTATCCGATCACGGATAAATTCAGGGCATTTAATTTTAATGTTATTGAAATCGACGGACATGATTTTACACAGATTGCGGACGCGTTTGCCAAAGCAAGACAGACCAAGGGTGCGCCCACCGCGATCATAGCACATACCGTAAAAGGAAAAGGTGTATCCTTCATGGAGAATCAGGTTTCCTGGCACGGCAAAGCACCGAATGATGAGGAATTCGCCGTGGCAATCGAAGATCTGGAAAGGATAGGTAAAGAATATGTCGGATAATGTGAAAATCGCTACCAGAGAAAGCTACGGCAACGCCCTAGTGGAAATCGGACAAACCAACGATAAAATCTATGTACTGGATGCGGATCTTGCCGGAGCAACCAAAACGGGCACGTTTAAAAAAGCCTTTCCCGAAAGACATATCGACTGCGGTATCGCGGAGTGCAACATGATGGGTATTGCTGCGGGAATGGCAACCACGGGTCTCATTCCGTTCTGCTCATCGTTTGCCATGTTTGCTTCGGGACGTGCTTTCGAGCAGGTCAGAAACTCGATCGGATATCCTCACTTAAATGTGAAAATCGGCGCAACCCACGCGGGAGTCACCGTCGGTGAGGACGGCGCTTCGCACCAGTGCAACGAAGACCTTGCCCTGATGAGAACGATTCCCGGAATGGTGGTCATCTGTCCTTCCGATGATATCGAAGCAAAGGCCTGCGTGAAGGCGGCTGCGGAATATGTCGGACCGGTATATATGCGTTTTGGAAGAAGTGCGGTTCCGGTAATCAATGACAATCCCGGTTACAAATTCGAAATCGGAAAAGGCATTTTACTGAAAGAAGGCAGCGACGTTACCATCATCGCAACGGGCGTTTGCGTAAGTGAAGCACTGAAGGCGGCAGAGACATTGGCGGCAGACGGAATAAATGCGGAGGTCATTAACATCCATACAATCAAACCTCTTGATCAAGACCTTGTTCTTGCTTCCGCAAAGAAAACCGGAAAGGTTGTAACCGTGGAAGAACATTCCGTCATCGGAGGACTCGGAAGTGCCGTTGCGGATGTATTGGCCCAAACCGGAGTGGCTACATTAAAGAAAATCGGCGTACAGGATGTGTTCGGTGAATCCGGTACGGCAGCACAGCTTCTGCACAAGTTCGGACTGGATGCGGAAGGTATCGGTAAAGAAGTAAAAGAATTCGTTCAAGGATAAAAGCAAAAAACAAGAGGGAGGCTAAAAATATGAACAACATTCCTAAGATTAAACTGGGTATCGTGGCAGTAAGCCGTGACTGTTTTCCCGAATCTCTTTCGGTAAACAGAAGAAAAGCATTGGTGGATGCTTACAAGGCTAAATTTGATGCGGAGGATATTTACGAATGTCCCATCTGTATCGTGGAGAGCGAAATCCACATGGTACAGGCTTTGGAAGACATCAAAAAAGCAGGATGTAACGCACTTTGCGTATATCTCGGAAACTTCGGACCGGAAATTTCCGAAACTTTATTGGCAAAGCATTTTGACGGACCCAGAATGTTCTGTGCGGCAGCAGAGGAAAGCCAGGCAGACTTAATGGACGGCAGAGGCGATGCTTACTGCGGTATGCTCAACGCAAGTTATAACTTAAAACTTCGCAATATCGGAGCATACATTCCCGAATATCCCGTGGGTGATGCCGAGGATTGCGCACAGATGATTCACGACTTCCTTCCGGTTGCGCGTGCGGTTGTAGGCCTCTCCAAATTAAAGATCATATCCTTCGGCCCCAGACCGTTAAACTTCTTAGCATGCAATGCCCCGATCAAACCGCTTTACAATCTCGGCGTGGAAATCGAAGAAAACTCCGAACTGGATCTTTTCGAATCCTTCAACAAACATGCGGGCGATGCTCGTATTCCGGAAGTGGTTGCGGATATGGAGAAAGAACTCGGTGCAGGCAATAAGAAACCCGAAGTTCTTGCCAAACTTGCACAGTATGAGCTGACCTTGCTTGACTGGGTGGAGCAGCACAAGGGATACAGAGAGTATGTTGCCATCGCAGGCAAATGCTGGCCGGCATTCCAGACACAGTTCGGTTTTGTACCCTGCTATGTCAACAGCCGTCTGACCGGTAAAGGCATTCCGGTATCCTGTGAAGTGGATATCTACGGATGCTTAAGCGAGTTTATCGGAACCTGTGTATCCGAAGATGCGGTAACGCTTCTTGATATCAATAACTCCGTTCCCAAGGATATGTACAAAGAATCCATCGAGGGCAAATTCGATTATCAGTTTACCGATACATTCATGGGATTCCACTGCGGAAATACCTGCTCTTCCAAACTCGCATCCTGTGAGATGAAATATCAGAAGATCATGGCAAGAACCCTTCCCGTGGAAGTTACCAACGGAACACTCGAGGGCGACATTGCGCCCGGCGACATCACGTTCTTCCGCCTTCAGTCCACTGCAGACACGCAGCTTAGAGCATATCTTGCGGAAGGCGAGGTTCTTCCCGTTGCCACCAAGTCCTTCGGCGGTATCGGTGTATTCGCCATCAAGGAAATGGGACGTTTCTATCGCCATGTACTCATCGGAAAGAATTTCCCTCATCACGGTGCGGTAGCATTCGGTCACTTCGGAAAGGCACTCTATGAAGTATTTAAGTACATCGGAGTACCCGTAGAGGATATCGGATACAATCAGCCGGCGGACGTACGTTACCCGGATGAGAATCCGTTTAAATAAGAATTATAAAAGGGGAAATCATAGATCTGCCGGTGCCGGACACTCCAGGGTGTTCGGCATCGGTATTTTTATGCTATAATAACTAATGTATCCGGCGATTATAACGGTAAAGGGGAGAATCGTTATGGGAGAGAAGAATAACTGGAGCGTAGGCGGATATGTCTCGAAGAAAAATTCGGAAGTGGATATTCATTCCACGGACGGAATCCTGTATGAGAAATATAAGGGCAAGGAGGCATACGGAAGCAAGGAATGGGAGACCACAAAAGGAGAGAAAACCGCACTGATCATTGTCATGATCATCGGTATCCTGATCGGAATAGCAGCATTTGTCGTATATTTTATGCCATCCGTTTCAACGGGTTATAAAATTATGACACTGATTATAGCGGGTGTTCTTCTGATTCTGATGATCGGCGGTTTGGTACTTGCGGTAACACTTAGGCACAACAAAAAAGATCCGATTCAGATGCAGTATTATGATGTGGATTACGAGCAAAATAATATTACCGGCGAAGGATACGACAATACAAGGGAAATTACGAAAGAAGAGTTTTACGGGGAGAATGAGGATGAGTAAAAAAGGTTTGATTTTCATTTGCTCGGTTTTGATTTCGGTTTTGGTTTTCGGATGCGTAAAGCCTGTTACGCATCCGGCGTCCGTTTTACCGTCGGTAAGCGAACTGCCTGAAACATCCGAGACAGAGGTTGTATCGGAGGATGACAGTTGGAAACCGGTCATGAGAGATGCCGTGTTAGATGCCATGAAAGAATACTGGGGCTGGATTCAGCAGGACAGCGATATCATGACGCAGGGAGAATTTACGGAAGATAAATTCTACAAAGAAGCACGTTTTGAACTGGCATATATTGATGATGACGATATTCCGGAACTTTTCGTGCAACCCAGCGGATCCGGTGTATGGGGAATAGGCTGCTGTATTTTATCCGTAAAGGACGGCAAAACGGATAAATATGACATCGGATGGAGCGATTTCGTGGAATATATCCCGAGAAGCGACAGGATCGTTCTTATGCACGGAATGCATATGCCTCACCAGGAAATTGTTTATAAATGGTCGACCGAAGAGGAATTGGGAAGCGGAACCTACTACGAACCCGGCTGGTATGACGGACAGGACCGTTCCTTCGAAGGGGAAGAGTATGAGTACCGCTGGAACGACGAGTCCGTATCGGAAGCCGATTACAATGCAAAGAGGAAGGAAGTATTCGACGGAGAATCCAGGACATTAAGTGAAGGTGATCTAAACGGATTTGCCGATATTCTCGTATATTTAAATTCGTCGCAGTCCACCGAAAATTATGAAATGGACGAGGAAACAGCCATCGCTTATCTGGATGTGATTCTCAATGATCCGGACGGACTGTATGAGACATATAATACCGGCAGGATGAAATACGGACTTCTGAAAATAAACGACGATGATCTGCCGGAACTGGTTGTTTACAGATTGCTCATGGACCAGTTCGGCTGCGAGAAAGTCGATGTTTATACATTGAAAGACGGAAAGGCCGTAAATCTCCCCCTGAAAACCGGATATACGGGTATTTCGTGGGCAAAGTCCTATTATGAAAGAAAGGACTATATTTACATTGAACACTGCCACGAGGCGATTTACGACGAGTCGCAGGGCTTTGAGTACTGTCCTGTTTTCGACAGCAATCAACCGAATCTTATGAAATGGAATATTTCTTATCCTTTGGGATACGACACCGGCAAAGAGACGGATTACGATAAACTTGTGGAAGACATCAAATGCACCAGCGATGGAGCGGAGATTTCAAACGAGGAATTCAGCGCTTCGCTGGATGCACTGCATCTGGGAGCAGGGAAGCCGATTGCGGATGAATGCAAGGGTTTTGCCGAGTCTGTAGAGAGAATTACCCGCAATATTTCCTCCGAACGAACGGACGATGTGAGGAGTACGATCAAATGAAAAAATCTTACAGGAAACTTATGGGTGCCATGCCGGCATTTGCCGTTCTGACCGTTATGATGCTTATGGCGGTCATGACAGGATGTACAAAGAAAAAGACTACGCCTGTAGTACATGCGATTTCCTATCGCTATGCGACTGCCCAAGAAGGCGCCAAACTTCTTCTGGAAAATGAAGAGTATTATTCCGGATTCAGCCAGAATGATCTGGACTATAAAATGCAGAAGTCAGGCGCCGGTATGGACGAATATCTGGATTTTTCCGGGAAACAGGTGAAGGATTTCACGGCAAGAGAGCAGAAGCTGATCGATGAATGTTTCGAAGAAATGGAAAAAACGATTGCCGATAATAACTACACCCTTCCGCCTCTTGAAGAAATCGTGTTGATCAAAACCACAATGGAGGAAGAACCCGGAGCAGGGGCTTATACACATGGTACACAGATTTATATCGGCGAACAGTATCTGATCCATTTGGCAAGAAATCCGATCCTGGATAAGGATTCATTCATATCCTTATTATGGCATGAATTGTTTCACTGCCTGACCAGATGCAATCCCGATTTCCGGGAAGAGATGTATTCGTTGATTCATTTTACCGTTGTGGAAGATGACTACAAATTGCCGCCGTCCGTATTCGAGTATCATATCAGCAATCCCGATGTGGAGCATCACAATTCATATGCAACGTTTCGGATCGAAGGCAGGGAGATCGACTGCTTTACGGATTTTGTAACCACAATGCATTATGCCGAGTCACAGAGTGATTTCTTCAGCTGCGGAACGACGGCGCTCATTCCGACAGACGGAACGGACACATATTACACACCGGAGCAGGCGGATAATTTCGACGAAATCTTCGGTATGAATACCGATTATGTGATCGATCCCGAGGAGTGCATGGCCGACAATTTTGCATTGGCAATGCACTACGGATTGGATGGTGAAGAGGGTGAAGGATACAACAGCCCCGAGATCATTGAAGGAATTCTTAAATATGTAAGTGCAACGCCCTCAAATTAAATATATAACATACAAGAAAAAATGAAGATTTATATAGACTATGACGATTGCCTTTGCGAAACCGCAAAAGCATTTACACATATTGCAAAAAAACTGTTCGGGATAGATGTTCCTTATGAGAAAGTACGTTTTTTTAATCTTCAGGATTCGTTTTCACTTACGGATTCAGAATATGAACAACTGATGATTGAGGGACATCGGCCGGAAATACTTATGTCGTACGAGGAAACGCCGGGCGCCTGCCGTGTAATTAACGAATGGATTGATGAAAACCATGAGGTTTATATCATTACAGGCCGGCCATACAGTGCCTATGATGCGTCACGGAAATGGCTGGATGAACACGGACTTAAGAGGGCGAAACTTTTTTGTCTTAATAAATACGGCAGGGATTCTTTTATCAAAAACAGTGATTTCAACCTCGGGCTTGAAGAGTATTATCAGATGCATTTTGATTATGCAGTAGAGGATTCACCGGCTGCATTCCGATTTTTTGGGCATTTGCTGGATTTAAAGGTGATGGTCTTTGACAGGCCGTGGAACAGGGAGTGCGAGTTCCCAAATGATAACTACAGGCGATGCATGGATTGGGAAGCGATTCGCCAACAGGTTGAAAAACAGATGATTACTTCAGGAGATATGATATGACAGAAAAACTCAAAGGGGCAGTAGCTTTGTGCAACTCATTAGAGGAATTTGTGAATGCCTTTTTTGATGTTGTTGCCGGCAATAAGGGTGAAATTGAATACATAGCCGGAAATATACCGGCCATATATCACCAGCCCGGATGCAAGTTTATGTTGCAATTTTCAAGAGAACTTGAAGACGGAGAATACTATCAATTGAACATGGATGTGGAGTTGGATGCCGCGAATGCGACTTTTCCATATGATCATAAGCTCTACGATGAAAAGGATGGAGACTTAAGAGAATATATACTTCATTCGGAACTATTCAAAAAAACTAGGGAGGTACCCGTTGTTAAAGTGAATGTCTATGATGCAGAGACTTGATGTATACGGGTATGGAACGATTATATTTCAGTTTTATTGGCTAAAGGGCTGACGACTGAATTGTACACAAATGCGCAACAAGTCCCCAAAACATGATTTTTACTGTGAGATTTGGGGACTTGTTATTGACTTGTTGCAGATTGTCAGATATACTCCATACAGATGGAGGTATTTATTTATGAATAATACATTTATTGGAAGAAAAAATGAAACAGAACTTATACGGAGATACTACGATTCGCCCAAGTCAGAAATGATTGCGGTATATGGTCGCCGTAGAGTTGGAAAGACATTCCTGATTAAAGAAACAATGGGAGAATTCTTTGATTTTGAATTTGTAGGAATGTATAAGACTCCGGCAAAGATACAAAGAGAGCTTTTTCAAAAGAAGCTTAATTCTTTATCCGGAGATGATAAAACAGCGCCAAAGGATTGGTATGAGGCGTTTGACAGATTGTCTGAATATTTGCTCTCACTGAAAAAAAAGAAGGTTGTAGTCTTTCTTGACGAACTTCCTTGGATGGATAATATGAACAGTCGTTTTTTAAGCGCTTTTTCATATTTTTGGAATAATTGGAATGGCAAAAAAGTTCTTTTGAAGCTATTTGTATGCGGATCGGCAACAACATGGATGATCGATAAACTGATAGGAGATAAGGGGGGCTTATATGGCCGTGTCAGCAGGCAGATTTATCTGGCACCATTTACCCTTTGTGAAACAGAACAGTTTTTAAATGATGTAAAAAAGATGAACTACAATAAGATGCAGGTTCTGGATACGTACATGATCTTTGGAGGTATACCATATTATCTGGACATGTTGAATAGGAATAGACCTCTGACAGCTAATGTCGATAATCTGTTTTTTGATACGGACGCGCCACTGCGGACAGAATATGATTTTCTGTTCCGATCGTTATTTGTAAAGAGTAACAATTATCGGAAAATAGTTGAGTTTTTATCAAAAAAACTTGAAGGGCAGACACGGGAAGAAATACTAGCCGGATGTCGGGTAGAAGGGGGAGAATTAACAACTATATTAAAAAACCTGAATTCTTGTGATTTCATCAGAGTATATTATGATCCGAATAAAAAAGAAAAAGGGAAAATATATCAGTTGACGGATATGTTTACTTTGTTTCATATTCGATTTGTAAAACATAATAATGGTCAGGACAAGAAATTTTGGACGAAAAAATCGGGAACCGGTGAAATAAATGCATGGTTGGGATATGCATTTGAACAGGTTTGTTTACATCATACAGAGCAGATAAAAGCCGGACTTGGTATTTCAGGAATACTCTGTAATGTATACGCATGGAAAGAAAAGGGTTTTATTGATTCAGATGGAACAAAATGGGATGGCGGACAAATAGATCTTATAATAGACAGGGATGATAAGGTGATGAATCTCTGTGAGATAAAATATTCAAAAGACATGTATACAATAACCGGAAAATATACAGAGACAATAAGGAAACGGACAAGTTTGTTTAGAAAGCAGAGCAAAACAAAAAAGGCGCTAAGGTGCACTTTTATCACAACATATGGAGTAAAGGATAATGACAATAAATCTATTGTTGATAATGAGCTTACGATGGAAGATCTTTTTCGTTGATACGCAGTTTGACTCATCCCCAAATCATAGCAATTATTAAGACCCATGGGGAGTGGTTGCTCGATTACCTCAGAATTTAATATGGGAAAGGAAGAGTCATGAATATAAGGATAGCGGAAGAAAAAGATTTTAATGCAGTAAAAAAGGTCGTCCAGGAAACGATAATGGAAATCTATCCCAAGTACTATCCGCATGGTGCTGCACTCTTCTTTGCGGAGCATCATTCTGATGAAAACATCATGAGGGATATCATGGCCGGAATCGTATATCTGCTCATAAGTGACGAAGGAATTCCTGTGGGTACGGTTACTCTTACAAACAACGAAATTGACAGACTCTTTGTTCTGCCATCGTTCCAGCACAGGGGCTATGGAAGAGCGCTTATGGATATGGCAGAAGAGAAAATATCTTCTGCTTACGATGTGATCATTCTTCACGCATCACTTCCGGCAAAGAGTATCTATCTGAAACGAGGTTATCAAGAGGTTGATTATATTAAGATCGACACAGGACACGGAGACTATCTTTGCGCCGATGTTATGG
>DFEK01000011.1 GCA_002368665.1 Lachnospiraceae bacterium UBA3804
TCATCCCTACAAATCTCAATTTATGAGACCTTTCATTTACCTAAAAGTTTTCTTAATTCTGCTGTTTCCTTTTCTATTTCCTTGTTGAGTTTCTCAATCTCATCAAGTATTTCTTCCGTAGGAGGATACTCTACTGCAACATACTCCGTCTTCTTGTATTTATTTATCGATAAATCATAATCATTCTTTCTGATTTCATCTGCTGGTACAAAGAAACTCTTCTCAGTTCTTTCTCTATTCTTCTCCTTGTCAAGGTTACGGAATCTCTCAATAATGTCCGGAATATCATTTTCTTTTATCTCGCTTCTCTTATCATCCAAACTGAAGCCGTCTGCCTTCATATCGTAGAACCAAACATCTTCCGTTCCACCAGAATTTGTCTTTGTGAATATAAGTACCGCTGTAGAAACTCCGGCATATGGTTTAAATACTCCGGAAGGCATAGATATTACCGCTCTAAGTTGTTGATTATCCACTAGTTCTTTTCTTAGAGATTTGTGTGCGGTACTGCTACCAAATAAAACACCATCCGGAACAATTGAAGCGCATCTTCCTCCAACTTTAAGCATCTTGGTAAATAATGCCATAAAGAGCAGTTCTGTTTTTCTGGTCTTGCAAAGAGCAAGTAAATCCTTATTAATCTCCTCCTGGAAAACACTGCCGGTAAAAGGAGGATTTGCCATAATAAGCGTATAGGCTTCTCTTTCAGTGTTATCACCGGAGAGAGAATCCTGATATTTGATATTAGGGTCTTCTACTCCATGAAGCATCATGTTCATTGCTCCAATTCGAAGCATGGATTGGTCTGTATCAAATCCGGAGAACATACCGGACTTGTAATACTTCATATTATCGCTCTTCATCAATTCTTTTTTCTGATGTTCCGATACATAAGATGCACTGGAAAGCAAAAATCCGGCACTTCCCATGGCAGGATCCAAAATCCTGTCAGCAAGTGTCGGTTGCATTAATTCAACTATCATATTTATGATGTGACGCGGAGTACGGAACTGGCCATTCTCTCCCGCCGCTGCAATTTTACCAAGCAGGTATTCATAAACATCACCCATGATGTCTTTATTATTCATATCCATTGCATCAATTCCATCCACTACTTTGGCTAGAACTTTTGCTGTGGGAATCAGGAAAACCGTATCTTTCATGTAGCGGCTAAATGCAGTGTCTTTTCCTTCTCCAATTGTTTTGATAAAAGGAAAAACATACATTTGGATATTGCTCAGCATTTCACCAGGCTCAAAATTATGAAAAACGTTCCAGCGAAGGTTTTTATAATCAGTTTCCACTCTGGGATTTTCGCTGATTACACAAATTCCCTCCTGAAATACTTTATTCTTAAGAGGAACACCCAAGACATTAGCGTTCGCCTCAGCCTTTAACTGATTATCATCAAGCAATTTCATAAACATCAGATAAGTAATCTGCTCCAATACTGTAATCGGGCTTGTGATTCCGCCGGTCCAAATAGTATCCCAAATGGAATCCACTTTGTTTTTCATTTCACCTGTAATCATGTGATTAACCCTTTCATTTTCGCTATTTTCTAATTAGTGCCATTTTTCTCAAACCAACGCAATAATTATACCATTTTTACCGCTAAAATAACAGTTTTCTGGCAAGTTAAAACCCTTGAATGAAGTAAACTATTTTTCCCGTCCCATAAGGCGTACATTTTCGGTTCGTTCCAATCAGCGCACCATAACCTTTGCAAAGTGTGCTTCTCTATGCTATAATTACGGGGTTGTCGGAGCATTGCTCCGGACCCTGTATTTTTATGCAACTTGCAAAATAAGTATTTGATTTGAGGTTAATCATCATGGATGAGAACAAAGTAACGGCAGAAGTTTTAAGCGAAGAAAACAACGAGGAGAAAGAAGTCGTTTCCAGAAACTTTATCGAAGTGGAAATCGATAAGGACCTTGCGGAAGGCGTATACGATACCGTACACACCCGCTTCCCTCCCGAACCGAACGGATATCTGCATATCGGCCATGCGAAGAGTATTCTTTTAAACTACGGCCTTGCCAAGAAATACGGCGGCAAATTCAATATGCGTTTTGACGACACCAATCCGACGAAGGAAAAAGTGGAATTCGTCAACTCCCAGCTTGAGGATATCAAATGGCTCGGCGCGGATTGGGAAGACAGACTCTTCTTTGCTTCCGATTACTTTCCGCAGATGTACGAAGCTGCCGTGAAACTGATAAAAAAAGGCAAAGCATATGTTTCCGACCTTTCTGCAGACGAAATCCGTGAATACCGCGGAACCTTAACGGAAGCCGGTAAGGAAGATCCTTACGCAGGCCGCAGCATCGAAGAAAACCTTGCCTTATTCGAAGAAATGAAGTCCGGTGTCATTGAGGACGGAGCCAGAGTACTTCGTGCCCGTATCGATATGGCATCTCCGAATATGAACATGCGAGATCCGGTTATCTACCGTGTGGCACATATGACGCACCACAGAACCGGAGATACCTGGTGCATCTATCCGATGTACGATTTCGCACATCCGATTGAGGATGCAATCGAAGGCATCACGCATTCCATCTGTACGCTGGAATTTGAGGATCACAGACCTCTCTACGACTGGGTTGTAAGAGAACTTGAATATCCTCATCCGCCCCGTCAGATTGAGTTTGCCAAATTATATTTAAACAATGTGGTTACCGGTAAGAGATATATCAAGAAGCTCGTAGAGGACGGTATCGCAGACGGTTGGGACGATCCGAGACTCGTTTCCGTATCCGCTCTTCGCCGTCGCGGATATACTCCCGAAGCCATCAAGATGTTCGTGGAACTCTGTGGTGTTTCCAAGGCACAGTCCGTAGCCGATATGGGAATGCTTGAATACTGCATCCGTGAAGATCTGAAATTAAAGAGACCGCGTATGATGGCTATTCTGGATCCCATCAAACTCGTGATTGATAACTATCCCGAAGGACAGAGTGAAATGCTGGATGCTGCCAACAATCTGGAGAACGAATCCCTCGGATCCAGACAGATCCCCTTCGGCCGCGAACTTTGGATTGAACGCGAAGACTTCATGGAGGAGCCGATCAAGAAATACTTTCGTCTCTTCCCCGGAAACGAAGTCCGCTTAATGAATGCATACTTCGTAACCTGCACCGGTTGTGAGAAGGATGAAAACGGCAACGTAACCGTCGTACACTGTACCTACGATCCCGAAACCAAATCCGGTTCCGGCTTCAACGCAAGAAAGGTGAAAGGAACCATCCACTGGGTATACGCTCCCACCGCCAAGGAAGTCGAGGTAAGACTTTTTGAAAATATCATCGATGAAGAAAAAGGCGTATATGATAAAGAGACCGGAGAAATCAACATAAATCCGAACTCCAAGAAAGTCATCACAGCTTATGTGGAGCCCGCTCTTGCCGAAGCCAAAGCATACGAAAGCTTCCAGTTTGTACGTAACGGATTCTTCTGTGTGGACTACAAAGATTCCAAGGAAGGCGCACCGGTATTTAACCGGATTGTAAGCTTAAAGAGCTCCTTCGTACTTCCGAAGAATAATTAATCATATTATTTTTACGCAAATATAAAAACCCTCGGTTTGCCAGAACCGAGGGTTTCGTTATTAGTTACATCAAACTATTAGAATTTGCTTTCGCACTACTACCGTATATCAATCTTCCTGCTTTGTCAATGATCTTATTCCGGTTTCTTTTCTTCCAGTAAGCTGTAGATTTCATCCAGCCCCTGCTTCGTCTCGGCAGAGAAGGTAATCAGCTTTCCTTCCTTGCTCATGCCAAGGCCTTCGCGGATAATTTTGCACTGCTTCTGAATCTGCGAACGTTTAATCTTGTCAGCTTTCGTAGCAATGACAATCGGTTCAAAACAGGTCTGCACCACCCAGTCATACATCATCTTATCATTCTCCGACGGCTCATGACGAATGTCCACGAGCAGGAAAATCCTGCGAAGCTGTCTTGACCTCTTAAGGTAGCGCTCAATCATTTTGCCCCACTTCTCTTTCACGCTCTGGGAAACCTTTGCATAGCCGTATCCGGGCAGATCCACGAGGTATAGTTCGTTATTGATATTGTAATAGTTAATGGTCTGGGTTTTACCGGGCTGGGCGCTGACTCTCGCGTAAGCCTTACGGTTCATCACTGCATTGATCAGTGATGACTTTCCAACGTTACTTTTTCCGGCAAAAGCAAACTCCGGCAGAGTCGTCTCCGGCAGCGCTGATGTTACGCCCACCACGATTTCCAGATTTACGGTTTTAATTACCATTAATGCTCCTTAATCATAATACCCGTTTAATGGTGCAAAAGTTGCAAAATTTATGAATTATCTGACAAGTGCTTCTTTCAACACATCCTGCATTTCTTCTACCGGAATGATATCCAGTCCTTCGACGATTTCCGCATCAAAATCCTGAACATCCCTTTCATTGCCTTCCGGGATCAGAACCTGCTTTACGCCGGCTTTCTTAGCGGCAAGAAGTTTCTCCTTCAAGCCTCCGATTTCCAGCACTCTTCCGCGAAGTGTAATTTCACCTGTCATCGCCAGATCGGATTTGACGGGAATATCGGTTACCGCGGAAAGGATTGCCGTGGCAATCGTAATTCCCGCACTCGGTCCATCTTTCGGAACCGCACCTTCCGGAATATGAATGTGAATGTCTTTATCCTTGAATGTTTCCGGATCTACATTGTACTGCCCGGAAATACTCTTTACATAAGTCATCGCAGCCAGGCAGGACTCCTTCATTACATCACCGAGCTGTCCGGTGAAATCCACTTCTCCCTTGCCGGGAAGAAGACCTACTTCGATCTCCAGCGTTTCTCCGCCGACAGCGGTCCATGCAAGTCCCGTTGCGACACCGACTTTGTTCCGGCGAGTCTTGACATTTTTCCTGTATTTTCTTCTACCGAGATAGTCTTCCAGATTCTTTCCGCTTACGGAAATCTTCTTCGTCTCTCCGAGTAAAATCTTCTTGGCCGCAATACGCATTATTTTGCCGAATCTGCGTTCTAAGGAACGCACCCCGGCTTCCTTCGTATAACCGTCGATCACTTCGCGAATGGCGCTGTCCGTGATCGAAATCTGCTTGTTCGTAAGTCCGTTTGCTTTAAGCTGCTTCGGCCATAAGTGTTCCTTGCCGATATGAAACTTCTCGGTCTCCAAATAGGACGAAAGTTCAATAACTTCCATACGGTCCAATAAAGGCTTGGGAATCGCATTCGCATCATTGGCCGTAGCGATGAAAAGTACCGGCGATAAATCAATCGGCAGATCGATATAATGATCGATAAAATGAACATTCTGCTCACTGTCAAGCACTTCCAGAAGTGCAGCCGACGGGTCTCCCTTGTAATCCGCACCGAGTTTATCCACCTCATCCAGTAAAATCAACGGATTGGCGGTCTTTGCATGGATCAGCGCCTTGGCGAGTTTGCCGGGAAGTGCACCCACATAGGTTCTTCTGTGTCCGCGGATCTGTGCCTCATCTTTTACGCCGCCGAGACAGATCCTTTCATATTTACGGTTCATCGCCCTTGCGATGGACTTCGCAATGGATGTTTTACCGGTTCCCGGAGGGCCGACCAGACAAAGGATCGGAGCATCTCCGTCGGAATTTAAGCTCCGCACGGCAAGGAATTCCAGAATTCTTTCCTTGATATCCTTTAAACCGTAATGATCTTCATCGAGTACCTTTGCCGCATTGGCAAGGTCTTCGTTATCTTCACTTTTCGTATCCCAGGGAAGCGAAAGAAGCGTGTCCACATACTGATACTGTACGGCAGACTCCGAACCGGATTTCTCCACTTTCTCGAAGCGTACGATCTCCTTCTCAATGGCTTCTTTAATCTCATCGCTCGCCTGAAGTTCCTTTAATTTCTCACGGAATCGGTCCGCATCGGATTCATCGTCGTCGCCGAGTTCCTTACGGATTGCCTTCATCTGTTCCTTCAGAATGTATTCCTTCTTCTGCTGAATGGTGGCCTCATTGACTTCTTTGTTGATCTTTTCGCTGATCTCATGACGGAGTTTGACCATGGTCAGCTCCCTGTCAAATTCGCGGTAAAAGCACTCAAACAGACGCTCCTCGGTATCCTGCATCAGAAATGAAAGTCTACTTACGGCCTGGAACGGAATCTTTGCTGCCAGAAGCTGCATGAATTCCATCAGATTTGTTGTCGTTCTGGCATATGCAAGAAGACTTCCGGAGATGTTTTTCTGATATATGACATACTCTCCCAGAAGTTCGGAAAGCATACGGATCCTGATTTCCGTCTCATCCGCTCCGAAATTGGCCGGCAGAATGGGTTTCTCGCAAGCCTCGCATAAATAAAGGCCCTTCTGTTTTGCCCCTACATTGTGGAAAACGATTCGTTCCACTCCTTCGAGCAAAACCCTTATGTTTCCGCCCGGAAGCGAAACTCTTTGTTTGATCCTGGCAATTACGCCCACGGGAAAAACAGCGTTCAGTCCGGTTATGGACGTAACGCCTTCTCTTAAAGTGGCCAGGGCAACCTCTCCGCCACCTTCCATGATATCAATTAAGGCTTCCTCCACCTCTCCCTTTTTCAGATCGATGTGGCCCACCATGCCGGGGAGGACGACCATCCCCTGCATGGCTATCATCGGAAGCCTTTTCATATTCGCTAAATCACTCATGCGCTAACCTTTATGCTCTTTTTTTCTCCTGCTTTGCCTTGTCCGTCGTACGGATTACAACGGGACCTTCTTTTCCGAGAACCGAAGCTTTGGTGATGATGCATTTCTCAATGGTTTCATCCGACGGGATTTCAAACATGACATCCATCATAACCTTCTCCATAATGGAGCGGATACCTCTCGCACCGGTTTTTCTCTCATATGCTTCTTCCGCAATTTCGCGGATGGCATCTTCTTCAAACTCAAGGTCAACTCCGTCCAACTCAAAGAGCTTCTGATACTGTTTTACCATTGCATTCTTAGGCTCTTTGATAATGCGGATGATCGCATCCACATCCAGTCCTTCGAGGGAAACGCTTACCGGAACACGTCCGATAAATTCCGGGATCAGACCGAATTTGATGAAATCCTGCGGAGCAACTTCTTTGAGCAGTTCTCCCAACGCCTTATCGGAATTCTTCGCCAAAATTGAATTAAAACCGATGGACTTCTGGTTTAATCTTGCCTCGATGATCTTCTCCAATCCGTCGAACGCACCGCCGCAGATAAAGAGAATATTCGTGGTGTCGATGGGGATCAGTTCCTGCTGGGGATGCTTTCTTCCGCCCTGCGGAGGAACGGATGCATTGGTTCCCTCAATGATCTTCAGAAGTGCCTGCTGAACGCCTTCACCGGAAACATCACGGGTGATGGAAACGTTTTCGCTCTTCTTCGTAATCTTATCAATCTCGTCGATGTAGACGATACCGTACTGTGCGCGTTCCACATCATAATCCGCTGCCTGAATCAGTTTCAGCAGGATATTCTCAACATCCTCGCCCACATAGCCGGCTTCCGTTAACGTCGTTGCATCCGCAATGGCGAACGGAACATTGATAATCTTTGCAAGTGTCTGCGCAAGATAGGTCTTACCGGAACCGGTAGGTCCTACCATAATGATATTGCTCTTCTGCAGTTCCACATCGAGATCTTCCGGAGCCATAACTCTCTTGTAGTGATTATATACGGCAACGGAAAGCACTTTTTTGGCCTCATCCTGGCCAATGACGTACTCATCAAGGAAATCCTTGATCTCCGCGGGCTTGAGAAGATTGATCTCCTTCTCATCGTCATCATCATCGTGGGAAGAATGGTAATACTTCTCTTCCCCCACGATCATGGAGCACATATCCACGCACTCGTCGCAGATATAAAGCCCGTCCGGGCCGGCAATCATCTTGCTGACCTGATCCTGTGTCTTTCCGCAGAAAGAACATCTGATTTTATCTCCGGTTTTCTTTGACATATTTCGAAAACTCTCCTAAAACTAGCACTTATTTCTCTCTCTTGGTAATAACGGTATCGATCAGGCCGTATTCTTTGGCTTCTTCTGCCGTCATCCAGTTGTCTCTGTCCGTATCTGCCGCAATGATCTCCAAATCTTTTCCGGTGTTCTCGGCCAGAATCCTGTTTAATTTTTCCTTGGTCTGCAGAATATGCTTTGCGGCAATCTCGATCTCCGTAGCCTGTCCCTGCGCTCCGCCGAGAGGCTGATGGATCATAATCTCCGCATTGGGAAGAGCCATTCTCTTACCCTTTGCACCGCCTGCAAGAAGGAAAGCTCCCATGGATGCAGCCATACCGATACAGATGGTGGAAACATCGCATTTGATGTACTGCATCGTATCATAGATAGCCATACCGGCGGTTACGGAACCACCGGGGCTGTTGATGTATAACTGGATATCCTTCTCGGGATCTTCTGCCTCAAGGAACAGAAGCTGTGCTACCACAAGGCTTGCGGTAACTTCATTGACTTCCTCTCCGAGGAAGATGATTCTGTCCTTTAAAAGGCGGGAATAAATATCATAGGACCGCTCTCCGCGGCTTGACTGCTCAATGACATAAGGCACTAAACTCATGGTATTCCTCCTTGTTTAACAATCCTTATTTCTCTTTGGCATTCTCCGTAACAAAGGTGATTGCCTTCTGGATTGCGATATCTTTCTTGAATTCGCTGATACGCTCTGCATCCATGAATTCATTCTTTACTTTGTCTACTTCAAGACCGTACTGATCAGCAAGTTTCTTCAGTTCCGCATCAAGCTCTTCCTCGGAAACTTCAATCTTCTCGGCATTAACAATTGCCTCGCAAACAAGTCTGGTCTTAATGCGACGGTCAGCCTGCTCTTTTACCTGCTCCATCATCTTCTCTTCGTTTAAGCCGGTGTACGTGTAGTACTGCTCGATGTTCATGCCCTGCATCTTAAGTCTCTGGGAGAAATCGTTGATAATGGAACGCTGCTCGGTTTCCATCATTGCATCGGGAATTTCCATCTTGGCATCCTTGATGATGGCTTCGATTACGGCATCTTCCTTTCTGGTCTTTGCTTCGTTTTCCTTCTGCTCTTTTAAGTGCTCTTCCACGCTCTTCTTGTACTCTTCGAACGTATCATAGGAGCTTACTTCGGAAGCGAATTCGTCATCCAGCTCGGGAAGCTCGTTCTCCTGGATCTTGTTGATCTTTACTTTGAATAATGCAGGCTTGCCCTTTAAGCTTTCTTCATGATAATTCTCGGGGAAGGTTACGTTTACTTCCACTTCGTCATCAATATTCTTACCGATCAACTGCTCTTCGAAATTGTCGATGAAAGAATGGGAACCGATGGTAAGAGGGAAATCCTCACCCTTTCCGCCTTCGAATGCTTCTCCGTCTACGAAACCTTCAAAGTTGATGTTTACGATATCGCCGTCTTTAACCGGTCTGTCCTCTACGGTAATGGTACGTGCGCAGTTCTTACGTTCCTTCTCGATTTCCGCATTGATATCTTCTTCGGATACTTCCACAACGGGCTTCTCCACTTCAACACCCTTATAGGTTCCGAGGGTAACTTCCGGCTTTAATGCAACTTCAGCGGTAAAAATGAAGGGCTTTCCTTCTTCTGCCTGAACCACTTCAATCTTGGGAGTGGAAGTGATTTCCTCTTCGCATTCCTTGAATGCTTTCTCATAAGCATCGGGAATGATCTCGTTTGCTGCATCTTCAACAAAAATTCCTTTGCCGTACATCTTCTCGATCATGGCGCGGGGCACCTTGCCTGCGCGGAAACCGGGTACGGAGATTTTCTTTTTATTTTTGTTGTAAGCAACCTCGATTGCCTTGGTAAACTCCTCGGCAGGTACCTCGATGGTTAACTTCGCCATACCTTTTTCTAACTTCTCAACCTGTAAACTCATGCTATAAAACTCCTTTCAATATTGCTCTCTTTATTTTTCTTCCTGATTATCCAGGTCATCTAACGTCATCTGTCCCTCGACCTCTTTACCTGACTTGGTCTCGGATTTTTCTTCGGTCTTACTTTCGCTTTCGTTGGAACCGTTCATCATTTCGGGAGGTCCGTAAACGGTCACTTCCATATTGCGTTTTTCGTCGAACTCTTCCGTACTCTCTTCTTCGACATCTTCTTTGATATCTTCTTTTACATCGGCGGGATCGACGATAGGTTCATCGTTTAACTCATCATCCGGATTGTACGCCGGATCCAGCATTTCGGGAGGTCCGTAAACCTCTTCCGGTTCATTTAACGAAGGATCAAACATTTCGGGCGGCCCGTAAACGGCTTCCACTTCGTTGTAGACCGGATTGAACGATGAATTTCCGGTATTGTATGCGGCTGAAGCCGCGGTACAAAGCAGCATCAGGATCAGGGCACCGATACCGACTACCAAAACCAGCAGTGTCCACCATCCGCTCTTTCCCGCATCCCTTAAACGTCTGACCGTTAAGGAAATCCAAGGGATTACCGAGAAACAAAGGTAACCCAAAAGTGCAAAAGCTCCGAGGCAGTAGTACAGATTTCCGGACTCCATCTCAAAGGATAAATACAACAATCCCGCTGCCAGACAGGCAATGATGAAGTGGAAAATAAACGGAAACCAGTATTCTTTTCTGGATGCGGTATCTTTGTAATTAAAGATCCTTCCCCACATCCTTCCGAGAGCCCCGAAAAAAGTAATCTTACTTTCCATTTTCTCTCTCCTTTATTGGAACAACGTACCATAAATGGTAAAAAACTCAGCCGTGCGCACCGTGTCGCTTCTTGTTACATGGATCTCGTTCCATGCGCTTTCATTTAGGTTTCCGGTTCGCTCTCCGAGAAAGGCATTATACTCTTTCTCGAACGCTTCGTTTCTTTTCTGGTTTAAAATCGTCAGCTTATTCTGATCCGTCTCGTCCCTGTCAAACATGTTATCACAACGGATAATATAGAATCCGTCCGGTGTTTCAACGACTTCACTGATCTGCTCGGAAGCTAAGTTAAATGCGGCTTCCTCATAAGCCGGATCGGTTTCTCCCCTGCGGAATAAGAACATCTGCTTGTCATCTTCGTTATACTCAACGCTGATCACATCAAATTTCTCACCGTCTTCGAGTCTCGCCGCCGCTTCGTCAATCTTCTCCCTTGCTTCTTTCCTCTGCGCGTCATCGAATTCGACACGGTTTCCGGAAGAGTCCACGGAATATGTTTTGACATGGATATGCGAAACCGTAATGGTTCTGGCCTCATCATCGCTGATCTCCGGGTTAATGTCTTTTACCAGAAAACCGTATACACGGTTGGCCAGTGCATATTCGCGGTACATGTTTTCAAAGTCCTTTTCGGTAAGTCCGAAGAGTTTTCTCTCTTCTTCGCCGAGACCTGAATAATACTGCTTGGCTGCCGCCTTCGCCAGTTTCTCGTCCTCTCTTGAGAGGGAAACTTTCTTCTTTGCGGCTAACAGATTCATAACCTTCACACGGGAGATTCTTGCGAGCACCGTTTCTTTTAATCCGTCTTCCAAAGGTTCTCCGTCCGCCGTGGTCATCTGCCAGATCTGCTCTCCGTATGCATTTTCATACATATTCTGCATGTTGATCAGATAGACCAGGTATTCGGAAGTACTGCAGGAAGATTTGTCGATCCGAAACAGTTCTCCCTCTTCAAATCCCGTGGTCAGGACGATTTTTTTCTTGCAGGAAGCCATGGACAGAAAACAAACAGCCAGAATAAGCAAACATATTGCTTTTTTCACACATGCGTTTCTCATCTGCACTCCTTGGGAAAGACATCCCGGTTTCGTATTAGTTCAAAGGATACTTGTCGGTAAGCTTCTGAACGATTTCTCTTGCGTAAGGAATCTTTTCCTCGCCGCCCTTGATAACCGATGCGATTGCTTCGGCAATCTGATCCATGTCTTCCTCGTTCATGCCACGGGAAGTAACTGCGGGAGTACCGAGACGGATACCGCTCGTTACGAACGGAGACTGAGGATCGTTCGGAATGGTATTCTTGTTGGCTGTGATATGTGCTTCGTCAAGCCACTTCTCTACCTGCTTTCCGGTCAGGTTGTATTTCTTTAAATCCACAAGCATTAAGTGGTTATCGGTTCCGCCGGAAACAATGTCGATGTCTCTGGAAAGAAGTCCTTTGCAAAGTGCCTGTGCGTTCTTTACGATATTCTGCTGATATACCTTGAAATCATCGCTCAGTGCTTCCTTGAAGCAAACTGCCTTTGCTGCAATGACATGCATCAGAGGTCCGCCCTGGATGCCCGGGAAAACGGCTTTGTTGAAGTTATACTTCTCTGCTGCTTCCTTGTTGGCCATGATCATACCACCTCTGGGTCCTCTTAATGTCTTATGGGTGGTGGTGGTTACCACATCGGCATAAGGGAAGGGTGAGGGATGAAGACCTGCTGCCACCAAACCTGCGATGTGAGCGATATCCACCATCATGACTGCGCCGACTTTGTCGCAGATTTCACGGATACGCTTGAAATCGATGGTTCTTGCATATGCGGATGCACCTGCAATGATCATTTTGGGCTTGCACTCCAAAGCAAGCTCTTCCATTTTATCGTAATCAAGGAAGCCGTCATCGTTTACACCGTAAGGAACCACCTTAAAATACTTACCGGACATATTTGCGGGTGAACCGTGAGTTAAATGTCCGCCGTGGTCTAAGTTCATACCCATGATGGTGTCTCCGGGATTTAAAACGGCAAACTGCACTGCCATGTTTGCCTGTGCACCGGAATGAGGCTGTACATTGACGTAATCACAGCCGAAAAGCTTCTTTGCTCTTTCTCTGGCAAGATCTTCCACAACGTCAACACACTGGCATCCGCCGTAGTATCTCTTTCCGGGATAACCTTCCGCATATTTGTTGGTAAGAACCGTGCCCATGGCTGCCATAACAGCCTTGCTTACCCAGTTTTCGGAAGCGATCAGCTCGATATGGGAATTCTGTCTTGCCTGCTCGTCCAAAATGGCCTGTGCCACTTCGGGATCCACTTTTTTGATTTCGTCGAATGAATACATTCCAAACCTCCTTGATTTTGCTTTATCTTTCTGCTTTATTTGTATTTTTGTCCGTAAACGTAACAAACGGTATTGCGTTTTACACACATACCGATTTATTTTAACACAAATCCAACGGAAAATCCACGTTTTTCCTACTATAATATGTATTTTTTGTAGGCTGAGAACGCGGAAGGCAGAGCGTAAGCGCTTTTACGCTCATCCGCAGTGACAAAAACGATCTCATTTTCGGGATCGCGTTTTGCGGGATCGGTAATGGCATCCAGTTCGGCAAAATACCCTCTCATATGCCATTCCACATGGGAAAAAATATGCACAGCATCTTCGATCCGCTTAACGGTAAGCGGATGATACCCGTAAGATTTAATGGTTTCTATAGCCTCTTTGCGGCTTAAATGCCCGGGAACGGACGGGAATTCATACAATCCGGCCAAAAGCCCCTTGTTTTCTCTTTTATGCAGTCCGATACCTTCCAGGGAATGCAGGATAAATATCGTCTTTTGTTCGATCCTTCGTTTGTTCTTTGCAGCCTTTACCGGGTATTCCTTGGGATTTCCTGACTTTCCGGCAAGACAGGAGGAATAAAACGGACACTCCTCACACTTCGGCGCACCGTTCGGAAGGCAGACCGTGGCCCCAAGCTCCATCATGGCCGAGTTAAAGGCACCCGGCGAAAAAGTATCATCCGCCGCCTTTGCTTTTTCCATCAGTTGCAAAAGTGCGCTTCGCACTCCCGCTCTTACTTTGGCATCGGATATATTCTCTTTCAATGCATTTACCCTGGCATATACCCGAAGGACATTTCCGTCCACGGCGGGAACATTCTCTCCGCCCGCGATCGATGCAACGGCGCCGGCCGTATACTCTCCGATTCCGGGCAGTGTGATCAGAGCATCATAGGAAACCGGAAAACGGCCGCCAAAGGATTCTTCCACTTCTATGGCAGCTTTATGCATGTTCCTGACACGCGAATAATAGCCAAGCCCTTCCCAGATTCGGTTTAAATCCTCTTCTTTGGCGGCTGCGAGTTTCGATACGGTCGGATACTTCGTCATAAACGCCCGGTAATACGATTTTACCGCTTCCACGCGGGTCTGCTGCAGCATGATTTCGGAAACCCAAATTGAATAAGCCTCCCCTGTTTTCCGCCAGGGGAGGTCTCTTTGGGCTGTTTCATACCACGATATCAGAACCTTTATGTCCTTCGTCTTTAACATCTTTCTATTCCCTGAAACGCTTTCCGTCAAATTCATGCATGGTTTCGAGGCGTTTCATCAATGTATTGTAGTGTTCATCGGGAGTTCCTTCGGGCATCGGAAAATCAAGGGATACAAACATAACGCGGAACATTTCCTCGGTAATATGCCCCTTCATTTCCTTCAAAAGACGGATCTGATCTTCATAAGTACGTCCGTTTAAAAACCGAAGAAGGTTCGGATCGATTTTGCCTTCCAGTCCGATCGGCTCTCCGAGCGTATCCTGTGATACGTTATAAACCGGCTCTTCGACCGTTTCCGGCTGAATCACTCTCCCACCGACAACGGGTGTACTCTGTGCCGTGGCAGCCGAGCTTGCATAGAACTGTTTGCTTCCGACACCGGAACTTGCCGTACTTTGCTCTTTCTCAAAGCGGCATCTTTGTTTCGCGTTCGGATACTTTCTCTCATCCAGTTCTTCCACAAACTGGAAATACGGTCTTACGTAAGTCTTGTACGGCGCGTAAAGTGCCTTGTACACAACCTGGATGCTGCCGTCCTCGCAATCTTCCGCAAGCGCGATCACCTCATAGCGATTGCCTTTAAAGTGCTTGTAGATTTCTCCTACTTTTACTTCGATTCCCATACCTTCTCCAATCTCCCCGGTTAACGGAAATCAATTTCCATCCTTCCCAGGGAACATTCTTTTTTGATTCCTTCCAAATCTCTTTTTAATATAAACTCGGCATCGTCATTCATTGTGCCGAAACGTTCATGGCAAAGAAGGAGGCTGTATTCGTACTCGCCTTCGTCGTTGGTGCTCTTCGTCAGATTCACGCCCGCAAATCCGTATCCTTTGCTGTTTAAGTATTCACGGCTTCTTGCGATAAACTCACTTTCGCAATTTTCCCTCTCCTCGATCTCCAGCGCATTCCTTCTGTTTTTGGCGCCCTTCGAGATCATGGTGAACAAAAACAAAACACTAAGAAGTGCAAATGCCGCGAGCAGAATTCTCTTTACTGCCTTCTCGGCTCTTTTTATGCGAATGACTCTGACAAGACTGATTGTATTTTTCATGATGATTCCTCCCCATCAAACACCGGTTTGTTTCGTATCTGAGGGTAGGATAAATCATGAAGTGTACCATAAATCGTACTATTTATCGTTCCAGCGAATTTGTGATCAAAAGCATCTCGACCGCCATTCGGTCCTGTATTCCGCCGCTTTTGGCTTCCTTTTCGAATTGCGCCGCATCGCGCAGCGCCTTCTTCAGTTCGCGCATTTCAAAATGGCCAGCCTGACCGATACATTTATCCGCAACGAACGGTTTGATCTGCAGTTTGTCCGCAATTTGGTTTTTGTTAAGCCCTCTGCCCCTTAAATCCTTAACGGCGATCAGAAGGCGGAACTGCCTCTCAAGCATGTTCAGGATCCGGAGCGGCTGCTCCTTGAGTTCCAAAAGATCGTAGTATAATTTCAACGCATCGTCTTTGCGCTTGGTCGCCATGAACTCGATCATGTCAAAAATGCGGTCCGTCGCACGCATATGCGTAAGTTCTTCCACGTCGGCGCGCTCAATGGCATCCTTCTCCATACAGTAAGCATAGAGTTTCTCCAGTTCATTATGCAACGCGGATAAATCAGGTCCTGTTGCTTCCATCAGGGCATTCACGGCTCCGACCGTGATTTTTAAATGGTTTCTGTCCACTTCACGGCAGATCCATTTCTGCACGTCCGCTTCTTTGAGTTCTTCAAAATCCGCGGCGTGACCGGCTTTGTCCAGTGCCTTATAGGTATTGGTACGCTTATCCACGGAGACTTCCGTGAAAATCACAAGGCTCGTTTCCGGAATTTCGGCAAAGAACTTTGCAACTTCGTCATTGGACCTTTTAAACCACTCCGTTCCGTCCAGAAGGATCACTCTCTTGTCGGCAAAAAAAGGCATGGTGAGTGCACTTTCGGACACTTCCTTAAGTTCGGTGTTTACACCTAAGAAGCGGATAAAATTCATGTCCCCGTCCAGCTCGGAAATGTCTTTTCCGGTACAGGCTTTCACAAGCTTATCCCGGTAAATATGAACCAGATACTGCTCCGTACCGTAGAGAAGATATACTTTTTTGAGGGAACCGGATTTAATATCCTCAATGATGGAATACATTCTATTTCCTCTCGGGTAAACGGGACATCAGAAGGTCACCGTTTAACTTAAGCCATTTGTTTTGCTGATCGTATCCGGGATAAACCCGGTACAGTAAATCGTAAAATTCCTTCGAGTGATTCATATGCACTCTGTGACAGAGTTCATGCACAACAACACTGTCCAGTACTTCGGGCGGCGCAAGCAGCAATAAAACATTAAAGTTTAAATTGCCGTCCTTCGAACAGCTTCCCCAGCGCGTATGCTGCTTTCGGATGCTGATCCGTCCGTAGGTTACGCCGACGATGGGTGCATAGTAAGCAACTCTCTCGGGGATCTTTTTGTGTGCGATTTTCACCAGATGGTTTAATTCGGTCTCGGAAAGCTTGGGAAGGTCTTTAGACCGCTCCAGGCGCTTTAATGCCTTTTCCCTATGATTGGCTATCCACGCGGAATTCTTCTGAAGGAACAGACTGATTTCCCTCTTCGTTGCCCACTTCGGCGCACGAACCAGGATTTCACCCTCTTTTCCGATCTCTACGGAGAGCGTTCTTCCCCTGCTTCGTATCACTTGTACCGCTATATCTGGTGATTCGTTCGTCATAATACCCATACATATATGATTATAACTGAAATAAAACCATTCCTCAATAGGAAATAGCGCCTTCTTCATCGGTCCTTCGTAAAATGGCATCAACGGAGTCTATATGCTCCAGTGTTTCGCGGTGCGGATGCCCGTAAGGGTTATTCCGGCCGCAGGAGATTACGACACATTCCGGTCGGGTCATTCGATAGAAATCCTCCGAATTCGTATGATTGGCAGACCCGTGATGTGCCGATTTAAGGACAGTCAGATTATCTCCGTTCAAAAAGTCCGTAACGGCCTCTTCCGCCCGCAAACCCGCGTCACCCATAAAAGCCGCTTTCATGCGCTTGGTCTCATAAAGAATGACCAGTGAAGAATCGTTCCTGTCTTCATATGTTTCCCCGGGTTCGGGCGAGAGAACCGTGAAAGAATATGTCCCGTTTCTTTCATAAATCCGGTCACCGCTTCGGGCATATAAAACCTTCGTCCCTTCCTCTTTCGCCTTTCCTTCGATTTCGACAAAATCCTCCCTTTGACAGTAGGGAAGAACAATCGTGCCAATCGCAATCTCATCCCCCTCAAGGACTTCCTCAAAGCCGCTGATATGATCCTTATCCGCATGCGTCAGAAACCAGTAGTCCACTTTTACCTCCCCTTCGTAACTAAGATACGGAATAAGGATATTCTCTCCCAATCTGTTTTTGGATGTGCTGCCCCCGTCAATCATACAAACCGTCTTCGACGGTGTGCGGATAAAAATGCCGTCCCCCTGCCCCACATCCAGAAAGGTGATTATGCTTCTTTTCGGTGTCCCGATCAGGAAAAGAAACAAAACGAAGAACATCATAAGAACCATCCCCCGAAAAACCACATCCATCCGTTTCAGCAGTTTCAGTTTCTCCTTCGTCTCCGTACTCTCTTCCCCGAGAACGGCTTCATTCATCAGAAGATAATGTTTCAGCTTCATCCGTCGTTTAATTTTTCTTGCCAGAAGAGTCAATCCGACTACAAGTATAGTATAAATAACAATTCTCCCTATTCCCGGAGCCTTGACGTGAAGCATGAAGATTTTCGCTTTGTTCGCATACACGCAGAGTTCCTCCATCAGATACAGGATGCTGTTTGCCACATAAACAAAGAGGCTTGCAAGCCTCGGAATCCACGCTTCCGTCAACAGATATAAGAACACACAGACAAACAAAACCGGCATGGCAGGGATCACCATAAGGTTTAAAATCAGTCCCGCAAACGAGAGTCTTCCGCTTGTCCGAAGCATGACGGGAAGGGTGGACAGAAAGACCGATATGCCACCCCCAAGCGCATCGATATACCTCTTTCTTCTGCTCACCAGAGGAGCAAATACCGGTGCAATAAGCAATATTCCACCGACTGCAATATGCGATAACAAAAACGAAGAATCCGTAATCATTCCGGGATAAAACAAAGAGATCAGAAATGCCGATGCCATCAGGGCCGTCGGCGCATCGTAGGAACGTTTGCAAAGCTTGGCAATCAATCGGTAGCCAAACATAAAGACCGCACGAAATACGGACGCCGCAAAGTCAACCATAAATCCGTACAGCACTAGGATAATGATTGTCAGCATAACGGAATATTTATCCTTCATCGGAACAAGACTAAGAAGTGCATAACAAAAGGCGCCGATTAGGGAAATATGCAGTCCGCTGATGGCAAGAATATGAGATATTCCTCCTTCACGATACAAAGTCTTCATTTCCTTATCCAGATATTCCTTGTCTCCGAAAAGCATGGCGGAAAGGATTCCTCCGTTCTTTTCGCCGAAGGTTCCCACAAGTTCTTCGCCGGCCTTTCTGCGCACACGGTAGAGAAACTCCGTAAGAGTATTCCCTCCTTCGGAATACGTAACATCACCTTCCCATATCTGATATGCATACCCTCTGGCCCGGTAGTATGCAGCCGTATCAAACTCACCCGGGTTGGTGGCGGGCGCAAAAGTGGAAAGTCTGCCTCTTACGCACACTTTTGCATTCATCGGATATGAAGATGATAAAAATACGCCCTCCGGTTCATTCAGAGTGCAGATTGTTCCGTATTTCGGTTGAATGGTTGAATTATTCCGAGCAGAATCGCCCGCAGAATCAAAAGATATTTCGGTATTTTTTAAGTACAGAACCGTTTTCCCGTTTCGTACGTCCTTACGTTTTATCCTTCCCCGTACAATGACTTCACCGTTAAGTTCCGGCACAGGATGTATACGGGCATGGATTACATGAATCAGAAAACCTGCAATCATCCCCAGAAGGCAGAGCCACATCAGGGGACGTTTCAAATATTATTCCTCCTTGACCATGATATCCAGATTTCGTTCAATCGGATCTTCCAGACTCTTCGTCTCACGATAAAGAATCTTTGAGCTTCCGCCGACCTGTATCTGCACTCGGCTTACACTGGGCAGATCGATTAACGAGTTCGCGATCGAATAAATGACAACATCCGTCGAAACATCATACGGTTGTTTCAGAAATTCCTCGCTCAAATTTACATAGCATGTGCCGTCCTTATTGGTAACGGAAAGAATCTTCGTTTCGGGGTTGATGGTCGGATAATATCCTGCCAGGGAAGGTCCCTTGATCAACTGCTCCATAACCATCTTTTCCATCGAAACATTGGTATTGTAAACAACCTGGCGCTGTCCGGCCACTAAATGCTCCCCGTCTTCGGTCGCGAAATACAGCGTCACGTTTGCACGCTCATATACATTGATTTCCTTACCGTCGTTTTCAATGAAGGAATCCGCGTTCAGATAACCGACCGCCATTCCTCCGGCATCCAGAAGGCTTTCTCCTTCCACCATAAACTGTACGTAGTTTATATCCATGACCTGGACAAAGGAACGAACCAATGCGGCACGAACCAGTATTTCCTCCGTAGGAGAAAGCTTCTTATATGCCGCATCCATATTTAGCGTCAGATTTCCGTCTTTCATATCATATGCAAGGATCTGGAAATCTTTTCCGAGAGATGTTTTACACTCATTGTGTTTCGGTGTGGATGAAAGTGCCTTTGCGATCTCCTGCACCTGCTCTTTGGCCGTATCGGTGGTAAAAACAAATTCCTCACCGACAACATGCGTCTTGTCACGGTTTAAATAATAGACGTAATTAACGGTCTTCTCCGATGCTTCCTCCGAACCGGGCTGGTTGTTTGTCCTACATCCGTAAGCGAAAACAGTGCATAATACGGCCAGCAAAAGGACGGTGAGACATCTGTTTAATTTTCTGTTATTCTTCAAATTTTTCACTTTCTTTATCTGCCTCTGTCTGTTCTTCCGCTGCTTCAGCCTGCATATCGTTCTCAGTTTCGTCTGCTTTGATTTCTTCCTCTGACATTTCCGGTTCCGCAGTTTCTGCGGCATCTTCACCTTCCGGATCTTCTTCTGTCACATCCATCGGAAATTCGCCTTCAAGTACCTTCTCGATTTCTTCTTCGGTCAGTTCTTCAACCGGCTCCTCGTGAAGCACTTCCACAGCTTTCTTGGTGCCGGAGGAATAGATCAGGGGAACCTTGATCGTAAAGGTTGTTCCGATATCTTCCTCGGATTCCACTTTAATGGATCCGCGGTGCATCAAAATGGCGCTTTTCGTAATGGAAAGACCGAGTCCCGTTCCGCCGATCTCGCGGGAATGGGATTTATCCACACGGTAGAAACGCTCGAAGATATTCTTCTGGTCCTCTTCCGGAATGCCGATTCCGGAATCGCTTACCGTAACGGTAAAATTCTGATAATCCGCATCGAGGTTAACCTTAACATAGCCTTCCTCATGATTGTATTTGATACCGTTTTCTATCAGATTGGTGATGGCAAGTGTGAACTTAACCTCATCGAGTTCTGCCGTAACCTGTCGCACGGTTTCGAAGATCAGATCCACTTTCGACTTCTGTGCGATCGGTAAGAGACGCTTAAACACCGACTCGATCAGTGCATTAACGTCAACCTGCTCGATGTTTAAGTCCATGGACTTTTTATCCATTTTAACCAGCGATAAAAGATCATTGATGATCTTATTCTCCCGGTCGATCTCTTCAACGATATCATTCATGAAATCCTTGTAGATCTCAACAGGCGCATTGTTCTGGCTGATCAGGGAATCCGCCAGAAGTTTTACCGAAGTCAGAGGCGTTTTCAACTCGTGGGAGACATTGGATACAAATTCCTGCCGGGACTCTTCGATGACACGCATCCTGTCCATAACCTGGTTAAAGGAATCCGCAATATGTTCGGTCTCGTAGTAATCGTTCACCTCAATCTTTTCGTCGGTAAAACCGCTCTTCACCTCGGAAATTGCATCGGATAAGCGGTTGAACGGCTTTAACACGATACGAGGGAAGAAAAAAGCTACCAGTAAAACCAACACCAGAAGGGAAAACATAAACAGATAGGAGTTTCTCGAAAGAATATCCACGTTCTGGTCGATCGGTGTAGTGGAAACACTGGCCAGAATAACTCCGATCGTCTCCGTTTTCTCATCAATGGTTCTCCTGATCGGAACGGTCAGTTCAATATAATGGTTTGCTTCGTCGAAATGAGAAATAAACTCTCCGCGGAAAGTTTTGATCACTTCCTCGGAGATGATGATCTTACCGGAGGCAACGCCGTAGGTATCCTTAACCACGCCGAAATTCTGTCCGATAACCATAATACGGCCATCGTAGAGATTGGCAACCTGTTCAATTTCCGCATTGACGACATCATTGGATGCATCGAGCAAGTAATTGTAGGAAATCAGATGATCGGCCAGGATCTGCATCTGGCTCTGTACGTCGGAAGTTCTTACCTCAACCGCACGAAGAAAGTAATTGCTTAAGATACCAAAACGCATGACAACGCAGCATACGATACCAACCAGCAAAATAAGAATTGTAATACGAAATCTGAGGCTTCGGAAAAGCTTGACCTTGCGAAGTCCCTCCGACAGCCTCTCAAAGAATTTTTTCATTTATCTCTCTTTATAATAGTATCCGGATCCCCATTTGGTCTGAACATACAAAGGCTCTCCGGGGTTACTCTCAATCTTCTCGCGGAGGCGTCTTACATGCACATCCACGGTTCTGACATCACCGGGATAGTCCGCACCCCAAACCGTACGAAGCAGTTCCTCTCTGGAGTAAACGCGGTTTACGTTTTCCACAAGGAGTTTCAGAAGATCGTACTCCTTACCGGTGACTTTGATTTCATTGTCCTTAACAAAAACTCTCTTGCCGTCCTGCAGAAGACGAAGATCTCCGGAAACGATCTCTCTTCTTTCCGTCTTCTTCGTGGAAGTGGTACGTCTCATAATGGCCTTCATTCTGGCTTTCACTTCCAGAATATTGAAAGGTTTGGTGATATAGTCATCGGCACCGTACTCCAGACCCATGATCTTATCCATATCGTCACTCTTTGCCGTCAGCATGATGATCGGCACATTGGAGGTTTCGCGGATCTGCTGACAAACCTCGGTTCCGCTTAACTTCGGAAGCATTAAATCCAGAAGAATGATGCTGTAATTATTCTTTCCGGCCAGTTCCAGCGCTTCCTCGCCGTCATATGCGCAATCCACTCTCCAGCCTTCCTGCTCAAGAGAGAATTTTAATCCTTTTACAATGATCTTTTCATCATCTACAACCAAAACACGATTTTCCATGTTAATCCCCTACTCTGTTCTGATCTGTTCTTTGATTCCTTCAAAGGTACCTTCCTTAATTCCGGGAACCTTCATCAGATCCTCTGTGCAGGAAAAGCCTCCTGCTTTCTTTCTGTATTCCGTAATCGCTTCGGCTTTGCTCTTCCCGATTCCCGGAAGAGTCATCAGTTCGCTTACCGAAGCCGTATTGATATTGACTTTACGCATCATTTCCGTTTGTTCGAAACCGTTTTCTTCCGGCTCACAGACTTCCCCCACATGTGGGATCCGAAGCATGTCCGCATCTTCGATATGTGCCGCCAAATTCACTGCATCCGTGGCCGCATCTTCGGTAAAACCGCCGGCCGCATTCAGCGCATCCGCCTTTCTGGCATCGACGGGAAGTTCATATACACCCGGATGATTCACTGCTCCGCAGACATAGACCCAAACGGTCTGCTCTTTGATTTCATCTGCAGGCGCAGGTGAAAAGATTTCGGATTCAGCTTCCGCAGACGATTCCTCTTCGGAAAATGAAAGAATCTCCCGATCCTTTGCTTTTCCGCCGCTGCATGCAAAGAAGAAAATGCAGGAAATCAGGATAACGGTTACGATTTCAATGACACGTCTTATTTTATTGTATTCCAAATTCATGGGTTGCTCCTTTCGTACATGAAAACATGACGAAAGTCCCTTGAACCAACCCTAAAATTAGTGTAATCAAATTAGATATTTTTCGCAAGAGCAAAATCCCGCAATTTTAGTTTTCGCTCTGTGCGTTGTAATTCTCGGAAACTTCAGGCGTATCAATGCTTTCGAGTGCAAACTCGTTTCCGTAAACGGAACGCATGACCGACTCTGCAAGCGCTTTTAATTCCTTATTGACATCCTCGCCGTCCCAAATATTGGAAAAGCACATTTCCGCCAGAATATAATAATTGGTGGTTTCCACCATCTTCGGCAGGGAAACGGTATGCTCATAATAATCTTCGATGGATTTCATCTGCGGATACGGATATTCACTCAGTCTTGCCGCCGTCAGTTTCTCACAGCGGGCATAGAGGTTCGGTGCATATTCGTTGGTCATAAAGTCCGCAAACTTCTCCGCTTCGATTCTGTCCTCTCCGAGTCCGTTGATGCAGACCATGGTCGTAACGCTGAGTCCCTTTGAATTCATCGTGGAATTCAGCATACTGATGGGAAGGACATCGTATTCGTCCGTAAACTTTTCTTCTTCTTTTGCTTTTTCCATTTTGGAAATAATATCGGTTCCCGCTACGGTAAAGACATATTTTCGATTCAAAAATCCGTCAATGGTCTCGTCATAGCTTTGTTCTTCGTCGCCGATGGAGAAGAAGCTTTTAAAATCCTGATACACCTTAAGCGAATACAGTGCCTGATCATTGTAAATATTGATTTCTTCGGTGCGGTCCGAATTCTCACCGCCCACATTCAGGTAGGCACCGGCAAACCAGTAATTATAAAGGACATCTTCCGTATCCCAAAGGAAATACTGTTCCACTCCGGAAGGCAGGGAATAGGAATTGGCAAAATCCATAATCCCAACTACAGACGTAGGAAGAATATTCTTGGCAAGCGTATCTACCTGTAACTCTTCTTCCTCTGTCAGTTCCCTCTCTTCAACGGTTTCTCCGTCCTCTTCATCCGAATCCACCAGGGTGATGCCCTCCGTATTCTCCGGATCTCCCTGCAGAATGACATTCTTTGCGATCTCTTCCATAATGGTTTCATTGTAGATCACAAATGCCGTTTCATAGCTTAAAGGATAACCGTACATCTGGTCTCTGTAGCTTACCGCACGCATGGATGCATCCGTGTAAAAAGCGGAATTCAGAACTTTATCGGGATCTCTGACCTGTGCGGCAAGTCCGGAAAGAACCGCTTTCTCAAGCTGGTCCGAGGTCAGCATGAATAAATCCGGGGAACGCAATCCGTCCGCGGACACTTTTTGAATCTGCTCTAAATATTCCACATCGGAAACTTCCATGGGAATGACTTTGACGCCGTTTTTCTTTTCGTAGGAAACCGCCGCATCTCTTAAGTATTCCGCATAATCGGAATCGGTATACCAAAGGATCAGCGCATCCTCATCCATTTCATCGGTCTGGACTCCCCTTCGTCTGAGTGCTCCGAGCGAATCGCCGAACAGCATCACGCCGGTACACACAAGCAGAACGAAAATGGAAATAATCTTCTTTATCATTCGGTTATTTCATACCCTTTCATAAGGATTTCATTGCTTCTTTCAAAACTGTTATCATCGTATCCACATCCTCTTTCTCGATAACCAAAGGAGGAAGGAAACGGATGATCTTGGTTCCGGCATTGATCAAAACAAGTCCTGCATCCAACGCCGCATTGATCACGGGAGCAACTTCCGTATTCAGTTCAAGTCCCTGCATCAGGCCTTTTCCCCTGTGATCCGTTACTACATCGTACTCATTTTTGATTTCTTCAAGTTTCTCATACAAATAAGCACCGACTTCTTTGGCATGACCCGGAATATCTCTTACTTCGAACTGGCGCAGAACCTCCGCAATGGCTGTTCCCCCGAGCGGGTTTCCGCCGTATGTGGTTCCGTGGTCGCCGGCTGTCAATGATGCTTTGCCTACTTTCTCCGTCATCAGAAAAGCGCCGACGGGAACACCGCATCCGATTGCCTTGGCTGTTGTCATGATGTCCGGTTTTACACCGTATTCCTGCCACGCAAACAGATATCCGCTACGTCCCATTCCGCACTGGATCTCATCCAAGATCAAAAGTATGTCATGCTCATCGCAGAGTGCACGAACACCCTCCAGAAATTCTTTGGTCGCAGGATAAATTCCGCCTTCACCCTGGATGGTCTCCATGATAACGGCGCAGGTCTTATCCGTAATCTGTGCGCGAACGCTCTCAAGATCATTGAAGGTGGCGAATTTAATATTCCCGATCATCGGCTGAAATGCTTCACGATACTTCGGAGTTCCGGTAACGGAAAGGGCTCCGTAAGTTCTTCCGTGGAACGAATGTTCCATGGCAATGATTTCATGATCGGTGCTTCCATCCTTTAAATATGCATATTTTCTTGCGGTTTTGATCGCACCTTCCACTGCTTCCGCACCGGAGTTTGTAAAAAACACACGATCCAATCCGGATGCTTTGGTCAGTGCCTTGGCTGCGTTGATGGCCGGCACATTGTAATAGTAATTGGAAGTATGAAGGATCTTGTCAATCTGACCCTTCAATGCATCATTATATTCTTTGTTGTTATATCCCAGGGCAAATACGCCGATACCGGAAACAAAATCCAAATATTCCTTGCCTTCGATATCATAAAGATGTACTCCGTCTCCATGGTCAAAAACCACAGGATACCGGTTATAGGTATGAAGCAGGACTTCTTCCGCTTCGTCAATCCATTCTTTCATCATTGTTTTTTCCTCGCTTTATCCTACGTTTGTAGTCTATTCTTCGCCTTTGATCGGATCATTATCGGAAATGATCATGGTTCCGATACCTTTCTTGGTGAAGATTTCAAGTAACAGGCAGTGCGGAATACGTCCGTCGAGAATATGCACGCTTCGTACACCGTCTTCCACAGCCTGAATGCAGTTTCCGAGCTTCGGAAGCATTCCGCCGCCGATAAATCCGCCGTTGATCAGTCCTCTTGCTTCAGAAGTCGTGATACGGGAAATTAAAGATGTCGGGTCGTTTAAATCACGGAAGAGTCCGTCGATATCCGTAAGGAATGCCAGTTTGTCCGCGCCTACCGCTTTGGCAATCTCACAAGCGGCATCGTCCGCATTGATATTATAGGTATTGAAATCATCATCGAGTCCGATGGGTGCAACGATCGGAAGGAAATCGGCATCCAGCAGATCAAAGAGGATCTTCGCATCCACGTTCTTGATATCACCGACGAATCCGATGTCTTTTCCGTCCACATAACGGCGGTTTACATTCAACAGTTTACCGTCCTTACCGGAAATACCGATTGCTCTGACACCGAGCTGTTCCGCCATGGCTACCAGATTTTTATTGATTCGGTTTAAAACCATTTCCGCAATTTCCATGGTCTCCGCATCGGTAATTCGAAGGCCCTTATAAAATTCGGCTTCTTTGCCGGTCTTCTCCACCCATTTGCTGATGGCCTTTCCGCCACCATGAACCACAATGGGCTTGAATCCAACGAGTTTCAAAAGCACGCAGTCTTCAATGACTTTTTTCTGCATGGCTTCATCGCTCATGGCACTTCCGCCGTACTTGATCACGATGATCTTACGATTGAATTTCTGAATATAAGGAAGGGCTTCGACTAAGACCGAAGCTTTCTCCAATACTTTCTCCATATCCTTTTCCATTCTGATTCCTCCGATATCTATGGTTTACTATGAGCGGTAATCCGCATTGATTTTCACATAATCGTATGTTAAGTCGCAGCCCCATGCGGTAGCCTCTGCATCACCTTCATGCATGTCCACGCGAACGATAACCTCTTCCTCGGACATGATCTGCGTTGCGAGATCCTCGTCAAATTCGAGCGGAACACCCATCTTAAATACCTGTAATTCTCCGCCCTTGCTTTCAAAGAACAGTTCCACGGTATTCTGGTCGAATGTTTCTCCGGAATACCCCATCGCACATAAAAATCTTCCGAAGTTCGCGTCGCATCCGTAAATGGCTGCCTTGGAAAGACTGGAGCTGATAATGCTTCTGGCAAGCGTTTTGGCTTTCTTTTTATTCTCTGCATTGATCACATGTGCGGTAAAAAGCTTGGTCGCACCTTCTCCGTCCGCTGCCATTCTTCTTGCCAGATACGTGCATACTTCATATAAAGCGGCCTTGAAGGTTTCGTAATCTTCGTTCTTTTCGTCGATCGTTTCATTATTGGCAAGACCGTTTGCCATGATCAGCAATGTGTCGTTTGTGGAGGTATCTCCGTCAACCGAAATCATATTGAACGTATCTTCCACAACCTCGGAAAGTGCTTCCTGTAAAAGCGGTTTCTTGATATCCAGATCGGTTGTTAAGAATCCGAGCATCGTACACATATTGGGATGGATCATTCCGGAGCCCTTGCTCATTCCGCCCAGTGTAACCGTTTTGCCGCCGACTTCAAACTGTACCGCAATTTCCTTATTTACGGTATCGGTCGTCATAATAGCTTTGCTGGCTTCGGTTCCCGCTTCGATGGAATTACTGAGTGTGGAACACATTTTCTTTACACCGTTTACAAGTTTGTCCACGGGAAGCTGCATTCCGATAACACCGGTCGATGCAACCGCGATCGAAATATAAGGAACATTTAAGCACTCTTCCACCGCTTTGGCCGTATCCTCGCAGGCATCATAGCCTTCTTTGCCGGTGCAGGCATTGGCGATTCCGGAATTGACAACAACGCCGTGGAGCGGCTTGCCGGATTCAACCAGTTTCTTATCCCACATAACACATGCGGCTTTGACTACATTGCTGGTAAAAGTACCGGCCGTCACACAGGGTGACTTGCTGTAAACCATAGCCATATCCGTTCTGTCTTTATATTTAATATTTGCTTCGCATACTGCGGCAGAAAAACCTTGCGCTGCCGTAACGCCGCCTTCTATCCTTTTCATACACATTTCCTTTCCGAAATCATTTTACAACTGATTAAAGGTAAAAATATTGTCTTCATTTAATACAAAATCGTAATAATTCAAATCCTCTCTTTTCGTCCATCCGATCTCATGCCAGAATGCATTTCCGATGTCGTTTGCCGTAAACGCGATCAAAGAGACTTTGTTGATTCCTTCTTCTTTTAATCCTCTCATCGAGAACGCTACCATGGCCTTCCCGATACCGTGCATGCGATACTCCTTTCGGACGCAAACATGGTAGAGGCATCCTCGTCGGCCGTCATGTCCGCAAAGAATGGCACCGACTATCTCGTCACCCACAACACAGACGCAGCTCAAACCCGGATTTCGTTTCAGAAACTTCGCCACCCCTTCTTCGGAGTCATCAATGCTTCTGATACAGAATCCCTGAATGGAAAGCCATAAATCCTTTACTTTGGGATAGTCGGCCTCTTCCATTGCCCGTATCGTATATGCAATTGGCATATTATCCGTTTTACTCAAAATACTGTCTCCATGCTGTTTGTAACCGTTCTTCCCTTTTTATAAGGAGAAGATATCGCCTATTACTATAACACATTCTGCTTAAATGTCCACATGTTTTTTGCTATTTTATTCATAAATTTTGATTATTTCTGTCGTTTTATGCAATTATACATTGATTTTTGTATTTTTATGCATTATTTGTGCTTGATTATGCGAAACAAGTGTTGTATAGTAAAAAAGCAAATTGCAAATGTACCAATGAATCGGAGGATTAAAGAAAATGAAAGAAAAAGTAATTCTTGCCTATTCCGGCGGACTTGATACCACGGCTATTATTCCCTGGTTGAAAGAGAATTTCGATTATGAAGTAATCTGTGTCTGCGTAGACTGCGGACAGGGAAACGAACTGGACGGGTTAAACGAGCGTGCCAAACTGTCCGGTGCAACCAAACTTTATATTGAAGATATCGTAGATGATTTCTGCGAAAACTATATTGTTCCCTGTGTACAGGCTCACGCTGTATATGAGAACAAGTATCTGCTCGGAACTTCCATGGCAAGACCCGCTATCGTAAAGAGACTGGTAGAGATTGCCAGAAAAGAAGGCGCTGCTGCCATCTGCCACGGAGCAACCGGTAAGGGTAACGACCAGATCCGTTTCGAACTCGGTATCAAAGCTCTCGCTCCCGACTTAAAGATCATCGCTCCCTGGAGAAGTCCTCTTTGGAAACTTGACTCCCGTGAGTCCGAAATCGAATACTGCCACCAGCATGGCATCGATCTTCCTTTTGCACAGGACTCTTCCTACAGCCGTGACAGAAACATCTGGCACATTTCCCACGAAGGTCTTGAACTGGAAGATCCCGCCAACGAGCCGAACTACGATCACCTTCTGGTACTCGGCGTAACTCCCGAGAAAGCTCCGGATGAAGGCGAATATGTTACCCTTTCCTTTGAAAAGGGTGTTCCTACCGCGATCAACGGTGAGAGCATGAAAGTTGCCGACATCATCCGTAAATTAAATGAGATCGGCGGAAAGCACGGCATCGGTATCATCGATATCGTGGAAAACCGTGTAGTCGGCATGAAGTCCCGTGGCGTATACGAAACACCGGGCGGAACCATTCTTTACGAAGCTCACCAGCAGCTGGAAGAGCTCATCCTGGACCGTGACTGCTATCGTACTAAGGCTGAAATGGGTGCACTCCTTGCACAGGTTATTTACGAAGGAAAATGGTTCACTCCGTTATGCGAAGCCATCCGTGCATTCATTACTTCCACCCAGGAATATGTAACCGGTGAAGTGAAATTCAAATTATACAAGGGAAATATCATCAAGGCAGGCACCACCTCCCCTTATTCTCTGTATAACGAATCCCTCGCATCCTTTACGACCGGTGATTTATACGATCATCATGATGCTGACGGCTTCATCAACCTCTTCGGCCTTTCCACCAAGGTTCGTGCCATGAAGATGCTTGAAGTAGAGAAAAAGAATCAGTAATCATTTTATTCCAGAAGAAAGAGCCGGTAACTATGAATGTTTACCATTACATCCTCATCTATCTCGGAGTCATGAGCCTTTTGGGCTTCATTATGATGGGAATTGATAAAGCCAAAGCCAAAAGACATTCTTTCCGTATTCCGGAGGCGACACTGTTCCTCATTGCCGTCTTCGGCGGAAGTATCGGTTCCATTCTGGGAATGTATACGTTTCGCCACAAAACAAAACACAAGTCTTTTGTCATCGGTATGCCGGCCATTTTAATTGTCCAGATACTGATCGTTGTGGCGATCATTCTATCCCCGATTGAAATTGTTGTATTTGATTAAGGGCTCGTTTTGAGCCCTTTTTCTTACCCGGAGGGACTATGCATATCGCGGTTTGTGATGACAATGTAGCGGACAGAAAACAGACGGAACGGCTTCTTTCACGGGAATCCGCCAAACGGCTGGAAACATCCGGAAATCTCTATGTCGACTCGTTTGGAAATGAGACGGCCTTACTTGCCGCGCCCATGAAATACGATCTGTTTTTCCTGGATATGACGAACAGTACGCTTGATGGTGCCGAACTTGCGGCAACATTGCGAAACGAGGGCGTTACGGCTCCTATTGTACTGCTTTGCTCCTCCATCGACTATCGGACCAAACCCCTTACGGACAATGTCGAATGCATGGATAAACCCATCAAAACGGCAGAACTTTCCGCTCTTTTGGACCGCCAGATTGCAAAATGTAAGGACAAAGAACCGACCATTGAAATCAGAGACAGCAAAAAAGCCTACTATCTGCATTCAAAACAGATCATTCATGCCGACTCCGCACCGGACGGTGTAACGGTGACCTGCACGGACGGCCTTGTCATTCACCCGCTTGGCGACATCCGCGATCTTTGCCAGAGTTTCACCGGCTTTGACACTTTTGTCCTGATCGGACATAAAACCCTCATCAATTTGGAACATGTAAAAGAATACAAAAAACGCACGGTCACATTAAGCGACGGTGCGTCCTATACCGTTTCCATTCTGGAAAACAAATCATTCCTGCGTGCTCTTAACGCTCTTCGATGATTGACTTCCGAAAACCTGGCTTACGATGATTGCGGCAAACATTATGATGCAGCCGATTCCTTCCCGTAAAGTCATCTTCTGATGCAAAATCAGCCATCCTCCCAAAACCGAAAATACGGATTCTAAGCACATCAGAAGCGATGCTTTGGTGGGCTCTACGTACTTCTGCCCTATAATCTGCAACGTGTATCCGACTCCGCTGGATAAAACTCCCGCATACAAAATCGGCAACAGGCCGTCAAGTAACTGCGACAAGGTGGGTTTCTCCACTAAAATCATTCCGATTCCGCAGAGCACTCCGACCATGAAAAACTGGCTGACCGCGATCAAAAGCCCGTTTAATCTGGCAGAGAAATAGTCCACAAGCAGTATATGGAATGTAAAAAGCACGGCGCAGGCTATGATGAGCAGATCGCCCTTCTCAAGCCGGAATCCGCTGCCTTTTTGGATGCAAAGAAGGTACAATCCGAACGTGGCTGCCACCACACAGATCCAGATGATCCATTTGGGCTTTTTCTTAAGAAACACACCCGCAACCGGTACCAGAACAATATAAAGTGCCGTAATAAATCCCGCTTTGCCGACATTATCGGTCAGGCCGATACCGATCTGCTGACTGGTGGTAGCAATCGTAAAAATGAATCCGATGGAAAGAATTCCCGAAAAGATCAGCTTCCGTTTCTTTCCGGAATCCGACACTTCGCCTCCGTCTCCATCCCCGACAACGAAAATCTTCCTGCGGTTTAAGATCAGGAGCGGGCTCAGCGCAAGGATGGCAACAAAGGAGCGCACACTGTTAAACGTAAACGGTCCCATGCTCTCCATGCCCTTTTGCTGCGCAACAAAAGCAAGCCCCCAGATAATCGCTGTGATCAGCAGAAGGAGGCTTCCGACATTCGACATGAGTTTTGCTTTTTCTTTACCGTTTTTCATCGACAAAACTATAACAGAGCGATTTGTTTTTGGCAATGCTCTTTTATTGCTACACAAGGGTTTTTATGGTATACTGTATACTGTCTCAAAGGACGGTTTAGAATGGATTATAATCAAAACAATCATCAAAACGACAATTATTCGCAGAACAATCCGGACAATATGCAGAACAGGTATGATCCCTGGACTGCAATGTATTTTCGTGCGACCAAAATCGCCACAATGTTTTTCTTCGCGGCTTTGATCACGTTTTTGTTCCGCACGGTCGTTCTTCCGTTCATCTTCTGTGCCATCAGCATCATCTTTTGCTATCTTTCCAAGGGAACCAAGCCGAAACTGGAGAAGTATAACCGTCTGGTTATTATTTTCTCAACGTTTCTTCTGATCGCAAACACCGTCTATAGCGTATATATGGTGTACACTGTAAGTCACGATCCGGAGTACCGTGCACAGATGAACCAGACCTATGAACAGTTCTACGGAATGTCTTTCGATGAATATATGGAACAAATGAAGGAAACCTATCTCGGAACAGGAGGAAATCCCAATGAATAAAGGATACTCCTCGGTAAGTGAAATCCGCGGCAAGGCAAGACTGACTTTGATGGAACACTTAAATCCGAGTGTCGGAATTACCCTGATCTATTTTATGATCTCTTTCTTCCTTAGCCTGTTTACCACGATTATGTCTTTTGAAGGAACTCCGTTAATGCTCATTCTGTTTGAGTTGTTTTCGCTTACCATACATGTGTTTATAGCACTGTTTAAGGCGGGCAGGGCCAAGTATTTTGCCGGGATCGCAGACCGTAAACAAATTGCGGTTAAAACCATATTCAGCGCCTTTACCTCCCATCCGGGAAGAATTGTCGGAGCAGGCTTCCTTTTGGAAGGTGTGAAACTGATCTTCTCTCTCCCCGGCATAGTGTATTCCCTCATTGTTCCCGCGGGAATGAACCGGCTGACATACTGGATCACGCTGGCACTGGTGGTTTTGACGGGAAAATTACTCGGATTTCTTTTCCTGCTATCCTTCATGCCGCTTTACTACCTATTAATGGACTTTCCCAATATGTCCCTCGGTAAAGCAATCCGCATGAGTATCTGGCTGATGAAAGGAAACAAAATGCGCTACATCGGTCTATTGATTGCCTATATACCGCTTCTTTTGGTATGTGTTGTTTCCTTCGGCATCGGTTTTATCTGGATAAGCCCTCTGATACAATGTGCCGCAGGACATTTTTATCTGGATTTGCTTTCACAGAAACAATCCAAAGTTTCTGCTTCCGATAAGGAGATTGTATAGATTGGAAAACGAAAACCAAAACGAAGAACTGAAGAATCCGCCTAAGAGAAGGCCTCGCAAGAAGCTTCTTGTGCAGATCTCTCTGATCACGCTCATCCCGATCTTCCTAATGGGTGTGCTTTTCGTGCTGATCGGAATGTATGTATTGCGTCAGAGTGCCACCGACGAAATGTTCCGTTCGCTTCGCGGAAGCGCCGTCATTACTGCGGAATACTTCTCTTCCATTCATGGCATTTACCATATGAAGGACGGAGAACTGTATTGCGGTGACAAACGCATGAACGACGAGATATCTTTCCTCGAGAACGAAAAGCTGGTTTTCCACAATGAAATGAGCGTCTTCTACGGAAACAACCGTGTTATGACCACCCTTGTGGATGAAAACGGCAAATCCCTGCTTGGCACGATCCACGCCGACAACCGTATTGTATCGGAAGTTTTCAAGGGAAATATCGTATCCACGGAGAAAACCATCATCGGCAGGGAACGTTATCTTTGCGTTTATGTTCCCATCTATAACAACAATAAAGTCGTCGGAATGATTGGATCCGCCATTTCCATGCATGACTTCTACCATATGAACCGTCTTCTCTATCTGTACATCATTTTACTGACGATTGTTACCGTACTGGTTACAGCGTTCTTAATCAGTGTCTTCTCGAGACATCTGGTGAAACGGCTGACGGTGATCCGCGATTATATGGAGGAACTGGTCACCAAACAGACGGCGGAGCAGAAAATGGATGAGATCGCATTCCGCCATAACGACGAGATTTCGGAGCTTGCAAAGCACTCCATCTCTGTTGCCGATTCTATCAAAACCCTTATGGGTACCGACCCCTTAACCGGTTTATACAATCGTCGCGCCGGTAGACAGAATTTAAAGAAACTGTGGGAAAAAGCACACTCCGATCTGTCCGTCTTTTCCATTGTTATCGGCGATATCGACCACTTTAAAGACATTAACGACCAGTATGGACACGATGTCGGTGATACGGTTTTGATCGGAGTTTCCAGAATTATCAGAAAACATATGAACGAAGAATCCTTTGCCATCCGCTGGGGCGGCGAAGAATTCTTACTGGGACTGGAATTGCCCCGTGAAGAAACGGAAGCAATCATCAAAGAAATTGCCAAAGAAATCAAACGTGAAGCTTTCTTTGCTGCGGATAAATCCGTTTTCCATCTGTCCATGACCTTCGGTATCGCTTCTTTTGCCGGGCAGGAAAACATCGATTCCGTCATCAAACTTGCGGATGACAATCTCTATAAAGGAAAAAACCAGGGCAGAGACTGTATCGTCTCCTGATCCCCGGTTTGATCTATTATGCTGTTTCATTCGGTTCTTATTCGAGATCCGCACTTTCCACGGGCTTTCCACCCAAACTTTTCCACTTCAGATATGCGGTAATCATTTTATCCAGGTTTCCGTCCAGCACACCCTGCGCATTGGCGGTTTCTTCTCCCGTACGTAAATCCTTTACCATCGTATACGGCTGAAGGACATAGGATCTGATCTGGCTTCCCCAGGCAATTTCCTTGATTTCTCCGCGGATATCGGATAATTTTTCGGCATGTGCTTCCTGCTTCAACATGATCAACTTCGCCTTTAACATCTGCATTGCCTTGTCCTTATTCTGGAACTGGCTTCGCTCATTCTGGCACGCTACAACTACGCCTGTAGGTATATGTGTGATTCGAACGGCTGACGATGTCTTGTTGATATGCTGTCCGCCCGCTCCGGAGCTTCGGTACGTATCAATCTTTAAATCTTCGGGACTGATATCCAGTTCGACATCTTCCGCGATTTCCGGCATAACATCCAGGGAAACGAACGACGTTTGCCGTTTGCCCTGCGCATTGAACGGAGAAATACGAACAAGTCTGTGTACGCCTTTTTCTCCTTTTAAATATCCGTATGCATTTTCTCCGTTGACCTGAAATGATACGGATTTGATTCCGGCTTCATCACCTTCGAGATAATCCAGGACCTCCACACTGAAGCCCTTGCGTTCTGCCCATCTGGTATACATACGATACAGCATGGATGCCCAGTCGCAGCTTTCCGTTCCGCCGGCTCCCGCATTCAGTCTTAAAATCGCATTGTTGCGGTCATACTCTTCCGAAAGAAGTGTGGCAAGACGGATCTTCTCGAAGTCTTCCTTAAAAGTGGCAAACTCTGCCTGAATCTCCGGAACCATGGACTCATCGTTTTCCTCATTTGCCATTTCGATTAAATCCTGGATATCCGTAACCTGAGCACTCAGGCGGTTGCAGACCTCAATCTCGTCCTTTAGTGTCTTTAATTCCCTGGTCTTTGCGTTGGCCTTCTCTGGAACATCCCAGAAATCCGGCTCCTGCATTTCACGCTCAAGTTCCTTGGCTCTTTCTTCTTTATTCACCAAATCCAGGGAATCTCTTACTTCCGCAAGCGGTGTTACGAAAGTCAGTAATTCAGTTTTGATAGCATCAAGTTCAATCACTTGTTTTCACCGATTTAACCTTGTCTTCCGCAGCAGTTCTTGTATTTCTTTCCGCTACCGCAAGGGCAGGGATCGTTGGGATAAATCTTATCCGCGTCTCTTCTCTTCGGTCCGCGCTGTACGGTTTCGTCCTTATTCGTACCGGTAACCTTGGCTACCTGTTCACGTTCAACCTTCTGCTCCACCTTAATATGCATCAGCATCTTCACGGTATCTTCCTTGATGCTTTCCGTCATGGCGTCGAACATATCGTAACCGGCCATCTTGTATTCCACAACCGGATCTTTCTGTCCGTATGCAACCATTCCGATACCCTGTTTTAACTGATCCATATCATCGATGTGGTTCATCCACTTGCTGTCGATTGCACGAAGCAGTACCACGCGCTCCACTTCACGGATCTGCTCGGTCTGCGGGAACTGTGCTTCTTTTTCCTCATACAGTTTTACAGCTTCTTCCTTCAGCTGCTGAACCATACCGGTCTTTTTCTTTTTCTCGATACGATCTAACGTAATCGGCTCTAAGGGAATGATCGGAAGAAGGATATTGTTAAGTTCCGCGATATCCCAGTTTTCCGGATTGGTTTCTTCTCCCACGCAGGTATTTACCGAATTCTCCACGATATCGGTGATCATCTTGTAGATGGAGTCACGCATGCTCTCTCCGTTCAGAACGCGGAGACGCTCTGCGTAAATGATCTCACGCTGATCGTTCATAACCTGGTCGTAATCCAGCAAATCTTTACGGCGTGCAAAGTTGTTATTCTCAATCTTCTTCTGAGCGGTCTCAATGGCATTGGAAAGGAGTTTATGCTGGATTTCCTGATCCTCGGGAACACCCAGGGAAGTAAATACGGCACGCATTCTTTCCGAACCGAACAGACGCATCAGATCGTCTTCGAGGGAAATGTAGAACTTGGATTCACCGGGGTCTCCCTGACGACCGGAACGACCACGTAACTGGTTGTCGATACGACGGGACTCGTGTCTTTCCGTACCGACGATCAAAAGTCCGCCGGCTTCCTTGGCCTGTTCGTCAAGCTTAATATCGGTACCACGACCTGCCATGTTGGTTGCGATGGTTACCGCACCGTGCTGACCTGCATCCGCAACGATTTCCGCTTCCATTTCATGGAACTTCGCATTTAAGACTTTGTGATGAATGCCTCTCTTTGTAAGCATACGGCTGATTTCTTCGGAAGCATCGATCGTGATGGTACCAACCAAAACAGGCTGTCCTTTGGCATGTGCTTCCTCTACCGCCGTACAGATGGCACGGAGTTTTCCGGCCTTGGTCTTATATACGGCATCGGGGTGATCGATACGGATTACCGGGCGGTTGGTCGGGATTTCGATAACGTCCATTCCGTAAATATCACGGAATTCCTTTTCCTCGGTAAGAGCGGTACCGGTCATGCCGGCTTTTTTCTCAAATTTGTTGAAGAAGTTCTGGAACGTAATGGTGGCAAGTGTTTTACTTTCTCTCTTAACCTTTACATGTTCCTTTGCTTCGATTGCCTGATGAAGGCCGTCCGAATAGCGTCTTCCGGGCATCAGACGTCCGGTAAAGCTGTCGACAATGACAACCTGGTCATCTTTGACTACATAGTCCTGATCCCTGAACATTAGGTAATGCGCACGAAGAGCAAGGATTACATTGTGCTGGATTTCCAGGTTTTCGGGATCCGCAAGGTTTCCGATCTGGAAAAATTTCTCAACCTTGGCAATACCTTCTGCCGTAAGGTTTACGATTTTATCCTTCTCATTTACGATGAAGTCTCCGGTCTCTTCCTGTTCCTCACCGAGAATGATATCAAGCTTTGACATTTCCACCTGATCCTTACCACGCTTTAACTGGCGGGCAAGAATATCACACATCTCATAAAGTTTGGTGGATTTTCCGGACTGACCGGAAATGATAAGAGGGGTTCTTGCTTCATCGATCAAAACGGAGTCGACCTCATCGACGATGGCATAATGCAGCTTACGAAGAACCAGCTGCTCTTTGTAAATAACCATGTTGTCTCTAAGGTAATCGAAACCGAGTTCGTTGTTGGTAACATAGGTAATGTCGCAATTGTATGCTTCACGACGCTCGTCGGGCTCCATGGGATTTAATACCACGCCGACTTTCAGTCCGAGGAATTCGTGAATCTGTCCCATCCATTCGGCGTCACGCTTTGCCAGGTAATCGTTAACGGTAACGATGTGAACACCTTCTCCGTCCAGTGCGTTCAAGTAAGCGGGAAGCGTGGATACAAGGGTTTTACCTTCACCGGTTTTCATTTCCGCAATACGTCCCTGGTGAAGAACGATACCACCGATCAGCTGCACACGGTAATGCTCCATGCCAAGCACTCTCTTACCGGCTTCGCGAACAACCGCAAATGCTTCCGGAAGGATGTCGTCCTTGGTTTCGCCTTTCTTAAGGCGCTCCTTGAATTCCTGTGTTTTGGCACGGAGTTCTGCGTCGCTTAGAGCCTGCATTTGGGGACGAAGTGCTTCGATTTTATCCACGATCGGCATAATACGCTTTAACTCGCGTTCGCTGTGCGTACCGAAAATCTTATCGAAAATACTCATTTCTAAATTGCTCCAATCTTTCGTCTATTTCATCCGTCTGCTCAGGGCGGAAAATTTGCGCAAAAATACTTATATATTTTAGCAGATAATACCCGTAAATACAATAGGAAATCAGGGCATAAGAAAACCGGCTGATCGCCGGTTTATCCTACTCTTTGAATTGTTGTTATTTCCTGTCCGCAATATTATATTCCAGGAAACTCGGATTCTTTGCTTTGATAACGAAAATGACGAAAACGAAAAGCAGAAATACAAATCCGATGAGACGCTCCATATTCTTGGGTCCTTTGGTTAAGGACTTGTAGATATTCTTCTTGATCTTGGAGTCTACATTCATCAGCTTATACGTTGCCTTTCTGCTGCGCTTTCTGGATTTTGCAAATTCTTTTTTGTACTCTTCCCAAATACTTTTTTTCTTTTTTGCCATTGTGATCTCCCTCCGAACGTTACGAAAAGATTACCTTCCGTTATTCTACCACGAAACCATTCGTTTGTACAGAAGCGGCGCTTAAGATCCCGAACGTATGAATTCCTCCACGCCCCGGTAGATTTCCTCCATCAGACGCTTTCTGGCTTCTATGCTCGCCCAGGCAATATGTGGCGTAATGATCAGCTTTTCACTGTCTTTTACCGCAAAGAGCGGATTGTCCTTATCCATTGGCTCCCTGCAAAGCACGTCAAGCCCGGCGCCGGCGATTTTACCGCTCATAAGGGCATCCGCAAGGTCTTTCTCGACCACAATCGGTCCTCTTCCGAGATTTAAAAAATACGCGCTTTCCTTCATCTTGCCGAACGCTTTGGCATCAAACATTCCTCTTGTGGCATCATTAAGCGGTGCATGCACGGAAATGACGTCCGATTCTTCCAAGAGGGTTTCAAAATCAACCCTCGGATACTCTTCTTTTCTCTCGATCCCGGAAGTGGAGGTATAAATGACCCTGCAGCCAAATGCCGAAGCAACCGCAGCCACTCTTCTTCCGATGGTTCCGAGTCCCACGATTCCCCAGGTCTTGCCTGCCATTTCCCGGAAACTGTTTTCAAAAAACGTAAACGTCGGGCATCTTAAATACGAACCGTCCTTTACGTAGGTATCGTAGAAAGGCAGATGTTCATACAGATAAAAGAACATGGCGAAGGTATGCTGGACGACCGTCTCGGTTGAATAACCCTTGGCATTCTTTACGACAATCCCCCTGCTCTTACAGTACTCATGGTCCACATTGTCCGTTCCCGTTGCCGTAACACAGATGCACTTTAAGTTGGAAGCATCCTTAAGTGTAGCTTCGTTCATGGGCATTTTATTCATAATTACGATATCGGCGCCTTTGATTCTCTCCGCTACCAGCTCCGGCTTACAGTAATCATAGACCGTAAGTTCTCCGAATGCGCCGAAATCCGGCATTTCAAAGTCCGAGCCCACATTGGCCCGCTCCAGCATTACAATCTTCATTGCGTGCTCCTTTTCTTCATGAAATCTGTCATTCATCATACCAAGTCATCAACCGTAAGTAAAGAGTCCTGCAAGGCGGTCTTTATTTTGCATTTTTTGTAAAAAAACACTCCTTTTTCTGCATCTTTTGAGGTCGCTCAACTATAGACAATTCCACGGTTTGATAGTATAATTCTAAACGTAGCTTCCGGTAAGGAAAAGCCTTTTCGGAATGAATAAACAGTTTGAGGAGGAATTGTCAAATGGGATTAATTAAAAAAGCATTGGGTATTGCCAAAGATGCAATCACCGGTGTAGCAGGAAACCTTGGCGGCAACGCCTGGTCCAGTCTTTCCAGCGTAGTTAAAGATCAGTATCCTGAGATCTTTCTGTGCGACAATATGGGAAGCGGAGTTTTGGCTACCCGTGGTATTAAGAGAGACAAGAACGGTTACAACAAAGGTAACGACAACATCATTTCCAATGGTTCCCTGATCATCGTTAACGCAGGACAGTGTGCTATCCTGGTTGACAACGGTAAAATTACCGAGCTCTGCGCGGAACCGGGTGAATTCGTTTATGACCAGTCCACCGAACCTTCCATCTTCTACGGAAACTTCGGCGAGAACTTAAAAGCCAGCTGGCAACAGCTTGGAAAACGTATTATGTACGGCGGAGAACTTCCTAAGGAGCAGAGAGTTTACTTTATCAACACTCTGGAAGTTCGTGAGAACCTTTGGGGAACCGCTTCCACCATTCCGTTCTTCATCCACGACCAGGTAACCGGTTTCCAGGGCGACATCAACTTAATGGCAAGAGGCGAGTACTCTTTCCGTATCAGCGATCCGGTTCGTTTCTACGATTCCATCGCTTCCGCTTTCAGCGGCGAGTCCTATAACAAGAAAGAATTACAGAGCATTATGAAGTCCGACTTCATGACCGCTCTTCAGCCTGCCATCGGTTCCTTATCCGACTACGGCGTAGGTATCCGTTACAGTGCAATCACCACCAAGACCGACATTCTGGTTGAGTTGATCAATGAGAAACTCTCCAAGAAGTGGGGCGAGCTTCGTGGTATGGAAGTTGTTGATATCACCTTCGAGTCCATCAAAGCTACCGAAGAAGACGAGAAGAGAATCAAACAGTTCCAGGATACCGCAGTTTACACCAACGTAAACATGGCTGCAGCAAGAATGACCACCGCTACCGCAAATGCTATGGAAGCTGCTGCTGCTAACGAGCAGGCAGGACCGATGATGGCATTTGCAGGTATGAACATGGCTCAGATGACCGGCGGAACCAATACTTCCAATCTCTTTGCAATGGCTCAGCAGCAGAACGCAGCACAGGCAGCAGCACAGCCCGCTGCAGCTCCCGCTCCCGCAGCAGCACCTGCTCCCGCAGCCGATTCCTGGACCTGCAAGTGCGGAACCGTAAATACCGGTAAGTTCTGTGCAAACTGTGGCGAGAAGAAGCCCGAACCTGCAGCAGAAGAAGGATGGACCTGCAAATGCGGAACCGTAAACAAAGGCAACTTCTGCCAGAACTGTGGTGAGAAGAGACCTGCAGGCGCACCTCTTTACAAGTGTGACAAGTGCGGATGGGAACCCGAAGATCCCCACAATCCGCCGAAATTCTGCCCGGAGTGCGGTGATGTATTCGACGACGGAGATATCGTAAAATAATACTCTTCCATCCCCTTCGGGACCCGAAGAAGGAAATTGAAGTATCATTCGGCCCGACCTTAGTGTCGGGCCGTTTTTTCAGAAAAACAAATTAAATAATCATACACTTTAGGAGAGTATTATGGCTTCAGAAAACATCATTTATAACGACGACGGTACCCGCTCGGACGAAAGCGGTGTCCAGATCGAAAATGCTTCCACATTAAGCGAAACGGATAAAAAATGTCCCAACTGCGGCGGTGTTATGGACTTTGACCCGGAAAGCGGAAAACTCCACTGCCCTTACTGTGATTATCAGGAAGTGATCCCCAAGGCGGATGATGCTCCCGAAACCGCACAGGAATTAAGTTTTGACGAAGCGGAAAACAAAGAAACCAACTGTAACTGGGGCGCCGAGAAAAAAGCCGTTGTCTGCAAAAGTTGCGGTGCCGAAACCATTTACGACGCGCTGGATGTATCCAGTGAGTGCCCCTACTGCGGTTCCAACCAGGTAATGGAGGCACATGATAAGAACACCATCGCTCCCGGTGGTGTTGTTCCGTTCCAGATCACCCAGGAAAAGGCAGGCGCCAATTTCCATGCCTGGATTAAGAAGAAATTCTTCTGTCCGAAACTGGCAAAGGAATCTGCAAGGCCCGATTCTTTTAAGGGTATTTATCTTCCCTACTGGACCTTCGATACCAAGACGGTATCCTCTTACACCGGTCAGTACGGAATCGACCATACGGAGCATTACAAGGACAGCCAGGGAAATACCCAGTCCAGAACCAGAACCGACTGGTACAGCACCTCCGGTATCTACCGTATGGACGTGGACGATGAACTCGTCCTTGCAACCGACAGACACAATTCCGCCATCATTAACGGACTGGCTCCTTTTAATACGGCGGACAATAAGTCCTACAAGCCCGAATATGTGGCCGGTTTTGCCGCTGAGCGTTATACCATCGGTCTGAAGGCCGGATGGGAAAAAGCGAAGGCTGCTATTTTCAACCGAATCAATTCCAACGTCAGCCAGAAGATCCGCTATGAGCATAACGCGGATCATGTCAGAAACGTACGCGTAAACAGCCGATTCAGTGACATTACCTACAAGTACCTGATGCTTCCCATCTGGGTATCCTCGTTCAAATACAATGACAAGATCTATCAGTTCATGGTAAACGGTCAGACCGGTAAAGTTTACGGTAAGACACCTGTATCCGGCTGGAAGGTTGCTTTGGTAGTCTTTTTGATCATCCTTGCCATCGTGCTGTTCTGTGTTGTATTCAGTGTGTTTGGCGGAGAATAAGCTAGGAACTATTTCAGAACTGTTAAAGGAGAACTTCAGACATGTTCTTTTTCGTCGTAGTATTCATCATCTTCGTTGTCGTAATGCTTGTCATCGGAGGCATCATTTTCGCCATCGTAAAGAAAGTAAGCGACACGGCAAATAATGTGACCAGTACGGTCAACCGTGCGATCAGCACCGCGCAGTCCATTTCCCAGGCAGCTACGGGAACTTCGGATATCGGAGAAGGAATCCGGCGTACCAATTTTGAACGCTCTTCCACTCCGAGAACGGTCTCTGATCTGTCTTCACTGATCCTTCCCAAACTGGCCAAGGACTTTCCGGAATTTAACAATACCGAAATGACCAAGCGTGCAAGTAATGTCCTGACTTCATACCTCTTTGCTCTAGACGAGGCTGATCCGGAGCAGCTTGCGGAAGGAAACGAAGATTTGCGCAACAAACTGACCATGCAAGTCAAAATCAACAAAGATAAGGGATATGACGAGCATTTCGAGCGTATGGCAGTACACAAATGTGTTCTCCATAAATACGAGAAGACGGATGGCAAGTGCTCCATCGTTTATCAGGCTTCCATCCAGTACATTCACTATATCACCGCCGGAGAAACCATCAAAACCGGTCGTAAGGATCTTATGACGCAGGCAAAATACAATATTGAAATGGTTTATATCCAGGATCGCGATCAGGTGGATAAGTACTCTGAACTCTCCCTTGGCTCCCGCTGTCCTCACTGCGGCGGCCAGATCAAGAATTTAGGCGACAAGAAATGCCCGTATTGCGATTCCGATGTGGAAATCGTAAACATCTATGCCTGGAGCTTCTCAGACGTCTCAGAGGTCAAATAAACGCGTTATACGCTCATTTGTATACTTTAACGTAAAAAACCCCGCCACAACCGTGGCGGGGCTTATTATGGCTTATTCTACACTTCCGGTTCAATCAGTCCGTAAGTATTTCCTCTTCTCTTGTATACTACACAGATATTCTCGGTCTCCGCATTGTTGAAAACGAAGAAATTGTGTCCGAGCAGTTCCATCTGTACGCATGCATCTTCGGGATACATGGGCTTGATATCGAATTTCTTGGTACGGATGATCTTGATCTCGTCATCATCCACAAAATCCTTGTCAATGTAGTCCTGCTTGAAGTAAGAAATATTCTGCTTATGATCCGTTAATTTGCGTTTATATTTCTTTAATTGTCTTTCAATGATTTCCTCTACCAGATCAATGGATACGTACATATCGTTGCTGACCTGTTCGGAACGAATGATGTTTCCCTTAACGGGAATCGTAACTTCGATCTTCTGGCTTTCTTTTTCAACGCTTAATGTAACATGTACCTCCGTGTCTTCGTTGAAATACTTACTCAGTTTGCCGAGCTTGTCTTCCACTGCGGATTTCAAACCCGGAGTAACATCGATGTTTTTGCCCACAATAACAAATTTCATCTTGCTCACCCTTTCGTTGGTATGTCGTATATCAGGAAATAACCCCTTTCCCTGATAGGAAAAGTATAGCATTTTTCCCTTCGTTTGGCAACTCATTGTTGCCCTCCGCCCCTTCGTCAAAATGCCCCATTTTCCCTACATGGTATTCGTCATAATGTCAATGAGTAATTCCTCACTTTTCGATTTTCTACTTTCTATACAAAACAGGCGTTCGTTCGGTTTACAATAACTTTTGACTACCTGATTCATTCCAATGTGGATAATGTGGATAACTTCGTTTATAAGTCAAAAAAGGCACTTTTCGGCTGTGGAAAACTGTTGATAAAAATGCATCATTTCTTCTTGCATTATACCCTTTTGTGAATATTGCACAAAAACAAGAAAAAGTGCCGCGATTACGGCACTTTTTATTCATTCATGGATTCTATACGGTCAAAATACGATGAAACAATCGGTCAATCATTAAACAATCTTCGAATGGTGATAATATTGTCATAGCAGGCCATCGTAATGACGATTCCCTTGGATACACCGGCTGCATGGCAAAGCATTCCGTCACCGATGTAAATTCCCACATGGCCCTGGTAACATACGATATCTCCGGGCCATGCTTCCTCGATGGAAGCAACCGGCTCACCTTCCGTCTGATCGATTTCGGTCGAATGAGTCAGTTCAATACCAAATTCCTTATAAACAGCCATTACAAAACCGGAACAGTCAGCGCCCTCAGTCAAACTGGATCCTCCCCATACATAGGGATTTCCGACAAACTGTACGGCAAACTCCGCTACCGCTCTTCCTTCGGCACTTCCGCCCTCTTTCGAAACGAAATGGGACGGTGCTCCGTTCGATGCATCATAAGCGATATTCTGAAGCGCCCTGGATTCCATTTCTTTGCGGAGGGCTTCTCTTTCCTGATCACTGATCTCTCTGTCGGTCAATGCGGTCGCATATCCGGTCTCAATATCCACATATGGGCAGTAAACATATCCTTCCGTTTCCTCTAAGGAAACCTTGGCCCAATCACCTTCAACATCCAGAACAACCATTTCTTCGCCGGCAGGAAGGATCATTAACTCCGAGGCTCCGATTTCAGGTGCGGTACGAACGCAGAGGTTATCCGTATTGGCAGTTGCCGTACGAACCGTGGCTTCTTCGATCAAGGGCTTTGCTTCCTCACCCGTAACCAGGAAATTTTTACGGATGTATCCGTATACGTTTCCGGATTGTACATAATAGTCTTCTCCCTCCTCGCCGAGGATCTCGACTACGGAGTTACGGTACAGTGTTCCGACATTATCCGGATGCTCTTCCGTACCGCTTCTTAAAAAAACATAATCTCCCACCGAACATACGGCATTGGGAACCATCTCCCTGTTTTCTTTGTTGAGCATTTCCTCCACTGCGGAAGGAAGACCGACGGGAGCATATTCCTGAACGGTTTCCTCGGTGCTTTCAGCAATCTCGGAAACACCGATGTAATCCGCGCCCTCTTCAAGTGTTACGGCCACACCTGCTGCCGGAAGCTTATTCTCGGCAAATACGGTTTCCGTAGTTTCGACGGGCAAAGAAGAATCCACTGCTTCGTAAGCCCTGATAGTCATCGGGGAAAACAAAACGGTGGCGGTCATTGTCAATAATGTAATTGTTGCAATAAGTCTTTTGTAGTGCATGTTAACCTTAATTATTACAAATTTGTTACAATCTGAAATAAATTTAACACAACTTACCCCGTCCCGTCAAGAAAAAACACCCTCTTTTTTCGAAAAAAAGTATTAAAAAATGCACGATTTTCAAAGCTTTCCTTCTACTCATCGTGCATTTTATGCATTTGTAACATTTTTTGATATAACAGGCTTTTTAGAGAATATCCTCCTGGAAGGAAGTTACGGCATTCGCTCCGTCCGCAACCGCCGTTACGATCTGGCGAAGAGCCTTGGCGCGTACATCTCCGGCCGCATAGACTCTTTCTACGCTGGTTCTTCCGTCCTCTCCTGCCAGAATATAGCCTCTCTCATTGCATTTAACATCCGATGCAAAGGCATCCGAATCCGGAACAATACCTACGGCAATGAAAACACCGGATACCGGGATATCCTTTTCTTCCCCGGATACTTTATTCTTAACGCGAATCGCTTCTACCGCTTCGGTTCCCTTAATTTCCTCTACAGTGGAAGAAAGAACGAGTTCCACGTTTGCATACTCCTTCAGAGCCTTCTGAAGTGCCATATTGGCTCTGAATTCGTCTCTTCTGTGGACTAAATATACTTTATTGCAGATTCTGGCTAAGAAAATCGCATCCTCAAGTGCAACATCACCGCCACCGATAACCGCAACGTCTTTCTTTCTGAAGAAAGCTCCGTCGCAGGTTGCACAGTATGATACGCCCATTCCCTGAAGTTCTGCTTCACCCGGTGCTCCGAGGAGTGCATGGTGCGCACCTGTAGCAATGATAACGCCCTTGGCCTCATACTCTTTGCCTTCGCAGACAACCGTATGTGTTTCTGCCCCTGCCTTAATGGCAAGTACGGACGCGTCTTCAAACTTGGCACCGAGTTTATCCGCATGTTCTTTAAACTTCATACCGAGGTCAAACCCGTTAATCTCGGGAAGTCCCGGATAATTGTCCACTTCATAGGTAGTAAGCACCTGTCCGCCGCTGACGCCGGCTTTTTCCAGCACAACGGCATTCAAACCCGCGCGGGAAGCATAAATTGCAGCCGATAAACCCGCGGGGCCGGAGCCGATAATGACAAGATCATATTTTTCCATCTGTTTGTACCTCCATACAGTACTATTATAACACAAAACCCTTCGTCCGGATATCCCCGAACGAAGGGCTTTGCTTATCTTGTGGATCTTAAGTTCTTAATTATAACTGAGGGCCTGCTGCCACAAGTGCCTTACCTGCGTCATTGGTCTCATACTTCTTGAAGTTCTTGATGAATCTCTCAGCAAGATCTTTAGCCTTTGCATCCCATTCTGCAGCATCTGCATAGGTATCTCTGGGATCAAGAATTGCGGGATCAACGCCGGGAAGCTCGGTAGGAACTTCGAAATCGAAGATGGGGATCTTCTTGGTAGGAGCGTTGTTTACATCACCGTTAAGGATCGCATCGATGATACCACGGGTATCTTTGATGGAAATTCTCTTTCCGGTTCCGTTCCATCCGGTGTTTACAAGATAAGCCTTAGCGCCGCTCTTCTGCATCTTCTTAACAAGCTCCTCGCCGTACTTGGTAGGATGAAGCTCTAAGAATGCCTGTCCGAAGCAAGCAGAGAAGGTAGGAGTCGGCTCTGTGATTCCACGCTCGGTACCTGCAAGCTTTGCAGTGAAACCGGAAAGGAAATAGTACTGGGTCTGCTCCGGAGTAAGGATGGATACCGGAGGAAGTACGCCGAATGCATCTGCGGATAAGAAGATTACGTTCTTTGCATCGGGGCCTGCGGAAATTCCGTTTACTTTCTTAACGATATTCTCGATATGCTCGATCGGATAAGATACACGGGTATTCTCGGTTACGGACTTGTCAGCGAAATCAATCTTTCCGGCTGCATCTACGGTTACGTTCTCAAGAAGAGCATCTCTCTTGATTGCGTTGTAGATATCCGGCTCGGAATCCTTGTCAAGGTTGATAACCTTAGCATAGCATCCGCCTTCGAAGTTGAATACGCCATTGTCATCCCAGCCGTGCTCATCATCACCGATCAGTAATCTCTTGGGATCGGTGGAAAGAGTGGTCTTACCGGTTCCGGAAAGTCCGAAGAAGATCGCGGTATTCTTTCCTTCCATATCGGTATTTGCGGAGCAGTGCATGGAAGCCATACCCTGAAGAGGTAAGTAGTAGTTCATCATGGAGAACATACCCTTCTTCATTTCTCCGCCGTACCAGGTGTTGATGATAACCTGCTCACGGGAGGTGATATTGAATGCAACGCAGGTCTCGGAGTTCAGACCAAGTTCTGCAAAGTTCTCTACTTTCGCCTTGGAAGCATTGTAGATTACAAAGTTAGGCTCGAAGGAAGCAAATTCTTCCTCGGTAGGCTGGATGAACATATTCTTAATGAAATGTGCCTGCCAGGCAACTTCTACGATGAAACGAACTGCCATACGGGAGTCCTTGTTTGCGCCGCAGAATGCATCTACAACGAAAAGTCTCTTATTGGAAAGTTCCTTCTTGGCGATATCCTTTACAATCGCCCATGTTTCTTCGGTCATGGGATGGTTATCGTTCTTGTAACCTTCGGTGGTCCACCAAACGGTATCCTTGGAATTTTCATCCATAACGATGTATTTATCCTTAGGGGAACGTCCGGTATAAATACCTGTCATAACATTTACAGCGCCGAGTTCGGTGTCAACACCTACTTCATAGCCTGTAAGTTCCGGTTTCTTCTCCTCTTCATACAGCATCTCATAAGACGGATTGTGTACGATCTCGGTAACACCGGTAATGCCATACTTTGTTAAATCAATGTTTGCCATAGTGTGTCTCTCCTTTATATTATTATATTTTTTAACTGTTTACGGTGGGTTCTAATCCCTACCACACCATTTTCAAGTATATGGGATTTCCGCAATTCAGTCAAGCAAAGTTTGATATTCCTAACACCTTAATTTTCTATTAAAACAGGTGCCGGACATCCGACACCTGCCTTTTACACTTTTCGAACCAATAGTTCCACCACGAAGCCCCCGTCATTATAGTATTCCAGGCCTCCGCCCTGTTTCTGCATATAATATTTCACAAGATAAAAACCAAGACCCGAACCCGGCGTTTTGTCCGCGTTACTGCCGCGGTAATACTTTTCACAGATCAAAGGAAGCTCATCCTCCGGTACTCCGGGGCCGTCGTCCTTGATTCGAATGCGTAAGAATTCCGCTTTCTCCAGTTTATCCGAGTCTTTCACGGGCATATCCACACTCAACATATCAAACGATACATGGATATCCGTACCCGCGTATTTATAGGAGTTTCCGACCACATTGTCGATTGTCTGTTCCATACGGAGGCGGTCTATGCGGATAAGACATCCCGGGATTTCATTCTCCAGAATGATCTTTCCGTACTGTTTTAAGCTTTCCAGGTAATTGATGATGATATTGCTGTTCTCTTCGGTCGGATGTACATCCAGTTTCTCAAGATCCTCTAAATTTGCATGCATCATATTGCTGATCAACTGTGAAATGGTATCCGCTTTCCGGGATATGATATGCACTTTATCCACGGAAAAGCCGGATTCTCCCTGCGCCTCCATAACCTCACAGGTCGCTTTGATGACTGCAACCGGAGTCTTCACATCATGGCTTAATTCAGTTACCAGTTCCTTCCTTGCCTTCTCGGATTCGATTTCCCGGTTTCTTGCCGCAATCAGCTGCTCGCGCATTAGGTCAAATGCCTCGACGAAATTTCCGAAGACATTATTCTTATGAATCGGCAGCGGCTCCTCCAAATTGCCTTTGGCAATCTCTTCCGAGAAATGCTGCAGTTCCTTTACCGGTTTCATAAAGTTTCTATGGAAGTATCCGATGATCAGATAACCGAAAATCAAAGCAAATGCCCAAACCAGCACGGTAATTCCGAAGAATCCTCTTTTGGTCGTTTTATACCGGTTTAATTCATCTGTCCAGGCAACTTTGCCGAAGTACTCTCCGTTCACGGTAAGATCAAGAACAAATGCGGAATTGCGATACGCCTCCGCAAGTTTCGGGTCGTTAATCTGTGTCGACTCCACAATGATACAGTCAAAGGTATCCTCCATATCCTCGATGGTTTTGCCGTTCTCCAGACTCCGTTCTATGCGGTGAAGCATATCGTTGTAATACACCAGATCTCTTTGCCTGTAAGCAAACTGCACGTTTAAATACAAAATGCCGAGGAGAAGCAAAATCATAACAGTCGTATATGCAATTGTGACACGACTCAGTGCCTTCATCTTTTACCCTCTTATTTCAATTCCAGATAATATCCCGTTCCCCAGACCGTCTTGATCAGTTTCGGGTCGTTCGGGTTTTCTTCGAGTTTCTCACGAAGTTTCCGGATATGTACATTCAACGTACTGTCCGAGAAAAACGTATCGCCCCAGACCTCATCAAATAAAACCTCTTTTTTCACAATCGTGTTCTTATGATTATAAAGGCTGTTCAAAAGCGCAAATTCCTTTGCTTTCAGGGGAATGCGGTTTCCGTTTTGTACGACAGACATCGTTGCTTCATCGAGAGCAAATTTCTCATCTACATGTATATGGGAGTGCCCTGCGCTAACCGGACCGTCATGGTCAGAGTTTTCTTCCTTTACCTTCTCCATCTGCTCCATACGCTTTAAATTCACTTTTACCTTGGCAAGTAAAACCGATAAGCTGTACGGTTTCTTGACATAATCGTCTCCGCCGATGGATAAAGCCACCAGTACATCATCGTCACTTTGGCGCGCCGATACGAAAAGAATCGGAAGCTGCATTTCCTTGCGCAGTTTTTTACAGACTTCAAAGCCGGAGCCGTCACCCAAATTGATATCCAGCAGAATCAGATCCACCGTATTCTCTTTTAAAAATGCATAGCATTCCTCGCCGCTTTCCACATATGCCGTGGAGACCTCGAACATGTTGAAATATTCCGCAGTCATTTTGGCAAGTTCCGTTTCGTCATCGACAATCAGACAATTATAATGCATAAACGAAGCTCCTTTCTCATCATCCTATTATACACGAATATGCCGGGCGGGAAAACTCCCGCCCGACAGGTAATTGTTTCTTTTTGCAAACCCTACTCTTCCGTAATCATCTTCACCGGCTCAAGTTTTTTAATCCGATTTCCGTTAATCCACGATACGGCCATTGCGACGGCTACGATCATGAAAACAACCATAATATAATTAAGCGGCGAGATAATGAAACTTACCTTTCTGAATCCGAATATGGAAAACATCAGAATGACGATATTGTCTCCAAACAAGGTTGCTATAATGAGTCCAAGCAAGATCCCGATTATAATTGCCGGTATGTTGGAAAGCATCACCTGCGTTATTAATTGGCTAGAAGTAAAACCAAGTGCTTTGTTGACACCTAAGTTTCTCCACTCTCTTGTAATTCTCGTACGGATTAAGAGCGCTTCCGCCAGTCCCACAATGAATGCGGTAACAAACATTACCAAAACTGCCGTAAGTCCCATGGAGGCCTTTAACATCGGGAACAGGCCGCCCGTTGATGCAAGCTCATCGGTAAGTTCCGTATCCGGATAAATATCTTTAAACTCTTTCTCCAAATCCTCAAAGGTATAACCATTTTTCAGATTCACACAAAACACTACCGTCCCGGGCATTTGTCCGATTCTTTCATAACCTTCTTTACTGATATATCCCATCATCCCCATATTATTAAAGGTCTGCAAAAGTCCCGTTACTAAATAGGATGCCTCATTCTCACCGTTTTTTACAATAACGGTATCGCCGACTTTTAATCCGAGATTATTGGCGGCAGATGTTGCTACTGCCACTTCGTTGTCATATAAAGGCCATCTGCCCTCCACCATCTGTTTCGGATTCATGACGGAGGTATCGGAGATTACTCTTGTCGAAAGGCTTTTCGTTTTACTCCCTTTCTTGTAATCCATGGACAGAAAGGTTTCGTAATGTATCTCATCCACACATTTAAAGGAACGTACCGTTTCACCCATACTAACATCCCCTGAAAAATCCGCATCGAAAAGATCGATTCCGGATATTGTCAGAAGTGAGTCCACATCCTTGGCAATGTTTTCGTAAATTCCGAATCCCATTGCCGCCGCAAAAGACAGAACCGTCATCATGATAATGACACCGATCTGATTCTTAAATTTCCCGAAAGTTTCCTTAAATGCCAGGGTCAAAGCGATCGGATAGTTCGTTTTATCAAAAGGAAAAACGTTTTTCTTAAAATTATGTGTATTAATTCCCCCTCTTAAGGCATCCAAAACACCGGTCTTTTTATATTCTCTCCCGAGAATCAGAGTAAAGACGGCAATTATTATGCAGATTCCTATTACCACACCTGCAAATACGACCGGATCCGGTCGCTGATTCCAGGAAAGACCGAGTAAGAAAAGCATGATATACCCGATTTTTCCCTGTAAAACAGCTGCAAGAAGCGTTCCCGCAAAACTTCCCGCAAAGGATACGGACAAAAGCTGTACCAGAAGAATAAGCATCAATTCCTTTACCGTATAACCGCCGGCTTCCATGATTCCGGTGTTCTTCATATTGTCTATAATGAAATTTTTCACGGAAAAATCAATTACCACCATTGCAACAGAAAGGATAATCAATGCAAATACCAGGATAATGGCGATCACGATAAACGGCAGAATCATACCGGCAACCGACATAATACTGGCTGGAATGATATTCACGTTAATACCCGCCGTATCTTCCGGATGACTTTCCAGATAGGAATTATACCAGAGAATCAGTTCATTCCCGATATCATCCGCAATCCGTTCATCGGTAATTCCTTCTTTCCTTGCCTTATTGTTAAGCTGTGTTTTAATCAGCTTACTTCTTTCAAGAGCACCGCCGTTTTCAAACTCAATCTGTTCATATAATTTTTCGGAAACATAGACCAGATAGGTCCCCATATTCATGGGCGATGAATAAATGAAATCCTCATTAAAGCCGGCCACCTTAAACTCATAGATATTTTCTCTGATTTTCAGTTCCATGATATCTCCGACTTCAAAATTCGTGGAAAGGGAAATCGGTATAATAATGTCCTTTCCCGACAGCTTCTTTGTATCCACACTGGCCGTTTGGATTTTTCTGTCTTCTTCATAGGAGGCGATCGCAAAGGGATAATCACCCCAGGAAGTTCCCTCCTTTCTCCATTTGGCCATTCCGTTTAAATACTCATTTTCTTCGTATCCGTTTAAGTACTCATTTCCCTGAATAATTTCTTCCAGTTTAAAATTCTGCACCGGTTCATCCGTACACAGAATAAGAATATCCGCCCCGTTGATCTTCTCCTTATCGGTACCCACTACACGGAAGGTTCCTATGAGAAGATTCAGACAGGTAAAAATCAGAAACGCGGAAAGAAATGTCATGATAAAGAAGGCAATCATGTCGCCCTTCTGCTTTTTCATATTATTTTTTGCAATAAAGAAATAACGATACATTTTACCACCCCATGTTCTGAAGGAATGTCTTTAATCGGTAGTGTCTGTCTTGGGCCTCTTCCATGTTCGGATTCGTCTCATCCTTGTAGTCTCCAAGGTAAGGTCCGATTTCGATTTCGTCGGAGATTACGCCGTCGGCAAGATAGATGATGCGGTTTCCACGCTCCGCCGCTTTAAAGGTATGCGTAACCATGACGATACTCTGACCTTTTTGGTTTAGGTCGGACAGGATATTCAGTACATTATCCGTATTCTGAGAATTCAAAGCACCGGTCGGCTCATCCGCAAAAAGGATTTCCGGCTCATTGATCACGCCTCTGACCACAGCAACTCTCTGCTGCTGTCCGCCGGAGAGCTGTGTCGGGAATTTGCGAAAATCATTTTCGCTCATATCAACGCTTTCAAGGAGTCCCTTTGCCCTCTTCGTCAGTTCCTTTCGGTTCGTCCATTTCAGGAGTCCGCAGACCAAAATATTATCGAGCGCGCTCATGGAATCGTTTAAGTAATTCTGTTGGAAAACAAATCCCACATGGTCTCTTCTGAAGCGAGCCAGCTTGTCGTTGCTGTATCCGGAGATTTCCTCCTCGATCATTTTACCGGGCTCATCGGGGTCTTCCACATTGTAGTAAATCTTTCCGAGACTCGGACGGTCCATTCCGGAGAGTGCGTAAAGGAGTGTACTTTTACCGGATCCGGAGTTTCCCATGATGACCGTAAAATCGCCCTTATACACATTGATGTTTAAATTTTTCAAAACATGCTGCTGCACGGATTCGTTCGAAAATGTTTTGGATAAATCTTTAGCTGAAAGTATGATCTGTTTTGCGTCCATAATGTCCTCGCTTTATTTTAATAACCTTTTACTTCCATTCCGTCCTTTAAGTTTGCGTCGCTGTTCCATACCACGGTATCGCCTGCACAAAGTCCGGAAGTTACTTCTATCATATCATCATTTCGGATGCCGGTTTCAACTTTTTTCCGGGTTGCTTTCTTATTCTCCACAACGAATACATATGCATCATCATCTTCTTCGTTTAATGCTTCCTTCGGAATGCTGATGACATCTTCCGCTGCCGCGCAGCTTAATCTGGGCTTTACATCCATGCCAAGGATAATCTCGCCATCGGGATTGTCAAGAAGGATGTCCACGCCGATACCGGTTGCAAGGCTTGCATCGGATCCAACCATCTTCTCTACGCGAACCACCTTGCCGGTGTAGTTGTTTCTTCCGATGGTCACTTCTGCGCTCTGGCCTTCTTTCACACTGACGATATCATATTTGTTGACTGCACATTTGATGATGATGTCGCTGCTGGATTCAATGGTAAAAAGCTGCATGCCGCGTGCCACTTCAGCGCCCTCGGTTACGTTAACGGATGTTACGATTCCGTCGAACTCGGCGCGGATACCGTCTCTTAAGCTTTCCAGATTCTTAATGGTCTCTTCTGCACTGAGTTCGCTTGCTGCCTTCATGGCTTCCATCTGTTCTTTCTGACCTGCGGTCATGCGTGTTGTTGCCGTTGCTGCCTTCTGGCTGGTCATCTCCGCTTTATACTCCTTGAAGTTTGCAAGGTCTGTGGAAAGTTTGCTGATTTCTTCCTGAAGTGCAAGAATTTCGCTGTTTGCTTCCTGTGCATAAGCGTTGTTCAATGCTTCTTTCTGAAGGTTCTGATATTCTTTCTGAGCGTTCGGATCGGCTGCCTTGTCCATCATGTCGACCTGAAGTCTGACGCCCTCGCCTGCAAGCTTTGCTTTCTTTTCGGTTAACTGTTTCTGCTTCTCTGCAATTGCAGCTTCCGTATCGGCAATCTGCTTATTTAGAACATCCAGGTTAATCGTTGCTTCATTGTAAAGAGCCTGTGTACGGTTGCCCATCTCTACGGAGTTTCTGTAATTTCCCAAAGCGGACTGTGCATCATACTCAGCCATTGCAATCAGGTAATCAATTCGCTCTTCGTCGAAGGAGATTAAAAGATCACCTTTCTTAACCGCATCACCGGGCTTAACATTTATGGTTGCGATTTTACCGTCCACGTTGGCGAAGATGTTTTCCACTCTGTCGCTTCTAACGGTTCCGTTTAATTCGAGCACCTGGCTGATATCCGTATTCTCTGCCACATAGGAGTTAACCTTTGTGGCTGCGTTTGCGTAAAGGGAAACTCCCGTAACGCCGAGAACCGCTGCCATCGCAACACCACCGATAATGAAACCTGCTTTCTTTTTAGACTTTTTCATATGACACCTCTTTCGTGTTAGTTAATTGTTTACTATTTTGTTATTTGGCTGCGGAACCTTCCTTCACTCATCAAAAAACTTCCGTATGCCTTTTGCTGATACTACTGTATCGCAATTGCACACGGAAGTCTTAACCTGCTTCTTGTGTAATTCTTAACTAATCCTTAATTGTGGATTTTAACTGTTCCATATTTTTTCAGGACGTCATACGTTGATTTTTATACCAATATTTGTTACAGTTTGATTGTTATATTCTTTTGGTTCTTCCGGAGACAGGATTTTGTCTTCTATCCGAATTGAATCTTCAAACTTCCAAAAATGTTACATAAAAAAACAGTTACAGAACAACAATGATATCATTGCATTTGACAATACATCAATATTGATGTATTGTAGAAAGGAGAAAAATGAATATTATCGACTACTGCACTCAGGGAGGCAAGAATCTTATTACGGATTATATCGATACTCTTCCACCGGATGAAAGATTACGTATTTATGATATACGTTTTATAATCCGCGAAAAAGGACTGGAGGCTTTTCAAAAGCTTCAGACAAGGCCGTTACGTGGAAAACTATGGGAAATCAAAATAACACAGACCAGAATCATGTATATTATTATTGATTCCGACAATGTTGTGTTTCTGCACATCTGCAAGAAGCAGAAAAATCGTGCCGAAAAGCAGGAACTGAATAAAGCCCTTCAACGAGCAAAAGAAGGCCACTATATTTGAAAGGAGAAAAACAATGTTTATACAAAGTAATCCCGATAAAGAAAAGAAAATTATTGAAGAATTAATCGCATCCGATGAAGAGCTCCGTAAACAGCATGAGTTGTTTCTTGCTGAAATGGAATTCAAGCAGGCGCTGATTGATGCCAGGAAAGAGAATAATTTGACACAGAAAGATATCAGCAAACTTACCGGAATGTCCCAGCAGGCGGTCAGTCGTTTGGAAAGAAAAGGCGGCGGAACGATCGAAACACTGCTTCGTTATCTGCAGTCCATCGGATATACCCTGACCATAAATAAAATTCACTAAATGTTAAAGGTGCCGGATGCCCGGCACCTTTACTGTCATTAAACGTCTGAAGTTTTTATTCCGCAAGCGTTTTCTCATCGTCAATGATTAAGCAGTCGTATTTCATGGATTCCCCTTTTTCCACTATCGTAACTTACTTTTTCTTCTTAACGGAATAACCGAATTTGCCGAGATATTCACCGAGTCCGTAATATTCTCCATGATTATATGCCAAAAGCTTCGCTTTTGCCAAATCGAACTTGCCGTTCTCATCTAAGTACCGATCGTCCACATCCGTGCTTACGACTTCCGCGATAAACATATCATGGCTGCCAAGTTCCAGAACCTGTGTCACCTTGCATTCCAGGCTTACCGGGCTTTCTTCAATCCCCGGTGCTTTGACTTTGACGGAAGGCGTTTTCGTCAGTTTCAGATTGCCCTCCAAAGCAAATTTATCGACTTCCCTGCCGGATTTCACGCCGACATAATCCGTTACATAGGCCATGTCTTCCGTGGTCAGATTAATAACAAACTCACCTGTTTTGGTAATATATTCATGGGACAGCCGCGACTTACGGATGGATACGCTTACCATCACGGGATCGGAACAGATTGTTCCGGCCCAGGCCGCAGTCATTGCATTATCATGCCCTTCTCCGTCCGTACAGCTTACTATAATTGCCGGAACGGGGTACAGCATATTCGACGGTTTCCAATATTGTCTGGACATAGTTTTCTCTCCGTATATGCAAGGGGACGGGGTTAGTGGTCCAAATATTTGGCCCACTAACCCCGTCCCCGGGTATCATTTTCTTATTTTCTGCCCTTGGTCTTAATCTCCTCGGTCACTAGTTTGATGAACTCATCAAACTTCACGGTCGTGGTTTCCTTCTCACCGTGCAGACGGAAGGAAATCTCCCCGGCTTCTGCCTCGTTCTTTCCGGCAACAACGATGTAAGGCACTTTCTGAATCTGTGCTTCTCTCATCTTGTAACCGAACTTCTCGGAACGGTCATCAAGCTCTACGCGGACATCCGCATCAAAGAGCGTATCCACAATCTTCTTTGCATATGCATTAAGTTCTTCATCATCGTTCTTGATCGGAAGAACCTTAACCTGTACCGGCGCAAGCCAGGTAGGAAGGTTACCCTTGGTCTCCTCCAGGATATACGCCATGAAACGGTCGATGGAACCTAAAATTGCTCTATGCAGAACCACAGGACATTTCTTCTCGCCATCAGCGTCAATATAGGTCAGTTCAAACTTAGCGGGTAAGCAGAAGTCAAGCTGGCAGGTGGAAAGTGTAATCTCCGCACCAATCGCGGGCTTAACGTTTACATCAAGCTTCGGTCCGTAGAAAGCAGCCTCGCCGATTTCCTCGGTATATTCGATACCGATTTCGTTCAAGGTCTCTCTCAAAGCCTGCTCTGCTTTGTTCCACATTTCATCATCGGGATGATATTTCTTGGTATCCGCAGGATCTCTTAAGGAGAGAACGCAGCGGTAATTGGTGATTCCGAAATCCTCATATGTCGTGAAAATCAGATCACAGACATTCTTAACCTCATCTTTGATCTGGTCGGGAGTTACGAAGATATGGGAGTCATTCTGGCAGAAGTGACGGCCTCTCTCGATACCCTTTAAGGTTCCCGAAGATTCAAAACGGAAGTCATGTGCGATCTCAGCCAAACGAATCGGTAACTCCTTGTAGGAATGAGGACGGTTCGCATAAATTCTCATGTGGTGAGGGCAGTTCATCGGACGAAGAACGAAAGACTCGCCTTCGACTTCCATGGCCGGGAACATATTCTCTTTATAGTGATCCCAGTGGCCGGAAGTTTTATACAGATCTACCGTACCCACGCAGGGTGTAAGCACATGTTTGTAGCCAAGCTTCTGCTCTTTGGTACGAATATAATTTTCCAGTTCCTGCCAGATGATATATCCGTTCGGCAGATACATCGGAAGGCCGCGGCCAACCAGATCGTCCGCCATGAAAATCTGCATATCCTTACCGATTTTACGATGGTCACGTTCCTTGGCTTCCTCAAGAAGTTTTAAATGCTCCTCAAGCTCCTCGGGAGTCGGGAAGCATACGCCGTAAACACGGTTTAACACCTGCTTGGTTGCATCGCCCTTAAAGTATGCGCCGGAGTGCTTCACCAGTTTGAAATTACGGCAAAGCTTCACATTATCTACGTGAGGTCCGCGGCAAAGGTCGGTGAAATCGCCCTGATCGTAGCAGGTAATGGTTCCGTCTTCCATACCGGAGATTAAATCCATCTTGTACGGATCATCCTTAAACATCTCCTCTGCTTCCGCCTTGGAGATCTCGCGGCGGTAAATCTTAACGCCGGTCTTTGCAACTTTCTTCATTTCTTTCTCGATGGCAGCAACATCGTCATCGGAAAGCATTACATCACCCAAATCCATATCGTAGTAGAAACCTTCTTCCACAACGGGTCCTACCCAGAATTTAGCATTCGGATACAAATGCTTCACCGCCTGCGCCATCAAATGTGCACAGGAATGATTCAGTACGTGAAGCGCCTCATCTTCCTTGAAATTAACCATGATATATTCTCCTTACTAATTTTACTCTAATTTAAACCTTATCCTAATAATGTACCACCAAACCGCGTATTAAACAAGACCTCATTACGGTTCCCTGCGCAAAAAGAAGCGCGTAAATGTACCGGATTCTTTGGTGTCGTAAACGGTAAAATCGGAAGCCGAAAGGGTTTCTTTGACGGCATCCACGGTTTCCTCCAAATTCAGGCTGTTCTGTACACTGATTAGCAGCACGGTACCGTCGTCATACGAATAATCGGATAATGCCTGCAAATTGGAGCGATAGACTATTCCAACTCTCCGGCATTTACTTAAAATCACCAAATCTTCGTTTGCCTCATTCCAGTCAGCATCCGGTAAAACATACACCGCATCCGTTTTGGCAGGAACTTCTATGGTTTCGATTCCTCCCGGATACAAAGCATCCGGACGGTGCATGAAAGCATTGGCAAAAAAGAGAATGATTGCAGCCACAATAACGGGTGCCCCGATACACACCACATCCTTGATTTTCTGCTTCAAAGGCAAATTCCTTACCGGATAGGAAACCGCAGAAACAGCCAGAAGAATGATAAACGGATACAGACATAAGAAATATCTTCTGGTCAAAAAAGGAACCATTTGCGGTACAAAAAACAGATAACCAAGCACGGGAACTGTGATCATGGCTGTTTTATATACGGGTATTTTCTTATTTTGGGAAAGAAGAAACAATACAACTGCCACCAGGCAGATACCGAGGAAAATCCAATATTTTCCTTTACCGAACAGATCTCCGAACAGCATGTCCAAAATATACTTCAGCGGAAAGAAACTGTATTTGCCGCCCGTTACTGCAGCAATCGACGACTGACCGCGATATCCCAGAAAAACATGCTTAATGGAAAAAGGCCAGATAAGAATGCCGATACATGCAGATATAACCATTGTAAGAACATACTTCAGAACTGCCTTGCCTCTTTTGGAAACGGCAAGAGTAAGAATAGTAATAAGCGCGACAAAGATGGCAATGATAACGAAATAATAATGCGTCATATAACCCAGGATCGTTAATGCCGCAAGTCCGACATATTTCCTTCTCATCACCTTTTTATCCGTGTTTTTGTCATCCGTTGCGACATACGACAAATGAGCATTGACAAAAGCCAGAACCATCAAAGTAAGCAGTGCATACATACGGATAAAAACCGCATCCGTGACAAAACATGCGGAGGTTCCCCAAATAAGCGAGCAAACGATAGCATTGAAATCCCCGCCGAAATGCTTTCTCACCATGGTATACAAAGTCCAGAGCGCAAGACCCATGAAACAGGTATTCATGACAATACCGAACCATTTGGAGAAAACACCGGGAGCAAAGGAAGAAATGGTATGAAGAACCATGTAAAACAGAGGCGGATGAACATCACCTCTTTGGTTATAGTAAACAGAAGCATAATTAAAACGGTTGCTCGGGGAAGCAGACAGATAGTATTTATACTCGCTTCCGTCCATCCATGTCGTAGTATAGGTATCTCGGCTGTTATTCTGAGCAATCAAATAGTCCGCATAAAGCTTCGTGTTTTTCACCTGAAAAGAAGCATCCTTCAGAATTGCAAAGTCTTTACTCAGATTACCGAATAACTGGAAAACATTCTCTCCCGCTCCATATTCCATCATCCAGTCTTTTACGCTGTATTCCTGGATCCCGAAATGCATGAACGGAAGATATGCGCTGTTGGCCAGTCCATAGGAATACTGTTCATCAATATGATAGCCTTCTTTTTTGTTCCCCCAAAAGAGACAAAGCCCCATGGATAAAACCACCAGGGCAAGTCGTATCAGTATGGATGCTTTTTTGCCTAACTTCAAATTCATAGTTTACTTCTTACCGAAAAATTCGATGCATAACATCGTCAGATCATCAAACTGCGGAGCATCGCCGACGAAGGTATTGATACGTCTGTGGACACCTTCCAGGATACCCTGCGGATTTCGGTCTTTCACTTCGTTGAGTGCTTCCGTCATACGCTCCAGTCCGAAAAGTTCTTCATTTGCATTTGTAGCTTCCGGAACACCATCAGTGTAGACAAAGAGTTTGTCTCCCGGCCTAAGCACATCCTCAATGTCCTTATATTTAACGCCTTCCATAACACCGGAAACCAGTCCGTGTTTGGTTTTCATCAATTCGAACTTACCGTCCTTACGGCAGATTGCTACATCTTCGTGACCGGCATTGGTGGAAATCAGCTTACCGGTGGAAAGATCCAGAATACCAAGCCAGATTGTAACAAACATTTCCGCTTTGTTATGCTCGCAAAGATTACTGTTTACGATGGTCATAATCTCTCCGGGTGTATAACCCATCGTTGTTCTGTCGGAAATCAGAATGTTGGTAACCATCATGAAAAGTGCAGCCGGAATACCTTTTCCGGAAACGTCACCGATAACCATCATTAAGTGATCATCATCGATTAAACGGAAATTATAAAAGTCTCCGCCAACCTCTTTCGCCGGATCCATGGACCCGTAAATATCGAAATCCGTACGGTCCGGGAATGCAGGGAAAACACTCGGAATCGCGCTGGCCTGAATCGTCTTTGCAAGGTTTAACTCCGTGCTGATTCTCTGCCGTTCCGCGGTTACATCTGCGAGGTTATTCATATAGTTCACCATGTCGGTTTCCATGGTGTCGATTGAAGCGGAAAGCGCCGCGAGTTCCTGATATCCGCTGATTTTACCAAGCGGTTCTGCTTTGATCTTCGTATCGGCGAAACGGTTTGCCTCTTCGGATACGCGACGAACCGGTTTCAGAATCCTGGTACGGATGAACCATATAGCGATTAAGGACGCAATAATTGCGAGTACCAATGTAGAGATAACAATCAAAAGAATGTACGGGCGCAATGTTTTGTTCACTTCACGTGCGGGACGCTGTACGCAAAGAATGCCGGTCACATCACCTTTTGAGTTACAGATCGGAACCATAGAAGTTACATGCGGTTTCTGTCCGTCCGTCGTTTTAATCCGGTATACGGTTTCGTAATCGGACTGCTTGTTATAGATTGCCTGATACTTTTCTTTGTATTCATCGGTGGACGTTTTCCTCTCAAAGCCTTTCTCCCAAGGCGTATAATTGGTATTGTCCACGGTATTGTTAACGCAGTTAAACACCGAAACGAAACTGTTGTAATCACTCGTATCCACCTTGATGACATAGATTAAAGTAACATGAATCTTTTTACAGAATACATCCATGTATGTTCTGGTGCGTTCGTATTCCTGCTCCAGTTCATCATTTAAATACAAATCCAGATGGTCGCCGTTTACCAGAGAAGCCGCGGAATCCGCAATATGATATGTGGTCCTTGAGTATCCGTTCTTATAGGTATTGGTAAAACCGATCATACTAAGGGCACTCAATACGAAACCAAACATCGCAAGCAGGATAATGATCGCCACGATGATGTTAAATGACATATTTGATTTCAGTTTGGAGAAAAATTTCATTTGACCTCCGAAAATACAACTATCCAAACAATGCTCTAAACAATTTATTATATCATATTTTTCGATATTTAACAGCATTTAGCTGCTACCTTTGCGTATAAATCCTTTGCGAATGAATTCTTTGCCATAATGTTCTACCTCATAAAAAGACCACTCTTTCTCTTTTGAGATTGAGTGGTCTTTATTGTTAATCAATCATGTTGAAATGCTTTAAAGCATCTATGATGGCAGCACGCTTTTTTTCATATAACTGCCATCAGGTGTATAATCAACAGTTTTATACTTATCGACCTGTTGGTGGGACATGAGGACGCACGTCTCGACTGTTGTTTACTTGAGCAACCGAATATCATAATATCCTCTACTGCCGCATTCGAATATTGGATTGACATTTTTCCTGTACCATAGTATTATCCTTTTTAAAGGAAATGGGTTTTTTGTCTGGTAAGCGATTATTCGCCGAGAGAGTTGCTCGTTTCTTTTTTTATGTCTATAACATCATACAAATACAGCTTTCCATCGTTTGAATGACGTACCAGCATGGAAGCATGAAAAATATTATATCTTTCTAATTCACCTTTATCATCATAAACCGGAAGCGCGAATCTCGAGTCATATCTATACCATCCATTTTTTGCATCTCTCTTATGCTTTTTTTCGCGATTCTCTCTAAAATGCTTACCAACGGATATTTCTATCATTTCCGGAATTCCTGTTGCAGCATTCGCTTTTGCCTTTGCATTTGCTCCTTTAAGGCTATTCGTATAATTTGATCCGCTATATTCCTTCGGAAGATCTGACCCAATATACACAAGATCATTAGTTGCAACAATCATATAGAAGTCACCGACATACGTTTTTAGGTATTCCCTAACATCTTTCCAATCTATGGACTGTTTTCCCTTAAACCTTATATCATTAATAATGACGATGTTATTCCCGTCAGCATCCTGTATGACTGATACATTCCGCCTGCCTTCCTGTTTCTCAAACAAGGTATCACTCGCTTCTTTATTTTTCCTTAGAATTCCCTCAAATTTTATTTGATACGCCAACAGCCTAGGGATGTATTCCGGTGGTGTTCTCCTTCCTGCTTCCCAATCCTCCAATGTGCGAACAGGGATGCCTGTATGTTCTGAAAACTCTTTACGTGACATCCCTGTGCTTTCTCTCAAGTCTTTTATCAATTTGGCTATATCCATATCATCACCTCGCATTGCGTGCTTGTGATCATAGTATATCACGCAATATAAAAATTCGCAATGCGTGGGCTTTAGAGTTTTAATCGCATATCCGTATACTTCTGAACCTTATCTTCAAACCCCAATTTTTTATATATAGGATACCCTTCATCCGTTGCTACCAGATTAATGCAGCATATTTGATGCTCTCTGGCATATTCAATCATATTTCTCATAAGGCTCGTACAGATTCCTTTCTTATAACATGGCCTATATTTAAAGCAGTCATATGTTATATTCATCTGAGAAATGCTCAGTCTTTTCTGTCTTTTATTTTTTGTATACACGCTATACATTCTACATGCACCGTTCCGGGAAACATGTCCACTAGGCAGAGTCTTGTCGGCTTGTAGCCGTTAGCCATGAAGACTTCGAGGTCTCTCGCAAGGGAAGTCGGCTTGCAGGAGACGTAGACCATCTTGTCCACGCCGTAGCTTATAATCTTCGGAAGAGCCTTCGGATGAATACCGTCACGAGGTGGATCCAAAATGATCAGATCCGGCTTCTTCGTTAAATCATCCAGCACTTTCAAGACATCGCCTGCGATGAATTCACAGTTGGAAAGCCCGTTTAATGCGGCATTTTCCTTTGCGGCTTCCACGGCTTCCTCGACAATTTCCACGCCTACAACTTTGTCGGCTACCGGCGCCATCAGCTGCGCGATGGTTCCGGTACCTGAGTAAAGATCATAGATTACTTGAGATTTTTCCCCGTGTAGCGTTCCGGCTTTCAGAGCATCCTTCGCATCATCACCCAGAAGAAATTCCCTTACTTTTCCATACAGTACTTCCGCACCGAGACTGTTCGTCTGGAAGAAGGAAAACTGTGAGATTTTAAACTCAAGTCCCAAAAGTTCTTCCCGGATATAGGATCTTCCGTATAAAACTTCGCTACCCTCATCAAGCACCGTATCCGCGACGGAATCGTTAAGCGTATGTACAATCCCCGTAAGGGTACCTTCCAAAGGAAGCGCTCGAAGTCCCGCAACATAATCATCCAGAAGCGGACCAACAGCCCCAAAACCCTGTTCTTCAAGTTTTGTCCCCTTGGTCGTTACCAGGGCGACGAGGATTTCGCCGTATTTCTTGCTTTTACGGACAAGCAAATGACGCAGGTAACCTGTGTGCTTTGTTTTATGAAAGTAAGGAATATTGCGCTCTCTGAAGAAATTCAGCGAATAGGAAAGAATCTTTCGATAATCCTCATCCACGATACGGCAGTCCGTTACCGGTACGATATCGTACATGCTGCCCCTTTTATGAAGGCCCAAAGAAAGCGGTCCGTCCAGATATTCGTCTCCGAAGGAATATTCCATCTTATTGCGATATCCTTCGATTACGGGACTTGCATTGATTCCTTCATAAATGGAATCAAGGGATACTCCGCCGGCCTCAAGGACGGGCGATAAAAGTTCCTTCACCTGCTGTTCTTTTAAGCGAAGCTGCTCCTCATACGGAAGGGTACGGTAAGAACAACCGCCGCAGACTTCGAAATGCGGGCAGTCCGAGTCCACTTCCACGGGGCTTTTTTGCAACACCTCAAGAAGTCGGCCTTCCGAATTCCCGTGCTTGGTCTTTAGAATACGGATGCTGACCTCCTGACCCGGAAGTACGCCTTTAACTTTCACATTTGCAGGTGTTTCTCCCGTAACTTCCACCACTCCCTTATTGGGAAAACTAAGCTTCGTTACGGTGCCTTTAACCACATCGCCTTTTTTCATGTAAACTCCATTCAAAACGAAAGCCCCGAATTGCTTCGGGGCTTAACTTATCTGTTCTTTGTTTCGGATTAATCTTCCTTTGCTTCAACTGCAGGAGCAACAACTGCTGCATCTTCATCATCAAAGAAATCATCATCAAAATCATCATCAAGATCATCATCGAAATCTTCGAGATAATCAGGAGTAAGATAACGATAAACGAAATATGCAATAGCTGCTACAGCGGCGATTGCACCGATGATAGCGAGAATCGTAATAATAACCTTTTTGGTCTTCTTCTCTTCTTTTTCCTCTTCAACCTTCTTATGAATCAGGTTGCTGAGCTTTGTTGCTTCAAGAAAATCATCCCAGCTCTTTATCTTCTTAATTGCTTCAAACATATCAGGAACCTCCTTTAAACTATACACATTTTGATTCGTGTACCCCACTACAGATAGAATATCACAAATTTTCCAAAATGGCTATATTTTTTTAATTAAAGTGTAATCTTTCCGATCGTCTTGGTCAGATTATCCGCAATTCCCTTTAAAACCTCAGCCTGACGCTCTACATCTCCGATCGCATCGTTTACGCGGGTCGCGTTGGCGAGGGTTTCTTCGGTGCTGGCCGCATTCTCCTGTGCAATGGACGTTAAATTATGCACAACTTCGATCACGCGGACTCTGGCTTCGTCCAGGCTCTTGGTCTTCTCGGCAATCTTCTCAATACTCTGAATGGATCCGTCAATATCGTCTTTAACCAGATGAAAGGCCTTCTCTGTCTCAGCCACGTCTCGGTTCTGGGCATCGATGATGGACTTCACATCATCCATGATGGCAACGGACTTCGCAGATTCTGCGGAAAGATTCTCAATAATTTTTTCGATTTCGTTTGCGGAACGGTTGGACTGCTCAGCCAGTTTCTGAATTTCACTTGCAACTACCGCAAATCCACGTCCGGCCTCACCGGCTCTGGCTGCCTCGATGGAAGCGTTCAAACTCAGCAAATTGGTCTGCTCCGCAATTCCGGTGATCATTTCAACCGCATTACGGATATCCGCAACGGAGGCGTTGGTCGCATTGGTCTGCGCATAAATCGTATCCACGCTCTCCCTGGTTCTGTCATTGATGGCACTGAGCTTATTCAGAATGGCGATAGCCTGGCTTCCCGCATGGTCCATGTCAACCGCATTCTCACGTAAGGACTGTACTTCTCGGGTCGTCTCCTGAACCATTTCACCCATGAGTGCTACGTTATCCATAGCGGTCTGGGATTCACCTGCCTGCGAGGATGCGCCGTCTGAAATTTCGGAAATTGCTTTCTCTACCTGGCCTACACTCTCGGAGGAGTTTTCCGCACCGACAGTCATCTCCTCGGATGCGTCATACAGAAGACGGATGGCTACACCTAGCTCATTCGAAATATCATGCAATTTATCAGTCAGTTCCAATACCGACCTTGACATTCCGCCGCATTCGTCGGACTTATGAACGTAACGGTCGAGGGCTTTGTTTTTACGGAAATCCAGCTTCGCCAGTTTCTGAATGGAGAAGTTGATGATTGTGATCGGACTCATCATTCTGGCGATCAGCATGATGGATAATGCCAAAACCACAACAATAATTCCGAGACAGGAAAGAACAAGGCGGATCAGGTTCTTGGAGGTGATGTTCTGGACATCGCTTTTATCCGCCGTCAGAATCAGAATGAAATCATTCTCGTCGGATACGTAATAGGTTACAACCTTCTTCGTACCCTGATATACGGTTTCCTTATACTCCGGATAAGGATGAAGACCGTTCTTGACGTCCACAACCACATTGGCAATCACTTCGTTCTCCACATGTTTGCCAATCCTGTCCTTGGTCGGATGGTACAGGATGGTTCCGTCCTGACCGACCACATAACAGTAGCTGGAAGGAAACTCACGGACCTTAATGTCCGAAACCAGTCTGCCAAGCGAAGCGCCGTCCATCGTAAAATCGGAGGACAATTCTTTGACCGCGTCAATTCGCTTTCCGGCCTGCATGGTGACATCAATCATGTAATCCTGAATGACATCAGAAGTAATCACCACCTGCTTGGGGATAAAAATCCCCCCCATAACAGCTGCTATGACTATGACGGATGCGATTACAATCGCTACAGATTTACCACGTAAGGATTTAAACATCCCGGTTCACCTTCCCCCTCTGAAAGAAAAACCTCTTTCGAATTACATGTTCTTACCGCAACATTTCTTGTATTTCTTTCCGCTGCCGCAGGGACAGGGATCGTTGGGATAAATCTTGTTCACTTCTCTGGTAATGGTAGTGGAAGACTTCTGCTTCTTGTAAAGCTCTTTTCTGGTCTCCTCGTCGAAGATCGGCTCCCACTCTTCCAGATTGTATAACCAGTCGGCTTCTGCACCGACCATGTTCATGTACAGACGCTCTTTATCAAACTTTAAGGAAACTTCGGTGTCGGACTCCATGGTCTCGATGGGGTTCGGCTCAACCAAAGACTCGTTGATTCCGTCTAAGAAACCGGTCATGAAGGAAATCGTCGTATTGTATTTCTCGGCAAGTTCTTTCACGGTTCCCTTTACTTCTTCATCGGGATTCTTCAGAAGTTCCTTATAGATTTCTTTCTCTTTCAGGAAATATGCCTGCCAAAGTTTGGACATCTTTACTTTGTCCGGTTCCTGATATGCTTTCTTTCTCCATGCATCCAATAAAGCCATAGTTCAAATCCATCCTTTACTCAATCTAATGCCCGGTTTCGTCCGCGGTAACTTGATATAGCATAACACCACGCACAAAACCACAATATCAAGTATAATTATATACTATTCTGTCCATAAAGAAAAGAGCATTCTTTAAGAAGAATGCCCTTTTTTGCATAATTTACTCCCTTTTCGGGTTATTTTCCCTTCCGCTTCTTCACAGCCTCGGAAAGCAGATACTCAATCTGTCCGTTAATCGACCGAAAATCATCTTCCGCCCACCTCGCAACCTCGGCATACAGCGAGGGTGAAAGCCTCAGCAGGAGCTGCTTCTTTTCATTGTCTTTCTTCTTCTCAGAGTCCATGTATTCTCCTTAATAATGGCTCGCCGGGCAGCTTCACGACAATGCTGCCTGCTCGATCCAGTTATCAGTAGATCGATCCGCTGTTTACGATGGGCTGAGCCTCTTTGTTGCCGCAAAGAACCACCATGAGGTTGCTGACCATCTGCGCCTTGCGCTCGTTGTCAAGGGTAACCACATCTTTCTCGGAGAGCTGGTCAATTGCCATTTCCACCATGGATACCGCACCTTCCACGATCTTACGGCGTGCTGCGATGATGGCTACCGCCTGCTGGCGCTGCAGCATGGCTGCTGCGATTTCTTCGGAGTATGCAAGGTGTGTAATACGTACTTCGAGGATCTCGAGGCCGGCGCCGACCGCACGCTGCTGAAGTTCTTCCTTCATGCGATCTGCCACTTCCTGGGAGCTGGAACGAAGCGTTTTCTCAACCACTCCGTCGCCGTCTTCGTCCATATCGTCATACGGATATAATCTTGCAATGTTACGGATTGTGGAATCGCACTGGATGGATAAGTAATTGCGGTAATTCTCCACTGCAAAAACTGCCAGTGTCGGGTCTTTTACTTTCCAAATAACTACGGCACCGATAATAATCGGGTTACCGAGGATATCGTTTACTTTCTGCTTCTGATTCTCCAAAGTATTGACTTTCAGGGAGATTGATCTCGGTCCGATGCTGGTAGCCTGTCCCTGCGCGTTCATTACGATGCTTCTAGCGGGATTGAATGCCTGTGCAAACGGATTGATGAAGAAAAATCCTGCCTTCTTCATGGTTCCGTAATACTTACCGAACAGTGTCAGAACCATTGCCTCGTTGGGCTTAATGGTTTTCAGTCCGCCAAAGAAAATGCAGAACATGATAAACAAAAGAATTGCCAGGAAAACGACAACCGGCGTTGCATAACCGAAGAATCCCGTAACGCTGACACCAAACAGGATCAGGCAAGCAATGATTCCGAAGATATTCACAAAGAGCATCAAAAATCCGGGCGCCGGATTTAACACTTTTTCACGAATATTAATCGACATGTTCAGTGCCTGATTATTATTCTGATTATTTCCCATATTGTTTCCTTCCATAGTATTTCCTCCTCTTACGGATACCCACACCATGTAGATATCATTTTGATATCATCAACATATCATATTGATAATTCTTTGTCAAGGGATTCGTTAGAAAGATCTTCCGGAGGGCATAATGAAAGCCCGGCATTGCCGGGCTTGTGATGCAATCTTTAATAATCAATTATAATCGAACCTTATTCCTCGGACGATTCCTCCGTTCTCTCTTCCGATTGCTCTTCGTCTGATTCTTCAACCGTCCCCTCGGTTTTTTTCACGATCTCGCGATATCTTATTTCATCCGCCTCATCCATCATCTTCTGCGTCTCTTCACTTCTGAAGCTTGCCACGGTCCGTTTACCGGTCAGAAGTCCGACGATCCAGATAATCACCCAGATTAAGATCGGTATCACGATACAACCGAAGATAAAGAACGGAAACAGTTTGTCTTTATTCGGTATCGGCAGGACGGCAAGGAGCATGGTTGCAGTAAACCAGATTACCACCAGCGCAATGCCGATCCAGGCTAAGATTCGTTTCGTTTTATTGTTACTTTTTGGTCCTTCGTTATTGTTACCCATTACACATTAATCTCCGCTACACCACCAAGCAGATCCTTGTTGGCATCCAATACGGGCTGTACCACATCACGTAAGAATTTCTCGGTCTGAATCTTCGCACGGCCGGTATATAACTCAGGTTTTAAGACATCCAGGATCTCTTCACGGCTGACACCGAAGAGTTCATCTGCCGCAATCAGGTCTACCAGATTATTTTCCTTACCCTCTTCTTTCACGGTTGCGCCTGCCTGCATGGAAAGGGAACGGATCTCTTCGTGCAGTTCCTGACGGTCTCCGCCGCGCTTTACAGCATCCATCATGATATTCTCGGTTGCCATGAACGGAAGTTCAGCCAACAGGTGTTTCTCAATAACCTTCGGATAAACCTTTAATCCGTCGGTGACATTCATGCAAAGATCCAGTATTCCGTCGATTGCAAGGAAACCTTCCGGAATGGAGAGTCTCTTGTTCGCGGAATCGTCCAATGTTCTTTCAAACCACTGGGTTGCGGAAGTGATGGCCGGATTGAGTGCATCGATCATCACATAACGGGAAAGGGAAGCGATACGCTCACTTCTCATCGGATTACGCTTGTAGGCCATTGCGGAGGAACCGATCTGTGTCTTCTCAAACGGTTCTTCCACTTCCTTTAAGTGCTGCAGAAGACGGATGTCGTTGCTCATCTTATGTGCGCTTGCAGCGATACCTGCAAGAATATTGGCCACCCTGGTATCCACCTTACGGGAATAGGTTTGGCCGGAAACCGGATATACATTGTCGAAGCCCATCTTCTTGGCAATCATGGGATCAATCTTGTCAATTGTCTCCTGATCACCTTCGAACAATTCGAGGAAACTTGCCTGGGTGCCCGTGGTTCCCTTGGAACCTAGAAGTTTTAAGGTCGAAGCTACATATTCAAGGTCTTCCAAATCCATCAGAAATTCCTGCATCCAAAGTGTTGCTCTTTTACCTACGGTTGTAGGCTGTGCAGGCTGGAAATGGGTAAAAGCAAGAGTCGGCAGTTCCTTGTACTGATCCGCAAACTTGGCTAAGTTGGCAATGACATTCACAAGTTTTTTCTTAACGAGTTTCAGAGCCTCATTCATTACGATGATGTCAGTATTGTCACCAACATAGCAGCTGGTAGCGCCAAGGTGGATAATACCCTTTGCCTTCGGGCACTGCAGCCCGTATGCATAGACATGACTCATAACATCATGACGTACGATCTTCTCTCTGGCCTTTGCCTCTTCATAGTTGATGTCGTCCTGATGTTCCTTCAGTTCTTCGATCATCTCGGGCGTAATCTGCTTAAGCCCAAGTTCCATCTCTGTTTCTGCCAAAGCAATCCAAAGTTTTCTCCAGGTTCTGAACTTCATGTCAGGGGAGAAAACATACTGCATCTCTTTGCTTGCATACCGCTCGGAAAGCGGACTTACGTATCTGTCTGTATCCATGTTACACTCCTTCTCGGTGCCGGGCACCATTAAATATATCTTCTGTAATCTTCTTTGTACTCGTTCATCTTCTTGCCGAGCCACTCGCGGAATTCCACGGTATCTCCGGCATCCAGCACTTCGTTAATTTCTTTGGCCTCATCGGTTTCCGGCCAAGCCGCATTGATGGTCTTCATATCTTCTTCGAGTTGCAGTGTATCCGCTCCCATATCCAGTACGGAACTGATCTGGCGAATATACTCTCCTTCCGGAAGATACAGTCTCTTGGCAGCCGCATAGCAGTAGAAATGCTCTTTTTTACCGTCCAGAAGATAAGCATTCCGAAATGCTTCCTCCGCACGTTCAAACAGGAACTGTCTTGCAAGTGCGATTCCGAGGTTATGATATACACCACCCAGGAATTCTTTCTCGGACTCATCCACCTGATCGATCAGTGCTTCGTATTCCTTGATCGCATGGTCGTAACGTTCTTTGCGCAGATAGAAATCCGCATGCGTTTTACGACGCTTGATGATATTCGTACTTCCGCCCTGACGCACGATTTCAAGGATTGCTTTTTTCTCTTTGGGAGAAACGAAAGCCGTATGATCCAGAACCGCTTCCACGAATCTCGGCAGCGGCAGGCTCCTTGCAACGCAGCGGCTTAGATCCTGTGCAATCTCTCTGACGCCACACTCTTCTTCCAGCCAGGCGATCAGTTCCGGCGTGAAGATGTCGCACTCAAGAAGCTCCGGATTCTCGCAGATGCAGTAAGCAAGTTCGTCTGCGGAATAAATGCGGACACATATTTTGTTTAAGTAGAACGGCCGGTTGCCCTTCCGTCCCGTACAACTGTACATATTACCCATATGTTTCCTCTGTATCTTAATACACTACGAATTCAAGTCAAGTTCTTCCACCCATTCCAGACCCGTGGAAGGATAAATTTCTCCGAAACCGAGATCCTTTGCAATGAACCGGATTGTATGCTCGGATGCCATTTTGATCGTCAGCGAAATTCTGGTCATGCGCCCACTCTTAACGGAAAGTCCCTGCAGTTTCAGATCCGCGCTCACACGGTTTCTTCTGGAGATCTGCTCCATCCAGATGGGCACGGTATCCGTTTCGTGAAGCAGGAATTCTTTCGTCTTACCGACTTCATACCAGTGTTCACCGGCGGTGATAAAAACTTCTTCCTGCAGATCACCGTTGTCATTTAAGCTGACGCCGACATTTGCCTGGATACGGTCTCTTCCGAAGAAGCGGATATTCTTCTCATATCCGGAAGGTACCGCATACTCTTTGGCCGCAAGGCAGGCACCCTTACTGAAAAGATTGTTGCCCTTAAATACATGACGGTTCTTACATAAGAACTTCAGCGACTCATTGCTCCAGTCATCATAGAATCCTTCGCCGATCAGATATACGGCGGAGAAAACTTTATTCTCCATTAAGTGATCCGTGATATTTAAGAATCTTCTGTCCATTTCATCGCCGGATGCACTTCCGGGACCGAAGGTAAAATCCTCATACGGATAGTTCTCCACGCCCGCAATGGCAGGTGTGACGAAACGATTTTTCTCCATGCGGTAGATATTCAAGAAACCTTCCGCACTGTCGCAAAGCAGAACCTGATGATTATGCAGTTCGGGTTTCTGATGCAGCATGTAGAAGAAGAAACTCTCTTCATAACTTAAGAAATGAATCTTGTCTTCCTCCAGCTTCAGAAGTTCCGGCAGTTTGCCAAGAACCTTCATCATCGAAGAATCCGCATTGCGGACGGTAATAACGACCGCGGAGATTTTATCGGGTGTGGTCATTAACGGAAGCATTGCAAAACTTCTCTTGATAAAGAGTAAGAGCAAATCTTCCGCCTTGTACTCTTCCGTTCCCATTCGAAGGTTCTCACCCGCAAGGGCTTTCTTAAGTAAATTCGATACGATATGTCCGTCGCTTTCGCGGAACGCATCCTCCGCAGCCTTTCCGATCACCCACTGGCTGTTGGATTTGCGTTTTAATATCACGGCCGGAATATTGTATTCTTCCTCGCCCGCAACCGTGCTCATCGTCTGCGGATCGTTCGAATCGATCCTGCAATAGGAAAGCTGTGCGAAACGATTGTTCAGATCGAATCCCACCACATAGCGGTCTTTATTGATTTTTTCAAAAACATCCTTAATTACCGAAGCCATGTTTTCCTTTATTCCTCAATGCGAAACAGTTGTTTCGTTACATAATCCATTTTGGCATACTCTGCAAGCAGTTCGCCCGCCTTCATCTCTTCTCCGCGTTCCCTCTTCGTGATGGCACGGTTTAATAACTCAAATCTCCAGGGAATCGGTGAAGCTTCCTCTTTCTTCTCCAGTGTCGCACTTAAGGTTAACTGCTCTCTGTTACCGGTTTCCTCGGTGATGTAGTACGATACTTTATCACCGGCAAAGAGAATAAAATCTTTGACGAAGATTCCGCAGTATAGATTGTCCATCTCCTCTTTGCGATACTCGGGATTCTCGCTGTTCTCACGCTCGATGGCATAGTGTAAGATCACGCGGCTGTCCGCATTTCCGCGGTATTCCACAAAGGAGCGGTCGGTATACGGAACCACCTTCGGGATTGCAGGTGCAAAGGTTAAGAAGAAGGGGAAGATGACATTGTTCTTTAATTCATCAACTACGATTGTAGTAAGAACCGGAACATTCCACTCGCTCTCGCTCTTCTCGGATGCACGCTTTGCATAAGCAAGACGACAGATCCGGCTGACTTTTTCATCCTCTCTCATTAACTGTGCAATCTCTGTAAATACGCTCTCGGCCGGTTTGTAATCGCCGATGAAATAGCTGTATGCGCTCTCTGCCAGATATGCTTTCCGCACAGCGGTCGAGCCGCCGATCTTGACATAACGGGAATAGAGATTCTCGCGTTCCGCACTCTTTAAACCAACGTAGAGCATCTGTAAGAGGGTACGCTCGGTCAGCTGGTATACATCCACGCCAAAGCTTTCGCAGTGGCGCATCAGTTCCAACATCTCATCGATTCTTCCGCAGAAATTCTTCGTCAGATACTGTAAAATCACACGGTCAAAACGGCCCTTGCGGTAGATATCCGAACTCAAGCCTCGCATATGCTCATCCTGCGTATAGTCCGTACGCTCCAGATAGCGGCTGATTAAGCGCATTGTGGTTTTCTCGGAAACATGTTCCATACCGAAGGTATATAACCACTTGAATGCCTCGTCATAAAGACCTCTTGCAACCATGATGTGAAGAATTTCTCCGCGCACATCGGCGGAAAGAACTTCCGGTTTCACCACAAGTAAAAGTCTGTCCAGCTCACGGATTCTGTCATGTTCGAAATAGAAACGGATTAAGTCGAAGAGAATCTCTTTTTTAAACGTAAATGTTACGGAATCCAGATTTAACAAAGTCTCGTAGATATCCACGTTGGAGTCGTTGATTTCGATGTGTCCGATTTCATTCTCGGTCACATGAAGCAGGATTCCCGCACGGCGCTCCACAAGAGGGAATACCTTATCCCTGACTTCTTTGGAATAAAGAAGCGGTGTCGGTTTCACCATGCTTTCGGAAATATATCTGGTACCGTTCTCATCTTCGAAAAGAACGCAATAATCTTTCGCATAAATCGTCGGATACGCCACATCCTTAAATACCGGGAATTTGCCCTCTCCGACCGCCTTGTCATGAATTACGATCACTTTCTTCATGCCCGGCACATTGACCTTCATCTCATGTGCGTAAAGAATCGGAGCTAAGGAAGAAGCAATGTCTTCATCCACGAAATCGGGTGTGATGAAACGCTTGTAAAGCTTGATCAGGTTGCGGTTGATGTGACCTTTCTTAATCTGCTCTTTCAGGAAGTCCACTACGGATTCTTCGTAGGAGTCGGCCACTTCCGGAACCACTGCGCGGTAGTCAAATACATTGGCATAAAGCAATGCCATTTTGTCATACTCCAGGTGGTTCTGATATGCGAAATACATCATGACCATCTTCGGCAGCATCTCTTTGTAATCCGCCGGAACGCTTGCCATGTAGAATTCATATAACTGGGTAATTCGGATCTCTTCTTTGATGGCATCTTCATACCAGCGGATGTACTCTTCTCCGACGCAGTTTCCGCGCATCAGAAGTACACAGATGCTCTGCAGAAGATCCTTGGAAGGCGCAACTTTATACGTTGCTTTTAAAACATCAAAGAGCAGATCATCATACTCGCGTTCCCTTGAGATTAAGAACTGTACTCTCTCGCCGATGGAAGCCGTAATAACACCTTTCTTCAGTGCAAAACGAAGAAGGGTGCGCTCGTACTCTCCGAGTTTCACCATTAAAGAAGGCTGCTTGGATAATAAGTGCACGGCTTCGGAATAAAGAAGCGGTGAGGAAATACCGGAATTATACTGCTCTTCCAGAAACTCCCAACGTTTGTCGTCGCGGAAGGTTAAGTCTTCTTTCAGATAGATCAGCATCCAGGCAAGAGCCGGATTGCGGGAATCTTTATGATAGAGTTTGCGTACCTTATGGAACACCTTATCCACATAGTCCGGTTCCGGATGCAACATTCCGGTTAAGTAGAGGTAATATCCGTATGTCGTATCCGAGAATTTGGCATCGGGACTTTCCATCTCTGCTTCGAGTGCATCCATGTGAGACAACGCGTCGGCTGTTTTACCCGCCGTCAGCAGAAGCTGGATTTCGAATAATTTCACGATGATCGCGCGCTCGCCCTTGACCGTAAGCTGGGAAAGTTCCTCGGAAGAAATGCGAACCCAGTCCTCGGAATTCATCTTGCCCAGGCGGAACGAGATATATTCCCGCATAAGGCGCGCAACCGTCTTTTTGTAAATATGATTAGCCGAGTGCTCCATATCAATGGGGTTATTCTCGACAATGATCCGAACCTTAAATTCGTTCTCCGGAGTCAGAACGAGAAGTTCACCGAAATTTCTGCCCGCATGCAGATTCGAAGGAACGATGGTAAATCCGATCTCCAACTGTCCCTCAACAAGATCCTCCGCCGTATAAACGTTCTGGCGAACATCAATGAAATCACCGGTTGCTTCCACTTCCGCGCGGATATAGCCCCAGCCGTTTACCTTCAGGGAAACGGATTTGTCGCAATTGGCGGGCACGGAGCGATACACCTGATGATTGGTAGGTAATTCATAGGTGTTTCTGCTTTTCTTATGTACGGTGATCAGGAATTCATCCACACAGTGTTCGTCGCCCTCTTCCGTGCTCAATCCACGGTATGCGCAACGGTACTGTCTGTCGTTTCCGGTTAAAATTTCTGCGAAACTGTTGGAATAATAAAGACTTACGGCCTCTTCCCAGTTCGTTTTGGCAAGATTGGTAAAATGAAACAGATTCTTGATCGGACCCATGGAGCTGTACATATATTCCTGTGCCATGGTCACTTCAAACGGTAAGGTAAATTCTCCCTTATCGCTTAAGATAATAAACTCTCCCGTGACAACATCGCCGGCTTCCAAGCCGGTTGCATCAAAGGAGTAGGTAATTTCCGAGTGGATTCCACGGAAGTTTCCGGTAAGCACCTTCATTCTCGAATGGGTGGATAATACCAGACCGCCCGCGGGAATGCCTTCTTCGCTCTCAATCCCGAAACTTCCCTCTCTGGCTTCGGGGCGTACGAATTCCAGTTCCACTTTCTCGACATCAAAAGAAAGCTTTCCCATCCGATGGGAAAAATCATATTCCTCCTGTGCCATTGCCAGAACAGTCTTTCTCAACGCTAAACTCCCTGAAACCTGCGAATTTCTTTTCTTACACAAGTAAGGCGCATATGTGCCTGAAATCAAGCTACATATACGCCTATAGTATACCATTAAGTTGTGGTATGGTGCAAGGAAAAATACTAGATATTGGGGAAATTTCGCATTTTATAATTTCTCCACAAATTCATCCAGCCAGTTGCCTTCGAAAAGCTCGATCATACCCTTGTCACATGCACCTGCAAGTTTGGAATCCATGGGGATTCTGGCAACATTCTTGATATCATATTTCGCAGCGATATCTTCAATATGGCTGTTTCCGTAAATATAGTGCTTCTCCTTGCAGTTCGGGCATTCGAAGTAGGATAAGTTCTCTACGATGCCGAGCACGGGAATATTCATCATATTGGCCATTTTAACGGCCTTCTCAACGATCATGGATACCAGTTCCTGCGGGGAGGTAACGATAACGATACCGTCCACGGGGATGGACTGGAAAACAGTCAGCGGAACATCACCTGTTCCTGGAGGCATATCGATGAAAAGATAATCTTTATCTGCCCATACAACCTCGGTCCAGAACTGCTTAACGGTTCCCGCAATGACGGGTCCTCTCCAGACAACCGGATCGGTTTCGTTCTGCAGAAGTAAATTTACGGACATGATATCCGTATCCATTTTGGATTTCACGGGAAAGATGCCTGCTTCGTTTCCGGTAGCCTTCTCATGAATACCGAAGATCTTCGGAATCGAAGGTCCCGTGATATCCGCATCGAGAATACCGACTTTCTTTTCCTTACGCTGCATGGAAACGGCAAGAAGGGAGGTTACAAGACTCTTTCCGACACCGCCCTTACCGCTGACAACGGCAATGACCTTCTTTACATCCGATAAGGCGTTGGGTGCCTCTAACATGCTTTCCGGTTTACGATCCGCACATGCTTCTCCGCAGGTGCTGCAATCATGTGTACATTCACTCATCTTCATTCTCCTTTGTACTTATATACTCTTCTATTTCTTTATCCGTCTCATCGGACAATTTACGTAGCGAATCCAGTTCTTCCATGGTCAGGATCTCTTCCGTGATCTCTCCCGCCGCATTCAGTGTCGGTGCTTTCTCTTCTTCGATCTCTTCCGATGTCAGAAGTCCGGAGAGTTCCGCCGTATTCATAATCTTCACATCTTCGAGTTTCTTACGGTCGGTAGGACGTCCGATCTCACCGTCCTCCTCATCGTCTTCTTCCTCTTCAACAGATTTGGCTTTCTTCTTTCTCTTCTTCGGTGCCTCTTCGTCATCACCCTGGGAGAAGAATTTGGCCGCAATGAAATTCTTGCCTTCGACCATATCGTTTTCGTTTTCGTCGTCTGCACCTTCAGCAGAGGATTCTTCTTCATCGGGAGTTTCTTCCGAAGAATCCTTCAATGTTTCTTCCACAACAACCTTGTGCGGTTTCTTCTTCGTTGATTTAAGATCAACCAGAACCGGAAGCATTGAAAGCATTGCAATGAATCCAAGAGGATATAATACACCTGAACTAACATTTATCCAAGTACCCAATGTCATGGCAATGACAATTACAGGAAACAGATAACGTGCCCTGGATGTTTTGACGAAGCGGACAATTGCCACAACCCACATCACAAGGAAAAGCAGAATATTCAGTCCTCCCGTAAAAAATCCGAACTCATACAAATACTGCAAATACTGGTTCCTGATACTTAAAATAAATGAATTGTCACCGGATGCAGAGATTACATGCCCCCACCATCCGAGCATAGGGGTAATCATCGGGAGAATATCCACTCGGGAACCGGTCATCAAGTTAAACAAAGCCCCAGGAGTGTTAGGTTTAATCACGCCGTCTACATAACCACTCCCAAACTGTACACCGTAAACTGCGTTGGAAATATCATCGCTGACATCACCCATATAGCTTAACGGCCCTTTGGTTACAGTATTTTCAAAACTCTCCGCATTGAAACCGGGCGCGGAAACCTTCTTTGCCCAAAAATATATTCCTCCGCAAAGCAAAGCAACAACAGCCAACGTAATACCCATGCGGATGAAGAACTTCGGTAATGGTTTCATCTTGTATGCAAACAAAACAATCACAAACAGAGTAAGCAGAATTCCTGCGAATCCGCTTGTGCAGCCCTTGATGAAAGTCATAATCACGGTAAGCAGCGTCCATCCAGCGAAGAAAACATAGCGGGGACTGAATCGTCCGTCTTTTTCTTTTGCATGGAAGATTCCGTAGATTGCAAGAGCAAGAATGACAGCATAAAACTGTGACAAATCCGCCTTGGTCATATATGTAATTTCCTCGGTATTTCTGAATATCGGATCTCCGATATAAGAAAACACACTGACAGCCACAAACATCAGAAATCCACCAATAAAGAGACCGGTTAATACCTTCTTCCACTCATTTCCGTTAATCGGGATGAAACAAAGCAGAACAAAGTAAATTCCCACAACAGGGGTAAAACTTCCGTTCCGGTCAATCAATGTAAGAATGACTGTTAATACAAGCAAAGCGAATGTCCAGGAAAAGAACTTTTTGTTAGCACGAATTCTGCCGGTAACGGCAATGTCCGTAAGAAGCATAACAAAAAGCCAGCCCGAAACAAGCTCGGCCGTAATTGCCATCGCAGTTGTCGGATCGGTACCGTCAGTCATACGATAGAAGAATGCATATACACCATAGCCAATGGTAATCAGAAGCGACTGCCAGTTAAACAACTTCACCCTTTGCATTACCCACAGAATTGCGCCAAAGAAAGCCAATGCCATGTGGATGAAGAAAATTCCCATGGTTTCGAAAGGCATACGGCCATATTCCGTCAGACAGAAAAACAATCCGACAAAGAAGATGGCATAGAATGCGACATGGACTCCGTCAGGCCAAGAAAATGTCGGTCGTATGAGTTCATTATTTCTGTTCTTTGCTTCGCTATAACTCATTTTGCTCCCTCCCTGGGCAACATAGGCAGTTACTTGGTATAGTTATAATACAATCCAACATGGTCATAAATCGCTCTCCATCCGGAGTGTGCATGACCGGTACAGCAGATGTACGGGGTTCCGGAATCGGAAAGCATGTAGCTGACCGCGCAGTTACCGGATTCGTTAACGAAACCGGTTTTGGCACAAAGTACTTCACCCTTGGTTTCTTTATCTTCAATCCTGCGAAGGAACCAGTTCGAAATTAAAATTCCTTCCGGATGCTCATCGGTCATAGGTGTCGTATAGATATGTGCGCTCATTACCTCACGGCAGAGATCATTCTCTGCTGCCGCCTTCATGATCAGAGCCATATCATATACGGTCGTATAGTGATTATCGTCATAGAATCCCGCACAGTTCGTAAAGTGCGTCGTTCCCGAAAGACCAAGTTCATCCACTTTGGCATTCATCAGATCAACGAAACCATCTAGGCTTCCCGCAACATAAACCGCAAGGTCATAGCAGGCATCCGCACCGGATGAGAGTATGCATCCGTAAAGCAGATCCTTTACCGTAATCTTCTCTCCCACGCTCCAGTTAACGGCAGAGCCGCCATGAGAGTATGACCAATCCGCTGCTTCCTGCGATACATAGATTGTATCATCCAGGTTCTTGATATGTTCCACTGCAACAAGCAACGTCATAACCTTAGTCATGGATGCCGGATACATGCGGTCTTTCTCATTCTGTCCCGCAACGATTTCACCGGTCGATGCATCGATCAGGATCGAGTAAGTGCTCTGTGAAATCTCTTCCGGAGGATAGATGGTCGAGGAGGTACGGTTTGCTTCATATCCTGCAATAAAATGCGTATCTCCGACTTTTATCATGCCGTCAACAATCGGATTTTGGTTCACGAACGGATAATCCGGTTCCGCTTTCTTAGCAATTGATGCCGCCTCCGGATTCGGTCTTTTGGAATCCGATGATTCTGATGCTGCAACATCTCCTGCCAACGCTGCCTTGGCAGCTTTACGTTTCTTTGCACAGGATGTCGCCGAAACGATAATCACGACTATTATGGCGATAAATGCAAGCAGGGCCGCTCCGGAGATGATTCTTCGGATCAGCATTTTACGCTTGCGTTCCGCACGTAAACGTTCTCTTTTTCTTCGTTCCAGGATCTCATGTCTGCTCCCGGACGTACTTCTTACTGTGTCCACGTTTAACTTCTCTTTCCTTAATTCTTTGTAATCTTCAGAATTCCGTCATGTCGAAGAGGTACATAGATCTCTCCGTCCATAACGCACGGAATATCCGTAATGTATGGTGTATCCAATCTTAATTCAACTACAGGATTCGTCTTATCCGCGAAGTTAACCACCGTGATCTTGCCTGTGTGTGCTTCACTGATGATTACCCTGTTACCGTCCGTAATGCTCTTTCCGGTAAAGACCAGCTCGGGATTTTCAACCGGTTCGATCACATCGCCCTTCTCGGGATGAACGATACGGTAACCTTTGTTTGTAAAGACAAGGCACGCATCGCCAAGAGGAGTGATACCGTTGAATTCGTTAACCGCTACTCCATTCTCATCTTTGACATAATTTAACTTAACCGCACCTGTCTCCACATCTGTTCCGGCCTCCGTAAACCACAGCACTCTACTGCTGCCTGCAATACCATAGTATTTATCGCTTACGATACCACTTACGGTGTTTCGGTACCACATGCCGCCCGTACCTTCTTCAGCCGGAGACTTGACGAATACCGGGTTCTCGGGATTCGAGCAATCAATAATTCTGTATCTTCCGTAGCCGGCCTGAGCCAATACCCATGTTCCGTCCTTCGAAACCAGTAACGATTCTATGTAAGCATTCCATGCGGTATCGACAATTTTACCTACCTCGGTAAGCAAGCCGTTCTCATAACGGTAGATTGCAAAACCTCCGCAACTTTCCGCAGCGTATACCAGATTTCCGACCACCTTCACATCCGTTATACAACTTCCGGTCTCAAGAGAACAGATGGTATGCATCTGTTTGTCCATAACCTTCAATCCTGCCATTCCGCAGGCTGCGACAAACTGACGGTCCTCGATCAGCGCCAACGCAAAGATGTCGCCTTCCGGTTTAAGAATCTGCAAGGAATATCCTTCCGTCGCTTCCGGTTCCTCTGCCGGAATTTCACCCTTGGCAGGTTTCTCACCTTTATTTGGTGTTCCCTGCTCCTTAAGAGCAATCGGAGCCTTAAACAATCCCATATCCGGAGAAACACAGAAGACTCCGGAACTTCCGATCGCGGTATGTGTAATGGTTCCACGGTATTCTTTGGAATAATTATAGTTTAAAGTAACTTTCTCAGGATCCTGTTCCTTGAACAGATCCGATTCCTTATCCACGCTGATATTTACGACATCAACCCTTTTCGGTACAGACGGAGTCGATACATCATATACATACAGACCCCCGGATTGCATGGAGAGATACGCATAATTTCCATCTACGGCTATATCCCATATTCCGTAAGGGAATGACGTAATGCGACCGTCAATCCGTTCCACAGCCACAAGTTCCGGATACTCAGGATTGGAAATATCAAATACATCCATACCGCAACCGGCACCGTTGCCATATCCGTTCGCCGTTTTCTGCACGCTGCTTCCGGATGTTGCAACGAAAAGTGTGTTGTCTTTAGCCGCCAATTCCATGGGACGTCCGTGCGTATCCAAGTAGGAAACCGAATGAATGTCCGATATGTTCCGAACATCATAAATATCCACACGGTTCTGTCCAACGGCCGATACATAAAGGTAGCCGTTAAACACATGGCAGTTTCTGTATTCGGCATCCATCGGGTATTGAATCTTCGTCACATACTTAGGATTCGTCTTGTCCGAAATATCCACAACTTCTATTCCGAAATAGCGATTGCAGATAAACGCATAGTTTCCGCATATATCAGCGCCCAAAGCGCATTCCAGGCTTCTGTAATTCGAAAGAAGCATCGGGCTGTCAGGTCTGGAAATATCAACCAGACTAATTCCGGTCCTTGAAGTAACCAAGAGATTCTTGCCGTCTTCGGTAAGGAATACGTCCATCGTATCTCCCAGTCCCTTCAATTTGCCGACTTCCGTGAAATTATCTCCTCTGTATACCGTCAGCTCCCCTGCATATACGGAATATAAATATGCTCCAGATGCAATCGCAGAGGTAGATCGGATAAACTTATCCGAATCCATGGATACCATTACTTCTTCACATTCCGTTACCGAATACTCACCGGTCTTCAAAGAAGAGTACAATCTTTCCTGTCCGTAGTCTGCAATACAGATGTTGTCAAGAACCAGTGACTGGTTTCCACCCTCAGGCAGATCGTAAACAAAGAGGACATTTCTCTCACCATCTTCCCCTTTGAAGGGAAGGAAGTATCTGCTCTTACCCTTATCCACCTCCACGGTGGTCTTTTGTCCGGAATAACTTACCGTGAGCAGAATCGGTTCCTGTTCCGTCGTCTTTGCCGTAAACTCCATAATCAAACTGTCATTCTCGACAGCATTGTCCACATTGAAAGAAAGGAATGCTCTGTCCCCCCAGGAAGCTCTCTGTTCTGTCTTACGAACTTTCGCGTAATCCATCAATATGGAACCCTTAACAGCCTTATCCTTGATGTCCTTTGAAGAATACAATCCGTTATCCAACAGGAACTCATCTTCGGCATCCGCAAGTTGCATATGAATCAGGCCGTTATCCAGATATGACTTGTTGTTATTGCGAATGCGTCGGATTAGAAGGAAGCCTGTAATCAGCACAAAAATCGCGGCAACAACCACACCGGCGACAGCACCTTTTTTCGCTACGGAAACAACCTTCTTTTCCTGTTCTTCCGCATCTGTGGTTTCAGCCTTTTTCATGGAACGGATATTGTTCATTACCGCAGGCATCATTGCAAAGAAAGAAATAAAGGTTAGCGCAAAACATATAGAAGATCCTTCGCCCATCCACATAGCCAGCATCATGGGAACTAAGATCGTCGGTGCAAAGAACATTTCCTTTTTCGTTTTTACATATCCGATTACAGAGGAAAGCCACCCGAGGATAAAAAACAGGATATTTAAGCCGCCGGAAACAATTCCCTGTTCATATAGTACCTGCACATACTGATTGTGTGCATTAAAAGCGAAATAAGAACGATACATCAATCCCGAGGATTCGGTTCCCTTAAAGGTGGTATGCTCGGCAAAAACTTCCCAGATGGCAGGTCTGGAACTGCCGATGTAGTTTAAGAACATTTTTACGGGATTCGTAATGTAATCCGTATAAGGATTATTCAGGTTATGAAAAGCTTTAATCTTTCCAACAATCGTATCGGCTGCCGCAGGGAAAAGACGAAGCGGCGTTTTGTTGATGATTAATCTCGCTTTTTCGGGATCAAAGCCTACGGAAGCAATGCGGTTGATACCGTCAACCACCAAGAATCCGAGCAGACAGATTAAGCCAAGGGCAAGCAGAATACGGATGGCAAGATGGGGAAACTTGGTTTTCTTGAAGCCAAAGACAAGGGCAAAAATTATAAATACAAGCACTCCGAGAAGCAGGTTGTCGGTTCCGCAAAGGAAACCGAGAAAACCTGCAGCAGCAAGCCAAATGAACGAAGCTGCATACATAAGCCCGAAGCGTCCGAATTTGTCCTTGGAACGGATAATGGAAAGGAATGCCAGTACAATCTGCAGACCGCAGAACTGACCAAAAGTACCGATATTTAAGAAATAACCGTACCAGCGACCGCCACTACCGGGTTCAAAAGACTCTTCCGACTTAATGGCATCCACCATGAAGTGCGGATTCATCTTGAACGACAGAAGCGTCACAAGCGCAAAAGACAGAACACCTGCATTCAGCAATCCACCATAGACTCTGCCCCACTCCTCTTCGTCAACAGGAACGAAAATCAGAAGCAGGAAATATAAATACAAAACAGGCCAGTCTCTACCGAATCCTGAAATCATCAGCATTCCCGTCATCAGAACAAGAAGCAGCGTCATCCAAAGATTCATTTCTCTGAGTTTACGAACTCTTCCCGTTACCAGCATGTCCGTAACAATCATCAGGGCCATCCAAAATGTGATCTGAGAAATAATTGTGCCGGGAACAAGTTCGGGTGAGCTAAGAACCGACCGGACTCTGAAAAAGGCTATCGGTGCATAGACTGCAGTCGTCACAAGTGACTGCCAGTTAATAAAACGGACCTTCTGCATCGTCATAACAATCAGCATGAAAAAGAGCAAAGCATAATTGCTTTGTCTTCCTTTCAGTGACTGGAAGGTCATGTTGTCAAATTCGTTTAAATGGAGAATAATGCCGACGAAGCCGACAGTATAGAGAAAAACGCGTATCAGCTGAAAGATACGCTCTTTGGACGGTTTATCTAACGTGATTTTCGGTAAAATCGTTACCTGCATCTTCGGACTCTACTCCCACAATCGTGGATACAACACAAAATTCAAAGCAATTGTACCACATTTTGTGGTTTTCTTCAATGAAATCCACACGATTTCGTGATTTTTTCACTAAATTTTGTCCAAAATATCCGATGCCTTTTCTTCACTTACGCCATCTTCACCGAAATGAAGGATTTTATCGCAGATGGAAAGGGCTGCAGGCCTGTGTGTAATGATGATTACAGTCTTATCTTCCATCTCATGAACATTCTGAAGAACCTGCTTCTCGGTCGCATCATCGAGTGCACTGGTCGCCTCATCCAGCAGTAAGATGGGGCGGGCTGCGAAGATTGCTCTGGCCAATGCAATACGTTGCATCTGTCCTTCGGAAAGGCCGGTTCCGCGCTCTCCGAGAAGCGTATCCAGACCGTCTTCCAGGCCATTCACGAATTCTTCCGCACAGGCAGCACGAAGGGCTCTTCGAATTCTTTCATCATCCTGTAAGGCACTTCTGTCGCCAAAGGTCACAATCTGGCGGATTGTTCCGCTCATTAAGTAATTTCCCTGCGGAACATACGCAAAGAGGTTATGCCACTTGGATGTAAGAGGCTCTTCGCCGAATTCATCATTGCTCTCAAATGTGATATATTTTTCACCTTCATCCTGCGGATAAATGCTCATAAGAAGCTTCAAAACCGTGGATTTGCCGCATCCGGAGTGACCGGTAAAAGCCACAATCTGTCCTCTTACGACCTCCAAGCTGATGTTGCTGATTGCAGGAGGCATGCCCTCTTTACTGAACGTTCCTCCCTGATCTGAAGGCGGATAATAAGTATAGCCAAGATTCCTTACGCCGATGGCTTTTAAAGAGGTGTCGTAGAAATCCTTTACTTCAGAAGGTGAAAGGGCTTTCTCTTCATCAGCGACATACTGCTCCACTTCCATCAATCGCTCGGCGCTGGCAGTCATTGTAAAGATCTGTGGAAAGACTCCTGTGATATTCATAATAGGCATCTGAATCTGGCGAATTAACTGGGTAATCTCCATTAATGTACCGTAAGTGATGGTTCCGTGTAAGATTCCGATACCGCCATAGACAACACCCAGGAAGAACATACCGTTCATCGCAAACCAGAAGCCAATTCTGGTGAAATTGGAGAAAGTATTTTTCTTCATTCTGACTTTCTTGTGGTCCGCCATATGTCCGGCGGCCTCCGTTGCTATCTCCTCCTCCGCCGAGAACGAACGAACCAGCATGAGGCTTGCGATATTTTCCTGCAGGAAAATACGAAGAAGGCCGTCTTTCTCCTGCACTTCCTTATGAAGTGCCTTCAGGCGGCTTCTAAATGCATAAGCAACGATTGCCATAATGATTCCAACAGGCACCATAAGGGCTACAATGCGCCAATCAATCAGTACAATCATTGCGACAGCACTGATGAACCGGGCCAGCATGCCCATAAGCCCGGGCAGAATATCCGTTACCGCATTGGCCACAACAGAAGTATCATTGGTCAAACGATTCATCCACTCTCCGGAGTGAACCGCACAGATTCTCGCAAAATCACGAACCAAAATATTTTGAAAGAGCCTTTCCTTGAAGGCATTTTCTAGAGAACTTCGGGAAATCTCGGTAAGATGCGAAGAAACCAGATTAAGAATGATCTGGATTACCGTAACCACCCCAAAAAGGATTGCATGGATCAGGAAGCCTTTCTTGTCGCCCGCCACCGCGGAATCGATGATGTAGCGCAGAAAGAGCGCATAAACCACACCGGACAGACCGCTGATCGTCTGAACAACTGACAAAGCCACAACATACCATTTTTGCTTACCGGATACTTTGTATATCCAGTTCAGGGTATTGCGGCTAATCTTTTTCTTCGGTTGTTTCGCCTCTTTATCTGCCATGAGGTTTGATAACCTTTCTTACTGCGTGCTTGCCCCGGCCGAGCAGTTTCTGAAAGAAAACTCTTACGGGGTAAAATCGCAAAGTCCGCTTCGTATATCGTAAATAGGATGCTTCCTCCACCGTATGATTCTTTCCATCCCTTGAAAAAGCAGTCATGATTCCCATGATATCTTCATCTTTGATGCCATATTCCTTGGAAATACAGTGATCACCCAGTATAATGTAATCGTCTTTCCTGACTTCAATGATCCGATGAAGCACATAACTCTTCGGTGGTCTTAAATACAGAACCACATCGCCTGCCTTGAAACGCCTCTCTCCCGTTACTTTGAAATACTCTTCCTTCTCCGTAACCGTAAAAGTATCCCTCCCCTGCCTGAGCAGCGGAAGCATACTAACGCCCACATTGGAGTAAGTTAATGTCTTATTTTCTTTCAGATACTCGGGAATATTCACGCAGCATCTCCTTTATTCGTTCAGCGCACCGACTTTGCGAAGGTTGGCCAATGCTTTCTGCACATCCGCACGGATCACGTTTTCCGGAGCATCGAATTTGTCTTTCATAAATTGAACAATTCTATCCTCATCCGTGTCTTTCTGCAGACATTCAAGGATGATTTGCAGCGTTTTGTTGCCTTTTACAATGCCGGAGAAGTCACTTCCTCCTACCGGAACCAACAAAGTTTCGTCATCCGAGATATGTACTATAAAATCGTCATTTAATTTCATTTTTCGTTCCTTTCCATACATAATCTTGTATTTGTTCGGATTATTTCTTCAAATTTGCCATCATATCATGAGAAACCCTTGCAGCTTCGAGATCCATGTTGCAGGTCAAGATGTAGTGTTTGACCATGTCGGTCATGCGATCCGTCAGCTGTAAAACACAGCTTAAAGCCTCTTTATCGGAGGGTCTGAAGACCTGACCCAATAGTTTTGGAAGGTTTTCTGCCTTTGAAACTTCACGAATGGAATTATTCTCTCCTCTTTCAAGGAAGCAGATTGCCTTTAGGGGTACCGATGTATTCGTGCCAAGGCGGTGTTTCCCGTTCCAAGGGGTACCGAAGATACGGATTTCGTTGCCCTGTATGCCGATAACAGGCTTGTCATCGTTAATCATGGACACTTTATCACCGAAAACTTCTCTCCAGAGCCTCGCATGAGTCGACTTTCCCGTTCCGCTGGGCGCGGTAAAGAGAAAACCTTCGCCATCCATAGCCAAAGCCGATCCGTGGAAGAGGAAACGATCATAGTACGGCAATTTCTCGCAAATCTTACGATATACTGCCAGTTCTTCAAGGTAATCATCCGTCGGAACCAGTGCCAAGCGTCCTTCCCTGGCCCTTGTACGGTCGGAAAAAGCTCTCTCGGCCTCAATATCGTCTTCTGTAATCTCTACGCGAATATCAGGCTCTCCTGCGTTCTCCCCGGCCTCATAGCACTCACAGTAGCGATGTACGTGCTCGTAGAGGGAGGAGATCTCTATATTCAGTTCTGCGATACGATAGGCTTTAATCATCTGTTTCTAAAAGTAAAACGGCAGGCAGTAATCTGCCTGCCGAGAAAACTTTAATATTTCTTTAATTCTTCGTAAGGAACAAACGGAAGCTGAATGCCATCCTCTTTACTATCAATAACTGGTTCACTGCTCTTCTCTTTCGGAATAACCGGTTCTTCACCCTTGTTTTCAATTACTATTTTCGGCATGTCTTCCGGCTTGGTTGCCGAACTCTTTTCGGATGTCTTTTCAGAAGCCTTTTCTGATGTCTTCTCAGATGATACCGTCACCTTACCACCAGCTTTCTTTTCAGTATCTTCAGACGTTTTCTCTGCAGGTTCTTTCTCAGACTTAGCATCCGTCCGCTTCTCTTCTTCAGAAGCAACCTCTGATGTTTTATCACTCCGATTTAGATCCAGTTGAACAACCGGGACAGAGGTATTTTCTAGTTCATTCTGAGTATTCTTGTTTTTAATAATTATAACTATAACTGCGCAAGCAACCACTAATACAATTAAAATTGCGGTAATTATAATTACGCTTTTTTTATTCTTCATTTTTCACTCTTTATATTAATTATAAATCCACATCACACCATTTGTGTGATGTGGATTGTATTTATAATGATATCGATTAGAACAAATCAGGTAAAGGATACCTATCTGTCGCATCCCAATCGGCTTGATAGTTTTCGCTATGTCCGTTAAAATATTTAATTTGAACTCTCCAATAGATATACAATGCTTTGGATAAATCCGAAAGTTCTACAGAAACTGCAGGATCAGAAGCTGCCTTTTTGGCAGATACGATTTTAACATAATCCATCGGTGTATAATTAAATCCATCCGTCCAAACAGGTGTACCGTTTTTCTTAACAACTACTACTTGGTTCTTATTCAAATTCATGCCTTCAATTCCATCAATTTGAATATAAATCTCATTACCCTGTCCTTGCGCAGCTACCTGCTCACCATTTACCTCGAAAGTATAGGATGCTCTGGAATCCGCATCATCAATAATGAAATAATGTCTTAAACTAATTGTATACTTCAGTAACAAACTGGAGGAATCATACGCGATACCCTGACTTTTAGCCGGCCTAGAAAAACCTTTTCCAAGTTTTTCATATGTATACGGAACATTGCATTCTTCATTCTGAACAGGATCCATATGTAATTGATTGTTAGCCAGATCCTCCTCCTTGTAATCAAAGAACTTCTGACTATATGCACCATAGGTTAATAAGGCCACCATCAAATCTTTATAACTAACATTACTTGTACTGCTAAATACTGACATTGCATATTGTCGCGCTGAAACATCATATGCTGTACTCTTGTTATTTCCAAAAGCAATCTGAACCTGAATACTATCAGTCATACATCTTGCAGGAATTCTGCACTGGTAAGTCCATTTTCCATCTTGATCCGGAGCTATTGCACCTACTCGAATACTCCGATTATATAAAGTTCCAGCACTCTCAGGGAAAGTAAAGAAGACCTTGGCATCTTCCAAACCAGTTAAATCATCAAAAGTACATTTCAAAATTATATAATTTCCCAAGAACATCGAGCAACCACCCAACGTAACAGCACTCAAATCAGCAAACGGGTTGTCAGATGAAGACATTTGATGTTCTGTAGTAAAAGCAGTGGTCTTATACTGAGCATCTCTAAGATGTGTTCCATAATCAGATGTCGCAAATGTATCATCTGAGAAAAGGAAGAAAGCATAATCCTGATTTGAACTTGAATCAAATGTAACATCCACATTATACCATGCATCGCCAATCTTAATAATGTTCCATGCATGAGGCCCGCCATTACCTTCTCCCGTAACAACTCGGCAGTCAACATCGGCCTGAAGCATCATGTAATAAAACATAGATGCATATCCCTGACAAACTGCTTTTCCGGTACATGCTGCCGCATGAGTGGTATGACAATAAGAGGCACCAGAGGCTGCACCGTCATAATCATACGTAACATGATCTCTTACATACGCATAAATTGCTTTAGACTTTTCAAAATCTGTCATACCATCAGAAATAATGCTGGAAACTGCCGTATTAAGAGTTGTATATACCTCGCTTGTCTGGTCTACGGTCATTCGGTAAGTGAGATTGAAGATAACATACTGATTAACATATGTCTTCACGTCACCTTCCTGATAATAAGATCCTCCCATTGTATAACCATGCGTATTCATATTCTCTCTAATAAAATCCGCAGCATTTGGAGTGAGATTGATATGATCGTGCGCCAATGCCATATCATAAATATCACCAAGATATGCATCCATTTCATCTAAACTATGAAATGTCACACCATCAAAGGCAAAATAAATTTTATCCGTGGTTTCAACATGTGACATCAACGCCGTTCTAAGAACCTGTGCCAATTCGGCTTGAGTAGTATAAGGATGATCTATTGTACCATCGCTATCCTGCGCTGCAAAAGAACTAATTGTACTAACACGTAATACAACTAACGCTACCGCCAACAGTACTATGGCTTTGCCAAAAATCTTATTCATACTCGAACGCTTTTCCATCTTTTTCTCCTCCAGAGATTGATTCCATTAAATTCTAGTGGTCTGATCCGGGTCATTACTTGTAGTGATGATATCTTCAGCCTCAAACTCGATAATTTCCAATTCCAGTTCTTCGTAGTTTTCTTTTCTGTTCATGATTTTCTCCTAATATTTTGGTTTTCACAAACTAATATATGGGCACAGTAAACCCATTTATACACATAATATAGTATAGCAAACATTATCCGCGTTAGTCAACGGGCGATTTGCGGATGAAATAGCGGTAATAATCCCTGTCGATTACTTCGTCCGCGCCGTATTCGTTTTCAATCCAGTTATAGAACTCGGAGTAGTCGCCTTCTATGTGGATTTCGCCGAACCAGCAGGAAACGGCGATGACGTTGGGGAAGGAGTCCGGATTGTTCATCCAGAACTTCTTAATGGATTCCACCGTATAAGTCGGTGTGGAGATTGTGGTATAGGAACCAACTTTGACATCTTTATTCAGGTAATAGAGGGAGGATTCATCCCAAATTAAAACCACATCTCCATCATGAATCAGTTCTGCCCAGTCTTCGTTTACCTTGTTTTCAATATATCCGACCATGTATTCCGTAAGGATGCCTTTGCCTGCTCCGGATTTTACGATGGTTCCGATTTTGGAGATGTTCCAGATATATCCATTATTTGACATGTAATACACGAGATTGGTGAAACTGAGTAAGAAGACAAGAATCAGTGCCGGAAACGCGGTTTTGTTAGTGCCCGCTTTCTTCGGTTTCGCTGGAACATTATGTGCAGTTTCTTTCTCAGCAGTCTCTCCACTCTCCACTCCCCTTCTTAACAGGAAATACAGGCAGATAGCAAATGCCGATGTCACATAGCGAATCGAAGTGAATACGGTCAGATTGGTCAGAAGCAAAACCGCCACATATCCGACAAAGCTGAAAATCAGTCCGAAGGACATAATCTTTTCACTTTCGCTTAAGTTCTTTCGGTTACGGATCAATATTGCAATTCCACCAAACAGAATCAGGAAGAAAAAGAAATAATCGTAAGAATTAGTTACATGAGTATCAAAATAAGGCAGGAAGATAATCACAATTCGGGCAACCACTCCGAGAATAGCCGATATAAGAATGGTATTGGCAAAGCCCGGAAGTTTCTTTGTACCACGAGCTTTCAGTACTATCAAAGAGCCAAGCCAGGATAAGGCAAACGCTCCGGCGGAAAGGCCAATCATAAGCAGGAAATGCTTTCCGTTGTAGAGAGCCTTGCCCGGCATATTGAACTCATGCGATCCGCAGGCATCCAGAACGTCACGGACTCTTTCCATGATCACGGACGGAGTCATGTAGGAAAGCAGATATGCAATATAGCCTCCACCTATGAGGATAATCGGTAGAAGGAAGTAAAGTACCGAAAGTTTCGGCAGTTTTTTTCTGAACACAATAATGCCAATCAGTGCTACGGGTGCTACCAAAATACAGGACGGATAAGATAAGACAAGCCCACAAATCCATACTCCGCAAAGAAGAATGTCCGCAATTGCACGACCATCCTTTCCTTCTTTCGTGAATATTGCAGCACGCAGAAGCGATAACACAAACAATGCCATAAACCAGGACATCATCAGTGAAAACTCCGCCGTCATGAATTCCTTCGGCACGATGATATAGAATAAAACCGCGCACAGAGCCGCGGAATACTTCGTCGTAATTCTTTTAAATGTATCAAAGAGATATACACTGATACCGATGTGCAAAGTCAAGGTGGCCAAGCGACAGAACAACACGATGTAAGTCGTACCGCCGGTGATTTTAATGAATAACCATTCCAGACCGGATAGAAGAAACGCCGACGTCTGGTGAGGATCCCAGACCTGCAGAAGAAGTCTGTCCGAACAAATCAGACGATAGGCCATGGAATAGGCATACTCTTCGTCTTTCTGAATTCCGACAAAGACGGTTTTAAGGCCTGCCAAGAGCGCAAGGACCAAAAGAGCCAAAAGGAAGGCTCCCTCTGCCGTTATTCTCTTAGATTGTTTCTTCTGTGTTTCTGTCATGATAATCACTTATTTATCTTAATAATCGAAATATACTCTCCCGTCGATTCTACTCCGCCCTCACACAACTCATCCAGCCAGTCTCTGAACTCAGCAGAGACATAGCGGTTATCCTCGAGGTAAGAATTCTCGATGATGATGTACTCCGGCATTTTCTGCGGATTACGGTTAAAGTATTCGATGGTGTTACGGTTAAACGAAGGAGTGCTGATTACCGAGGGAGTGCAAACTTCCATGTTTCCGATCAGGTAGGTTGTGGTTCCAACTCCAACATACAACACTTTACTTCTTTCCGGAATTAAACTGCGGATGTGGTCGTAATTTACATTTTTCTCTTCTCCGTCCCAGTATCCGCAATAGATTCTCTTAGATGGTCCAAATATAGATAATTTCTTTCCAAAGTGCAGATCCTCATGTGCCCCTTCATTATTAATTCGAACCAAATAGGTTTGGCCGAAACAATTTATGCAAAGAATGATAAAGGCTGCTGCCACGGTTACGGCCTTTAACGAAGTTTTTTCTTCGCAGTAATCTCCCGCCACTGCAATCCAGAACAAACCTGCCGGAAGAAGGTGCACCAGGGTAGCCTTAACATCCAGGTTGGTTAATGTCAGTATCGCAAGCATGGCAATACAGGAAGCAATAACGAAAACTCCGAAGGCTTCGCCAAACTTACTTTTCTTCTCCCGATTAAGTGTAGCATACAGGACAATCGATGCAATAAACAGTGCAGCGAATCTGTACTGCGGATGCACGTTCGGTGTATGAAGAATGAACCAGAAACGTAGTTGATCCAGAAATGAAACTGCGACGAAAACTGCCGGTGTCAGTCTTACGAACGCCCGGGATTTAATTCCAATGCCGCCCTCTTTGTCTGCAGACTTTGTAATCAGTGCAATCAACACCGATACAGCCAGCGCAACAGCTGCATAGATGACCAGATACAGAAGCATTATCGGCAGTTCGCCAAGGTAGCCCAAGAACTTCTCTCCCATTCCGCCGGAATGTGAATCATCGGCGAGAATGTAACTTACACTTGAGAGTGCCGTATCCGGTCCCACAGCCGTAAGAACATAAATGAAGAACCCTGCGCCGAATAAAACTATCGGAGCAAGGAAGGAAAGAATCCCTTTCTTTTTGGCCAGAAGAATCAAATATAACGGAAGCAGAACAATACATGTCGGATAAGTCAGAAGAACAAAGACGTAAGCGATTCCGGCAAGAACATAGAAGCCCTTTCTTCTACCCTCATCTGCTGTCATAATAAAGAGTCCGGTTAAGAGTAAGAACCAGATTTGTACATTGGCAAACTCGGGTGTCTGAATAAACTTCGGAAGCACCATGAAGATCAGTCCTGCCGATAATAATGCCATGAAAGGATTGGTCTTCTTTCTCCAGACACGGTACCAAACGAAGCAGGTAAAAGCCTGCAACAGAACTCCAAAGATACGCAGTGCCACAATCAGAAATTCCGTATCCTTGCGAATCGTCATAAAGAGCCACGCTGGAATTGCAAGCAAAAGCCCCGAAAGCATATGTGGCTCCCACATCTCCTTCATCAGGATGTCTCCTTTGGCGATGCGATAGGCCAGGGTTACGGCATATTCTTCATCGACATCGAGACCGACAAAGATGCGTTTTACCGCGGAAACAGCGCACAATACAAGTAGCATCACAAGGGTGATGCCAAAAAGCGTCTTGGTGCGGTTGTTTGAAACAGTGTTGTTCATTGTGTTTAGTGTATGTAATACAGCGTGTACTGTTCGTTCTCAATCGGCATATCGGTTTCGAAAATCTGTTCAAACCGGTCCGTATCATACTCCTCGAAAGCGAAAGCACAGATGATGTATTTCCCTTTGTACTCGGAATGATTCTCTATGTCTTTTACCGCCTCTTCCGATCCTTCGATATTGAAAACATGGTAGAGTGAATCTTCTATTTCAGCCTGATACAGAATATCATACAGTTTTTTGTCTGTATAGGGAACAATCGTCTGACAAATCGCACCGGAATCCACCAGGATTTCTTCCTCTTCGGGAAGAAATACATTGATATACGCAGCCATCTGCTGCGCCCCGGAGTAATACCATGTTCTGTCTACTTTTAGCGTATTGTAATACTGCAGTCCGCTTCCCAGAAAGATCAGAGGAAACACAAACGCAATCCCCCAGGAAACAAGAGGTTTCCATGCCGGCTTCTTCCAGCAGGTAATAATCCAGAACAGAAGAAACGCATTCACCAGCATCTCTCTTTCCAAAATCAATGCGGAATAGACCGTGAAAATAATCAACACCATGAAAAGATTCGTCGTCAGAATAACAAGACTTTCCTTAATCGTTTCCCGACTAAAGATTAGTGAATATGCCAGCAGAAGAACCGCAATCGCAACCAGGCAGATTACCATCCGGTAAGTATCCGGTGTTCGATATGTCATGTATCCGCTGTTTCTTTCACCGGCAAGCGTCAGAACCGCAAAGACGGAACAGAGGGCAATCCCGACAAAACCGATAACAATTCCTCGAACACTCTTCTTCTCAAGTTTACTCTTTCCCGCGATTCCTTTGATCAGTTCCGTTACGTGGAACGTGATGGTCAGGCCCGCAACAAAGCCCCAGGCAAGTGCATGGGAGAATACAAGAAGCATAATCGGAAGGCTGTAGAGAACCGGCTTCTCATATCGTTTCTCATACAATACGCCAACCAGAACAACGCCGAGCAAAACCAGGCAATAATTCCTTGCTATGGCCGAGAAAATATAGAGAAAAGGAATCGTAAAGAGAATAACAATTTTCAGAACGGAATGCAGTTTCGTACGAAACAGAAAGAAAAAAGCCGCTATGGCAACAATCAGGCTGCTGAGCGCATTCATCGTCCAGACAGGCGCACCGGTCTTCGCAAACGGCATCAGCAGAATGTGCCATAAAACCGGATGGCCCTCATGTCTGCTGAAGCGAATCAGTTCCGGTATGGACATGTTCTTAGCCATCAGCCAGGCGTGAATTTCATCACGCCAGGGCTCGTGAATGTATATCAAGTAAGCGCTCAGTCCCAGGTAGAGAACAAACGCAATAATGAGTTCAATGTGAAGTTTGGAGGTTTCGGATGGTTTCATTACGCTACAACTATTTTCCCGGTAAAGATTATGCCAAAAATGTAAAGCTCATCATCAGATACAAAAACATGAATACACAAAGCAGGATAAGATAATATGTCTTTTCCAGCAGCGCAATTCTTTTCTCCTTATCGACCAAAACAGGATCGACGAAAGCAAAGGTAAACAGATAATAAATAATAAAGTATCCCGGCAGAATATATCGCCATTCTATCTTCATAAAGGTTTCCGGCAATACCAGTAACAGAAGCATCAGCCACGCAACCCATTTCTCGTGTTTCGAAAGACTTTTATTCCATGCCAGGGCAAAAAATCCGGAGAACAAAAGGAAATAATGACCTAGGCTGAACAGCATTCCCTTTGTCTCCCTCCAGGGCACGTTATTATCTCCCGGAAACGCGATATTGGTTTTCTGATCGTAACCGATTAATGCTCTTTTCAGAATAACCATCAGAGTATCCATGGGAGAATCGGCATAGACATCCAGTATCTGCGCCCTTGTCAGCGGAACATCATTGTCATAATGCTGCACCTTCATGGTTAGCATCTGATCGTCCGTTGCCAGAAGCGGATATGCAATGTTACCGTGAGCCATCGCATAATCGGAACTCCATGTAGTTGCGGACTGTCCGAACAGAATACCGTCTGTATTCGGCGGTAAAAGACTGTAGCTGTTCCTGTGCGTGTTAATCATAAACTGTGGTATGCAAAGGATTAAAAACGCAAGAACTCCAAGCAGCATCCCGGGAATCACTTTCTTAAGTTTTTCCTTCTTTACAATTGCCCTGACAAGATAATAAACCACGAATCCGATCACACCGACAAGATGTGCCATTCGAAGGCTGCAGGTAATCAGTGCAAATGTCCCGGCCAAAATGCCGTAAAGAATTCTGTGCTTTCCGTGAACGGTCAGGCAAAGGAAATAAACAAACGCAAAGAAAGCGAGCATTCCAAAGGTGTCCATCAGTGCGCTCGTCAGATACATTCTCTGGAAAGTCAGCATTATGATTACCATAACCACCACATGGATCCTTTTCGCCTTCTCTCCTCGCAACTGTTCATACAATCCCGGGAAGAGACCACAGACAAACACGCTCCATAAAGCCGACATGAATACCAGCCACGGATATTCAGGGCGAGGAACAACTCGTCCTTATTTTCCGCATACTCCTCATACAACCTCATACAAAATAAAAATACACCGGCCGACCACATTGTCTGCCCTGCGAATCGTCACATCTTCCATGGGCAGCATCCGGTCAACCAGCATATTCACTCCCGTCCGAAGAGTTGCGGTCAGCAAAACAGCGAGTATAATCAATCCCACTGTTTCTCTCTTCGTTATAATGTTTAAGGAGTTTACCGAGTCCCGATTTTACCATTGCTTTGCTCTTCTGCCGTCTCTGCGTCCCTTGTCAAGATAGTGCAAATAGCACTCTCTGATGTCATTTTTGATTTCCTGGACAACATCGGGATTGAGTTCAATATACATATACACATCAAAGTCCCTGTTTCCTCTTCTGCCCTCAAACATGCCTCTGACAATGAAATGCTTCAGCAAAAGATCAGGGTCGTTTTTGCATTTCTGCGCAACATCCGGATTGGATTGGCCGTAATACTCTGCTTCAAATATGGGCTTCCAATACTCCTTATCCAGTTTAAGCAGACGCTTGCTTTCCTTTTTGGTGCGAAGCTTCTCCTTGATAAATTCGCTCATGTTCATCGCATATGCGGTCCCGAAAAGCCTTAAGGTATTCCAACCGATGCCGTTTTTACGGGACATTTTCTTATAATGCTCCAATTCCCTGTGCACTTCGATATCCACTTCCTGAATCTGATACTTATCCTCGTAGAAACGTCTTTTTTCCACTTCGGCATCATAGATCTTCTGCCAGTATTCTTCTCTTTCGGCAAGCTTAAGTTTGTATTTTTCTTCCAACTGTTCTTCCATACCCATCTGATTTTCTCCTTACATACCAACGACTTCGTCCAAAATATCCTCCACCAGCTTAAGCTGGTTTCTGCAGGAATATTCCTTCAATGCCACTTCCCTGATTTCCTGCTGTTTTAAGCGTACTTCCTCATCGCTCATTCGGTAAATCTTCTCCAGTGAATCCAACCATTCTCCGGGTTCACAGATGTATCCGTTCTCTCCCTGCGAGATGGCGCACTTATACGTATAGACCGGGCTTGCGCAGGTTATCGTTCCCACAATGGCACACTCGAAATACTTCAGTTCCGATTTGCAGTTTGAGAAGATATTATTGATTAACGGTGCAACGTTAACATCGCTCTTGGCCTGTTCAAACTGCAGGTCCACAAAAGGCTTAAACGGCACGAAACGAACACGGTCGTTATCCACCAGTTTCCTCCAGTTCTCCGGGAAATTCATATATCCGACAATCTTTAAAACCGTATCATCATGCGCATGCAGGAACTTTTCAATCTCCGGCATCGCAACCATGAAATCCTTCACATGTGTCGGCGAACCACTGAAATAGCCGATCTCAAAAGGCTTCTCGGAACGCATCTTCTGTTTTTGATTAAAATACTCTTCCGAAACCCTTTCCTGATACCAGTTTAAATAGTTGTGCAACACGTAGCAGGGCTTGGAAAAATCGACATTAAGATATCCGGATAAGAATTCATTTGTCGAGATAAAGAAATCGCTTTGTTCCGCTACAGTCCTTATTCGTTTCATATACTCGGACCATGCATCTTTCATGGCAAATTCCGATACACCGATAGCGGTACATAAATCCTCCACATACCTCGGATCATACACTAAATCATCGATGTCATAGCCGACCGGAATATTGGCTTTCTTCACTTCTGCCATGAATTCATCCATCTTCTCATCCTGCTCGCACCGGATAATAATCAATACATCGACAGCATCCAGATTGCACGCCAAATCGATACGATCCTGATACTCAAAACATGCTCCGGCCCAATAGAGGCTGTACTCCAAGGTTCCGGCAACGTTGTACCCACGGTAACGAAACGTACTGCTGTCAAAGCCCCCGTACAAATAAGCCACCGTTTTCTTACCGAGTTTTTTGGCCTCTTTCAGTTTCTCGATTCTTCTGCGGTAAGGCAGGTTCCAGGGACTGTCCAGATAGAATTCTTTTGTATGTTCGAGTTGATACATAGTTTATTCCTTTATCCATTCGTGTTTAAGGTATACCATACCTCTCTCACTTCTCTGATTCTCCACTTCAAACTCAGCCACTTTGCCTTCAAACAATGCGGTAACGCCCTGATTGTCGATGATATGAAGGTCAAAGTAGTATTTTCCGCGAAGGAGGTTCATTTCCGAGAAAACAATCGTAAAGTTCTTCCGTCCCTCCCACGGTTTGCATTCAATCTGATCCGTGGAAGTGGAAACTCCGTAGCAGAATACACCGTCCACCCTTACCAGATTGACTTCGATCTGATATCCTTCAAACAGGCCGACCGCAAATAAATCAAGGCGCAGTTTCAGTTCGTCTCCGATAAAGTAAACGCCCTTATGATTGCCGGACATGTCCGTAAGAGACGCACTTTCGAATACCACTTCTCCGACCGCGTCTTCGTTTTCTTCATTGTTTCCTTCCTTCAGAATCTTTTTGGAACGCATATAATCAAGGTACTTCATGCGTACTTCCAGGGGAGTGCCTTCTTCTTTGATCAGACCGTCACAGATCCAGATACACTTGTCACAGATTCGTTCAATCTGATCCATGGAGTGCGATACAATTACAATTGTAGTACCGGACTGTTTAATCTCCATAAGACGGTTAAAGCATTTATCCTGGAAGGTAATGTCGCCGACCGCCAGAATTTCATCAATCAGAAGAATATCCGCATCCACGTTGATGGCAACCGAGAACGCAAGTCTCATATACATACCCGACGAATAGGTTCTGACGGGATTGTCGATGTATTCTTCCAGTTCGGAGAACGCAATAATGTCATCCAGTCTGTTCTTGATTTCTTTACGGGAAAGGCCGAAAACGGAAGCATTGATGAATATATTCTCCCGTCCGCTTAAGTCCGGATGAAAGCCCGCACCGAGTTCCAAAAGGCTGGAGACACGACCCGACAATTCAATTTTACCGGAGTTCGGATACAGAATTCTGGTGAGCATCTTTAGGGTCGTACTTTTACCGCATCCGTTGGAACCGATAAGGCCCAGCGCCTGACCTTTCTTTACTTCGAAACTGATTCCCTTAAGTACCCATGAACTCTCATACTTATTTCGTTTCCAGTGAATCACCCTGTCCTTTAAGGTGTTGCTTTTGTCGTGGTAATTCTTGAATTTAATTTTGACATCTTTAACTTCTATCGCATTTCCAGGCTTCATTAAAACTCCCTCGCAAATCCTTTCTGTAATACGGCGAACAAAATCTTTCCGACGATAAAGACAACCACACCCAGGATGATTGCATTAAGCAGTGTCAGCATATCCGGAACTTTTCCGTAGTAGAGAATGTCTCTGTACGCTATCGTAATGGACGTCATCGGATTAAGATAAAACAGTCTCACAAACTTCTCCGGAACGGCATCGACAGGGTAAACGATCGGAGTTAAATACATCCAGCCCATGGCAACAATTTGCAAAAAAGGCTCCAAATCCCTGAAATAAACCGTCAGTGCCGAAGCAATATACACAACACCAAGTGCAAACAAAAATTCAATGAGCATGATTAACGGCAGATAGCATAGGGCCTTTAAATTCAGACCCATTCCGCTGATTAAAACCACAGCGAATACCACGATGAAACTTAAGAGCATATTCACGAACTGGCTGATGGTATAGGAAAGGGGAAGCACCTCTCTCGGGAAATAAATCTTCTTTACCAGGTCTTTTTCGTTCAGGACCGCCTTCGCTCCGCCGCTTAAGCAGGTGCTGAAGAAAATCCAGGGCACCAAAGCGACAAAGAGAAAGAGATAGAATTTCTCGATATTCATCCTCATAATGATTGAGAATACAATCGTATAGATGCACAGCTGAAGAAGGGGATTTAAAAACATCCAAAGGAAGCCAAGCACGGAATCCCTATACCTGGATTTCAAATCTCTTCTTACAAGGCTGAACACCATCTCCCTGTATTGCCATAACTCACGCAACTGTTTCATCATGTTACCTCATATCCTGTCTTTATTTGGGTTCGACCATCATACCTTCATTGGAGTTATATTCCACACCGGCACGGTATTTTGGCATCTCCCATTTCGTATTCCATTTCTTTTCGTAATAGGCTTTATTCTTTTCGAATATCTCTTTGTACTCTTTGCTCTCGAGCTTTTTGAAGGACGCGTTGTTCACATGGTGAACGAAAACATCCTCCGCAAGATAAATCTCATATCCCGCCTTCTTTACCACCATGGCGTAATCGTCGTCTTCAAACATACCGACTTTGTAGGCATCATCCAGTGCACCATACCTGTCGATAATGCTCTTACGTATCATAACACCGAACATAGCGATACGGTCAATATCCCGGTATACTTCGTTCTTATGGGCAAGTGTATACTGGTAGGCAAAAGAATCAAGTTCCGCTTTATTCTTATAGTTTACCGAGATCATGGCTTCGTTTCCGATGGAGTTGGTCACGGCGCCCACCATGCCAACCTTTGGATCATCGATAAAGTGCTTCACCCAGTTCGTCAGCCATCCTCTGGTCACCAGAGTATCATTGTTCAGAAGAACAATATACTCTCCTTCGGCAGTCTCGATTGCCTTATTGTTTCCACCGGCAAATCCGCTGTTTTCCTCGTTCAGAATAATCCGTAAGTTCGGATGATTCATACTCTGAAGTTCTTTTAGGTATTCCACGGTTCCGTCCGTGGAATGATTGTCTAGAACAATCAGTTCATAATTCGGATAAGCCGTCCTTTCCAAAACGGAACGGATACATTCTTTATTAAGATCCAGATTGTTGTAAGTAAGAACAACAATACTGATCTTCGGATAAACTTTGGAAAGACCGGTATAAAAGTCTTCATACCTCTTCTGCCAGTCGTTCTGTCTTGCAAACTCGACGCATTCCGCAGGCCCTTTTAACGTATCTTTTCCTTCTACACATAAACGTACGTATTCGAGGAATTTCTCGTTGTCGTTTGACATATAGACGTATTCGTCTTTGAACGGTTCCAGTTCCGGAATCTCGGTGGTAACAACCTTCTTTCCGGCACTTAAGTATTCATAGAACTTAACGGGATTAGTCGCCTTGATTAAATCCGTGCTTGTATCGAACGGAATCAGGCAGACATCAAACTTCTCCAGTTTCCCGGGAAGCACATCGTATTTCTTCTCTCCAAGCAGTTTAATATTATCATAGTTCTTGAATTTATTCTTATTATTTGACACTTCGCCGATTAAAACGATATCACAGTCCGGCATATTCTTCGCCACATAGCAGACCTTTTCGTAATCGAACCAGTCCGAAATTGCGCCGTAATAGCCGATTACAGGGCGTTCGTTCGCGCTTCTTTCGGAGGAAACCATGAAGTGTTCCGTTTCCGTACCGTTTCGGATAATCGAAGTTTTGTCCGTATACTTCGTGGCAATCTCGTTTAAGAAATTCGAACTGGTCACCACATGGTCGCTTTCCGTAAGCAGTCTGATGCAGTTTTCCTTCAGGGCATCGGAAGCCGTCGTCATAAAGCCCGTGTAGTCATCCATGTAGTCCGTGATGATCTTAAAGCCGAATTCATTCCTAAGATAAAGCGCCGTATCCACCCAGTTGGGGTAGTCCACGATAATAATCGCATCATTGATTGCATATTGAGTCACAATCTGTTTCAACGAATTATTGAGCCACTCTATCTTCTCTTCGCTGTCCGCAAAGAAAATCGCAGGGCAGATCGGAGAATAGAAGTCCACCGTATAAAGGTTATCATAGATTTCTTCCACACCGTCTTTGCGGTCGAAATCGTTATTCACATAGAAAACCCTGTGTCCGTTCTGCGCAAAGCGTTTTGCAAACTGCTGCGGACGCTGGAAACGGAAATTATAGGCGATTACGGACAGAATGATAATATCCACCTTGGAATACTCTTTCTTCACGATTTCCCAGGTTCTGAAATTCAGTCCGCCGGGAACAATGATGTTCGATAACTCTCCCGCCGAACCCGAGGAATAATCGTTTACATTCAGCATTTTGGCCGTATTGATGATGTAGTTGAAACCGTCATCTTTGGTAATGGCACCGCCGATTTTATCGCCTTTTAGGCGCGTTCTGACCAGCTTCCAGAACTGTTTGCGTTTCGCTTTATCCTTGGAACAAGCCTGGGTAATAAAACGATAAAGCAAAAGCGACGCGCGAAACGCCTTCTCGGAATTGATCTGATAACAGTACTCTCTGGCTTTGGCCATCGCCCTGTCACGGTTTGCACATTCCTCGGCGCTCTTGGCAAGTTCCTGTTCTTTTTCCCTTAAGTACTCTTCCGGGTTAATATTGCTCATCTTCAACCTCTTAATTCATAAGTGTTTGCAATGTCTTCATGAGCCTGCTCGGCTCTGTGTCTCCATGTATTGTTCTCAAGAAATTCTTTCTGGGAAGCCTCATCATACTTGCTTTCAAGCTTGCCTTCTCCCAGCAATTTCAGGATATTCATATACTCTTCCGAAGAATAATATAACCAGACGAAATCAGCGAATCTTTGGACTTCATCGTAGCCCACGCTGATGACCGTTTTGCCGTAACTGATATATTCATACAGTTTCACCGGATCAACCGCCTTAATGATGTCGTTGACAACGAAGGGCATAAGCAGGGCATCCATGTCTTTAATTTCATCCGCAATCTTACTGTGCTCCACCACTCCGTGGTAGAAGATTTTCTCATTCTGAGGCGTTTCCCCGTCCGAAGGTCCCCAGAAATGATACTCAAGATTCGGAATATTCTCAAGGCTTTGCAGGATAGTCTTCCAGTCCATCCACGAAGAAATCGTACCCACATAACCTAAGCGTATGGTTTCGGAAACGCCACTTTGAGCCGGCGGAATTAACTGTTCTCCCCGGAATGCGTTTCTGAGAAGCCTAGCTTTACTCTTCGCCCCTTCCGGAAGTAAATTCATCAGATAATTACTGCTGGCAAAAATGATATCCGCTCTTTCGCAGAGGCGATTATGCTGGTCCGTATAAGCTTTAATCAGGACTTCGCTTGTCTGCATGGAAATCGTATCATCCATGTAGTCGTAAATGACCATTCCCTTGTAGTCTTCCGGAACATATTTGATAAACAACGGAGAGCCAAGCCAGAGGATATCATACGCATTTATATCACCCGCTCTTTTACGAAAGACCCGCTTCGACTGTGCAGCCAGAAATCCCACACGCTCCTGATAGGGATAGAGGTTAAACGTAAAGAACGAGTCCGGCACCCTGGTATTTCTTTGTTTTTTAATCTTCTTAAGCACATGAACGGGGCTTGCCACCGTAATCTCGAAATGCTTTTCAAGTTCCATTTCGAGAAAGTGCGGTCTCTGGGCAATCCACTCCCATTCAATTGCGCATAAGTAAAGCATTTTCAGCATAGTATTTCCTCTAAAGTTCTGCACCGATTGCGTTGCCTAGATATACATCAGTTCTCCGACCACCTGCACAAAGCCCTGCTTTAAAAACTTGTGTTTAATCACTCTTCCGACGCGCACAAACTTGTTGTGATGATAAAGGTCGGCATACAGTTTCATCAATTTGGTCTGCTCTTCACTTAACGAATCCTTATAATACTTAAGATACGAGCCTGCCTGATCCACGGACATCACAAGCGTTTTCTTGACATAGTTTCCGCCGAAGAGTCTCTTAAAGATAAATCCGATAGTATTAACTTTCGTCGCTCCGATGGAGTTATTGGCATGCTGACGATAGAGAATCGTGCTTTCCTTTAAGCAGGCAATCTCGCCGAAGCAGCAGGCCGTTAAGGTTAGCCACCAGTCATGCATGGCAACGTTTGTGTCGCCTAAGTGTACCAGGTCATTTAACGCCTTGTTCCACATCATCGTACAGCCCGTAATGTTGTTCTGAATAAGCAGATGCGACAAATCTTTAACATCGGGTTTCAGTGCCCTGTATTTGAAAAACGAATCTCCAAGTTCATTCAGTTCGGAATCCACAACCTTTAAGTCCGTATGCACAAGAATCGGTTTCGTGGCATCCTTTTCCGTTTCTTTCATCAACGCCATGGTTTTCTCAATCTTCTCCGGAAGCCAGTAATCGTCCTGGTCGCAAAACATAAAGTAGTTGAAGCTATAGTTATCCTTTACGTAGTTCAGGATGAGAGCAAAGTTCTGTTTCGCGTTTCCGGTATTCTCTTTACCGGGGTTCGGAACAACAACGATTTTCCCGGAATTTTCGGACGCGTAACGCTCGATTATTCCGGCAGTCTCATCCGTCGAAGCATCATCCCTTACAAACAAAACCCAGTCCGTATAAGTCTGCTCAAGAATACTCTTAAGCTGCTCATTAATGTACTCAGCCCCGTTGTAGCAGGCAAGACAGATTGCTATGGTATTTTGAGTAATCGTTACTGTTTCCATATTTTCCGGTACTTCTTCACAATAATGGGCCAACTGTAGGCGTCTTCAATACGCTTCTTTGCCTTATCTTCAAACTGAGATATTTCCTCTGCAGATAATCCGTCTGCTTTATCGATTAACGAAGAAAGATTTCCCTCGTCCTTATTCCAATAAAGTGCAGCATCTTTGGCAACTTCTTTGTTAAATCCAACTTCATAAAGAAGATTGAGTTTCGTGCCCGCAAGGGATTCAAGGAGGCTCGGATTGGTTCCGCCAACCTCGTGACCATGAAGATAAGCATATGCATTTTCACGAATCTTTTTCAGAAGTTCTCTGTCGTAAACACTGCCCGGGAAGACAATTCTTGCATCATCCGTAAAGTGCAGTTCACTGTCCAGTTTCTCATATAACTTCGGATTCGGAGTGGTCACAAAGACCATCTTTTTATCCGTCTTACTCTTCATGAATTCGCGAATCATGGTTTCGAAATTGTTCTCCGGAACGAAGCGTCCGACACCGAGATAATACTTATCTTTCTCAAGGCCATGCTCCGCAAGCCACCCTGTAAACTCTTGTGCATCGTCCGCTAATGTGGACTTTATTTCTTCCACGCCATAGGCGATAAACGTGGTCTTGGGCTCAAACTTCGCATATTCTTCTTTAATGTATTTTTCGATATTTACACTGTCGCAGACAACAAGGTCCGCCTTCTTTACCATGAGTTTCTCGGACTTTTTCCAGTATGCACGGATTGGTTTGGACCACTTCGTACGCATCCACTCGTGACCGTCGGGATTGATGTATACTTCGCCACCGAGCCTGTGAATCTTACGGATGTATTTACCGATGAACGGCCCGATACGACATGCCATGATATAGACTTTCGGATCCTCGATATGGTATTTGACGATGTAATCAATCGCAGACTTTAACGCCTCAACATCGTATTGGATGGCCTGTCCGGGTCCCAAATTGGTATTGACATAAACCAGGTATCCGATGGCTCCGTTATAGACGAAGCGGCTTTCATCAATCTTTATTGCATCGGGAAGCGCACGAACATCCATGTGACCTTCACCGTTTGCTTTGCAGGAAACATAGTACTGGTTCTCGGAATCGCCATCCTGTTCAATCAGTCCCTTGATAAAAGACTCATATCCTCCGTACATTCCGATGGATTTGCTGCCGATGCAGAAGATGTGGTGTTCTTTATCTTCAATCAGGTTTTTAATAAACGCGGTAGTCTTCTTATCCTCATCCACAAAGAGTACCACCAAAGCAAACATAATTCCGAAGAAGGTAAGGGGGTAACAAACACTGGATGCTTCTCCCATCCACATGCCAAGCATTAAGGACATCAGCGTCATAGAAAGGAAGTATCTGTTTCTCCTTGTTTTCACATATCGGCAGATGGACGAAATCCATAAGGTAAGCGCAAGGATAATCTGCAATCCGCCGGCAAGGAAACCGTATTCATACAGTACCTGAACGTACTGATTATGTGCATTTTCCGCCCAATAATCGCCGATATAATAAAGCAATCCTCCGCCCGCCGTTCCGCGGAAGGTGGAAAGTTTCAGGAATTCATAAGAGATGCCCAGACGGTTTGACGATAAGTAGTCTAAGAACCTTGCAAAGGAACGCGGAGGAAAGGCCGATTCCGCAATATCCGCCAATTCGTTTGCCATGGCAAGTTTGCGGTTGAGGTAGCGAACCGCGGAAACGCCTCTGATCACAGGGATATTGTCACATACGGCATTTAACTTATCTTCGCTGAAATTCGGGGAATAAACATAATTGCTTAAAAGAATAAGCCCAACCAAAACAATCACGAAGATGGCCAAAATGATGACGCCCTTCGTAATCATCCATTTCTTTGTTGCCCTGCTTCTTGCAAAGACGAACAAAACAAGCAAGGTCACCACCGCGCCAACAACGAAATTGGACGTTCCGTTAAGAACTGCGAAATAGATTACAGCTGCCAGCCAAAGCACGGAGATAAAGTACCGTAAGCTGAGCCTTCCGATTTTCGTTTTATAGTAGTGCATGGATGCCAGCGCTACGGCAAAGTTAAGGCCTAAGAACTGTCCGAAATTGCCGATATTTAAGAAGTAGCCAAACCACCTTCCGTACTGTTCCCGATTTCTTGCCAGAAACTCCGCTTCGGATACGCCCCAGACCGGATTTACCGAAAGCGAAATTATGGCCACAACGATGAAGGTGACGAAACAACCGTTGATAAATCCTTTAATTAACTTATCCCATTCTTTGTTTTCAAAGGGAATCACACAGAGAATGACAAAGAGAATGTATGCAAGAGTTGCGCTTCTGCCGAAGCCGAAGATCACAAATAAAGTCGTTACCAGGCATAAGAGAATAAATCTTCCGATGCAGACCGTATCCCACTTCCTGGATTTTTTCTTTACACACATATCCACGAGGGGCATCAGGGCCATCCATTTGATCACGTTATCGATAATGGTGTTGGTGAAGATATCCGGGGAAGAAACCAGGTCTTTGGCCCTAAGGAAGGTGACTCCACCCATCAGAAGCGTTACGAGCGCAGACTGCCAGTTAAGGAGTCTGACCTTCTGCACAGTCCAGATAATCAGCAAGAAGAAAGCCATACCATACAGAAACTGCCGGTCCTTTAAAACCTGGTACTTCGCATTGTCATATTCGTTTAAATGCATGGTAACGGCAACGAAAAAGAGGGTATAAAGCCCGATACGTATCAAATCAAAGATACGCTCTTTGGAAGGTTTTGTACTTGTCAGAAAACCTTGTTTCAACGGGCTCCTTCTCCCTTAAAGATTTCTACGATGGTCAGGAAAATGATATTAATATCCATACCGAGAGACCAGTTGGCAATATACTTCGTATCGAGTCTGACCACCTCTTCGAAGTCGGTGATATTGCTTCTTCCCGAGATCTGCCAAAGGCCGGTAATTCCGGGCTTTGTGGATAATCTCGCACGATGATGAAGCTGGTACTTCTCCCACTCATCCACTGTCGGAGGACGGGTGCCGACCATGGACATCTGTCCGATTAAGACATTAAAGAACTGAGGGAACTCATCAATGCTGTGTTTTCTAAGGAAATGTCCGAAGCCTGTTTTATGTGTTCCATCAGGAAGGACTTTGTTGCCGATAATTCTCGGATCAAAATCCAGCTTGAACATTTTGCCGTCTTTGCTTTGGTTCTGCGCTGCGAACTCGTTCTTTCGCTCATCCGCATCTTTGTACATGGTCCGGAATTTGATGATTTTAAACTTTCTTCCGTTCATGCCGATTCTCTCCTGCGTATAGAAAATACCGCCCGGAGAAGAAAACAGAATAATCGGTCCGATGACAATCGTAAGAAGAATCGTAAAGATGCTTCCGATCAGTCCGCCGAAAATATCAAACATACGCTTCAAGAACATCTGGCGCGTTGTAGCAACGCCGAGGCTTGTCGTAATGACATCCATTCCGGCAACCTGCTCCATGATCTGCATACGGTTGTCGATATGGGTAAGTCCGGACAGTTCCATGTGGAGTGTTACGCCTGTTTCGGAGATGTTCTGCACCACCTCACTGATATGCGGATCCTGAAGTTTGGAAACCACGAATACTTCATCCACCCACTCGTGACAGACATATTCCGGTGCTTCATCAAAGGAGGCAACCACGGGAATGCCCATGACCTCTTCCCTGTCATTGCTGTCGGTATAAATGAGACCGGAGATGTTATAGAAACTGAAGTTGTTTCTCATGATTCTCTTGATTGTCTTTACCGCATCAGCTTTCGAGGTAATCAGAATTAGCGAATGATCACCTTTGGTTCCCTTCCTTTTGGAAAGGATGAATTTTAAAACCATTCTGGACGCATAGGATAACACCAGATGAATGACGCCCGTATAGACAATTGTCAAACGCGAAATCAGTTCGCCCTGCTTCGTAAAGAAGAGATAGAAAATTGAAAGAAGCATAACCATGATTGTATGCTGGAATGCATAGAGAAGTTCCCGGTAAGGTCCTCTTCTTAAGACTTTGTCGAATGTATTTACGAAATAGATGACGCAGATATCATCGGCCAGTAAAAAGAGTGCCATATTACGGTAATAATCGAGGGTCCACATATCCCATTTCAGATGGCGCAGGAAATACGCCAGGATAAACGAACCCTGAAGACAGATTAATTCCAGTAGTATGAAATCCCAATGTTTAAGCCATCCGTCTGACTTTCTTCGATACATGAATCAACAGTCCTCTTATTCTCTGACTACATTACCGGTTGCCAGGGAGAATACTCTTTTCCTTCCAGAATGTCCGCAATGCGTTCGCACGCATGTCCGTCGCCGTAAGGATTGCAGGCATGGGACATTCTGTTATATTCTTCTTCGTCTTCCAACAGCAGTTTGAACGCGTTATAGATGGTTTCTTCATCCGTTCCGACCAGTTTAAGCGTTCCCGCATCCACACCTTCCGGACGTTCCGTCGTATCTCTCATAACCAAAACCGGCACGCCGTAGGAAGGACACTCTTCCTGAATTCCACCTGAATCCGTCAAACACAGGAAAGCACGAGCCTCGAAATTGTGGCAGTCAAAAACTTCAATCGGTTCAATAATATGGATTCTGTCGAATCCTCCCAACTCCTGCTCGGCCGCTTCCCTTACCACGGGATTCATGTGAATCGGATAAACCGCTTTGCATTCCGGGTGTTCTTCCAATACTCTTCTGATTGCGCGGAACATGTGATGCATCGGCTCACCGAGGTTCTCTCTTCTGTGTGCCGTGATGAAGATTAACTTGCCGTCTCCGACCCAGTCCAGTTCCGGATGGGTATAGTCTTTTTTCACGGTATGAGCCATGGCATCGATAACCGTATTTCCGGTAATATAGATTGTCTCCTCTTTTTTGCCTTCCCTTAACAGATTCTTTGCTGCTAAAGGTGTCGGCGAGAAATTATACTGTGAAATCACACTGACCGCTTCACGGTTAAACTCTTCCGGATAAGGAGAATAGATATTATAGGTTCTAAGGCCTGCTTCGACGTGGCCTATCGGAATCTGTAAATAGAAGCAGGCAAGAGCCGTAACAAAGGTGGTGGAGGTATCTCCGTGAACAAGCACCAAATCGGGTTTCACCTCTTCCAGAACCTCTTTCATACCGTTTAAGACATTCGTTGTAATATCAAACAGAGTCTGTCTGTCTTTCATGATATTTAAATCATAATCCGGCTTAATATGAAAGGTATTCAGGGCCTGATCCAGCATTTGTCTGTGCTGAGCGGTAACGCACACCACCACTTCCAGACCTTTTCTTTTCTTCATTTCCAGGACAAGAGGGCACATCTTAATTGCCTCCGGACGTGTCCCGAAAACCGTCATAATCTTTTTCATACTTATATCCTTATTTCACAGACGACAAACTTTCGCCCAAACCACATAAAAATACAAATATAGTATACCATACTTGTATGTAAAACACACCTATTTTTAGTGGGAATTCAAGAAATTATATACAATATCTTGTATATTTTCCAAGATTAACCGGCGCCCGTTTTCCGGCGAAAGAACTATTCGGTACCCATTACAGACAGGAATCTGGCAAATCTTTCTTCATAATCTTTCTGTTCATCCTCCGAAAGATCGCCCACAAGACCGTCATTTGTCTTATTGGTAAGCATTCCGTCGGGAATGCAGAATATTGTATCGAACTTGTTATCGGGATCCTCAACAAAGAGGGATTCTCCCAGGAAATAATTCGGTTCACTGATATCCATGTAATCCAGCAAAGTGGGAGCAAGACACAGGGAATTACGTCCGTTTGCATCCACCCATTCGGGCTTAATGCCCTTGTAATAGATGGTAAACGGAACTTCGTCACAGAACCACGCCGGTCTTTCATAGTATCCGCTGAACGTGGCCGTATAATCATCATCTCGGCAAGAAGCATGATCCGTTGTCAGAACGAAGATGGTATTCTCGTCATAACCGGCCTCTTTCACACGGCTGATGAAATCACCGAAGGCGCAGTCGGTGTTATAGAAGCGGTTTAAAAGCCTGTTAGCACCATCTCCGTACTTCTTATCCGGCGAATCGAAGCCGACATGGGTAAAGACGGTATAAGTAACAATCAAATTGGGCGTATTTGATTCTTCCGCTTCTTTCAGGGCATCAAATACCAAATCATAGTTCTGCTGATCCGGCATCAGGTCATCTTTGAAGTTCCCGCTTGATACATCAAACTGCATCTTCTTTAAGTATTTCGTAAACAACGTATTGGTCGGTTCCGGATTGATGAACTTGGTTTCATATCCTTTATCGGACAGTATTTCCTCAACCGAAACAAAGCCCTCGATGGCATCATCGTAATAGCTGTGTGCGGAATACAGTTGCCCGAATAAGCCCCTGTATGTGGCTGCGGTATGATTATAGTAATTGTCGAAGCTTAAGCCTTCATTTTGGAACGTTGCAATATTGGGCATAATATTCCGCTCATCTTCGATGACATTCTGGGAACATCCCTCCATAAAGATAATCACCACATTGGGATAATCGGGAAGCTCTTTCGGTTTATCTATGCCATCCGCAATCTCCATTTGGAAGAACTCCTCTCCGGCGCCTTCCGTTCCGAAATCCTTGATTCTTGCTTTCAGCATTTTAACCCTGTGATTTTCCTGTGCAAGGGTATAAATAGCAAAAAAAGGAGAATACTCCGACTTTTTTAATGCGGCGGAAAATACGATATCGACGGAGAATAAGAAAAACAGCGCAATAAGGGGAATTTTGCTTTTGAACTGCTTTACCAGCAACGGTTTATGAGGAATAAAGATTAAGATAAGAACAAGCAGAGCAATACTTCCGTACTGGAAGGCGCGCCCTCTTAACATCTCAATGGACGCAAGATTGGCAATCATGATCATATTCAGATACATGCCCGAGAAAAACAGAAGGCCTGCCTGTATGCCCAGAATAAACATAAACAGCCCCGAAAAAATCGAGGCTATAACCGTATTTTTTATCGAAATATAATTTGCAAGAATAAAAACAAACAAAACTTCCACTACACCGATAAGGGAATAGCCGAAATCATGCGTTATCCTAATGGACAACAGAAAAAAGAGCCCGATCAGAATGTATTTGGCAGGGGTAAGGAACAGAAAAACCTTTTTGCTTTTGGAATTATCTTTATCTTTCGCTTTGCTCATCATTCACCTTATATAACCAATAGTATTCATCCCAGGTATTCACTGCTTTATTCCCGTCAACCGGTTCCAAGCCCGGAATTTGGACAGGAGCAAACAGTTCATTACCGGTCTGTACATAGTATATATTATCATATTTCTGCAAATAATCTAAGTCTTCGCGGAGATAATCCATAAGATTATCCTCCGAAATCTCCCTTCGGTTAGCGGAGCCCCATTTATGAACGGTATACTCTTTGCCATTATCGATATCCCAGATTAAGTTGTCCGTATTCTCCAGATAAGCAACCACGGTTGTGCTGTATTCATTATTCCGGACAACGATGACCGAATTGTCTTCCACATTGCCCCTTATGATCCGGGCCATTTCCTTGCTGCCCGAGAAGGGATTTTGTACATCATTTACGGTGTCGATAACTGTCCTTGGAATGCAGATGATGCACAGAATTGCAAACAGGATTTCAAAGATTTTCAGATGATATTCGTCATCATCGCGGGTTATCCAGCAGAAAAACAGAAGCATCATCCATAAAACGATGGCCATCTGAATGTGATCAGGCCGGCGAACCAGAATGACGATTCCGAGAAAAACCGCAAATCCGCAGAATAAGACGATGTATTCGCGGATAACCTTACTCCGGCGTGATTTTAGGAAGAGCATAACGATACCGACAATCAGGATGGCGGCAATTAATAACAGAACGAGATAGCCGATAATTCCCACTCCGTCTCCCGGAAGATTGAACTTATCCGATATTGTCTTAATCGAATCGAAGACCGTTCTGCCTCCGAGTCTGTTACGGATGTATTCGCCGTTAATCACGATGAAGGCTTCCGTTTGATCATTTTGCTTTAATTCCAGTATGGTCAGGACGAAACTGATCACCGGAATCAGCAGGCCGACGATATGCTTTAAATCTCTTTTGGCCTTATCCTTAAACAGTTCGATAATCATATCAATCACAAAGCCGATGGCCAGGCCAAAGATTAAAACATGTGACTGAAACAAAAGCGCTGCAATAATTCCGTACAGGATGGGCTTATCGTGCCTTTCCTTCCAGAATGAGCACATGATACAGATTAACAATATCACTAAAGAGTATATTCTGCAGATTACCGGGTTGTAATAGAAAAAGACAGGGGAAATAAGAATAATAACTTTCGAAACCCAGCTCAACTTGGAGTTTCGCAGAAACAGAAAAACCGCTACGGACATAAAGACAACACTAACAACACCGAAGGCCTTAAACGGTAATCCAAACAGAATGGTCAGTTTTGCCAGATAAAACCAAAGGCAGGGATGTCCTTCCGAAACACAGACCGATACAATCTGGCTCCAGGACAGATTATGGGCAAGAACCCACGCTTGGGACTCGTCTCTCCACGGCTCATGGAAGGACAACAGAATAATACCTGCAGCAAGGTAGACTGCCGCAATGCCGATATAAATCCATAAAGACTTTTTCTTCTGCATTTTAGATTATTCCTTCAAAGTAGCTGATGGTTTTTTGTAATCCCTCTTCCAGTCCGACGGAAGGACTCCAGTCAAGCTTTGATTTGGCTAAAGTGATGTCCGGTTTTCTTTGCAGGGGATCATCCTGAGGCAGATCGCAATAGATTAGTTTGGAGGACGAATTCGTCAGTTTGATGACGGTTTCCGCCAGCTGTTTAATCGTGCACTCGGAAGGATTGCCGATATTCACCGGTCCCGTAAAGTCCTTGTCGCTTTTCATGAAGCGGATCATTCCTTCAATCAGGTCATCCACATAACAAAAAGACCGTGTCTGGCTGCCGTCTCCGTAAATGGTGATATCTTCCCCTTTCAGGGCCTGAACGATGAAATTGGAAACCACTCTTCCGTCTCCGATATCCATTCTCGGACCATAGGTGTTGAAGATTCTCATCACCTTGATTTCCACACCATGCTTTCTGTGATAATCAAAGAAGATTGTCTCAGCCACACGTTTGCCTTCGTCATAGCAGGCTCTCGGACCCATGGTATTTACGCGTCCGCGATAAGATTCATTCTGCGGAGAAATCTCAGGGTCTCCGTAAACTTCCGATGTGGAGGACTGAAGAATTCTTGCACCCGTACGTTTTGCAAGTCCCAGGGTGTTGAACGCCCCGTATATCGATGTTTTCGTGGTATAAATCGGGTCTCTTTGATACTGAAGGGGGCTAGCCGGGCAGGCAAGGTTATAGATTTGGTCACATTCCACGAAAATACTTTGGGTAACATCATGTCTAATGAATTCAAAGTACGGATTATCCAGCAGGTGTCTGATATTGTCTTTTTTCCCCGTAAACAGATTATCGAGGCAAATGACATCATTCCCCTCACGAATCAGTCTGTCGCACAAATGTGAGCCAAGAAAACCGGCTCCTCCCGCTACCAATACTCTGTTCATTTATTCGTCTCCCTTTTACACAAGCATCCGTATTATCGATATTTCCAAATCACATAGATTGCTCTTAAGCCATCTTTAAAGCCTATCTTCTTTCCCTCTTCATTCGTTCTGGGGTTATAGGAAATAGGAACTTCATGGATTTTAATCTTCATTTTGGAAATCTTGGACGTAATCTCCGGTTCAAAACCAAAGCGATTCTCCACCAAATCCACAGACTGGATAATCTCTCTTTTAAAGGCCTTATAGCAGGTCTCCATATCCGTCAGTTTCTGATGGGTGAACATATTGGAAAGGCCGGTCAGAAAACGGTTCGCCATCCGGTTAGCCAGATATCCTTTGCGCTTGCGGTTTAAGAATCTGGAACCATATACAACCTGATATTCCCCATTAAAAATCGGGTTAACAATCCTCGGATATTCGTTCGGATCATACTCATGATCGGCATCCTGAATAATGACCACATCCCCGGTTGCTTCGCTAAAACCGGTTCTGAGCGCAGCTCCCTTGCCCATGTTTTTCTCATGGTAAACGATCTTGCTGACTAAGGGCTTAATCTTTTCTTCCAGAATCCTTCTTGTATCATCCGTGGAACAATCCTCCACAACGATGATCTCTTTATTCTCAATCGGAGAGTCAAGCACTCGCCGGACCAGGGATTCTATATTCTGTTCTTCGTTGTAGCAGGGAATAACAATCGACAGTTTATTTGATTTATCCATGTATGCTCCTTTGGGTATGTCTGTACGTTGATATTATACAACATATTCCAGGTAAAAACAGTAAAAAACGGGTCCGTTATGAACGGGCCCGTAAATCTGTCTCGAGTAATCTCTTAGTGCTTTCCAATCTCCTCTTTCAGTCTCTGCTGAATCTCTTCCACCGTTAACCACTGCGTATTGTTTCCGGAGGAATAGGAGAATCCGTCTTCCACCTTTTTGCCGGTGGGGTTCGGGGCTTTTCTGTTGGCCCAAACCATCTGCGGATAGATGATGAAGTGGTTGTCGTATTCGTAAGTGGTCATGGAGTCTTCGGTGGTAATCATGATTTCATGAAGTTTCTCACCTTCGCGGATGCCGACCTCGGGCATTTCGCAGCCGGGGAGCATTGCCTGTGCAAGATCCGTAATCTTAAAGGACGGAATCTTGGAGATAAAGGTTTCACCACCTTTGGCTTCTTCAAGAGCCTTAATGACAAGTTTTACGCCCTCGTCAAGACTAATCCAGAAGCGGGTCATACGATAATCGGTAATCGGAAGTTTGCTTTCGCCCTTGTCAATCAGTTCCTGGAAGAAAGGAATAACGGAGCCGCGGCTTCCAGCTACGTTTCCGTAACGCACGATGGAGAAGGAAATGTCCTTATCGCCCGCATACGCATTCGCTGCGATAAAAAGCTTGTCGGAAACAAGTTTTGTGCCACCGTATAAGTTTACGGGGTTAACTGCCTTATCTGTGGAAAGGGCTACAACCTTCTTTACGCCTTTATCCAGAGCAGCTTCGATGATGTTCTGTGCACCATGGATGTTGGTCTTGATGGCCTCGTTGGGATTGTATTCGCAGGCAGGAACCTGTTTCATTGCTGCTGCATGAATCACGTAGTCCACGCCTTCGAAGGCACGGTAGAGGCGGTCAACATCTCTGACATCGCCAATAAAGAAACGCAGGCATGCGGATTTCTCCGGATAGAGGCGTTTCATTTTGTTCTGCATGTTGAACTGCTTGAATTCATCACGGGAATAGATGATAATTTTCTTCGGGTTGTAGTTCTCAAGAACATATTCCACGAAACGATTGCCGAAGGAACCGGTTCCGCCGGTAACTAAGATGGTTTTATTGTTTAACATAGTGTTTTCTCCGATGGATTATTGATTTCACAAACTTTAATCATTCTATCACAGAGCGGGAATTTCTTCAAGATTTGGGCTGATCCGTTGATTTCCTTTTAAAGTTGACATTAAGAAGCATAGCCGTCATCAAGGGAAAAGCGGCCAAAACATGATATGTATACCTTGCTATACACAGCGGTCCGAGGAACAAAGTCGCAAAATAACAGAGGCTTAAAAGCGGTATCAGGACGGACTTCTTGTTTTTCCTCAACGCCAAAGCAAAGGCAAACATCGTCAGGCAAAGCCAAAGAATTATTCCTCTTGAAAATACCGGCAGGGAGGTTCCTTTCGCAAGTTTACGATAGATATCATATGCCCGTGAAAATCTGTCCACACGGATAAACGGATAATTCTCATCCAAAATCGCATAGTCTTCAATGTAAGGTGTTATCGAGAAGGAATCATATGATTCGGAGAACGGATACCAGTAAGGGCTGTATTGAACCAGGTAAGCCTTTATGTAAGACTTCGGATACTTTGCCCCCAGACGCAGCCACAGTTTAATGAACCCCGTAAAATCCTGTTCAAGGACTTCATCATTCACATCCTTCTTTACCGGATCTGCGATATGAGAATTGTATTTCGAAAGACTCTCAAGCGGGATAAACCTGTTTATACCGTTAAGTTCCTCTTCCGTAAGTGACCCGTTTTGATCTCTGTAAACACAGCCGATCTGCTGGATCGGAACGCTCAGCATTTCTTTTCTCTCCGTTTCTTTGATGCCGAGAATTCAGTATAGTATTTTATCAACCAGGATAAACGCCAAAAGTATCGCTGCGCCGGCTATCAATATTGTTTTCCTGCGTTTCTTCCACAGAATAAAAACAATTATCCCGAACGGAATCAACGCATAAATCATGTTGTTTCGAAACAAACAGGAAAGAAACGTAAAGATACTGATCAGCACAATACGTTTTCGGGTAAATCCTTCCTTAGAGCCTTCATAAACATAAACACATACAAGCAGGAAGCACATCGTAAACCATGCGTCTTTAATCGGCGAAAATGAAAAGAGCTGAAATGTCGGATTGCATGCAAAGAATAAGAATGCAATGAGACTTAAGATATCATTTCGGGTTTCCTTCCAAACAGAATGTACCACTCGGCCATATACCAGGGATGTAAGTACTATCTGTGTAACCGAATATACAGCAATAGCTCTAAGCCCTCCTTGGGTGGCATTTTCAATCGACCTGCAGGCTCCCCATATGAATGTATGAAGCGGAGGATGATGCTTGGTGAAAGGATCAATTCCCATGATCATTTTGTTCTGAAACAGGATGTCATAGCACCATGTTCCGGGATAATAAACCATGTAAACAAGCATAAACGACAGTAATATTAACAAAGCCGGAACATACGGATTATGGCAAAACTTCGGAAGAAATGAGACTTCTTTTACCGAACGGTTCTTCAGTAAAAGCAAAAGAATATAGGTTAACACACTAAGTAACAGAAAAAGAAGCGGCCATAAATAGAATACCCGGCCATTCTGCTTCAGCGAAACGAAATCAGGAAGGCAGCCCTGTTCATAGACCACCTTCCCGCATTCAACGGCCAAAAGGAAAAGAAAAGAGTAAACCAAAGCGAAAATCGCCAAATCCTTATTCTCTCTTAAGTTTGTAAAGACTTTACGAAGCAATCGAATGATCCCCCTCTCACCACATCAGAAGCACTTCTTCTCATGTGTCTGCTTGCAGTTTGCAAGATTCTCGCATTTATAGCAGACTTCGTTCGAGCAGGTGTCGCGCTCGAAGAACTCACGGACATTATTCAGCGTGGTATCCGCAATATTTGCAAGAGCTTCATTGGTTAAGAATGCCTGGTGTGAAGTAAGGATCACATTCGGCATCGAGATTAAGCGTGCCAGGATATCATCGTTTACGATGTGGTTCGAGTAGTCATGGAAGAAGACATTCGACTCTTCTTCATATACATCCAGACAGGCAGCGCCGATCTTACGCTCTTTAATGCCCTCCAAGAGTGCCTCAGAATCAATCAGTGCACCACGGGAGGTGTTGATCAGGACAACACCCTTCTTCATCTTCGCAATGCTGTCGGGGTTGACCATATGACGGTTTTCATCGGTTAACGGGCAGTGGAAGGAAATGATATCCGCTCTTTGCCATAACTCGTCCAGTTCCACGTATTCGATTCCGGAGTCTTTCGCCGGAAATTTGTCGAATGCGATTACATGCATGCCAAACCCACGACATATGTCGATGAAGATTCTGCCGATTTTACCGGTTCCTACCACGCCGACCGTTTTGCCGTGCAGATCAAATCCAGTCATTCCGTTTAAGCTGAAATTAAAATCTCTCGTTCGAATAAATGCCTTATGGATTCGACGGATGGAGGTAAGAAGCATCGCCATAGCATGCTCCGCCACCGCATACGGTGAATAGGCAGGAACGCGGACGATATGGATCTTGCCATAGGCATACTCGATATCGACATTGTTGTAGCCTGCGCAACGAAGGGCGATGAGTTTAATGCCCATTGCGGTTAGTTTGTCGATTACCGTACGGTTCACGTCGTCGTTTACGAAAACGCAGACCACGTCATATCCTTCCGCCAGTTTACAGGTATCCTCCGTAAGGCGTGTATCGAGATATGTGATCTCATATTCACCTTTGTTGGATTCGATGAAAGACTGACGGTCGTAGTCTTTGGCATCGAAGAATGCGATTTTGATTTTATTCATGTTGACTCCTTTATGCCAAACATCCGCTAAGCTCAGTGAACTCATAGCCATGTGCGTCCGCTACATTTTTGTTGGTCAGCTTGCCAAGGTAGCAGTTCACGCCGGAAGCGATTGCCGGATTGGTGCATGCCTTCTCAAGGCCTTCGTTTGCAATGGCAAGACCGTAACGAAGTGTTGCGTTGGTCAATGCGATTGTAGAAGTTCTCGGAACCGCGCCTGGCATATTGCCTACGCAGTAATGAACGACACCGTCTTCAATATATACGGGATCATCATGTGTAGTTACATGGGAGGATTCTCCGCAACCTCCCTGGTCGATGGCAACATCCACGAATACCGCACCATCCTTCATTTCAGGCAGGTATTTTTTCTTGAATAACTTCGGTGTGGAACCACCGGGAATCAGTACGGAACCGATCACAAGGTCTGCATCGATGACTGCCTTCTCGATGTTGGAATCGGAAGAATACAATGTCTGGATATGTGCTCCGAACATGTTGTCCAGTTCCTCGAGTCTCTTTAAGTTCACATCAAGAATGGTAACATTCGCACCCATACCGACTGCGATCTTGCAGGCATTCATACCTACGGTACCGCCACCAAGGATCACTACATTCGCCTTCGGGGTTCCCGGAACACCGGCAAGAAGAATTCCTTCGCCGCCGAACTTCTTCTCAAGGTACTTTGCGCCTTCCTGAATGGAAAGACGACCTGCAATCTGGCTCATCGGAGCAAGACACGGAAGGGAACGATCCTTCTCTTGAATGGTCTCATATGCGACTGCTTTCACCTTGCCCGCAAGGAGCGCATCCGTCTGTTCTTTGTCTGCTGCCAGGTGAAGATAGGTATAAAGAATCAATCCCTCATGGAAGAGTTCATATTCACTCTCTAAGGGTTCTTTGACCTTGATCATCATATCCACAAGATGCCATACATCCGCTGCATTATCAATTAAAGATGCTCCTGCATCCACATATTCATTATCCGAGAAACCGGAGCCTACGCCGGCGCCTTTTTCCATATACACATGATGGCCTGCTGCCACATAGGACTTTACATTGTCCGGGGTAAGACCCACACGGAATTCATTGTTTTTGATCTCTTTGACACAACCGATTTTCATTTATGAACCCTCCTCAATGGTGAAATAAAAATACAGAGATATTATAACATAAATCTCTGTACTTTAACATTCTTTATGTTAGTTTTCATGGTTTATTCATGTAGACGAGAATCATTCTGTCATCTTCATATTTTACCATTCCGGCATCCATAATGTCCTTTTCTTTGGCAAGAATTGCATTAGACTTTGCTTCCGCTTCTTTGTCGATTAACAGAACCGGTCTGGCCTTCGGATCAAGATCCGGAAAAAGCTCATCGATTTCGTTCAACGAGTCTATCAAATAGACTTCCTTTTCCGCCATGGCCAGCTTTGTCGGAGGATTAATCGGAATGCTGTACGTAAAAGAGAAATATACTTCATCAAACTCTGCCGTTTCATACAGCACCCGCTCCACATCGTATCCCCATTTTTCGTCTCGAATGCGCACAAACGCTTTTGCCCCGTAAGGGAAGCGGATGAATGCCCCGAATATAACAAGGGAAAGCAGGAACCAGACCAGGGTATGTGCATTCTTCCGGTCGAAGATTTTACTGAGAATCATCGTGAATAACAGGATCGTACCAACAAAGAGGAGGCCGACTTTCAGCATGGAGAATTCATGCTGGGCCGAATGGTTTCTGAAAATCAGTATCTGCGCAACGGCTGCCACCCAGACACAGGAAAGAAGCGAGATTTCGTTATCCGCAAAGAAGTCTTTCACTTTGCCTTTCAGTAACAGCACGACCACCAGGATAATCATCACTGTCCATAAGCCAAGGAAAACAAACATTAACGGTTTCCATCCCCCGAACAGGCTGTTGGCCATGTTGTTCAGAATGCCGATCATTGCTCCCTGTCCCTGTTCGTCCAGGGAACTTACCCGCACGATGAAGCGTTCCTTAAGGAAGGCTAAGAAGTTATCGGTATACTGAAGCTGCCAAACGAACAGGCTTACGGAGAGTCCCACGGGAAGGATGTAGCATAGTGCATTTCCCACGGTTTTCTTTGTGCCTTTATGCCCCAGAATGTCCCGCAGCAGTTGAAATACGAAAAGAAAGAACAGGAAAATCCAGAAGAAGTAATCCGTCATCATTCCACAGACAAACAGAATGAGTTCAACGGTTCTGATCACCGGTTTCTTCTTCGTGATCCATAAATATTCCAGCAGTGAAACAAGAACGATGAAAAAGAGAACAATCTGGTCGGAAAAGAAGGTATTGACCATGTACCAGGCATTTACCGGTACCAGTGACCACACTGCCGCAGTCAGATATCCCAGAACGGCTCTTCTGACCGGTGCTTCGGAAAGTTGAAAGCGCTCCGCGCCCAGGAAGAAATAGACGAATAGTGAGACCAATGCTGCTTCCAGGAGGAACAAAAGTGTCGCCACCCGTTTAACACCGGAGACAAAAACATGGTTTTTGCCCGTTGCCTTCGTGCACAGATATACAAGCATTACGTTTCCGGGCGGATAACTGAGATAAGGCGTACGGCTTAACGCATCCGGATGTTCGATGGACCTGAAGGATTCATAGCTGGTAAACCGGTCTTCTGTCACACCATCATAAAACCAGTTATTCACGAACTTAATCATGGAACCGGTCAGCCAGCAGTTCGCTCCGCCGAGATTGTTGTAATCAATGGGTATGTATTTGCGATAGGTGATGACAAATGTTAAGCACACCAATAGAACCATTATCGCGGGAGCAATGATGAATATGGCACGTTTCCCCCCGGTCTGCGACTTTTCCGTCATCTTTCTGTCCCCACAATGCTCTTTCTGATCTTACCTCTTACAATCAATCCGAAACTTGCATAGAACACAATCGTTAGCGTAAGGAAAATCAGCACAAACCAGTTGATCTCTTCCCTCCACTTCAACACGACCGTAGCACCGGAGAAAAGAAGGGCAAGCGCCGGATACACGAAAGAAAACGATGTGACACCCGTATCATAGAAGCGGTACAACATAATTCCAAAGACCGGAACCAGAACAAATACCGCAGCAAATTCAACGGCAAAGAAGATTGCCCTCATGGGCATATCCTGAAATGAAATGTAGCTTACGGGTACCGCCATCGCAAGGAGTGTCAGATAGATTACCGATACAATGGAAGCAAACGAAAGTGTCTTTGCTTTGGATGCGGCAACTTCGCTTCCGGATTCTTTGGCAAGGCGTTTCGCTTCCCTGCAACACTCAATCGTTCGAATAGCCATCGAAAGAATCAGAAAACCATATGCCACGAACTGAACCGGTGCAATCGTAAAGCCCGTATGCATCATACCACCATAGAGGATCGCCATGGCCGCCATGACTACTTTGCGATTATTTGCTCTGTAATCATACTCCCTGCTTGTAAAGACGGATGCAAACATCTTCGGGAGGACGATAATCATCATTACCACCCCTGCCACCAGGCTTACCGCAGTTATTCCATATGCGATATAGTTGAAGACATTACCGGATATTAAAGCGTATTCTCCACCGTGATTCCAGCTTAAGATAACCGCAAGAAGGCGCTCTGCGAAAAGGATGAGGAAATACAGGATTAAACTGATCAATTTGAATTTGGATAGTAGTTTCATGATGGCTCCTTTGGAGTGGGATGGTAATACGCCTTATGCATATAATAACATTCTTATTTCAAAAAGTATCTATATTTCTGAAATAACGGTATCATTTTCCTTCCCTTATTTCAAATACTCCCTTAATAATTATCTCCCGGGTACCTCTATTTAAACTTTCAAACGAGCTCTCTTGAAAAGCTAAAAATTATCCCGTATAATGTATATACATTAATACATGGGAGGACTCATCATGGACCAGGTAGCAATCAGAGCATGGGGAAACAGCCAGGGAATCAGAATTCCGAAAGACATATTGGATCAGTTGCAGCTCAAAGTTTCGGATATCCTTGAAATCGAAATCGAAAACGACGCCATTGTTCTGCGCAAGCAGTTTAAGCATAAAACCTTCGAAGAAAGACTTGCCGAATACAACGGCAAAATCAGCGCCTGCGATTTCGATTGGGGCAATCCGAAAGGAAAGGAGTTACTGTGATGCAATTCTGTCAGGGAGATATTATCAAGATAAACAACTACAAGAAGCAGTTGTTTGTTGTAGTGAGCAAAAACGCATTTATCAAAGCCACAGGCATGTTTCATGTCTGCCCTTATATCAAGGATTATCCCGCCGGCCCTGTCCATATTCCGGCAACCGGCAACCACGGAACAGCCGGAACCGTCATTTGCGAACAAATCAAGGCAATCGATCCTTCTTCACGTGCCTGCAGCAAAACTGACTACCTGTCATATAAAGATATTATGAATGTATCGGATACGATACAGGGGATTTTTGAGTATGATTAAAAAAGAGTCACACCTAATCCTTAACCGGTTCTGCATAATTGCAGGAGTGACGGTTCCGACTCGATGATAAAATAAAAACTGACCGGGCGAAGAAACCACGAGGTTGGCTATTCAAGCCAACCTCTTTTAATCTCATTCTATTCGAAACCGGATGAACATAAGTGGAATCGATTTTTCAACAATCACTGATTATTTAATACTATTAATCTTCGTACTCACTCTAATAAACGAAAATAAGACCGATATCAAACATTTAATAAAAGAATACGCCGAAACAGTCGAAAAACTCCACTCTCAAGTTCCAAGTTCGGTATTCAATCAAATAATGCGTACTGATTATAAAAGCAAACTCAGCTGCCTAAAGACTATATTTAACCTTTAGTCTACTTGAAAAAAAACACTATATATGGTATTATGATATTGCGAATTGCGGTGTGTCTCTTCGGAGCATACCTAGGGAAGTCGGATGCGTCCGGCTTCTTTTTTATTAAACTGCTCCTATTAACCATCTTGAATTATCATATATAACCCTAATAAATAACACGGCACCTCCCGTCAATGTGTCCACCAAGTTCACTCAAGATCATGTCCAACGTATAATTAGCATTAATTGTATACACAATTCGGTTGAATGGCACACCATAGAAAATGGCAAACTAATTCATTGGCATTTACAGTTACCGCGCCTGTATTCCTCATCATAGTGATTCTGAAGATTAATCCAGAAAGACTTGTTCACACCAAAAGCCCTTCCCAAACCCTCAGCAAAGTCATCTGTAATTCGTTCCGAATCGGCGATCACCCGATTAATATACATTTCGGAACAGCCGGTCAGTTCTTCCAATTCGGTCATCGTCATATTTCGTTCTTCTAAAACATCTTCAATTGTTTCGCCCGAGCAGATTAATAATTCATCTTGCCTTTCCATTGCGTTTTCCTCTTTATAAACCATCCGACATCGATTCAGCTACCAATGCATCATATGCATTCTGAAGATTTAACCAATATGTCACAGATGTATTCATTAGTCTGGACAATTTACTGGCCATATCAATCGAGAGAGCCTGTTCACCCCGAATTAAAATACTTAAATTCTTCGGAGTAGTTCCCAACCTCTTCGCAAAATCTTCCTGTGTAATGTTTTCATCATCGATTATTTCCTTGATGTAATAACCCGGATGAAATGCCATTTTGTCATTGTATTCTATGTAGTTACTCATAATGATTACTGATCTCCATAATCTCAACAATATGAACTTCAGCAGCTATCTTCTATCAGATTATTCTTTCTCAGGTATATCGGTTAATAATGACCACAGTATCAACCACCACTGGTCTTGAGTCAGTTCCTCTGTTGTCGCAAAGTTTTCTTCATTCATTTAAAATCAACTCCTAGTTAAAAATCGAAATACAAGATTAATCCGATTAATTTGAGTTTTGAGAGTAGTTTCATAGGATCTCCTTGATTAGATCTGCAAATCCTTCGCATACTCAAAACTAATAATACCTCTCGGTTCAGTTTCAATATATGCCCTTTCTTTATGCATAAACGATACAATCTCGTCTCTTGACATCTTGCCAAGCTTATCTATAACCTCATCCAGTATTTGGCAATCAAAGGGTTTCAAATACTTATATTTTTGCCGACCTTTCAAAGTAAAATGGTATGCGCTTGATTCACCCATATCAACTTCTTCACATGGAACGCCATCAAGATCGATGATAGAATCATGCGCAATTGGCACCGCCCCCATAGGTAAAGCCTGATAAACCAGCCCTGTAATTGCAAATCCCCTTTTCTTAAATGAAAGTGCATCCGCGTACCACATAAGTTTCATTAATTTCACTTTATACAAATTATCAACTTGGGGACTGGCAGCATAATAGCGAATCATTTCGACGACCTTATCCAAGGACAATTTCTTCATACCATCCCAAAGATTCTCTCCACGATACTTTGCATACCTGGCCTCAATTGCTTTGCGAAGATATATATCCTCACCTTTCATAAACAATGCAGACGCTTCACTTAAATACTTCTGATAGGCCTCTTCAGGCAATTCATACTTTGCCTCATTTAGCAAAGAAAGAAACCACTCCGGATCATTATCAATCTTCTTTAAAATCGTATCATGCGCTCTATCCTGCACCTGGTGACTTTCATAACGGGTAATTGTTTTCGCCCCCCAACCAAGCAATAGGCACAAATCGCTTTGCGTAATACCATACTTTCTTCGAATAGAGGCAATTTCGTCCGATGTAAGAAGTCCTTCCTCCCTACGGTAAGCATTCTTCAATTCTATGTCATTTTCCTGAATCTGCGTCTCATCCGCATACAATTCATCGGCCATATTACAGTATTGATAATTGGCATAGTAATTAAACAGTCTATTCTTAAATAGTGTTTCCTCCTTCACCTGTACCGTATCTACTTCATGTTCTTTCATACAGCATGGGCAAAGTATTTTCTTGCTCTCTTTATATACCATATTCATATCAAACACCCCCTAAGCAATTCGATACGGATACCGATCTTCCGATAATGCTCTCTCTGCAAAAAGAATCATCCGGAAACAGCGTACTTACTGTATATTGGTTTGTAAACTTGATATCTCTGTTGGCATCAACAAGACGAATTATCTGAAATTTAATCTCAGCACCATTCTTTATGGCATACTTCAAGCGATCAAGGTAGGTTTTGACATCCGGTTCTGCTTCGATTCTGACTACTTCGTTCATATTAATAGCCCCTACGATAAGAGTATCAATTGATACCCTTATCATGGGGCATTATTCTTAATTGTCAAGCAGATTTGAACTAATCCATTGAGATTAACAGCATTCTCGTTCCACTCCTGTTCACTTAAACAAGTCAGATTCCATAATTTTACGTCTTCCTCTACCTTCCTCATTTGGAAACATTAAGAAAAAGAAATCATTTTTAATGATTCTTGAAACAGAAAACAATTCTTCCATAGTTCTATACAACGCTTTTCTTATAATATTATTAGCGTTCTTCCATTCTGACTCGCCTATATCCTTCTTTATATTATAATGAGTATATATATCTCTGGCTTTTTTAACAGATTGAAAATATGAAACATCACAGTTTAAAAAGGTCAGCCGCTCATTCGCTGCAGCCAAGTAATTACATATATTTGGGTACTTCTGTTCTGGAGCCATTTTCTCGTTCGCGCTTTTACGTAACTCTACATTTAGGCTGCACAATAATTCAAAGCTTTGACATCTCCAAATAAAGATATCCTCTTCAGTAACTCCCTTGCAATGAAGCGTTTTTCTCCATATATCTATTACTTCATGATACGTAGGGTAAATAGTAAGCCATTTGTTCAATTCTTGTTCGATTTTATTATAAGGTTGTTTATATCTATCTTCGACTCGTATCATTTTGGGTACCATATAGTTTATATCCGAGTCATATATTATCCTGCCTACATTTTCGCCTTCTTCAGTTTCAAAAATCATATAATCCAAGAACACTTCTACACCGAGTGTAAATCCCCAATAATCTATAACCCTATTAATTATCTTCCGTAGTTCATTTAAGTTCTTTATAATTCTTAGGTCGTGCCGAATTATAATTCTATCACCATTTTTCTGAAAAACCCACTTGCTGCTATCGATTTTTCTTTTGTTTATTTCATTCAAGTCAAGAAAAATTTCCTCCATGCCAATGAAATGAATTTGAATGAATCCTCTTCCATATAAGCTTACACCTCGAAGAAATGTTTCAAACCTTCCGATTAAGCGGTTTTCTTTTAAATTAAAGACTCTAGTAAAGAAAAGAACATTTTCTATAGAGTACAAGTTATTATCTTTATCGAAAAAGGCTATTTGTTTTATTATGGTGGCATATATTTCTTCAGCACATTCAAAAGATTCACTACTTATAACCGGAATTATTAGTTCTACCCCTAACGACCCTTCCTGAATTTGAACATAAGCCTCAAGTGCTTTGCCTTTATAAGTAATACTGGCCTTTCCCTCTATCATACCCCAGTCCCCCGTACAGCATTTCACTCATGATGTTTAATCTAAAACACATCCCCAATTTCACTCAACTTCATAAACAACGGGCTTGCATCAATCGGCAAAACGTCAACTTCTTTCAACCCGCAATCGGTAAATTCTGTAATAATCAGATGATTTTCAAACAAGAAACACAAAAACGTATCATAATTCTCAACCAGTTCGTTTCGATAGATAATAATGTTTTTCATCCTTTTGGAAATAGATTTCAAGAGCCCCTCCTTCTCTTCCTCGAAATCATAATGATAATCCCTTGGAAAAAGAAACTGATAGGTCAAAAATAAAAGCAAATTTTTCTTAACTCTTAAAATCCTTAATATACCTTGAATATCTCTTTTAACAATAGTTTTTTCGCTAATAGCATATTTTGAATCTACAATATCTTCTAATTCTTCCAATGTTACATCCTTTATTGTTTCTAAGATATTTGATGCAATAATGTTTTTATTCTCCCTGGGCTGAGAAAAGGCATATGCTCCCAGCGTAATTTCGGTAATCTGATTTGATAGAACACTTCTCCCATATAAAGCATTTTGACTTCCAAATAGTTTATAATCAATCGCATATTCGTATTCCTTTGTCTTCGCATAACAATCACATTGACCATTTGATTGATCGTTTTGATACTTAAAATAAATACCGCCAGTCTTTTCCATAAAATATGAGGATGCATTAATAAACTCGGTCAAGTAGTTTTCATAATTACATTCATCCATATTTTTCACGAAACCTTTAATTAGCAGATTTGCCGGTAACACTTTCAATAGTAATGGATTATTTTTTTCTTTCAAATCATATGCTCCTACAATCATCCAAATCGATGAAAAACTTTAATATATAACTACAAAACGCATCACCTCCCGGCAATGCGTCCACACTTGCAACTGGCTACCATTTTACAGGCCCTATAGTTTTGCGCCGCACCCTTTCGGATGTTTTGCCGAGATATCATATTAATAATATTATTTATATTAAAAGTATACCATCACGCCCTCCGATGTCAATCAAGATCAAAACGACCATTTGCCCGACTTATGGCCAGTATCTGCAAATTATAATATCACTTATTCGAATAATGCGATGGTCCCCATATAAAAGGGTGGCTCACTTTCAAACTAGCGTTAGGTGTCGCAAAATCCAATCATCGTGTGAATCACCTTTAAGTTGACTAGTGCATTTTTGCTGACGCTAGGAAAATAAAAACAGGGCTAACATCGTATTCACAATGTCGCCCTGCAAAAGCATCGCTTTTTCTATGTACTAATATTCTACTCACTCGGAAACCAATTGTCAACTACCATCTTTAAGAAATCAAATGTACCCTTTATGGTTGGATTATCATCATAAAAAGAGGTATTTCGAAACATCCTATTAATTAGTTCACGTAGCAATTTTCCCTCTTCCTGGTTAACCCCTATACTATTTACCATAGTCTTATGAGTATAAAACAGCGTAACAATCTGTTGTACGCGAGCATTACTCATACGTCTTTTTCTGAATTCAGGCTTCATTGTGGGTATCTTTACCAACGAAGCAGTCACACTGGAATTCGTTTTATGTAGTGCCGTTCCCGAATGAAGATCATTAATAATACAATTGCTATGTGCTGATGCATTCCTAATCTCTTTACATGTCAACAAACGAAAGTAGTCATCTTTCATTTCCGGGTCGGCAAATCTGTCAGCACAGAAATTATAGAAAGATACCAGCCGACCAAAGGGTATTATTTCTAAGAATGCCCATATCGGATATTTGCCATTATACTTTGCTATAATATTCCCACAATAAACATTGCCTTTATTTCGATTAATCTCACTTTCGAATTTTGGCTTTTGTGTTTCACTTAAAGAGGAAACATAATCAGAAACAATTGTATAACCATCTTCAGCTTTCTCTTCGGTTTTCCGGAGAAGTTTCAGTTTGGCTTGATGTTCAATATCAAGAGCCAAGTGTACAATCCTGTATCTCAGATGCATATCTATTACAGCCAAATCTACAAGAAATGCAAAATCAAGATTAATGTACTTATCCTTTTGGGGTCCATCCGGATGTTTATTATAATTCTTTCTGTATGCCGTCAGTTTGAAATAGTTGTTATGATTTAGCAGATAATCCTTTGCCTTTTCCTCATCGTACAATGCAAAAGTAACACCTTTTTCCTTAAGGTGCTCTATTTGTTTCTCAATTGTAAGATATGGTTTATCTACCATACTACCAATTCTCTCCAAATACTATTTGACCCAATGTAGTCCACTTCTTTGAGAGGCGTGTTGGGTTCTGTTACGGAAATTATAACTATTTCATTAGATATAGGCAAGCGTAAAACATCCGTTGCCTTTCTTCTTAGGAAGTTCAAGGAACCTATCATCAACTCTTTTGTAATGGTGGAAAAATATGGCGCTGGCGGAATATATAACAGCCGATTATCCAACGGACCAATAGAATCACTAAACAGGAAGGTCAAAGACCTGAAACGACTTGGGCGCGGCTTTCGGAACTTTGAGCACTTCAGAAATCGCTTTCTATATGCAACGAGAAACAATCCGGTATTATACGGATCCGACGATCGTACTCAAGTACAGTATTACGAAGAAGACACAGAATAAAAGGATATGGAACAGGGCTTAGCATTTGCTAAGCCCTGAATCATTTAATCTTATTTCGTCAGCCCCTAAAAATCTTTGGGGAACCCTAAAAAACTTTGATTATCCCATTTCTTCTTATATGCATTCTAAATCAAATTTTTCGGCTACACTTATTGTTAGACAAGCATTGTATCCATTAACTCGCCACTGCACTTTATATTCATAAGTGATAGCATTGCCATATTTTGAATAGTATCACACAAATCAAATTCCTTTTCTGTTTTCCAGTGTGGTTTCCAAGATAAGACATAATCATATACCTCTTTGTCTGAAACATCTGTCTTGTCCTGTGCGAGCTGATCATACGAATATAATACCGTTGCAATCATTTCTGCTTGATCGGTGCTTTTAACCCTTCCAAACAAATCAACTGTTTTTCGTACTGCTTCAAGTTCTTTTTCTGTATATTTATCTCTATGAATCTCTACACCATCCGAAACACTTAAAGCGATCATTCTGCCTAGCTGTTTTTCCACAATCAAATTTGCATTAGCTAAAGCTGTAATACTATCCCTAACCTGTGATGAAAACGGTCCATAGCTTCCCTTTGAAAAAACAAAACCTGTATCAACACCATTTCTTGTCAATACATAACAAATCTTTTGATAAATTGTTCTTCCAACTTTTAAGGCATATTTTCTTTCGTTAAGTTCCTTAACCACTTGAAGAATCAAATACCACTTTGAATTGACGCTAGAATTGCTATTGCCTAAAGCATCTCTTTCTGAAGCAGAATTAGAAAGAAACTCTTCCGTCAGTTCTCGTGGACTTGTTCCATATGGTGCATAAATCTCAATATTTATGGGGAGCTTAATCAGTTTTTGATACATTATCGGTCCCACAATATTCCAAGTTAATCCACCATTCCCACAACCCAAAGGAGGAAATGCAATACTATCTATGCCAAATTTCTTATAGTTTTCTACAAACCAATCAAGACCATCAATCACATAAGATAATCTTGAAGGCGATCTCCAATGATCTTTTGTCGGAAAATTCAAAATACTAATCCCATTGTACTGATAAACATAAGGAATGCCTGGTTTTACTTCTCCTCTATTGCATTTAAGAACATACTCCATAAACATCTCTGGATACTTTTTCTTAAATTCCAGCGCAATTCCTTTTCCCATTACACCTACACAATTTACAGTATTGACGATAGTGGTGCAACTACTTTCAAATATATTACCTATCTTCACTATCATCTCATCATCTCCTTAAAAAAACAATTTGGGTTCTACATAAATATTTCTATCAAACCCTACATCTTCAAGTTTTTTCTTAGTTAACTCATTGTACACCGCAGCACATAATACAAAGTTAAACGGCACCGAATACGGCACTAATACCTCTGCACATTTAATTGATTTCTTTCTAAAATATTCGAACTGATTGTCATCTCGCCAATCTGCTGCAAATACTAATTTAAAATCAATTACTCTCAATCCTATTTCAGGTGGAAAAAAGCTAGCATATCTGCTTGAGGCATTTCTATCAGATACTATTACTCCATCGAAATCCAATATTGAGCAATCAAACTTGAGAATACATATATTATCATACTCATTCTGTCGCTTATATAACATTGGATTTTTGGGATCAAAATATACATTTGCATATTTGTGTAGTGCCATCCCATTCGGAATAACTACTGTATCTCTCCGTTCTTGAACCTCCTGCATTGCAATAGACATATGATTAATTCTCGAAGCTTTCTCGTTCGACAATAATCCTCTTTGCATAATTGAAGGAATATTGCCAATTGCCTGAATATTAAATAAACCCGTCTGTCCAGTGATTTCAGTATAAAGTTCTGAAGGCTTCATGATACCTCCTCTGTGCAAATATAGTATAGCATACAAAAATTATTTTGTCGAACAATTGTTTGTGCCACAGTCCTTGGATCCATGATTGAGTCTTGTAAATCCTCTATCACACATATCTTATCCTAAAACTCAATTCGTGAGATAATACCATAAATCATATCGCACAATTTGCTTGATTCGTTCAATTCACGCTACCTTGAAAGGAGAATCTCATAAGCACTAATCTCTTGCTATATACAAGGATAACTAACTAAGAAACATCTATTAAACTCTAAAGACTACCTTCTTTATTATCGGTATATCCTATAGCTCTTAGTTCTTCTTTCTTAATTAATACTTTAACCCTATAGTTTTTGTAAGCGCATACTCATCTAAATCTTTCTCCAGTTGAATCCATTTACCTATGCTATATTTATTGCGATCCATAGACATTTTTCTAGCATGCAATCCCAAATAACAATTCTCCCTATCTACTTTAACGCCTATATAATCTCCCATTTCATATAATTCCTCTGGTTTTTTTAGCAATACAAATCGACGTTCTTTTTCGTGTTTCCAAGCCTCGTATTTTGAAAAAACACACTCGATTATATACTTCATCAAATCATAGCTACTTATCCCCTTTTTAACTTTCAATTTGGGTTTTTGCTCTTTTTTTAAATAGGACACGTCGCCATATAAAACAACAGAGTTTTCAAGTCTGCTTAACCCTTCTATAATTTTATTTTGATAAAACTCTACCGAAACGCCTTGTCCTCCATCGCAATAATATCCCCACATAAGAATATCCTTTGGGTCTTTTGCCATACAAAGAACTCTAAAATCTCTTTTTAAATCATCATATTTAATGTTAGCATTCCTTAATTCATCTTGTAGTTCTCCCAAATATATATTATCCAACAAATCTCTAGCAAGAATCATTAACGCATTTTGATATCTTTCAATCGAATCATCCACACCATTTTCTAAGATTCGATTATATCTGTGTTCCAGTTCTTCTTTGTCAATTACTTTTTTTGTGCGTTTATTGCAAAAGTCAAGAAATAATCCTAAAAGATATGTTTTTAATCCGATTGGAATGTTACAATCACAATCAAATGGATCGTTAAAACAATCCGGATTAGAAAAGGTCAGTATACCATCTAGTAAATCCTGAACATAACCATGTTCTTTTTCCTTGTAGTCATCAGGAATTCCAAACTTAGTCTTTTCTTCAAGAAACACTTTTTTATACTTATATAGCAATATTTCTTCTTCCCTGAATAATTGTGTGTCATTTCCAAAAGGCATAACCATCTCAATAATATCCGAGAGTCTCTGCCCTTCAAATAAATTATTCATTATGTAATAATAGGGATCTTCTAGAAATAACGAATACTCTTTATTAAATGAGTCCTCTGTCCTTTTTCGATATTCGTCTGATTTTTTTGAAATCCTCCTTTGAAAAACATAGAACGACTCATTTTCACCCAATTCCGATTGAACAGGAGCCTTAAACAGAAAAACCAGCGATTCCTTCCCTCGGTACTTTCCCTTAAAACAATTTTCTTTTATATATCTAATAAAAGTCACATTCTGGTGGTGTTTTAAAAACAAAGCGATTACGAAACAATTATAGAATTCACCCATTTTTCCATATGGTATAAATATCACTCTATTATTCATAACTAGCCTCCATATATCATTTCCATCGTATATTCTTTGTAAACAATACCTATAATTACAAATAACACATTGCCATCCTGCAACAAAAAGTTCATATCATTAGAATACAATTAATTAAACATATCTTATATCCCCATCTCCTTCAGCACTTCCGCCCTCTCTTTACTCCTCTTCACATCCTCGCTCATCTGCTTCCGGCTTCTTCCGGTCTTCAGACCCCGTCGGATGTATCTAAACAACTGATAAATCCAACAAAACGGTTTCAGCCAGTGATGCTTCTTATATGCCTCCCAATGAAGTTCTCCACGCTCCTGCATATAACGAAAAACTCCATCTCGTCGGAATCTCGTGGTAACACATTCAATACTTGTCCCATTACCATTCTTCATACCAAAGTTTCCGGAACTCATCACAATAGCCATCAGTCTGTCGCAGAGCACATCATCTGCATCACTACACCATGTAATATCTTCACACGGCAATCCCAGGTACCTCTGGCACATCTTCGTCGCAACCATGGCAAACTTCCGAAAACCCTTTTTCTTTGCCACCGTCTCGAACCCGTTCTTCCATGAATCATCATGCAACTCAGCATTCACATACATCATCCAGTCGATAATCTGAAGTAATCCCATGCCACTCTTTAAATGGCTTTTCATATGATCCAACAGAACTAGGCCATTCGCCATCGGTGGAAGCATCGGAAATACGTGCTCCCCAATCTTTCCCATAACACGATTCTTCAGTCCATCAATCATATAATCTTCAATATCAACTTCTTCATGCGAAAAATGATGATGCAATTCAAACGAAACACCATTTTTCTTATATCCTATATGACGAGGATTTTCTCCATGATTATCAAGTATATATCCATTATCATTCAAAACCGCCTTCGCCTGTTCAAACTCCGATTGCGGTACAAGAAAATCAATATCCCCCATCTTTCGTCGTTCCGGATGCTTATAATAAACAGCGGCAGCATTCCCTTTCAATATCACAAAAGGAATACCTGCCGCATCCATCACTTTTTTTAATTCATCTTCCGCATGAAGATATCGTGCATAGTTCGCCTGCTGACGATAGATTGCCTGCTGCCAACGAGGATCATCCGATAAAACCGGCGCTGGAATTTCATGTGCAATAATACCGATGACAGCCTGGAAAACTGCTTCTTTATATACAATATTCCAAGTGTTAATAGTCTATTCATTTAAATCCTTTCATTTACTAGAAAACGCACCACCTCCAGCAATGCGTCCCCACTCACAACTGGCTACCATCTTACAGGCCCTGTAGCTTTGCGCCGCACCCTTTCGGGTGTTTTGCCGAGAAATACTCTGTATATTTCAAGTATATCATCAAGCCCAATGATGTCAATCAAGATCCCAATCACTTCTAATAAAACCCTATAACGAAAAAGCAGGACAACCCTTCGCTGTCCTGCAACATCAATTCCCAATCTACACTCCCCACCTCTTCATTCTATCCTTCTGCACCCTAACCTCTTCCTTCGACAGGCTTCACACATCCTTGCGCCACTTCCGGATTACATCGCCGTGGATTTTCAGGCTCTTGCATGCGCGCATGCCCCAGGCAACCGGCAGAAGGAATGGAGCCTTCTTCAGCCAAGGATAGCGGTTCTCGTAGTCCTTCCTGTTACGGAAAAACTGTTTTGCCGTAGCGCCGCTTTTCCCGCCTGCGCGTGCAACCTGCGCCGCCGCTCCGCGTCTGGCATCACCATGCAGACCGCCATCAAGAATATAATCCGCTATTTCCGTCATCAGCGTATGGCGTGACGAATCTGCCAACAGAGTTTCTCTTTCTGCACCCGTTCCAAACAAATACTCAGACAAATCCAACAGATTATGCGCCGCTTCATAAATACCATCTTTTTTCAGCCATTCATCAACGACATTCCAATCCGGCTGAGGCGTATGCCTGTGACGATACACCCACAGATCAAGAATATATCAGCCCCCAGGCCCACCCTTCGACAGGTCGTAAACCGCTTGTCCTATCAGATTCAACGCAAAACCTTCCTCAGTCAAACGATTCTTCGTAGAGTCCACCAACTCCCAACATGGGTAATTCACAATCGCCCCGTCAGGGCCTTTTCGATACAGGAGGCGGCCATGAAACTCCACGCCAATCGTCTGCTGGATCAAAAACTGCTCATCCCCGGACTCCGTACCCCGAAAGACTCCGCCAACCGTTTCAATGGCATCTCTTATAAGCGCACGATCTACCGGTCGAACACAGATATCCAAATCGGACATTCTTCCGTGGACAAATTTTGTTTTTGAATCATATTATTATTCTTTCTATTTCCCTTAATCATGAACGTTTTCTCAATCAGGATATATACTTTTCGGATGAAAAATAATCACCTGTTCAACTGCCGCATCATCCAATTATACAATCGAAATCACGTTGACAATTAGGATAATTACTCTTTGCTTTCCTCAAGCCCCCACTTATATGCCCTTTTAATAGATCATTATACTCTTTAGGAATGACAATCTTTTCTAAAGAAATTCCCAAATATTTATATATGCTTCTAAGCATAGTGCATCTTAAGAAATATGAATAAATGAAAATTTCTTCGTAGGAAGGTTCTCGTTTTTTACTACGAGAAAAACTATACCACAGTTCCGAGACGCACACCGCTATCCGATACAGTTACACCGGTGAAGCGAAATGCACACACCGTTTAAAACGAAACGTGCACACCGTTCAAGCAAAATTTGCAGATAGGGTTTTGGTTTATTACAGCGGATGCAAAGTTCGTTCATAATCACTTTACCAGAAGTCATCGTTCATTATTACGTCTCACTCTTTCTCTTCATCTGTCCGGATTTCGTACCGGTCAAATCTGAAATCGGGATATAGGGCTTTGAACTCGTCAAGAAGCTCTTTCTCTAAGTTCGAGGTAATCTCAACAACTTCATGAACCGGGCCATACATAATAGCATCCAACGCTTTCAGTCCCACTTCATCATAGGTTTTTCCCGTTACTGGATTAATAACTTCTTGCCATGCTCTTATGTAAACCTTGATTGTTGTTGGAGGCACTTCATCTGCTTTTCTAACAAGATACCCTCTTCCAGCACGAATTATCAAGCCTTCATCAAGCATGTCACTTAGAACCCGATGGACTGAGGCTTGCGTTTTTCCTGTAAAAGTAGCGATGTCCGATGACGTGAATCTCTTATTCCCAACACTTTCAAGAACTGTCTTTTTTACTGATTCCTTTGTGTTCTTGACCGTTATGTCATCTGCACCACGACCGGCATTACCTTCACCTATCCATACGGGTGGGTTGCCAAGAGGTGGCTTAACATTCTCAGGCTTGTTGTAAATGGCACGGAGTATTTCTTCAAATCCAAGTTTTCTGTGTCCATCTCTAAAGTCAATCCCGAGTCTGCTCTTGAGATATGTTGGCATGAACTTGAAATCATCCATAATAACAGGAATGAACTTCTCTTGATTTGACCGTCCATAGACATACGGCGTAATTATCGCAGTCTCTGTCCCCACGCCTCCTTCACGAGCATTAGCTTTCTCGCTATACTTTTTATCACAAAGGACGAGAACTTTATCAGCCTTTTCAACGCTCTGCTCCATAAAAGCGAATCTATCATGCCCTGGTAATAGATCCCAGCGATCTAAAATGACATCAACGCTTTTGTCAACCAAAGCCTCCGCAAGCTGTAGCACTGTTGCTTTATAATCTTCGCTTGTCCAGCTATACGATATAAACACCTTTGGCGGATTTCTCATAACCGTCCCCTTTTTACGGCAGTGTAGCTACTTCGTCTATCTTAATCCATGTGAGAATTGCACTGGCAGCTCCGTGCCAAGCCCTTGAATAGTGATATTCTCTATCATACGAACATTTTGCGATTCTTTCCTTTAGCGCGTCTATTGTTTTCACTCCAAAGATGGGCATAACCTTTTCACAAAATCGTTTGGATCTCAGCTTCTTCCACATAGAATCGTATTCATCAGCGTATACATACAACACAGGGAACCACGGCCCCCATTGAGTTAATCCATCCAATTTCAATCCATTATAAACTTGATATAAGAACAAGTCTGCATTTGCCATTGATCTTCCGGAATAAATCGGCATGTATTCGCGCTCTGTACATACATAATGGCCGGTCAAAGTAAACTTGCGAGGGAGATCTCCATCCATAGTCGGTTTAATATATTCTTCAAGCATCTTGGAATGGAAACGAAACCATTCGTAACAGAAAGGCTTTTTATCGCTCCCCAATCCAGATGTCCGTAAGAAGTAGGTATGTACTAATAGTTCATGGATATCGCTATACAGTTCAAAATGGAGCATATAGGTAATTGTACATATGAACAATTCCCATACATGGAGCCTGAATAAGTCAAACTCATTCTCACCACACGACATTGTTTTCGGGTCAAAGGTATAAGCATTGTAAAGTGCATTATATAGCCGTTCAAACTCATCTGCCATGGTTGAGCCGAAATGATCATCTACTGAGAATGCTTTTAAATGATCAAGGAACACGTCTCGATATTCCTTCAAGGCTTTAAAATTCTCAAGGTACTTGTCTTTATCGATGTTCTTCACATAGAACTGCTTTATCGCTTCTATATAGACATCCACAAACTCTCGCGCTGCTACATTTTTAATTCTGCCAAGATCGGCAGCGCTGAGTATTTTCACGGCATCTTTCAATGGATAAAGGCCATCAGGTTGTTCCTCTGTTAACCAATCTGGCCTAGATCCTATTTCTGGTTTACGATGAGAAGGCTCGTCAAAAATAGTGCGGAGCAGAGTCTCATATTCATCTTCGTAGTTTATACCGGAAAGATCACGGAAAATTCGTGTTTTCAAATAGGCAGGAAGATACACTTTTCCTTTATCGTCACGCTCCATGACCACAGGGATGAATTTCTGCTGTTCTGCATTCCCGTAGACTTCAGCAGATATTATAGTTGTTTCGTCACCTACTCCACCTTTTCTTTTGTCAGCTTTCTCAGCATAGACTCGATCTGAAAGAATGAGCACTTTATCAATGTCGGGATTTGTGACACATTGCTCCATATAGACATACTTATCTTGCCCTTCTTTCAAATCCCAAACATCAAGCTTTACATCCACGCCATCGTGCCTCATACGAGAGGCGAGGTCAATAATGCTTTGCTGATACTCTTTACTTGTCCAGCTATACGAAATGAATACTTGTGGTGTTCTATCGAGCAATGACGTAAACCCTCCATTATCGGTACCTTATAATCATACACCATTTCATGAGATAATACTCCAAATACTTTGCGCCTGTTGCGCGAAGCGCGCAATTCGCGCCACTCTTTAAGGAGGTTCTCATGAACGCTAAACAAAAACTTCATCAATCTAATCTCGCTCTCTGGACAGAACGTTTCCGAGAGCAGGCTGCCAGCGGTCTTTCTATTAAAGCCTGGTGCCACTCAAACAACATTTCCCTGTATGTCATTAATAAAAAGTTTTAGCAGTTCCCTTTTCTTTGTTTTCTTGACTCCGAGATCCTTTCTCATTTCGTTTAAAATATCTTCCATCAAGGAGATGCTATTCTCATCCCTCACTTCTTCGCCTTACGAACCTCCCTGATCTCCTGCTTCAAAATACCATTTCGAAAAGCCCTTCCCAACCGGTATAGCGGCAGAAAAGGCAATAGTATCTTGTGTTTATAGAAGAACGGATATTCCTTCGAATACACATCATACCCCCTGCTTCCAGGACGCACAGGTACTATGAATCTACTCCACATATAAGCAATCTTGTTGCCCTCTTTCTCGCGAATCCGATTCCGAACCCGATGTGATAATGTTCCGTAGGCTCCGGAATTCAGAATATATTCAAGCATCTGCTTATCATCATTTGTCAGCTTTTCTCCGCCGAAAAGATGTAGCGATAGGCTTCGGTTCTTCTCCTCGAAATCGGAGATCCCAAGCTTCTTTAGTTCACCGCGGATGTAATCCATATCTAACGTTTCTTTCTTTAGATACAGATATGTGTCTATGAGAGAGCGTATTCCGGTACCGCCTCCGGAGAAGTGTTTATACTCATGTGCAGTAATATAAATATAGAAATCTTCTTTAGTAAAATGATAGCCACAGGAATCCACGGACTCCCTGACCAATCGTTCCTTAACATTTCTATAATAGTCCGCAATAGTTGGATTAAAAAAATCTGTAAAAAGAGTCGTATGCATTTCAAAATTCAAAACTGGCTTCTTGAAATACACATCATGGTTTCCCCTCCCATAATGTTCCGTTTCAAACCCCAAAGACTCCATAATATCCTTTACATCTGCAGCTCTCGTGGCATCAATTAAGATATCATGATCCGACATTTCCCGCATTCCGGTCTTCGGATAATAGTCCTTAAGAACCATACCTTTCAGCGGGAGATACCAGATTACGGCTTTATCCAATTCTGCGAGCACCTTCTTCCTTGCATCGGCGAAAATGACTGTCTTACGCAAGGATGCTCCAAAACCGTCAGCAAATTGCTTGTCCTTCACTCCTGCAGATTCTAATGCAACCGCAACGATAGCTCGCACCAAATGTCTTTTGGCAACATGATAAACCGCATCCAGATCCATTGCATGAATGCGTGTTTCATCCGGTATTCTGTTGTTTACTGCACAAGATGCAAGATATAGTACATCATGGCAAGTTTGAGTATATGAGGCCATCTATAAGTCCCCTTCTTCCATTGGCATTCCTATTTGATAAACTCTTACACAAGCTTCGAATGTATAATTATTTTTATTATTATAACGCAACATCGTAGAATTTTCAAAAAATGCATGGTATAAGGATATCATCACTGCTGCAAGAGCAGATGCTCTTCCTACATTTTTTTCCATCACTTACTGCGTTGAAATGTAGAACATTTAGTTTTCAAATTGACATAGTTCATATTCGATGTATAATAGTGATGTTATTATATAAAACAAACAAAGGAAACGAATTCAGATGAATACTATTGATACAATTTATATTTCCAATCTCATTAAAGCAACCAGACTTCAGCAGAATTTAACACAACTTGAAGTATCAAAGAAAACCGGAATTAACCGCTCCGTTCTCAGCAAAATCGAAACAGGCGAGCAAACTCCCTCACTTGAGCAGTTGCAGCTTCTTTGTGAAACCCTTGAAATTGATCCTATTACACTTTTTTCAGTTGATAAAGAATCAGCGATTGATACTGCAGATACTTCTTCAACTCCAGCAGAAAAGTCGAAAAAAATCAAATTACAAAACGATGGTTACAACATAGCCGTCGCCGGCACCGGCTATGTGGGACTTTCCCTTGCCGTTCTTCTTGCCCAGTACAACCGCGTCACCGCTGTCGATATCATCCCGGAGAAAGTAAAAAAACTTAACAAATTCATTTCGCCTATCCAGGATGATTATATTGAAAAATACTTAGAAGAGGCCAAGAATAAAGAGCGCACCCTAAACCTGAAAGCAACTACCAACGCCGAGGATGCTTATAAAGATGCGGATTTCATCATTATTGCCGCACCAACCAACTACGATTCCGCGAAAAACTTCTTCGATTGCTCCGCAGTGGAAACCGTAATCGAGACAATTTTAAAAGCAACCAAATCAAGAAGAACCAAGCCTACTATTGTCATTAAATCCACCATTCCGGTAGGCTATACAAAGCAGGTTCGCAAAAAATACAAGACCGACAATATTATTTTCAGCCCGGAATTTCTGCGGGAATCCAAGGCATTATATGACAATCTCTATCCCAGCCGCATTATCGTCGGCTGCGATGCAAAAACAGAAAAAAGAGCAAAGATTTTTGCGGAACTTCTAAAACAAGGAGCAATCAAAGATAATATAGAAACTCTCTTCGTAGGCTACACGGAAGCGGAAGCCACAAAGCTTTTCGTCAACACATATCTTGCCTTAAGAGTCTCCTATTTTAACGAACTGGATACCTACGCCGAGGTCAAAGGCCTTAGCACCAAAGATATCATAAAAGGTGTCTGCCTGGATCCCAGAGTCGGCGATTATTACAATAACCCTTCATTTGGCTACGGAGGATACTGCCTGCCGAAGGATACCAAGCAGTTACTTGCAAACTATAATGATGTTCCTCAAAATATGATGACTGCCATTGTGGAAAGCAACCGGACCAGGAAGGATTTCATCGCGGATCGAGTGCTGGAGATTGCCGGAACCTATGGCAACAGCGAGTCCTTCTCTGCTGCTAAAGAAACACAGCAGAAAGGAATTGTGGTCGGCGTATATCGTCTAACCATGAAATCCAATAGTGACAATTTCCGTCAGTCCTCCATACAGGGCGTTATGAAACGTATCAAAGCAAAGGGTGCCACAGTGGTCATCTACGAGCCGACGCTGGAGAACGGTTCCACCTTCTTTGGCAGCCAAGTTATCAACGATATCAAGAAGTTCAAAAAGATGTGCGGATGCATTATCGCTAACCGCTATGATCCAGTGTTGGATGATGTGGAAGAAAAGGTCTATACCCGTGACCTATTCAGGAGGGATTAATCCATGAGCAAAGTAAAAATCGGTCTGAACTATAAAACCATCCTCGTGACTGGCTCCCCTGGATTCATTGGTGCCAATCTGGTCCTCCGTCTTCTGGAGGAAATGACTGGCGGCACTGTAATCAGCCTGGATAATATGAACGATTATTATGATCCGGCACTGAAAAAATACCGGCTAGGGCTGATCGAGGAAGCTGCAAAAACGAGCCCGGTCAAGCATATCTTCATCAAAGGCTCCATCGCGGACAAAGGTCTCATTGACCAGGTCTTTGCCGAATACAAGCCCGCCGTGGTCGTCAACCTTGCCGCCCAGGCCGGTGTCCGCTATTCCATCGACCATCCGGATGTCTATATCGAAAGCAACCTCATCGGCTTCTATAACATTCTAGAAGCCTGTCGGCACAATCCAGTTGACCATCTGGTGTATGCCTCCAGCTCCTCTGTTTACGGTGGGAATAAAAAGGTTCCATTCAGTACCGATGATAAGGTTGATAATCCCGTGAGTCTCTATGCCGCAACGAAGAAAAGCGATGAGCTGCTGGCTCATGCCTACTCTAAGCTCTACAATATTCCTTCTACTGGCTTACGCTTCTTCACCGTCTATGGTCCTGCCGGACGGCCTGATATGTTCTACTACTCTGCGACCAACACGCTCTCCAAAGGTGGTACGATTAAGATCTTCAATTACGGCAACTGCAAGCGTGACTTTACGTTTGTAGACGACATCGTGGAAGGGATTGTCCGTGTCATGCAAGGTGCTCCGGAGAAACTCACCGGTGAAGATGGTCTTCCTCTTCCGCCTTACGCCGTTTACAACATCGGCGGTGGCACTCCTGAAAACCTGCTTGATTACATCAGCACACTTCAGGAAGAGCTCGTTCATACAGGCGTTCTTCCTGCTGACTATGATTTCGAAACTCACCGTGAGCTGGTCGGTATGCAACCTGGCGATGTTCCTGTCACTTATGCTGATAGCAAAGGGCTGGAAGATGACTATGGATTCAAACCCACTATTGGCATCCGCGAGGGATTGAGGAAGTTTGCCGAGTGGTACAAAGAATATTACAACACGTAACAATCCAAATGCTTAGATTTGAAAGAAAGCCGAGGAGCTGATTTACCTCGGCTATTCTTTTCGACTGACATCGCCGTCATGCCCTAGACATCCCTTCTGCAGGGGTGTTGCAAGCGTTTATCTCACCCCTCAAAGCGCCAGGCACCGGGTACAGTTCGTAAAAGCACTTCTCGCAAAGCTGCCCGGAGCCTTCGACAAAGTAACGACGGAGCGTGATCGGGGTGTTGGGATGATAGGGTGTTGGTTTATTACAACGGATGCAGAGTTCTTTTTGTTCCATCTTCCTTACTATTCTACAATGAACTTAATTGTAGTTTCCTCTGGATCTTGGTACTCCGCACACATCAAAGTAAGTTTTGCTTCAAATTCTCCGGAGACGAGTGGCACGATATATCCCCCGTAAAAATAATCAAACTTTGTGTGAACAATTCCTTGCTTCTGTTCGATTTCTACTATGTTGTCTTCAATCTCAATCGACGAATAAATAGTATTTTCATTCCTGAAAGGCGAAGCAACTATCGCTGAAATATCCGGAAGACTCCCGAATCCTCCAATATTTGAGAGCGGCATATCTAAAGCAAACGCCCTTTCATGTTGTACTTTTGCATATGCTTTCTGGATGGGATCCTTCCCCTTTTCAGGTGCAGTTGGTTCATCCATTGCAATAGCATCATCCGTGTTTAGAATGTAAACTTGATCTGGAAATTCAATTGTGACACTAACATCCGTGGCCTTTGCTGTACCAAGATTGTTTACAAAAAAAGTAATCGGAATACCGTTTTCCTTGATCCGCAGATATATCCGGTAAGCGTTTAAATATCTCTCCAGTATTTCTTTCGAAGGAAGCGCGTCGTTATATGCCTTAATAGCGTCATCTGAGATTCGACTGCTTATTTCTGCCGGAATGTCTGAACGGGATAGCGGATAATACTCTGCTTGCTGTGTCTTTGTCGATATTTGCTTTAGTTTTAGATGAATTGCTCCATCTTCTTCAATCGTGATCAAGTCTTCACGATTGAAGAATTCTGGATGTTTTTCGTCCTTATCTGGCCTTGTACATCCTATAGTAAGAGTCAGCAACGGCTGGCGTTCCGATTCCTTCCTGAGCTGTTCTATTTCCAAAGCTTGTTTTTTATTTTCTTCTTGAAGCTCTCTGTTCTGCTTACTGAGCTCAACAATTTCTGACAAGCTCTTCTCAATATCGACCGAATCGCCACGGATCCAGCCCGGTCGCTTCGTTCTCGTAATCTGCTTATAGAGCGCTGTAGTTACCTTCTGAGCTAACTCATCAGGACTCCTCCACCATTCTACGAGCCTACCTGTTTTTACAGAATTCTTGAAGGCGGTCAGCTCATCTCGATGAACAGTTTCCACAAACTCTGGCTTTACTGCAACACTATCATCAAGCAGAAAAGCAAGAATAGGTATGCCTTTTTCTAACGCATACCTGAACTCTTTCTCTGTATAGCTAATTCCAGCGTCAGCACGCCCTTCCGGTATCACGGAACCATACCTTTGACCTATGATGAGCACATAATAATCAGAAGAATCAATTGTTTCGCTGATAATCTGCCACTGATCTTCATTTGCAGCGCCAAATAACTCCATGCCCACAGGGAAATGGTACATCGAAAGGATGGCATCTCGTACTTTTGCTCTAGCTTCTATTAGGTCTGTATATGTAGAACTGATGAAGACTTGGTATTTCTTATCTAGCATCAGTATGCCTCCTTTCCCTGTTCCTTACTTTCCCAGTATGGATTCCCCGCCACAGCAAACCCGCTGACTACGGTTGTGTCAAGCCGGTGCTTACAGTCATATGTAGGCTTGGAGGAGTTGTTTTACGGCTCCCAGGGCGTATACTCCTTCCCTTCAAGGATATCTGCTATACGTTCACAAGCATGACCATCACCATAGGGATTCACGGCATGAGCCATCTTATTATACTCATCCTGGTTTTCCAAGAGAAGCTTGAAGGTTTTATAAATCGTCTCCTCATCGGTTCCAACAAGCTTCAAAGTCCCCGCATCCACACCTTCCGGTCTCTCAGTCGTATCTCGCATGACAAGGACCGGTACGCCATAGGACGGGCATTCCTCCTGAATTCCGCCGGAATCAGTCAGGCAGAGGAAGCTACGGGCTTCAAAGTTATGGCAGTCGAACACCTCTATCGGCTCGATGATGTGAATACGGTCACAGTCTCCGAGTTCCTCATCAGCAGCCTGTCTCACCACCGGGTTCATATGAATCGGGTACACAGCCTTGCAATCCAGATGCTCGTCAAGAACACGACGTATAGCCCGGAACATGTGGTGCATCGGCTCACCGAGGTTTTCCCGACGATGGGCTGTAATAAAAATCAGCTTGTCATCGCCAACCCAGTCAAGTTCTGGGTGATGGTAGTCCTCCTTGACCGTATGCTGCATGGCATCAATGACCGTGTTGCCAGTAACATAGATGTTGTCCGGGTTGCGTCCTTCACGGAGGAGGTTGGATTTAGACAGCGGTGTCGGAGCGAAGTTGTACTGAGAAACGATAGACACAGCTTCCCGGTTGAACTCTTCCGGATATGGAGAATAGATATTATAAGTCCTGAGTCCTGCCTCAACATGACCGACCGGAATTTGGAGATAGAAGCAAGCCAGAGCCGTCACGAAAGTAGTAGATGTGTCACCATGGACAAGAACAACGTCCGGCTTTTCCTTTTCCAACACGTCTTTAATTCCGTTCAGGATGTTTGCAGTGATGTCGAACAGTGTCTGTCGGTCCTTCATGATGTTGAGATCATAGTCTGGAGTTACGTCAAAGGTCTTGAGTACCTGATCAAGCATCTGTCTGTGCTGAGCTGTAACGCACACAACTACTTCCAGTCCATCCCTCTTCTTCATTTCATTGACCAGGGGACAAATCTTGATCGCCTCTGGTCTTGTACCGAATACAGTCATCACTTTTTTCATATGTTTCTACCTTTCACCTTCGGTTGAATCCAATACCAACCAATTATTGAAACCGAGCTCAAGCATTTGTACGTTTTGAAAGTATACCTTTTACTCTATTAATTACAGTCATTGTTGCGTCTCTAAAGAACACAATATCATTCACACTTACAAGAATAGCAAGAATTATAACTGTCCGTATTGAAATCAGAATCCAATCAAGATAACTGGAATACTCTATAGTTGGTAGTGCATTGTGAATAAAAACTGTGAGCAATATTATAATTCCTGAACTTCCGATGCTCTTAACAACTTTTAACCAAGACCTTTTTACAATATGTTTGCACATATATACAGAAAATTGAAGAGTCCTAAACAATGTAGCAAACACTGTGCCTATAGCCACACCAATCAGTCCAAACTTAAACACACAAATAACAGAAATTAGAACATTCATACCCGCTTCAAAGTATGCTCCAACTTTTGTTTGTTTGAAGTGCCCCGCTGCCTCAACAAGATTTTGATAAGGGATGCGAATACAATTAAAGAAACCTGCTATAGTAATCAGAACAGCAAAAAATGGTTGAATGTAATTAGCATCAGTAACCCCTTTCGTGTACAATGAGACGAAAGGTACAATCATTATCAACGTAGTTCCAAAAAGAATTGTTGAAATTGATGCTGTCATTGTTTCAAAAGCATCGAAGTTCTCGTGAAGTAAGCGGTCTTCATTTTTTGCAATCATATCTCCAAATGCTGCCGCCACACTTTGTATTGAATTTTTAACAACGATAGTGATTCCATTAATAACTAAATAATACACAGAATATATTGAAACATCTTTCAATGTTGCAAACCAAGTAAGAACCACTATATCTGTATTTGTATTCACAAAAAAAGCTACTTGGTGAGCAAAAGCGTCCCATCTTTGCGATATTGCATCATTATCTGGCTCAACGTTTTTGATAATATGAAATTTATGCTTTGCGTATATATTTATAGCTAACGGATTGAGCGCATATACTAATGCACTCCCCAACTTTACAATATGAATTCCAGCTCCGGCTTTAATTAAAATAGCCGCTACTACTGTATTCAATATAGTAGTGAATATCTGAATTAACGAAACAACGCCATTTCTTTGAGCCGCAAGTAGTAGCAAATGATAGGTGAGTCCGAACTGGTATTGGGCAAATGTAGACAACCCAAGTATGAGTACCAGAGTGAATGAGAAGAACCAATCAAATTCTTTATTAACAAAGGCAGGATATACACACGCAAAAGCAACTAATGCACCCAGAAAAATCAAAGCCACTTTATGAAGGAAATTCTCAGTGGCTTTGATAACTCTACTTACCTGAACAGTATCCCCTTCTGCAAGTGGTTTGTATAACGCTGCTTTGGTGACTCCACCGATCCCCGCTCGTAAAAGTGAAACAGCACTAAGAAACTGGGAAATCGAATTCGTAATTCCGTTATAGTCTGAGCCAAAAGCTCCTAGTATTAATCGTGGCAGAATCATACCACATACTAATGCTACAGCTTCGTATAAAAGACCATATATAGTATTTATTAGCGCTCTCTTACTCCTCATTATTCCTCACTCTGTTTTGTCGTATATGATCAAGAATCTATACATGTAATACTAATAATGTGGTCTTGTCGATGGCATAATCATCCTTTTGACCTTCACTGCCCATTCCATCATGGATGCTTTGACACTCCGTTTAATGTTCGAACTAATGACAAAGCGTAACCTTGATGCGGTCATTAATCCGCTCTCGACAAAAACCTTTTCGAATTCTTCATGTTTTTCTGGTGCAGGAATCGCTCTTGTAATTGCTCCATTACCGGTGGCATTTCTTCTCGGAATCTCAATAATATAAAAGCCTACACTTTCCAATCCTGTAAGAAGCTGTTCACCTTTTTCGTTATGAACCAAGGCAGAAGAAACACCGTGTTCATTGTACCCTTTCATTCCTTTTTCGACATAATGGTAATCACCAATCATGAGATCACCAGCCAGATGATTTCCCTTTATCTTGCAGGTATAGCATGAGGGCCTCTTCAAATATCTGAAAGCAGCTCCATATGCAGACTTATGAAATTCTTCATAATGCTCTGTACCGTTCTCATATTTTGCGTGTATGAAAAACGGTTTCCAAGCGCCATTCTTTTTTGCTCTCGTAGAAAAAAAGGTTACTTTCCCTTTCTTCTCAAGTTCGGTAATGAATTGCCTGTGCACTTTTGGGGATGTAGGTCCATGGCATATCAACTCTAACAGGTATAGAGCAGATTGATATTTCGTAGGTACGGAACTCTTAACCGCAAGTACATCACATGGCAGTCCAATAAAGAGAACCTTGAACCCCCCACGTAAATCTTCAATTATTTTTTTATAAATGTCATTCTTTATAGACTGGGAATATTTTGAAGTCTTGAACTTCTCTAAGTCTAAAATGTCTGTAGCCCTTCTATACTCGATTGTATTCCAGTCATCTGAATAAGCACATCCATATACAATTCCGTGAGTCTGTATGAACTTCTTGGAAATGGCTGTGGCAAGCCCCCCAGACGCGCAAGAAATAAGCTCATTACTATTCTTCAAGTATCCCGCATAAAAGGACTTGAATTCAGATTCTATCGAGAACAGATTCTTCTCAGGACAAACTTGTAAGCACCTTTTGCAATCAATACATCCTTCTTGGTTCATAATTCGAGGGTACAGGAACCCGGATGCATCTTCTTGCATAGTCAAAACTGTCCTTGGGCAAATGTCTACACACGCACCGCACCCACAGCATTCAGATGTATTTTTAAATAAATCCTCTTGCAATATCATTAACATTCACCTAAAGCATTTATCAAAAATGAAACTGAATGATTTCTCTTATCGTCTACCAATTTGTTAACATATTCGTAATTGATATCTGTCAAAGAGAACTCGTCTACAGTAGCATCATTCAAAACGAGCCTATTCTGAAGTCCCCACATATTGAGGATATTATCTATTCGAGAATTACGAGAATTCTTGCTTCCTACTATTGTTCTGTAAAAAACGTAGAATTGCTTATTGTTAATTACTGAAAACGCCACTCCATGGAAAGAGTCAGTAAGGACATACTTTGCGTTTCGTATAAGATTAATAAAGTCATTTGGGCCCCTGCCAGTGATGATTTCATCTGCATAACTTAGATCAATATCCGATACACTTTCTGTACTAAGAATAGACACGAGTTTCATTCCTCGTTTATCAGCAAACTTCCTAGCCAATGTTTTATGCTCCTTTGTTGCTCCTAGAAAATAACAAAGAATATAATCACCAGCTACAATTTGCTCCTCTGGTATAAGCTCTTTCCATTCATTGCCTGTAAACAAATAAGTCGGATCTACTACAACTTCAACCGGAATATTGCAAATATCCTGAATTATTCTTTTTCCCTGTTCTTCTCTTACGCTTAGATGATTGATTCTTTTCCAGAATTGTGCTGCGCTACTTCTGCAATAATAAGGATATGAGGAAACTCCTAAACTAGTCGCGTATGAAATTTTATTAATAGAGTCCGGAACGAATCTTAAAGTCGTGAAATTACCAAAGGCTGCATCAGGTGGCCAGATTTGGTCACTTCCGATTAGCACGCCATCATATTCTTTTCCCGCTGCTTCAAGAGCCTCAATCCCTTTAATGACCCTACGGTTAGTTAGACTGGTTTCTATAAACTTATTAGAAACCGTCTTTCTCTCTGAAATATTGTTTTTGTGCACTTCATCTAAGTATTCCGTTTTCTTCTGCTTATTCTTCTTTATTTTCTTTAAGAATTCGTCCGCAGCATAAACAGGGAGCCAAGGGGTAAATCGGATATGCTTATAACTTGTCCTTGTGTACTCAAGAATCTCTGTCTTAAAGCCTTGCCTCTCGATAAACTGCTGGGTTGCATATGCCTGTAAAAGCATTCCATAATTTACACCACGATAAGCAAGAATCAGGCCAAGTTTCTTTTGTTCCATTAAATTATACCTCTTTACCATTTCTGTATTTTACTATTCTTCCAGGGTTTCCTACTACAATCGCATAGTCTGGGACATCCTTTGATACAACAGTACCCCCACCAATAACTACACCATTACCGATATGCACACCTGGAAGGATCATGACACGACTACCTATCCACACATCGCTACCAATATAAACTGGCTTCTCAGCAGTGTTTCCTTGATACTTTATTGGCCTTGTCAAATCAGAAAAATTGTGATTGACTGTCCAAATCTGACAATCGGGACCCATAATGACGTTGTCACCAATATGGCATTCGCCAGAAATTTCAGCTCTAATTCCAATTCCAGAATTACTGCCAATACAAACTTTCGAGGAAAACTTACTTCCTTTGCAAATATTTACATTTGATCCACATTTGGCAAGCATCAGTTTACCACAAAAATATCTGAACTTCGTTGACAGTTTCCCAAGAATTTTAATAGGGCAAACATGAGACGGAAGGTGTCTACCAATTCCGTAAAACAGAATGATACCAATATATTTTTTTATTTTCTTCATATTGCTTCCTCACGCATCAACCCATTTTGCAACTTTATTCTATTAAGAACAATGGCTGTTGCAATAAGAGCAAGGCTAAGATAAAAATAGAAATCGTAGATCATTACAACAGCAAAGCCGGAAACAAACAAGCCGAAAAGATATATTAATACCACTTTATCCAAGTACAATTCACGATTATTTGAATACGCTTCGGGACGATTCTTTATGAGTCTTACCAATAACTCCTTTACTGGTTTAAAAAAGCTAACAATCATTAGTACAGCACCAATGATGCCTGTACATGAAATCGTTTCGTAAAACAACGAATGTGAATATACACCTTGCAGATATGTGATCCCGCCAACACCTACGCCAAAAATAGGGTGGTTTTTAAACTGTTCTAATGCAAATGCTTGATACCGCGCTCTTGCTGCATCTCCACCTGTCATGGTACCACCCAATCTTTCACCAAGTATTGTACTGTTAAGGATATAGTCTCTTAGTTCGACAAACGCGATAGCACCAGCAATTATTAAGAACGAATAAGCAATAAGCCTTCTCCGTGAGTTTTTTTGATTGCTATACGGGATAACTCCAAAAATGATATTCAACACAATCATAAAAACCATCACAATAAACCCACGACGAGATGCGGATTGTATTTGTATAATAAAAACAAGAAGCAATGATAGCCATATTATTAGCTTTTGAATTTTGTTGTCTGTCTCTCCATACAAGTAAAACGCACAGAAGACCATCAACACAAAGAAGCATGACATTTCATTTGTATTTAATGACCCTAAACCGATTGCGCCAAGATAGTCTACAATTGTCCCATGCAGAAGAACATTAAGTGCCAATAGAACAATCGATAGCCAGGTAATGAACAAGACTTTCCTAAAACTATTGTCTCTTGAGATTCCAAACAAGAAAATAGATAATCCTGTCAAGCAGTATTCGATCATTCTAATCCCTGTATCCATACTTGCACTGATGGAGACCCCAAACACGAGGCTAAGCAAAACAGAGACAAAAACAAAAGCTATGATCCAAGAATAGTACGTCTTTTTCCCTTTATAAGCTCCGGTAAGTAAGCGCGCAAGGCCAAATAAAATATTGATGGCATTTAAAAACAGCATTGCGCTATTAATAGACATTACACAATATTGGAAGAAAAAGGCGTACATCAGCAAGAGGAATATTGAGACTTCCCATAATGATGGTAGTTTCAAATGCCTAATGTCGACCTTCTTCCTATTACCTTCATAGGTCATTGATTAGTTACTCCTTGAATTATGATCCTTTGCGTAAACTTCAGTGGCTCTAATCAAATGCAAACTGGAATCTTTATCACTTATCTTTTTCGCTGGAATGCCACCTACTGTAATCCCTGAGTCTTCAATATTCCCTGTAACAACAGCATTAGCTCCAATTACTACATTGTCGGAAATGTGACCACCTCCGATTATTTTTGCACCTGGCCCTATATACACATTGTTACCAATCCGTTTTGCGTCAGGCTTCCCTCCACTTGCACCTATATTAACACCTGCATGTATTTTACAGTTTTCGCCGATACAAGCATTGCCAGAAATCACTATTGTTCCATAATGAGGCAAACACAAACCTGGGCCTATCCTGTTGATCGGAATAGTAAATCCGCACTTTTCAGAAATGTGTTTAAACCTCACATGCCAGAATAACTCTGGCAATCTGCTAAATGCGGTTGTTTGGTTGTGCCAATACTCATAATAACGGAGACAGTGCAAGAACCAATAGGTAATATCCCAAGGCTTTGCACTCTTCTTTTTATTCATGGAAATACGATCGCATTCAAGATAGTATCGTAAGTCCTCTTTGGTCTTAATCATAGCTTTCCATGTTCCTTTATAAAGCTCAAGATTCTATTTGCTCTCTGACCTATTTCAAATTCCTGAGCTTTTTCAAGAGATTTCAAGCTCAATTTTTCGCAGAGCTGAGGAGAATCCATTAAAAACTCTATTGCGTTTTTTATCTCATCAACCGATGTTGGGTCAATTCGAAGTGAATTTGACTCATCCAAAGCATCATCATTAAATGGAAGGCTCGATGAAATGATAGGGCATCCACACGCCATGGCTTCGACAATGGCATTGCATGATCCTTCACTCAAAGTAGGAAGGCAAAAAACATCTATTGCATTCAGAAAGTCACTTACAATCTCATGTTCAAGTGCTTTACAGAACACAACTTTTTCACCCGTGGGAGGATTATCCCCTCTACCGGCAAAGGCACCGTATGCTCCGTCAATCTGGTTAATAGCTTCAAGAAGCCGCTTATCTCCTTTGCGCTCAATGAATCCTCCAACAAATCCAACAATAAACTTGTCCTGTGGTAAACCAAGTTTATTTCTGCACTCGCTCTTATTCTTCTTATAGAATAGTTTCAGATCTGTTGAGTTCGGAGCCGTGATAATTGGCACGCCCTTAACAATTCCAAGATCATTAAGTTCCTTAGTATTCTTGCTGGACACAGAGATAATACCCGTAAGTCCAGTAAGCTGCTCTTCTTGTGGGTATCCGTATGTCTGCCTCACCTGAGTCTCAAAATCACATTCTCCATAGGCTATAAAAGAAGGAATACCCAAATACTTACCTACGCGAATCGCAGCTAACCCTCCATATAGAAAAAAATGACCATATACAAAGTCAAACTTTTTATTGATTTTTCTGACAGTTTTCATGATACTGTCTTCAAACCATTTTTCTGACAATTTCTCGGTATTAAAACTACCAATTTGCTTTGAAGATGCTGAAATATACCAAGGATAGTATACTGTTACTTCAGCGCCATTTGCCGTCCTGTGAATTGTTTTATAATCTATATTCTTGATACTTAAACCATACTTTGTCAAAGGGACTGGTGAAACAACAGTGCAATCAACGCCCATATCGGCCATTGCAAAAATCAAATTCTGGAAGAATACATTCCTATATGGACTCACGGCATTTGGATACATGCCGACAAAAAGGGCATTGATAGTCTTCATTTTTTCAACCTTCCAAATTTATTAGCAAAATCATCAATCCTCTGAATGTAATCATCATCTTCGGATATGATTGCCTTCAATGCGTTTTCACAGTTCAAATTAAATGCATCGGTATCTAACCCTGTATAATATTGATATAGTTTATCCGGCAAATCTGAAGTTGGCTCAACTCCTAACCCAACTTCCAGGCGCCGAGCTTCACCCGCTTTATACCCACCATCTTCAACAATCTGGGGAATATGGTACACAAGGCCGTCGTAGAAGCGATTTGAAATAGCGTATCTCAATTCATCTCCATCTCTGCCACCATAACAATTATTCAAGAGCGCTGCATTCTCAAGTAACTTCGCCTTGTCTCGGTTATCATATGCTCCGGTGAAGCTCACATTGGTGATGCCATTTTCTATGCAATACTTTTTATACTGCTCTAGATCTGTTCCTGCCCCGTGATAGACCAGGATAAAGCGTGGATCATTTTTAAATACATCAAGATAATTCTTTTGATAGTCGAAAAATCTTACTGTACCGTTCCAAACAATTTGGTATGGCTCACTCTTTCTAGCAAATCTAAATGGTTCAACCATGTCGTTTCGATTAAAATTGTGGGCTATAATGTACTCATGTTCAGGAAGGAAAGCTCTAAAGCCTTTCGATGATATTGCAGTGAAATAACTATTCGCTATAATGCGTGATTCAAGTTTTTTGAAGATGCTAATATTCTCATAACTATAATCTCGAATATCAAATACATAGCGTCCTCTATACGCCTTTGCAACATCCCACAATAGCACTGCGCTTAGTGTTGATAAAAAGATAATACCATTCGGTTTAATCTCTTTCAGTTGCTTCTTAACCCAATTACGAAACCCCAAGAAATCAATCAGCTTTTTTGCCTTTCCCAAATCCTCCGCTGATGGGCTATCATAATAACGATAGTTTTCTTTTATATTCAGCTTAAGTCCTGCTCGATTCCAAAAAAGGACCTTATATTCTGACTGCGCAACATCTAATCTATCAGTATATCTAGAAAGATAAGGGCAATAACGTATATCTCCGCAAAAAATAATACTTATCATAGGTATTTCCTCTATTTCTTTTGTGAAATAAGTCTGCTTATGTCAAGCTGCTGCCCCCACTCAAGATCATACTTATCAGGATTAAATGGCATCATCCCTGCACTTGGTGTAAATGTCAGTTCAGCAAAGTAGTATGTATTGTTTGCCAAGAAAAAGTCCACCCTAACAAAAGGGAAATCTTGACAAAGAATAACTGCATCCTTTTTCATTTCATCAAAGAACGGCGGTAACTCATCAATATCCATTGGTGCGTAGTCGTCTCTGATTAAGGGCATCTTTTTTCCGTCGAGATAGAAGAATCCGATGTGTGCCTGCCTATCGTGCACTAAGTCGCTTGATACATAAATGTATTTGGGCTCTCCATTAAAGCAGAAGAACTTATAATCAATAATCATTTCCCCAAGATATTCTTCGCAAGTAATCATATGGGGTTTGATTTGTGAGTAATGAAGCTCAATGTTATAAGCGCCAAAGTCCTCTTTCATCCATTTGTTTAGTTGTTTAATTGCCGCCTCTTTGTCAAACGATTTTTTATCTGGGCAAAGAATATTATATGCACAGCCATGATTACACTTCAAAACAAACTTTTCAGGAAGCTTATCCCAGTCAATGTCTTCAGCTCGTTCCCATGCGCCAATCAAGGGGACTAAGGTTTTTCCTAACCCTTTTTTTTGTATATAGCTCCTGACAGCATATTTATCTGCACCTTGGATGACTAAAGGATTCTTCGGATAATCATGAATTTTAAGCCATTGAATTTTTTCGTTAAAAGTCTGAGGGTTTTTTAAGTCGATTTTCTTCTTTAATATCACGCGCGAATATAACTTTGCCATTGTTTCATCAGGCAGAATATGATGAGCTATTATCTGTCCTCTTCTCCTGATTTTGTACAGTAAAGAATCTCTTTCCATCCTCTTATATCCTCTCAGACAATATTGTCAACGACAGCTATGATTTGTCCGTCTTTCTTATAAACCCTTGGTACACGTTCCCCGATAGCACATATAATTTCGTAGTTAATGGTATGATTAGCATCCGCTACGTGATCAACAGAAGTCTCTCCACGGGTACCATATACCGTAACTTTACTGTTCACTGATGCCTCTGGTATATCACTCACATCAATCATGCATTGGTCCATACAGACTCGACCGATGATCGAAGCATATTTCCCTTCGACCTCAACAATCATATGATTAGGATAATTCGATCTCCACAAGCCGTCTGCATAGCCTATAGGTATTGTGGCTACTCTTATTTCATGATCTGCTTTGAATTCTCTTCCATAGCTTATACAATCACCTGGATGCACATTTTTTATATGATCTATGATTGTTCTAAGAGTAAGAACTGGTCGAAGGTCGCCTGGATTGTATAGGGCGCTTGACGGCTGAAGTCCATAAAGAACAATACCCGCTCGAACCATATCCAGATGCATTTCGGGATAATCAAATATTCCTGCGCTATTTGCACAGTGTCGGATGTCAAATTCAATGCCCTTGGTTTCTAAATATCTAATGGCACCTATAAACTTATTAAACTGGCTAAAAGTATATTCTTTTCCGTCATTTCCCTCGTCAGCTGACGCAAAATGAGTAAATATACCTTCTACCTTTAAACCAGGTAGAATACACACTTCAAATGCCTTTTGAAGATCATCTTCTGTACATTGGAACCCGATACGACCCATTCCAGAGTCGATCTTAATATGGGTTTTAACGACAACCCCTTGCTTAACAGCATTCTCTGATAGCGTCATTCCGTATTCATTAGAAAAAATGCATTGAGTAATTTTCTGATCGGCAAGTTGTGAAGCACAACGAGGATCTGTGTAACCGAGAATAAGAATGGGAAGAAATACTTCTGCATTTCTCAGCTGGATAGCTTCTTCAATATTGGATACCGCAAGGTAGTCAGCACCGAGACTTTCATAGAGTTTAGAAAGCTGCACTGCCCCATGACCATAGCCATTCGCTTTTACTACACAGCAAAGCTTAGTTTCTGGATTGATTTGCTTGCGGATCACATGGTAATTATGCTCCGCCGCATCTAAATCAATATTAGCCCATGTACGTTTTTGAAATGGCTGAAGTTTCAAGACGGTCACCTCTTAAATAGTCTTCTCATAATTACGCTTCTTCTGCAACCCATACCACATATTCCAGCAGGCGAACCAGAGTGCAACCGGAGCAGGCTTCTCATCACAGATATGGAAGAGATCATAGTGACTCTTTAGCTTCTTGCTGAGTTTATCATGACTAATGCTCTTCTTCCGAATCCTGTACTTGGCAAGGTTCTCCTTCAGGAGATGTGCCTCTGTTCCAGCTTTCTTGTAAAGCTGTAATCTTATTGCATAGTCATTATTCTTCTTTATGTCTTTAATCTGAATCAACCCGAAATGCTTGGCACTGTACATCATGGTCAACTGCCCAATGTAATCATAATTGTACATCTTCCGTTTGTTGACAACATCAGGCCCTGTCACATAGATGTTAAGTGGTTTGTCATCTACGTCAATCTTTTCATATTCTGTATAAGAGAGAACGTATCCATGCTCTTTCATGAAGTTGAGCTGCTTCTCCAGCTTATCCGGTGTCCACAGATCATCTGAGTCAAGGAAAGCAATCCACTCTCCCCGAGCCTCACGCATAGCTTTATTACGAGCCAGAGCAGCACCGCTGTTCTTATCATTGTGAAGATATTTAACTCGTTTATCAGACAGGAATGATGCCACAACCTCGTCCGTATTGTCAGTAGAACAGTCATCCACAATGAGGAGCTCCCAGTTTTTATAAGTCTGATCAATCACACATTGAATAGATTCAGCTATAAACTTCGCCGTATTCCATGACGGCATAATAATAGATACCAGCCCTTCTACCATGTGGACCTCCTCTCAGTTATAGTCTTTTCCAAGAACAGCAAATACTGTGCGGAACATCGTCAGTATTTCTCTCAGAAAGCAGAATCTCCTGATGCTCTCCAAATTCCAGACCATTTTTGCCGGTAACACTTGTTCCATATACACCTTATCAACATCTGCTGCATCCAGTAGTTTTGCCTCGTCCTTATATCTGATACTGGCTTCAGATGTAATACCCGCTGGCATTAACAGCGTAGCATAATACTCGGGTTTATACTGTTCAACATATTTAACTGCTTCTGGTCTTGTACCAACGAAGCTCATATCACCAGAAATAACGTCAAGCACCTGGGGAAGTTCATCAAGCCTTAAACTTCTCAGTTTCTTCCCCACTTTCGTGATTCGAGGATCTTCACCAACCGTAACCGTCGTTCCAATCTTGTCAGCATTCACTACCATGGTACGGAATTTATGAATTCTAAAATGCTTACCATATGTAGTTACACGCTCTTGGCGATAGAATACTGGGCCAGGATCTTCTTTTTTGATTAGTAAAGCTATAATCACCATCGGGATGGCCAGGATTACAAGGAGAATAAGAGCCACGAAGAGATCAAAGCACCTTTTAAGAACTAGCTGTCCTCGTCTTTTGTTTAGAATCTCCCAATATGGTCTGACCTCATCCACACGCATGAAGTCTGGGAGGTCATCCCACTTTTTCAGCATGCTTTGACCTCTTTCACTACTTCCTTCAATGTCTCACACACATAATCTACGTCTTCGTCGCTTAACAGCGTATGGAACGGAAGCGTGATCAGGTTGTGATAATAGTCATAACTATTCGGGTACGCAGAGCAATCCTTGCCATATGCAGTCATCATCGGCAATGGTTTATAATGGACGTTTGTTGCCACACCACGCTCTGCCATCTTCTCGATGATCTCATTTCTCTGCTCTACCGTTATCCCAGGCACGCGGATCAGATAAAGATGATTCGAGCTATCCATAAACTCCGTATGATGCACCATGTGGCTTATATCCAGCTCTGCGCACACAGCATCGTATTTCTTCATCATCTCAACCCGGCGCTCCAGTAACCTGAGATAACGATCCAGCTGGCGCAGGCCAATGGCAGCCATGATATCCGTCATGTTGCACTTGTACCAAGGCCCGATGATGTCATATTCCCAGGCACCGATCTTTGTCTTTGCAAGAGCGTCCTTATTCTGCCCGTGCAGGGACAGAAGCTGGTACATCTTATAAATCTCAGTACTTTCAATCCCGTCAAGAGGCAGCCAAGTAGATGCTCCCCCTTCTGCGGTAGTAAAATTTTTCACCGCATGGAAGCTATAGGATGTAAAATCTGCTATCTCGCCGCAGTACTTTCTTTCAGGTTTTTCGAGCTTTCCGGCACCTGTTCTGCTCACGATACGGCTTGCACCGAGGCTGTGAGCACAGTCAGCCACAACAGCTACACGGCCGATAGCGTGCTGAATTCTACTGCTCAGATCTGCGAGAGGATTCGAGTGATCGTCCATAGGCTGGAAGATGGAGCGTTTCCTCTCCACAATTTCAAAGATCCAATCATAGTCACAAACGAGACCGCCAAGATCCACAGTGATGATCGCTTTGGTCTTCTCCGTGATAGCTGCTTCCAGGGCGTCATAATCCATCTCCGGCATATGGGTGATAGGATCGCCGTCTTTCTGGATGTCCACAAACTTCACTGTCGCTCCGCAGTGGATCGCTGCACTAGCACTTGCTGTGTATGTATAGGCGGGAACGATGACCTCATCACCCTCACGGACACCAAGGATGCGGAGGTTCAGCTCTTCCGCTGCCGTTGCGCTGTTCAGGCACACAACCCTCTGGCTGTACTTTTTGATGGCTTCATTTGTGGTGCAGTCAACATCCGTTTTTCCTGTTTCGATATAAGCAGCCAAACGGCACTCCAGCATTTTGGTGCGCAGGCCAGTGGTAATCCATCCAGAGCGAAGTGCTTCAGTCACTTCAGCAATTTCAAGCTCAGAAATATCAGGCGGGCTAAAAGAAATGGTACGCTTCGCAGTAACTTCACTCATTTTGATTGGTCTCCCCATTTAAGAATTTTCATTTCACACAAGAATTATCTTTTCACACGTGGTTGGAACCGCGCAGTCACATTCAAAAGAGTCTTGACTCTTCGCTAAAACAGACCATATGTGGTACGTTATTTATCACCATCTGCTTCTGATAATCATTCAGATTTTGATTAGACAGAATTGCTTGCTTTAATGCAGACTTGATAGCTTCGTGTTGCATTCTTTCTTGTTCTGTAATCATTGGCATTCACCTCAGTAGCATTGCCGGATTCCCCAGATATTTCCAAATCACAACATCATAGTATACAAAAAATTCGGATCCGCCATCTCCGGTATCGCTGTCGCCAGGTCAACCCCTGCATCTTTTGCCGATACTCCGCAGTGGATGATTCTCTCATACCTTACGTTTTTTACTCTGTTCAGTTTCTATCTGGAAGAATTGCTTCCGGCATAACTGTCGCAATCTTAGCAATAGCGCTTTCTGTTTTGTAATTTTCCGCAAGCTTTACCTTACTGTATTGGAAGATTGTATTGCGGGTTATATCCGAAAGGTATGAACTGTAAAATTCCTCCCAACTCATATATTGCTTACTGTCCGCATACAAATAAGTCTCTTCTATGACTGCCTTCGGTACATCTATTAGTCCGGCACTTAAGATCAGAAATTCGAAAGATTCCGGTGCATACAGAGTACAATTTGCATGACCCGTTTCCAAATATCGAATGACTTTCCCTATCTCCGAGCCAAAGGCAGCACCATCTACTATAGCCAATACTGTTTTGTCTTGAACTCCTCGAATGTTATCGTAGACATTACTCTTTCCATGGGCAGAAATGCACCTACCACCGTAAAGCATATTGAAGTATTCGTATCCGGAATTGGAATCTTCTGTAATGACCGTCTCCGGCTCTTTTATTCCATGAATATCAAGATGATACAGCTTGTACATCTCGTTATAGATACGTTTGTATGTTTTATATTTCTGCGTATCCGACACATTCTTGAGTCCATAAATCTCATCCACACTGTACGGGAGCTGGCTTAATGCGTCCCTTGAAACGATTACAAAATAATTATCGGATCCTTTGACCAATTCCGCAAACTTTTGCGAACGAAGGAAAACAGCCGTTTCATCTATGAAAACAATCTGATTACTCATGGAAGAAAGTCGTAATTCCCAGTCAACCGCTGTGAGCACTGTGCATTTCAAATCGCAAATCAGGGTGATTCCGGAAGAAGTTCCGTTCGCTTCATGCTCCTGAATCAGCCGTATCAGTTCTGTTTTCCCTGTTGCGCTATTTCCCTGAAGAATAGTGATATTTCGTTTTATCGACAGAAAGTAATGAACCTTGTTATTATATACTTCTATCTCATACTTCCCTATCATACAAATTCCTCTTTACAGCAAATGACAATCCAATACCGCTTCACTCAATTCTTTCATCGTATGAACGACTTGATGAAGATTTACAATTTCAATGTCAAATCTTTCTTTTCCAAAGTCCATCAGATATCCTAATCTGATCGTCAGATCCTTTCTCTGCCCTATTTTCAAAATCCATGGTGCGCAATTGTCTCCACAGGCGGATGCGTTAAAGATGTGATCCGAATCATTATTCATAAGAATTAATGTTTTAACGCCGCCTGAAAGCCGTTCAGTTGGGATTGCGCCAAGGAATGGACTGTCAATCAATCTCGGCCCAACGACATCGGAACCATCGATATCTTTAATCATTTGTTCGGAGAATGAATCTGTAATCCATTCATCCTTGTAGCTGTTATTAAAGAATACATCCGGATTAAAAATATATTTCTCGGAATCAATATCTCCATAATATATTTTCAGCATAACGCTTTACCTCTTTGTGAATACTTTCTTCCCTTAGTGTTTTATTCGAGCTTTTCTTCCCTTAGCGTTATTTTCTTTCTCATTCTGCCTTCTCTTCCGACGCTCCTGCAGTTCCCCCCGGATGATATGTACTTACCACCCTCTGCATATACTCCCTGATGTCATCTTTGTTCCGATATGCCACATCCATCAGTTCCTTCAACTGACCTAAGAATTCTTCGATATCGAAGGGAATCGGACAGCCGATGAAAATCTTATTATTCGGAGACTTCTTAAGCCCCTCCTCCGCCATCAGTTTCTCTTCATAGAGTTTCTCTCCGGGGCGAAGGCCGGTATATTCGATCTTGATATCCACATCCGGTTTGTGACCGGAAAGCTTGATTAAGTTTCTGGCAAGAGTATCGATTTTTACTTCCGTTCCCATATCAAGGACGAAAATCTCACCACCCTTTGCATAGGTTCCCGCAAGCATGACAAGACCGACTGCTTCCGGAATGGTCATGAAATATCTTACAATATCCGGATGAGTTACCGTAACCGGTCCTCCGTGTTCGATCTGCTTCTTAAAGAGCGGAATCACGGAACCGTTGCTTCCGAGAACATTTCCGAAGCGAACCGCTACAAACTCGGTCTTGATATTCGTATAATCAATCTGTCCTAGTTTCTTTCCTGCGATGTCCGAATCATAATGGGTGAAAAGCTGTGGAATTTCTTCCGCTTTCCCCTCTTTGATCTTGGCATCGAAGCTTTGAATGATCATCTCGCAAAGCCGTTTGGAAGCACCCATGATATTGGTGGGATTTACCGCTTTATCCGTGGAGATCAGGACAAAACGCTCGCATCCGTGTACCATGGCAGCAAAGGCTGTTTTATAAGTACCGATGGCATTATTCTTGATTGCCTCGTTGGGGGAATCCTCCATTAGAGGTACATGCTTATGTGCCGCCGCATGATAAACCACCTGCGGATGATATGTTTCGAAAATCTGATACATCCTTCTGGAATCCCTTACCGATCCGATCAGAACTTCCAGGTTGAGTGTCGGATATTTCTCTTTCAGTTCCAGCTGGATATCATATGCATTATTCTCATATACATCGAAGATGATAAGCTGCTTCGGATTATGTTTCGCCACCTGTCTGCAAAGTTCGGACCCGATGGAACCGCCGCCGCCTGTTACCAGAATCACTTTGCCGTTAATGAAATCAAAGACATCCTGTTCATCCGTTTTGATCACATCTCTGCCGAGCAGATCCTCGATGGAGACATCCTTCATGTTCTTTAGGGAAACCTGCCCCTTCACCAGCTGGTACATGCCGGGAAGCTGTTTCAATTCGCATCCGGTCTCCTTGCATATATTGGAGATATCCCGTCTCGCATCCGCCTTTGCGGAAGGGATGGCAATATAAATCTTCTTAACCTGATATTTCTCGACATTGGCAAAAATATCATCCCTGCCTCCCACGATGGGAACACCTTCCATGAATCTTCCCCACTTATTGGGATTATCGTCAATAACGCAGACAACTTTTTCTTTCAGATCTTTGGTATTGCGGATATCACGAAGGATCATCTGTCCAGCGTCTCCGGCACCGATCAGCATGACATGCTCATAATCGCCGTCCTTATCCTGCGTAGTGGAACGAATATACAGGAGGAAGCGATAGGAGAATCGGATGCCGATGATCAATACTGCCTGAAAGAAAGCACCGCCCACATAAGTGGACAGGGGAAATCGATCCATAACCAATGAAGTCACAATCGTATATAACGCAGAAGCAAGCACGGTGCCTGCCGCGAAACGAAACAATTCCGGGTAACTTGCATATCTCCACATACTGCGGTACATCCGAAAGAGCCAGAAAAATCCGACTGCAAGGAATGCGTACGCCGATATGGAATAGACATAGGTCTGTAAGTATTTAAGCGGAATGGTCGAGAACTTACAGTCAAAACGGATCCAAAGCGCGATGAAATACGAAAGATGTATCGCCACGAAATCAAATGCGATCAACCCCAAAGCGATCAATGTCCAATGTTCTATTTTCTTCTTTTTTCTGCCTGTCTCTTTACTCATATATCTGTTTTTTCGGCCTTTGGTACCTTCGTCCCGTAATCTCGATGACTTATTTCCCGCACTGCTGTTTTACCGTAAATTGCCTTGAGATTTACTATCTGTCACTTTCGTTTCCGTAATAATTTCCATAATACTTACCATAGTACTTACCGTAATATTTTCCGTAGTACTTGCCGTAATAGCCCTTGCCTTTGGCTTCAATCTTATTTAAAACACAGCCTAAAAGCTTGCAGCCGGCCACTTCCAGCTGTTCCTTGGCTTTTTTTACAATGCGGTAGGAGATATCGCCGCTGCCGATAACCAAAATTCCACCATCACATTTTCTGGAAATAATAGCAGCATCGATTACACTTCCAACAGGAGGTGCATCAATAATAATCATATCGAAATTTGCCTTGGCATCTTCCACAAACTCATTGAAACGATCACTGATCAGAAGTTCACTGGGGTTAGGCGGAACCGGTCCTGAAAATACCAGATAAAGATTGGGGATATCTGTCTCACAGATAACCTCTTCGAAGGTATTCTTTCCTACAAGGAAATGAGAGAACCCATATTTCACACGGCCACTCTTATAACGGCTCTTAAGCACCGACTTTCGAAGATCAGCATCCACGAAAAGAACTCTCTTTCCGGCTTCTGCAAAGGAACATGCGCAATCAAAACTTACCGTACTCTTTCCTTCATTTGGAATCGTACTTGTAAAGAAAATGGTTTGGATATGACTTCCCGAAAATTCTATATTGGTTCTTAAGGTTTTGAAGGCTTCCTTGGAACGAAAGTCCAATTCATCCTGCTGAATTGATAATTCCTGCATTTCTATTTCCTCCTTGCCTTCTTACGTTTCTTCTTATCCGACTCAGTTCCATCAAACATAGGGATTGTTGCCAATGTTGTCATTCCCAAGTAACGTTCAATATCTTCACTGGTCTTAATTGAATCATCCAAGTAATAACGAATAATGAGAATTGCGATAGTTATAACAGCACCAATCAAAAACCCAATTAGCGTGAACTTTCTTTTGGACGGCTCTACCGGCTGTTTGGGAAGATTCGCTTCCTCTACCACATTAACCGCTTCCAAATCCATGACTTCACGAAGGTGTATTGCCGCTACCTCACGAACCGCATTAGCAATATATTGTGCCCTCTCGGGATTTTCATCTTTGACCGAGATACTGATAATACGCGTATCCTGCGTATTTCCAACAGAAATTTTGCCATTTAATGCCTCTGCGGTCTCTTTTAAATTACACTCATTAACAACAGTCTCCAAAACAGTTCTGCTCTTAATAAGCTCCTTAAAGTCCTTGGTCAAATATGTAGCCAACTGGGTATCGCTTACAGTGACGGTATCTTTATCATTGCTTTTATTCAAGATATACACCTTCGTCGTACTCTGATACTTCGGTGTCAGCACAAAAGCACTGATTGCAAACCCGATTGCCGCGGTAAGAAGTCCCACGATTGCAATCAACCAAAACCAGTGGAACAAATAGGGGATGAGCTCTGCTAAGTTGATTTCAACTTCGCCATCCTGCTGTTGATTCTTTTTGTTCTCGTTCATTTTACTCTCCTATGTTAAACATTTCCGCCGCATTCTTATAAAGAATCGCGTCAACATATTTTTCATCGTATTTGTTATACAGGTATTCGACACATTTCATCATCCTTGGAGCCCGGCTCTCATAGTGATGCGCATCCGTTCCAACGAAGTCGACAAGCCCTTGCTTTAGTAACTTCTTGCAGAACTGCTTCGTCCCGAATCCCTGGCTTCCGTCAATACTCGATGCATTCACCTGGATTAGTGCGCCCCTGCCCTTGATTTCTTCGATCAATCTCGGGTCTTTGCGAAGCGGAAGGAACCGTTCCACATGTGCAAGAACTGGATGAAGCCCAAGGCTTTGAACTGTCTCAACACCTCTCCGAATCCTGGCGTAATCGTCATCGGGATAGAACTCGATGAGCAGGTAATTTGATCCGTTCATCGTATTGAGCTGACCTGCCTCAAATACCTCTTCCATGTCGGAGAAATACATCACTTCGTTTCCGCCCAAGATGGTTAAGTTCAGATCATTCTCATCCGCCAGCGCCTGTACGTCGGCTACGAGTTTTCGCACCGTAGCAGGTGATGCATTGTGATGCCCTTTCTTGAAATGCGGTGTAGCAAGCATATGTGTGATGCCTTCCTCTGTCGCAATCTGGATCATCTTCAGTGTCGTTTCCATCGACTGTGATCCGTCATCCACACCCGGAAGTATATGATTGTGCATATCGATAACGTATTTCGCCATATTACCTCTTAGCAAACAAAAAATTACTTCTTCGTAACTCTGTCTGCCACATCATCCAGATCCAGGAAATCGTCTTCCACAGATGCGCTCGACGCATCCAGTGCTTCCATGTAGTCTTCAACATCTTCCTGTGACATTCCGCCGATGCTCTCTGCTTCCTGTGCTGCTTCTTCGGCCGCCATTTCTTCTCTTGCCATGCGGCTTGCACTCTTACGCTTGGAGAAATCAAGCTTCGGAATTTCCTTGCCGTTACTACCGACCTGCGGAGCATTCTCAACACTTGTACTCTTTGCCTTGTCGCGGTCTACGGTCTTAAGTCTTAAGTCCACATGACCCTGTACGGATGCCTGCTCTTTTCCTTCTTCGAAGGAAGCATATTCGAAAGGTGCTGCCTTCTCATCAATTTTTTCCTGTCTGGCAAGTTTATCCTTCGTGCGGAGATTTTTCACATCGGAGTGATGTCCGGTCTGTGCCGCAACTCCGTCGATGATGAATTTAAGTCCGACGATTACAATAATCAGTGCACCGAAACCGCAGAGGATAAAGAGGGATTTCTTCTCACCGCTTAGGCCGTCCTCTTTCTTCGGCTTCTCTTCCGGCATCGGAGGAGCCACATACTCGGAGACTTTCTCGGATACCTTCTCGGAAGATTTCTCAGTCTTCTCGGAAGTTTTCTCGGTCTTGTCCGTCTTACTGTCCTTGCCGTCCTTATCAGCGTCTTCGCTGGTTTTCTCGGAAGTCTTCTCGTCTTCGTTTCGGTTCTTCTCCATGTTGATATGGAGTTTATATACGATCGGTTCGCCGTCATTATTGGAAACCGATACTTCCACTTCGTTTCTGCCGACGTTCAGTTCATCGATGTTGGAGGTTATCTTGTAACCTTCCGGTGCTTCAATAACCGCTTCATCCGAATAGGGAATGGAGAAGGTGTATTCCGTTCTGCCGTTGGCAAAGCCCGGAATCTGTTTGCCATTGATCAGAATGTACTCCGGAGGAATGGTGACTTCGCCCTGAATAGTGATCGGCGCGGAAACAAGCGGAGCAGATGCCATCGGATTACCGTTGATATCATTCACTGCAACGCTTGATACGCTTAATGTCGTATTGGCTGCGGTATTGGCATGGAAAGTCAGCATATGCATCGACTCGCCGCCGTTGGCGGAAGTACCACTGACAACCACGCTTCCGTTACCACCTGAAGATGCTCCGCTGACATAGCTGATTGCATTGGCATCATAAGTAAGCGTAACGGAGTAGGTTCCGACCAAAAGTCCGTTGTCTTCGTTGTTTCCGACATAAACGCCGATATTGAAATTCGTTCCCTGCGCAGGATTGTACGATACGGATCCGAACCGCACATAACCTGCGGCATCGACCTTCATCGCCGGAATCATGATACATAAGCACAGCAAAAGCAAAGCCGGGAATACCGCCTTTGCCAATTTCATCCCAATATTCGTTCTACTCATCTCCCTAAATGTATCGTTCATGGTGCCTGGAATTCCCTGATTTCGGGCATAGTATGCCCTATTACATAATCTTATATATTGTATCATTTGCCCCTTACAAAGTCAATCTGCAAAACAGCCTTTTACCCCCCCTCAAAAATCAAGCAAACCCGCTCTGTGAGCGGGTTTGAAAGGTGTTCGTTGTGAAAATACATAAATATATGAAATAAATCGCAGGATTTTCGGCAGAATTTACTTCGTAATACTCTCATGCAACTTCTGCAAACTGTTGACATCGATCTTCTGCTCGCTCTGTGCGGCCAGAATTCCGTCTGCGGATGCGCTTGCAGCTGCGATGGTCGTAATGTAAGGCACTTTGTGCTTGATTGCATTCTTACGAATGTAGGAATCATCGAAGATGCTTTCCTTGCGGGAAGGTGTGTTGACAATCAACTGGATCTTCTTGTTCACGATGGCATCCACGATATTCGGTCTGCCTTCCTGCATCTTAAGGATCTTCTCACACTCGATTCCGTTCTCTCGAAGCAGTTCATAAGTCGTTCCGGTAGCCACAATCTTGAAGCCTGCCTGGATGTACTTCTTAGCCACATCAACCACGTACGGCTTATCCATACGGTTAACGGAGATCAGCACGGTTCCTTCCAAAGGAAGCGGATTCTGGGTTGCTTCCTGTGCCTTGTAATAAGCTTCACCGAAGTTCGGAGCAAGTCCCAGAACCTCACCTGTGGATCTCATTTCCGGTCCGAGCAAGGGGTCAACTTCCGGGAACATGTTGAACGGGAAAACTGCTTCCTTTACGCCGACATACGGATATTTGCTTTCTTTCAGGCCTTCTACAGGACTGGTTCTGCCGGTTAAAGGCATCGTGATAATGTCAGTTGCAATGCGCACCATGTTGATTCCGCAAACCTTGGATACAAGGGGTACGGTTCTGGATGCACGGGGATTGGCCTCGATTACATAAACCTTGTCATCCTCGATGGCATACTGCATATTCATAAGACCATGAACGTTCATTTCAACGGCAATCTTCTTCGTATATTCCTTGATGAGCGCTAAGTTCTTCTCGGAGATATGCATGGAAGGAAGGATGCATGCGGAGTCACCGGAGTGAATACCCGCAAGCTCGATATGTTCCATAACAGCCGGTACGAATGCATGGTTTCCGTCGCAGATGGCATCTGCCTCACACTCCATTGCATGACGTAAGAAACGGTCAATCAAAATCGGACGGTCGGGCGTTACACCAACCGCTGCTGCCATGTATTCCTTCAGGGAATCCCTGTCACCGACAACTTCCATTCCGCGTCCGCCGAGAACGAAGGAAGGACGAACCATTACCGGATAACCGATTCTCTCTGCGATTTCGATTGCATCGTCCACGGTAACTGCCATGCCTGCTTCGGGCATCGGAATCTCCAACTTCTTCATCATGGCACGGAACAGATCTCTGTCTTCCGCCATATCGATAACTTCCGGAGCGGTGCCGAGGATCTTGACGCCGTTTTTCTCCAGGGAATCTGCCAAATTAAGCGGTGTCTGGCCACCGAACTGAGCGATGACGCCGACCGGTTTCTCTTTCTCATAGATGGAAAGAACATCTTCCAGTGTCAGCGGCTCAAAATATAACTTATCGGACGTATCGTAGTCCGTGGAAACCGTCTCGGGGTTGCAGTTTACGATGATGGTGGAAAAACCGAGATCGCGCAGTGCAAATGCCGCATGTACGCAGCAGTAGTCGAATTCGATACCCTGACCGATACGGTTAGGGCCGCCACCCAAAATCATTACCTTCGGCTTGGAATCATCCGTCTTGGACTTATCCGGTGCATTGTAGGTGCTGTAGTAATATGCGGAATCTTCAGTTCCGGATACATGTACGCCTTCCCATGCCTCGGTTACACCGATGGCCTTGCGGGAATTGCGGATATCATCTTCGGATACGCCTAAGATCTGGCTTAAATACTTATCGGAGAAGCCGTCCTTCTTAGCCTGGGTTAAATCATCGTCGGAAGGTACCTGACCTGCGTATGCATTCATCAGGCGCTCTTCTTCTTCAACAAGTTCCTTCATCTGCTCAATGAAGTAATGTTTAATCTTGGTAAGGTTCCAAAGTTCCTCAACGGTTGCACCCTTACGAAGTGCTTCATACATAATGAACTGACGCTCGGAGGAAGGATCCTTGAGCATGTCGAGGAGTTCTTCTTTGGTTTTTTCATGGAAATTCTTGGCAAAGCCTAAGCCGTAACGATCCTTCTCAAGGGAACGGATTGCCTTCTGGAAGGCTTCCTTGTAGGTTTTACCGATACTCATAACTTCGCCTACGGCGCGCATCTGGGTACCAAGCTTATCTTCTGCGCCTTTGAATTTCTCAAATGCCCAGCGAGCGAACTTGATTACGATGTAATCGCCGTCGGGATAGTATTTATCAAGAGTGCCGTACTTACCGCAGGGGATTTCGTCAAGTGTTAAGCCACTTGCAAGCATTGCGGATACGAGTGCGATCGGAAAACCGGTAGCCTTCGACGCAAGTGCGGAAGAACGGGATGTTCTCGGGTTGATCTCGATAACAATGATTCTGCCGGTAACCGGATCATGTGCGAACTGTACGTTCGTACCACCGATAACCTGTACGGCCTCTACGATCTTGTAAGCCTGGCGCTGTAATTCTTTCTGTACATCCTCAGCGATGGTAAGCATCGGTGCGGAGCAGAAGGAATCGCCGGTGTGAACACCGAGCGGGTCGATGTTTTCGATGAAGCAGACCGTGATCATGTTGCCCTTCGCATCACGAACAACTTCGAGTTCGAGCTCTTCCCATCCGAGTACGGATTCCTCAACGAGAACCTGTCCTACGATGGATGCCTGAAGACCTCTTGCAATGACGGTCTTTAATTCTTCCTGGTTATATACAAGGCCGCCGCCTGCACCACCCATGGTGTAAGCCGGTCTTAAAACAACGGGGTAACCGAGTTCATCTGCGATTCTCAAACCGTCTTCGACGGAGTAAGCAACTTCGGATCTTGCCATCTCGATACCGAGGGTATTCATCGTCTTCTTAAACTCGATTCTGTCTTCACCCTTCTGGATGGCGTCAACCTGAACGCCGATAACTTTTACGCCGTATTTATCAAGAATTCCTGCTTCCGCAAGCTCGGAGCAGAGGTTTAAGCCGGACTGTCCGCCGAGGTTGGGAAGTAATGCATCCGGACGCTCTTTCTCGATGATCTGCTCAAGGCGCTTAACATTGAGCGGCTCGATATAGGTTACATCTGCCGTATCCGGGTCAGTCATGATCGTAGCCGGGTTGGAATTCACCAGAACGATTTCATATCCTAATTTGTGCAGAGCCTTACATGCCTGCGTACCCGAATAGTCGAACTCGCACGCCTGACCGATGATAATCGGGCCGGAGCCGATAATCAGAACCTTGTGAATGTCTTTTCTTTGTGCCATACTTCCTCCTCGCCGCGATGCGGCATTTTATCTTAAATAATCATTAATTCGCATATATGTTTTTTATACCCATTAGGTATGTTGCAGGCGGAAACACCGATTGTTTAGTGTATCTCGAGGGTGGAAACATCGATTGTTCCCTTGAGCGGGCGTTTGGACGAGTGTCGGTCCTTGGGTTCGGTTCTCTCGAACCCTAGTACCGCTACACGAGCCAATCGAGCCGAGAGTGCGTCCCCGAAAGGGAACTGTCGATGGTCGACGCCCGAGTTTATCTAATTACTCTTGACCTGACCAACAATACGTGCAAAGTTTGCACGGCTCGATGCCGACGGAGTTAACCATGTCATCGAGACGATTGTACGCCAGAGTCGTAAACTTCATCTGCTTGCAGATCTCCTGCTCCATCTCCCTGTAGTTCTTGGACTCGGGATTTGCGTAATCCTGCAACTTATCCAAAGGAACATCGGTCGTTCCCTCACGCTCTGCAATGACGCGTCTTGCAATGAGTTCCTGCTCGGAGTTGGATCTTGAGAAGTTCAAGTACTTGCATCCGAACAAAAGCGGCGGGCAGGCAGGTCTTACATGCACTGCTTTTGCACCGGAGTCGAATAAGAACTCGGTCGTTTCGCGAAGCTGTGTACCACGAACGATGGAGTCGTCAATGAGCAGTAAGCTCTTGTCTTTGATCAGAGGTTCTACCGGGATCAGCTTCATCTTTGCAATCAGATCACGCTTCTTCTGCGTGGTCGGCATGAAGGATCTCGGCCAGGTCGGAGTGTACTTAATGAACGGTCTGGCAAAAGGAATGCCCGATTCGTTCGCATATCCGACTGCATGTGCGGTTCCGGAATCCGGTACACCGGCTACTTCGGTCGCATCCATGATACCCTTTTCCTTATCGCGCTTTGCAAGCGCGGATCCGCAGCGGTAACGCATCTCTTCCACATTGATGCCTTCGTACGTGGAGGTCGGATAGCCGTAGTATACCCAGAGGAAGGTACAGATCTTCATCTCCTTGCGGGGAGAAGCCTTGACTTCCATACGGTTTTCATTGAAGAAAACAATCTCGCCGGGGCCTAACTCCTTGGCTGTTTTATATCCAAGATGCATGAATGCAAAATCTTCAAAAGATGCGCAGTGCGCGCCGTTCTTGCGTCCGATGGTGATGGGCAGGCGGCCTAAGCGGTCACGCATCGCGTAGATGCCTTCCGGCGTCATGATGAGTACGCTGATGGAGCCTTTGACCATCTCCTGAACATAAAGAAGGCCCTCGGTAATCGATTCTTTCTGATTAATCAGGGCTGCAATCAGCTCCGTCTGATTGATGTCGCCGCCGCTCATTTCCAGGAAATGGGAATAACCGCGGTCGAATAACATCTTGATCAAATCGGAGGTGTTATTTACTTTACCAACTGTTGTAATGGAATAGTTACCAAGATGGGAACGTACGATCAGGGGCTGGGGCTCGTTGTCGGAGATACATCCGATACCGTAATGGCCTCGCATTTCCTCGAAATCACGCTCAAATTTAGTTCTGAAAGGGGAATTCTCGATATTGTGAATGGCCCGGTCAAAGCCTTTCTCTTCGGAGTAAAGGCAAAGGCCTCCGCGTCTCGTGCCGAGATGGGAATGATAGTCCACGCCGAAGAATAAATCAAACATACAATTGTCATTAGAGGCTACGCCAAAAAATCCGCCCATGTTTTCTCCTTCTGTTCGCTTATATTCCCCAAAATACCAAGGTAAAGTATACGGTTTTTTGGGGTTAAGGTCAAGGGAAAATGGGCGGTTTTTTTAAGTCTTAAGTTATGTAAATCATTGAGTTTTACTTTGCGAATTTCCCGATCAGGTATTCCGGACCGTACCAGGGGATCTTAATATCCGCCAGCTTCTGTCCGCCCTTGATCACAATATTGTAATCCTTCTCCTTGTAGGTCATGATGTACTTAAGGGTGACTTTCGGATGCTCCTCCAGCCATTTCATGATATCGTACGAAAGGGCAAAATCACCGGTTGCTTCCGCTACCGCCTCTTTGCCTGTCTGATCGGCGATTTCCGCAGCGATATTCATCTGCGTTTTCATAGGTTTGAACCAGAACATATCATCCGGCGAAGTTTTTTTGTAACGCAGGACAAAGAAGCAATAATCGCCTACGAATTCATCGTATGATTTCTGAAATTTGAATGTTATGGAATCCGGTGTCTGCTGCACCACTTCCCATTCCTCGACCACACAGGTAGCTTCCAGAAGCGTTCCGGAGAAGGGCAGCTTAAGCGTAACGGTGTCCATAGTATTATGGTTATTATCCCATATCTCGAACAGATACCCCACCTCGCCTCTTGAGTTCATGATGATTTTCGCAAACTCGCTGTCGCTTTTCTTATCCTCTTCCGTAAGCTGATTATACAGTTCATCATAGTCGTAATATTCTCCTATAGTTTGCAAATCGAGATCCGCCTCTTCGTCCGCACAGCCTACGGTAACGCGAACCGGCATATCCGTTGTAACCCATTCTTTATTAAACTTTGGGTAACGCCAGGTGCCGCTGTTGTCCTCAACCGTTTTGGCCATAGAGGTGATCGGCGTAAAAAACATCGGCAGGACCGCAAACAGCGTGCCAGCAATAATCGGAACCGATTTTTTTATCTTTTCTGTTATCTTCATTTTCTATCCTCCCCAAATTGGATCCACTCCAAAACCGCGTATTGGAGGTTTTCCCAGGTATTTTTCCGATATGGGTCAAAAAAAGCAAAACCTCGTTAAGATAATATTACTACATCCGAAAGCTGCAAAGCAATGCCATTAACAGATTATTCTGCCAAAAGCATCATAATCTTATTGGTTCTTGCTACGAACTTGGTCATGGCTTCCGGTTCAAGAGGTGCATGCTGCAGAAGTGCCAGATCATAAAGCTGTTCGCAGATCGTATTCACATTCTCTCCGTCCTTATGTTCCAGAATATACTGAACCAGCTTATTATTGGCATTTAAGACAAGTGTCTGGCCTTCTTTGCCGAAGCCGTCCATTCCCATACCCATACCGGAATACATCTTCATCATATCCTGCATTCTGCGGCTTTCCTCGGAAATCGTGATCATGGAAGAAATGTCTTTATTCTTAAGTTTTTCGAGTTTGACGCTTACATTCTCCTTCTTCGTAATCTTCTTAAAGAGCTTTCCAAGCTCCTCTTCCTGTGCTTTCATCTCTTCCTGCACTTTGGCGGAGGTCTTGCTCTTTAAGGCATCGCCGAAATCTTCATCAATCCGCTTAAACTTCAAGCCTTCGTTTTTGGACTCCAGCTGGTTTAAGAAAGCAATATCGATCTGATGAGTCAGGACAATGGCATCCATCTTTGCCTTACGGAACATATTTACATACTGGCTCTGCTGTTTCATGTCCGTAACGTAGTAGATGGTCTTTTCTTTCTTCTCATCCGCAGAGTCGGCACTTTCAACCGTTTCGTCCTTGTCCTCTGCCTCTTTGGTTTCGGCGTTTTCATCAGCCTTGTCGGCTTCTGCTTTTTCGCCTTCCTTCGTCTCTGCCTTGGGCTTTTCTTCCCCGGCCGGCTCCTCTTCAGTGTCGATCGGCTTGGTTTCTAGGCACTCCGGCAGAGTCATATAGACATCATCGATATTCTTAAAGAGGATGTAATCGTTCATCTTCTCGCAGAACTTATCATCCTTTAAGCAGCCGAATTTGATAAAAGGAGAAATATCATCCCAGTATTTTTCATAATCTTCCTTCTGGGTTTTGCACATTCCGGAGAGTTTGTCCGCTACCTTCTTGGTGATGTAGTCGGAAATCTTCTTTACAAAACCATCGTTCTGCAACGCGGATCTCGATACATTAAGTGGCAGATCCGGGCAGTCGATCACTCCCTTTAAGAGGAGCAGAAACTCCGGAATAACCTCTTTGATGTTATCCGCAATGAATACCTGATTGTTATATAACTTGATGGTTCCCTCGATGGATTCATACTCCATATTGATCTTGGGGAAGTACAGGATTCCCTTTAAGTTGAAAGGATAATCCATGTTCAAATGAATCCAGAATAAGGGCTCCTTGTAGTCGTTAAATACCTTACGGTAAAACTTCAGATAGTCGTCTTTCTCGCACTCGCTGGGGTTCCTGGTCCAAAGAGGATTGATATCGTTCTCGGGCTGCTTGGCCGGCTTTTCGTCCTTCTTTTCGCCGTCCTTGGACTCTTCTGCCTTTACTTCATTGCCGCTCTCATCAAGTTCCTTGAAATTGCCTTCACCTTCTGCTTTCTTGGCAGCCTCTGCCTTCTCTTCCTCAAACTGTTTCTCGGTATAGAGATAAATTTCGGTCGGCATGAAAGAGCAGTATTTCTTGATGACTTCTCTTGCGCGGTATTCGTTGGCAAATTCTACGGCGTCCTCGTTTAAGTAAAGAGTGATCGTCGTACCGACTTCGGCTTTGTCTCCGTCTTCCATGGAGAATTCGGTTCCGCCGTCACACTCCCAATGAACTGCGGTTGCGCCCTCCTTGTAGGAAAGCGTATCAATGGTAACCTTGTCGGAAACCATGAATGCGGAATAGAATCCGAGTCCGAAATGACCGATGATCTGGTCATCGTTTGCTTTGTCTTTGTATTTCTCGATGAAATCCGTTGCTCCGGAGAAAGCAATCTGGTTGATATACTCCTCTACCTCGTCAGCCGTCATTCCGAGACCGTTATCGGTAAAGGTCATCGTTTTCTTCTCGGGGCTTACAATCACATTGATGCGTGCCTTATAATCTGCGGGAGCTTCATATTCTCCCATCATCTCCAGCTTCTTTAACTTCGTAATGGCATCGCAGCCGTTGGAAATCAATTCTCTGACAAAAATGTCATGATCGGAATACAACCACTTCTTGATGATCGGAAAAATATTTTCGCTGTTAATGGATAAAGATCCTTTTTTTGCTGCCATATCTATACTTCCTTTCTTTGTCACCCAAACGGGTGTAAAATCTTAAAATTTCGGGTAATCTCCTACCCACAAAAAGAAGTATAGTCCCCCAAATTTCAAAAGTCAATAAAAAATTAGCACTCAATAGAAATGAGTGCTAATAATCTTTGAAATTGCTTTGAAACTATTTCTTAATCCGGAATCCGTCCTTCAAATCCTCTCCACCGAAGCCTCCGTTATACATTCCGGGAGCCGCCGGGAACGATTTGTAACCGGTCTGGTCTCCGTTTACCGGGCAGTAAAAGATATGGCCTCCGGCTTCATACTCCACCACGGGATACTCCTCGTAAGGCTGGGCAGTCACATAGTACGGAAGCCTGTAGTTTTGCGCGATGTCGCGTCCGACTCCGTAGATCTTATATACCACAAAAATCATCATAAGTACGATCATAATCCATTCACCTGCAAGTAATCTGCCTCCGACACGTCCCTGTTCTTCTGTATGTCCCTGCTCTTCCGCATGTCCCTCTTTCTGCTCTTCAGTCTGTTCTTCTGTCCGTTCTTCAGTCCGGCCATCTTTCTTCTCTCCGGCGCGCACACGCTCGCAGATTCCTGCAACCAGAAGCCCCACACCCAGTAAACAGGGCAAAATCACGAATGCATATCCGTATCGCACCAGTGGTGCGCCAGAAAGCCAAAGCAGGAAGGATGCAGTCAGTACGCCTGCCAGAAGCAGGTAGCCCGCACGGACAAAACGTTTCTCGCGGTCTTTCGCGGTCAGTAAGGAAATCGGAAGTACAATCAGCATTCCGACGAATGCTGCAACATCTCCCGCAAGGAGCCCCTTATTCATTACGCTCTGGCTTCTAAACCAACCGGGCATCCATCGGGAAAATGTAGTCTCAAAACCGGGCAGATACTGTGTTCCTCTCCCCCAGGCCTGAATCTCCTTTGCATCAAACGCAGCCGTCTCAGCCGGAATCTGCCAATCGGGACTTCCGAAGGAAACAATCGTTGTAGGATAAAGCGGCCAGCCGGAGATCAAATATCCGCGAAGCAGCATCGGAAGCACGATCAGACATCCAAGCAGCACAAAGAGCAGGATTTTTCCGCCCTGTTTTTTCTTTGCAAACATAAGTAGCGGGAAAAGAAAGATAAAGCCCATGAAGCCCACCGAGAGTTTCAATGTTACGGCAAAAAGCGCCCAAAGCGTCAGAAACGCATACGGAATCGGATTACGCTCCCGCTCATCCAGTAGATCCGCAAACTCTTCCACGGCGAAGATCACGGCTGCCATCGCAAAATAATCCGACGCCGGAGCAACCATATCAAAGAGAACAAGTGTCAGATAATAGAATGCTCCGATCCGCAGGAAATCCGACACACGAACGGACTTTCTCGTAAATATCCGCCCCAGTTTCAGTACGGGACAGGCCATCAGCAAAACCAGATAACCGGACATGGCATGCATCGGCTCCTTAAACGCCCATGAGAAGGAAAACAGCGCCTGAAGCGGAAATGCCGCACTGTTATAGCCGAAACGTGTATGGAAAAGTCCCAGGCCTTTCACCACTCCGTACTCTTCCACCCATCGGATGGCCTGTGCGTGGTAAAGCGCCGTATCGTAGTGCATATAGCCGCGTGATGCTCCGAAAGCCGCAAGCAGAACAAGGATTGCAAGCCCCACCCATTCAGATACTGGTATCTTAACCGAGCGAAGGGTGCGCAGGATGTTTTTCGCCTGAACGGCAAACAGGATTATAACAATCACCCCAAGGGTAATGAAGGCGACTGCTCCCACGCGATAAAAAAAGCTCCAGACCTGGGCATAAACAGTGAATGCTACCAGGCCTGCAGCAATATAAGTATACAAATTTCGAATCTGATATTGTCCTGACTTTGCAATGGGACTTAGGACGGTAAATCCGGCAACAAAGGCCATTACCGTCACTAAAATCCAATTACACAGAATAGAAATCATAATTTAATCCACCGGTTTCTTCGCCTTGTCAACAAGCGCCTGCACCTCTTCGGAAGGTGTTTCGTCCATTAAGGATACCTGGATTGCGAAGAACAGGCTTACCAAAAATCCCGGAATAATCTCATACAGACCGGTATTTACAAGTGTCAGGTTCGGTACGGAACCGGAGAAGAACATATACCAAACGGCATCCGTTAAGAATCCGGCAATGACACCTGCGATGGCGCCCTTATACGTAAACTTCTTCCAGAACAGAGCCAGTAAAATAGCCGGGCCGAATGCTGCACCGAACGCACCCCATGCGCACTCCACGAGTGCCATAATACCTGCGCAGCTCGGGCTCATGGCGATGAACAGTGCGATTACGGCGATAACGGCAACCACACCACGTCCTACCCAGAGCATTTCCCTGTCGCTGGCTTTCTTATGAAGTACCGGCTTGTAGAAGTCGGAAGAAAATGCGGAAGACGAAGCAAGGAGCTGGGAATCCGCAGTGGACATACTTGCTGCAAGGATTGCAGAAAGCAGAATTCCTGCAAGAAGTGCCGGGAACAGAAGTCGTACCATGGTAATGAAAACAAGACTTCTGTCATCCGCACCAAGGCTGGAGCCGAGGTACTGATGTGCAACCAATGCAACCACGCTGGCCATACCGAGAATTAAGAATGTCCAGAAAGATCCGATAATACGGGATCTCTTCATTTCCTTCTCGGACTTGATGGACATATAACGAACGAGGATATGAGGCATACCGAAGTATCCGAGTCCCCATCCGAAACCACTTAAAATATCTTTCATCGAATTCCAGTCCCATTTACCACTGGATAAGAGATTGTAATAGTTTTCATCCGTTACAACCTTTGCAACCGGTGCAAAATCAGGCTTGCCCATGAAGAACATTGCCACAATGGGAACTGCCATCAAAGCCATTAACATTAAGAGGCCCTGGAAAAAGTCCGTCCAGCAAACCGCATTGAAACCGCCCATGAAGGTGTAAATCAAAATAATGATGGTTGCTCCGATCATTGCATAATTGCTAGGAATACCGAATACCTTATTGAACAGGCTTCCGCAGGCAACAATACTGGATGCGGAATAAATACAGTAAGCCACGCAGAAAATAACCGCGCAGACAATCTGCAAAGTCGGGTTTGAAGTTCTGAAACGCTTGGTCAGAAACTGCGGAATGGTGATGGCATCATCTGCCAAAATTGACATTCTTCTCAGTCTCGGTGCCACGAAAACCCACGCAAGCACGGTTCCCAGGAACAATCCGATGGAAATCCAAATCTGGCCCATACCCCAAAGGTAAATGGATCCGGGAAGTCCCATCAAAACCCATGCACTCATGTCGGATGCACCGGCGGAAAGAGCCGCTACCCAACCGTTCATCTGGCGTCCGCCAAGGAAATATGCCTTGTCACCGGTCTGGTTTCTTCCCTTGATGAAGAAGAAAATACCAATACCGAGGACGATGCATAAATACGCACCGAACGCAATCATTTCCAAATACTCTGTTTTACCCATACGTCCTCCATTCATCCTGTGAATTAGTAAAAGAATTGAATAAATTTTATCACACTAAAGCAATGAAATGCAATAGTTCCACTGCTTAATAGTCTAGTAAAGAGGCGGATCTTCCCAGATTTTGACCACTGCGCAGCCGTCGATCATCTCAACCGATCCGTTCGCCGGCCAGATACTCATCTCTTTGTATGCATCACTCGTAACGATATTGACGAATTGTTCGCCTGAAAAATCGCCGGCGTTCACGGCCATGTAATCCCCGAAGAAATGGTACCGGCAGATTCTCTCACCGTAAATGCTGATCCAGAATACCGGACCGCCTTCCTTCTCCGCATAGCGGAAAATCTTCGGGTATCTCTCCTGCGCATCCCCGTAGGAAATAAATCCGCCGAGAACAATCGGGGTTTTGTCCTGCTCGTATCCGTCAAGTTCATAGATGCGCTCCAGCATCAGCGTTGCTTCCCTCTTCGTTCCTTCGTATGCGAACTTATACATCATCTGCGTGCAGTTTGCCGTAATGACATTTCCGACCAACAGGCAGACCATCACAAGAAGGGTCGCATACTGGAGAATGTGATTAACAACCTTCTTTCCGATCTGCGAATGCAGATAGAATAAGATTACGAAGACCAACACGTAATGATAGCGAAGCAGATCACGCATTCCGTTCGACGGCATGATCACATATAAAAGGTTCATCGCAAGCGGCAGAAGCGCCAGTCCAACCGGTATGATGACGGCATGGACGATCTTGCGCTCTTTGATTTTACCGATGATTGCCATGATTGAAAGCACCACGATCAGGGTAAAAACAGCCAAATACAGATATCTTCTTCCCAGAATTTCATTGTTAAAGTACGAAAAGAATGTCCGGTAGGAATCCGGTAACGTGATCGAAAGTGCTCCGAAAATATCTTTCACGGCAAAGGCTGCAACTCTTCCGTCCGCCTCCACATGAAAGATTCTCATCATCAGGTTGGAAACCGGAATGTTGATCAGCGTACCCAGAATGCCGGAAAGAGCATAAAGTCCGAAGTTCTTAAGCGCACGGCCGATCTTTTCCCCGGATACGGCATCGTAGATCAGAAGCACAAAAGCCAGCGCGGAAACCGCACCGATATAGGCCTGATAGGAACCCATCATAAAAAGCATGCAGAATATCGCGGCAATAAAGCCCGGGATCTTCTTATGGCGGACAAATGCCGCTGCGAGCACCACCATCAGGAACGAAAACGAATATGCCAATGCCATGTACAGAAAGGCAAAATGATGCGAAACGATCGGAAAACTGATCAACATCGCCGTAAGCAATACCTGGAAAAGACGGCTCGTAATCTTCGTCATACGACAGAGCAGGTAAACCGCAAGTCCGGTCATTAAGCAATACGAAAGTACCACAAGTACCGGAATGATCACATTTCTGCCATGCACCGCATTGATGAAACGGATCATCCATCTCGCCTGTGAGGTGGAATAATTCGAATTGCGGTAATAATAAACGCCCTCGCAGAGCGTATCCGGGCAGCCGAGCCCGTATACCATCTCATAGAAATAGCATGCGACTGCGGAAATAAGCGTAGTCAAAAGAATAGGAAAAGGACTCTTCTCTCCTTTTCCAAAGCAGGCTGCATATATTCTTTTCAGTAACTCCGACGGAGAAAGTACTTTCACGGTTATTCTTCCATCTCCTCGTTTTTCGTCTTTAACAGATCGCCTCCGCAGTTCGGACACTTGGTCGGTTCCTGGCGGAAGCCCAGTTTCAGTCTTTTCTTACAGTGCGGGCATCTCCAGAAGACAATGCGCACCACGATGGCGGCAATGATTACTCCGATTGCCACAAAGAACAGGATGGACTGCGTCCAGCCCTTGATAAAAAAGGTTCCCCCGATGATAACAGCTGCCAGAACAAAGAGCCAGCTGGACAATTCTCCGGCTTTTTTATAATTCATCTTACGCTTCCCCTCTCTTCTTACCTTTCACGGAGCTGAAAATCAGCAATGCAACGCCGACAACAAAGATGAACAGCGAAATAAACTGGGACGTGGAGAACGGTCCGACCGTACCGCGGTGGTCAAAACGTAAGAATTCTACGGCAAAACGACCGGCGGAGTACAGAATTAAGTAGCATGCGCCGACCTGGCCGCGTTTCTTTAACTTCAGATCCAGAAGCAGTAAAATTCCCGCAATAATGAAATTGCCGACCGACATGATAATCTGTGTCGGAACCAGGGGAATGCCCGGAATGGCAAGACTGTCCTCGGGGAAGATTAAATGAAATTTCGAATCCGTCGGTCTTCCGTAGCAGCATCCCGCCAGCAGACAGCCGATACGGCCGAAGCCCTGCGCGATGGAAACCTGCGGAGCGATCAGATCGAAATATTCAAGAAAGCTCTTCTTGCGGATTCTTAAATAGATTAAGTTAACAAGCAATGCAACAATGATTCCGCCGTATACCACGAAACCGGAACCGCCGAAATATGCCCATTTATTCTCGGCTGCGATGAAATCCTTCCAGTCAACGATGATGTAAAGGAGCTTGCCGCCGAAGAAACCGCCGATCAAGATAATCAGAATGATATCGAGGATCGGATCGGGATCCAAATCCTTCTTCTTAGCCCGAAACATGGATAAAAAGGCAGCCACCAGTACACCGACCGCGATCATGAAACCGTAGCCGTGAATGGTAATCTTGCCGATATGGAATAAATCGTTATGCATTACTCTTTTCCTTTCCGAAACTGCTCGGGCGGAACCTTCTGGCCCGTACCCGGCTTACGTCTTTTGTCGAAACTGTGGGTCTCCCAGTATCCGCACGGCAGATGGTTCGTTACAATGCGTCCCAAATGGTTGGCCCAGCGTTCCGTATATAGTTTGTAGTACGATATTTTTCGATTTTTACGCATCTTCTCGAATCCGGGAACCATGCACCAAAGCCCGGACGGAGCAGATATGGCAGGCAGATAAAGCGGTCCCAAAATCATGGACTGGAAGGTATGTCCGTACTCATGCACGGCTACCTGGTTAAGCTCACTGCCTTCTTCGGTCGCCTCTCCCTTTAAGTTCTCGGAGAGAAAAATAAACATGCCCATGGACAGGGACTCATCGCGCTTCCAGACGGTGGCTACGCTGTTTCGGAACCCGAAATGCGGCCTGCCTGCGTTCGCAAGGAAGATCACAAGCCCTGTGAGATTCTGTATGATCCCCCATGTCCATTGCAGGGGGTAGTAAATTACTGCAGGAAATCTCTTCATATGTTTTGGCCCATGGGGCAAACCCTAAACAACAGGTTTTTGGGGGTTCGTGGTTCGTTTTGCCCCGCTTACATAATACAGGGCGGTGACACCTCACCACCCTGCTTTGACTTACTGTTAACTTAAGTGATTCCGTGATTTATAACAAATGTGCTCTGATTTCTTCCGCGCTCATGGAAGTCAAATATGCGGGCGGAACATCAAAGATGGTCTTGCAACCGGTCATTCCTTCCTTCTGCATGCGGACTGCCGCTCTGGCAAATGCCACAAGTACGGAAGATGTGAATTCCGGGTTGGAGTCAAGCTTTAAGCTGTACTCTATCACATGCGTGTTCTCATCGTTCCATCCGGTTTTTCCGGAGTGGATTACAAATCCGCCGTGAGGAATTCCGGAATGATCGCGAAGCAATTCTTCTTCGCTGATAAAATGAACGGTCGTATCATAATCGGCAAAGTAGTTCGGCATCGTCTTGATGGCTTCTTCCACCTTTGCGGGATCTGCGCCTTCTTCAAGAACCACGAAGCACTCTCTCGTATGTTTCTGTCTGGTGGTAAGATCGGGATTTGCACCGCTTCTTACGGCTTCCAAAGCTTCCGGGACGGGAATCGTATACTGCTTTCCGTCCTTTACACCGGGTACGCGGCGGATTGCATCGGAGTGACCCTGGCTTACGCCCTTACCCCAGAAGGTGTAGGTCTTTCCGTTGTTCAGAATTGCATTTGCGTACAGACGGCTTACGGAGAACATTCCGGGATCCCAGCCTAAGGAGATCATGGCGATTTTACCGGCTTCCTTTGCTGCCGCATCCACATTGGCAAAGTGTGTGGGGATGTTTGCGTGGGTATCGAAGCTGTCGATGACGTTGAACATCTTTGCATACTTCGGAGTCATCTCGGGCAAATCCGTTGCGGATCCGCCGCAAATGATCAGGACGTCGATTTTATCCTTCCACTGCTCGATGTCAGCTACGTTTACGACTGCTGCGCCTTCGGTAAGAATTTTCACCGTAGACGGATCACGTCTTGTAAATACCGCAACAAGCTCTTCATCCTCATTGTGTTTCACGGCACACTCCACCCCGCGGCCGAGGTTGCCGTATCCTAAAATACCGATTCTAATAGACATTTCTTTGTACCTCTTATGCTTCCTTTGCGTCGGAAGATTCCATTAATTTATAAACAAATGCTGCAATAATTGCACCGATGAAAGGTCCTACGATGAATACCCATACACAGGAAATAGGAGCGCCGTTTCCGGTAATCAATGCAACAAGAGCGGGTCCTAAGCTTCTTGCAGGGTTAACGCTCGTACCGGTTAAGCCGATGCCGAAAAGGTGAACCAATACAAGAGTAAGACCGATGATCAAACCGCCGAAGGAACCGTGATTTGCCTTCTTGCTGGTAACTCCGAGAATGGTCAGAACGAAGATGAACGTAAGAACAACTTCTACCAAAAGACCTGCAGCTACGCTGTTACCAACGCCTGCGAGACCGTTGGAGCCGAAGCCGCCGGTCAAATCTTCCACACCACCAAGGTTGAAAATAGCAGCCAGAAGTCCTGCGCCTGCGAATGCACCGAGGCACTGAGCGCAGATGTAAAGGAAGAATTCCTTAACAGTGATTCCGCCATGAATCAAAACAGCAAGGCTGACAGCGGGATTGATGTGGCATCCGGAAATATTGCCTACGCAATATGCCATGCCAACGATTACAAGACCGAATGCAAGTGCGGTAGCGATATATCCGCCCCAAAGTTCGCAGCCGGTAAGCATTGCTACACCGCAGCCTAACGTTACAAGAACACAGGTACCAATAAATTCAGCGATAAATTTCTTCATACTTGTTCCTCCGATATAAAGTTTGTTTGTGTGCTTAATACTGTATATGTCGTAAAAACATATATAGTGATTTTAACACTTTTTTAATCAATAATAAAGAAAAATTTTATGCGGAATGTTTTGCTTTACACGGTTCTCTTTTCCCGATAAAATCAACTTATACAAGAAAATGACCATGTTAACATTTCAAACAGTCACAATCGAAGACACGCCAGTACTGGAACCGTATCTTACAAAATACGGTTCTTCGTCCTGCCAGCACTCCGTTATTCTGATGACGGGACTTTCGATGAAGTACGGGGATGAATATGCGATCAAAGACGATGTTCTCTATATTCACAGAAGCGCGCTGGATACACAGGGAAAGCGCTTCTATCTCGCGCCGCTGGGTGAGGCTGCGGATGCGGATTCGTTCAAACGCTGCGTAAATGTGATTCTGGACGATGCGGCCACACATGGCTGCAAAGCCGTATTCTACACGGCAACCGAAGAATTCAAATCTTTGCTTGAAAAGCATTTCCCAAACGACTTTACCTTCGAATACTCCCGCGATTACGCGGAATATGTTTATTCCACCGAGAATTTATGCGTCCTTCCCGGCAAAGCCTTACGGGACAAGAGAAACCGGGTCCGGGCCTTTTATTCCGCTTATGAAGGACATGTCCGGATTGAAAACATCACCGAGGAAAACATGAGTGATGTTATGGTCTTTCAGGTGGAGTGGATCAAAGACCGCTTGGCGGACGGAAACGATGAGATGCTCTCACGCGAACACGAGGCGATCAAGTTTTACTTGTCCCATTTCGAGGAGCTTAAAATGACCGGAATCGTCGTCTACGTGCGGGGAACGGTGGTCGGATATGCAGCGGGTGTTGCGCTGAATGATGACTGCATGGATGAAGTCATCGAGAAGGGCCGTAAGGACATCACAGGTGTATACCAGCTTCTTTGCAACGAATTTGCCCTGCTCTGCTGCAGGGATTATAAGTATATCAACCGCGAGGAAGACCTGGGAGTGGAAGGACTCAGGCGCGCCAAAACCTCCTACTGTCCGGAATACATGATCGAGAAATACGTAATTACTGAGAATTAGGAGATGCCATGTTAAAGGAAATCCTTAGAAAAGAAGACTGTGCTTCCTGCCGCTTCTGCTGCGCATTCAGAAGAACTTCACTGTGGGAAACGCCGATTTTTACCGGGGAAAATATCGATGCCATCCGGGAGAATGTAGATTTGGACGGCTCCGTTTTACGGGAATTTACATCCGACTCCCAAAATTACGCAACCTACGATCTGTCCGGTAAATACTTAACCGACTCACCCGAGGAAGAGGCTCCCTGCCCTTATCTTGGCGGGCGCGGTTGTCTTCTAAACGACGAAGAAAAGCCCTGGGACTGCAAAATCTGGCCCCTTCGCGTAATGCGAAAAGCGGATGGCGAGATTGTCATCGCGCTGACGCCGACCTGTCCTTCGATCAACAAACTGGACATTGAAACCGTAAAAACCTTTGTCCGCACCAAACTGCAGGATGATTTATTCGCGTACGCCGCGGCTCATCCGTATCTGATCAAGGAGTATAAGGAAGGCTTTTTCGTTTTATCCTGATTCTTCTTTCCCTTTTGCACGATAATATGATAAAATACGCTTTGGCATACAAAGATAGATTATTATTTCAGGAGGAATTCTATTATGTCAGAAGAAAATGTAAAAGTTGAAGCTGCAGAAACCGAAGGCAAAAAGAAAAAAGAAATCGATGAGAGCAAACTGGAACTGGTTACCGCGATTTTTCTTGGCATCACTGCCATCCTTACCGCATGGGCAACCTGGATCGGTTCCCTGCACGGCGGAAACCAGGCAACCAATTATACGAAGAGCAACAACCTTTCCGCACAAGGCAACTCCATGTACAATGAAGCTTCCCAGATGTATATGCAGGATATGCTTCTTTGGAACACCATCAATGATTACCTGTTTGACAAGGACGTCGCCCAGGCAAACGGAAACACCAAAGAAGCTGCATTAATTGATGAAAAGATCGACCTTTTGATCGCAGATAACGCATCCGAAGATTTCGCGGAAGCAATCGACTGGGCATTTGAAAATGATGCAACACCTTTCGACATGGAAGGGTTTGTAGACGGTTATTACACCGAAGCAAATGAGACACTTGATGAGGCCGAGGCACTGCTCGAGGAAGGCCGTACGGACAACGCAAACGGAGACGCATACAACCTGGTTACCGTTCTTTATTCCATCGTACTCTTCTTACTCGGTATTGTCGGAATCTTCAAGAAGCTTCCCAACCGTGTGGTTGTACTGATCATCTCGATCGTACTTCTTGTCATCGCAACGATCTACATGGTTACCATTCCGTTACCGACAGGCTTCAGCCTTGGAAGTTTCTTCGTTCGGTAATTGAAAAGTTTCACAGATTCATACAAACATGCATATTAAAAGCCCGATCCGTAATTTGCGGACCGGGCTTTCTTATACACTCTGTTATTTCTCCGGAATCGCCGGTAATACTTTCTGCTCGATAAAATCGACCCTGTCAAAGATTCTTGGCTTGAACGTTCCCGTCATTCCGACGGATACATTTAACTCTTTGTTGACATAGATGATATTTCCCGCGTCACCGATTGCCGCATACACCTCTTTATCGTCATAGGGCTTGTACCATAAATATCCGTAGTTCATATTTCCGAATCTCTCACCCAGTTTAAGATGAGGTGTAAGCATGTCTTTTATGTATTCCTCGGAAACGATTCTTTTACCGTTATATTCGCCACCTGACAAAACCATGTCTCCGATCACCGCCATATCCCTTGCCGACATGCACAAACCCCAGCCGGACGTGACAGTACCATTGGGATCGGCGAACCATTCATATTTCCTGGGATTTTTGTTCATCAGGTAATTAAATTGGTCTTCCTTGGAACTGCCCCCATGCAGAATGCGCCGGGGAAGTCCGAGTGGTTCGAACAAATATCGGTTGGCAAAATCGATGCATTTTTCTTTGGATGCTCTTTCGATTATTCCCCCAAGAATCTGAATGCCAAGCGTAGCGTACCTGAATTCTCCAGTAATACCGCTTTTCCCTCCGAGAAAATCAAGGATCGTCAGCGTCCAGTCATCGGAAGTACAGACCTTTTTCCATGGTTCGGACTTTCCCTTGTACGGAGCCGTCATCGTGAGCAGATGTCTGATTGTAACATCATAGATTGTCTTCTCTCCTCTTTTCACTGAGTAATCGGGGAAAAACTCCATCACTTTCTGATCAACGCTCTTAATGCATCCCTTATCCAGTGCGATTCCCGCCAGTAATGCCACAATGCCTTTCGTGACGGAATTGACATTCATAGCATCAAACGTCTGAAATCCGCGCCAGCAATCATCATATACGGTTTCACCGTCTTTGATGGCATAAATCTGACAGACATTGCTCTCGTTCCCGGTGTTTTGCTCAATATACGTATGCAATTGTTCTTTATTCATCCAAAAAGCCTCCTCTTAGGTAAGATATAAGTAAGATTCGGACGTCCAAATAAAAGGCTAATTGAATGTGAACTACCCACCGCCTACGCTGACGCTTAGAGGCGGGGGCTTCCTGTTTCAACCACCATTGCACCGGCTACCATGTTTTGTAACACAGCGTCTTATACGATGTCCACAGGCGTAAGTTCGGCTCGTTCCGAGCCTACAGGATAATTATTATCAGATTGCCAGTTTCAGTATACGTAAGCCTTCTTCCCGAATGTTGATTGCTGCATTGAGATCCCGGTCTATGGTAAGACCACATTCGCACTTATAAATCCTTTCGGAAAGAGTTATTTTCTTTCTTTTTCCACACCGGCTGCAGATTTGGGAGGAAGGATACCACTTATCCACTTTGATAAAGTACTTGCCACGGTCACGAAGTTTATATTCCAGCATGTTTAGGAACATTCCGTACCCGTTGTCCATAGTGGCTTTCCCGTTTCCAAAACCTTTATTGGAGAGAAGTCTCATATTAAGGGATTCTACACAAACAACGTCATACTGATTGGCTATCTCAGTAGACCTTTTATGCAGATGATCCAATCTCTGATTCGCGATATGCTTATGGATTTTGGAAACTTTTAACTGTTGCTTTTTATAATTGTTACTGCCGATGGTTTTATGTTTTAACTTCCTCTGTGCCCGAGCAAGCTTTTTCTGGCTCATACGGTAGTATTTATGCCCTGTATCACTATTCCCGTCGGAGTCCTTATAAAGACCGTCTGATTTATAATCAATTCCAAGTACTTTTTTCGGGTTGTTCATGGGAGTAACTGTTTCATCATACTCAAATAAAACAGAAGCGTAGTACTTTCCGTCACTGTCCTGCGAAATGGTGGCTGACTTTAACACCCAGTTCGTTTCCGGTCTACGATGAAGCACTGCTTTAACGAAACCAATTTTCGGAAGCCGGATGCTGTTTTCGGTCAGGGATATCGTTCCGTTCTGGTTGTTTGTGGTATAGGATTTCCGACTACGCTTTGCAGATTTGAATTTCGGAAATCCGATTCGCTTATCCCGGAAGAAGTTATTATAGGCACTTTGCAGATGAAGCTGTTCGTTGGCAAGAGCAAGACTGTCTGCTTCCTTCAGATAGGGATATTCTTTTTTATACATCGCAGGAGTATTAGTGAGTTTCTTCCCGGTAGACTGATAATAGGCAATCTTGTCAGCGAGCATTAAGTTATAAACCTTCCGGCAACAGCCAAAGGTTTTGGCAAATAAAACGCATTGTTCACTTGTAGGATATAGCCTGTATTTAATTGCTTTGTTTGCCATTTATTCTCCTTGGGAAAGAATGTATTTCCTGATGATTTCCGTGGTAACACCTCCGGTTGTAATAAGACAGTAGGAACTGCTCCAGAAGAATTCTTTCCACAGTTTTGTTCGGATAGCGGGAAATTCCTGTTTTATAATCCTGCTACTTGCGGATTTATAAGCGTTGATAAATTTTACCAGGTCCGTATCAGGTCTTGCTGTAAACAGAATGTGAACATGATCTTTATCATGATTCCACTCTTTTATGCATATGTGGTAGTTTGGAGCGACATAATCAAAAATTTCCAAAAGACGTTTTGAGATATCGTTATCAATCACTTTCCGACGGTTTTTTTATAACCAAAACAAGATGATAATATATTTCAAAAACGGAATGGTTATTGGTTTGTAAGTTTCGCGGTCTACCCATAAAAGAATTATAACACAAACGGCCACAAAATGCAAACAAACGTTCGGGACATGGCAATTAATAAACCGTTGCCAGGGCGGAAATTCATCCCCCGCCTTCGCTATGCTTAGAGGCGGGGGAATTCTTTCCTGCAACGGTTGTTAAATTTAATCCGCTATACGCAACAGCGCGTTGCGTGATTTTATCATTTAGGCGTAGTAAAATAAGTTCATAAGGAGGTGTCAGACATGAGCACACAGGAAATCATATATGAACTCAGAACCAAAAACGGATTATCCCAGGACGAACTTGCGGAGAAGGTTTTTGTGACCAGACAGGCGGTATCACGTTGGGAAACCGGTGAAACAGTGCCGAATACAGAAACATTGAAATTACTTTCAAAGCTTTTTGATGTATCCATCAACACATTGCTCGGTTCCCCCAGACAGCTGATCTGCCAGTGTTGCGGAATGCCGATGGGCGACGAAATCATCGGAAGAGATAAGGACGGCAGCCTGAACGAAAAATACTGCAAGTGGTGTTATGCCGACGGAACCTACACTTACAGCAACATGGACGATTTGATTGACATTTGCATCCCCCACATGACCGAACAGGGATTCAGTGAGGAGCAGGCCCGCGCCTATATGCAGGAAATGCTTCCTAAACTGGATTATTGGAAACATTATGAGGAGCTCGGCGATGACGGAGCGTTCGATGAGTTTAAGGAACAATTAATCCGGGAGATTAACGATCTTCACATCGAAGGAATGCCGAAGGTTGAGAAGTTAAATGCTCTTGTCGGAAAATTCGTAAATCTAGAATACCGTCTCCCCGGCGGAATGAAGGTAAAATTCTTAGACGACGGTGCAACATACCTCGGAAATCAGTTGCCGTCGGAAATTGTGGACGGCCTTTGCTTCGGCGTTCTGGCAAATATGGATTTCATCCTCATATGCACATACGAGAAGGACGGCGAAAATCCGGAACTGCTCGTGTATAAAAAACGGTAAAGTGCGATCCCTTACGGAAGCATTTTCTGTCTGTACAGATTGTTATCGCTTGCGTCAAAATCCTTCAATAAATACTCATCCGGCAGATACTGATGAATATCCACATCGAGAGAATAATTGCAAAACTCGATTCCGACATATGTGATTTCACGCTCCGCATTTGCCCCCTCGGGAATCATTGCATAGACGAATCCACTGTATTCATCCAAATCCATTGCAAGTAAATCATATCCGTCCGGTTCAGCCGAAACGCTGTAAATTCCGATAAAATCCTCTACGCCGATTTGGCGGAGCCGGTCGGTTTCGTTTCGGTAATCTTCCTCGTTGTATTTTACCGTCAGATATGCGATGTGCTGTGCATCAAACGGATTATAATACATATACTGATAATCTTTTACCTGCATATCACCTGTAATCTGCCCGGGGAAAATATCAAACCTCCCGGTACTTAAGACTCCGTACTTTTCCGACCCCGGGCTGTTAAAGATGGTCTGATACCCGGAAATATCATTACTGACTTCCACCTTGGCCGCCGCTCCCATCAGGTAAAATATACCGATGGTCAGTATACCGAGCAGCGCATAGGTGGTTACTATCCCCGTCAAAACAATGGTTACGACCTTAATTGTGGTAAACAGTTTTCTGTTTTGAACGATTTTCTGCAAAATTCCCGCAACATATAAGGATATAACCGCCATCACTCCCGTTACAATCAGTGTAAGGAGTATTGCACCGGATTTCCGAAGATCCGGTTCATAAGTAAGCATCTGAAGAACAATTGCGACGATCCCTATAATCACACCCGCAAAACTGATCACCTGAATGAATTTTAACAGGCGACTCTTCTCCTGCTTTGCATAATCCGCCATTTTTTCCGCAACTTCCTGCTTTTTTTCTTCCTCCCGGGGCATTGCTTCCCCGTCTATTATTTCCCTGACATCGACTTCGTAAAAATCGGCAATCTCAACCAACAAGGAAATATCCGGAAGATTTCTTCCGGTCTCCCATCTGGAAACCGACCTTGAGCTGACATTAAATTTCTCAGCGAGCTGCTCCTGCGTCAGTTTCTTTTCGTTTCTGAGTTTTTTCAGATACTGCCCTGTCTTTTGCTGGTCCATCTTGCACCTCCTTTCAGGAAAATAATATAATTTTAGTGGAAAATTGAACACGACACAAAGCGAGAGTCACTTATATTATAGCAAAAAAGAGTTACAAACCGAATTGGTTTGTAACTCTTAGATCATACCGTTAAAGTACTCTTCCGTCACCTGTAACTGTTTTTTCAGAATTTCCTTCCACATGTATGGATGTATCTCTCCACTGCCTCTTGAGACCTTAGTCCTCTTAATAGTTCCATCCGGCATAATCTTACGATAAAAATCATGGTCGGTACTTTTATAGCATTCCCATCCGTCTCGCTCGCAGAAACGCTTTAGTTCTTTCCACTTTGGCATATAATGTCTCCCTCGATTGCATTCGTATCCATGGTAAGCGCTTTAAAAACATAAGGAATGTGCCCTACTCGGTTCGGCGCCTTGCTCCAAAGCGCATACTCTTCATAAAACTCTTCCGCATATTCTTTGATATACTCAGCCAATCTGCGCTTTGCTGCTTGCTCATTCGCCTCATTCACAACAATATCCAGATCAACCGCGCTTAATGTAACCGATCCGTCTTTTTCCTTATACTTTTGAGCACAAAAATGATAACCTGACAACATTAAGTTCAAGGTCGAAACACTTATAATAGCAACATTGTCATGCGTTCTCTTCACATATGCCGGTCTTTCATGTGCAACCTGATCGAGCGTAATAGACCAATTTTTACGGACATCCGTAGCATTCAGTAAATCCATATTAATTCTCCCTTAAAATGTCTTCCGTTACAATTTTATTATATGCGCATTGTGTACGCTTTGTCAACTTTGTACACCTATAAACATAATAGAATATATTGCCTCAAAAGCAATAAAAAAAGTTACAAACCGAATTGATTTGTAACTCTTTCCTGCCGGCGACCGGAATCGAACTTCCGAATGCGGCGAAAATACTGTAAGAAAGGAGCTTTGCTGTCTCACTAATCTTTCTGAACCCGGTTTAAGAACCTGTTAGTAATAGTATATAAAATTATATAAATAATTACTTATACATCTCAAAAGCCGGGCTCATTTTTTGAATTTGACCCCTGGAAAGGCAGTATTTTTCAGCTAATACCATCCAATTCTTATTTATTGTTTCCTGCATCTCCTCGGATATGGATTTTGCTTCTTTATTTGATATTCCAAAAAGATTGCTGATTCCTATCGCCAATTCTATGTCAATTCGATTATCAAATTCATTTATATTCAGTGATAATTCGTTCCCGTAAGGAACAGGATTAACATCAAAAAGCGGTGATAAAGCCCATCCTTTTTCTTTTAAAAGAAAACCATGATTCCGTAAATGATCATCTGTATTCGAAACCATCATATTGAAAACTATACGTTTCCATAATTCAATCAAATCCGATTTAGGTTTTGCACCGTTAGATTTGATGAATGCCGCTATATCAAGATAACTTATTCCGTCAGCCGCTGACATTCCGTCCTTTTTCCCTAAAAGTGTCATTGCTGAAGCATAATGTATTCTTCTTCTGCCGTTTCTGTCAAATCTTTTAACCAAAAAAGTACTTCCATCCTTTGAAAATTTCTCAAGTTTCGCTTCCGATACGTCAAGTCCGCACAATTTGGCAAGATCATACACAACCTTTTCCCACGCTCCCGAATCATTCTCATCATGCTTTGAGGGAAATTTAGCTATCCAAAGATTACCATTTTCATCAAGCACTGTAGCCTTAGGTCTTGCTCCGCCCAATGAAGAACCGGGTTTAATTAATTGGCTGAGCCATTTATCGTTTAGTCCGTTTTCATCTTTCTCATATTTCCTTGAAGCCTCTTCCAATGTTCTTAGCGAAGTCCATGGAGGAACAGGAATGTTCTTATCTTCACTTAAAAAGCTACCTTCCCCTTCAAGTTTAAATCGAAGACCGCCCATCCTTGTTTCGTCATATACTCCAAGCAAATAATCACTGTCATATAACTTGAACGGTTTTCGATTTTCTTTCTCAGCAAGAATACGTTCTCTCCTGTTCATCAGATTTCTTCCCCATCTGTCAGGTGAAGCATCCGCAAAAACACCAAAAATACTCTTACCATTCGTATACTGTCTTCCGCGAATCGAAAAAAGTTCAGGATCAAGAATTATACTGTAACCAGTTTTTTTTAGCCATTCTTCACTGAATTCAAAAGAATAGGTTTCCGATCCCCTGATAACCTGAACATACAAATTCCCCATGAAACAAGGCTTATCAAAACTAAAATCGTCATAAACCAAAATGTTTTTATCACCAGCCATATTTTATCCTTTTCTGCCAGAAGCTCTTTTTTTTGGCAAAAGATTTATATCCTGAAGCTCTCTTCCCAGTACATCATCCTTTGCAACCATTAATAAATCTCTGTCCATATTATTGAGGGCATGCAAAACAGCAGCATAAATACCCATAGCTACCGAAGGGTCTCCTTTTTCAACCTTCCATAGCGAAGCCCTGCTTATTCCAGCGCGCTCTGCCACAAGTTCAGTCGAAAGATTCCTTCTAAGCCTGGCTAGTTTAATCTGTTCTCCCATAGTAGCCAATATTTCTTCTGTAGGAGGTAAAATGTTATACGATGCTTTCTTCATGTTAAAACCTCTCATATTATGTTTATTATTATAAACATATTTATTGATATGTCAATATTAGTATACATTAGATAGTCGTGGATAAAAAAAGAGTTACAAACCGAATTGATTTGTAACTCTTTCCTGCCGGCGACCGGAATCGAACCGGTACGAAGTTTTACCCTCGCAGGATTTTAAGTCCTGTGCGTCTGCCAGTTCCGCCACGCCGGCATAAACCCGAAGGTTCCTGGGGCCTATAGGGCTCGAACCTATGACCCTCTGCTTGTAAGGCAGATGCTCTCCCAGCTGAGCTAAGACCCCAAATAAATCGATTGGAATTCGTTTTTCGTCCGAGAGCGCTAATGCTCACGTCCGAACCCACGACAATTGCTCTGCAATTGTCTAAAATTTTGATTTTTGTCTAGGAGCGCTATCATATATGGCGCGACTAGCTCCAAAAATCAAAAATTTGCGACCCATGACGGACTTGAACCGACGACCTCCGCCGTGACAGGGCGGCGCTCTAACCAACTGAGCCAATGGGCCAAATACAGTTTTTAAAGTTCTGAAAAAATGGACCTTCAGGGACTCGAACCCAAGACCGACCGGTTATGAGCCGGTT
>DFEK01000003.1 GCA_002368665.1 Lachnospiraceae bacterium UBA3804
GCTGGCCCTGACCCTGCTGCTGGCCCTGGCCTTGCTGCTGGCCCTGACCCTGCTGCTGACCCTGACCCTGTTGCTGGCCTTGCTGACCTTGTTGCTGACCTTGCTGGCCTTGCTGACCCTGTTGACCCTGCTGACCCTGCTGCTGGCCCTGACCTTGTTGCTGACCTTGCTGACCCTGCTGGCCCTGCTGACCCTGCTGGCCTTGCTGGCCCTGCTGGCCTTGCTGACCCTGCTGGCCTTGCTGGCCCTGCTGACCCTGCTGGCCCTGCTGACCCTGCTGGCCTTGCTGACCCTGCTGACCCTGCTGGCCCTGCTGACCCTGCTGCTGGCCTTGCTGACCCTGCTGGCCTTGCTGACCCTGCTGGCCCTGCTGACCCTGCTGGCCTTGCTGCTGTTGCTGCTGCATCTGCTGCTGTTGCTGTTCTATGAACTCTTTCTGCTCCTGCTGGAACTGTTCAAGTTTCTCCTGGGCTTCTTTCATTGTCTCTTCCGAGAACTCCTGATTCTGCTCCAGTTCTTCTTTCATCTTTTCAACCTGCTGCTGGAGTTCTTCATCCTGAGAATCCTCTGCAAGTTTTTCCATTTCATTGAGAATCTCTTTTTTCTGCTCATCCGATAGTTTCTTGCCTTCCATCTCCTCCAGCTCATCCTGAAGTCTTTTCGCGGAATCTCCGAAATCAACCGGGTTGGTAATCTGATTCTCTATCTTACTCTTTAATCGTTCTTCGATCTTCTGTAATTCTTCATTGGACTTTGCCGCATCCACTTCGTTTTTGGCTTCGTCAATCATATTTTCCAGAAGTTCTTTCTGCTCGGGAGTGAGTTCATACTTCTCCTCAATCTCTTCCTGCATCTCCTCAAACTTCTGTTTCATTTCCCTTTGCTGCTGCCATAGCTCGTGTTTTTCTTTGGCTGCATCTCTGGCTTTGGCCGGAATCATGGCCGTGGAGATTACGAAAGCCATGCAAAGGAACAATGCCAGTAAAACTTTCTTGGAAACCCTTGTCGGGAAAAGTTTTCTTGCCGGATAATCGGTAATATAACGGAGCGTATCATCTTTAACAATTGTACTACAAACGTCATCTTTTCCGGACAAATCAAGCGATGTGGTAACACGTTCCTTCAGTCCCGTTGCGTCCACGCGAAGTGCAGTTTCTTTCACATTCGGGAAGAAATGTACGGAATAAATCATTCCGGCAATCAGGACGACGGCAAACGCAATGAACCCGTATAAAATGGCATTGTAAAACGGTACGAACAAAGCTACGGTATTAAAAATACCCCAGACAAAAAGTCCCGTTGCTGCTGCCAATACAGTCCACTTTAAAAAAGTCTGACCGCAAAGTCTTTTTCGTATTCTTTTGACGAACCCTAGAATAAGTTGATCTCTACTCATCGTTGTTCCTCTTTCATTCCTATCTGAAAACTATGGTTACATCTGTCCCCCGGGCATATCCTGCGATTGTACTGCCTGTACGGGAGGTACCGGTGCCTGCGATTGTACTGCGGGTCCCGGAATCGGAACATCCGGCTGTACGCCGATATTCTTCATTGTGCTAAGCTGATATGCTTTTTCTCTTCGCTTCGTATTCTTTACAGGTGAAAGATTGTGTGCGGAAAGTTTCAGCAATCCGAAAGTGATCGCAGCCTGGATCAGCATACTGATCGGGGTCCAGAAAACAACCAGGAAATTATTCCCGGTAATATAATTCAAATCCACTACACTTCGCATTCCCTTGAATGCCACATCTCCCGGATCGACACCAATGAAAAGACCGATACAGTCGAAAATAGTTACTCCCGGATTGACATACAGGAAAAGGAAAATCCAGTCAATATGCGGAGTGTTTGCGACCTGTGAGGAAAGGGTACTAAAAGTATGGGACGCCTCCACAAGTGCATAGACAAGAAAAGTAAACGTCAGTGTTCCGAAAAGAAGGAAGCCCAAAACCACATAGGATAAAACTATGGAAGGGGCGGTTCTTTTCAGGGACGAGGAAAAGAAGATTCCGAATACCGAAACATAAGCCACTTCAAAGATCAGGACTAAAAGCAATCCGAGCAGCTGGAAGAAATTCATACCACCGTAGATGAATACCAGTGCCAGGATCGGGAAGGAAGAAAGAACCAGAAGCGCCGACATAATGGTATTCGAAAGGAATTTACCCATTACAATTTCAAAAGGCGTCATTCTCGTGGTTAACAATACATCCAGTGTCTGACGTTCTCTTTCTCCGGCTACGGAATGACCTGTCAGCGCAGGCGTAACCAGGAAAAGAATTCCTGCCTCCACACAAACCAGCACGATCAACATTGTTGCCAGAGTACGATAATCAATGGCTTGTCCCTGCATTCCCTGTGATGCAATAAAAATCATAAACCCGGCGGCAATCATAAACAAAATCATATTAAACACCAGCATCAGGATCATGATTTTCGGTCTCTTGATATCAATGCTCATGTCCTTAAAAAGAACTGCGTTCTTGGCAAAGAGATTTTTTGTTTTGGATGAACTCATTATTGATTACCTCCCATGTACTGCCTTTGATTGGCAGCTCCAGGCTGATTGTTGTAGTACTGCGGTGCCCCGTTCATTGGCATTCCGTTCATTGGTGCAACGTTCATCGGCATTCCGTTCATTGGCATTCCGTTCATCGGCATTCCGTTCATCGGCATTCCGTTCATTGGCATTCCGTTCATTGGCATTCCGTTCATCGGCATTCCGTTACGCATCGGAGCTCCGTTCATCGGCATTCCGTTCATCGGCATCGGATTGCCCATCGGCATTCTTCCGCCCATTGGTGCGCCCGGTCTTTGAGGATTCTGTCCTCTTGCACGGGTAACGATCTGCATAAACAAAGCTTCCAAACTTCCTTCCTGACGATTGAAGGAAAGGATTGGTACGCCCTTGGATACCAGTTCGGAAAGAAGCGAAGCCTCATCCTGCTTGTTTCCGGTAAAGACAACTTCTATCAGGTTGGCTCTTGCCGTTAAATGCTGTACATTCGGATTCTCCTGAAGGATCTGGAATGTCATATCCACTGCGGAAGGATCCACTGTAATCAGTAACGGGCTCTGCATGGCAGCCGCTCTGTGTATCTCATCAATCGTTCCCTTTAACATAAGCTGTCCGTGATCGATAATACCGATTGTGGTACACATTTCCGAAAGTTCCGGAAGAATGTGGGAGCTGATTATGATGGTTTTACCCATGGAGGAGAGATTCTTCAGGATCTCCTTTAACTCGAAACGCGCTCTGGGATCCAGGCCGCTGGCCGGTTCGTCAAGGAACAGAATGTCCGGGTTATGAACGAGCGCTCTTGCAAGGCAAAGTCTTTGTTTCATACCTCTCGACAAACCGTTTACATCCGCATCCGCTTTGTGTTCGAGCTTCACCAGTCGGAGAAGGTCCATGCAGAGGTTGTCCGCATCATCTCCCACCAAGCCGTATGTTGCAGCAAAGAACTGCATGTATTCCATCGTTGTAAACGCGTTGTATACTCCAAAGAAATCGGGAACATATCCGATCTTGTTGCTTAACATGCGATGGTTGGAAAGCATTCTTTTCCCATCGATAAACACTTCACCCGAATCGGCATCCAGAAGGCCGACGCAGATTCGCATCGTTGTTGTTTTACCGGCGCCGTTGGCTCCGACGAAGCCAAAGAGTTCGCCGTCTTCCACCGTTAGATTTAAGTTGCGCAAAGCATAGAAGTTTCCGTAACGCTTTGTCAGGTTTTTAATTTCAAGCATTTCCGTTCTCTCCTTACTTCTTAACTACCTGAGGCATATCCTCTAAGTTGATTTTCTGTACCATAAGTTCCGTTCTTTCCACACGGTATTTATCATTGGACTGAACATTCTTGGCTGTACTGTCTTTCGGGAAACCGATAACATAAACCGCAGTTGTCGGATCCTGCATATTCTGGAACTCGTCTCTGATTTCTCCGCTCATGAAGGAAAGCATATTGTTGCGACTGTTATACTTTTTGAATCCTTCGGAAAGACTTCCCAGGAAAAATCCGGAAACCATATGCTTATCACCACTTTGGAAAGCAATGTTTATGCTGGAAGACATATTTCTGCCCAATGCCCAGCTCTGTGCCGTCATATCCACGGTGCTTCCCGCTTTCCAGTCGCCGATTACATATGTTTGCGGATAAGACGAACCGGAACCGTATAATGCAGAAGATCTGTCCACTGCAAGAACGACTGCATTTTCCAGATCAACACCCGTGTTGTTCTTAAGGATCAGCTGGTTTGCCAAAGACTGTCCGTTCGGAACATTCGTTACATACTGGGCTTCAAATGATCTGGTATCGGGATAAATACTCTCCAGCGAAAACTGATCGGAACTTAAAGCCACATTTCCTTTAAATCGTACATAGGTCTGGTCAATTTCCTTACGGAAAGCCACACGATAAGTATTCAGATCAACCTTGTCCGAATTGTCATTGTAAGAATGTATCTGGCGCACCAACTGGATATCATAATCATTGGAAAAACCGACTTCGCAAACCTTATTGGAAGGAGTAATCACCGCTACATAGTTTTTCTCCACGGTGGACGGATTGTTCAGTTCCACCACCGTCGCAGCACTGATTCTCGGTCTGATGATACGAGTGGAGAAACCGATACTGAATGTAATAACGGCTACACCCAGAGCAAGAATCGGGTACCAGTACCAGAGTCGGAAGGTTTTGCCCTTTTTCCTGTTTACAAGATAAACAATCAAAATGGCAAGCATATATCCCAACAGGGGAACCACATAGAAAATCAACGGCGGCAAAGGCGCGGATGACAACTGCTCTATAAACCGCTCCGTCTGGTAATTATTATTGAGCGCCTGCGATCCAAGATTGTAATTATAGGACCACGCATTGGATGCCGCATCATATCTTTCAACCACACCCTTTAAAACATAATTCTGAATGATATATTTCAGAATATCTCCGGCATCCTGATATTTCGGCAGGGGATTCATGGTAAAATCGATGCCATACACAGCCACATATCCGTCTGAAGATCTGTAAATTCTTCCGAGTTCAAAATCACCGGCCGTGGAATCCGCATAAATTTCTTCATAACCGATCGTTTTCTCAAATTCCAGAACATCCACCATCTCGGTCGGATATGCATATGTCACGGGATCCGGCTGATACTGCGCATTCCAGTAAGTATAGTAATAGTAATCTCTGCAGTATAAATAATAATCGTCTTCATAATAATACGGCAACGATCCGTCCTCTTCCAAATCATCTTCGGTGAGGAAATTGTTTGCCATATAATCTTCCAGACACTCCTGATCCACTTCATCACGGTAGTTATTATAGATTTCATCGAAGCTTTCCAGGAATTCCTCATCATCCTCCGGGTTGCCGCTCGGAGGATTGTTGTTCAACGTGGTTCCGTATGCCTTCTCACCATAATAGTTCAGACCGAAGGAAGTTTGATAACGGTTCATCTTATCGGGTTTAACATTAAACAGACTTCCGTTTAATTTGGACAATGTTTTCGAAGAGTTGGATCCGGTTCCCACAATCAGAAAACCGCCGCGGCTTACCCAAAGGGAAAGCGCCTCGATCTGCTCGTCCGTTAAAATATCCGTACTGAAATTGCTGATAACGATAACTTCAAGCATATCCAGAGCGTTCACGTCTTCCGGGAAGGTCTCTGCGGTAAGTTCCATCAGATTGGTTTTGAATGTTTCTCTGTCAAAGAACTGCAGATTATCCATGTATCCAAGCGCAGCAAAATCATCGGAAAGAACGCCGATGTCAATGTTCTGAAGAGCCGTTTTATCAACGCTGAAGCGCTTTTCTTCCGACCAAACCACTTTTTCTTTCTTGGTTACCAGACGAATATTTGCTTTGCCCAGATTGTCCACAACCTTACCGGCAAACGTTACCGTCTTGGATTCCCCTTTTCCGAGGGAGAAATCGGTTTCATACAGCAGGTTGTAACCAACCTTGTTTCCAACGATAACCTGAAGTCTTCCGTTAAAATCCGATCCTTTGTTTTCAACGGTAACGATAAACGGAGCATATCTGCCAATCTCGGCCTTGTTGCTATAACCAACTTTCAGTTCTGCGGAAAAATCTTCTGCATCCGCATGTACGACCATTGCGGGCCACAGAATACCCACTATCAGGCACAACACCAAAGCTGCGGCTATCGGGCCTCTCCATCTTTCCTTCATTTCAAATCTTCCCCACTTTCTGTATCATTCGTTTTCAGCGGATACTTCTTCCATCAGAAGTACTCCGGATTCATCTTCTTCCATGCGATAAATCTTTCCCTGTTCGGGTTTTAACGGGCTCTCCGGTGATAACTCTTTTTCCTTGAAAAGCAGTTTGTCTTTGTTACTTTCTTTGGCAACTTCCGAATAATCCGTTCCGATGTACAATTTCAATGTAACCGTACTCTCTTCGGAAGATCCGTCGGTTATAAAACCAATAACACGGGCATATTGGATCTTTGAATCTTCTTCCGCTGCAATTCCCTGCTGTATGGTCTCGGGAGAAAGAGTTGCTTTGTACTTCTGATCCCCTGTCGGATAGGAATCTGTGCCATCGGCTTTGGCGCCCTCCTGCGTCGCTCCTGCCGTAAAATCCCGTGGATCGTACTCCACATCATCGACAGCATCCGTTGTTTCCGCCATTGCGTTTTCTGCCATTTCATATGCAGTCCCGTTTGCATTAAACATTTCTGCGGAAGCCGTTTTGGTGTTTCCTTTTCTTGTCATGGAGACAATAGCCGGAATCACAAGGATAAAAATCAATGCCGCTGCCGCAACACCTCCCGCCCAGGGAAGGATACGGAATATCACTTTTTTCTTCGGTTTTGCCGCAGCCTTAACCGCCTGAACGGGTGGGCTGTTTTTTTCTTTCAGACCGGCCTCGATGCGGTTCCAAAGATCAGGAACCTGATCATTAACCATCTGCCGATACTCTTCTTCCAAACGCTTACTCATAGCCATACCTCTTTAGTTTCTCCAAAGCGTTCTTGTAACGCCAGGTCACCGTACCAAGCGGGGCATGCAGCTCGTCCGCGATTTCCTGAAATGTCATGTCTGACAGAATCTTCATGCTGACCACCAGCCGTTCGGACTCTTTCAGGGAATTCAGGGCTTCCTGCAAACCGACATCGGAGATGACTTCTTCCTCTACCTTGGAGTGTCTGTCTTCCTCTTCCGTAATTTCCTCCGTCAGAATTTCACGTTTGTTCTTACGAAGAAAATCCAATGCCATGTTTCTCGCCACCGTAGCCAGATAAGCCTTGTGACCGTTCGTTGCCGGGCGATATCCGTCCGCAATGTCCCAAAGCTTAATGAAAAACTCGCTGGTCAGATCCTCTGCATTTTCACGGGAAGTCACGATACCGTATATGATTGTGTAAATGTAGGAAAGATAGGCAACATAGATATCTTTCAGACCATCTTTGTCACCGGCCTTGATTCTTTCCATACACCGGTTGAATTCTTCCTGTGTCAAAGGAATTCCTTTCCGAGTCTTTCATGTAAGATACGTTTGGACTCTTAATTTTTATGGTTTATTTGGCAGATTCCAATAAATTTTTACATTCTTCCACGCTAAACGTGTAATCGGTATTGCAAAAACCGCAGTTTAAGGTAACATCTTTGCCTTCGTCAATTAAGGACTGCAGTTCCTTTTTCCCCAGACTGACAAGTGCTTTCTGCACTCTTTCTTTACTGCAGTTGCAGTAAAATTTTGTATTTACGGTATCCGTGATCTGCGGATCCATGCCTTTGGCGATCCGATCGATCAACTCTTCCGCACTTTTCCCTTCGGCAAAATGCGAAGTAACACCGGTAATCTCTTTTAAATTCTCTTCCAGTTTGGTAATGGTTTCTTCTGCGGCAAACGGAAGCAGCTGTACGATGAATCCTCCTGCTGCCATCACGGAGTAATCCTTTCCGACCAGCACACCAAGTCCGACGCTGGACGGAACCTGTTCGGAGTTGGCAAAATAATAGGTCAGATCCTCGGCAATCTCTCCGCTGATTAAGGGAGTTTGTCCGACATAGGGTTCTTTCAGTCCCATGTCCTGAATGACATCCAGTCTTCCTCTGCCCACAGCGCCAGCAACGTCCAGTTTTCCTTTCGCGTTTAACGGAAGATCCACAACCGGCTGATTTACATAGCCTTTCACATTTGCCTTGGCATCAGCGGTAACCGTGATTCCTCCGAGTGGACCGTCGCCGGTGATTTTTAATGTTAAAAGATCATCTTCGCCCTTCAGCATCGTGCTCATCATGGCCGCCGCACTCATCAGTCTGCCGAGAGCTGCCGTTGCCACAGGGGTCGTTCCGTGTCTTGTTGCGGCTTCCTGCACCATTTCTTTCGTTTCTGCGGCAAAGATACGGATTTGCGCATCTGCTGCCGTTGCACGTACAATTCGATCCATGTATATCGCGTCCTTACTTTCCTTTTTCTCTTGCAACAATGATCATACGTTCCGTTCCCGGCCGTACCTTTCCGCCGTCCTTTTCATCAAAAGCCTTGACGAAGACCATTCCCGCGCTCTTTATGGCTTTTTTTACTTCAGCCAGTGTATATGCCCTCTGCAGATGAATCTCCTCGCTCTTGCGATAAACATCTTTCTCACGAATGAAGAGGGTTAAGTCATATTCGTTTAAATGCTTCTTGGCATCGTAGTAGTTTTCCCAGATATAACTGCATTCATCCAGATTCTGCGCTTCCACAGTGCTTGCCATGACATCCCGGTAAAAATGTACGGTCTTTAAGTCAAAAACGAAAATCCCCTTCGGATCCAGGTAATTGTTGACCAGTTTCAAGACTTTAACCAGGTCTTTTTCTTTGGTCAGGTAGTTAATGCTGTCGCAGGTACTGTAGATTGCCCTGACGGTTCCGTACAGTTCAAAGTTTCGCATATCCTGCTGCAGATACAGGATACCCTCTGCGCCGTTTGCATATGCTTCCTGCAGCATATCCGCCGAGGCATCCACACCGATCATGTCATATCCGAGTGAGCGAAAACGCCTTGCCATCTCACCGGTGCCGCAGCACAGGTCCAAAACCAGGCCGTCTTTTATTCCGTTTTCCCGAAAGATTCGATGAATGATTTTCTCCCACCGGCCATACGGAATATCCTGCATAATCTGCGCATAAACGCCGGCAAAATCAGTATATGTCTCCATTTGCGTTCCTTTAATCCACACGATACCGAAGCGGTAAAAAAGTAAAAAAGGAACACGTGCGCAGTTATTCTGCGCCTGTGCTCCTGGGAATTATATGTGAAACAGTTTGGTAAAGACTTCCGGGAAAGCATAAAAGATGGTCAGCATAATTGCCGATGCCATAACAAGCCCGATTAACTCCGCTATTATCGCCTTCTTGATGTCCATCTCAAGCAGGGAAGCGATTAAGGAACCCATCCAGGCTCCGGTACCCGGAAGCGGAATGCCTACGAAGAGGATTAGTGCAACAAATTCACCGTTTTTGAATTTATCGCTTTTTTTCATCGCCTTCTCTTCGAACCAGTTGGCTATCTTTCCCAAAAACTTATTTTTCTTCATCCACTTAAAGATCTGTTTGATAAACAGAAGAATGAAGGGGATCGGAATAATGTTTCCGATGATACAAAATAATGCCGCTCTCCAAAGCTCCAAATCCACAAGTTTGGAAAAAATGATTCCTCCACGGAGTTCCACCAGGGGAACCATGGAGATGATCAAAGCGGCGAGTTCTCTCGGCAATCCATGGAAGGTCGAGACAAACCAATCATATACGACGCTCATTTTTACTCCTTATGTTTCATTCCCTTTTCACACAAAGTATATTATAGCATACTCTGCTGTCAATTTGCAATTTTTGAGGCATTTTTTGTGATTTTTTTAACCATAAAAAACCCCTGCGGATCGGCAGGGGCTTAATTGCTTTCTACTAGCGATGCAGGATTTCCGCCAATGCTTTGATCAGCTCATCCATTTCGGCGTCCGTTCCGATGGAAATACGTAGATACTGATCGATTCTGGGCTTGGAAAAATGCCTTACGATTATGCCTCTTTCTCTGAGTTTCTTCATGATCTCGGATGCGTCCATCGCAGGATGTGAAGCGAAAATAAAATTGGTTTTGCTGTCACGGAATACAAATCCCAAAGACTTAAGCTGTAATTTGACCCGCTCTCTGGTGGCGATCACTGCCTGCACTTTTTCCCTGAAATATGCATCATCCCGGATTGCTTCCACACCGAGCAGAAGGGACGTTGTATTCATCGTATAGGAGTTAACGGAAAACTTCACATCTTTTAAATACTTAATCAAAAGCTTACTTCCGAATGCCATTCCGATTCGCATACCGGCCATGGATCTGGACTTGGAGAATGTCTGCACGACAAGCAGGTTCTCGTATTTATCAATCAGGTCGATCACGCTCTCGGCGCCAAAGTCCACATAGGCTTCATCGACGATAACCACCGTATCCGTGTGTTCTTTTAAGAAATCTTCCATCCAGGCTTTCGGCTTGGCGACTCCGGTCGGTGCATTCGGATTGGCAATGACAATACCGCCGTTTTCCATTCGGTAATCTTCTGCGCGAATCTCAAAATTCTCATCCAGGGGAATCTGTTTATAAGGAATACCGTAAACCTCTGCCCAAACATCGTAGAATGAATATGTGATATCCGGGAAAAGAACCGGTTTTTTGCTGTTAAAGAACGTTAAAAATGCCATCGAAAGAACATCATCCGAGCCTACACCGACGAAAAGCCGGTCTCTCGAGATGCCGTAATAATCAGCAATCGCTTCTTCCAAGATTTCGCAATCCGGTGCCGGATATTTCCTTAAAACGGACGGATCCTCTGCCAGTTTCAGCAGCGCATCGCGCACGCCGGGAGCCGGAGGATAGGGATTTTCGTTGGTATTTAATTTGATCAGATTCGGTATCTTGGGCTGTTCTCCCGGAACATAGGGAGTCACCTTTCTGAAATTATCTTCAAGAGCCATTTTATTTCCTCTTTCGTTTTGTTCCGTACTGTTACAGGACATTTCATTATAGTGCTCTTTTTTCCATTCTGTCAACGCATCCCACCCCGGCTTTCTTACCTATACCGGCTGTTCCTATCCGGCTTCGTGAATTTGGATTTTGCGCTCCACATGAAGGGAATACATGTGTTTTTCCAGAAAGAGCGCAACCGGCTGATAACGGTAGATTGCAACAAAAAGTCCCGGAAGCAGTATGCAGAAATCATCGCACTCCGCTTTCAGAAGTGCCCGTTTGGTGAGACGGATGGCGAATCCCTGTGTCTTTCTTTGAATAAATGCATTGGAAAGAAAATGTTTCCTTCCGTCTTCATCCACCCACATCACCCTGGCGGTGCGAAACAGCATCAACCATGCATAAAACAGCATAACTGCACCGGCCAGCGTAGAGGCAGAGATTGTGGTTACAATCTTCACCGGTGCGGGAAGATCCGCATACCACTGCAACAGACTTTTTTTCTTTGGCAAAACAGGCTCCGTGGGTTCTGCGGTAACCGGTTTTATTTCTTCTTTACGTTCTTCTTCCAACGGTTTTTCTTCGACTTTTGGCGGTTTTTCCTCCTCCGGCTCCTTGACCATAACAGCCGGACTTACTTTCGTCGGATGCTCTTCGGCAGGTTTCACCTCTTCTTCCGGTGTAGCCGGTACAACCTCCTCTTCGCTCTCCGGCTCGGGACTTGGAACAGACGGCGGTGCGGGCTTTATGATATTGCTTACCGATACCGTTTTTTCGGAAATATTTCCCAAACTGTCCCTGACATATACCGTATATTCGCCGTTTTCATTTACCGTAAAAAAATCTTCTTCCATGAAATCCGTTCCGTTCAGGCTATATGCCTGCTCATGCAGTCCGTTTTCGTCTTCGGCCTCCACAGTCAGGATGACGGGTTCCGTCGTCTGCGTTTCCGTACTGAACGTAACACTCGTAATCTCCGGCCCTGTACGGTCGATATTTCCGATGGTAACGGATTTGCTGAGGGAATACCCGATCCCATCCTCTTCATACTCGGTAGTCAACGTAAAAACACCGTTTTTAACCACAGTAATGCTGCTGCCGAGCTTCTCGGGTCCGGATTCTTTGTCGGCTTCCTCCTCATCTTCTTCCGATTCTTCCTGAGGATCTTCAGGTTCTTTCGTTCCATCCGAAGTTTCCTCGAATTCTTCCCCGAGAGCGTCCTGCCCTTCTTCCTCTGTATCCTCAGGCTCTTCTTGCCAGGAAAATTCAGGCTTCGCAAGCTCACCGTGATAGGTTGCCGTAAGAGTCACTTCTCTTGCCGGATCCGTTGTGGAAATATCGATATCAACCATTCCCATCTCCGTCTCCTCCGTATTTCCGCAGACATAATCCATGCATTCATGGTTATGCATAGTGTTAAAATTCACGGGGGAATAATTAGAACATCCGCCTTCCGGATTGCTTCCGTACGGGCTGTTATAGCAGGCATACCCCTCACTGTACCAGGTTTCCCCGCAACTGCAGGTACACCGGTAGACGTAGCCGTGGAGCGCACCGCCGCAGTTCGGACAGATATCCTCGTAGGTCTTATTCAGGCTTCCGGGACTGTCGGACTCCTGCCTTCTCACCACTTTCCCAAGACAGGCTTCGGAATGATGATGAAGAAGAGGAAATGAAATCCCCATACTCCTTGCCCGAACCGGTAAAAGGAAAGCACCAACCAGACTTGTGGCCATTATGCCGCAAATCGACAACACAATAATTCTTTTTTTACACAAAATACAATTCTCCTTTCTTTGGTTTTTGGATTGAAAATGTTGAAAAGTTGCACGAATTGTGCGGATGCCAAACAAGAACTGTTTGGCGGATAACCATACTGTATCATTTTTCTCCCGATAAGGGAAGAGGGAAAATAAAAAAAGGAACGGCACCAAACCGTTCCTTTCGTTTCTGTCATTCTTTTTCTTCTTTCGGAGTCTCCATGGTTCTGATTTCCACCAGAGGTCCGCCTTTTCCTTCGATGTAATCCCCGGTAATCGTCACTTTTCCGATGTTTTCATCCTTGGGAATTTCATACATGATATCCAGCATGAATTCCTCTATGATGGCGCGAAGAGCTCTGGCACCGGTATCTCTCTCCATGGCCTTTTTGGCAATGGCACGATACGCGCTATCGTCAAATTCAAGCTTTACTTCGTCCAGCGCAAGAAGTTTCTGATACTGCTTAAGGATGGCATTCTTCGGCTCTTTCAGAATTTCTGCCAGCATTTCCTCATTCAGCCCTTCTAAGGGACACAGGATCGGCAGACGACCGACAAACTCCGGAATCATACCGTATTTCTTGATATCCTCTACGGTAACTCTTTTTAGGAGATCTTTCTCTTTATCAAATTTATCCTTCAGTTCTCCGTTAAATCCAATGGATGTCTGCTTGGATAATCTGGCTTTGATGATTTCCTCCAGATCCGGGAAGGCACCGCCGCAAATAAACAGGATATTTCTGGTATTTACGGTAGTTAAAGGCACCATGGCATTCTTACTGGTGGAACCGACAGGCACTTCAATATCCGCTCCTTCAAGCAGCTTCAGCATTCCCTGCTGAACCGATTCACCGGATACATCTCTGGACTTGGTGTCCTGCTTCTTGGCAAGTTTATCGATCTCGTCCACGAAAACGATACCGCTTTCCGCACGTTCCACATCATTGTCCGCCGCCATTAAAAGTTTGCTTAAAACACTTTCGATATCATCACCGATATATCCTGCTTCGGTAAGAGATGTGGCATCTGCAATCGCAAGAGGAACATCCAGAAGCTTCGCAAGCGTTTTTACCAGATAAGTTTTGCCGCAACCGGTCGGGCCCAGCATGAGAATATTGGATTTTTCAATCTCAATCTCGTCCATGGTCTGGGTAGCCACTCGTTTGTAGTGATTATAAACCGCTACGGAGATAATCTTCTTCGCATGTTCCTGCCCGATGATATACTCATCCAGCATTGCTTTAATCTTATGCGGTGCAGGAACCTTCTTGATATCGATCAAAGGAGGATCGCCCTCTTTACGCTCTTTTTTCTTAATCCTGGTGCGCTCAAGGTTCGGATTCTGTCCGCCGAAAATACTTCCAAGGTTCAGGAAAAGGGGAGGCGCGGACTCTTTGGAAGACTTCTTTTCTTCCTTCTTCTCTTCGCCTTCTTTATCCGGCTCATCCTTCTTCTCACCGGAGGGCATAACCGAAGGCATTCCGGCATTTCCCATCATTTTGGTCAGGTCGTCCAACTGTCCGTTGGCCGACATTTCGCCGATCATATCAAAGGACTTCTGCAGGCAGTCGCTGCAGATGGACAGTCCTTCCTGAAGTTTGACCATTTTACCGGCTACGGATTCGGTTCGGCGGCAAACCGCACAGACCTCTTCGTATCCTGAATTGTCATGATTATTGTTTTCGCTCATTTGAATTCCTAACTGTTTTACGGGTTTGTAGTTTTCTTGTCTTCCAGGGTTACCTTGGTTTCGTATGTATTGAACTGTCCGTTCTCGAATCTTCTGTAGGTAATGGTTACTTCCGCACCGGATGGATAAGAAGCCAGGTACTGCATCAGTTCCGTAGTGGAAACAACGGATTCACCCTCGAATTCGGTTACGATATCTCCGGCCTGGATTCCGCCCTTATCGGCAGGGCTTCCGGGTGTTACGGATCTGACATAGATTCCGACAGGAATCGGAACACCGCTGTTGGTTCTGGAACCGCTCTTAACCGTATAACCGCTGATACCGAAGTAACTCTGCTGCTCAGCCGGAAGTTCTTCCAGTTCTTTCTTCTCGATCAGTTTCTCAATAATCGGTCTTGCCGTATCGATCGGAATTGCATATCCCATACTCTCGACGGAACTTCCGTCCAGCTTATTGGAGTTGATACCGATTAACTGACCCTTCATGTTTAAAAGTGCACCACCGGAGTTACCGTGGTTAATTGCGGCATCCGTCTGAATGAAAACACCTTTTTCTCCGTTTTCCGTTAACATCTCTCTGTTTAAAGCGGAGATGACGCCATATGTTACGGACTGGCCGTAACCGAGCGCATTTCCGATGGCTACGCAGGACTCGCCGACAACCAGATCGGCGGATGTTCCGATCTGCGCAAGCTTAATGGCACTCTTGGTGGAACCGCCGAGGGAATCCATTTTAACGGTAATTACCGCCAAGTCGTTGGATACTTTTTTACCCTTTACTTCCGCATTCGCCGTGGAAGCATCGCAGAACTGGACGGAAATTTCCTTTGCGTCGGCAACAACATGATAATTGGTTGCAATGAAAAGGTTTTCGTCATTCTGTCCGACGATTACGCCGGTACCGCTGGCTGCGGCTTCCTGTACCATACCGTAATAATTATAATCCACTTTGGTATTGATAATAACAACGGCAGGCATGCAGGCTTCCGCAATCTCGGGAACCGTCATCTCTTCCGTTACATTTGTTCCTTCAATTCCGCCGTCGGGATCGGCTGCCAGAATGGTTCCGCCTTCGCTGGTAATTTCACTGGTGACCGGACCCGGATTCTCCGAAGGATTTTCGGAAGTAACAATTGTAGGGTTATTGTTTACCAATTTCAGTTTATTCGGCAGAAAATGTAACATTGCAAGGATCACACCACCTGCAACCAAACCAAATACCAATCCGGACGCAGCCATGAGCAAAAGACGGATACCGAACGGCTTGGACTTTTTCTCCTTGTTTTTCTCAGGCTTTTGAGGCTGCGGTTTCGCAGGTGCCACAGGCTGGGGTGCCACGGGCTGGGGTGCTGCTGCAGACTGAACCGGCTGAGGATTCTGCTGAATGGGAGAAGCTTCAAACACGGGTGCAACAGGCTGAGGTGCTACTGCAGGCTGAACCGGCTGAGGATTCTGCTGAATCGGGGATGCCTCAAATGCGGGTGCTGCTGCGGACTGAGGAACTATAGGCTGAGGTGTCGGTGCAGGCTGAACCGGTGCTGCAGTCTGTGCAGGTACTTCCGGCTGGACCTGTGCCACATTCTGCGCCTGTGCAGCACGAAGTCTCTCCTCTTCCGCTTTGGCGGCGATCTCGCTGCTCAAATCGGAATGATATGTATTTCCCGCCGTCTGCGCATTCGACATATATTCGTTATTGACGTAACGTCCGAAACGGTTTACTCCGTCAATGGTAGTTGTTGTCTGATGACGTTCCGGTGCAGGTGCAAAAACCTGACCCTGATTTCCGGAATAGGTGTATTCCTGGGAATTCATGTTCTGACCGTTTTCATTCATTTCCTTATCTCCTTTCCTCGGGGGACATTCCGTATCCGCTGTATGGATTGATCCCCGCCGTTGCGTTCCGGATATTCTTCTTCATCCAGTACTCTCTGTTGGTCGTATATTTTAAGATACGTTTTTCGGACAATTTTTTATAGTTTTTTCCGTACTTAAATCCAAAATATTTGTAAGCGCAGGTAATCAGAAATCCCGGAATCAGATGGTATTTCTTTTTGGACTTCAGAAAAGCAATGGTCCGTTTTACCAGCTTCTTGCCTTCCGCCGTAGGCGGAACCGCATCAAAAATCTCCGGATGTTCTGCCTGTGATACACCGTTATCAAAATTCCGGCGGAACTGCTCCTTATTCGTATAATGATGCGAATGGATTACTTCCGCATCCGGAACATACGCAATCCTGTATCCCTTGGCAATCGCTTTCGCGGCAAAAATCATATCCTCATTAAATAACGTATATTCCACAAAGCCGCCCAGTTCATCATAAAGGTCTCTCCGGTAGGCCGCACAGACATTGGAAAAGAAGTATGTCTTAATTCCCATGGCCTGCAAATCCTTCTTGGACTTGATCCTGCCCTCCTTCGGATAATTAAAATGTCTGGTATAGCTTTCAATAATCCCGGCGTTTTCCCTGGGAAGCTGCCTTGCATAGGCAAATTCCGCTTTGCCTGCGATTAAGGGTTTTAACAGATTTTCGACCAGATGAGCATTCTTCGGCATGGCATCATCCGTCATACAGATAAAATAGTCCGCCTTCGACTTTGATACGCCTTCCCTTCTGGTATGACCATGGTCAAATTCCATCTTGGAGATATGCGTCACACTCACATTATGCTCTATTTCAAACTGGTGTCCGTAAAGCATTCCGGAGAAGTAACGCTCCTCCGTATTCATGATGATGATACGGTTAATGGGATATGTCTGCTTCTCCAGACCCTCAATCAGTTTTAGGAATCGTTCATTCGGTTTATAGGTGGGGATGATCACATCCACCGTGGGTTGATTGCTCATTCTTTAACCTGCATTGTAATATGCTAACCTTAATTCTAACTTAAAAGGGAATTGCCTTACGGCAATCCCCTATATTTTAACTCTAATCTGCCGGGATTGGCAACTTTTTCCTTTTGGTCCGATTGGCTATCTTCCGATGTAGGGTGCCGTATCGGAGTGAATCTTCTGGCTGTAGCTTTCCACATTGGAAGAAGGAGTATATTCTACATCCGGATATAAGAAGGAATGAAGCTCCGTTACATTGCTGGTCAGATCCACGGGAACAACGCAGCTACCCTTGTTACCGATCATACCGGTTGCAAGTCCGTCATCGAACGGGAATCCGGTCGTCTCGGAAATGTGATAAGAAGCAATATTGGTTACCTTCTCAAGAAGCTCTGCAGAAGTAAAGCTCGTTGCAACCAAAGGGAATACCTCATCCATCAACTGGTTTAACTGTGCAGGGTTCATTCTCTGAGCTTTCTTCATAATCTGCTCAAGAACGGTTCTCTGGCGCTGTGTACGCTGGAAGTCATTTCCGATGTAACGGATACGGCAATATGCAAGTGCCTGCTGTCCGTTTAAGGTCTGTAAACCGGAGTGTGTTACGGGTGTGTAGTCGGAAATCAGCTTATGCGGATTATCTTCCGTAGCATAGATGGAAGCCTGATAGTCATTTAAGTAACTGATTTCATTGTCATGAACATCGATTTCCACGCCGCCTACGGCATCTACGGCATTGATAACGCCCTGGAAACCAATGGTGACGAAATCGGTGATATACAGGTCAAGGTTCATGTTTAACATGTTGATTGCCTGCTCATATCCGCCTCTTGCATATGCGGAGTTACACTTATTATAAGAATCGTTTCCTACATTCAGATAGGTATCACGATAAACGGATACTAGTTTAATATCCTTGGTTTCGTTATTGATGGAACAGATCATGATCGTATCTGTTCTGGTAGACTTGGAAAGAGTGGTGCTGTTTGCGTTCTTATCACGAACATCCACACCAAACAATGCGATATTGGTATATTTCTTCATATCTTCATTGTTTTCGATATTCTCTTTAACCTCGGAGGATACTTTGATATTCTCCGAATTAAGTTCGAAGTTCTTAATACCGGTCTTTTTGTTAGTGGTCTTGATAACGAAAATCAGGGCTACGATGGCAACAGCCAAAACCAGCAACTCAACAATGAGTAAAACTATTTTCCTTTTCTTCACACGTCTCTTGGCAGACATTCGTCATTTCCTCCCAACCAAGTATCTGAAATGTACACATACGAATACATTCTACTACTGTTTTCGGAAAGTGTAAAGGGATAAAATATAGGCAAAAAATCACAAATCTTTTCCGCTAATATGCGTTTTTATTGATAAAACCTTTAAAAATCGTCAGAAATAAAATTTTAATATCAAATCCCAATGTCCAGTTCTCAATATAGTAGATATCGTAGTCAATTCGCTTGCGAATGGACGTATCTCCGCGGTATCCGTTCACCTGTGCCCAGCCGGTAAGACCCGGACGAACCTGGTGTTTGATCATGTAACGGGGAATCTCCTCTTTAAACTTTTCAACCCACTGCGGACGTTCCGGTCTGGGGCCGACCAGGGACATATCTCCTTTTAATATGTTGAAAAACTGCGGAATCTCATCCAGACTGGTCCGGCGGAGGAATTTGCCGATTTTCGTAACTCTCTCGTCATCCTTGACCGTCCACGCCTTGGCCTCATCCGCCTCGGTCTGCATCCGCATCGTACGGAATTTGTACATTTCAAACTCTTTGTTATGTAAACCGACTCTCGTTTGTTTAAAAATGACTTTTCCCTTGTCCTGTGCTTTAATCGCAATAGCCGAGAAAAGCATAACCGGGGAAAAGACCACAATCGCCACCAGCGAACCGAAAATATCCACGATACGCTTTAAAACCCAGTTTCCGGTATTGGTCAGGGGCACTCTTCGTATATTGATCACGGGAAGCCCCATCAGATCCTCCGTATACGGTCTGGAAGGGATCACGGAATTATAATCGGGAATAAATTTCGTATGTACGCCGAATTTCTCGCATTTGTTAACAACCTCTTCCAAATAGTCATAGTCCGCCAGGGAAAGTGTAATGGCGATCTCGTCCATTTTATTCTCCGGAAGGATAATATCCAGATTTCCGATGGTTCCGAGAACTTTAATACCCCTGTAAACCGTTCCCGCGGGGATGGTATTGTCCAGAATACCGCAAACCATATAGCCCCATTCGGGATTTGCAAGGATACGGTCAATATACTGCTCTGTCGCTCTGGAGTAACCGACCAGAAGGATATGCTTTAAATTATAGCCCTTTTTACGGAAAGTACGCAGGATTCCGCGCACAATCCGGCGCATCAGGATCATCAGGAACGAATTGATTCCCGCAAAGATCATAATCATCGAACGGGAAAAGTTCGGCTGATTGACGATATAGAGTGCCACGAAGAAGGTGATCAGTCCAATAATATTGGCTCTGATAACGTCGACACCCTCTCTCCAGGCGGAGGAATTTCTCTTCGAACGGTACAGATTCATCATATAATAGACGATCAGATAGCCGGGAACAATGAAATAGAGCGCGGCAAAATAGGTCTCCATCGGCAATACGCCGGTTTCCGCATCTCCGAACAGGATAATACGGATAAACCACGCCGCAATATAGGAAACAAGCGTAATCAGCGCGTCAAAAACGACGTGAAGACGATTAAAATGTGCCTGATTGTCCTTAATCAACGTTCTTCTCCCTCAACTTAGAAATTAAACATTCTCCTGAAAGTTCCCACGATCATCTCCCACTGGATTTCAAAGGAGCGGGACATCATCTTTGGGGTAAAATTCACTCTTTTCGCCATGGCATCCGAGGTCTTGATCAGTTCCTTCCCTTCCTTAATGCCTTCGTTATATGCCTTAAGAAGGTCTTTCTTTGCAAAATAGGAGCGCTTGATGGCTCTTCCGAGCCACATGGCCGGTGCATTGATAAACCTCTGCCACGGCAATTGATTCTTATATGCCAGATAAATGGTATTTCTGGCGGAAAGTCGTACCTTAAACTCATTATGCTGCGATCCGGAAGTCGCACTTCCCGCATGATAGCAGATGGCAATGGGCTCATAGAAATTATAAAAGCCATGGAGTTTCGCCCTGTATCCGATATCGATATCCTCCAGATAGCAGAAATGAAGTTCATCGAACAGACCGAACAGTTCGAATCCCTCCCTGCGGTAAATCGCAGCACCCGCACAGGCTGCAAAAACATTGCTTCGGAAAATAAAATCCGCCACGCTTCGTCCTTTGCCCCTTGCAAATGCCCATCCGAGCGTACAATAGAAATCTCCCGCATCATCGATCAGCGTCTGGTTATACATGTTGACGAGTTTCGCCTGCACAGAAAAACAGCTGGGCCTGGGATCGATTGCCTTATACAGTTTTTCCACAAAATCACTGGCCACGGTCGTGTCGTTATTCAGCAGAATGATATACGGAGAACGCGTTGCCTTAATTCCGTCGTTAACAGCCGCGGCAAAACCGCCGTTCGTGGAACGCTCAATCAGCCTGGTCCTCGGATAGGAGTATACAAGATCAGCAATGCTTCCTTCCGTCGAAGCATCGTCCACAACGCAGACATCAAAATCGGTCATGGTCTGGTTCTGCAAAGAATCCAGACAGCCTTTTAAATAACCGCTGCCGTTATAATTTGGAATAACAATGGAAACCGCTGACAAGTCTTATCCTCTTTTCTGTGTAGGTTCGTACAGGATGATATATCCCATTTCTTTTAATTTCTCACAAAACAGAATGCTCTTGGTTATCGCATCCTGTGCTTTTACTTTCTTCGGATCCCCGACAATGTTATGAAACATTTCCTGAAGCTGCGGTCTTACAATCATGTTTCGGACATCTCCCGCGGGAATCTCCTGCTGAAGTGCCGCACGATGAAGATAGCCGGTATAGCCCTTCGGCAGATTCTTGTAATACAGTGTTCCGTCCGCTTTCATCGCGCCTCCGCTGATCCGTCCGAAAGTATAAAGCGGTCCGCATACGGCTCCGACCTCGGGACGGTTGGCGAACACATCAGGATAATAATACAAATGATAAAATCCAAGATGCGGTGTCGGATCAACGACCACTTCCCATTTCTTTTTCCTGCAAAAGTCCTCAATGGCCTTTTTCCCGTTATCATACGCATACCGTTTTGCCTCGGTATTGACGGATGTGGAACCTTCGTACGTTCTCCAGTGATACAGAATACGGGGAATATGAACCACTTCCTCGTTATGTTCGAGCGCATGGGCTGTAGCCCGTAAAATCAAATCATAGTCCTGACTTCCGTCATATTCCGGCCGGAAACGCAATTCTTTCATTAAATCCGCGCGCATCACCAGAAAATGGCAAATATAATTGTTCGTAAGCAGCAGATCCAAATTCAGCTTCTTTTTCCGGTTCGACTCGAAGAAAGTGTGCATCTTCTCGTCCGCTTTATCTTCATCCGTATAAAGGAATGCCGGAGAACTCTTGATAATTGCCTTTGCCACATAATAAAGGCAATCTCTGGTCAGCACGTCATCATGATCCAAAAGACCGATATAATCTCCCGTAGCCGCTTTTAGCGCCTCGTTGGTATTATTGGAGATCCCCCTGTTCGCAGGCAGTTCCAGATAACGGATTCTCTCATCCTCAATTACTAAGTTTGAGAGTTTCTTTTCGTCGGAAGCATCCGCAATGATCAGCTCCCAATTGGTATAAGTCTGCCGTAACATGCAGTCGATCAGCTCAATGAAGTACTTTTCATTTGTTTCGTATGCAGGTACAAGCACGCTGATCTTAGGCGCTTCTCCGAGATCCGTTTCAAACTGTTTCACCAATTCTTCACCCGGAGCTTCCTTGTAAGCAAACTCTGGATTTTCCTTGGTGAAAATTCTCTCGGTCACGGCAACCGCCGTTTTGCGGAAGCCGTTCCTGTTATAATATCGTTTGGTCTGATTCAGACGTTCTTTTAATCCCATAAGTATCCCCGTTCCCCTTTACGGTCTGACTTACATTCCTTAAATCATGCTCTTTAATGCGTCGGTTAATGCGTTCAGTTTTTCTTCCGCATCCTTAAGAGAGTTTCCTTTTACTCCCATATAAAACTTGATCTTCGGCTCGGTTCCGGAAGGACGTGCGCAACACCAGGAATCCTCGGTAAGATCAAAGTAAAGTACATTGGAAGTCGGAAGACCGGTCTTACCTTCGGTGTTTGTTTCATAGTTAATCACATAATCCTTCTTGTAATCCCTGAATTCACGTACTTTCCATACACCGAATTCCTTCGGAGGATTGGTACGCAGTTTCTCCATCATGGCAGCAATTTCTTCCAAACCTTCTTTGCCCTTCTTGGTGATGGCATACTGGGTTTCCTTGTAGTAGCCGTATTTCTCGTATACTTCAATCATCATATCCCAAAGGGTGATGCCCTGCTTCTTGCAGTAGGAAGCGACTTCGCTTAAGCACATAACGGCTACGATGGCATCCTTGTCTCTTGCATGCGTTCCCGCAAGACATCCGTAGGACTCTTCCAGACCGAATACATAATTGTTGCAACCGGTCTGCTCGAAGATTTTGATCTGCTCTCCGATATATTTAAATCCGGTCAGGGTTTCAATTTCCTTTACGCCGTAATTTGCGGTAATTGCTTTTGCCAGATTGGTGGTTACGATGGTAGTTACCAATGCGGGATTCTCCGGCATGGTTCCGTTTAAGGTTCTCTCCCTTAAAATGTATTCACAGATCAACATACCTGACATATTACCGGTGAACGGAACATACTCTCCGCTCTTCGTATCCAGTGCATAGATACCGAGTCTGTCCGCATCCGGATCCGTTGCCATAACGATATCCGCACCGACTTCCTTCGCAAGTTTCAATGCAAGCGTAAATGCCTTCGGATCTTCCGGATTGGGATAATCCAATGTTGTAAAATCGGGATCCGGAAGTTCCTGCTCGGGAACCACATATACATTCTCGAAACCGAGTTCGGAAAGAACGCGGCGAACGGGAACATTACCGGTTCCGTGGAACGGTGTATATACAATCTTGATATCTTTGGCAACTTCCTTAATTATCTCGGGATGGATGATCTGCTTCTTTAATTCCACCATGTACAGGTCGTCGATTTCCTTGCCGATTACATTGTAAAGACCCTTTGCGATCGCATCGTTCTTATCCATGGTCTTAACGGTATGGTAATCGGTAATCGCGTTGACTTCACCGATGATGTTTACATCGTGAGGAGGAGTAACCTGTGCGCCGTCCTCCCAATAAACCTTGTATCCGTTGTATTCGGGCGGGTTGTGGCTTGCCGTAACCACAATACCTGCGATACATTTCAGTGTACGAAGCGCGAAGGAAAGCTCCGGAGTGGGACGAAGTGCATCAAAAACATATGCCTTGATTCCGTTTGCAGCAAGGCAAAGCGCTGCTTCATCCGCGAATTCGGGAGACATTCTTCTGGAGTCGTATGCAATGGCAACGCCCTTATCCTGTCCGTTATTCTTAACAATATAATTTGCCAGTCCCTGGGAAGCCTTTCTTACAGTGTAGATATTCATGCGGTTTGTTCCCGCACCGATCACACCACGGAGTCCGCCGGTACCGAATTCCAGATCCTTGTAGAAGCGGTCCTCTACTTCCTTCTCATCGTTGCGAATGGCCAGTAACTCCTCCTTGGTCTTCGCATCGAAATAATCATCCGCAAGCCAAAAATCAAACTGTTCTTTGTAGTTCATAATGTATCTCCTTTCAATCTTTCACTACTTTAAGCGTATAATCCAGATATTTCAAACTGAAATTCGGATTGTAATACGGGTCTCCCTTGGCGATTTCCTTCTCCCATTTGGTTTGGAAGGCTTTGTTCTCCTTCTGAAGAATATTCTTTCCTGCTTCATCCGTATCGGCGGGCGCATAGGGAATTTCCTCCACATATGCTTCCGCAAACGGTGTAAAGACATTCAGTTTCTTTTGTGCACGAAGTTTCATGCACAGATCCGCATCATAGTAGAAGCGTTCGAAGTTTTCGTCGAATCCTCCCACCTTCTCCCAATCTACAGTTTTTACCATCATCGCATTTCCCGATACGGCGCTCATGTTCTGCGCATAGCACAGTCTTCCCATGTATCCTATATGCGTATATTCACAGCCGTAATGCACATGTCCCACGGTACCATAGTCCCCGAGACCCAAGATCAGTCCGGCATGCTGGATCTTTTTATCCGCGAAAAGATATTTGCCGCCTACCGCTCCGATATCATCTCTTTGCGCATACATCAGAAGTTCTTCCGCAAAATCCGATGAAATCAGTTTGATTCCGGGTTTTAAGAAGAGCAAATACTCGCCCGCTGCCGCTTTGGCGCCTTCGTTAAAAAGTGCCGGAATACTGTGTTTCTCACTTGCCGTGATCACTTTGACGAACGGAAGATCCGCATGTTTTTCCTTCATGGCTGCGGCTTCGGTTTCGTCCTCCGCCACAAGGATAAGTTCGGCAACCTCCTCGTCCGTTTTACCTACGGAATCCAGGGTATCCAGATAAGAGGTATCTTTCTTCGGAACGGGAAGGATATAGGATACTTTCCCCTCCGTCGTAATCTCGTATTGCAGACGAAAAATCGTCTCAAACGCTCTCGTACTGGTAATAATCGTATTGTAAATGCCAAACTGGTTTAAATGATCATCCACAGCTCTTTTCGCCGCATCCACGGCATAGAATTTGGCATTGATATCGCTCGCAACACTGCCGGCATGTGCTCTCCAGTAATAAAGAATCTTCGGAACATGCACAACATTCTTGGCAAGAGACGTAAGACGAAGGATCATATCATGGTCCTGGCTGCCGTCAAACGCCGTACGAAAAAGCTCCGTCTCCGAAAGCAGTTCGCGTTTGAACAAGCTGAAATGACAGATGTAATTATTTGCGCGAAGAGTATCCAGTGCATAGTCCGGCTTAAAATGCAGGGTAATCATATCGTTGATGGAGTCCCCCTTAAATGTTGCCTCATCACAATAGACATAATCCGCATTCTGTTCGTCAATTGCCTTTCGATACTCATAAAATGCGGACGGATGCAGAATATCATCATGGTCGAACAATCCGATATAATCTCCCGTAGCCATGCGAAAACATGCATTGGTGTTACCGGAAATCCCTTCGTTTTTATCAAGTTTCTGATATCGTATCCGTTCATCGTCGGCCGCGTATTTTGCACAGATTTCTCCGACATACGCATGCTCCTGATCGGATCCGTCCGCAAGACAGAGTTCCCAGTCTTTGTAAGTCTGGGTACGCACGGAATCAATCATGTCGCGTAAGAATTTCTCGGGTGTGTTATAAAGGGGAACCAGCACGGAAAACGTAATCTTCGTTTCATACCGTGTATCCTCTTCTTCTTTCCTTTTGGCCTCGTCGGGGAAGGAGTTCGTACCCAGGATCACATATGCCTTCTTTAAGCGTCTTTTATACTCCGCCTTGGACATAATGTTCTTGGGGGTTTTGTAGTAGCTTAAACGTACAAAACCGGCGCGTACCACGCGAAGCGGCTTGGCCATTTTCCAGGCAAAGCTGTTTTTGATCTTGGATAAGTTTTCCTCCGTCTCTGCCTTGGAAGCTTCGGTTATGGCAAGTTTGGAAGAAAGCTCTCTGTTTTCCTGTTTTAATTTTCTTACCTGCTCTTTTAAATACTGCAGTTCTTCTTTTTCATTCATCGAAATCGTCTTTCCGTCTTTTTATTCTTCCACGATCAGAACCTGTTTGGTTCTTTGGTAGAGATATAATTTCTTCAAACAGTCATCCGCAAAAATGCCGATTTCATAGGTATCCGCGGGAAGTTCGCTCCTTGTCACGAAATTACAGAAACCGGATAATTTCAAATTGGTAGCCTCCGGATATCCTCCTTCGAGATTCATACGAAGATAGCCCGGCATAGGCATTTCATAAGTTCCTTTCTTTCCTTCGAAGACCATTCGGAAGCGAAAACGCATGTTGTCGATATGAGGCACCACATGATACCCCTGGATGACATAGAATTCCTCGCCCTCCGAACGGAGAATCTCTTCCTTCTCCAACCGGTCAAAATGAACGATGATTCCCTCGGGATACTGATGATAATCAAAATCCGTTGCCTTCGGGCATTCTCCGGCCGGTTTCTTCTTGGTGAAACGGTTCTCGGTATCGAAGGAAAGTTCCGTTCCGCCCGCAGAAGCCATTCCCTCGTACGGGTCGTTTGTATAGATGTCGGGATGGAAGGAATACAGCATCTTCCTCTCCGCATAAAGTCGCTTTAATTTTTCATCCGAAAGATGATCTGCGCCGCGGCTTAAGGATTCATGATGATAAAAAACCGCATCCGGACGGATAACGCACCGCAGTTTCCTCTCCCGGATCGAGAAGCATAAATCCACATCATTGTATGCAATCCTTAAATCTTCTTTCAGCCCGCCGACCGCATCGAAATCACTTTTCCGGATCATCAGGCAGGCGCCCGTTGAACCGATACAGTTATGGACGAAACGGTTTCGTTTGTAGTCCACACGCGCATCATCTTCTTTGCCGATGAATTTATGGACCGGTCCGTCTACGGCATTCGTGATACCGATATGCTGGATCACGGAACTGTTCGGATATAAAAGTTTCGCACCGACAATTCCCACGCCCTCGCAAAGAAGCTGTCCGGCCATACGGTCCAACGCATCGGGGCTGACCATTTCCATATCGTCGTTTAAAAGCAACAGGATATTTCCGCTTGCGCTTGATGCACCGACATTGTTCATGTGGGAATAATTAAATTCCTCTTTCTCGTAGATATACAGGAAGCCTTTTTCCTTCGAGGCCTCTTCGATTCTCGCCCTGTTTTCGTCACTGCTGCCGTTATCAACAACAATGATCTCAACCGGGAAGGAAGTCTTGCCGTTTCTTACGGAATCAATACAGCGAAGCAATACATCCGGGTTATCTTTCGATGGAATGACAATGGATAAGCGGATGTCTTTCGGCAGCTCGTACAGCGGATAAAGTCTGAGTTTATCCTCCTCACTGTAGTAGGCGGGAAGATAGGTTCCCTTCACAAAATCCATCTTCTGCGTATCGTTTAAAATACTCTTTTTACGTAATACATCCCCTTCATCGAAGAAGATTGCATCTTCACCCGGCAGACGGTGTGTATGATAGAGGATCAACGGAAGATGGTAAACATTTTCTTCGTTTAAAAGATGACGGTTCCTAAGAAGCACATCATAAACACTTTCACCTTCCGTATATACGAACATGTCCAAAGCGGCACTTTTAATTGCTACGATATTGCCCGGATAAAAGTAGGAAACCAGCGTCTCCGGTGAATAAACCGGTTTAATACGAGGGTTGCTCCTTGCGGATACGGGAACACCTTTTTTCATCATCTGCTGCCACTGGTCTTTTGTACAAATGACCGAATCCTCATCCGCATATACCACAACGGCTTCGGGATTTTCCTCAAATGCCTTGCAGATTTCCAGGGTTGCTACAGGAGAAGGAAGACCTTCTTTGCCATAATAGATAATTATGTCGGAACTGCTTTTCTTCATGCCCTCTTCAAGCACGGCTTCGGTGTAAGTAAGAGTGGATTCCCTGCCACTTTGCTTTTTGGAAAGCAGTTCTGCCTCCTGCTCTCTCATGAAGGCATCGTAGGTATTGCTTAAAGCGGAAAGTCTCTCCTCGTATTCTTTTTTACGGGGGGCCATCATGATCTTTCTGGCCACTTCCTTTAAGGCTCCCATCACAGTTTCCTTTCCGAATGAACGGTTTTATTTCAATCTACCGGCAATTTCTCCGGGTATTTCACTGACAAGCATGGTAAAGGTCAGGTTCGCGCTTTCTCCCTCGAAAGCCGGAACCTTAAATGCAAAATGCGGATCGGGCGTGGTAAACATGTATCCGTCCTCGCCGATCTTTTTACCGTTGGTATCACGGCTGAACGCATCCTTTTTCATTACGGCACCGAGAATATCGGTATCGTTAAGCGTTGCTTTTTTCAAAACGACAAATGTCGGCCGGTCGCCCGGATCAACGCGGAGCTTCTTTACCTCTTTGGACACAGAAACCGAGAAAGTGATCTCTTTGCCCAGCCGTTTTACATCGACCACACGATAGGATTTCTCTTCGGAAAAACCGTTTCCGCAATCTTCGTAAATCTGAATCGGATCGGTCTTAAGTCCGCATTCCCGCAGAAGATAATCTCTTGATACGGCAGCCTTACCCATCATATGACGGATTTCGGAAAGTGCCGGATGGTCACCCTGCACTCTTTTCTGGAATGCTTTCTCTTTCTCGATTACCTGCTCGAAATTTTCCTCAACCTTACACCATTCCAGTGCTTTCTTTCTTGCGGGATTTCCCTGCAAATAGCACCAGAATGCACGTTTAATAATCTCTTCGGGATCGATCGATTCCGGATATGTCCATTCATAATCGATTACGGTCCAGTTCCCGTCCTGAACGATGATGTTCTGAAAGATCAGATCATAATCGCTGACCGGCTTCTGAGCATTATAACGGATATAGTCCTTATATTCATCCACAAGGAAAACAAAGGTGTAACGGTCGTCCGCAAAAAGCGCATCGTCTAAGAGTTCCTCCAGTGTTTCCCCTTTCAGATATTCAAAACGAAGTGTGGAATCGTTGGTTTTCTCCACACGGTTAAACTTCAGGGAAGAACCCTCAAACCGTTCACTAAGCGACTGATATGCCTTGTAAACATTCTCAATATGTTCCTTCGCGCTCTCGTCCATGGCGCGTTTCGTAACAAATAATCCGTTCTCGTCTTCCGCAATGGTTGTGCAGATTCCGTATTTTTCATCGCGGTCCGTGGAGTACTTAATGTACTTCTCCGGAAGTTTCGGTCCGATCACCGCCATGTAGGAATTGGAAAACAGCGGAAATGTTCCGTCTTCGAGAATCGTATCAAATACTTTGCCCTCGTCCATCAAAATCATCCGGTCGCGGTCGAAATTGCGGATATTATCATGCAGCTCGCCTTTTTTCGGAAGAATTTCATCGGAGAAAAGTGTATGCGTAAATTTATAATCCGGATACGGATAGTAGAATGAAAACTCATTCAATCCGCACTCCCTGAAGATTTTCTCAAGCGCATCCTTCGTGAATGTCCTTGCCACTCCACCGTTCGGATAGCCTTCCAGTCCGTCGAAGAATCCTCCGGTATGGTCTTCTCTGCAGCCCGCAAAGTACTTTAAGCCCATTCTGTTTTCGATGGCGATATACATTCTGCCGCCCTTCTTCAAGTGCTTTAAAAGGATATCCAGAAAGTCCTTGTAAGGGTTGCGGCTATTCATATATCCGTTGGCATATTCAAATACACCGATCAGAAAAATCGCATCATAGTCATTCTCCAGTGCGGTTTCCACATCCTTGAAATTGCCGACCATGATGGTTACGTTATCGGCTTCCTTTAAGCGGTTTGCATTAATCAGACTACGCTTTTCGGACAAATCGATGCATGTAACACTCCCGGCTTTCCTAGAAAGGCAGCCTGTAATCGCTCCGCAGCCGGCACCGACTTCCAGAACCTTGTCGCTTTTCGAAAGCGGAATCCACTCGGCGATATTTTCGCGAAACGGTGAAAAATGATAAAACACCGGCCAGTTTAAACTTTCCTCGGACACCTTACGCAATTCGTCCGCCGGTGTTTTTTCGGCTAAATCCAAAAGGGTATTCTCAATATCCCCGTCGGAATACCGGTCACATCCTTCATAGAAGCGCTCATCCAATATGATTTTTCCGATTGTCTTCGTCTTTTCCACTTTCCGTTTCTTCCTCTTTCTCCACAATGCTCGGTGTCCAGGCCACGTCCTTTACTTCCACCTTCGATTCCATATCGTAGAATCCCACCGTATCCTTGTCCGAGATAACGGTAATGTTTAAGGAATCATAAAGCCTGTGATATACGGTAAAATCGCTTCCTTCATATCCGGTCAGGCCGAAGGAGAGCAGATATTCGCCGCCCTGCAGCGTCATGCGCTGTGTAAAGGTTGCTTCCTTCTTTTCGCCCTTGTGCATGGAACCTAAGAAGGTTTTTTCAAACATGGTGTTGGTACCCGTAATCTCGGTACCCTTTACATTCTTAATCGAGAAAGCAAAAATCGGGGCCTGAAGTTCTTCCTTGGCCTCCACTTCCATATGGACGGTGAATTCGGCTCCTTTTATAATGGCATTGGTATTACGCCCCTTCTCGTCCGTAACATACACGGATGTGATGGTTCCCTTTCCGGAACCGTATTCCAATGTTTCCGGATTGAGGCCTTTCTCCACAACTGCGTCCACCGCACTTTGTGCATCTTCCGCACTGCCTTCTCTGCTGTACTGTCCGACCAGTACCTGCTTATACGCATCAATCATTTCCTTTGCGCTGCCTTCGCCGAGCTTCTCGCCCTGGTTCAACAAAATAACGCGGTCGCAATACTTGGAAATGCTGCTTAAATCGTGGGATACGAAGAGAATGGTTTTACCCATCTTCTTGAATTCATCAAATTTACGGTAGCATTTTGCCTGGAAGAAAACATCGCCGACGCTGAGTGCTTCATCGACAATTAAGATCTCCGGTTCAATATTGATGGCGATGGCAAAAGCCAGACGTACGAACATACCGGACGAATATGTCTTTACCGGCTGGTATACGAATTCACCGATATCCGCAAACTCCAAAATACCCTGCAGCTTCGCATCAATCTCTTCCTTCGAAAAACCGATCATCGTTCCGTTTAGGTAGATGTTTTCCATACCGGTATACTCGGAATTAAAACCGGCTCCGAGTTCCAACAATGCAGAAATACGTCCGTTTACATTCACTTCCCCGGAGGTTTGATGCAATACTCCGGTTATGATTTTTAAGATTGTAGATTTACCGGATCCGTTGGTACCGATAATACCGACCGTCTCTCCTTTGTTTACGGTAAAACTGACATCCTTCAGCGCATGATGCTCCCCGTACTTTCTCCAGGGCATCAAATGGAATGTATCGATCAGACGATCCATCGGTCTTGGATACAGTTTATACACTTTATTCACATGTTCTACGGAAATCACCGTATTGTTTTCCATATCGAATATCCTTTATAAAACATCCGCAAAATGCGGTTTTAATCGTTTGAAAATCAAGGCCCCGATACCAAAGATGATCGCTGCCGTAATCCAGAAAAACATCGTGGAATAGAAATCCTCGAAAAACCACTGTTTTTCAAAAAGTGCGGAACGATAGCCGTTGATGATATAAAATACCGGATTTAACTTGAAGATAATTCTGTACTTCTCGGGAATCACTCCAATCTCCCACATGATGGGGGTCGCCCACATTCCAACCTGCAGCAAAATACCGATAATCTGCGATAAATCGCGGAAAAAGACCACGATCGCACAGGTGGAATAACTGATGGCCAGAGCCAGGAAGAACATACAGAAACTGTAGTAGATCAACTGAATCAGATATAAACTGGGGCTGAAGTGAAATACGAAATAAAGCACCAGTAAAAGTAAAACAAAGAAAGCGTGAATAAAGGTCGCTGCGATTACCTTGATAATCGGCAGGATACTGATTTTAAACACGACTTTCTTTACCAGATAATTGTATTCGATTAATGCACTGGTTCCTCCGCCGATAGCTTCGGAAAAATAAAACCAGGGAATCAGACCGGCCGTCAGCCAGACTACGTAAGGTGCCTTAACACCGCTCGCGGCAAGTTGTGCTCTTGCGGGAAAGATAATACCGAAGATGCAATAATACATTCCGACCGTAACAATCGGCTGGATAAATGCCCATACGCGACCCATGGTGGAGCCCGCATAACGCTTCTTAAAGTCATTTCTGGCAAGTTTCCAGATCAGTTCCCTGTTACCCCAAAGTTCCTTCGGGAGAACAACAATCTTGTCATACAGAGCGATAAAAGCGGTTAAAGAAACCAAAACCATGCCAACGGCGATGGCTTTTTTAATCCACTCTTCCTTCGGTACCGCCAAAGGATTTCGATGGACAAGGATGATGGCAAGGAAAGCTAATGCCACTCCGACGCCGATCAGAATTCCGACCGACTTGGGTAATCCTTTGCTCTTCTTTTCATTCTGCACTGTAGCATCCACGATTTATTTCTGCTCCTTTTTCAGTTCCGTAATGGAACCCCATTTGGTATCTTTCTCGGAAAGAATCAGTTCCATTCCTTCGGGAATGGGCCATTCAATACCGATGGCCGGATCGTTGTATGCGATTCCGCCTTCATCGTTCGGATGATAGAAATCCGTGCATTTATAGCAAAATTCCGCATAATCGGAAAGTACCAGGAATCCGTGTGCAAAGTTCTTCGGAATAAAGAACTGCTTTTTGTTCTCTTCCGTCAAAAGAACACCAAACCACTTTCCGTAAGTTGCGGATCCTTCTCTTAAGTCTACGGCTACATCAAAAACTTCTCCCCTGATGACGCGGACCAGTTTATCCTGTGGATAGTTGATCTGGAAATGCAGTCCGCGGAGCACGCCTTTCTTCGAAGCCGACTGGTTATCCTGTACGAAAGGAAGGTCGATTCCGATTTCCTTAAAATCATTTAACTGATAGGTCTCCATGAAATATCCGCGCTTGTCGCCGAACACTTGCGGAGTGATAATTTTTAATCCTTCGATTTCACATGTTTCAACAGTGAGTTTTCCCATTTTCTCTTCGTCTTCCTTTGTTTTTTATAAGCCCTCGGCAACATCCTTAAGATATTGTCCGTACGCAGTTTTCATTAAAGGCTCTGCCAGTTTTAAGAGCTGTTCTTTGGTAATGAAACCCCGCTTATAGGCGATTTCTTCGATGCAGGAGATATATAATCCCTGGCGTTTCTGGAATGCACAGACGAAATCCGAAGCATCCAAAAGTGCGTCGTGATTTCCGGTATCCAGCCATGCAAAACCTCTTCCGAGGGGCTCTACGTGAAGGGTTCCCCTTCTTAAGTATTCGTTGTTGATGCTGGTAATCTCTATTTCACCGCGTGCAGATGGTTTCACATTCTTGGCGATCTCCACAACGTCGTTGTCGTAGAAGTACAGACCCGGTACCGCATAATTGCTCTTCGGATGTTCCGGTTTCTCCTCGATGGAAATGGCATTTCCGTTTTCATCGAATTCCACAACACCGTACTCTCTCGGATCCCTTACGTAGTATCCGAAAATGGTTGCCCCCTTTTCTCTTGCCGCAACCTGACGCAATACCTTGGAAAAGCTCTGTCCGTAGAAGATATTGTCGCCAAGGATTAAAGCCACGCTGTCATTTCCGATGAACTTTTCCCCGATGATAAATGCATCCGCAAGACCTCTGGGGTATTCCTGAACGGCATATTCCATGGTAAGGCCCAAATCGGAACCGTCTCCGAACAATTCCTTAAATACAGGCAGGTCTCTTGGAGTAGAGATGATCAGGATTTCCCTGATTCCGGCCAACATTAAAATGGACAACGGATAATAAATCATCGGCTTATCATAGACCGGCATAATTTGTTTGGAAACCGCTTTGGTTAACGGATATAATCTGGTGCCGCTTCCGCCGGCAAGAATAATTCCCTTCATGATTTTCCTCATCTTTCCTGTTTATTCGTAATCCGGACTTTGCTTTATCTTCCGGCGTACATATCGTCGTAATACTTCTGATAGTCTCCGCTGGTTACATTCTTCATCCAGTCTTCATGTTCGAAATACCACTGGATTGTCAGGCGGATGCCGTCCTTAAACATGGTCTCCGGCTCCCAGCCGAGGTCCTTTTTGATCTTATCCGGAGCGATGGCGTATCTTCTGTCATGACCTTTCCGGTCGGTTACATATGTGATCAAATCCTTGTTGATATAAGCTTTTCTGGGATCTCCTTCCGGAAGCATCTCCTGAAGAGTATCCAGAATGATCTCGATAATTTCGATATTCTGCTTCTCGTTATGTCCGCCGATATTGTAACGTTCAAACAGTTTCCCCTGTTCCTGAACCATATCGATGGCTTTGGCATGATCCATAACATATAACCAGTCACGAACGTTCTTGCCGTCACCGTACACCGGCAATTTTTTGCCCTGAAGCGCGTTGTTGATGATCAACGGGATCAGTTTCTCCGGGAACTGGTACGGTCCGTAGTTGTTGGAACAGTTGGTGATATTGGCAGGGAATTTGTAAGTATCCATATATGCCTTCACCAAAAGATCGGAACTGGCCTTACTGGAAGAGTAAGGAGAATGAGGGTCGATCGGTGATGTTTCATAGAAGTATGCATCGGGATCATCGGGAAGCGAGCCGTATACTTCGTCGGTGGAAACATGAAGGAATTTCTTTCCTTCCTTGAAGCTTCCGTCGGGAAGCTCCCATGCAGCCTTTGCACAGTTTAACATCACTGCGGTACCCATCACATTGGTGTTAACGAATACTTCGGGATTTTTAATGGAGCGGTCTACGTGGGACTCTGCCGCAAAATGTACCACTCTGTCGATATCGTTCTCGGCAAAGATCTTTGCGATCGCCTCCTTGTCCGTGATGTCAGCGCGAACAAATGTATAATTCGGGAGGTTCTCAATATCTTTTAAGTTCTCCAGGTTTCCCGCATAGGTCAGAACATCCACATTGATGATGCGAATCTCTTCCCCGTATTTTTTTAACATGTAATGAATGTAGTTGGAACCGATGAATCCGGCTCCTCCGGTAACAAGATATGTTCTCATTCTCCGTCTGCTCCTTGTATTATTTTACTGAATATATCCGATTTCCTTAGCCAGGCTCTCTTCAATGACTACCGTGGCATCACGATGCAGTCTCATAAAGGTTGCAGGGCAATGAGGATCGATTTTATCTTCAATCAAAAGCTTGGTTGCGGCTGCTTTCTTGTTTCCGCCGATAATCATTAAGAGTGCTTTGGCTCTCATGATATTGCCCATTCCCATGGTTACCGCATGTGTCGGAACCTCTTCCTTGGAAGCAAAGAATCTCTTGTTTGCTTCGATGGTGCTGTCCTCCAAGGTTTCCTCATGTGCACCATCATACAGGGTATCTCCGGGCTCGTTAAATCCAAGATGACCGTCAGGTCCGACACCGAGAACCTGAATCTCAATATCGGTCTTATCCAATACTTCGTTAAATTCTTTTAAGTTTGCAGCAACATCGCCGACGCCTTTGGCTACATAGGTGTTTGCCTTATCAATGTTGATATGGTCAAACAGATTATCGTTCATGAAATAGCGATAACTCTGATCATGTGTGGGTTCAAGTCCTACGTACTCATCCAGGTTAACGGAATGGATCTTGGAAAAATCAAGTCCCTCTTCCTTGCATCTTCTTGCAAGTTCCTTGTACATGCCTACCGGTGAAGAACCGGTAGCAAGACCCAGTGTACAGGTCGGATTATCACGTACCACCTTCTCGATAATATCCGCAGCTTTCTTTGCTGCATCATCATAGTCTTTTGCGACAATAACTTTCATGTTTGTGCCCCTTTCTGTTCCAATCATTTAGGATAGTAAATTTCGTCCGTTTCAGCACAGACCTAATCCACTTTATGGTATCACAAAAACCGCAATTTTTCAAGGAAATTGCCCATAAAACGGAGCAATATTGACACTTTTGCCGCCCATGTCTTATACTTTCATTTCAGAGGAGAAATCTACATGGAGAAAAAGGGTAATATTTACGTCTGTCATACGTTTTATCACGTATTTGTCTCGTTCTTAAAGGAGTTAAACCTTCCGAAAGAAGAACAGGGGCAGGCCACTTTAGTGCTCAGTTCCCTTTCAAATGATTTTGAAAATCTTGCAGACCGCGTAAGGGATGGCCGTGTTTTCTCAGCCGTATATGAATTTGACGAAAAGAGAGACTTTTTTTTTCCGGAGTTGATGAAATATAAAGAAGATTGCGGAAACATTGTTGCCAACATGCGCTCCCGGATCATTTATACGCACAAATTTGCCAAGCTTCAGGAGCCGTATATTCCCGTTGATTTTCGTAAGTATAAAGATATATATGTCTTCTGTGATCAGGACCCCATCGGAATCTACTTAAATCAAAATAGAATCCGCTACCACGCATTGGAAGACGGACTAAACTACTTAAAACCGTTTATTCCGGCTAAGTTCGACAACCGTGGCCACTTCGGTTTGAAGAAATTCTTCAGTATGAAGTTGAATCTGATCTTTATCCGTGACGGGTACAGCAAATACTGTCAGGATATGGAGGTTAATGATTTATCGGTTGTTGATGATGATTTTTACAAGTATAAAGAGGTTCCCCGAAAGGAACTCGTAGACCATTTGGATGCCGACGGCAGAGAGGAAATCATCCGGACCTTTATCAAAGATTACGAACACTTAAAAGAGGCTATCGGCCATAAGGAATCCGGACGGAAAAGCATCGTCATTTTAACCGAACCGCTTTGTACCTTCGATGTCAGAGAGAGAATTTTCCGTGATCTGATTGACCGGTATTCCAAAGAAGGGCAAGTCTTTATCAAACCTCATCCGCGAGATGATCTTTCCTACAAAACCATATTTCCGGAAGTTACGGTATTTGAGCGAAGCATTCCGATGGAAGTCTTCAACTTTCTGAATGAAGTAAAATTTGACAAAGTTGTCAGTGTTTTTACCCCCCTGGATTTTGCTTTATTTGCAAAAGAAAAAGAAAGTCTCGGCAGCGATTTCATGGATCATTATGAAGACCCGTCCGTTCACCGAAAAAGAGAACTCATGGAAGCCGAAAATAAAAAATAAAAGACAGCCTTGGCTGTCTTTTTTAATTTGTTATCTCCGGTCTGGAAAGATCCGCATGCTTATCCGCATATACGATGTATTTCTTTGACTGATATACATTCTCGTAGTCGTATTCTTCCAAGTCTCCGTCCATCAGGTGTTCCTTGTTCAAAACGATGTACTGGCATCCGTCCTGTCTGGCCAACGCCGCCAGCCGTTCTGCCGAAGAGATGTCCTTAATCATTTCCTCTGCAAGATCGTTTGTAAATCCCCACCGGTCCACCATCGTTTCATAACCGTACGGCATAATGATATATGCCGTATACTGCCGAATGTACGGCACCAGTTCATGCGGTACCACCGCCTCGACATCTCTTCCGGGAATTACCATATAATCACAGATATCAACTACATCCTGCGGGATCTGATAAATGTTTTCTGCAGGAATCATTACCTGAGCACGATATCCGGGATTTCCTCCGACACAGATACAGGCAGCCGCTATCAGGCCAAGAGCCACTTTGATCCATGTGTATTTCACCCGGTCAATGAACAGAATCGTTGCATAGGCAGAAACAGCCGACATGGGAATCAACCAAAGGAAACGATAGAAGGTTTCCTTCTCTCCGGCAACATTACATACCACATACGGAAAGACCGGTAAGAAAAACAGAATAATCATCAGGATTGGATATGTAGTCAAAAGTCTGCGCACTCCCTTGTCTCTCTCTCTCAGAAGAAGGTATACCAGGGACGCAAGGAAGTACAGTAACAATAACCCGTTTCCGCCGAAGGCTAAAACGGTTCGAAATGAATTTTTCACTAAATCCGCCATTCTAACCTCCTAAAACATAAACAGGAACAGCGCTGCAAAGGCACCCAACGGGATCAACGAAAGCAGCGTAGTAAGAAAAAGCGATATCTTCTTTCGGTATATCGCCATTATGATTGCTCCGAGTCCAAAAATCACCGGCATCAGCATCATGCCCGTAGTGGCCATTGCTATGGACGAAAGAGTCACACAGACTGTCATAATGCCATAGAATGCAAGTTTCTGCTTCCAAATTTTGCCGGTCTCTTCTTTGCGGACAAACAAGAGAAGCAACAGAAATGCAAACGGAACGCAGAAGTTTGCGATGATACTTTTTCCCTGCCATGTTCTGGTAAGAAGAAACGTGGCCGGTGTAAATAACGATACGCTGCCATATACATCAAATACACAGATGAAGCAGGCGAACAGGGAAATGTATTTCTCTTTCTCTTCAAAAAGCACCTTGCCGATATTGTAATAGACAATATAGTGCAGGATCAGTGCTATATCCGCAAAGATAATATGTGCCGTAATCGCAGGATGAACCTTCATGCAGTTGGAAAGGTACGCAATAAAAATACCGCCGGGTGACAATGCATGGCGCACATCTAATCCGGTAACAGCACCTGTATACGGGTCAAACAAATACATTTTGTTGCTGAAATACGTGGTTACCGCCGTACCGAGGAAATACGCATCATCTCCGTCCGTAACGCCCTGGAAGCATCTGGCTGCGCACTGCAGGCCGACCATGATGACGAAAATCACCATGAACGCATTCCATTTCGGAAACGAAAGATCCTTTAATCCTTTGGCTCCCAGAACGGTTGAAACCAAGGAAAGGAATCCCACGCTGATTCGGAATATCAGACACAGCGTAGTAAAGTTCGCTTTCAAAAAAAGCGCCGGAAGATATTCGCACTCAAACAAAGCCATCATAATCAGATAACCCACTGCGAAAATCATACCCGGCGAGCGGTATTTCTTTTGTAGTAACCGACATGGGAGAATCCCCAGGCCGAATGGTATAACCACCAGCCAGAGGATTCCCATTAAAATCTTTAGAATCATTTTAATATCCTAAGTAAGAGGTGTTGATATCAACATTTCCGCTGATACCGTTAATTCTACCGGTGTTGGAACTCTGCCAGAGTTCGTACTTACCCTTGTAGTCAGTCTGTGCACAATAATGTGCAAGCCAGATCTTATAGTTATTCAGCTGTCCCGCATCGAGGTTATTGTAATACCAGGACTTGGACGCATACACACCCGGTGTATATCCGGCGGAACGAACGGTTTCACAGAATGCCTTGATGCATGCGGTTCTGGTAGCCTTATCCAGCTTATCCGCTCTACCGTTATGGTTTGCAGCACCGTACTCACTATCGATGAAGATCGGGTAGGAGATCTTATGGCTCTTAGCCATAGCAATTGCCATGGATGCTTCTTCAACCGCTTCTCTTTCATTGGTTGCCTGGGAGAAGAAGTATACACCAACTTTCAGTCCTGCTGCCTCTGCACCGGAAGCATAGGAGTGGAACCTGGAATCCTCGATCAAACCGCCCTGCGTATATCCACGATATCCGCAACGGATGATAACGAAGGAAACACCGGAATTCTTAACAGCCGTCCAGTTGATATTTCCGTTCCAGGAACTTACATCAATACCTCTGGAGCCGCCGCCCATGGAAAGGCTTCCGTCGCTTGCGAAGTTATACTTCACACCACCGATAACCTGTTCACCGGTAACATAGTTTCCGTCATTCTTATAATACTGTGTCTTACCGTTTACGGTCTGCCAACCGGTGTAAACAGTCTTCTTGATGTAGAAGTTGGAGTACTTATAGTAATCCGCCACTTTTGCTTCGCGGAAGTTCTCACCGTCTTTTACATATACCTGATTACCGCTCTTGTCTTTCAACAGAGTCGTGTTATCATTCATTGCATTGCTGATGATCAAAGTACATGTTGCAGTTAACGGCTTTCCATCTTTACCGTTAGATTTTGTCGTACAGGTAATGGTAACCTTGGTTCCGGAAGGAGTCTCCGCAACCGCTGTAACCTTACCGGTACTGTCAACCGTTGCATATCCGTTATTGGAAGATGTCCATGTCACTTCTTTAGAAACGCTTGCTGCACTTACTTCAATAGTGGGAGTAAGCTGAAGCGTTGCCTTCAATGCCATGGTTTCGTTGGTCTTATTCAGTTTTAGGCTTGTAACATAGCCATCTGTAACCGTAATCTTGCAAGTCGGCTCATAATTGGATGTGTTATCTCTGCCGAGAACAACGCATGTAATGGTTGCTTCGCCTTTTCCTTTTGCCGTAACCAATCCGCTTTCTACGGTTGCAACGGTAGTATTGGAGGACTGCCATGTGATTGTCTTAACCGGAGCATCACTCGGTGTTCTGCTTAAAGTAAGTTGCAGTTTCTCTCCTATAACCATGTTTGCAGAACTCTTATCCAAAGTAGCAGCGGTAATCGGCTTAAGTGCTTCGGAGGCCGGTTCTTCGGAGGCTTTCTCGCTTGCCTGCTCACTGGGCTGTTCGCTGGGCTGTTCACTCGTCTGCTCGCTCGTCGTTTCACTTGCAGGTTCGGAAGTTGTTTCACTCTTCGTCTCTTCCGTAGTTGCCTCGCTGTTTCCTTCTGCGTTTCGGGAAGTTGTAGTAATGCTTGCCTGCTTAATCGGAGCATTGATCGTATCCTTTGTTACTTCCTGATAAACGCTCTTCTGCGTAGATTCCACCCACGCTACGGTATCCTGAAGCTGTGTGCCGGTATCGATTTCGTTTACGCGGCCGTCTTCAAGAGCAACGTTAATATCTTTTTCTTTCTTGATTTCGTTAACAATATTGATTGCCGTGTAGGAAATCTTTTCCTTAACGGTTACATCGGTTTCCTTATCCGGGAATTTGTATTGATCCACGTTGGCAATCTTTACTTTGTAGATACCGGGTTTTAAATTCTCCTCATAGATGACGCCGTCTTTGTCATCATCCGTCCAGGTAAGTTCCTTATTATCCGGGGACTTTGCCTCTACCTTGAATAAAACACCGGTAATCAATTCATCCGTTACTTTATCGGAGAACTTAATCTTTAAGTCTTTTTCCATGGATGAGAAGTTAACGGAAATATCCACACTCGGTCCGTCCTCTTCATCATCGGTAATACTGTCAATCGTTGCTGTCGTGCGATGTGCCACGATTCCGTCGATACCGGTTGATCCGACTCCGTTTAAAGAAGCCAGTTTCTCACCGATTTCCGTAATATTTTCAACTTTGTGGTTGTAAGAGTTCTTGCGTAAAAAAACAACCAGGAAGATTGCAAGGAAAATTAATACGACTGCGCCGCCGCCGATTAAGATCATATCGAACAGACCGAATTTGCGCTTTTCTTCCTTCTGAATTTTCGGCCCCTTATACCCCTGAGAGGAAGAGGCACGCTGATTGGACGGCTTGCGGGAAGCTGTATGCTGTGCACTCTTTGCCTTATGTTCGGAAGTTCCTGCGGGGCGCTTATGCTCAGCGCTTCTTTGTTCCGGTCTTCTGTGCTCACCGTTTCTATGCTCCGGTCTTCTATGCTCACCATCTCTGTGTTCTGCGCTTCTATGCTCACTGTTTCTGTGTGCTACAGCCCGGTGTTCGGGATTCCTGCGTTCTCTATGAGGGATTTCGACATCTTCATCATGATAGGATAAGTCACCAAGCTCTTCCTCGGCTTTGCCGGTTAGGGAAATATCTTCCTGAAGAATCTCAGGCTCGGACACTTCCAGGGAATCATACGAAAGACCATAATCTGAAAGCTCCTGCGTTCCGGGGTCCTGCGTGCCAAATTCCTCGGCACCAAGTTCCTCTGCCTCAGGCATAAGCATGGTCATTCCAACATCTGCTTCGTCATCTTCCGGAAGCAGTTGCAGGTCAGAAATAACGCCGCTTGAATGAGGAATGGCATCCATTACCTTGGTGGAATTGTCATCATACAGTTCCATCTCTTCCATTCCCACGGAGGAATCGGTAATGGTCTGAACATTTTCGGCAATCGAGCCGGTATCCATTTCATCGGGCATTCCGATTTCCTTTGAAAAATCAAACTCGTCTAATCCGTTCTTTTCATCAAAACCCATGTTTCTCGTCCTTTCTCCTGTTGTTTCAATCGAATTATTCTTCCGTTTCGCCTTCTTTGGCTTCTATCCGTTTAAATACCTTATTCAAAATATGCGCCGCAATCAGTTTCTTTCCTTCCTGATTGGGTACCACATCATCCTTGGTAAGGTATTTCTCTGCCGTTTCCGCATTGATTGCCACTCCGAAATAATCATCCACATAGGAAATGCCATAGGATGTGGTGGCATCTTTCATTAACTGTATACCTGTTGTCAGGCTTTCTCCGTCAATTCGGTGGATATCACCGCCAACACGCTGACCCTGAATATCTCTTGCGTAGCAAAAGCAGGGAGCAACAAAAGCAATCTGCACTTCCGGATAGCGGTAAAAAGCCTTCTCATACATACCGTAAATAATACCGTTCATGCAGGCCGGGGAATACTCCGCTCCGGAAATAATTGACTTGTGACCTGCCAGATAATCATGGCCGTCGTAAGCAATCAAAATATAATCTACTTTTTCGAAATCGATGGATGCAAATGTCTTGAATCGTTCTCTGTACAAATCCTTATCGATTCCGTCCATATCATCGATTGCATTTAACTGATAGGAGAAATCGCCGTTCATAAAACTTTCCCACATCCAATACAGGCAGAAATAATCTTTGGTATATCCGCTGTCGGACGGCGCCTGCTGTTTGGTTGCAATCATCGTGGATCCGGGAAGTGTAAGATCATAAATTGTTGCCGATGTATTCTTCTTAAGTAAATCAACAACACTCGGTCCTTCCGTCGAGTCCCCGAAGGTATCGTTTCCAAATATAACAACCGTGGTTACTCCGTCATCATTCGTTCTGCTTAAGTTTGTCGGCAAAAAAGTTACTCTGTCATCCGTTTCGGTTTCGGTATCCAGGGAAGTATCAATGTAGAACTCCCCACTGCCTTCCCAAAGTTTCAGAAGGAGGAAAACAAGACCAATAACCAGAAGAATGGCTCCGGCAACCGAAAGAATGACAATCGGCGGTTTCGCTTTAATCTTCTTCTCCGATTTTACATTCTCCTCCGGAAGCTTTTCTTTTACTTCTTCTTGATTACTCATATCATCAACCCTTCCATGCGGTCAACTCTCATTTTAAGTTACAAAACCATATCTTGTGCCTAAAGTTAACATATTATACCACAATTATGGATGATTATCAAATTTTACCTTTCACCTGCAAGAATTCCGCCACCCGGTCTGTAAACCACATAGCGACCGTTTCGGAAAGTTTCCTTATATCCGTGAAGCAACATAAACTGAATCATCAGCTTCTGTTTTTCTGTTTTAGCCTCCTCAGGCTTTGTTTTCGTAAGGTCTTTATACTCTGCGGAACTAAACACAAGCGGAAGGCTTCCGCTTTCGCTGATTCCTTCCAAATCCGAAATAAACTCTTCCGTCGGGAAAGAATCCAGATCCGGCCAGGAATGGGTTAATGCGCACTCTTCTTCAAACACATATAAAACACCGGGAATAAAACCAAAACTGATAGCTTTTTGCCGCTTCAGTTGATTCTCGTTTAAATAGTCGTTTATCTCCTGCAGGTCTTTGGCATGATCCGCATTCGTCCGAATGCCTTTAATAACCGGATTGTCGGTAACCGTTGCAAACTCTCCCTGAATAAAGGATGCATCGCGGAATACAAAAACCACACCGAATGCAAGTCCGGTTAAAAATGCCATTCCCGCAAACATCAAGCCTAGTGCACGGAAGGAAAAAAATCCCCACCAGAATCTGCTTTTTTTATGATCTTTAATCTCGGATAAAAGTTCCGGCCGGAAATCCCTCGTTAACTCACCAATGACAAAAACAGCCGGGAAGAAAAGATTATTCAACGCAGTATACAGCCCGTTATTGCTTCCGATCGGTGTAATAAAAATGACGAAAAGCACCGTCAGCCCAAATAGTTTGACATCCGTATCCACATTTTTGTCAAAAAGATTCTTTAACGCCAGGCAGATTGCCATCATAAGGAGGAAAACACCCCACATGTAAATGGATCTGTAATCCATAAAATTAAAGTTAAAAATGCCGTAATAATACTCAATGCGCATTGCGATCACAAACGCGATTCCCATGCATATTACGGTCAGAATCTTTACCCATATTTTTTTAAATAACACAAGAAAAGGAACGCCAAGAATTGCAATTCCGAGATAAGGAAGAAGCGGAATCACATAGTTTAAGTAGTCGCCGAGTATGGTTTTCAGCATGGACTTGGGTGTATATGACGTAGCCTCTTTTGTCATTCCGAATAACGAATGAATCATATCCGGATAGGCCGTCCTTTCAAATGCCAGGCTGACAAGTAAAACGCCGACAAGCGCAACCAAAAGATACCCGCCCACACAGCAAAGAAATGCTCTCACAATATTCTTCTTCTGCGAAATGCCGTAGTAGAACAAAACGATGATCAAAGAAGCTTCCACAATATTGGGGAAACGGACAAATACATTCAAAGCAAGAACACCACCCGCAAGCAGATAGTAGATTGTCTTATTTTTACGGATTCCCGCAAGCAAAAGCAAGGCTCCGATACAAAACAGAAAATAGGATAAATAGTGGTACAAAATAACTCTCGGGCACCAGCAGAATCCTTCCGCTATCAAAAGTCCCAAAAAGACCGGGAGTGCCGGATACTTCTTACGCAGAAAACAATAGAATGCTAGAATGAACACACTTCCCAGAATCGTACAGTAAATATTCATTCCAAGCATCGTATTTCCAAACGGCAGTAAGGAAAATCCATGACCGATCAAATTGGCCAAAGCAGTAGAAACCGCCCATGTTTGATTCATGTGCGGGAAGGATGCAAAATTCAAAAGATTATAGGTTGTATCTGCAATATCAAGACCTGTGTTTATATGCAAAAACGGAAATGCAAAAAGAATCAGTGCAAAAAGAATGTCCCAGATTTTCTTTTTCCCTTTTCCGTTCTGAATCTCTACCTTTACATCACTCATTGTGCTTCCTCCATCTGATCGTCCTTCGGTGGAAAAATACCATCCAATTTACCAATCAGCCGATAAAACGCCTTCATGGGTTTGGTCTTATCCAAGAGACCAAACAAAAGTCTCCTGAGCCACTCTGCCAATGCGCCAATAATAAATACCGCAAGCACTACACCAACATAGTGCAGGATAAAGAGAGGTGTTGTAAAAACTGCATCTACCTTCCATAAGTCGATCCACAAATCTCTTAAAAGGTAATGCTCATGCAGCAGATAAATACCGAAGGTAAGCGGTGCCACAAATAAAACGACTTTCCCGAATCCTTCCGCACGAATGTTTAATGTTCGGAAGAATAAGAAGAGTCCGACGGATGCTGCAATCACCGTAGGGGAATTATAGCCGTAGAGATAATTTATAAAATTATCAAGATGCCCGGTGGTATTATAGACAAACGCAAGTAAGAACGTTCCGCCTACCGTCAGTGCCGATGTCCCGATGTAGATTCCAAAATACAACCATCTGCGTTTAACATTTACCGGCACAAATCGGCGGATATAAATTGCAATCACAAATACAACAATCATCCAAATAATGCCATACCCCTGCTCATCATGCATCACCATGTTGGGGAAAAGATACTTCAAAACCCGTGAGAAACAGAGCAATAGGATGATAACAAGTCCGAATGTCTGCTTCTTATTGGTTCTGCGAAGCCCGATAGCCATAAACGGCGCCAGAAGATAGAGGATCATATAAATGCTGGCAAACCAATAGTGCTGAGATGTAAACGGAAAGAGTACCATTCCATAATGATAGAAACTACCCTTCATATACCATGGTATTTTACCGATAGCAAAAAAGATTAGGAAAATTCCAATGGAGTAAAAAAGAACCTGAACAAACAATTTCCATACTTTTTCTGTTCGAGTGGCTGAGTTGATCAAAAAATATCCGCTGATCATGACATAAAGATTCACAGCACCGTAACTAAGTGCTTCCAAAGTCCAGGCCAGAACTTCATTGATAAAGTTCGGCTTGAAAGGAGATACTGCCGTAATTCCCGCTGCCATCGTATTTCCTTTGCCCAGATAATGTAAGGAAATCACCATGAGCATGGCAATGATTCTCAATAATTCCAGATTAACTTCTCTTTTCTTCTGTGTCATATTCCAACCCTTATTCTTTGTCGTCATTCTTTCTTGCGGAAATCATCATCTGAATCATATTCAGTCTTGCTTCAAAATCCTTGCGATTGGTCTTTACAACCGTATCAAGGATGAGTCCGCAGATCCAAAGTAAAACGGATACAATCATTACCGCGATGGACGCAAACAGCGTCGGGAATCTTTCCACCAGTCCGGTTCTTAAATAATCAATAAATACCGGAATAAAGAATCCGACACCAAGTGCCAGAAACAAAAAGGAACCAAGTCCGAAAAACCGAAGAGGCTTGTAATCCTTAAACAGCCTGATGATGGTCAGTAAAACCTTAATTCCGTCGGAGTATGTATTTAACTTGGACTCACTTCCGTTGGGACGGTCCCTGTACTGTACCGGAACGATATCCAGCTGCATATTTTTATCCAATGCAAAGATAGACATTTCGGTTTCAATCTCAAACCCTTTGGAAAGAACCGGGAAAGACTTCACAAATAACGGAGAGAATGCTCTGTATCCGGTCATGATATCCGTTATCTTTCCATGGAAAAGATTGTTTACAGCCGCACGTACCAGTGTATTTCCGAAATTGTGGAACGGTCTTTTATTCTCCTGGAAATAGGTGGAAGAAAGGCGGTCACCGATAACCATATCCGATCCTTTTTCCAACACCAGATTGCACATTTCCACTGCATTCTCCGCAGGGTACGTATCATCCCCATCAATCATCAGATAGCAGTCAGCATCAATATCGCGAAACATGGTCCGAATGACATTTCCCTTACCCTGACGTCTTTCATAGCGAACGATCGCTCCGGCGTTGCGGGCAATCTCATCCGTTCCGTCCGAGGAATTATTGTCGTAAACGTAGATGTCCGCATCGGGCAGGACCGCGCGGTAATCCTTTACAACTTTCTCGATTGTCTTTGCCTCGTTATAACAAGGAATCAAAACTGCAATTCTACTCATCTTATATCCTTTCTAGCAACGCACTTTCAAAAACTGCGCCATGCCATGGAGTTTGATCTCATACTGTCCCGCAGGAACAAAAACACAGTCGCCTTTAAACAAATCCACAATTTCGGTATCGGTATGCATCACTGCACATCCGTCCGTGCAAAGCAGTATCTGAAATGTTTCCTGAAGTGCGGGAAAAATCATATATCCGCGGTTTCGCTCCGTATTCATTAAAAGTCGTTCCGTCTGGAAATACTTGCAACGGCAGAGAATCTCCGATGCACTTCCGGGTGTATACTTCAACACACGAATCGGCTGTCTCGGATTCTCCGAAGACGAATAATCCATCACTTCCAGTGCTTTGTCAATGTGAAGCGGTCTTTGATTTCCGTTTTTATCCACACGGTCGTAATCATACAGTCGGTAGGTAATGTCGGAACTCTCCTGCACCTCCGCGAGTAATGCCCCTTTACTGATACCGTGAACCATTCCGGGCTGTACAAAGTAAACCTGATTCTTCTCAATCGGAACTCTGCGAAGAAGATCCGGCAGAGATTTGTTCCGGATGGCTTCTTCCACCTCTTCCCTGCTTGTATCTCTCGCAAATCCATAGATTATTTCGCTGCCGGGTGCCGCGTCGAGAACATACCACATTTCCGTTTTACCCAAAGATCCGTTCTCATTTGCCGAAGCATATGCATCGTCCGGATGAACCTGAATGGAAAGGTTATCCTTTGCATCGATCAATTTGATCAGAATCGGAAGTTCACCGCGGTCATTCGCATAGCGTCCAAGCATTTGAGGATATTCTTTCAATACTTCCGTAAGGGATTTACCCTTGAAAACTCCGCTTCCGACCAAAGACACGCCTGCCGGGTGTGTCGAACATTCCCAGGTTTCCGCAAGAGGAGACATGTCGATTCCTTTGGAAAAGTCATCATTTAACCGATTTCCTCCCCAAAGATAATCTTTCCCCACAGGTCTTAAAACAAACGGGCTATTCGGTTTATTCAAGTTCAAACTTTCGTTTGTCATAAACACTGATCTCCTTGCCCAACTGTACCTCAACCAGTTTCAGCGTCGTATCCGCAATCACGGTATGACGACATCCTGCCTGCATGGTAATGACATCACCCACCGAAATATTCTGCCTCATTCCGTCTACAACTGTAGTTCCTTTTCCTTCGACTACCACCCACACTTCATCACGAAGTTCATGGGAATGATAATTCATGGAATGGCCCGGGTTAAGTGTTACCAGGATTGTCATGCTTTCGGCTTCCACATTCAACACACGGAAACTTCCCCATGACTTCTCAGCAAACATCACCTGGCCTTCGATCTGATCCACATAGGGTTTGATATAACTGGACTGATGTTTATCGGAAACCAGAATTCCTTCCGGGCTTGCAGTAATCACCACATCTGAAAGCCCCATTGCAAGAATGGGAACATTCAGCTCATTGATGATGTGAACATTATCGCATTCATCATTCATGATTCCCTTACCCATAACCTTCTCCGGAATGGATTCCGTTAAGGTATTCCAGGTTCCCAAATCCTTCCAGACTCCGTTAAAACGCATCACGGAAATATTGTCTTCTTTTTCCGCAACGGCATAATCAAAGCTGATACGTTCAAGATTGGAATAGCGTGCATACAGATCATCGTATGTCGTATATGACAAAAGTCTGGCGGCAATCTTAAGAATATAACCCAGGCGGAATGCAAAAACCCCGCCGTTCCAGAGAGCTCCCTGCGCAATATATTCTTCTGCGGTTTTCTCATCCGGCTTTTCCTTAAACATCTTTACCCCGGAAACCGCATCCTGTGTTTCGGGAATGATATATCCGTATTTTGCGGACGGATAAGTAGGTTCCATTCCAAGAAGGCAAAGATTGGAATCCGATTCGGACGCCAGAGCATGAAGATCCTTCAATGCTTTGAAATACGTTTCATCCACATACGGATCCACAGGACAGATGACTACCGCCTCGTTTTCGGGGACACGTAGCACATCATGAAGATAGGCACAGGAAAGTGCAATTGCCGGAAACGTATCTCTTCTGTCCGGTTCAATGCTGACACTGACCTTATCTCCCAGCTGATTATTGATCTCCGACAACTGGCTTTTCGATGTCGCAATCGTTACAACGGCATTTTCATCCGCCTCTTTGATTCCCCGGTACATTCTCTGTACCATGGACTCATATTCTCCGTTTTCTTTACGAAAGAATTTGATAAACTGTTTGGAGCGTACATCGTTGGACAACGGCCATAAACGCTTGCCGCTTCCTCCGGATAATAAAACCACATTCATCGTCTATTTCCTTCCGGCCTCTTCTTTGGCTAATTTACGATCATGTTCCGCCATAATGCGGACCAGTTCCTCATAAGAAGTTTTCTGCGGATTCCAGTTCAAAACCGTTTTGGCCTTGTTGGGATTTCCCCAGAGATTGTCTACGTCTGTCGGTCGGAACCATTTCGGATTTACACATACAAGCATCTTTCCGGTTTCCGCATCGTATCCTTTTTCATCGATTCCCTCGCCTTCAAAACGAAGTTTAATTCCGTTTGCGGCGAAAGCTTTCTCGGTAAAATCGCGAACCGTGTGTTGTACACCCGTCGCAATTACAAAATCGTCCGGCTCATCCTGCTGAAGCATTAACCACATGCATTCCACGTAGTCCTTTGCGTATCCCCAGTCGCGAAGGGAGTCCATATTGCCGAGTTCCAGATGATCCTGTAATCCTTCGGCGATTCGACCCGCGGCAAGGGTGATCTTTCTGGTGACGAAATTTTCCCCACGTCGTTCCGACTCGTGATTAAACAAAATACCGTTCGTGGCAAACATGCCATACGCTTCGCGGTACTCTTTTACAATCCAGAAACCATACTGTTTCGCAACTGCATAAGGACTATAAGGATGAAACGGTGTTGTCTCCGACTGCGGTACTTCCTCAACTTTGCCGTAAAGTTCGGAGGTAGAAGCCTGGTAGAAACGGGTTTTCTTCGTCAGATCCAGGATCCGGATTGCTTCAAGGATACGTAATACACCGATTGCATCCACGTCGCCGGAATACTCCGGTACATCAAAAGATACCTGCACATGTGACTGTGCGGCAAGGTTATAGATCTCATCCGGTTTCGTCAATCCAATAATACGAATCAGTGAAGAAGAATCCGTTAAATCTCCTTCATGAAGCTGAATCAGATGATTGTGAATTAAATGATCGATTCGTGATGTATTGGATACGGAAGCACGACGTACGATGCCGTGAACCTCATATCCTTTCTCCAATAAAAACTCTGCAAGATAAGAACCGTCCTGTCCGGTGATTCCCGTAATCAGTGCTGTTTTTCCCATTTTGCTTCCTTTCCGATGAAGAACAGTTCTTCATCTTTCTCAAATATTATCATCGACATACCCCATACCGCCCATAGCATACAGGGAAGTAAACAATTCCGAAAATCAAATAGCGGAACCGATAACAGAATCGTGCTAAGTGCCGTCTGCATAATCAGTCCGATAAAGAAAATACTATGTTTCAAACTATGCTTAATCCGTTCCTTTCCGGATCCCGGAAGACATATCAAACCGCACAAAAGCAGTAACATAATGCAAACAGGGAATCCCCATCTTCCGACATTCACATAAAGCAAGGTAAGGGAAGGTGCTTTCTTCCACATCAGATTCAGATACAACGGATTAACACTGTCTCCGAACGGATATGTTCTCTTGGACAGGACAAATGGAGAAAACACTCCGGCGAACCATTCCTTGGCAGTTGACTTAATCCATGTCTGTTTATGAGATAATACAGTTCTAAAATTTAACATTCTGCATAACTGCGTGGTTTTCCTGCCCCCCCAACGGATCTCCATCATGATGCCCATTGAATTATAGTAATACTCTATGCCTCCACCATTCATGGTCTGAATAATATAATCCGGCATTTGCTCCTTAAACTCTTCCGTATAGTTTGGATAAGCATCATATAAATTAGGATAGACAAATCGTTTCATGGCATCGGCACTCAGAGAATAGTGCATGGTCTCTCCCTTTATTGTATTCTCCCTAATTGCCTCGTTCACGAAAACCGCCGAAGCAAGGCAGATCAGCGCTCCCACAATGGGAATCACGAAGCGCGATGCGCGAGGTTTGGTTTTATCCTTTGCATACTGCTTTGCCGAGCGGATCCAGCCGATCATTACTAATATTGCCATGGATGTCAGTGCTACCCAGAATGCCTTCCTTTGCAAAACAGAAAGGAGTAAAAGTGCCACAAGCGAAACGATGGCAAATGCCGTCGTACTCTCTTCCTTTTTCTTCATCCAAAGGAACATATTTCCAAGCAGATAAAATGTCAGTCCAAAGCAAAGTGCATCCGGAAGCGCTGCGAATATCATCTGCCATACAAAAGGATTTGTAACAACTAATGCAGTTAAAACACCAGCATGTCTGGAGGATACCTTCCGTCCGACAACACCCCTTAGGAATGCCGACATGCCTCTGTCCGTAAGATAATTTACAATAATCAGTTGCAACAGATACAAAAACACACTGAAGGGTGCTTTAAACACCGTGCCTAGCCACATGCAAAGTCGAAGGAGCAACGGGTATCCGATCAGACGGAACCCGTCGGCGTACATGCCCTCAGCCATGGATAAATAAACCCTGCTCTCGTCAAACGCCTGAACCGTTGTAAATTGCCAAACAGCCCAGATGATTGCAAGGACAGTCTGCAACAAAACGACTCCATGAACCGTTCCGTACACAATGGCTATGATTTTTTCTTTCACCGATTTACTCATTATCCGTTGCCGCCAAATCCTATTCAATCTCATCCAGAAGGTTTATCAACCCTTCCACATATAATTCTCTTCCATTTTGATTAAAATGCATATTGTCACGAAGATAGTCATCACTGTTCTTATCATCAATTCCCATGACTTCCAGATTATCCAGGAAGTAAACATATTCATATTCATCCGCTACTTTTTCCATGCCGTCGCGGTATACATCAATGGTATCTCCACCATAATCCCATTCAAATCCGGAAATCCGATTTTTGTCTGCATCATTTGACCAACAATATGTGATAGAAGACAAAACAATCTTTGCATTCGGACATAATTTGTGAATCTGCTCTATGCCATATCGCAGCCCTCCGCAATATGTGCTTTGATTATATTTATTTCCATCGTCAATGGCTTCTCCGGTTGCATAATCATTTAAACCGTAATGAATAATGACATAATCCATTGCCTGATAATCCAGATGTGCCAAAATGGTAGCTTTATTCTCAATTCCGCTCGGACTTTCCTGCAAAAACTGTCGGTTTCTGAGAGCTGCGGAAAAATCTCTCGTCTGCATCATCCTGGTCAGGTTTGGAAAATTCAATACCGATAAATAATCATCATTTGCGGAATACTGCTTAATCTCTCCTGCTCCGGTTCCTCCGATTCCAGCATTATAGGTGACCATTCCCGTTTTTTCTTTCAAAAGAACCGTAATGTCCGTACCTTCAAATCCGTAATCGATATTACTGTCTCCGAGGAATAATACTTGTGGCTTATCCTTATCCATGGCAGGGAAAATCACCTTGGGCTTTCGGGTACCGAAATACAACAAAAGACCGATGGATAAAAAGAAGAAGACGGCAAACAAAACTCCCGATATGATTTTACTTTTCAAACCTGTTTTCTCCATGTTCCTCTATCCCTGCATAAAATATGTCGTGCCGCCAAGCAGTCTTAAGAAAAAGTAAAGACCGCAGTACATGTGGTATGCCAATACCGCCCCAAGAACAGAAGCATATGCAATATGACCGGCATAACTTCCCTTCAGGAATCTGACGCTTCGCAGATCATTCATAAAGTATACAACGCTTACCACAAACAAAACGAAGAGGCAAAAATCGTATCCCCAAAGGAAATTTCCGTCTAACTCACGTTTTCCGGTTTCCTTTAAGAAAAGAAGTTCCAGCGCGCCGATTGCCCACATGCTCCACGCCAACACAAAAGGTGTATGGCGCGGAAAGTATTTTTTCTTCAGATCTGAAAGCGTTTCCCGAATAACATTCCCTATATTGAAAAGAAAGATCAAAACCGGAAATAGTGCCGACAAAATCATTGTAAAATACGGCCTTTGTGCTCTCAGATAAACATTATATCCAAAGTCAATCACGATTCCGTTACCGGTCTCTCCACCGAATAAAACAGTTTCCTGCAAAAGAACAACCGCGATGGACGGGATAATTGCCGAAGCAAATAAAAGTACTCTTCCCACCGGAACTTTACGGATCAGATCCACGATCAGCCCCGCAAATGCTACCGGTGCAAACACCAGCAAGAAGCTGGTCTTCGTTGCAGTAGACAATGTCAGAAAAAGTGTAAATAAAATCCAGTCACGCCATTGAATTTTCTTTTTGTATCCATGTGCAAAACGCAGATAGAATATCAATGTAAGAAGTGCCAGGCACTTCATCACCGTATAAGTGGAGTTATGCCATACTGACGGGGACTGGTATCCGATATAGCGTTCGTAGTGAACCGCTTTCATAAAGCATGGCATAACAATATTGGCTGCAACGGATGCGCCTAGGGCTGACCAACGGTTTCCGATGAATTTGCGAATTCCGAAATAGGTAACCACCATGGTTCCGCCGGCAAAGAGTGCAAGAAAAGCCGCCACAAAGATCTCAAACCCGGGAAGAAGCATAAAAATTCTGTAGAAAACAGCCGTTAACGAATACCCCCAACCATCCTTTGCCATGGAAAGGTGTGCCGGAAGATCGGATTCGAAATACTGTCCTTCTGCCCTTGCCGCCTGCATATAGAAAAGATATCCGCAGGCAATGGTATAAGCGGCAAAAACAAGAACAAGAACTGCCACAAATATGGAATTGTTCTTATTCTTCTTGGACATGATTTATTTTTCCTCTTTACGAACCACTTCACGAATGACATACTGCGGAGAATTATTCATGCAAAGATATACTCTGCCCACATATTCTCCGATCATGCCAAGCATCAGCATGATCATTCCGCCCATAAATACAAGCACACTCATAAGAGCGGAAAATCCGGCTTCCACATCAACCAGGACCAGTTTCTTAATAATGGTGTAGATTCCGTAGAGGAAACCGGCGCAGGCGCAAATCACACCCATAAATGTCGCAATTCTGAGCGGCTTAATGGAAAATGCGGTAAATCCGTTAAACCAAAGGGAAAAAAGTTTTCCCAATGTATATCCGCTTCTTCCGACGGTTCTGGCTCGATGCGTTACTTCCACATTTGCGATATTCTTCGTGGAACGAAGGACCAGACCGATCACATAAGAATACGGTTGCTCATACTTTAACATATCGTTTACGATAAAACGCTTTGCGGCGAAGTAGCTGGAAATAAAAAGTTCCTTCGGCTTACCCAGCATAATTCTGGTCATTCTTTCGTTGACCTTGCTTCCGAAATTGCGAAATCCGGTATGCTGCTTTTTGCCGTAACTTGCATAGCAGACATCGTATCCTTCCTGCAACTTATCGAGGAGTTTTCCGACCTCGTCGGCAGGTGTTTGACCGTCATCATCAAGGCAGACAACTATGTCTCCGTCGGATGCGCGCATACCGGCCATCAGAGCCGCATGCTGGCCGAAGTTTCGCGCCAGATCAATGCCCGTAACAAAAGCATACTTCTCACAAAGTGCGCGGATCACTCCAAATGTGTTATCCGGAGATGAATCATTTACCAGAATAATCTCATGCGTATAAGCGCCCATCGCGCTCATGGTCGTATTGATTTCCTCCACAACGGCCTCTATCGTCTGCTCCGAACGATAGCAGGGAATCACAAAGGATATTTTTTCCTGTCCTTCCATTTTTGTTCCTTTCCGTATCCGCCCTCAGGCAATTAATCATTTGGATTGATGACAGCCATCAAAACAATGTCTTTATATTCTCCGTTTACATACACATCATCGTGTAAATATGCTTCCTGCACAAAGCCTGCCTTTTCATAACTCTTGATTGCCTGCAGATTATCTGCATGAACCCTGAGGAAAAGCCGGTGCAGATGAAGGGTCTCGAAACAATGGGAAACCATTAACTTCGCGCATTTGCTTCCGACGCCGCGACCTCTTGCCCAATCCTCTCCGATAAAAATACCGTATTCCGCTTTGTTATGCGTCCTGTCAATATCGCGGATGTACACGCTTCCGACCGGAAGATAGGATTCCAAATTTGCCTCATCGGATGCATCTTTCGGAATGCAGATTATAAACTGCTCCACCTTTCCGGTTTCCACATAATTCTTCAACCAACCTTCATGGGACTCTTTGGTAAAAAGTCTCTGGTCGATAAAATGCGTGCGAACCGCATCGCTGTTTCTCCAACGGACAACATTTTCCGTATCGCTGTATTCGATTTTACGAAGATACAATCCCGTATCCTGAATGTCGATTTTCATTTATTCCCCTTCCGTTTTCACCGAAACGATCGTCATGGTTTTATCGTCACCGAGAGGAACTGCCTCCTCTGAGGAAACTACCGTTTTTTGCGCTTTCACGCCTGTATCTTCATCATAGAAAGCTTCCAGCCAATCCGTCGAAACAACGGAATCCTGAACATAATAAACATTTTCCTGTACCGGCAAAGCTTCCCAGACATCTTCCGTCAAAGCAAGCGAAGAAACTTTTTTCTCATACAACGGGCTTCCCATGATCCAGCTTCCCATTCTGAGAATATTTCCACCCTCATACGTATTACCGGTAAACATCTCTTCCCCGTATGAACCGAATGAAGCGGTTTTTAAAAAATACACATTGTCCGGATGTGCGGCAAAGTAGGTATTTGCAGCCTTCCATTCATTTGTTTTATTCACATACTTTGTATATGGCCCGCTGAACATGATCAATCTGACAGTCAAAACTCCCACCATGAAAAAGAAAATAAAGGCCGCCAGCGGTGGAAGAAATTGTCTCTTTTTTCTTTCCTTCTTAACCGGATCATTGACGAAACTTCCGAACCATATTCCGACAATAAAGAAAAACACCAGAAGATACAATCCGTAGGAAACACGTTCCGGAAATCTTGTACGGAATACGAAATATGTCACAAATACGCCTTCGTACAAAACGCCCAAAAGAACCATCAGCGCCGCTTTCTTTCTCTTTAATACCAAAAGTGCGGGAACGGAAAGTAGCGTAAGAGCCGTAAGGATCCGGCCGATCGGCTGAATATCCTGGTGAACGATCAGATTCCAAACGCTCTTGAGCGTATGCTTAATCTCCCACTTCTGATAATGGAGATCCTTCCAGGCATCACCCGAAAGCGTTGCCAACTTCTCCATGTTCTTTTCCTGATATCCCGGGAACAGTCCCAAATCCCACTCTCCCAAAGGATACATGTCATTTTCATATATTCCCAGATCGTTATACTTCTGTACATTCTCCTGATACGACGGTAAAAGATAATAATCATACACATCCGTACGATTTGCGTTATACGAAAGGAATTTCTGCCATTCCGCGGAGGAATATGCTCCCTTTTCAACACAAACGGAGATTATTCCGGCTACAAGAAGTACTGCCGGTAATACAAGTTTCTTTGGCTTGATCTTACCGTTAAAACGGTAAAGAAGTGCTAATGCAAAGAGCGGAAGCGCCATGATCAGTGCCTGTTTTCTCAACCAAAATGACAGGATGAAGAATAGACCGATGACGATCTGTTCCCCGATCTTTAAACCGTTTTCATCCTTCTTTGCGGTTAAGTAATAATAAAGCGATACCGCTGCCAGCGTTGCGGCAAGCGAAGTATACTGATGCCAGATGAAATACGGAAAATCGATTGTCAGAAACACAAGTCCGGCACTGGCGGTATATAAAATACGCTCTCTTTTTCTTTGTCCAAACACACAGCCCGTGCGGATCATTACCAGAAAATATGCTGCCAGGTGAATTCCGGTAATGAACAGATCATACCAGGGAATCCGTCCGAAAGCCGTGTACAGATTCTTTAAAATCCATCCGAGCGGGTACATCACATAAATCAAATGCGCATCGGGTTTTCCGGTTATGTCTCCGGTCAGTATCGCCTTCAGCATGACATCATCGTTCGTTGCAAAAAACAGTTTATGTCCCAGGAATGCATACATGCAAAATAATCCGAGACAGATGCACGACGTGATGAAAACCGCAATATGGTCTTTGTGCGAAAGCTTATTTTGCTCCATAGAATTCCCTTACGCAGTCGATGATATACTCAACTTCATTCGTCTTAATTCCGTAGTACAAAGGCAGACGTACCAGTCTTTCGCTTTCCTTTGTGGTATATACGTCTTCCCCGTTGAAACGTCCGAATTTCAATCCGGCGGGTGCGGAATGAAGCGGAACGTAATGGAAGACCGCAAGCACTTCCTTTTCTTTCAGGAAAGAAATCAGGCGGCTTCTCTCTTCCAGATCCTTGGCCTTGATATAAAACATATGCGCATTGTGTACGCAATCAGCCGGAATAAACGGCAAAGTAATTTTACCCTGTTCTTCCAGATCTTTAAGGCCCTCATGATACATATCCCAGGTTGCAAGACGATTCTTTGTAATCTCATCGGCAAGTTCAAGCTGCGCGTAAAGATATGCTGCATTCAACTCGCTCGGAAGATACGAAGAACCATGATCCACCCATGTGTATTTATCAATCTGTCCGCGGAAAAACTTCGCGCGGTTGGTTCCTTTTTCACGGACGATTTCGGCAGGCTCGATATTTTTCTCATCACGGATTAAAAGTGCTCCGCCCTCACCCATCGAGAAGTTCTTGGTCTCATGGAAGGAGAAACATCCGAATTCGCCGAATGTTCCGAGCGCTTTGCCTTTATAGGTAGCCATGATTCCCTGCGCAGCATCTTCAATCACCATTAACGAATGACGCTTTGCAATATCCATTATCGTATCCATCTCACAGCCGACACCGGCATAATGTACGGGAACAATCGCTTTCGTTTTCTCCGTGATGGCTTCTTCGATTTTCGTTTCATCGATATTCATGGTATCCGGACGGATATCCACAAAAACCGCCTTGGCGCCTCGTAAAACGAACGCATCCGCAGTGGACACAAACGTGTAGGATGGCATGATCACTTCATCGCCCGGCTGAATATCGGCAAGGATTGCTGCAAGTTCGGTTGCATGGGTACAGGAAGTTGTAAGCAATGCTTTCTTCGTTCCCGTTTTGGTCTCCAGCCATGCATTGCATTTGGCGGTAAACTCCCCGTCACCGCAGATCTTCTGATTCTCCACGGCTTTCTTTATGTAGTCCATTTCTTTCCCCGTAAAAGGGGGTACATTAAAACGAATCATTTCATCCTCCGATTCCAATTTGTTTTCTATTCATTCCGATTTGTTTTCTTACAGGTTTCGGTTCTGCTTCGGATAATATACCTGGGTCTGCCTTTCACCTCTTCGTAAATCCTTCCGAGATAATGGCCGATAATACCGAGGCTGATCATAATGGCGCCTCCGATCATCAAAAGCAACAGGATGACCGTCGTGAATCCTTCCACTGCCGCGCCCATGAAATATACGACCAATGTTTCCACGCCAAGTGCGATGGAGCAGATCACCATGATGAATCCAACTACTGCGATAATCCGAAGCGGAGCCGTGGTAAAGGATGTCGTATTGGTAATGGCATATCTTACCAGACTTCCGAAAGACCACTTGCTCGTTCCTTTTGTTCGTTCAGCCACATCATATTCCACTTGAACGGAACGGAATCCGACCCAGAAGGACAGCGCACGGAAAAAGGTATTGCTCTCGTTTAATGTAAGCAATGCATCCACAGCTTTTCTGTCCAACAGTTTAAAGTCCGAAGTGGCATTCATGTCTATTTTCATCAAAGAACTCATGATTCCATAGAAGATGCCGACAAACATCTTATGGAAAAGACTTTCCTTTCCCCTGGAAGACTTGATGCCTTCCACCACTTCATAACCCTCTTCCCAGAGACGGTACATTTCCACCAGTGTTTTCGGAGGATGTTGAAGGTCGCAGTCAATAACGGAAACGCAATCTCCTTTTGCCTCGGAAAGACCGGCAAAAATTGCCGCCTCTTTTCCGAAATTTCGGGAAAACTGAATTCCCTTGATACGGGCATCTTTCTCAGACAGCGCTTCAATGATTTCAAATGTTCTGTCCTTTGACCCGTCGGAAACAAAAACAAGTTCATAATCGATATTTGCTTCTTTCAGAACATCGCCTATGGTCCCAGCTGTTGTCTCAATATTTTCTTCTTCGTTGTAGGAAGGAATGACAACCGATAATACGCTCATTCTGTTCTCCTTTATTTCGCTTTCTCGGGCGGTTCCGTTTTAATGTATAATATACCGTCCACCACTTTTACACTGTCTTTTGCCGGAAACGAATCCATTTCCCGGTATGCGTCGGAATGATATATATCTACAATCGTTTCCGCATCCGTGATGACATTGAGAGAAACATTCAGGTAATGGCTCATAAATGCCTGATATTGTTCCGCTTTATAGATCAGCATGTCTCCTGTCGTTCCGAAAATGCGTTCCGTTACTGCTCCAGTGATATCAGTCACCGGATATTTATCTTCATCCAAAACACCGATCATCATGACCGGCATACCCACATGGTATCCTTCCGTCTGCTCAATACGGTCGGCAAGTCGCAAGCAGTAGGCATACGTTTTTTCATAGCGCTCGTTCATGTTAAAGTATGCGATGTTATCCGATAAGATAAACTGCCATACAAACAAAAGTGCGCCTGCAAGTCCAGCAAGATAGGCAATTCCTTTTACTTTGCCCTCTTCCGTGGATAATCCCTTCTCCACGCATACCAGTGCAAAGATCGGGAACAGTCCCCACTGAAGACGCATCAGCAAATGATAAAATGCTTCCGCGGAAATCAGCAGAATAATATTGGCTCCGAGCGGAATCAGCAAAACAAACAGCACAATAAGAAGTGACTGATACCACTTCTTAATCGCTTTCGTATGTGCCATGATCATCAGGACAGCAAGCAAAGCTACCCCGAATAATAATACCACAGCAGCAAGGGAAAATCCATTTAACACGAAAATCTTTCCGTTCCTTGCAAAGCCCAGAAAATCCTGATATGCATTCGCAATCATACCCGGAAGGGAGGAGAGCGAAATCTTTCCCATGGTATTGATTCCCTGGTAGGTATCCAGGACTTTTCCCTGCGCTTTCAGACAGATCTTCAAAATAACAAAATACAATCCTCCGCCGAGTACGCCCATTACCAGGAAGCGAACCCCTCGAAGAAGAATATCTCTTACTTTCTCATTCTGTGCACAGGATAAAATCAGATCAAACAGGCACAGAAGGATTGCCGCTGCCAGATAAGCCTGGTAGGTACCCATACTGAAACTCAGTAAGATTCCTCCGAAAAGCCAGCCGATCTTTTTATATTTCTTCGTCAGATATACGGCTAAGAAAGCAAACCACAATGCCAGGAAATAGCCGTCCGCCGTATACATATATGCGAATGTTGCGCAAACTGCGGGGAAGGTTACCAAAAGAGCACTGATGATTCCCATTACGGTTTTGCTCTTAACTTCAAAGAACTTCACCAAAACCACTGCGGAGAGCGCCAGATAAAGCAGTGACAAAACACCGTTTACCCACTTCAGATCAAAATAGGACGATATGCCGCAGGCAACGGTCAGAAACCATCTACCGCTGGTCACCATATTCTGGTCAAAGTAAAGGCTTCCCATCGTATCCGCATTCGGGAAATTGTTGATCATGACCGGAAAATGTGCAATTAGTCCGACGACAATCGTAGTCAGAAACGGAATGATGATATTCTCTTGTTTTAACTTACTCATCCATGTTTTCATGATCTGTCTTATTTCTTCTCCCGAATAATGTATACCGGTCTTCCCTTAATCTCGTTATATGCTTTGGCAAGATACATGCCGATGATTCCGCTGACAAAAAGCTGAAGTCCGGCAAAGAATGTAATCATGCAGGCAAGGGACGGCCAGCCGATAACCGGATCTCCGAACAGCAGTGCACGAACGAACAGGAATATCAAAAATGCAAGCGCCAGGAAACAGAACAGAAGTCCCACAAAGGATGCCCACTCAAGCGGTGCAGTGGTAAATGCAACCATTCCCTCGATGGAGTATGCAAATAAGGAGAAGAAGGACCACTTCGTTTTGCCTGCCACACGTTCTCTGTTGGTAAAATCAATCCACTTGGTATTGAAACCGACCCATCCGAAAATTCCTTTTGAAAAACGATGGTATTCCTTCATGGACAGGATGGCATCAACCATGACTCGTTTCATGAAACGATAATCTCTCGCACCGTCCATCATGTTCAGTTTTGCCATGCGGTTCATCATGCGATAGAACAGTCTGGCAAACATGGATCGCACGGGAGGTTCGCCTTTCCGGTTCACTCTTCTCGTTGCGGCACAGTCATATCCTTCTTCTTTAACCGCTTTGTACATCTCGGGCAAAAGTTCGGGCGGATCCTGCAAATCCGCATCCATAACAACCACATAATCACCGGTTGCCTCGGTTAATCCCGCTAACATTCCGGCTTCTTTTCCGAAGTTACGGGAGAATGAAACATAATGCACTTTCGGATCTTTTGCCGCCAGGGCACGCATTACTTCCAGCGTACCATCCCTGCTTCCGTCGTCCACAAACAAATACTCAAACTCCAGCATCGGCATGGTGGCAAGAACTTTTTCCGTCTCCTCGTAGAACAGAGGAAGAGCCTCTTCTTCGTTATAACAAGGGACTACAATTGAACATTTTTCCATGATTTAACCTTTCTTTCTTCGAAACAGTTTTCGATAGGTTGTCAGCGCTTCATAATACCAGAAAAACAAAAACGGTGATTTACAATGCATCCGGGTCAGTTTCTGTACTTCCGCATCCTGCTTTTCCAGAAAATACGGATTCGTTCCGTATTCCGGGAAAGTTTCCATGATGCCCTGCCGCAGCAGGCGGAGGAAGGAAAGACGCTTCTTGAAAAACGGCATTCCGATCATATACGTAAACAATGTGTTTACATAGAAAATCTCGGCAAACCGGTATTCGATTTCCTCCGGATATTCTTCCAGATACTCTCTTTTCCAACATTCCTCAATGAAGTAAATCATTGTATCCATTCGGTCGTCACATTTCTCGCGGCTTACATGGTGTGTGGTGGAATCGGGTTTCTGGTAGTAGTAATAATTCGGTTCATCCACATATTCAAAATGCCTGCAGCAAAGCATGGTCAACGGAGCAAGGCAGTTATCTTCGTAGAAAACATGCTCCGGAAACCAAAGGCCGTTATCAATAAAAATCTCACGGCGATAGATTTTCGTTACCATGCTGCCCGGGTCAAGCAGTAACTTCGCATAATCTGCCGGCCCCAAAACTCCCGTCGGCGAGTCGGCATTGTTCCGGATGACCTCGCCTACCGTAAAGGACTGCTCGGACGTTAAATTGATATTGCAACCGACAATATCCGCACCGGTCTCCTGCGCTTTCTTTAAAAGCTTCTCGTAATAGTCCGGGCTTATCCAGTCATCGCTGTCGATAAAGCCAAACCACTCTCCGCTTGCCGCGCGGATTCCCAAATTTTTCGCTCCGCCCTGCCTTCTGTTTTCGGGAGAGGCGATCACCTTAAGTCTCCCGGGATGGTCTTTCTCGTATTGGCGTAAAACTTCCAGCGACTGATCCGTGGATGCATCATCCACAGCAATAATTTCATAATCGTCTATCGTCTGGTTTAACAGGGACTCCATACAAAACTGCAAAAGTCCTTCTTTGGCCATATTGTATACCGGTACTATAATACTGAGTTTCATCTTCCGTTTTATCGTTCCTTGATTACCTGTTTATTCTCAACGCGGTATACCGCGTCGCATTTCTCTATGGTCTGCAGTCGGTGTGCAATGATGATCATGGTCTTGCTTCCCTGCAGGCGGTTAATGGAATCCACAATCGCTTTCTCCGTTTCGTTATCCAAAGCACTGGTTGCTTCATCCATAACCAGAACTTCCGGATCATCATACAAAGCTCTTGCGATACCGATTCGCTGTCTCTGTCCGCCGGAAATCTGAAGTCCGCGTTCTCCGATTCCGGTGTTGATTCCGTCGGGAAGTGTCTTTACAAACTCGTCAAGTTGGGCTTCTTTCAAAGCCTCCCAAACACGGTCATCGTCAATTTCTTCCTCGCGGATTCCGAATGCCACATTTCTTCGGATTGTATCATCAAGCATGAAAATACTCTGCGGAATATAACCGACATTCTTTAACCATTTACGATAGTTTCCGTTCTCAAAAATATTCACGCCGTCAACGCAGATCTCACCTTCCTGCGCTTTTAACAAGCCGAGAAGGATATCCACTATGGTTGATTTGCCCGCACCGGTTGTACCGACAATTCCGACGCTCGTACCGATGGGGATCGTTAAGTTCGCATGTTCCAAAATATTCACACCGCGTGTATTCGCATAATGGAATGTAATATCGGTCATTGTGATTTCTTTCGTCGCCGGAAGTTTCTCCGTCGGCGGTTCCAAAGAGGAAATATCCGTTTTGCCGGACTGTATTTCATCCTGCAGGTTATCGGTTACTCCCATAAAGAACGGTTCAAAGTAAGCGATATTGTTCAACTGATTGTTAATCCGGTTTGCACAGGGCATCAATCTGGTCAGGCCAAACGCGAACACTGAAAGTGTTCCGATTGATTTGGCAGCATCGCCTCCGTAAAGGTAAAGATAGAGGAAATACAAAACCACACCTGCCATGCAGACCACTTCAATAATCAATCTGGGGATATTGTTGATGACAGTATATTTCTGTACGGCTCCTACATATCCCTTACCGCATTCCTTGTAATCTTCCACAAACTGCTTTTCTCTGCCGGAAACCTTGATTTCTTTAATACCCATGACCGTTTCGGAAATGTGTTTAAAAAGACCGCTGTAGTACTCCTGGTTCTCTTCTCCCGCTTTTTTCATGACCGGCTTGATAAAAATTTTGATAACAAACAGTGTGATTACCAAAAGAACCGTAATAATGGCTGCCATCAGCGGATCCTTCAAAATTAAGGTAAGGGCAATTCCCAGGAATACAATTGCCTCGGAAACCAGCGTCAAAAGAGCCTGGATCAAAGCATACATATTATTGACGTCCGAAGTAATGGAACGCTGAATAACCGCCGTATCGGCACTTAAGAAAAACTCATAATCCCTGCGGATAAAGTTTTTCATCATACGCTCCGAAGTATTGAACTGATTGGTGAAAATGAATTTATATAAGATTTTATATTCCCAATAAATGTAAATGTTCTTAATGATGAATGCCACAATCAGCATAAGCAGAATCGCAACGCCAAATGCTTTCTCCGTCCGAAACGGGGATATATGATAGAGCGTCATTACGATTTTATTGTCTGCAAGTGCTTCCGGTGTCAGAATCAGCGTAACCACGGGAATAATGGCAACAATGGAAAAAGCTTCCAGAATCGCGCCGATAAACATTAAAAAGATCAATCCGGCCATCTGCCATTTCTGCTTGCGGTCCAAAAGGACATTCAGTTTCGTTAAAATCTTTTTCATGAAAGTCGTGTACTTTCCTTTCGCATCTATTCTTCTTTGGCTCCGGTATAGATTACGGTCTTGCCCGGTTTCTTTAACTTCATGTACAGCCCGTGTGCCCGCTTGGACAACCGGGGCGCTTTCATCAGAATCTTTAAATTCTTCTTTTCCTTCTCGGACAGAAACGGATTACTCTCGATTTCCGCTTTGTTACTACGAATGTAGGTAATTATCCCGTCACAAACCGGATTGTTCCTCATCTCTTTCACCGGAATGTGCAACAGATAATCCAGTCTTTGGAACAGGCAGAATCTCTTCGCTGCGGTAATACTCTCCGGATATTTCTCTTCCGCCAGTTTATATGCCGTATCGGAATTGGCAATCATGGCATCGTAGAATTCTCTTTTAAATGTTCCTCTTGTATTGCTCACATCGGAAAGCACAATATGATATCCGAGTGTTTCCACACTGTAAACGCCATCCGTTTGCTGAAGCATGCGAAGTAACAGTTCAAAATCCTCATTGAGTTTCCCTTCCGGAAACGCAAAGTTTTTCATGAAATTCGCACGGATCAGCTTGGTACAAAACGAGGCATCTCCTTTATGCAACATCAGCTGATGGAAGACATCTTTGGCCGGATGAAATACCACCTCTCCCGAAGAAGATTCCGCCTCTTTTAAGATTTCTCCCGATGTAGATTCGTAACAGGTCAGGATTTGAAAAATAACTCCCGACGGATGAGCCTTCGCTGCCGAATGAAGGCGCTCGTACATGTCGATTTCCACATAATCATCGCTGTCACAGAATGCGATGTAATCTCCTGTTGCATGCCTAAGGCCCGTATTTCTGGCTGCGGAAGAACCTGCATTCTCCTGATGAAACGTAAAAACATTCCCGTATTTTTGTGCATATGCATCGCAGAATACACCGGACTGATCCTTGGAGCCGTCATCCACAAGAATGATCTCCAGGTTCGGATAGGTCTGCGATAAAAGAGTATCCACCAGTCTGTCGATATCCTTTTCGGCATTGTAAACCGGAACCACTACCGATATTTTGTCTGTTTTACCTATTCCGGTTTCCTCCATGTCCATTCCCCTTTAACATATGCATACATTTTCCGCTGCGGGATCACTTTGGCTTCGCTCAACGGACCGCTTTCGCAGAACGTTATTTCTCCGCTCATAAGATTGTCACAAAGAGCTACAAGTCTTTCGGCCGCAGTATTGGGATTCCATTCTTCGGCAATCGTCCGATACGCTTCTTCACCAAGTTTCTTTCTAAGGTTTTCGTCGGATAAGACCATACGAAGCGCATCCTCGAGTGATTGCAGATTTCCGCTTCGGTAAATCAGTCCGTTAACTTTATCTTTGATCAAAAACGGCGCCGCGCCGACCGCATGAGATGCAATGACCGCGCATCCGCTGTTCATCGCTTCGTTTATAACCGCTCCCCAACCTTCTTCAAAATTGCTGGTAAAAAGATAGATATCGGCATCATCCATATAAGCGCGCACTTCTTCCGGCTTCAGGAAACCCGTGAAAGAAACCCTCTCTTCCAGTCGGTTTTGTTCTGTATATTTCTTTAATTCCTCTTCGCACTCTCCGCCGCCGATAAAGGTCATCTCAAACGCAAGTCCTTCATCCGCCATTTTCTTTACCGCCTGCAACGCATCCATTGCATGTTTCAGCTTCAGAAAACGTCCGGCCCAGAGAATCTTCGGAACGGAATTCTTTTTCAGAATCCCGCCATCCTTCGCGGGGATAAATGCGGGAAAATAGCCCCATTTAAACCGTTTGCCACGATAAGCCCTGATGATTTCGAAATCATCCGCAACATAAGCTCCGCAGCAAAGCAGATATACGGGTGCATCTGAGTATCTGGTATGATCGTGATACTTGCGAATCAATCCCTTCGGAGAAATTGCCTTCCACTGTCCTTCCCTGTAAAGCCTCTCCCATGCCCGAATCACTATTTTTTGTTCGGCAAGCCGGCCTGCGATATAGGATTCATCATCCAAACCGTCGAAAATAACCACATCACTTTCATCGATGATTTTCTGAACCCCTTCGGAATCATCCGCATATATTTGCAGATACGGAAGCGCCGAATAATCCTTTGCCCAGCCCTGACGGATTCTTTCCTCTTCCATCGGTTCCGTCTGAACAAACACATAATCCTTTCCAAGAATTCGATAGAGTTCGTCCGATAGCGGAATCTGATGGTGATTGATGTAATTGGAAATAAAGGTCAGTTTCATCTTTCGGTCCGTTCCTGTCTTTGCACGATTGTCTCGTAGATGGAGCAAAGTGTTTCCGCATTCCGATTTCCGTCATGGCGGGCTCTTGCATCCGAAGCAGCCGCATCCAGCATGTCGGAAAGGATCCTGTCGTTCGCATCAACCATTTCAAACATCTTACGGATTGCGGTAGCCAGATTACCGGGATCGTTTCCTTCGTATAAAATGCCGTCCCTTTCAGGAGAAAGGATATCAGCAACGCCACCTACATTACTTGCCACACACGGAACCCCGAGAAGCATGGCCTCAGCAAGAGAATTCGGGGAATTCTCCATTACGGAAGGAAGTACAAACAATGAACAGGAAAGAAGTTCCCTCTTTACTTCCTCTGCCGATAAATATCCCATAAACTCGATGCAATCCGAGGTCTTTGTTTTATGCATCAGTTCTTTCAGGTATTTTCCGTAAGTTGAGATTAAAACCTTTTTCTTGATTCCGCCTACACCTGTAATTGTATTTCCCGCAACCCTGACCGTAACATCCGGGTAGTTTCTTCGGACAAGTTCCAAAGCTTTGATCAGAATATGGAATCCCTTAATCGGATAATCACACTGGGAAACAAAAATCGAATGCTTTTTTATCTTTTCCGCATTCCATCTGCCATCATAGAACGTGCTTCGCATGGTTTCGTTCATCGGCAGATATTTCGCATCCGGATTCAGGAAATCACTGTATTTGCTGTCCAGTCTGGTCCGTCCGGTTGTGTAGCCCGCAAGCAGAATCGCTTCCTTTTCATGCTCCGCCCGGCGTTCGAATTTTTCCTTCTGTTTGGGCAATGTATCGTCCTTTAAAATATCGCGAAGTGTGGTGCTGTTAATCCACTCTTCGTCAACGCCGACCAGATAATTCTCAGCCAACGCCGTGCATACGCCCTGGAAACCGATCAGAAGTTTCTCCGGACAATCAAGTGCCTTGGCCGCAGACAGTGTGTGTGCGTATTCCGTACCGAAAACATGAACCACATCCGGTCGGAAAGCGTTCATGATCTGCTTCATCCTTTCGGTTACCGCCTCATCATAATTTTCCGGGCGCGTCGTATCTTCCACAAAACCAAAGGCGGAAATTCCGTCAAAATCAAAATCCTTATTATCCGGATACGGAAATGCAATTCCCAGATTAAACCGGTCCGGCTTCTTGGACAAAGCATCAAACAGACCGGCAAGCCAGCCTTCCTTGCTGGAAGATGCAATATGCAGTTTCTCGGCAATCTGTGGGAGACACTGATTGCAAATCCACAAAACCTTCATCGATACATTTTCTTTCTTAAACGGTCATACGCTCCCGAAAACGGAGAATCGGAGGCGATCCAACGTCTGAGCGGTTGCAGGGTAATCACCCCGAACAACTTTTCTTTCCGGATCTGTTTTTTGCTCATATATTTTTCCGTGATGGATCTGTGCTCTTCACGGTCTCTTCTGCGATTTTCTTTGCTTTCACTGTATCCACCGCCTTCGTAATCCGCCACGACCATGTTCAGGCAGACCGGTCTGGCTTTACCGACAAAATAGTTGTAAAGGAAAAAGTCATAGTCGGCACGGATCTTGTATTTCGGATTTAACTGCTTGTTTCTCCAAAGTTCGCGCTTGAAGAAGCAGGCCTGGTGGCAGGGAATATGACGATAACATTGGGATGGTGTGATTTTCTCCGGAAGATGCATGATATTTCCCGCACGGCGGAAATATGCATCGCCGTAATAAATCTTTTTGTTTCCGGTTGATTCCATCACTTCCTTGGTTTTGCAAAGTACATCCGGTGAATAAAACGAATCTCCGCAGTTCATAAAAGAGATGTAATCACCCTTGGCCATTTTAACCGCATAATTCATGGCATCATATATCCCGCTGTCCGGAACACTGTAAATGCGAACATCCGGAAAACCGCCTTCTTTTACGTATATTTCCTGCAGTCCGTCACTTTCGGAAAGGTGATATCCTTCCGAAATAAGATATTCTTTGCAGGAAAGGAGCGAATCATCCTTTGATGCTCCGTCCTTGATGAGCAGTTCAAAGTCCGCATCCTTTTGTGCAAGGATATTTATAACTGTCTCCTTCAGTTTGTCTCCGGCATTAAAACACACCGTAACAACAGTAAACTTCATGGCCATTCCTTTTAATGCGTAATCCAGTTCCAATACGGAACAATATGTGTCGCCTCATCTTTGCAGGTATGCAGGAAGAAAAGAAAATATCCAGCTCCGGCAACGAATACCGCCACCGTAACGACGATTCGAAGCCACTTCTTCCGAATTCCCAAAATTACGGACGGAATCAGGAAGATCTGAAATACATTTAAAAAATATCCGATTCTCGAAATCACCGGCATAAACGAGCAACAGCAATAAACAATCAATGCAAGAAGATTCAGTTTAAAGTAAAACCGGTTCTGTTCCTTTTCCTGCCATCCGGTTTTAAGAAATGCTACGGCAAACAGTAAAACCACCACACATCTTGCTATTTGTACTACGCTCGTAGTTTGCGTATCATAAACCGAACCTTCGTAGAACGGATAGAAGAAAAAGATAATCCGCCGGTAGAAATTCGGAAATGCCAGAAGGCTTGCCGCAAACACGCCCAGCACCGGATAAACCCATACTTTCCATCTAAGCTTTGCAAGCGGATACACCACCAAGCAGAACAAAACCGCCATATGGAAGGTGGACGCAAGTAAAATCAAAAGAACAAATTTCTCGTATTCTTTGGTGAACAAAAATTTCACCGCAAACATTGCCACCGCAAGAACCAGATAGTAGCGGACGGAATTAAATCCGGATAGGTAAATGCCGAATATCATATACAGGAAAAACGAATATCCGAATTTTTCGCCGAGTGCATATATGGCGCGAAGCGAAAAGAAAATGGTCAGCGCGGCAATCAGTCCGAAAATAACAATGTAGTTTTCCTTCCCGAAAAGGAAATGACAGACCCGGACAAAGAAATTAAACCCAAACTCCGTGGAAACATAACGGTTCTGGCTGATCAGACTGAATATCGAAGTGTATTCCCAATAATCGTTTCCGATGGCAATACGGCAGGCGCTTACTGCAAGGAGCGAGAAAAAAATCCCGAAAAGAAGACTGAAATTTTTCAGTTTTCCTCTGGTAAATGCATTCGCACCCGTAACAGGAACGATATTCTCTTTCGGTTCAACCAGCAGTCCGAGCGCCACGGTTACGGCTGCCAGAATCAGATAGATTAACATTCCCGAATCCTTTTCCCCTCTTTGATTCCTTCCGTGATCAGTTTCCAGGCTTTCTTTTTGCCCAATTCTTTCGTTTCTATGTTTCGTTTTAAATACACAAAGCGGAACGCCCAAAGCGGTGCAAATCCTTTATAGAGAAAGGCAAACAACACACCTCTGTCGTGAAAGTATTTCTCGTTGAATCCGTTAAACCAGGTGGACTGACGATACTCCTCTTCGCCGAGAACCTCCGTGGAAGTGAATATCTTTAATCCTTTTCTTAAACAATCTGTCAGGAAGAGGGAATCTTCTCCGTTGGAGTATTTCGCCCCCCCGCCGAAAAGCAGGGAATACTTTACGCCAGCCTTCACCAGGGAATCTCTTCTTGCCGCAATGGAGTAGGCCGGATAGCGTCCGCAGTTTAATTTGCCGATCTTTTTCTCCTCTTCATTCCAATATGTCTTTCGCTTCGGATCTACACGAACATTGAACAAAATCAGGTCGGCATCCGGTCTTTTCGCAAAAGCGGAAATAACTTTGTCCGCATAGCCGGCATCGTAAATAATGTCCTCATCCGAGAAAAGCACAAGTTCGGCATTCGCGTTTTCCAGGCAAAGGTTTCTGCTTCGTCCGACTCCGCGTCCGTCGTCGGAGATAATCAGAATACGGCATCCGTCAATTTTTTCTTCCGCGCGCTTTCTTTCGTCGCACTGATTGACCAAAACCGCATCCGTCTCAATATGCATTTTTCGGATCAGTTCTTCCGGCTTGTTTTTCAGGGAAGAAATCAGGACTTCGAGTTTCAATGCGCTTACCTACTTTTCCCTGCTTCCCAGATAGCGAAGCAATCTCTTTTTATGGGTTCCGTAAAGAACAAATCCAAGTACAGGAATGTTCTGCGTTTTTAACAAATCCAGGGCACGTTCCAGAAGTTTTCCTCTGCGGTTTTCCGCACGGAGTAAAAGAATCACACCGTCGGAATTCTTTATTTCGGATACCGCTTCGGGCTTTTCGTTTATGCCGTCCGTACACTGCAGTACTTCGCCCGCAGGTGCGAATGATACGATTTTCTCCGCAAGTGCTTTGATGTCCTCCCTGCCGCAACCGGTTTCGGAAGATACATCGCTTAAATATACTTTCGTTTTGTCTTTGAGTGTATTTTCAAGATTCAGTTTTCCGGTTTCTTTGTTCCATTCGGAGATCGCATTTCCGTCCTTATCAAGGCAGAGAAGTGTGGGAATGCCGTAGCGCATCCGCGTCTGTTCCGGAAGAAAAACCGAATCATCCAACGCAAAGGCAAAGAGAAGAATCAACAATGCAAAGACTGCTCCGACCACCGCGCCCGTAATACACATGCGAAGCGTACGGTTATCCTGCGTTTTCTTTTCCGCCGTTTGCGGGGAAGTAAAAATCTGCACCTCTTCCACATCCACCATGCGCTCGCCCAGTTTAATCAGGGCGTTCTCATAAGCATGAGCAATATCCACCGCTTCCTTCGGATCTTTGCAGGTAACTGTCAGGATCACAAGACGGACATCGCTTTCAAGACCGGCCGTTGCAACACTTCTTAAATACTCCTTCGTCGTATCAAAAGAAAGATTTGCCATGACCTCGTCAAGGCAGGCATCGGACGCCGAAAGCGTCTGCCAGGTGTAGTCGTTAATATAAACATTTTCAAGACGTACCTCGGGAGCATAGGTTAAGTAAAGCTCCGATTTGGCCACCCAGTCGGGTGAGGGTGCGAAAGTGAAATTTTTCAAATAATATCCGCCGCCGAATAAAAGTGCACCGAGTAAGGCACCAAGTAAAACCAGATAGCATTTTCTCAAAAGATATAAAAACAACAGTTTAATGTTTACGGTTTCCTTCATGAAAAGTCCTCTTTCTACTTTCTGTCCTCTCTGGCATCCTGCTTAAGCGCCGTAATTTGTCCGGCGGAAACACCTTCCGTTGCATCCGGCATAAACAGTACTTTCAATGTCAGCAGCATCAGTCTTAAATCCAGCCACGTCGTGTAATTCTCGATGTAAATCAGATCCAGTTTCAGTTTATCGTACGGGGTTGTATTGTATTTGCCGTAGACCTGTGCATATCCCGCAAGGCCGGCTTTTACCTTGGTGCGGAATCGGAACTCAGGCATCTCTTTCACATATTCTTTGATAATCTCCGGACGTTCCGGTCTGGGACCGATAAAGGACATGTTACCAGAAAGGATATTGAATAACTGCGGAAGTTCATCAATACGGACTTTACGGATAAAACGTCCGATGGGTGTAATTCGCGGATCCTTTTTGGAAGCGAGTCTTGCCTGGCCATCCTTTTCCGCGTCCACGCGCATGGAACGGAATTTGATGATTTTAAAGATTTTGCCTCCGATGGTAACCCGTTTCTGCTTGTAGAATACCGGACCGCCGTCGTAAAGTTTCACCAGAATGGCGGTAATCAGCATGATCGGAGAGGTCGCGATGATCAGAATCAGTGCACAAATCAAATCGATCAGGCGCTTGATAACACGCTGCTCAAAGCTTAGCGGATACTCTCTCGTCAGCATGATGGGTGTATCAAAGAAATGCAGAACATCCGCGCCCTGTACGATGACGTCGGAGATCTTCGGCATCATATAAACGCGAATGGACCTGGAATAGCAGAATTTCAACAGATTGTTTCTGGATTTGGTGGGAATATCCCAGATAACAAGTCCCTCTTTGTGTTTGAGAATTTCCTCTTTGATCTTCTCCTCATCTTCCGAGATATTCATGATCTTGGAGATGGCAAAGCGGTCTTTTCGGGAATTGAATTTCTTGACGATCGCGTCAACCGGACGGTCTCCGGATACCAGCAAAAGGTTTCTCGGAGCAAATACGATGCGATAGATAAAATTCGACACATATGCCCAGATCAGTGCAAAGACTAACTGTGCTGCGGTAAGTGCAAGAATATATTTGATTTTGGCAAGGCCCGCATTCATCAAAGACAACTGGGCGTAGGCAATTACATTCGTCACCAGGATGGAAATAGCCTGGGAAAGGAATATTTCAAAGCTACGCAGGTAACCGATCTTACCTGCACCGTATGCCAAACAGAAGGTAGCCAGGATCACCGCGTAAATAGTGATGACCAGGATATCACCTTTCTGCCAGAACTGAACCTGGACGGACTCTTTGTATTTCCAAAACCATAATAAAGCATATCCCGTTACATCAATGGCAAATTCAACAAAAGCCAGTAACAGGACCAGTATGCGTTTGGCGGCATCTCTTTTTCTCATAAAAAAATCTCCCATGCGGTATTTTTTGAAATGACCTTAATGCCCGAGTCAGAGCAAAGCATAGTTCATTTTATTGTACCACACGAAAGACCTTTTTTCAAGAAAACAAGCGCTTTTCGGCGCTTTATTTTCCCTGTTTTTCCGACTTAAATTCTGCGTTTCACCGCACGTGCTCCCCAATGGATAAAATACCATGCACTTTGGAAGACATTTAACTTCTCCCACTTGCGGTAAAGATACCAGATACGGCGAACCGCCTCGAGCTTGTTTGAGGATAGGGATTTGGCGGGTCTGCGGTATAAAACCAGGTTTTTATTGAGGCCGTAGGCCTTCTTCCCGCTCCTTAAAATCTGCCACCAAAGTGCCGTATCCTCGCTCTTGATCGCAGGCATGAACAACTCTTCCTTGGCAATTTTACGCGTATCGAACATGACGGTCGAAGTAAAAATGGTCGTATTCTTCAAAGCCTGCCTGTATGTCAGGCTCTCCGGAACATGCACAATCTTCCCCGTCGGCTCGGCAGCTTCGGTGCCAAATTCATATCCGGTAAATGAAAAAGCGGCATTTTTCTTCTCCATGAAGCGGATCTGATCTTTTAATTTGTTCTCATTCCAAAGATCATCCGCGTCCAGAAAAGCGATATACCGTCCGGACGCCTTTTTGATTCCGGCATTTCTCGCCTTGGCGGCGCCGACATTGTCGCCAAGATACATCACTTTAATCCTGGGGTCTTTCTGCCGCAGTTCCTCTAAAATTTTCTTCGTCCCGTCTTTCGATCCGTTTTCGGCCAGAATCAGCTCCCACTTATCCACAGTTTGGGCAAGGACACTGTCGACCGTATTCGCTATAAATTTTTCGGCATTGTACACAGGGGTGATAATGCTGACCAAAACCTCGCTCATTTTTGCCCTTTCTTGTAGATAATATAGGAATCCGTTTCGTAAATCACGATATAATTTTTATCTAAAACATCTCTATTCTCAGTATAAATCCGTTCGTAGGATCTGACGATCCATTCCGGATTGGCTTCTTCTGACGAAAGTTTGGAGAACAGTAAATACTCCGGATTTTCAGAAAAGGTACCCTCTTCCAGCACGAAATTTTCGGCCGGTCCGACCGGTACGGCACAAATTGCTTTCGGCTCCATGGTATACATTAAGATTGTATTCTCCCATTTATCTTTGGAGGGATCTGCTTTCAAAACCTTCTCCCAGTCATTTCTCAAAGTATTCCATTCCGCTTGCACGGCTGAATGTGCATATCTGTCTGCGGTAAAATAGCGGAACCTTCCGGCCGACAGAAATACTCCCGCCAGGCTGACCAGCAGTAAAAGGCGCACCAGGTATTCCCGTTTGCACATGGCAAGCAGGTACAAAGAAAAGAGTATCACGATCTGCGTTCCGCGGTAAAATGTATCGGGCAGAATGGTATAGAGCGTCATATACATGGCATAAAACAAAGCCACGGAATGTGCTATCATCCGGCCGAGATAAGCATCATCCTTCTTTTCCGGATTGGCTTTTCCGCGAAATGCCATGAAGAGACCGACTCCGATCATTACCAATGCCAGAATAACGCTGTAGGGATAGATCGGTTCCGATTTGAAATAATTTTTCAGCTCCCATACGCCAAGCAGACCGTCCTTGGCCATATACAGTGTACTCTTAACCGCACCGGCAAAGTCCTTCGCCGAAAGTGCAGCCAGTAGGCTTTCCGTCTTGCCAATATTATAATTGCTGGAAATCAAATGCAGGAAATAATAGCTTCCCCCCCCAACGATTGCCGTAACCGGAAGGGAAACCAAAAAGCGGATATACCCTTTCTTTTCTTTCAGCAATGCACAGACATAGAGAGGGATTGCAAACGCAAAGAAGGTATAAACCTGCACGGAATATAAGAAAAAGAGCGGAATGATCAGATACGAGATCCACCATTTTCTCTGTTTGGCAAAATAGAGATAATAGAGCATCCCCGCCAAGACCACAGCAATGGCATAACGGTAGATCTCCGACATATTTGTAGTCAGGTACAAAAGCAACGGAACAAAAAAGAGTTGAAATCCGATCAGTCTGACATTCTGTTCACGTTCCGGTCTGGCCAAGAGCCAGAATACGAGGTTCGCCAGAACCATAAAAAACAGATTGGCAAAGAAAACAAAAGACTGCCCCGTCGGAAAAATCTTGGCCAAAAGGGCATACGGAAGTATGATTGCGGGACTCCAGGCCGGGCCTGAACCCAGAATGGCATGGTTTGCATTAAATCCCCAGTAGCCCAGGGGCGAAAGATGCTTTGCATAGTTCTCGATGAGTTTTAAATAAACGGCTTCATCATTCCAGATAATGCCCGGAAAAGGATCCGCTTTCTTGATAATCCCCCAGAAAGCGGCATAGAGCAAACTGATGATGACCGGAGTCAGAATCATCAGTACCGTACAGAGAACTGCACTCACTTTGGGATTCTTCTTTTTGCCGATTTCGTTACTCACTTAATAACCACCAGACAATAAACAAGTGCAAAAGCAATACCGAGGGCTGCTCCCACCCAAACCTGGATCGGAGTGTGACCGATATGCTCCCGCAGCCGTTTTCTTTCCGTCAGACGACTCTCGCCCCGACGGTCGTTTTCCAGAATTTCATTCAATACCGCCGACTGCGTTCCCGTTTCTCTTCTGACGCCGACGGCATCATACATTACCACAACAGACATTACACAGGCAATGGCTGTAATCGGAGATGATATTCCCTCGTTAATCAAAAGCGATGTGGTAAGACCACACATGGCCGCAGAGTGACAGGATGGCATTCCGCCGCTTCCGATCAAACGTTCCGGAACAAATTTCTTTGTAGCAAACAGGTGTATGAAGGTTTTTACAACCTGCGCCATCACCCAGCTTCCGATGGCACTGACCAGCACCTCGTTGCATACCATATCTTTCAAAAACTGTAACATTACAACTACCCTCGATTATCTTTCAGCAAAGCTTCCGCAAGACGTTTGGCGCCCAAACCGTCCACGGTGTTTTGCATTTTTTTCTTTAAATCATCCAAATCGTTCCGGCTGCTCAAATCATGCAGACAACGCATGAGGCCGGAAATAAATTCTTCGTTATTCCTGCAGTCTCCCGCAAAGGGCACCAGACCGAGTCTGTCAAACTCCTTTGCAATTCCCATCTGATTATCCGCAAGAACATAAGTAATTGACGGAATTCCTTCCGCGCAAAGTTCGTAAACCGTAGATCCCGCAGCCGAAACCGCAAAATCCATCTGCCGGATAAAAGCCCTGAACTCGCGAATGTGATCATAGAGCACTACGTGGCCCAGGTCTTTGGCCAAAGAACGGATTTCCGGGGCAGATGCATTCACCGCACCGACCGGAATATGAAAAACAAACTCATCCTGCGAACCGTTTTGCCTCAAATACTCCAGAAAGCGGACCGTCACTTTCTCGGGATCCGCTCCGCCGCAGGATAAAAGAACATGTTTTTCATTCGCACCCTTTCGGTTGATAATCAGTTCTTTCGGAAGTTCTCCCAAAGCCATCCGAAGAGGTGCATATGAAATCCCGAGATAACAGTCCGGAAACGGAACATCGTTTCTTCGGTACAATTCCTCCACCTTCGCAGAATCGGCATACACATTATAATTGATCAGCCCGTCCGTCGGAAAAGCCGTTTCAATCATATCATCAAAGCAGATTACCTTCCCCTTTCCGGCAATCATGGATTTCACTTTCTCATAATACCCTTCGGGGACAAAATAACTGTCAACAATGTAAAGAATCTCCGGATCCGAAAGGATACGCCCCAGTTCCTTTGTCTCCTCATCCATATTCAGATATCCGTTATTTAATCGCTTTACGGAATATCCTCTTTCGCGAATTAAAGATTCACTTCCGGAATCGGATGCGATTATAAAACAACATTCCTGTCCGAGAGAACGAAACGCGTCAGCCAGAGCCAGGCAACGCATGGTATGTCCGAGGCCGATGTTTTCGTTTGCATCCGCACGAAAATAAATCATTCATTCTCCTCCGCCGGTCCATCCACGGAAGGGAGGAACATTACGTTCAAATCCACATTCCCGCTGATGCCGTTGACTCTTCCGGTTGACGAATACTGCCATACGCCTAGATCATACGGAAAATACAGGTTGTCGGAATAATATGCGTACCAAACCGGGAATTCGGTCAGTTCGCTGTAGTTCAGCATATGGAATAAAGAGTACGCATTTCCGTAAATCATCGGCTGATATCCGGCCTCTTTCACTCTTTCGCAGAAATGTCTGACCAGAAGTGTTCTGTCTTCACGGGAGAGTGCATTTCCCCTGGCGGTATCCGCATCCAGTTTCTCCACATCAATTGCAATCGGTCCTTCAATGGAATACGGTGCAACCAGTTCAATGAGCATATCAACCTCTTCGTCAATCTCCTCCGACGTAATAGCCTGTGAGAAGAAATATACTCCGGTTTTAATATTGTTTACCCGAGCCCCTTCGAGATTGCCTTTGACATACTCGTCTTCGACCATTTTTCCGCTTCCGTATCCGCGGTATCCCGCGCGGATGATAGCCGCCTGTACACCGGAATTTGCAACCGCTTGCCAATCAACGGAACCCTGATGCGCGGATATATCGATACACAGAATACTCTTCGTAGCCTCGCCGTCTATATAATACCGATAACCGTTTTCATCCGTCTGAAATTTATCTTTCTCATAAGGATTTGCCGGAATACTGTCGGAAATGGTTTCAAAATAAAATTTACCGTCTCCCGGATATACCACACTGTCCGTAAAGAGAGTTCGTAAGACCGTGGCGAAAGAAGGGCTTTGAGACTCAGCCTCCGTACGAAGGTATTCTTTAATCTCCGTTTCCTTCAATGTTTCGCCTTCCTGGCGGGCCGAAGCAACCATCTCGTCCACTTCGGCTTTGGTGTAGGTTTCCTGAACCCCCAAAACTTCACTTGTTTTGGTTTCGGAAGTTTCTTTTTTATCCGAATTATTCCTTACGTACAAAATGCCAAGGGCTACACACAAAAAAATGGCCGCCAGTGTACAAACCGACAAAATAATCGTCACCGGCGCCAATGGATTTGACTTTTTCTTCTTTTCCGTTTCCTTCATCAATCCCTGATTCCTTTATTTCCCCTATTTACTGATAATTCACACGATACTCGGCTTTGCCGATTCGTACGATATCATTCTCCGTAATCTGGACTTTCTCCGTAATTTTATTTCCATTCACCTTCGTTCCGTTCGAAGACTCCAAATCGGTTATGAAAAGATTGTTGTCCACGATTTCGAATTTACAATGTGTACCGGACACATAACCGTCATCCGGAATGCAAAGATCCATCTGCGGACGTCTTCCGACAAGAAATTCCTTCTTTCCTTCGGCATAGAAAGACCGTTCCGGATGTGCAATATCTGTCAACACAATTTCGCATCCCTCGGACTTTGTGCCTTTCTTAAACAGACTGAAAGGCTTGGCGGGGCTTTTGGCGGGAGCGGGTGCGGGCTCATCAGCAGGAGCCGGTTCCTCTTTTGCTTTCTCTTCCTCGTTTCCGATCAGCGCAAGATTAATGCCTTCCGTTTTGCGAGGCTGTTTTACACCTTTTCTTCGAATGGCGATGTAAATGAACAAAATAATATTGAAAACAATCACCAGCAACAACAGCAATGCTACAATTGTCAATGTTTTCGCTGCATCTGCATTTGTCATCAAATAAAGCGTACTCATGTTTTTCCCCCGTCCGTTACAGAATATAGGCTGTCGGATTAATATTGACAAAGCCCGCAAACATGTGGGCAAATAACAATACCCAACCGACAATCACTCTGATTTTGGATAATTTTCCTTCCCCTTTAAACGTATGTACCAACAGCCTCGCGCCGGCAAGTACAAAAATCACAAGCATGCCGGACATATATTCCCATGCAAAATTCAAATGTTCCATCCGGTAATCGGTCTCGATCAAAAATGCAAACTCGGCAAATCCCACCAAAAAACTGATGACCGATAGTTTTCCTTCCAGGCTCTGGAAGAAATACTTCGGATCGGTGATCACCATCCATAGCGGAAATGCCACCGCCACAATTACGGATAATAAAATATTGCCTGAAAAGAGACGCCATGCGGTAAAAGGCACCGCCAAGGCTACTCTCGAATCACCGTTATTATCTCCCCAAAAATAGAATGCGATATATTCCAGTGCAATATAGGCAACAGCCGGAAGACAGGCAAGTATAACTTTCAAAAGCAGTTTTCCGAGTTTTTTGACCTCTCCGCTCTTTGCAGCCAGAAGACGGATCCATTCCGTAAGGAAGAAAACCAGTCCTGCGGGTAACAATACAAAAGCGAATGTCGGCTTATAGAGTACCGAAACAAACAACGCCACGGAAAAGAACACAAAACGGGCTTTGCCAAACCACTTTCCCGTAAAAAACATGGCTTCTTTCCCATACTCCAGGCGGAAGAGATCCACCACTAGCGCAACGCACAAAATCCCGATCCATTTAACGGACATATGTGTGGCATTATGAAACGGATTGATGGCAAACTGTCCTAGGTACTGATTCGGAAACAGTGCCGGAACATATAAGGGCCACGCGAATGCCAATGCAAATGCGACTGCCGCAGACGCCATAACATGTTCTTTAATTTTCAGGTAATAAGTTCCGATCCGGTTTCCGATAAAACAGGTTATACCGTAACAAACCACTGCATACAAAGCGCATGTGTTGGATGCAGCCATTGCCGCATTCATCCGGAATACCCTCATAAAAACCTTCAGGGTTATAAACCAGCCAAGATAAGGAGTCTGAAGCCACGCCTCCCACAAATCCTTCGGATTTAGCGAGATTGCACTTGCCATCTGCGTATGTTCTTTCAGATCGTTATAGGTGTCCAAGCCGATCATGTTGTAGGAAAACTTATAATATACAACATAAATCAAAACTCCGAGAAAACAAACCAGAATATAGGCTCCGTAGTTTCTGCCCGAAATTCCCGGATTGGTTTCATCGTATTCCTTTGTGAAAAACTGTTTAACCGGATTTGACATTTATTTTTTCTTTTTCGCTTTGGCCTTCTCAACCTCTTCTTCCAGACGCGGGATATATTCTTCGGCCTCCGGCCGCTCCGGAAGAAAGTCCTTTAACTCTTTGGCAAGTTTCAGTGCCATCTCCGGCTCCTTGTTCATAATAAGTGTATCGATATTGGTCAGCTGGAGATTGTAATACTGATCCATGAACTGCTGTTTTCTGGCCGGCACAAAATTATCTTCGGGATATTTCTGAATATACTCATCCAGATACTGAATTGCGTTCAGGTAAGTGCGGATATCGTATTTTACATCAATCATGAGCATGGCATCTTCCACTGCCTGTCTGGCTCTGTCATCCTGCAATTTATCGCATTCGGCAATGGCAACCTGTGATGCCTCATATTCGGGATATTGTTTTTCAACCTGCTCGTACAGTTTCTTTGCAGCTATATAATCTCCGGCAGCCTTTGCCTCTTCTGCGGCGGCAAAAGCACTTTCGGAAGCATAACGGTTTTCCATTTTCTCAATTTCCACGCCAATCTGCTGGTCTTTGGCAAGCACCGTATCCTTCATGGCATAAATATCTTCAGAAACAGCCTCGTAAGGAGCTTTTCCCTGCAGATATTCACCCACACGGATTTTGGCATATTTAATACCCAGTTTTTCGGCTTCGGATCGGTTTTTCTTCTGGGAAGGTTTCTGCATCTGCTGATAGCATTCCACTGCCTTCTTTGCATTTCCCGCATTCAGGGCATCTTCAAAACGGCTGAACGGATTCTTTAACTTTGCCACATTTGCCCACATAATCAGATCCACGATTGCCAATACAACAACGCCGATTAATATGAATCGTTGTGTGTTAGATAGTTTCCCCCACATATGCTTACTCCCCAATTTCTTTTAAATATCGTTCCAGTGCATCCTGCCAGGTCGGAAGTGGTTCAAATCCGGATGCAGTCAGCTTGGTCTTATCCAGTCTTGAATTAAACGGACGCACCGCCTTGGAAGAACCGTATTCGGCTGTCGTAACCGCTTCCACGGTCAGTCTGTCCCCGGAATATTCCTCATGACCAAGTTCGGCCGCCTGACGGAAGATTTCCTTCGCAAAATCATACCAGCTGATATATCCGCCTTCATTCGTCGCATGATAATAGCCGTATTTCTCCGTTTGGATCATGTCGACTAAAAGTCTGGCCAAATCATAAGTATACGTCGGTGTCCCCACCTGATCGCATACCACTTTAAGTTTATCATGGGTTTTGGCCACGTTCAACATTGTCTTAATAAAATTCTTGCCGTTTTTCCCAAATACCCACGCAATACGTACAATAAAAAACGCAGAGAGTCTGCTGCTTACCGCCTTTTCGCCGGCAAGTTTGCTCTCGCCGTATACATTTAGCGGCGCGTAATCCGTGCAATCCGGTTCCCACGGTTTCTCACCTTTGCCGTCAAACACATAATCCGTGCTGATATACATCATTTTTATTCCGGCTTCTTTGGCGCATTCCGCTATATTGGCAGTCCCGCCTTCATTAATGGCAAAAACCTTTTCTTTTTTGTCCTCATCCTCAGCCAGATCGACCGCCGTCCATGCCGCGCAGTGAATCACCGCATCCGGCTTAATGCTCTCAAAAACCTCTTTGACGGCGGACGCATCTGTAATGTCCATGGATACATACGGCATGCTTTCCACTGCAGAACCGTCGGGAATACCCGCATACGCCGGAGCGATATCCGAGCCAATACCCTCCATTCCGCGCTTATGCAATTCATTCATGACATCGTGACCGAGCTGTCCGGCCACACCGGTAACCAGAATTTTCATGTTATACCCCTATCCGTTTAATTTAATCACCCATACGCCATGGATGTTTTGAATCGATTCTTTTTCCGGGAAATACGGCATTTCCTCAAATTCCTTAGTTTGTGAAAGACCGATCTGATCCTCCAGGGGAGGCACCGTGATCGTAACATTCAGATAATGCTTCATAAATTCGGCGTACTTTTCCGAAGACTCAACACAGTAATCTCCCGAAGTCGAATGATACCCTCCGGTTATCTGTCCCGTAATGTCCGTAGACGGATAATTCTCCGCATTCGGAAATCCTCCAAGTATCGCCACGGCATCCGTATTTTTGTACCCTTCCGTCTGCTCCAGGCGGTCAACGATACGAACGCAAAGGCCATATGTTTTTTCATAGCGTTCGTTTAAGTTGAAATAAACGATATTTGCTGCCAAAACAAAATTCAGGATCAAGCATGCCAGCGCAACAAACCCCGCATAAGAGAGGACGGTTCCGATTTTTTTCTTTCCGAGTTCTTCCGCCTCTTCCTCCGTCAAAAGCGAAAGACCGAAAGCAAACAGGATTGCCCAGGGCATGCGCATCAGGATATGGAAAAGCACGTCCGGTGCCATGATGCAGATCATGGAAGCAGAGGGCGGAACAAGTGCAAACAGAACAATCAACATAATTAGACTCAGAACTTTGCGGTAAACTTTTTTCCTGACAATAAGATATACCAGTAAGATAAAACAAATCAGCGCAAAAACGGTATATGCCAGCTTCATCCATATATTTTCGCCCATAGAGCCGTTCGGAAGAGAAAAGTCCTTAAAATCCCTGTATGCCTGCAGAATACCCGCGGGCAAAAGGTGAAACGAAACCGTTCCGACCTTGTCGGTTCCCTGATAGCCGCTTAGCGTTCTTCCGGATGCGGCCAGCATGATTTTGAGTGTAATGACATAGAATGCATAACTGCCGACTCCGAGCACAAGAAACCGCCATGCTTTGGCCCAAAAAACCTTCCACTCTCCGGGATGATTTAAAATCTGCCGGATCAGCAGGAAGATACAAAGCAATGCCCCCACCGAAAAATAGGACTGGTAAACACCTATGGAAAATCCAAGCAAAAGAATTGCCGGAGCAAATCCCCACCTCACCTTCACGGCAAGCAAAACCGCCAGGCAGGAAAGGAAAAGCGCAATCATATATCCGTCAATCGTATATACAAATACAAACGTTCCGGTCACAGCAGGAAACGATGCCAGAACAGCGCCCGCTAACGCTGCAGCCAATGGTTTTCGGATGGAAAACAGTTCCGTAACCACAACAGCCGTCAAGCCAAGAAATACAAGGGCAAGAAGGCCGTTCACCCACGGAAGGTTATAAAAGGAGCTGAGCCCGCAGGCAAAAGTCAGAAACTGTCTGCCGGAAGTAATCATATCCTGATTGGAATAAATATTCCAAAATGTATCATAGGTCGGGAGGTTATGTGTCATGGCGGGCAGATGTGCAATAAGCCCTACGAGCAGGGTGCCGAAAAAAGCCCACGTATACTGCGGCTTCCAAAGATTTTTTATGCCCTTTTTCACGGTTTGTGACAATGTCATTTATCTTTACTCCCTAAACAGTAATTTTACCATTTTTTTCGCCCGAATTCCACCTCTTTCTTATGCTTTTTCCGCCGTCGTACACTTGAATTGAATACCCATAACACGTATAATGATTATGTATGTCAAAAGGGGCTTTTTCGATGAAAAAATACATTTCACCGATCCTGAAGGGATTTCTAAGTGCATATTCGCTCAGTGTGTGTTTCCACGCACCGATCAGCCGGGAATTCTTCACCGATTCCGCGGACTATTTTACCGCGTCGGTTTATGAATTGCTGGGGGAGTATTCTTTTCCCCTGTTTCTCATCTGGATTGCCGCTACCGTCCTGTTTATTCTTCTAGGGCGGAAAGGATACGGTTATTCTTCCCTGTTCCAAAAAGGACAAAGTAAAAAATATCTGATCTGGGGTTTTGTTTCCCTGCTGTTTGCCTTTTGTTACTCGCTTGGTCTATATTTTGCCGGTGCCGGAACCGACGGCATGTTCGGAGGTTCCCCTGCAAACAGTATAAAATTCCTTCTTTGTGCGGTCGGTTTTTTCCTTCTTTGCGTTCCCGTTCTTTGCTACCTTTCCGACCGTTTCGCAAGCCTACGGATCGATACGAAAGAGCCGGTGGGATTCTGGGCAAAGAAACCGTTTGTCAAAGCCTTCCTGATACTCGGAGTTTTCTATCTTCCGTTCCTCATCTGCTCCTATCCCGGTAATCTTTGCTATGACGTCATCGGTCAGATTGAGCAGGTGTCGACCCAATCATACAGTACACATCATCCGCTGCTTCACACTTTACTTGTCGGTGGTATGGCCGAACTTGGGGAAAAACTTTTTTCTTCCAAAGAAATCGGCTTGTTCCTCTATGTGATCCTGCAAAGCATTCTACTTCTGGCAGCTTTCGCAACTACAATTGCAGTTCTGTCCAAGCAAAGCGTTAAACCGGCTTATCTGTGGGGTTTGCTGATTCTTTACCTGTTCACTCCGATTTATACGAATCTGTCCACAACCGCGGTAAAAGACATTCCCTTTACCGCATTTGTATTGTTTTATATCGTCTTTTATTCCCTGATTCTTTCAAAACCGGAACTCATACGCAAGCCTTCGGTTCATATACCATTTGCGCTGGTACAGATCGGTGTTATCACCATGCGAAACAACGGACTCCCTCTGATTGTGTTATCCGGTCTTGCGGCTGTTATTTATCTTCTCTTCCAAAAAACCGGAGCGAAAACGATCCTTCTTTCCGTCGGCGGATTCCTTGCAGAGAGTGTTCTCATATCGACAATCCTGCTGGCTTTGATCGGAAACGGTTTGCATGCAACAAAAGGAAGCCGCGGGGAAATCTTTTCCCTCCCGTTCCAGCAGACAGCCTATACGCTTACGGTAGCCCGTGATACACTTTCCGAAAAAGAAATCGCATCCATTGAGACAGTATTGGGAGATACACAGGTAATCATAAACAGCTACGATAAGGACATTGCCGATCCGGTGAAAGAACAGTTCCGAAAGGACAGTTCCGTCAAAGATCTGCTTGGATATTTAAGAACCTATGCCATTGTCGGCATCAGGCATCCTTTCCTGTATGCCAAAGCATTTTTCATCCATACCCACGGATGGTACTGTCCGACCGTAACCAACGAAATCCGTTACGAAGTGGAATATGATGCCGTTAGAAAAGGCCTGGCATTTCCCAATGCCGACAAAGTACTCGTCTTCTTATACCGCTTTGCCAACCGCTTTACACCCCTCGGTCTTTTGGAGAACATTGGCTTTGCCATGTGGTGTCTGGCCTTTTTAACCATAAGTCTTCGTAAAAAGAAAGGTGCTGCAATCATCACATTCCCTCTTTGGGTATGTTTTCTCATTTGTCTTGCTTCGCCCTGTTTCTATAAACACCCACGGTACGCGCTTCCGATTCTGGCCGCCGTCCCGTTCCTGTTTCTGTATGCCAAACTCTTCACCGCCGATTCACACGTTGCCGTGTCGGAAGAATAAAACTTTATTTTAAGGATATTGCCATGTCGAATGAAACTACATCTGTAAAACGATTATTTACAAAAGAATCCACCAATATTGCGAAAGGAATCGCAATCCTTTTGATGTTATTCTATCATCTGTTTTCAAATGTGCAGGACAATGCCATTATGAAAGTCGATTGTTCTCCCCTTCCGGAAAACCTGTTCCATCTTTTTGCCCGGTTTGGAAATATCTGTGTCGCAATTTTCGTTTTCCTTACGGCATACGGCATTTCGGTCAAACTGTTTTCCTCCGAAACCCTGACATTGAAAGAAGCATACCGGTCTTCTCCCAAACGTCTGGGAAAATTGTTTTTTAATTATGTGATCATGTTCATTGTGGTAAACCTGATCTGGTTTCGTTACTTTAACTACGCATTGAATTACGGCGAAGGAAAACAGGGTGTATTGGCCTTTCTGACGGATGCACTCGGCCTTTCCCATTTGTTCGGAACACCCATGTTAAATATGACATGGTGGTACATGTCCATTGCGTATACCCTGGTATTCTTTGTTCCGCTCCTTGCTTATCTATGCAAAAAAACAGGCTACCCCTTTATCGGGATCGCCTTTTTACTTCCGTTCATCCTGCCGATGAACAACGATATTTCAAGATACTTTTTTGTTATGGCGCTGGGCGTTGTCTGTGCCTTCGGAAACTGGTTTGAAAAAATAATGAATTCGCGTTTTCCCGCGCCCGTACGTTTTATTCTCGAATGTGTCGTAATTGCATTCAGCGTTTTTGCCAGGGAGAACGAATTCGTTCAAAGTAACCTTCTGTACCTGTTTGACGGAATCATCGCATTTGTCATCGTATTGTTTGCCGCAGACTGCATCGGTTTCATTCCGGTAATCCGTAAGGTTTTCGCTTTTCTCGGAAAACATTCGATGAATATCTTCTTCACCCATACATTTTTCTATCTGATTCTGTATCGGGAGTTTGTATTCCAATTCCGCCATGCGGGAATTACATACCTGATCCTTCTTGGCTGCTCACTGGTTCTTTCACTTCTTCTGGAGGGCATAAAGTTTCTTCTTTGCCTTCCGTGGAAGCTGCGAAAACAAAAGCCATCAGAGCCGGCAACCCAATCATGATCTGAAAAACATACCGAATGTTTGCAACCGGTCCAAGCAGTACCGTACAATAATATGTAAGTTGCAATGACGCTGCCGCGAATGCGCGGTAGCGTTTTTGATATAACAGAATCCCGAAGAAGAGAATCATCAGCCAACAATAATTGGCCGGACGGAAAAGTGCGGAAACAAGCGGCCAGTTTAAGTACTGCTCGTCACTGACTATTCCTTCCAGGAAATACTCAAGCCCGGGCAGATACGACTTCGACTCCACACCTTCGAAATAGGCTTCGATCGGTTTGGAGGCATTAAATGTCTCTATTAAACCTCTTCTGTTTTCCCTTCCGTAGCCCAAATACTGTGAAATGGAAATATCATCAGGGAACCAGTATCCGGCTGTAAGCCCCAGGGGCGCGTCCAGATAATCATTCGGATACTTCTTTCCGAAATGACTCCAGTCTTTCAGCATCTGCTTCGTATCAAGCCACGCCTCGGCATTTGCATTGAATTTCGGTCCGTCCGCAAGAGATATATTAAACGAGTCCGTTGTCGTTGATCCGACAATATAATTCTCAAGTGTATTCAGCTCTTCATCCGTTAATAATTCTCTCTGGTAAAATGCCACTCTTGCCATCTGCTGGATGGGCACGGAATACATTTCTATTTTCGGTCCCGGTGCTCCGTTTACCGCTAGGCGAACCAGGCGGACGCTTCCGAATGCAGCCGCAAGTGTAATGATGCACAGAATCAAGATTCGGAGCCGCTCCTTCTTCATGGCAATGACATAAAGCACGGCAAAAAGCGCAAAACCGTAAATTCCGTTCTTTCGGAACAGACACATCATCATACCGCATCCTAGCATTCCCAGATCATATAATATCGGTTTCTCCGGCTTTTTCAAAAACCGTTTCATGGAAAGCACACATAAGCAAATGAAAAAGGATGAGAAAAAAATGTCCTTTGTAACACACAAAGCCAGAACGGAGAATACGGGAAAGACCCCGAAGAAAACAGCAAGCAAAACGGATATGCTTCGCTTTTTCGTCAGTTCATATACAAATGAAAGTGAGTAAGCAATTGCAAAGGACAAAACCAGCATTTGCAAAAGGCTGTAAATCGCAACACCCCACTCATATCCGCCCATCGCCTGACCGAGAAGCAGCGCGCCACGAATCATCAGTGTATGGAATATCGGCTGCAGATCCCAGAAAATTGCGCCGTAAGCTTCCGTAAACTGTCGGTTGGAATCATAGGACATAATGCCCGGAAAATAGGCCAGAAAGACCGGAATCCAGCAGACAAAAATGATGCCCCAGCTTATTAAGAGCATACGTGACGGCTTCCATTTTAGCGAAGTCTCCTTCGCCTTTTTCTGCATCATTGAATCCGCAAAGGCAAAAAGTGCCTCCACGAAAGGAAGAAATACAAAGCCCAAAAGAAGACCTTTGGCACAAACGGAAAGTTTGCCCGCAAATCCGGGTGTTGTCATTCCCGTATTGCAAAGCTGGTATCCCAAGAAAAAAGAAAGGCCGAGAAAGAATGCAAACACCGCGGAAAAGATCAGCTTCCTTTTGTTTGCAAACAATCCGGCTTCAATCCGTTTCGTATAAAAATAAAAGATAAGAACAGCAAGAAGAAATGAAAAGAAACTGCCCGCACCGATTATCTGAAACGAATCCGTTTTGGTCAGAAAATACACTCCCGTAACAGCAAGGAGTGTAAAAAGAGCGGACTCAATTCCGGTTTTCAGACGGCTTTTCATAAGTATTCTCCTACCGATGATAGTACTGCACGATCTTCTTTACCGCATGGATGGTGTCTTCAACATCCTGATCTGTAAGTGCGGGATAAAGAGGAATACTCATAATGCCCTTGTATACTTCTTCCGCGTTGGGGCAAAGTCCCGGAAGATACCCTTTATGGCGATAAAACGGGAAGAAATAAACCGGCACATAATGCACCTGACACTGTACATTCTCTGCGCTCATGGCATCAAAGAATTCTCTTCTGGTGCAATTTAATTTCTCCAGATCCAGGCGGATGATGTACAGATGTCTGCAGGTATCCGACTGTGGGATTTCTTCCTGCACCATGATACCGTCCAAATCTTTAAATGCCTCATTATACCGTTTCACGATTTCCTGTCTGCGTGCCTTGAAACCGTCCAGTTTCTTTAACTGGCTGGAAAGCATTGCTGCCTGGAAATCCGTCATCCGGTAATTATATCCCAGTGAAATCTGCTCATAATACCATACACCCTCGTGTGGAGCATCTTCCATCATTTCCTCATCATGGGTAATGCCATGGGTATGTGCCAAAACTAGCCGGTCGTAAAGTTCCTTGTTATTGGTCGTAATCGCGCCGCCCTCACCGCAGGTAATGGTCTTTACCGGGTGGAAACTAAAGCAGGTCATGTCAGCCAGGGAACCGACCTTATGGCCGTTATAGGAAGATCCGATGGCATGAGCCGCATCCTCGATAAAGATCAATCCGAATTCATCGCAGATAGCGCGGATTTCCTCATTTTCCACACACTGTCCCGTGAAATCCACCGCCACAACCGCTTTGGTCCTGTCGGTTATATGCTCGCGGATGCTCTTCGGATCGATATTATATGTCTTGGGATTAATATCCGCAAAAACCGGTTTCGCACCGACATAGAAAGCACAATTGGCACTTGCCGCAAAGGTAAGCGGAGTCGTGATCACTTCGTCGCCTTCTTTTAATCCTGCCGCAATGCAGGCACAATGCAAAGCAGCCGTTCCGTTCGAAACAACCACTGCATATTTAGCTTCACAGTATGCGGCAAGTTCATTTTCCAGTTTTCTGACAGCCGGTCCGCACGTGATATAATCGCCGAGAAGGACATTCTTCACCGCCTCAACATCACTTTCGTCCACGCACTGTCTTCCGTAGAATATTTTCTTTTCCCTGACAGGCTTTCCGCCCTTAATTGCCAATTCTTCCATTTCTGTCAATCTCCGTTACTTCCAGAGTTTATCGGGATAAATTTCCTCTTTGGCCATTCTTGCAAATTCTTCTCTTGCTGCGGCGGCATCTTCCTGATATGTAATGCCGATCCATTTTTCATCCGTCGGAAGAATCTTGACGGATGCCTTTCCTTCCTTGATCAGCTTATCGATCAAAACGGGAATTAAAAATTCACCCTTGATGGGATCCTTGCTTTCATCAGATAAGAACTGTATAAAACGTTCATCGAGCAATTCCAGGAAGTCCTCATCACAAGCCCACATATTCATCGATACAATGCTGTCCGGTTCGATGATCTCTTTCGAAGCCTCCGTGGAGGTTACGGCTTTTCCGTCTACGATTGCGATATCTCTGGATTCAATAACTCCGGTCAGATATCCGTCATCATTTTCGACACAGACCCCTCTGGTTACCGTACCGTTTTCACTTACCGTATTCTTCAATACAAAACCGGCCATCGCCATGCGGAGCGTTTCCTTGCGTTCATGCTGCTCGCAGAGGAAATCATGCAGAAGTCGGAATGCCTTTTTACCGTAATAGTCATCCGCGTTGATAATAACAAAGGGAGTGTCCACCGTACCTTTGCAGGCCAAAATCGCCTGACCGGTTCCCCAGGGTTTGGTTCTTCCTTCCGGAACCGAGAAGCCTTCCGGAAGCTGGTCAAGTTCCTGATAGACATATTCCACCGGTATATATTTGGCAATTCTGTTTCCGATGACTTCTTTGAATTCTTCTTCTATCGCGTGCCGGATAACAAAAACCACTTTGTCAAAACCGGCTTCTTTGGCATCGTAAATGGAGTAATCAATGATGATTTCCCCGTTGTCATTCATTTTGGTAAGCTGTTTGATCCCCGTTCCGAAGCGACTGCCGATTCCGGCTGCCATAATGACTAACGTTGTCTGCATATGCTTCTCCCCCTTTGAAATAAAGATTTTTCAATCTTTTATCCTATCCAAGTATTTTACCACATGGCATGGCTTAAAGCAAATTTTACGCATGCTTCGAAATATGTTATACTCCTACTTGATTGGGAATTATGAACGGGAGTAAAAATGGGTATCAAACAGTTTATCGCAAAGTCCTTTTTCGACTTTGCCTACGCAATTGCATATCGTCCCGTATCTTCCTCATCCAAGGCATATCTGAAGGGTGAGGCGTCTTTTAAATTGCTCAGGCCCACTCTTCGCTATTGGTATGCGGATCCGCTACTGGCAAAGATAAACGATACGGAATATCTGTTTATGGAAGTATATGATCGGAAGAAACATAAAGGTCTGATCGGTGTCTCCTCCTTTACAAAGGATGGTACGCTCACAACCCCAAGGACTATTTTGGAAGAAGAATTTCATCTCTCTTTCCCTCTTGTATTTGACTACAACGGTAGGACTATCCTGATGCCTGAGTGCAGCGAATCCAAAAGTCTGCGTTTCTATGAACTGGACAAGAACACTCTTGCTCCGACTTTGATTCGAAGCATTCCCACTGAAGGCAGAATTGTGGATACGGTACTTCTTGACATGCGTCCGGGACAGATTACTCTGCTCGGCTGCAAAGAAGATGATAATCCGATCCGCACTTCTTTGGTCTGCATGTCAATTTCCGATTTGGAAAACGGTGACATCAAATACCTTCCGCTCCCGGAAGAATACAAAACGCCTTCTCTTCTTCTTAGAAACGGCGGTCCCATCCTGTGTTCCGGACAAACAAAAATCCGCATTCTGCAGGAAAGTACCGAGACAGAATACGGACATAATTTGCTGTTTAGAAAAATAGAAAACGACGGACTGGGTGACGGAACATATCACGAATCGGATCTGGAAAAAGTCTTTTTGAAGGATCTTCCCTTGCGCCTTCCCTCTTACTACCGTAGGCAGGGAACGCACACCTACAGTCTCGGAGAAAATGCCGAAGTCATCGATGTATCGTTCAACCGCTTCCATATCGGAAACCTTTGGATGAAATGATCAGGAATAGCGGTACCAACCGGCACCCTGTGCCCAGAAAAAGAACAATTTATAAATTGCCGTTGCGGCGAGAAAGAGCGTGATCAGAAAATGATACCGCTCTTTTTGGGTTTCCGTAAAAACTTCGCCCAGCATACGTACACTTCCCCAGATAAAAAAACACATGGATCCGAACAGGGATCTGTCAGGCACATGCGGGGAAAGCATCAGGCCGAGGAAAGATACGATTCCTCCGGCTAAGATGAGCAAAGTCGCTTTATCGGGACGCCTGTTAAATACAAGTCGGTAAATTACATAGCTTAAAATCGTGAAAACAAGTACCGGAAGAAGGTATACAAACGCACCCTGAAAATAATCCAGAACTCGTTTACACAAATCCAGTTTCCAGCTTCCCAAAGAAGCAATTTCATGTTCACGCACATGATTTCCGGGTGCCAGAATCATCAGGGCGGAACCTGCTGCCAGAGAAAGGGAACCTGCAATCATCCATGCCTGGACTTTTTTCTTCTTCCGGACATACAGTATGATTGAAACGACGGAAATAAGAAAATAAGTCGGCCCCATGTTTTCATTGGTCCAGCCGGCCAGAAGTCCCCATACCAGCATGCCGAGAACACTTAAGACAGAAAGGGCAATGCTTGTCTTTTTCTCTTCCCTGTCAAGAAGCGTACGGACATAAACCCATACCAAGGGGAAGGAAAGCATGGTCATATACAGATAATTTGCCGTGCCCGACTGCCAGAAAAGCGTATCCAGCATGTTGGGATTAAACGCAACGATCATGGCTCCGGCAAGGAGAATACTCTTTGCATTCCACTTCTTTCCCGCTTTTGCAAGGAAAACCGCCAGCGCATCAAACACAACGGTATTCAGGACATTACAAAGTTTACCGTCTCCCCACAACAAAAACTGGAGCAACGTATGCGCTACCGTTCTTCCGCCCCAGTTCTGATAATGCCAGACCTGACTCTGCACAATATCCCCGATGCCGGAGATTCTTTCTCCGGTAACCAGATTGGTCCAATACCACAGATCATCCTGCATAAATATAATCAGATGATTGCAAAGGTAAAGAAGATAAACCAAAACCAGCATCAGTGCATAAATCAGCACTTCCGACCATATTTTATTTTTCTTTTGCGTGGAATCTGCCATCTTATCCGTTTATTTTAAAGGCTTTGCTCCGGCCTTTTCCTGCAGTTTTTCAATCGTACGCTTGAATGCATTCTTTTTCTTCGGGGGCGGAAGCTCCGCTTTACCGTGAAGATTCTTTACTCCCTGAATATACATACCGCTGACAATTGCCTTGACCTCTTTCTTGACGGGAATCTGATCAAAAATCTTCTCATCCGCAATCAGGGTCAGAATCTGCGGTCCGACCTTTGCTTTTACAACGGGAACTTTCATGCTGCGGCTGATCTTCGGTGCCTGATCGATGACCGACTGCGGAAATCCCGCATCTTTAAATCTTACTTTCTTCTTATCGATAATCAACATGGAAACCGTCTGCTTATTGGAGGCAAGATACTGTTCCTGCTCTTCCTGTTTCTTCTTCATTCTCTTTCCGAGGAAGTACAGAACGATAATCGCAGCAATCAAAATTACCGCAACGATGATTCCGATAATTGCCGGTAACGGCAGACTGAATAATAATAACGCGCTCATAATAATACCTTTCTCTTCCCGGATTACGGGACTGTTCATCCGTGGGTTATTGTAACAAACTTTACCTTTGCGGGCAAGACTTGCGTTTGGCCGAAATAAAAACTTCCGCCTCGGACAAAGGCATGCCTTGACTTAAAAGCCGGTAGTTGAGTTTGACCGAGAGATTGCCAGCTTCTTCCACAGCCTCAGCCGAATACGTGTATACTTCCAAAAGCATTTCCCCAAACGGAGTCACATAAAGGCATTCCGTCTGCGAATCTTTCAAAAAAAGCATATCGGACCGAACCGGCCCTTCCTTCATAATCCGGCACTCCGCCTCATCACCGATGCCTGTTTTCGTCAGGAGGATCTTTACTTTTACTTCTTCGTTCTCATTTTCCGCTATCTCGTGGTAAGCAAGTTCAAAATGATCTCCGTCGATCCTTAATAATCCGTCCGCAAGTGTTTCCACTTCTTCTCTCTCGCCTTGTTGTGTCATGATTCCAAGGACTCTGACCTGAACCAGATATTTATCCATTCTCTCTACTTTCCGATTTCACCAATACTACTTGGGCTGAATAAACGATGTCACAAAGGCTTCCGCTTTGGGATATTTACTCCGCAGGATCCCTGCTGCCTCCTTGGCTATCTTTACATTTTCAAACAGCCCGAAAACCGAAGGCCCGCTTCCGCTCATCATTGCGCCGAATGAATGAAGATCCGTAAGGTCCTTCTTGATCCTGTCAATCTCCGGATAACGTAAAACCGTAACCGATTCCAGAACATTTCCCATATAAGAAGCCATCTTCGGCATATCCGATGCAGTGATCGCCCGGATCTGCTCTTCGATCATCGGATGTTTGGTCGTCTCGTCCAGCGTAAGATGCGTATAAACATATCCGGTCGAAACATCAAAATCCGGCTTGATCAAAACCAACGGCACCGCCGGTAATTCCTTCAGGGGAGTCAGCACTTCACCGATGCCTTCGGCAAGATACGTTCCACCCACAATGCAGTAAGGAATATCCGCACCGATGGTAACTCCCAGTGACTGAAGTTCCGATATGGAAGCGTTACAGTCGTACATTCGGTTGATTCCGTTAAAAACAGCAGCCGCATCCGTACTGCCACCCGCCAAGCCTGCAGCCATAGGGATATTCTTGGTAAGGTGCATACGCAAACCGCCCGGAAGATGATATTTCTCCCACATCAGTTTGGCCGCCTTTACCATAAGGTTCTTCTCATCGCAGGGAAGGGACGGCTTATTGGTTGAAAGTTCAAACACTCCGTCCGCATTGGTCTTTTCCAGACGGATTTCATCCGAAACATCAATCGTCTGCATCACCATACGAAGGTCATGATAACCATCCTCGCGTCTTTTAAGAACATCCAGGCTCAGATTGATTTTGGCATATGCATTCAGCAGAAGTTCATCCATCTTTTTACTCCGAACCTTATCTGTCCACGCAGCCGATCAGCTCACGTATGGTTTCCGTATGGGTATCCTGCAGATAGCGTTCCATTCCTTCGATCACTTCAACGGTTGCATAGGGGTTTGCAAAATTCACGGCGCCCACGCTGACTGCCGTGGCACCCGCCATGATAAATTCCAGAGCGTCTTCCGCCGTTGCGATTCCACCCATACCGATAATCGGAATGGACACAGCATGCGCGCACTGGTATACCATTCTTACGGCAACCGGGCGAATGGCCGGACCGGAAAGACCGCCTGTTTTGTTGGCCAAGACGAATTTCCGTTTTGCCACATCGATCTTCATTCCGGTAATGGTATTAATTAAAGAAATGGCATCCGCTCCGGCTGCTTCCGCTGCCTTCGCCATTTCCGTAATATCCGTAACATTCGGACTGAGTTTCATGACAACAGGCTGTTTTGCCTTCTTCTTGATTTCTTCGGTAATATGAAACAGTGCATCTGCCTTTTGTCCAAAAGCAATCGCGCCTTCCTTCACATTCGGGCAGGAAACATTGATCTCCAGCATGGCAACAGAAGTATCTCCCAGGCGTTCCACGACTTCCAGATACTCCTCCACGGTTTTCCCGCAGACATTTACAATGACCGGAACATCATAATCCTTTAAAAATGCAAGATCACGTTCCACAAACACATCAATGCCCGGATTCTGCAGTCCGATGGCATTCAACATTCCGCTCGGAGTCTCCGTTACCCTCGGTGTCGGGTTACCGGGCCAGGGAACACTTGCCACACCTTTTGTCACAATGGCGCCCAAACGGTTCAAATCCACAAACCGGCCGTATTCCATTCCGGATCCGAACGTTCCGGAGGCCGTCATGACCGGATTTTTCAATTCAACTCCCGCTATACTGACTCTTGTATCCATATCTATATCTCCACTTCCCTGGAATCAAATACCGGTCCTTCGGTACAGACTCTGGTGTTATTTACATGCGAATGCTCATCTTTGTTTACGGTCTTGGCTACACAGCCAAGGCAGGCACCGACACCGCAGGCCATTCTCTCTTCCAGAGAAATATATGCGATGCATCCAGCTTCTTCGGCATATCTTTTGATGGCGCGAAGCATGGGCATCGGCCCGCATGCAAAGATAACTTCCGGTTTGAATCCACGTTCTTTTAACGCATCCAGAACATTTCCTTTGTATGCCGTACTTCCGTCTTCACTGACCACATTCACCGTTCCGTACGGTGTAAACTCCGAAGCAAGGAAGGTATCATTGTTTCTGTATCCAAGATAGATTTCGGTTTCCGCCGTTTTGCCGGCCAGTTTCTTTGCGGTATAAAGCATCGGAGGAATTCCGATTCCGCCACCCATGACCGCAACCTTCTTGCCTTCTGCAGCATCAAGCGGGAAACCGTTTCCGAGAACGGATAACAGTTCTGCCGTATCTCCTTCTTTCAATGCGGAGATCAGTTTCGTTCCTTCCCCGGCAACCCTGTATACGAAGCGAATTTCCCCACTCTCGGCATTTGCCTCACAGATACTGATGGGACGCATCAGCATTCTGGAATCCGAAGGCGGAAAAATACCGGCAAACTGTCCGGGCACGCAGTAAGCCGCTGCCTGTGTTCGTACACGCAGGTCAAAAATACCTGCGGATATTTCTTTTTGACTAACTACAACCGTAGTTTCTTTCTTGCGATAATCCATTTCCGTTCCATCCTTTATTCATGCCTTTACCGGGTGTATACTTTCTTTCCGTCACAAATGGTGGCAACCACTCTTCCCCTCATGGTCCGACCCAGGAACGGAGAGTTCTTTGATTTGGATGCAAAAGAATCGGCGAGATATTCCTCGTTGGGATTGAAAAGACACAAATCCGCATTTCCCCCTTCCCGAATCGTCCCCGCATTCTCAAGCCGGTAAGTCTTTGCGGGATTCACGGTCAGTTTGGCAATGACATCCATAAGAGGGATTCCCGCTTCCAAAACCAGTTTCTCATAGCTCAACGAGAGTGCCGTCTCCAATCCGATCATTCCACTCGGTGCGGAAGTGATTGGCTGAACCGCTTTTTCTTCGGCAGTATGAGGGGCATGATCCGTGGCAATCAAATCAATCGTATTGTCACGAAGGCCCTCTATGATTCCGAGCCGATCCTCTTCGGTCCGAAGAGGCGGGTTGCATTTTGCGTCGGCACCTTTCTCGATCAGTGCATCTTCCGTTAATGTAAAATGGTGAGGTGTTGCTTCCGCATGAATGGTACGTACACCGCCCTGCTTTTGTACGGCGTTTCGGATCAGTTCCACGCTTTCTTTGGCACTGACATGCTGTACATCCAGAATGGCGCCCGTATCCAGCGCAATCTCCAGATCTCTTCGGATCAGGGATATCTCTGCTTCTTTCGGTGAACCGCCGACACCATAATATTCCGATGCTTTTCCTCTGTTGATTCCGTTGTTCTCAATGAGTGTTTTATCTTCTTCATGAAGACTGATGGGCAGGCCCAAAGCAGCCGATTTAATCATGGCCTGTCTTAGAATATCCGCGTCCATCAGCGGGATACCGTCATCGGTAAAACCGACCGCACCCAATTTGGCAAGGGCATCCATATCCGTAAGCTGCTGCCCTTTTAATCCCATGGAAACGGTGGCGCAGGAGTGAATGTGGATGGGTGTCAGTTTGCCTTTTTCGATAACATAGCGAAATGTCTCTTCGTTGTCCACAACGGGCTTGGTATTACACATCAGAACGATATCCGTATAGCCGCCTGCCATGGCTGCCGAAGCGCCGGTCAGAATATCCTCTTTTGCGGTAAAACCGGGATCGCGGAAATGGGAATGTGCATCCACCAGACCGGGAAAAACATAAAGACCCGTGGCATCCAACCTGTCCGCATCCTGATAACCGGCAGGTTCCGCCTCTTTCGGGAGCACGATCCGATCAATGATCCCGCCTTTCACAAAGATTGTGGCGTATCCTTCAAAGGACGCGCCCGGATTTACAATATAGCCGCCGAAAATAACGAGCTTATTCTCCATGTTTTCATTCCTTTCGGAAACTACCATTCTTTCAGTTTATTCACGATTTCCTCGAAATGCATGCCGTGGCTTGCTTTCACCAAAACCGCATCGCCTTCTTTAATCAGACTGTCAATCTGTGCAAGGAAGTCTTCTTTCGTCGCAAAGTGACGGACATAGATGCTTTTGTCGACTTTTCCTTTGGAAATCTGTCCGACCACACCGTCATAAATGGATCTTCCCAGTTCACCGATACAGTAAATCACATCCGGTTCTTTGGATGCGGCATATTTACCGACACTTTCATGCATCCACTTTTCTTCTTCCCCGAGTTCAAACATATCGCCCAAAACGGCAACCTTTCTGGAATCCGCAAGCATCAAAAGATCGATCGCGGCACTCATGGAAACCGGATTGGCATTGTAGCAGTCATCCAGTATCGTCAGGCAATCTGTTTTGATCACATTTCCACGGCCCGGAGTTGCTTTGATTTTCTCGATTCCGGCCGCCATCTCTTTTTCACTCAGTCCCAAAACATCTCCCACGGCTACCGCAGCGAGGGTATTATACAAACGATGGATACCGGGCAGGGGGATATGTACGATAAATACCTTGTCACCGCAGGCAATCGTACAGTCACTGCCCAAAAGGCCGTTGGTCGTTACACTTAAGGGATGCACCTTAACTTCCTTGCTGCTGCCGAAGAATACAGGTTTCTTTCCGTTAACGTTACGTACGGTGATCAGTTTATCGTCATCCGCAAACAGGCAGGCCACACCGTCTTCTTTCAAATACTTGAAAATCTCGGTTTTGGCCGACAGAACGCCGTTGCGGTCTTTTAAGTTCTCGAGATGACATTGTCCGATATTCGTAATTACGGCAACGTCCGGCCTGGCCATTTTGGCAAGTCTGGTCATTTCACCGAAATCACTGATTCCCATTTCCAGAACCGCAACTTCATGTTCGTCCCTGATCCTGCAGATGGTAAGCGGAAGTCCGATCTCATTATTGAAATTTCCTTCCGTTTTCAGCACATTGTATTTTTCTTCCAAAACAGCCGCAATAAACTCTTTGGTGGATGTTTTTCCGACGGATCCGGTAACACCAACCACTTTGATATTAAGCTGGTTGCGGTAAAATTCCGCGATTTCTTTTAATGCCAGAAGGGAATCTTTTACGACAATGCATGCACCTTTAACTCCTTCCGGAACATGCTCGCAGATTACGGCAAGAGCGCCTTTTTCAAATGCGGAAGCAATATAATCATGTCCGTCCACTCGCTCACCTTTGGTGGCAATAAAGATGTAATCCTTTTCCACAAGGCGGGAATCGATGGCAACACCCGCTGCTTCCTTCTTTTTATCTATGGATGAATCCGCACAATGCAGCATTCCGCCGCAAACGGATAACAGATTTTCTATCGTTATGTTTTTCATTTATTCTTTGAATCTCTTTCTTATTTGTATTTTTCCAAAGAAATCCGAATGATGTACTCGCAAAGATCTTCATAACTCATACCGATTTCTCTGGCTTCCTGCGGAAGCAGGGATGTCGGTGTCATGCCGGGAAGTGTATTGGCTTCCAAACAGTAGGCCTCTCCGGAGTCTTTGAGAATAATATCGATTCTGGCATAGGTACGAAGTCCGAGCGCACGATATGCTTTCTCGGCAAGCTTCTGCACACGCCTGGTATTTTCTTCACCGATCTGTGCCGGACAGGTTTCCACGGTACTTCCCGCCTGATACTTGTTTTTGTAATCATAGAATCCGTCAACGGGTGCGATTTCAACAACCGGAAGCGCTTTTCTTTCAATTACGCCGCAGGTCAGTTCGCGCCCCTTGATAAACTCTTCCACCAGTACCTTCTTATCATAGTAGAAAGCTGCATAAACGGCTTTTCTCATCTCTTCTTCGGTTTCCACAATATAAACACCTACGCTGGAACCGCCGTTGCAGGCTTTTACCACGCAGGGAAAACCGATTTTCTCGATGGCGCTGTCAATCTGGGCCGGCACATCTTTGCCGTTATCCACCAAAAGGACGGATTTCGGTGTGGAAACACCCCTTGCTTTGAAAAACTCCTTGGTAACCGATTTATCCATACAGATCGCACTGCTTAAATAATCCGTTCCGGTATAGGGAATTCCCAAAAGGTCAAAGGTCGCCTGAATCCTTCCGTCCTCCCCGTTCGCCCCGTGCAGTGCCATAAATGCGATATCCGCCTGCTTGCACAGTTCGATGACATTTTTTCCGAAGAAATTCTTGTCACCGTTTTTCATCGCCTTGATTTCTTCCAGATCCGGATTCATGGCACTGATTGCCTTGATTCCGGCACTCCAGTCACGGTCACTTTCAAAAGCATCCTGCGCTTCTTCATCGCTGACGCCGAGGTAAACATCCAAAAGGACAACCTGATGTCCTCTTGATTTCAGCGCATGGTACACACCCATGCCGGAAATCAGGGACACATCACGCTCTGTAGAGTTTCCTCCTGCCAGTACAACTATCTTCATTTCCTTTTCCTTTGCTTATTTGTTACTGTTTTTTGTTTGTTGATGCACCAAAAATCACGTTTTTCGAGGCAAAAATGCCAATTTTCCTTGTATTTTAGCACATTCCGTGACTATTATAATGCATTTGCGCATGTTTGACAATGACTCCGATTTGTGTTACTTTTCGAGCATGGGATATTTTCGCTTTATCCCTTTGGGGAGATGGGTATAGTATGATAAGGAGCGATTATGAAAAAGGGTAATTTGAATCGTAACAAAGGTTTTTCCTTAATTGAGTTAATCATTGTAATTGCCATTGCGGCAATTCTGGTTGCCATTATGGTTCCCGTATTGATTAAGTATATTGAGAAATCAAACGTATCTTCCGATACACAGCTTGCAGATACCGTACGAAGCGCTTTCCTTTGCGCAGTAACCGATGCAAAGGTTCTTTCCGATCCGGACAGTACTCCGTATATCGCAAAACTAGAATCCACTACCGGCATGGATGCGGATGACGGCAATTTCAGTGTATCCCATTGTGTTATGCATGATAGTGTGGAAGAGATCATCGGAATGTCTGTTACTCAATTGAATTCCAAGATCAAATCCAAACATGATCCCAATGCCAAATTCCATATAAACCTTGTAAACGGAAACATCATCGTTACCATTACCGGTACGGACAGAACCGGAAAGAAGGATACTTCTTCTTCCACTTCGAACAACGATATCGTGGTTGACTGATTTTGACATTGCTTTTTTAAAACAGATTCAGTATAATGAACGGGTCGCGCCTTGCGATCCGTTTTTTATTACGTTTCGCAGGTAACCCAGTGAGTTCGAAACCATCCTCACTTTAAACAAAACTAAGGAGAACAATTTCATGAAAAGACCCGCTTTATTTATCACCACGGCTGCGATCATCGCAGCTTTGTATGTCGTATTGACATTACTCATTTCTTTGATCCCCGGATTTGCCAACATGGCCATCCAGGTCCGTGTATCGGAAGCACTCACCATTCTTCCCCTGTTTACACCTGCCGCCATACCCGGCGTATTCTTAGGCTGCCTGATCAGTAATATTTTGATCGGTTCCGTTCCGCTTGATATTATCTTAGGTTCCTTAACCACTTTGGAAGCAGCAGTCATTACCTACCTGATCGGAACAACATTCAAAAAGCTGATCCGCAAAGCCGAATCTAAGGGAAACAAAACGGGACTTGGCGTATTCGGAACCATCCTCGGCTCCCTGCCTCCCATTATCGGAAATATGTTTGTCGTTCCCTTTGTCTTAATCCATGCTTACGGAGTAGAAGGCTCTTACTGGTTCTTTGTACTGACTGTCGGAGCCGGAGAACTGATTTCCTGTATGATCATCGGACTGATTCTCTCCTTCGTCATGAGAAGAACCGGTCTGGACTTAAAATTAAGCCTCGAGGCAAAATAAAAAGGCAAAGAAAAAGCACCCGTACGGGTCAATGTCATTAGGTTAACATTGCCTCTCGGGTGCTTTTTTTATTTCATTTACCAAAGATTCTTCGGATAAACGCCGGCATCCTTTAATGCTTTGATCTTAGCCTGCACAACGGGTTTATCCTCTTTATAAGTAACTCCGAACCATTTGTCCGAGCTGGTTAGCACGTTTACCGTCGCCTTCTTGCCTTTTAAGAGTCTGTCTACTTCCATCGGAAGATAGCATTCCGCTTTCAGTGGATTGCCGGGAACCTTTTCGGTAAAGAAGTTTACGAGTGCGGCATCGAGTTCTTTGATAAAACTCGGAGTAAATCCCCAGAAATTCATGGATACGATACTGTCCGGAGAAATCGGAGTATATGTTGCTCCGTCATCTTCCGTATATGCGGCACCGTCATCGGTACGGATGATTTTGGTCCGTTCCACGATATCCGTCAAAAATCCGTCTGCATCCGTTTCGCAGCATCCTCTGGATACGGAACCGTTCTCGGTTAATGTATTACCGAGTCTGTATCCGACCATTGCATAACGATACTTCTCATCATCCTCATGCGTGCTCAAAAAGTCAAAGAGTTTCCGGAATGCTTCCACTCCGTAATAATCGTCCGCGTTGATCACCGCAAAAGGAGCATCGCCTACGGCCTTTCTTGCTGCATATACCGCATGTGCGGTACCCCAGGGTTTCACGCGCTCTTCGGGTACGGAAAAACCACTCGGAATATCATTCAGTTCCTGATAAGCGAATTCGATTTGCATGGCATTTCCGATGCGGTCGGTAACGCATTCACGAAACAGTTCCTCATTTTCCTTTTTAATGATAAAAACCGCCTTCTCAAAACCGGCTCTCTTTGCATCGAAAAGAGAAAAATCAATAATCTTGTCCCCTTCATCGTCCACCGGATCGATCTGTTTTAATCCGCCGTAACGGCTTCCCATTCCGGCTGCCATAATCACCAAAATCGGTTTCATAGCATTCATCTCCTTTTCATTCTTTCTCAAAAATTCCCCGCCAAGAACGCGGGGAATTCATTCAACTTATACCTCGAACAGCAAATCTTCGTATGTCGGGAAAGGCCAGATACTTTTATCGGTAATGGTCTCCAAGCGGTCTGCCGGCTGACGGAGAGCATCCATGCATATTTTCACCTGATCTCTGTAGGTGAATGCCTTTTCCTTGGTATCCTTCACCATCTGGGCTTCGGCAAGCGCCTTCTTCAGTGCTTCCAGTGCATCCTCCAGATTCTCGAGAAGTTCGGTAACCTCTTTTAAGATATTTCTGGCTGCACGATCGGATACGCCGACATTGTTTGCCAGTTTCACGGCTCCGGCGAGATCCTTCATGTAAAGAAATCCGGCGGGAATGATCTGTTTCGAAGCCATCTCCACCATACAGTTTGCTTCGATGTTTAATGTCTTGGAATAGGTCTCATAAAGCACCTCTTTACGGGACTCCAATTCCGGTTTGGTATAAATGCCAAACTTCTCAAAAAGGCTTACTGCCTTATCCGTAGTCAGAGTTTCAACGGCATCCAGCATTGTCGGAAGATTGGGAAGACCTCTTCTGGCGGCTTCCTTTACCCATTCCGGAGCATAACCGTTTCCGTTGAAGATAATTCTCTGATGCTCCGCAAGATATTTCTTGATCAGATCGTGGCAGGCAAGGTCGAAATTGTCTGCGACTTCCAGTATATCCGCTGCTTCGCAGAAGCTTTCCGCAACGATCGTATTTAAAATGACATTCGGATCACCGATGGAATCCGCACTGCCCACCATTCTGAATTCAAATTTATTACCCGTAAAAGCAAACGGAGACGTTCTGTTGCGATCCGTCGGGTCGATCAAAAGATCCGGCAGGGTATCCACACCCGTAGCCAGAACTTCGCTGTTGATCAGATGTTTGGCTTCTCCGGTTTCCACAAGCTGACGAACCACATCGTCCAACTGTTCGCCAAGGAAAATGGATACGATTGCCGGAGGTGCTTCATCCGCACCGAGACGAAGGTCATTACCGACGTCGGAAGCACTCTGTCTGAGCAGATCCGCATGCTCATCCACCGCCTTGATAATGCATGCCAGTACAAGTAAAAACTGGATGTTGGCATTCGGCGTATCGCCGGGATCCAGCAGATTAAATCCGTCGTCCGTGCTCAGAGACCAGTTATTATGCTTACCGCTTCCGTTAATGCCGTTAAACGGTTTCTCATGAAGCAGGCAGGTTAATCCGTGACGTTCCGCCACCTTACGCATGGTCTCCATCACGAGTTGGTTATGATCTACCGCAACATTGGCCGACTCGTAAATCGGTGCCAGTTCATGCTGTGCGGGAGCCACTTCGTTATGCTGTGTTTTCGCAGTAACGCCAAGCTTCCAGAGTTCAATGTTAACATCCTTCATAAAGGATCCGATACGTTCTCTGATACTGCCGTAATAATGATCGCTCATCTCCTGTCCTTTCGGTGCACTTGCGCCGAAAAGGGTTCTTCCGGAGTAGATCAGATCGTAACGCTTCAAATATTTCTCGCGGTCAACAAGGAAATATTCCTGTTCCGCACCGACGCAGGGCGTAACCTTGGTGGCCGTCTTATTTCCGAAAAGACGGACGATACGAAGCGCCTGCTCGTTAATTGCCTGAGTGGAACGAAGGAGGGGTGTCTTTTTATCCAGTGCTTCTCCCTTGTAGGAACAGAATGCAGTAGGAATGCAAAGTATCACGCCCGTAGCATCTTCTCTGACAAAAGCAGGGGAAGTAATATCCCATGCCGTATATCCTCTTGCCTCGAATGTTGCACGAAGTCCGCCCGAAGGGAAGGAAGATCCGTCGGATTCTCCCTTGATCAATTCCTTTCCGGAAAACTCCATAAGCATCTTTCCGTCCGCATCGGGATGGGTGATAAAGGAATCATGCTTCTCCGCCGTAAATCCGGTTAACGGCTGGAACCAGTGCGTATAATGGGTAGCTCCCTTGGATACGGCCCAGTCCTTCATGCAGCGTGCAACCACGTTCGCGGTTTCCCTGGAAAGTTCTCCGCCGTGTTCCATAACCTGCATCACTTCCGCGTAGGCATCCTTTGGAAGATACTCTTTCATTACCGCCGGTGTAAAGACGTTCTCGCCAAAGATTTCTTCAATGTTGATTTTTTCCATATTTTATTTCCTTTCCGAAGCTCTGAGAAGATCTCCGATCTCTGGTTTAATAGACAGATTCAGGAATAATATTTCCTGTGGATGCGGTGCGCTTTGTCGCGTTTCTCCGTCGCTTGTCCATATTTCAACTACATCTGTAGTAATGTTTTCCCCGTTTGGCTTCATGATCTCGATCGTATCGCCGACACAGAATTTATTTTTCTGTTCGATGCGGGCAAATCCCCGATCGTCCAATGCCTCTACGCAGCCCAGATATACGGATTCGCTGACATATGTGTTGGCATCGTAGATCTGACTTTGCTCATTCGGCTTTCCGAAATAGAACCCTGTGGAAAACTCCCTGTAGGTACACTGTCTGATCTCCCGGTGATACCAGGGCATGTTGGCTTCATACTTTTCTTTGCTTTCCAGCAGATCGTCAATGGCTTTCCGGTAGGTTCTTGCAACCGTTGCCACGTACAATGCCGTCTTCATGCGGCCTTCGATCTTAAGGGAATCGATTCCGGCATCCAGAAGTTCGGGCAGATGTTCAATCATGCATAAGTCTTTGGAATTAAAGATATACGTTCCACGCTCGTTCTCCTCAACCGGCAGGTATTCGCCCGGCCTTTGCTCTTCGACAACCGCGTATTTCCAGCGGCAGGGGTGCGTACATTCTCCGTGGTTGGCATCCCTTCCGGTAAAATAGTTGGAAAGCAGGCATCTACCCGAATAGGAAATACACATCGCGCCGTGTACAAAGCTTTCAATCTCCATCTCTTCGGGAATATTGGCACGGATCTCTTTTAATTCTTCCAGGGAAAGTTCTCTTGCGGAAACCACACGTTTGGCGCCCATTTTCCACCAGAAGCGGTAAGTCATGTAATTGGTATTGTTTGCCTGCGTGGAAATATGGATTTCCAGATCCGGACAGTATTTCCGGGCCAGAAGGAACATGCCCGGATCGGAGATCAATACCGCATCAGGGCCTGCCTCGGCCAATTGCGTAAAATAGGATTCCGCCTCTTTTAAATCATCATTATGTGCAAAAATATTGGCGGTCACATAGACTTTCACGCCATGTTCGTGTGCAAAAGCAATTCCTTCCTTCATGTCTTCGAAAGAAAAATTCTTTGCCTTGGCACGAAGGCCGAAAGCTTCACCGCCGATATAAACGGCATCCGCTCCGTAACGCACCGCTACTTTTAATACTTCCAGGCTCCCTGCGGGAACCAAAAGTTCAGGCTTCTTCATGATTCGTCTCTTTCTTAAATGACACCGCAACCCCGTCCCCCAGGGTCAAAATCTGAGTCTCCCAGATGGGACTGTGCTTGAGCACTTGCAGGTATTCCCTCATTCTTGCGTGAATCGTGCGGTTTCTTCTGCAGACCGCATAGCGGGATTCCAAAATATCTCCGTCCTGCAGGACATTATCGGTAATCAGAACACCTCCCGTACATAACAGTCTCTCTACATCCGGGAGAAAATGAAGATACTGCCCTTTGGCAGCATCCATAAAAATCAGGTCATAGGATTCATCTAATTCAGCCAGAATTTCCGTCGCATCCCCCTCTAAAAGGGTAATCCGGCTACCCATTCCGCTTTTCTCAAAATTGGCTTTGGCAACGGGAATTCGTTTCTCATATTTTTCAATCGTGGTAATCTGCGCATCCGGCGCATATTCCGCCATCAGCAATGCGGAAAAACCGGTTGCGGTTCCGACTTCCAGGATGTTACGGGGTCTGTAAACTCTCATCACAAATTTCATAAACCCCTGCATATCCTTACGGATGATCGGCACATCATCGCGAAGGGCTTCTTCTTCCACCCAATCGAGGAAAGGCGTATTCCCTTCATCCAACGAATTGATATAGGTTACCGTTCTTTCATCGGAAATCAACTGCTATTCTCCCTCTGCCGGCGCAGCTTCCGTTTCGGTCTGCTCCTTAGAAATCTCTTCCGTCTCCTGTTCGCTGCTTTCCGAAGGCTGCGCAACCACTTCGGTTCCGTCGTCGGTTTCTTCCTCCTCGGCAGACATGATTGCCATCATTTCATATGGTGTCATGGATGTGTTCAGGGTATACTGTCCGGGTTTTAAATCGCCTGCGTATTCGCTGAATTTCTCCTGCCATACAAAAAGCGATCCGCTTTTGATCAAACCTTTTTCTTCCAGAAGTTTGCCGATCTCTTTGACGCTTTTGCCTTCCACAATGGCAACATTTACATCAATTCCGGGTTTTCTGTCCACCGCTTCCTCGGCAAAAATACGAAAGCCGTAGGTATACATCAATCCGGCGACTTTATACAGCAAAAAAGCAGCCAGTATTAATGCGGCTATTTTCAACAGCATGGTTCCTATTTGAATTAACAGTTTCTTCGGTTTCAAAACTCTTCCTGCTTTCTATCTCTATTCAAAATCCAGAGCCATAATCAGGCTCGTACTGATCTTCTGAAGCAAACGGCAAACCGCCAGTTCCGCATCCAGAAACTCGGACACTCTCGGGTCGGAAAGAAGCCACTCGTACTCCGCTTCAAATGACTCGGTCCGGTCAAACATCTCATCGCCGCTAAGAAGCGCCTGCAGTTCAAACTTCTTTTTCCTGTACTCATCCACCTGGTTCCACAAATTTTCATCCAGTTTCAGAATGCGTTTCTTCTCGATAAAACTCTGATAGATGGACGTATTGCAGACAGCCTTCGTGAAATCTTCGATTTCTTTTTCAAAACCCAGCATCTTATACCTCTTCAAAAACAGACAGAATCATGGGATTTCTCTTGGTTTTCTTACGGAAGAAATCGCCCAGGGTATCTTTAAGCGCGCCTTTTAATCTTCCCCAGTCGGAGATACCCTGCCCGCGCAGTTTCTCAAGTTTCTCCGCAGCAAGCATGGTTGCCTCTTCCAGAAGATCTTCCGCGTCCTTCATGTATACAAATCCGCGGGATGTGATTGTAGGTCCCGCAAGATATTCTCCTGTATAACTGTCGATGACAAGCGTAACGATAACGATGCCGTCCTCAGCCAAATTCTGACGTTCACGCATTACCGTCGTTCCGACATCACCGACACCAAGACCGTCAACATAGATTGCACCGCACGGAACTTCACCGATGATCGAGCCTTCTTCTTCCCCGAGTTCAAGCACATTTCCCGAACGCAGGATAAATACCCTGTCCGAAGTCATTCCGAGTTCCTTGGCAATCTCTTCCTGTGCTTTTAAATGCTTGTATTCACCATGCACCGGGATTGCAAACTTCGGCTGGATCAGCGTATACATCAGTTTGATCTCCTCGCGGCAGGCATGTCCGGAAACATGCACATCCTGGAATACCACTTCGGCTCCTTTTAAAAGCAGGTCGTTGATGACCTTGGTAACGGCCGTTTCGTTACCCGGAATCGGGTGGGACGAAAAGATGATGGTATCCATCGGCGTGATTTTAATCTTTCTATGCGTTCCCAATGCCATACGGCTTAATGCAGCCATACTTTCGCCCTGGGAACCGGTCGTGATGATAACGGTTTTCTCATCCGGATAATTGTGAATCTGATCAATGTCGATCAGGGTATTCTCCGGAATGGAAAGACGGTTTAATTCCACTGCCGTCTGAATAATATTCACCATACTGCGGCCTTCAACCACAACCTTACGGCCGTAGGAATGTGCGGTATTGATAATCTGCTGCACTCTGTCCACATTGGAAGCAAAGGTTGCGACCAGGATCCTGCGATTTTCATGTTCGTGGAAAATCGTATCAAAGGTTTTACCCAAAGTCTTCTCCGAAGCCGTAAATCCCGGGCGTTCCGCATTGGTGGAATCACACATCAATGCCAGTACACCGTGTTTGCCGATCTCGGCAAAACGCTGCAGATCAATGGCATCTCCGTAAACCGGGGTATAATCCACTTTAAAATCGCCGGTATGCACAATCACTCCGGCAGGAGAATAAATGGCAAGCGCAGCCGCATCCACGATGGAGTGGTTCGTCTTGATAAATTCCACACTAAACTGTCCGAGCTTTACAACGCAACCGAAATCCACGATGACGCGGTCGGTGGAAACCTCGAGTTTATGTTCTTTTAACTTATGTTCGATCAGTCCCATGGTCAGAGTCGTGGCAAAGATCGGAGCATTGATCTCCCTTAAAATATAGGGAAGGGCACCGATATGATCCTCGTGACCATGTGTGATAAAAATGCCTTTTAATTTGCTTTGATTTTCCTTAAGGTAGGTAACATCGGGGATGACCAGATCGATTCCGAGCATATCATCCGTCGGAAAGCTTAATCCGCAATCCACAACAATCATCTCATCTTTGTATTCAAAGACGGTGATGTTCATTCCGATCTGCTCCAGACCGCCTAAGGGAATAATCTTTATCTTCTCTGAATTCAATCTAATTCAACACCTTCCAGTAAATTTCGAAAAATATCGCCGACCACTTTTAACTCTTCATCGTCGGAAACCATTTCATACTGTGCTTCCGTCTCATCGGGTTTGGAAAGATCCTTGAGGATAAAAGCATCCGCCTCATCGTCCTCACTGTCGGTAACCAGAATATAATTGATCCCGCCTACCGTCGTTTGCTCCAGGACATAGAATTCTTCCTCATTTCCCTCTTCGGTAAGAAAAGTAATTTTATCCATTCGTCTAATTTCCTCTTTGTTCGTCAAGATACCACTGCAGGATGTAAGTCGCTGCGATTTTATCTACAAGACTCTTTCTCTCTTTGCCTGCAATGCGGGCCTCGTTCATCAGTTCATCCGCTTCAACCGTGCTTAAACGCTCATCCATCAAAACCACCTCAAGACCGGTCCTGCGCTCCAGATTCTCCTTAAACTCCCTGGTTTTTCGTACACGCTCGCCCTCGCTTCCGTCCATGTTAAAAGGACATCCCAGGACGATTTTCTCCACCCCGTTCTCTTCGCAGATCTCCTCGATGGCCGCATAAGTCTTTCGTAACTTGTCTTCCCTGTCCCGGCGAATGATGGTTACTCCGGTTGCAATGAATTCCGTCGGATCGGAAATCGCAACGCCCACCGTTTTCGAGCCAAAGTCCAGTCCCAGTATGCGCATCTTAATCCCATCCGTTTGCGTCGATATAGGCAAGAAGCATTTCTTCCACCAGTTCGTCACGCTCTGCCTTCATGATCAGGCTTCTGGCATTGTTATGGCTGGTAATGTACGTCGGATCGCCGGACATGATATAGCCGACAATCTGGTTGACGGGATTGTAGCCTTTTTCCCTTAACGACTGATAAACATCCGCAAGAATCAGCTTCACCCTGTCTCTGGAATCCTTTTCCACACTGAAAAACTGAGTATCGGAACTTACTACTGACATATTTGTAAACCCTCCATTATATGGTCATAAAAACGCAATCATATTTTACCGCAATATATGGGAAAATTCAACATTTGCCTACCTTTCGGCATAGAGAATATGATACGGACCGACAGATCTTTCTTTTGTTACATTCAGATTCTTTGCAATCCAGTCCGTGATATAGGAATTTTCCGGCGCATAGAAATAGGCCGGATTTGTCCCGAAAGTCTCGTCCATTACGATGATTTCCGGCTTTTTCTCCGGAAAAATATCATAATACGTTCCGTACATTTCGTTGAATACGGTCGTACCCTGAACCGACGGTGTATTTACCTGCCGGCAGAAGGCAACATAGAAAAGTTGCTCCGCGCCGATATACAGTACATTACTGTCTTCGGGAATTGCTTCTTTCAGCTCGGCATATGCTTCGTTCCAGTATTTTCCGGGCTCTTCCATTACGAAAACCCCTGCTGCCGGTCCGTTTTGGATCTGCACCAGATTAGCCTTAATGCTGACGGGCAGGCAGCCCGTTACACGGATCAAAAGGATTCTGCAGATAAAGAAACAGATTAACAGCGCTCCCGCCGTAAGATTTGTAAAGAATGTAATATAGGCATGTGTGTCGAATTTTTCCGTCCGTTCCCTTAAATCCGCACTTTCCGCTGCCACATGTCCGTCTTTGGCCAGCATAAAGAAGCCCACGATAATCGCACTCATAAGCTTCGCATATGCCGTGTTGGTATCCATGTTGGTGATCAGAAGAATCGCAGGCAGGGAAAGTACCGACGGCAGGATGCCGTACCAAAGTTCACTTCTTCTTTCTTTCCCGCGTGCCAGCGCCATAACGAGAAATAAAAGTGCCAAAACCGCATATCTTACCTGAAAGAAAAACTGATTCTCATCACCGAAGACAAAACCGATCATTGCCCGGACAGACAATAATGTCACGACCAGGAACAATCCGCAAAATACTGCCGTTTCCGGGTTCATCATACGCTTTTTCGCAAGTTTCATAATCCCCCAGAGAAGCGCAATTATTGCAATTGCGATCAATAGACTCTTGCCGAACTTGATTCCCTGACTGAGAAACTGTCTTCCGTATTCGCTCCATTTTACGACAGTGGATGTGCCCGTATGCGAGGAATCCATGAAAACATATCCCAGAAACTCTCTCAAACGTAAGACGGGAATCGTTATCAGAATGCTGCCGATGAGTAAAACCACCGGCACTCCGGCGCCCAGGACAAATCCACCGGCACCTGCTTTTTTCTTCGAAAGAAGCAGGCCGATGAGGTAAACGGGCAGCAAAAAGACCATGGTCGGATAACTGAGTCCGCTGAAGAAGTAGCAAACTCCGGCCAGGGCGGCAAAGTGGATTTTTTTCGTTTTCTCAAACCGGTAAAGAAACAGAAAGATCAGCAGCATGCACCAGTAGTGAATCAGTTCGAATTCCGGCATTGCTACCCATTTGGAAAGAAAATTCAAATGAAATACGGTAAGTAAAAATGCAGCTTTACCCCCGGCTTCCTCCTTTGTCGTCCGATACAGGAAAAATCCCACCGCAAAATGAAGCAGTGTTCCGATAATCCGTAGATAGATTACGCTGTAAGCCGTACTTCCCGCCAGTTTGACAAAAGGAAACAAAAACAGCGCGGGAATCAATGCCGAAAACTGGTGCGGCTCCCACATATCGTAAAGAAGCTTATCGCCCGAAATCAGGCGATAAGCTTCCGAAACTGCATATGATTCATCAATATCCAGACTCACAAAGACAGCCTTGACCATTCCTGCGATTGTCAAGAGTAAAAGAGAAATCTGTATTATTCTCCATGCTGCCTTTTTCATCTTTTCCGTCCGTTTAGAGATATTTTTTCAGGATTTCAACCTTGTCGGTCTTCTCCCAGGGAAGATCGAGGTCCGTTCTGCCGAAATGACCGTAAGCTGCCGTCTGACGATAGATCGGACGACGTAAATCAAGCATCTTAATGATGCCTGCGGGACGAAGGTCAAAATTCTCGCGAACGATCTCTACGATTTTCTCGTCACTTAATTTGCCGGTGCCGAAGGTATCCACCATGATGGAAGTCGGTTTTGCCACACCGATGGCATAAGATACCTGGATTTCGCATTTGTCCGCAAGTCCGGCTGCAACAATATTCTTTGCGACATATCTTGCGGCATACGCGCCGGAGCGGTCAACTTTCGTGCAGTCTTTACCGGAGAATGCTCCGCCGCCGTGACGGGCATATCCGCCGTAGGTATCTACAATAATCTTACGTCCGGTAAGTCCGGCATCACCGTGAGGTCCGCCGATTACGAAACGCCCGGTCGGATTGATAAAGTACTTCGTATTCTCATCCAGAAGTTCAGCCGGTAAAACCGGATCAAAGACATATTTCTTAATGTCTGCATGAATCTGCTCCTGGGTTACGTTCGGGTCATGCTGGGTGGAAAGAACAACCGCCTCCAGTCTGGAAGGCTTTCCGTTTTCGTCGTATTCCACGGAAACCTGTGTTTTTCCGTCGGGTCTTAAATAGCTTAAGGTACCGTCCTTACGAACCTGGCTGAGTTTCAATGCCAACTTATGTGCTAGGGAAATCGGATAGGGCATCAGTTCCTCGGTTTCGTTTGTGGCATAACCGAACATCATACCCTGATCGCCTGCACCGATGGCTTCGATCTCTTCGTCACTCATGCCTTCTTCTCTGGCTTCCAGTGCACGGTCAACGCCCATGGCAATATCCGCGGACTGCTGGTCAATGGCTACCATAACCGCACAGGTATCGGCATCAAATCCGATTTTGCCGCGATTATAACCGATTTCATCCACGGTTTTACGTACGATTCCCTGGATATCCAGTTGTGCCTTCGTGGTAATCTCACCGGTTACCAAAACGAAGCCGGTACAGCAGCAGGTTTCGCATGCCACTCGGCTTCTCGGATCCTGCTCCATGCAGGCATCCAAAATAGCATCGGAAATGGCATCGCAGACTTTGTCGGGATGTCCTTCCGTTACCGATTCTGACGTAAATAAACGCTTGTCCATTTTACTTTCTCCTTTTTGTGTGGTTCTGTTATCCGGAGTAAAAAAGGTCCGCTAACATAAGCGGACCGGATGTTCATCACAAATCCTCTTATTGTTCGATTCAAGCTCGCTCAGGTTGGCACCTTCCCAATGGGGGTTGCCGTGGCTTCCTCGGTCCTATGTACCTCCACCACTCCGAATAAGAGAAAACTATTGTTATTCTGTTTTAGGATACAACTACGGAAAATGCGGGGTCACGATAAAACAGATCCGTTTCTTCCGGTTCATCTACAAGTCGGATGTTTCCGCCGAGTTTCTGCAGTTTCAGATGGAAATCTTCATATCCTCTCTGAATATACTGAATGTCGGTCACAACAGACCTGCCTTCCGCACTGAGTGCCGCGATAACCAGTGCCGCACCTGCACGAAGATCCGGTGCGTCGATTTCCGCTCCGGTATAACGCTCCACGCCCGTAATAATGGCGGTATTGCCTTCGACTTTGATATCACTGCCCATTCTGGCCAGTTCATCCACATATTTGAAACGGTTATCGAAAATACTTTCCGTTACAATGCTGATTCCCTGGGAAATACCCAGTGTAACCGTCATCTGCGGCTGCATGTCCGTCGGGAAGCCGGGATACGGAAGGGTTTTCACCTGCGTATTGCCCAAACGTCCGGTTGCAATCACACGTACGGCATCGTCCGACTCTTCCACACGGCAGCCGATTTCGCTTAACTTCGCGTAAATACACTCCAAGTGCTTGGGGATAACGTTTCTGACGGTGATATCACCCTGTGTGGCAGCTGCTGCCATCAGATAGGTTCCGGCCTCAATCTGGTCCGGAATAATGGCATATTCGGACTTGTGAAGCTTCGGAACGCCGCTGATACGGATCACATCGGTTCCTGCGCCCTTGATGTTGGCTCCCATGCTATTTAGGAAGTTGGCCAGATCAACGACATGAGGCTCTTTGGCGGCATTTTCGATGACTGTTTTGCCTTCTGCCATAACCGCTGCCATAATAACATTGATGGTAGCTCCCACGGATACCTTATCCATAAAGATATGGGATCCTTTTAAATTCTGTGCATGGGCAATTACGGATCCGTGACGAACATTTACCGTGGCACCGAGGCTTCTGAAACCCTTGATATGCTGGTCAATCGCACGTGTTCCTAAATTGCATCCGCCGGGAAGGGGAACTTCCGCGTTCTTATATTTGCCCAAAAGCGCACCGATCAAATAATAGGATGCGCGAATCTTCTTGATTCCCTCGTTAAGAATGACCTGATTATGGATTCTGGCGCCGTTGATTTTGAAGGTGTGTCTGTCCACCTTGATGATGTTTGCGCCGATGCTCTCCATTGCCTGCATCATGACATTCGTATCTCTGACATCGGGAACGTTTTCAATTGTAACGGTTTCATCCGTCATGATGGATGCGGCTAAAATAGCCAGTGCTGCGTTTTTCGCACCGCCGATTTCCACCTCTCCAACCAGGGGATTGCCCCCCTCGATCACGTACTTTTCCATGAAAACCTCCGAAACAAAATCAGCTTATTATACCTCATTTTGCCTCAATATGCAATATTATTGCAGGTAACCCAGCGGATCCACCTGTGAACCGCCGATAATAATCTCGAAATGAAGGTGCGGTCCCGTACTGACACCGGTCGAACCGGACCGTGCAATGGTCTGTCCCTGAACCACGGACTGGCCCACGCTTACCAGAATCTTGCTAAGATGCGCATATCTGGTTGATTTACCGTCCGGATGACGGATTACAACCGCATAACCGTATCCGCCCTGCCATCCGCAGCTTGTAACCACACCACCACAGGATGCATAAACCGAAGAACCGGTGGGTGTTGCGATATCCAGACCCTTATGATAGGTGGATGCGCCCGCCTTGGGTGCTCTTCGTCTTCCGAAGTAGGACGAAATACGTCCACCGGACAACGGCCAGATATAGGTCGGAGGGATCTTGGTTCCGCGCTCCACGATTTTCGGAACGGCATCCATTAAAACATCCTGCTTGATGATTTCTCTGGAAACTTCCGTATCGTTGGAATAATGGATATCCGCAATCAGTTCGCGGTATCCGGCCTGCGGCTCCTGTAAAACGACCTGCTGGTTGGTAAACCATTCATCATTATCCACATACTGAACATCCGCCTCGTATGTTTCGCTGTAATGCTCTCTGTTCACCCATTCCACGGCCAGTTCCGGCTCGGGAACGGTAATGACAAGTGTCTGTCCCACATGAATGGTGGAATTTACACTTTCCATATAGTCGGAGTTCATCGCGACAATGGTTTCCATCGGAATATTTAACTTCAGCGAAATGGCGGAAAGCGTATCGCCGGGCTGCACTTCATAAGTCTGCTGAACCGCCTGCTCCTCGGTAAGCAATGCCATCGCATCCTCAACACTTACGATATCATCGGAGGAAACAGTGGACATGACTACTTCGATATCCTCACTCAAATTCATATCCAAAAGGCCGAGCTTGTAATCATCAAAATCGGTAAAATATGCATCCGCACACGCTTTGTCCAAATCTCCCAGGACATTGCCGGCTCCTGCGGTACCCATGAATTTCTCCTCATTCTCGTCTTTTAAGTGAACAAAAGCCGTTAAAACATTCAAATCCCGGTTTTCATCCTTCTGGACCAAAACCTCGTATTTACCCTGGGAATTGTATTTGGCGATCGTTCGTTCCAAGAGTTCCTTGATATCCGCAGCGGATGAAAGGTTTACGGTCATTCCGCGCACTTTCATCGTATATGCCGTGCGGCTGACTTTACGCTCATGCTTCTGCATGATCTGCGTCATATTGTTTACGATTTCCTTATCGCTGTCCAGTGTGCGGAAAACAACATTCTCGCCCCGGACCTCATAATCCATCGGTTCAAGCATAACCAGATTGTTGCTTCTGGCCGCAAGGGACTTCCTTGCCTTTGCAAGCAGATCATCCGCGTGGGATTCCTTTGAGATCACGCCAACGGCTTCCCCGTACAGAAAAATGGTAAAGCAGTTGTTGGATCCGCGCTCGAAACGACGATAATTGGGAATAAAAAAAAGTGCAACAACAAAAGCGCCGATCAGCACTCTTATCATTAACACTCGCATACGTATTGAATATCGGGAAAAACGTTTCATCAATCTGTCACAATCAAATAGGCAAACTTACAGAATTTCCAAAATTTTTAAAACTGTAAGGATAATATTTGCCACGCCCAAAGCGATTGCGATAATAACCGCAACGCGTACGGACTTCACCTGGGAAAACAGTTCTCGGTTATGCATGAGCAGTCCGTCGGTCTGGTTTTTAAACTCATCAACGACTACAGCCTGCACGTTTCTGTAAACCTTAACATTCTCTTTATGGACAAAATCATCGGACTGGCGGAACATGTCTTCCAAAGCTTTCTTGTTCTCTTCGTCCTTGATTCTCTGTGCTTCTTCTTTTTCTTTCTCGGCAGCAAGACGCTTCTCTTCTTCCTCTGCCTTTAAAGCCTCGTCTTCCTCGCTCGGTGTTTTGATATTATCCACCGTCGAACGGATATACTCCAGATGCTCGGCAATTTCACGGTTCTCACGGCGCATGGTCAAAATGGCATTGTCCATGGTTGCCTTTACGGAAGTCTTTAATTCCTCGGAGGAATTACGTACATCGTCCACACTGCCCTTAACATCTTCGGCAAGCTGACGTACTTCCGATACGGAATCGGAAACCATAAGGCTGGTCTGCTTCATCTGATCCACCGGGATCATCAGCGCATCGGAATCAACCATGGCACCGATTTTGTCGGTCAGTTCGGAGTTCTTGTAATTCAATTTGCGCATATCCTGCAGAATGGCTTCATATTGAGCAACCTGCTCCTGAAGACGCTGCATCTCATTTGCCTCTGCCTGTGCATTGGCACGGATCATTTCCTGCGCATTAATTCTCTGGGATACTTTATCAACAAAATTATCCATAATTAACCTCCGAATGCATACCCTCTAAGGCATACTAACCATACACAGTTATATTATCATTTTTTTGTTCTCTAATCAACATAAAATGTCGGAAATGATTTGACACATTCTTTGTTTTTTATTCATACAATGTTCATAATTGGTTGATAAAATAAAGATACTCAAATGAGACAGAAAATGCCCCGAGAGGGCAACCTCATTTTCTAGATTTTTTTCATTTTCTCCTATCAAAAAGGGTCGATGCAAATGCATCGGCCCTTTTACCTTCTTATGTTTCCGAATCCAAAACCGGAAGATTCTCCGGTGCAATGATCTGCACGTGTTTCTGCAGATTCTCAATGTCCACTTCCTTATGGGATCCTCCGTTTTCCCCGTCGACGGTCCAGGGGATCTCCTGATCTGCTTTGATATGGATCTCCGAAGCGCGGAAGTAATAAATATGCTCCGGATCAAACTCCTGTGCAAGCAGTGACGATAAAAGAGAGTTTAACTCCACGGGGTCATTGGGGTATTTAATGAACAACGCCTCAAATTCTCCGTCATCGAGTTTTACGCCCTTATCCTGAAGGCGCATGCCTCCGATGGATATCGTATTGCTGACCATTCCGTAGATAAAAGTATCCTTAATCAGCTGGTCGTTTGCCACTATGCTCATGGAAAACGGTTTTAAGTTTCCCATTCCGACGGACTTGATGCCCTCAATGACATATGCCAAATGACCGAACACATTTTTTATTCTTTGGTTGGTTTCGTAAGAAACTTCGGTAAGCGCACCGAATGCAACAATGTAAATAAACGGGCTTCCGTTAAACTTACCTACATCACACGCAAACGGTTTGCCGTCCACAATTACCTTGGCTGCTTTGGAAAACTCGGCGGGTATTCCCAGGGTTTTGCCAAAATCATTCGTGCTTCCGGCAGGCAGATAACCGATGGGCACAATGTGTTCACATTCTCCCATTCCCTTGATTACCTCGTCTAAAGTACCGTCTCCTCCGGAACATACCACCATATCGTATTTTCCATCGTTTTCCTTGACGCAAACCGTGGCATCTCCCCTTGCCTGCGTCGGATGAACCGTTACTTCATATCCCGCTTTCTGGAAGATGTCCAGTACATCCGTTAAAGCAAAGCGAATTCTGCCCTGACCGGCATGTGCGTTATAGACAAACAGAACCTTATTTGCTTTCATTTTCGATTATTCTTGTCCCTGGCTTAAATACTTCTCAATCTCGTCCATGGCGGTTTCTTCATCATTACCGTCGGTAACAACGGTAACCTTTTCGCCTGCATCGAGACCGAGACTCATCATTCCCATAATGCTCTTTGCATTTACTCTTTTGCCCTCTCCAACCTGAAGATAGATTGAAGAATCATACTGGCTGGCAACCTGAACCAAAACGGCTACGGGTCTGGCTTCCATTCCTCCGGAAAGTTTTACGGTCATCTCTTTTGAAATCATGATTTTTTCCTCCTTGTTTCATCATGTCCCATCGACTCGTGCAAACCTTCTCTTTTAACCCCTTTTAACCCCTTAGTTTCTCTGCAAATTCCTGTATTTTGCGAAGTCTGTGATTCACACCCGACTTCCCGACAGGCGGTGATAAGAATTCCCCCAATTCTTTCAACGTTGCATCGGTATGTTCCAGGCGAACATAGGCCATTTCCTGCAGCGAATCCGGCAATTTGTCCAACCCGACGGTTTCGGCAATGAACTGAATGTCCTCCACCTGTGCGTTGGCGGCATTAACACTTTTTAACAGATTCGCCGTCTCACAATTGACTCTCCGGTTCGTCTCCCCCGCAATCTCATGCAGAATTCTGTAATTCTCCAGATTCATCATGGATACATGCGCTTCGCAGACATTCAAAAACTCCACGATGGCCGAACCTTCTTTGATATACACCACCCGGTATTTCTTTCGGGTTACGATTTTGGCCGAAATATCGAAATCTTTCAGCACTTCCTCGATCTGCCGGGCAAACGAATCGCTTGCGCAGACAAATTCCAGATGATACCCTTTGGCGGGATCCGATAACGAACCGTTGCAGAAAAAACAACTGCGAAGGAACGCTCTTCTGCAGCATTGTGTTTTCAGCAAAACGCCGGAAATATGGCCTGTGTCCAACCAGTTTCCGGTAGACGGATCCAGCATTTTCACCGCCGAACAGATTTCTTCGGACAGTTTGGCATCCGGAATCTCCAGGTGATATGTGCGGTCAATTTTTTGCAGACCAACACTTATATTAAATGTTTTTTCTATCAATGTAAAGCATTTTCTGGCAATCATCTCCTGCTCACAGGAAATCACAAGGTGATTCCCGTCCTGATTAGGAAGGAGTTTTCCAAAGTGATACAGGATTACCGACAGTTCGGCGATCCTGCAGTGTCGCGCTTTCGGAATGTTCTTGCCCAGCTCTTCTTTCACTTCCCGGGAAAAAGTCATGCTTTGTCTCCACTAGTTTTTTAAATCCCTGTGTTCGAGCGTTAATCCGAAGGAGCCCTGGCCTTCTAACGACTCATACAGTTCGTTGGCCAAAGTCACACTCCTGTGCTTTCCGCCCGTACATCCGATTCCGATCACCAGCTGGTTTTTGCCTTCTTTGACATAATTCGGTATCAGGAAAAGAAGCATGTCCGTCAGCATTTTCAGGAATTTTCTGCTTTCCTCGAAGGACATGACATAGTCCCTTACCTCTTTATCGTTTCCGGTCTTGTTCTTTAATTCCTCAATATAATACGGGTTCGGAAGAAAACGGACATCAAATACCAGATCCACATCCGCCGGCAGTCCGTGTTTGAATCCAAAGGATTCGATGCTGACCATAAGGGAGTTGTAATTCTCGTTTTTGACAAAGATATTCTCCAGTTCCACCTTCAGTTCCCTGGTTAACAGTTTGGAGGTGTCAATCACGTAATCCGCATCGGATTTGATCTTTTTTAAGATTTTACGTTCCTTTTTGATTCCGTCTATGACTCTGCCTTCCGGCGCGAGCGGATGCATCCTTCTGGACTCTTTATAGCGCTTCTGCAGTGTTTCGTCCGAGGAATCCATGAATAAAATCTCATACGGAAAATTCTTCTTTTTTAATTCATCCAGTGCTTCCTGCACTTCGTCAAAAGACTGGTCCGCACGAACATCGATTCCCAAAACGACCTTGGTAATCTCACGGTTGGGTTCCAGAATGAGTTCCACGAATTTACTGATCAGCGGAACGGGAAGATTGTCCACACAGTAATAGCCGAGGTCCTCCAGCATCTTCTGCGCCGTCAGTTTGCCGGCTCCGCTCATTCCCGTAACAATTACGAATCGCATTTTAATCCCCCACAAATATCACTTCCGGTTCGAGCAAAACTCCGAACTGCTCATACACCGTTTTTCTTACCAGTTCGATTAAATCCTGTACATCTTTGGCCGTGGCATTGTCCTCGTTAATGATGAATCCGCAATGCTTTTCGCTGACCATCGCTCCGCCGATTTTTCTGCCCCGAAGGCCTGCCTCCTCGATGAGTTTTCCGGCAAAAAAGCCTTCCGGACGTTTAAACGTGCTTCCGGCGCTCGGATACTCAAGCGGCTGTTTTTCCCTTCTTTTGGCGGCCAGTTCCAGCATGGTCTGTCGGATTGCGTTTTCGTCGCCCTTCATCAGTTGAATGCCGCAGGCAAGTACAATGTACGGCAGCTCTTTTAAAATCGAAGTCCGATACCCGAACTCCATATGGGCACCGAGGATCGTCTTAATATTTCCGTCCGGTTCCAAAACCCTGACCCAACCGACAACCTGTGACATGTCTCCGCCGTAAGCGCCCGCATTCATTCGGATGGCACCGCCGACGGAACCGGGTATGCCCGCCGCAAACTCCAGGCCGGTAAGGCCTTTCTGAAGTGCATAACTTGCAACCGCGGAAAGTGTTGCTCCCGCCTCGGCGATAATCATTTCATCCTTCATCGTGATGTCGCACATCCTTTCCCCAAAGGTGGCCACCACACCGGAAATGCCTTTATCGCTGACTAAAACATTGCTTCCCTTTCCCAGGAAAAGGAACGGGATTTCCTCCCTGCTGCAGAAAGCCCTTAAGTCCGACAGTTCCTCGATGCTTTGCACACGTACAAACGCCTCGGCCTCTCCGCCGATTCGGAATGTGGTATGTTTGTCCATCGGCTCGGCAAAATGAAGCTCGGACCCTTCCATTAAAGCTGTCAATTTCTCAATCTGGTCAGATGTCATATGCTTTCCCTTATCCAACTATCAGTTTGGCTGCTCCGTAAATACCCGCATCATTTCCGAGGGTTGCCAGACGGAATTTCACGTTTCTGGTACCGTGGAACGAATACTTCATGTAGTTTTTCTCAATATAGTCAAATAAAACTTCGCCGGCCTTGCTGACACCGCCGCCGATGACAAATGCCTCCGGATTGACTACGGCACCGACTGCAGCCAGGCCTTTTCCGAGATACATACCGAAGATCTCGGCAACCTCGATTGCCAGTTCATCGCCTGCTTTTACCGCATCAAACACGGTCTTTGCGCTGACTTCACCGTCACGCAGAACGCTGGGTTTATTATCCTGAGCAAGGCGCTCGTTTGCCAGTCTGGTAATACCGGTAGCGGAAGTATACTGCTCCAAGCATCCGCAATTTCCGCATCCGCAGCTGATGGTTTCATTATCTTCCACGTGGATGTGACCGATTTCTCCGCCTGCTCCGGTGGATCCCGCAACCAGCTTTCCTTCAATAATAACTCCGCCGCCGACGCCGGTTCCGAGGGTTACGGCAACGATACTGTTATATCCCTGGCCGCCGCCCTTCCACATTTCACCCAATGCCGCAACATTGGCATCGTTTCCGGTTTTGACGGGTAAGGAAGTCAGTTTACCCAGGGTTTCGCTTACATTGAAAACGCCCCAGCCGAGATTTGCTGCCTTATAGATGGTTCCCTTGGAATCCACGGGTCCGGGAACACCGATACCGATTCCCAAAACATCGTCTTTTGCAATGCTCTTTTCCTGCATTTTGGCTAAGATACTTTCTGCGATATCGGGTAAAATCTTCTCGCCGCCGTTCTCCTTGCGGGTAACAATTTCCCATTTCTCCAAAACATTTCCGTCCACATCGAAAAGACCCATTTTAACCGTGGTTCCTCCGAGATCAACCGCAAATACATATTTCGACATTTTCTGTTTCCTCCGATCCTTCTATTCTTCGTCTTCTTCACGTTTCTGTCTTAAGGAATTCTGTACACGCTTATACAGTTCCTGGGCCGCATTGTAACCCATCTTCTTCTGTCTGTGGTTAACCGCTGCGGTTTCGCAGACAACGGCCAGGTTTCGGCCGGGTCTGACGGGAATATTGTGGCAGACAACCTTATTTCCGAGATACTCCGTATACTGCTCTTCGAGTCCGAGACGGTCGTATTCGGTATCTTTGTTCCAATCCGCGAGTTTGATCACCAGGTCGATATTCTGTGTTTCCTTGACGGAAGATACACCGAACAGGGTTTTCACATCGACGATTCCGATACCGCGAAGTTCGATCAGATGCTTCGTGGTTTCCGGTGCGGTTCCGATCAGGGTATCTTCGCTGACCTTTCTGATCTCCACGACATCGTCGGTAACCAGACGGTGTCCTCTTTTGATCAGTTCCAGTGCGGCCTCCGATTTACCGATTCCGCTTTCACCGGTGATCAGTACACCTTCACCGTAAATGTCGACCAGAACACCGTGGATGGAAATGCAGGGTGCCAGTTTTACATTTAACCAGCGAATGGTTTCCGCCATGAATACGGATGTGGTATTCTTCGTTTTAAATAACGGAACACCGTTTTCGATCGCTTTCTTTTTGAACAATTCATCCGGCTCGAGATCCCTGCAGAAAACAATACAGGGGATCGGATAACTCAGTAATTTCGTATAGATTTCTTCTTTTCTTTCCGGTGAAAGGGACTCCATGTAACGGTATTCCACGAAGCCGATGATCTGCAGACGTGTTGCTTCATAGTTCTCAAAAAATCCTGCCATCTGCAGCGCCGGACGGTTAATATCCGGCTGTTTGATCTTTATTTTGTCAATGGGAACCTCCGGTGTGATCGGTTCCAGTTTGGCCTTTTCCACAATTCTTTGTAAGCTGATGCTTGGCATGTTTTCGCCCTCCCTTGTTTTTTTACCCCATATAAACTACTGTCTGTTGTAATAATCAATCCCCGCACTCGGATTGAAATAGGTGCGGATATAACCGTCGGAGCTGACTACCACGAATTCATTGGTTGCCTCCACATAATAAATATCGTCGCCGTCTTCCTTCTCCGTTTTATGCAATGCATCGGGATTTACTACAACCGCATTTGCCGCCGCGAGATAACTCTCCGCATCGGCAAACCCCATTTCTATCCCATGTTTCTCGTAGTGTTCATCCAGATATTTTTTTTTTCGAAACTGCAGGTTTTTGCTTTCCGGCTGTTCCGTGGGCTGATCGGCAACGATTTTTTCTTCGGACGTGGGAGCAATCGTTTCCGAAGAAGGATTCTCTCCCACCTCGTCGAGAATATCTTCTAAGTCCTGTTCCACTTCACGGTCATTGCTTTTGGCTCCGGAAATCTGCTCCTGGTATTTCTGTTCCTGGCGAATGGCATTTTCATAATGATCGCCTTCCACCTGGGTACATCCGCCGAGAAACATTGCTCCGACAAGCATAAATGCCGGCAAAAGAAATCTGCATTTTCCTTTCAACGTATTCTTCATCTGTATCCTCCCTATTGATAACCGCCCCATCCGGCGTGTTTGCTTCTGAAACGGGCTGCTGCTTCATTCAGGCACTCTTTATTTGCTCCGCCCTTAAAAGTCGGGTCGAGATTCTGTACTTTATCATTTTCCCATCCGCAAACCGGACAGATCTCGTAACTGCCGTTGCGTTCAAAGAAGGAACTGCGGCAGCACGGACAGGGGAAGTATCTTCCCTGTATGGTACGGTCAAAGTAACTCTTGGTCATCAGTTTGGCATTGAAAATATTCCGGTAAGCATTTCTTATATTCACGTCGAAATAGCGGTCCACAACCTGATTGTCCATCTCAATGTCAACCTGCTTGAATTTCTCATCAAAAGGAAGATCCCATCCGCCCGTATTTGCGTCAAATCCGAGTACCTGTGCGAAATTCAGATAATCCTCTTTCAAATTTTCCAAAAGGGCATTGCTCTTTTCCAGGAAACCATATTTGCTTATTCCGGCGGCTCTGCCTTTTTCACCGTCATTTTGCAGATCGATGCCCGCTTTCTGGCATGCGCTCTCCAGCTGGTATAAAACCTCCTCGAACTCGCCCATCAGATGATTTCCGAATGTTCTGATCCATTCCAAATTCTTTGTTTCCATTTGTTTCTCCGTTACTGTTGATTCTCGTTTTGATGTAAAAATTGATAAATTCCGTCCGCCACATTCTGCGGGATTTCAGCGCGTTCGCCAATCGTTTGGGCATCCGCTTCTTTCAGCTCCTCGATGGAGGAAAAAGCCTTCATTAACGCCCTTCTTCGGCTCGGTCCGACACCCGGAATTTCATCGAGTACGGAATGAACCTGCGCTTTGGTACGAAGGGATCGTTGATACTCAATGGCAAAACGGTGAGCCTCGTCCTGCACCCTGGTGATCAGTTTGAAGCCTTCGGAATGCGTATCGATCGGCAGTTCCACATTACGGAAATAGATTCCTCTGGTCCTGTGGTGGTCATCCTTTACCATACCGCAGACCGGCAGGCGTATTCCGAGTTCCGAAAGTACCTCCTCGGCAATGTTTACCTGGCCTCTTCCGCCGTCCATCAAAAGCAGATCGGGGAATTTAACAAAACTGTCTTCCTTACTATTTTCTCCGTTTTTGTCGGAAAGTGCAAGACCATGTTCAAAACGTCTGGTCAAAGCCTCTCTCATGCAGGCGTAATCGTCCGGTCCGGTAACGGTTTTCATCTTAAATTTGCGATAATCGCTCTTCTTGGGCTTTCCGTTTTCAAAGACTACCATGCTGGCAACGTTCGCAAATCCGGAGGTGTTGGAAATGTCGAACGCCTCCATGCGTACGATGTTGGGAAGGCCCAGCAGTTCCTCGATCTGGTGCACCGCGCCGATGGTTTTGGCCTCTTCCCTCTTGATCTTCTCCGCATCCTGCGCCAAAACGAGCGCGGCATTTTTCGAGGCAAGTTCCAAAAGCTTCTCTTTCTGCCCTTTCTTCGGCGTAAGCAGGGAAACCTTGCGCCCTCTTTTTTTACCGAGCCATTCCTCGATGACGTCTTTTTCCTCAATTTCTTCCGTAAGGAAAACTTCCGAAGGAACATATGGTGTTCCCGCATAAAACTGCTTTACGAACGATGCAAGCAGTTCTTTTTGCGTATCCTCCGCAACATCTTTTAAAAGGAAATGCTCTCTTCCGATCAGTTTCCCCTGACGGATGAAAAAGACCTGCACAACGGCGTCTTTATCATTTCTGGCAAGACCGATATAATCCTTGTCCTCGCCTTCATAGTCCGTAATTTTCTGCTTCTGCGCAACACTTTTTACACTGTAGTACAGTTCCCGAATCCGTGCTGCTTCTTCAAAATCCAGCCTCTCGCTGGCATCATTCATCTGTGTTTCCAGCGAATTCAGGATTTCTTTATAATTCCCGTTTAGAAAATCCAGCGCCTTGTTTACGTTTTCCCTGTACTCTTCGACGGATATGTTCCCCTTACAGGGTGCCATGCACTGTCCGATATGATAATTCAAACAGGGACGCGACTCTTTTTTTGATTCCTCGCCGGATGCACTGATCTGCCGGTTGCAGGTTCGTAACCGGTAGAGTTTATTCATTAAATCGATTGTTTCTTTTACCGACTGAGCGGATGTGTAGGGCCCGAAATACCTGCTTTTATCCTTTTTCATCTGCCGGCAAAACAAAATCCTCGGGTAATCCTCTCCCATCGTGACTTTGATGTAAGGATAGGTCTTATCGTCTTTTAAAAGGGTATTGTACTTCGGCGAATTTTCCTTGATCAGGTTATTTTCCAGTACCAAAGCCTCTAGTTCGGAATCGGTCACGATATACTCAAAATGATCGATCAAGGAGATCATCTTGTTGATTTTGGCCGTATGAGGAACCCCTGCGCGAAAATAAGACCGCACTCTGTTTTTCAAGCTTACGGCCTTACCCACATAGATGATGGTGTCCTTCGCATCATGCATGATATAAACTCCGGGGCTTCCCGGAAGTTTTTTCAATTCTTCCTCAATATTGAAATCGCTCACTTCGGATTACTGAACCTCGTCGTTTTTTCCCTCCGAACGTTTCTCCAGAACATCCATAAATTCCCTATCTTCCGGACTTAAACTGTTTTCCGGCGCAGTCTCTTTCGTTGCAGGCTCTTCAACCTCAGGCTCCTTTGGCAAATCCGGCTCCCCGGCTACAGGCTCCTGTGCCGTTTCAGTCGCGGCGGTTGCCTTCTCGTTTGCCTCTTCCTGCTCGACCACGTGGTTTAACTCATCCAGTTCTTCCCTGGTTAATCCGTACATGGTCTGCGTCTCTTCCGGTTCCGGCTCCGTTATCTCTTCTTCAACCTGCGGTTTGACAAATACGGGCGCAGGTGCGGGAGCAGGTTTTTTTGCCTCTTCTTTTCTGCCGAACTGCATGGTGTTATCCTTCGGCGGAGGAAGAGGGATTCCTTTCTCCTTGCAGAAGATCTCCATAAATTCCCTGCCGGTGATGGTTTCTTTTTCAATCAGATGTGCCGCAAGTTTATCCATGACATCGCGGTTTTTCTTCAGCATTTTATAAGCTTCTTTGTAGCATTCTTTCAGAATGGCCATGATTTCCTTGTCGATTTCCGCAGCGGTCTTGTCGGCGCAGTTCAGACTCATTCTGCCGTCCAGATAGCGGCTTTCCACGGTTTCAAACTGGACATTTCCGAAGCGTTCGCTCATTCCGTAATAAGCAACCATGCCTCTTGCAATGTTGGTAGCTTTCTCAAGGTCATTGCTTGCTCCGGTTGTGATGCTTCCGAAGACTAATTCTTCGGCTGCCCTTCCGCCGAGTAGGATTACGATTTCATCATGCAATTCTTCCTTGGAATCAAGATAGGTTTCCTCTTCGGGAACCTGCATAACATATCCGAGCGCACCCATGGTTCTGGGTACGATGGTGATCTTCTGTACCGGCTCGGAATTCTTCTGCAGTGCCGTAATCATGGCATGACCGATTTCATGATAGGAAACAATTTTCTTTTCCTTTTCGGTTAAAATACGGTCCTTCTTTTCCTTACCGACCAAAACGATTTCTACCGCATTTAACAAATCTTTCTGGCTTACAAACTGACGGTTTTCCTTCACGGCATTGATAGCCGCCTCATTGACCATGTTTGCGAGGTCGGAACCCGTAGCACCGCTGGTTGCCAGGGCGATTTCTTCGAAATTCACGGATTCGTCCAGTTTCACATTTTTGGCATGTACTTTTAAAATTGCCACACGGCCTTTTAAGTCGGGTTTTTCCACAACAACTCTTCTGTCAAAACGGCCGGGGCGCAACAACGCCTTATCGAGAATTTCCGGGCGGTTGGTCGCAGCAAGGATAATGATACCCTTCTTTCCGTCAAAACCGTCCATTTCGGCAAGGAGCTGGTTCAACGTCTGCTCACGCTCTTCGTTTCCGCCGCCGTACTTGGAGTCACGGCTTCGTCCGATAGCATCAATTTCGTCGATAAATACGATGCAGGGAGCCATTTTTTCGGCTTCCTTAAACAAATCCCTGACTCTGGATGCACCAACACCGACATAAAGTTCCACGAAATCCGAACCGGTTAAGGAGAAAAACGGCACCTTTGCCTCTCCTGCACAGGCCTTGGCAAGTAAGGTTTTACCGGTTCCCGGAGGTCCGACTAAGAGAACACCTTTCGGAAGTCTTGCACCGATTTTGACGTATCTGTCAGGATTATGTAAGAAATCCACCACTTCTTTGATGGATTCGATGGCTTCATCCACGCCCTGTACATCCTGGAAGGTTACGCCTGTTGATTTTTCAACATAAACCTTTGCCTTGCTTTTTCCGACATCCATAAACATTCCGCCGCCCTTGGACATACGACGGATCAGGAAAATACCGAACACAATGAACAGAACCGTCGGAAGCACATATACGAAAAGAATGTACCAGATCTGGGAAGAATTGCTCGGAACCTGTCCGGAGACCTTGACTCCCGCATCCAATAATCTTGCGGTCAGCGTCTCATCCTCTTCCACCTTTCCGGTATAGTATGTTTTCTGATTTCCACCGTTCATCAGCCAATTGCCGACTGTTTCCGCACCGCTTGTTACGGGTGTAATGGTAATTCTTGTTTCCTCAATGACGACGGATTCCACTTTTTTCTCTTTGATCATCTGAAGAAATTCCGTATAGGAAATCTCGGAATTTCCGGAGGATCCGAAGAGACGGAAAATCCAGGTAAACACAAAGAAGCCGATCAGGAGAAGGAATAATAAGAAGAAAATTCCACCGCCCGGGCGTCTTTGATTATCGTTGTTTCTGTTGTTGTTGTTATTGTCACTCATATGCATTCACTTTCTTTTTCTTGCTCGAAACCAATCCAAAAACGATCAGTCCGATGATGGTAAATAGGGACACCAAATCCCCGAGAAGCCATTTTTTTGCTTCCGGAACATAGAATTTGATTGTGCCGCTGTATCCTCCGGGCACATATATGATAGCCGTTCCGGCCTCTCCTTTGGCGGTAAAGAATGTCTCTTTAGTCTGCTCATCCATGGCAATATAGTACGGATAATATGCCATCGGTGTGGCCAGTTCCCACGCCTCGGCAGCGGGTTCGCTCACTGTAAAACGCAGTGTCGTTCCGCTTCTTGTATATGCATTGGGAACCTTTGCTGCGCTTCTTAATCCGTCGATCGTCGTATCCGAGTACATATATTCCGCCTGAATCATGGTCCGTCCCTGATTCACGCCGACCGCAGAATACGGTGCAAAATACTCGGTCTGATTCATTAACGACTGCACGTTAAGGTATGCTACAAGAACAGTCAGTCCGACAAGGATGATGTTGACGATCTGCATGTTTTTACCAAATAAAAGCCCGGCACCTTCCGCGCATCCTTCCTCGCGGATCTGCAGATAAGCCACGATCATCAGTGTAAAGCAAAATGTGGAAATACCGAGATATCTCCAGGGAAATTGTACCATACAAAACAGTTTTCCGACTACAGGGATATTTTCCACCTGCTTCCAAGGGAAGAAGTAGGTTGTAATCCATGCGGAAAGAGTTCCCAAGACCGCCGTAACCGTAATCAACCGGCCCATATCCGTTTTTCTCCTGGACGCGATCAGACGGATTCCGAATGCTGCAATCAGCATACCGAATAAAATTGCCAGGCCGAGGGACATACCCATTTCGTCCCGCAGATCAGACGTTAAAATACTGGACTGTCCGTAAAGATCAAACTGTGAACCGAAAAGTTCATAAACGGAAAGGGCGTTCTCGTACAGGTAAACATCGAAGTTTTTAAATACATACAAATCCATACCATAGGACTGTAAGAACGGTATCAGGAAGAACAGATTCAGTAAAACAACCAAAACCGCGCTGAAAACCAGCGAAACCAGTGTTTGGATTCTGAATGTCCTCTTTGCGCAGATCAAAAGAGCAAGAATCATAAAGATTCCAACCATTTCACAACTTAAGATATGGCTCTGCAGGATTCCGGTAAGTCCGAGGGCCAAAATGATGATGCCTCCGAAGGAAAAGCCGGCAAATGCTTTTTCCCCTTTCTTCTTAGCCGGGGAAAGCAGCACCCAAAGGCCTGCCGCCACGAGCGGGAAAAATGTCAGCGCGAGCCCTTCTCCCAAAGCTCCTCTTCCGTAAACGCAGAGAATTCTGTAAGGAGAAAGAACATAGATGATCATACCAATCAAAGCCGCTTTGTCGCTTTTTACAATTTTCTTAAAGGAATAATATGCTACGGCGCAGCTAAACAGGTTCCAGATGCCCAAAAACAGTTTGTAGGCGCGCAAAACCGGTATTCCGGCCAAGCGGAACAAAGCGGGAATATATAAGAAAAGATTCGGATAGAAAATCGGATCTGCATATCCCTGTCCGCGAAGCATAAATCCGTCCATTCGAACGGGAAAACTGCCACCCGCAAGTCCCTCATAAATACCTTCGATGCGTGCAAGATGGAAACTGATATCCCCGCGGCAATCCAGAAGATAATTGATCATTAAGGGCAGCGATGCAACAAACGTCGTGATCGCAATAATGGCATAAATCTTGTTTTTACGGATTTCGGCGCTGTCTTTTCCGACGCTTCTAAAGAAACGATACAAGATAAAATCAAGTACTGCGAAGAATAAAACAAAACTGATCAGCCACTCATAAAGCAAAGCGTTCGTCTGACGAATGGTGATGCATTCCATGTTTACATCGCCAAACCAGGCAACAAAGAAAGAATTCGTCTTGTGGTATAGCCAGAACGGAACCTTCTGAACGGATTTGGTAGAATCCAGACTGCCAAATAAATCTCCGCTCATGGCATTGTCAACATATGTGGAATCGAAAATCTGGTAGTTATTCTCGTCCGATCCGGCACGATACTGCATCGTTACTTCATAACTGCCGAATCCGAGAGACATGTATTCCGTGATTGAGCCGTTTAGCTTATCACCGGAAAGAACATATCCGGTCTTTTTGGAAGTAAATCCTGCCAGAAAAACAACCAGCAGAAAAAGTACCTGCAGTGCAAGAATATATATTAAAGGATGTTTTTTAAAACTGTTTCGCATCGTTTCACTCCCTGTCGAAATTCGTTTTCGGACGAATATTTACGGAAAGTAAAAAGCCCGCAATCCTTAAGATTGCAGGCTTCAAAGGCGCCAACCAGATTTGAACTGGTGATAACGGTGTTGCAGACCGGTGCCTTACCACTTGGCTATGGCGCCACAATCGATATTATTTTATCACAAAACAAACAAAAGAAAAAGATTTATCTTAAAAAAGTGACTCCGACGGGAATCAAGGTCCCGCAGGGACCGCTGCGAGTGAACGCGCAAGCGTTTACGAGAGAACTCTGTTCGATTCCTAAAACGGAATTAATATTTAATAGTGACTCCGACGGGAATCGAACCCGTGTTACCGCCGTGAAAGGGCGATGTCTTAACCGCTTGACCACGGAGCCGCGTCGTCGGCTACTTCGCTTCTGTGCCAGCTCGCATGCTCGCTGAGCACTAACGCTCCGTGCCTCCTCCTTTCGAAATCAAGCAGGCTTGATTTCGTAGTTAATCAGGCTTGATTTCGAAATAATAACTATCCTCAAAATTTAAAAAAGCTCCCCGAGTAGGGCTCGAACCTACAACCCCGCGGTTAACAGCCGCGTGCTCTACCATTGAGCTATCGAGGATCATTCAATATTTCTTTAAGGTTTGAAACCTTCAAAACCAAACACAGATTAATCTTTAAACCAATTCTGGAATAACAACCTCTTCTGTGAGCAATTGTGTCGTATATGCAATTGCTCGTAAACACTTGCTCGTAGAGCAATGTTTAATTCCTATTCTGGATAAGCTTTCGATCG
>DFEK01000013.1 GCA_002368665.1 Lachnospiraceae bacterium UBA3804
ATTACGCATCAGCAGGATGGTATCAGGTCAATCAGTCAGAAGAGTTGGATTTTCCTGATCTTATCCGGCCTTGCGACGGGAGCTTCATGGCTATGCTATTACAAGGCATTGCAGATGGGAGATGCTTCCAAAGTAGTGCCGATAGATAAACTGTCCGTAGTTATCACTCTGGTGTTGGCATTTGTTTTCCTTCATGAAGAGTTTACTGCAAAGTCGATGATTGGATGCATCCTGATCGGGGCCGGAACATTGTTGATGGTTCTATAAATAAACAAATTCCAGATTTGTCTGGGTGATATGTTGACACGTTATACCGGAAGATATTGGAGGACAGTATGTCTGAAAGACCTGCTCTAACATTGGGATTAAAGAGACAAGATTTTCTTGAATATTATTACCTTAAGGAAGAACTTGTAAAGTTCTGTCACGATAACGGGTTGCCTGCTTCCGGCGGAAAACAAGAACTTACTGAGAGGATTGCATACTATCTTGATACGGGAAAAATTAAGAATTCATCGGGGACAGCATCTACTAAAAGAAAGACAAAGATAACTACTATAACAGAGACCAGTATAATTGAAGAGAACATTATTTGTTCTGAGGTTCATAGAGCCTTTTTTAAGAGCAAAATAGGGGAGTCATTTTCTTTCAATGTAACATTTCAAAAATGGCTCAAAGCGAATGCTGGGAAAACATATGGTAATGCCATTGATGCTTATTATGAAATCAAGAGAACGGCAAAGCAGGGGCAGACCGTTATTGGAAAGCCGTTTGAGTATAATACCTATATCAGGGATTTCTTTGCAGATAACAAAGGTGCTTCGCTGGATGATGCTATAAGATGCTGGAAGTATAAGAAGAGCCTCAAAGGTCAAAACAAATATGAGAGATCTGATCTTAAAGTGTTGGAACAGTAAACTGGAAGAGATATTTCAGCATAACTGACTAAAGGAAGGATGATAAAACCAAATGGAACTGAAGACAATGGAGTATAATCTGTCTGTTTGTAAAGTGACAGATATATCGGATATAAATCTGACCTCGGATTTCTATTTTGTTGGAAAGACAGACGAAGAACTATCTCTTGTCTGCAAAACGGAAGATGCTCCGCAGAATACGACCGAGCGTGAAGATGGATGGAGAGGATTTCGTATTCATGGAGTACTGGATTTCTCGATGATTGGGATTCTGTCAAAACTGTCAGGTATCCTTGCAGAACATAAGATAGGGATTTTTGCTGTTTCAACCTACAACACGGATTATATCCTTGTGAAGGAAGAAAACTTTGAACGTTCGTTGGAAGTGCTGATTGCCGAAGGATATACGGTAATATAAAATTTCAGTTTTATATAGCACGGGAGTAATATGAAAAAGGGAATTGTAAAAAAGATATTGAAAATCATAGTGAGAGTGCTGCTTGGAATATTAGCGATACTTGTAGCATTTTTAATTATTGTGAAAATATGGAATGAAATTGCTATGAGTCGGGAGAAGGACTTGCTTATAGATCATCCCGGTGAATTCGTAGAGATAGACGGCCGAAACATGAATATTTATGTACAGGGTGATGGAGAACATACCATTGTATTTATGTCCGGTTGGGGAACAGAATCACCGATTTATGACTTCAGACCATTGTATTCTAAACTCAGCGATGATTATAAATGCGTAGTGATTGAGAAATTTGGCTATGGGTTCAGCGATGAGATTGACGGAGAAAGGGATTTTGATACTATACTGCGTCAGGACAGAGAGGCACTGGAAAAGATGGGAATAGAAGGTCCTTTCATATTGTGTCCGCATTCGCTTTCGGGACTTGAGGCTACTCTTTGGGCCCAAAAATATCCGGAAGAGGTGGAAGCTATAGTAGGTCTTGATATGTCGTCCGCTAATTATGATGGACTTGCGGAAATAAAAGAAGGTTTTGCGCAAAAAACAGCAATCAATTTGAATAAAATTGTACGTTTTAGCGGTATAAATCGCTTTTTAATGTCAATCAGTGAATTTGACGCAACATACACAGATGAGGAGTTGAGGCAATATAAGGCTTTGGTTTGCAGGAATCAGGCGAATGATACTGTGTGTCGTGAAAACGATGCTATTGGTGAGGTGTGCGAAGAAATTAATGCTACTGCTTTACCAAGTACACCGACATTGCAATTCGTTTCAACTTACAATAGTAATTATGAATACTGGAAGAGCACTCACCAGGAATTGGTTGACGCTTCAACTTACGGAAAATTGATTGAACTCGATTGTGATCATTATTTACATCAGTTTGAATCTGAAAGAATTGCAGAAGAAATGAGAGATTTTATTGATGGTCTGAAATGATATTGAGTTAAATCTGAAGATAATGCACGAAAGGAATACTCGAAATGGATATAGTTTATAAAAAACTGTCGGAGAATGAATTAAACAGAATTATACAAATGAGAATAGACCAATTGACGGAGGAATACACTTCAGTAGGCAGAACAGTACCACAGGATGTTAATCTTGAAGCATCGCTTATGGATTTTTATAAAAGAAATCTGGCTGCCGGCACCTATGTTTCATGGCTGGCATTTGATGGGGATAAGATAGTCGGAACAAGTGGTATGTCCTTTGCAGAAAAGCCGCCGTATTTCACATGCCCTTCAGGGAAATTAGGTATCTTGTCCAGTATGTATACCGATCCGAATTATAGGAGGTTGGGAATAGCTACAGAGTTATTAGACAGAGTAGTAAAAGAGGCAAAAGAATATGGCTGCGGAACAATCTATATTACAGCATCGGATATGGGTGTAAAGTTATACGAATCATATGGATTTAAGCATAACGGAAATTTCATGCAGTACAATTTTCAGTGAATTAAACCGGAATTAAAACGATACAAAAGGGAGAACATAAGATGAAGAAGAGAATGAAACACATTGTATGCGCATTATGCGTAATTTTACTGTTGGCCGTATTGTCGGGATGTAAAAGCAAAGGAACGGATATCACAGCCAACTGGAAACTGGTTGAGTTTACCGTTAAAGGTAAAACAACAGTAATTGATGATCAGGCGTTTTTGGTAAAAGCGGTAACTGCTTCTGATAATCCGAAGTTTAGCTGCAAAGACGGAAAGAACTGCGTTTTTGAAAGCGGTGGAAAGGCACATCAGGGAACCGTGACACTGGAAGGGGATACCTATGTAATTAATTACAACGATACCTCCAAAAAAATGTTTGGCAGAATTGAGAATGATAAGCTCACACTGACGAATGAGAGCAAAAGCCTGGAATTTATTTTTACGGCAAATTAACCGTAGGATTCCTTTTTACGGAAAGCATCGGCTTATAATAAGACGGTGTTCGGAAATCCCGGAAGAATCCCGGGATTTCTTTTTATTGACATCTTGAACATTGTTCAATATAATCAGGCTGAACAATGTTCAACGGAGGATTATGGCAATGAAAAATGAAGAAATAAAACAGAGAATTATCGAAACTACGATTGGAATCATAGAAGAATCCGACGGGGATATCAACAATATCACAGCAAGGAAAATCGCACAAAACAGCGGGGTGGCTTTGGGCCTTATTAATTATCACTTTGGAAGCAAAGAAAACCTGATAGTCGAATGCTGCAAGCAGATTATCAATGATATGCTTCTGGGCATGGCTCCCGGGAAAGTCAATTACACGGCGGACGACGGTCTCAATGATCTGGAACGGCTGATTTCTTTTGCAAGCCAGACGTTTGATTATATTTACTCCAATCCTTCCATGGTTAAGATTTCCATATTGTCGGATTTTAAGGATTATAAAGTAGACGGAAATTCCGCTTTTACACAAAAGGGGTTTCAAATGGCTCTACGCGGCAACTTCCCGGAGAAGAGAAAAAAGCTTATTGCTTTTTCACTGGCATCCATAATGCAAAGTGCGTTTCTTGCCGGTGATAATGCCAAAGCCATCACGGGGTATGAATTAAAGACGAAGAAACAAAGAGACAGATTTATCCGGGATACAGTCACAATGCTGATGAGTGAAATGGAGGAATAAGATTTTGAAGACTAATAGAGAGGCGGATAAAATGAATCGTTCCAAGTTGGCGTTTTTACTTCCGATACGTTCGGTCATATTCATATTGGTATTTTTGCTCGGTTCCCGAATTGTAAACAGGGAACTCGGAGAGATTGCTAACTGGTGGAGCATCGTTGCCACATTGGTGAATTTCTTTACGATAGGCCTGCTTTTAATCGTATCCAAAAAGAATCACACAACTTACGCCGAACTGATTAATTACCGAGAAGGAACTACCAAAGTAGGACAGGTTATCCTTCTTTCGGTTATCATTCTGGTTGTCGGTATGGGAGGAATGTATCTGGCAGGATTTATCTGTTACGGAATTATTCCTTATGGAGCGCCGATGATGATTGCGCCGATTAATAAAATATTGGCAATCGTTAACTGTCTGCTGCTTCCCGTAACAACGGCACTGGCGGAGGATGGATTATATCTTGGCTGCGGTGTGAACGTGATAGAAAATAAAACGGCAGGAATCATTGTTCCCGCGTTCTTTTATACGTTGCAGCATTGTTTCATTCCGACATTGTTTGACGGTAAATTTATCCTCTACCGGTTTTTGTCATTCCTTCCGCTGACGATAATCTTATGCCTGCATTATCGGAAAAAAAGAAATCCCCTGCCGATTATGATCGGACATGCAATTATAGATTTTGTAAGTGTATCTTGGATACTGGCAACTTCATTTAGTCCGGAGTTTTACGAAATGATGTGTAAAATGGCAAAAATCTGACCCATAAAATTGATTACGTATATGTTATAATATTAGTCGATTGAATTATAAATCCCACCTACCCGGGTAAACGATGGTAAATACAGGAAGGAAAACATGAGAGAAATCAGTATTGAAAATGCTCCCAAAATCGGGGAAGGCGCACATGGCGAAGTGTATCGTATCGAAGAAGATACGATTGTCAAAGTGTACCGTACGTTTGTTTCCATGGATGCGATCCAAAAAGAAAAGAAACTTGCAAGATGGGCCTTCGTCAAAGGTCTTCCGACGGCGATTTCGTATGATATTGTCAAAGTCGGAGATCGTTACGGCGTGATTTACGAAATGTTGAACGCACGCTCCGCATCGGACTACATTAAAGAGTCGGAAGTAAATTTGGATATTTTTATCGGTAAATCCGTGGACCTTCTTAAGAAAATTCACTCCGTAGAAGTGGCAGACGGAGAGCTGTCCGATATGAAGAAAAACCATTTCGGCTGGGCGGAAAAGTGCAAACCGTATCTGGACAACGTTCAGTACGATAAGCTGATCGGGCTGATTGAAGATGTGCCGGAGCGCCATACTCTTTTACATGCCGATTACCACCTAAAGAACATCATGGTAAGCGGAAGCGAACTGATGCTGATCGATATGGATACACTTTGCTTCGGAGATCCGATATTCGAACTGGCCACCATTTACAATTCCTACAGGGAATTCCCGTCAATCGCACCAAAGGCAGCCCTGTTTCTCGGAATCGATGTTGAAACGGCATACAGGATATTTGACCGGACGCTGGATGCTTATCTGGGCGAAGAAGAACGCATAAAGAGGGATGAAATAGCCAAAAGAGCGCAGATTCTGGGCTGCGTCAGGATTATTGATTATGCCATCAGACATATGCATTCGGAAGAAGGGAAATTATGCCTCGATGCATGTTCAAAGGACCTTTCCTCGCTTTTGTGACGAAACGGAAGAATCGATTGTTTGAATTCCTCAAAAGTATTATAATACGAGTAGTGTAAATACATTAATGTATTTGGAATCAGGGGATATTCATACATATGGCTCGAAACAGGTATGATGCTTTTATCAGTTACAGGCACAGTGAGCCGGACAGTGAAATTGCAGCAAGACTGCATAAGAAACTCGAAAGCTTCAGACTGCCCAAAACAGTAGCGGCGAAGATCCGTAAAACGAGACTTCACCGTGTTTTTTGTGATGAAGCGGAACTTGCCGTATCCGACGATCTGTCGCAAGCCATTGAAACAGCCCTTCAAAATTCCAAGTATCTGATTGCGGTCTGCTCGCCCGAATATCTAAAGTCCGTATGGTGTCAAAAGGAAATAACAAAGTTTCTGGAGTTCAGTGACCGTAAGCATGTTTTACTGGTACTGGCCGAAGGAGATCCGGAAAACGCTTTCCCGGAAGTGTTACTGTATAACGATGTGATCGAAGAAGACGAATTCGGTCGCAAAAGAAAAGTTCGTAAGCCGCACGAACCGCTTGCTGCGGTGATTGCTATCTGTATCTTTTTCTTATTCAAGATTTCCAAACAAAATGATGAAATATCGGATGACGGAATTGTCTTCATGGAAAACAGCGGGTCTGTTTTCCACATTTTCAGAGCCGGTGAGCGGAAAACCTGTTGGGGCAACTTGGGACGAGGACGGTATGAAGTGTTATTTGATCAATCCGGTCACCTATGAAGAATTAATCGCATTGGCCGATGAGGAAATCGCAGGATATATACCGGATGAGAGAGTAAAAGAAAAATACGGCCTGGAGTGATTCGGCGTATGGATGGGAGGTTACGATATGGAGTATAAGAAATTGGGAGATGCGTATTATATCCGTTTTGACCGCGGGGAAGAGGTGATTTCCGGAATTCTTGATATCTGTGCCAAAGAGAATATTGCAAGTGCGACATATTCCGGGATCGGAGGATGCAGCAGAGCTGTTATCCAGACGTTTATCCCGGAAAAAGGAGAATTTGAAGCAAATACCGTTGAAGGGATGCTTGAGCTTGTCTCTTTCATGGGAAATGTGATCAGCGACGAAGAGGGCAAACGGTACCATCATACGCATGCCATGTTTGCTTTCAAGGAGGGCACCGAACACAAAACCAGAGGCGGCCACCTGAAAGAAACAACGGTATTATATACGGCGGAAATCGAACTTCGTCCGACGAAGGACGGAACGATCGGAAGAACGTTTAATCCGGAGACCGGAACGGGCTTTTGGAAATTATGATTGCCGGATAAGCCGGAATGGAAAGGAGTATCGAACGGATATGGAAGAGATCAAAACGAAATACCGGATTGATACGAAAGAAAATCGGGAGTTTCTGAAGCAAAATGCCGAAGAGCTTCTTGCGTTCGGCACACGGTTTCCTTCTCCTGGTGGCAGCAGTTATTACCTTTGGGATGACGGAACACCGAAGAAGGATAGAAACCGCGAAACATGGATCACATGCAGAATGACGCATGTTTACAGCATCGGTTCCATGATGGGGTTTGAAGGCGCCAAAGATCTGGCAGCAGCCGGTCTGAAAGCCCTTAAGGGAGAGTTGAAAGATGTGGTAAACGGAGGCTGGTATCCGGGTGTTACCGCGGATGGCGCTGTTCTTCCGGATAAGCAGTGTTATGCGCATGCTTTCGTAATTCTGGCTTCTTCGAGTGCGTACCTGGCAGGAATCGAAGGTGCGAAAGAAGTATTGGACGAAGCTCTTGCTTTGTATGATGAGAAATTCTGGGATGAAGAAGAAGGACTGGCATATGATACCTGGAATACGGAATTTACCGTCCTTGACGATTACAGGGGATTAAATGCCAACATGCATACGGTGGAAGCATTCCTTGCCGTTGCGGATGCGCTTGAAAGAGAGGAATACCGTATTCGTGCAGGGCGGATCATTGACCACACAATTGCCTGGGCAATGGCCAATGAATATCGTATTCCGGAACATTTTACGAAAGACTGGGTTCCGGACCTTGAGAAAAACGCAGACCGTCCGGATGATCCTTTTAAGCCGTACGGAGCGACTCCGGGACACGGGATTGAATGGGCGCGACTGATCACACAGTGGAGCGAATCGTCGGATCTTTCGGATGAGAGCAAAGCAGAGTATATTGATGCGGCCTGCCGTTTATATGAGCGTGCCATAGAGGATGCCTGGTGCGCGGACGGAATGGAAGGAATTGTCTATACAACGGACTGGAAGGGCAACCCCGTGGTGCATGACCGTATGCATTGGACGCTAGCCGAGGCAATTAACACGTCGGCTGTTTTATATCGTGTTACGGGGAAAGAACAGTATGCTAATGAGTATGCTTCGTTTATGCGCTATCTGGATGTGGTGGTTATGGATCACAGAAACGGTTCCTGGTTCCACCAGCTGGATGAGCATAATCGCTTAAAAGGTACCGTCTGGCCTGGTAAATCGGATTTATATCATGCATTTCAGTCCATGCTGATTCCGTATCATAAGGTGGATACTTCCATTGCAAAAGCAGTGAGCATTGAGTAGGAGGAGCGAAAAATGAGTGATTTTGTCAAGAAACGACTAAACAAAAAACGAAGGGTTTTGATAGTTGATGACGAAGAGATCAACCGGCTTCTGCTGCAGAATATTCTGGCGCAGGATTACGATGTAATGCTTGCTTCCAACGGAGAAGAAGCACTGGAGATCATCCATAGAGAGAACGGTAAGATTTCCTTAATTCTGCTGGATCTGATGATGCCAGTCATGGATGGATTTGATTTCTTTGAAATCCTGAAGAAAGATCCGGATTACGGTAAAATCCCCGTCATCGTACTCACCTCCGATAAGGAAGCGGAAGTTAAAAGTCTGAACCTGGGCGTGGCGGATTTTATTCCCAAGCCCTACGATGTTCCGGAAGTGATCTTGGTCAGAATCGCCCGTACCATCCAGTTGTTTGAAGATAAAAACATCATCAAGGCAACCCAGTTCGATGACAGAACGGGGCTTTTCAACAGTGAGTATTTCTACGAATATTCCACTTTCTTTGATGAGTTTAACGCAAACGATTCCAAGGACGTGATCGCGGTCAATGTCAATCGTTTTCATGTTATCAATGCCATGGAAGGACGTGCTTTCGGAGATCAGGTTTTATCCTGTATTGCCAAGGGAATCAAAGCTTATCTGGAACATGCGGAGGGCCTTGCGTGCAGGCATCATGCGGATTTGTTCTATCTGTATTTAAAGAGCGGTGACCATGAGCAGGCGTTGTATGAATCCATTGTTTCCGCCCTTTCCGGAATATTGGAAGACGCCGCGGGAAGGATTCGGATCGGTGTATACAAAAACGCCGATGACAGCCTGGAATTCGGCAAGAAAATGGATTATGCGCTGCTTGCCTGCAACAGTATAAACGGCGATTACAACAGGCAGATCGCATATTATGACGAGACCATTATCAAGAAAGAGCAGTATGAGGAAAAACTGATTCATGACCTTGACAGAGCGTTGGAACAGCATCAGTTTGTGGTATATTTCCAACCGAAATACGAAATCCTCGGGGAAGAACCCACCCTTTGCAGTGCGGAGGCTTTGATCCGCTGGAACCATCCGGAACTGGGCATGATAAGCCCCGGTGTTTTCATTCCGTTATTTGAAAACAATGGACTGATCAGCAAAGTAGACCGTTATGTATGGAAGGTGGCTGCACTTCAGGTTGCCCGCTGGAGAGATACATTCGGTAAGATTATTCCGGTATCGGTGAATGTCTCCAGGGTGGATATGTTAAGCAGAGGCCTTACGGAGGAGATGAAAGGTATTGTGAAAGACGCCGGAATCGATGCGGATGTTTTCCATCTGGAGGTCACGGAATCCGCATATACGGACAGCCAGTCGGATTTGATCGAAAGAGTCGCCGGATTACGGGATGCCGGTTTTGCTATCGAAATGGATGATTTCGGAACCGGATATTCGTCTTTGAATATGTTGACCAGTCTGCCGTTTGATATTCTGAAACTGGACATGGTTTTCGTACGAAAGATCCATACGGATGAGAAAGCGCTTCGTCTGGTCGGATTCATTCTGGATATTGCCAAATTCTTAAATGTTAAAGTCATAGCCGAAGGAGTGGAGAACAAGGAACAGTATGAACTGCTAAAGAGCCTCGGATGCGATGCCATTCAGGGATACTATTTTTCCAAACCCGTTCCTGCGGAAGAGTTTGCAAAATTTATATAGTGAGGGGACAGACATGACAGTGGATGAACTGAAAAAACTGGGCGCGGATACGGAAGAAGGGATTAAAAGATGCGCCGGAAACGAAGCATTTTACATGAAACTGGTTCCGATGGCGCTTGATGAAAGCAAATATTCGGACTTAAAGAAACAGATCGGGGAGAAGGATTTCAATGCCGCTTTTGAAACGGCACATGCCTTAAAAGGAGTGCTTGCAAACCTTTCCCTGACACCTCTTTGTGACATTATCTGCGAAATCACGGAACTTCTCAGAGCAAAGCAGGATACGGATTATGCGCCTTTACTGGAGAAACTGGACAAGGTCAGAGGCGATTTTACAGCAATTCTGTAAGAGTGATGAAAAAAAATCCAGAGATGATAATCTCTGGTTTTTTCGTCGGAGTGACAAGATTCGAACTTGCGACCTCTGCCTCCCTAAGGCAGCGCTCTAGCCAAACTGAGCCACACCCCGATTTGAGGTATTTTTGACCTGCGCATGCTATTATATACAAATATTCATGGGTTTGTCAAGTGAAATTCCAAACGGATGAAATTCCTGCGGCAGAGGCGGGAAAAGCAAGGAATAAAACGGTTGTCAAAGTCCCTTATGGGGAAGATGAAGAAAAATATAGGAGAGAAATTATGCCGAAAGTATCAACAAAGAAAAATAAATCGATTTACCAGCTGATCCGCGAGGAGAAGGGATTAAGCCGTGAAAAGGCAAGCGAACTTCTGGAGTGGATTGCACCGGAACGGCTGGAGCGCATCGAAAATGACAAATTCGACGCAAGACCGGACGAGATCATGACCATGGCTGAGAAGTACGGACGGCCGGATCTTTGCAATTATTACTGTACGCACGAGTGTGCCATCGGGAAAGAGTACGTGCCCGAAGTCAAAATGAAGGAACTGACCGGGATCGTAATGGAAATGCTGGCATCCTTTAATACATTGCAGAAGAACAAGGAACGTTTGATCGAGATAACATCCGACGGGGAGATCGATGTTGAAGAACTCGGAGATTTTATCGCGATAGAAGAAGAACTGGAAAAACTCTCTCTTTCCGTGGAAACCCTGAAATTCTGGGTGGAGAAGAGACTCTCGAGCGGTGAAATCGACAAAGAGGAGTACGAAGCCGCAAAAAGCTGCGAAAAATAAGAAAGCTGCAACTTTTTCAACGATGAAAGGGTATTTATTGTATAGGTTGCAGTATAGATATTTCATTGTGAAATAAAAGGAAATCTTACGGATGTTCTGAAGAAACTGGACAACGGAACCCTGACGCGTGAATTTAAGAATCATGCGGAGAATCACTTTAAACAGAAACTGGCTAGAGAACAGGCTCAGAACAGACCGGGTATTCAGGTTGCTAATCCCGAGGAGCATGCTCCCGTACAGAACGGACCCGGTCTCGGAATGAACTAAAATGATTTAAAATCACAATATATGGTGAAAATTTAAAAAAGTTTTGGCAAATATCGTATTATATGATAAAATAATTTGGATATACGGTTGTGTATCCAAATTATTTTTTTGTTTCGGGTTGTTTCCCGAAGAACGATATGGAGGAAATGGTGGCTACATACAGAAAAACCAGAAAGAAAAAAAGGAAAAGCCCTTTAGCTGTTGCCTGGGTGATTATCAGACGTGTTCTGATTTTTCTTTTGGTAACGGTTTTGCTTTTGGTAGGTATTGCCTACCTGACTTTGTTTAAGATTAAGAACAGTTCCGAAGCGGCAAGAAACCTGCTGATTACCACACTCATGGAGAGCGGTCAGTTAAAGTTCGTCGCCAAGATGGTCTGCTCCAATAAGGAAATCGAAGAGATTGTTTCCACGAATGCCATGAAGAAAATGGAAGTGGAGCAGAACACTTCGTTAATCACCGTGGAAACGGAAGACAATTCCGAAGTTGTGACGGAAAGCAGCGAGGTATTTGATGCCAACGGTATTCGTCTCGAAGAGATTACCGGTCGTTCGTTCTACGCGAAAATGCTGATTGTCAAGGATCCGTCCCAGGTCATTGTGGGAAGTACTCATAATGGCACATCCTGGCCGGAATACGGTAAGGAACTGATGGATCTTGCCAATGATGCGGGCGGTGTTGCGGCGATCAACGGTGGTTTGTACGTATCCACCGGTAACAAGGGCGGACAGCCGTTGGGTGTTGTTGTGCAGAACGGAAAGATTACCTACAACAATCCTTCCGGACTGGCTGGACTTTATATCATCGGTATGAACAATGACAACATTCTGATCGTTGAGGAAATTACCGGTAAAAGCGCCAACGAAGTGGCAGCATATGTAGAGGAAAAGGGTATCCGTGATGCGGTTGCATTCCAAGATGAAGCATCCGATGCCAATAACCATTTCGTTCCTTTGATTATCAACGGAGAGCCCAGAGAGCTCGGCGGACAGGGATCCGGTGCGAACCCCAGAACCGTTATCGGACAGCGTGCGGACGGTGCAATGCTTCTGCTTGTAACTGACGGTCGCGGAACTTCCGGACACTTGGGTGCTACGGCTTCCGACTTGATTGCAATCATGCAGGATTATAATGCGGTCAATGCCGCTAACCTTGACGGCGGTTCTTCCTCCACCATGGTATATAACGGAAATTGGGAAATGACCTCCGTAACATTCTACTATCAGAACTCTTCATGGAAGCTTCCGACTGCTTTCGTGGTAAAACCGAAAGGAGGGAACTAAGCCATGAGTGAACAAAGAAGAGGCCCCGTCCTTCCGGATAATTCACCGATCAGACCGAAGAGACCTTCTTCCGGCAGACCTTCCCAAAGAAGTACATCCTCAAGAAGTTCTTCAGGGCGAGGCTATTCGGAAAGAAGTTATTCCGACAGAAACCGTTCCTATTCTTCACCGAAGAAGGGCGGCAATAAGAAAAGAAAGATGAAATCATCCTTCTATTTCCTGACTTTTATGGCAGTCTGGATTGTGTTGATTTTAATCTTCGGAATCATCTTCCTTGCGTATGCGGACCGTTCCTTAAAGAAATTTGAGAAATCCCAGTCCACCTATGCGATGGATGAATATGTAAAGAAATTCAAGGATAATGTCGATGCGGGTGTTCTTCCCGAAGGCTTTACAAGCGAGCAGGGAAGCGCATTTGAAGCGGATGACTTAAAGCTTCAGAGTCTGCGCAATGCGACCGCAGCCGGCGAGATCACATACGAGAAAGATAAGCAGAGTTACAATACCGAGGAGCCGATCTATGACCTTCTGGCAGGCGGAACGCCTTTTGCAACGGTGCAGTTGCAGGCAACGAATTCCAGAGTGGTATTCGGTATCCTGACCATCATGGACTGGAATGTGGTCAGTGCCAATATGTTAAGCAACGGTACGACATCGGATTACATCATCCGTGTTCCGGAGAATTACTCCGTTGCGGTAAACGGCGTGCCGGTAGGAAGCGAATATCTGGATGAGAATACGACCGGAATGTCCATCCTTGCCAATGCGGCAGAATATGTGGAGATTCCGAACATTGTGGAATATGTTATCCCCGGACTCAGCAAGGCACCCGAGGTTTCGGTTACGGATGAAAACGGACAGGCGGTAGAAACCTCCGTTGACGGAAATACCTATTCGGTCGGATTCGGTACTTCCGGAGAAATGCCTTCGGATCTGATGACGGACGCGCTCAATATTGCTGAAACCTGGAGTCTGTTTATGACGGCAGACTTAAACGGAAACAGCCATGGTCTTGCCAAAGTGCAGGAATTCTTAATTCCGGGTTCCGCATATGATGATATGGCCAAAGGCTGGGCGAGTGGTGTGGATATTACCTTTACATCCGCTCACACACTGAAGAATCCTCCGTTCCAGAATGTTACCGTCGATGAATATATAAGCTATACACCGGATTGTTTCTCCTGTCATATCTATTTCGATAAGCCGATGTATCTGACCAGAACGGGTGAGACCGTTACCGATACGACGGACAGTACGTTCTTATTTGTCAAGTATGACGGAAAATGGTGCCTGGCAGACATGCAGGCCAAGAAGGCGGAGAATAATTAAGATCCGAAACAGAATATGTCTAACGAAAAGCAGCGCGCTTTAGGCACGCTGCTTTACTTTTTGTAAGATCGGTTTTTGATTGGTTCGCTTCCAAAGATGTTTTGCGTAAGCTGTTTTGTTTATCTTTAAGATCTCTATGACGAAGCTTACACCCACAATCGAGGAGCAGACAAACCAGATAATCGGCTCGGAAATGATAATGCCGAAATACCCGGTTTTCGGAACCAGGAAAAAGGCGATGGACACTTTGCCGATCATTTCCACGAAGCTTGCGATGAGCGGGGTGACTTTGACACCGATGCTTTGCAGGGTGCTTCGAAGAATGACCAAAGCAACCAGGAAGAAATAGAACGGAAGATTCCATTTCAAGTATCTGAAGCCCTGGGAAATCACTTCGTGGTTGCTGCTTCCGCTGATGCGTTTTACCAGGAATTCACCGAAGGTAAAGGTGATAAAAATGGTGATGAGGGAAATGGCGAAGCCAAGAGCAAAGGCGGTAAAAATGCCGCGTTTGATTCTCTCGGTTTTGCCCGCACCGAGGTTCTGGCTTGCAAAGGTGGCAGAAGCCATACTTAAGGGCGCAAAGACCACCATCATGGTTTCGTCGATTTTTCTTGCCGTGGTGTGTGCGGCAACGGTTAAGGGGCCTAAATTGTTAACGGCAAACTGCAGGGTGATGGAGCCGATGGATACGATCGAAAACATGCATGCCATGCTTGCGGCGTTTACCAGAAGGTCTTTCGTTAATGCGCTGTCATGAACAAAATCCTCCTTGGAAGGCAGCAGGTCTTTGCAGAAAAACAGCATGTAAACTGCCGTCAGTGTGCAGGATACCACCTGGGAGATGACGGTTGCCAGTCCGGCTCCGAAGACACCCATATCGAAAAGAACGATAAAGGCGAAGTCGAGACCGACATTCACAAATGCACCGATGATTAGGAAGATCAACGGGGCCACGCTGTTTCCGACCGCACGCAGTACGGAGGATAATGTGTTATAGAAGACCGTTACGGTAATTCCGAGCAGTACAACGGAAATATAACGGTAGGATAATTCCACATCGGGTGTATGAAGCAGTTGAAGTAACGGTTTGGTGAAGAAAAGCGCAACCAACGTAAGGATCACCGCAATCAGTACCGCCAGTTTCAATGCATGTGCAAAGGCTTTGTGAAGTCCTTTGATATCTTTGGAACCGAAGTATCTTGCGATTACGAGCGAAAAACCGTTTGCCGCTCCGAATGCCAGGCTTAAGAATAGTCCGTAGAGAGCGGCTGTTGCACCGACTGCCGCAAGTGCGTCATCGCCGAGCTTGTTTCCGACGATGGCAATGTCCATCAAATTGTAAAACTGCTGGAAGAGGTTTCCCAGAATGATCGGCAGTGAAAACAAAATCAATGCCGCCAGGGGGCTTCCCGTACTCATGTCTTTCGTGTGTTTCATAATAACTGTCCTTTTTGTTCTTTTTCGTACCTATTTTCGTATTTTCCATGGAAGAGTATAGAAACTTTGCCGAAGATAGGCTATAATGAGGGTGTCTGAAAATAGAACAAATCTATCCTTGACCGGAGAGGACCCATGAAAGCATTATTTGAGTATGATGATGTGTTAAACCGCCCTGTGGAGGCATTCTGCTTCGATACAACGAAGCATCATCTTCCCGTGGAGACACATCTGCACTATTTCATAGAAGTATTGTATATGTATGAAGGCGAGATAGAAGTCGTCTGCAATGACGTGCGCTATGTTCTGCGTAAGGGAGATTTAATCTTCATGCCTCCTCTGGCAAGGCATGCAATTTACCGCCTTTCCAAGGAGGAATGCCGCTATGCGGTTTTAAAATTCTCGGCCGACCGGATCCGTCTGCACGGTGATTATCTGCCGCGCATCGGTACCATTTTCCAAAATCCCTCCCTGTCCAAAAACCTTCCGATCTTCTTTGCAAACGGGGAAATTCCGTATTTTAACGCGGAGGAGTTTACAAGGAAGTGTATTGCGGAGATACAGAATAAATGCTATGGCTATGATTCCGTTTTATATGCAAGGATCTCCGAATTTCTGGTGATCCTGCTTCGGTACTGGCATAATAACGGCTTTGACGAAGCCTTAAAGCCTTTTGACAATACCAAGGAGTATTCCATTCATAATATTATCCTGTACATCGGAGAGCATTTGGGAGAGAATCTAAGTGTCGGTGAACTTGCGGACATGTGCCATATGAGCTATTCGTATTTTGCCAAGACGTTCCATCGTCTTTACGGACAGTCCTGCAAGGAATATATGGAATTCTTGAGGTTAAGCAAGGCGGAGAACCTGCTTTTGTTTACGGATTACGATTTGAATTATATTTCAGAGGAAACGGGTTTTGCGGATTGCTCGCATTTTATACGCGTATTTAAGAAAAAGTACGAAATGACTCCGAAGCAGTTTAGGAAAGAAAACCGTTAAAAGGGATGAAATTCACACCACTTACCAAAAAAATAGTCCGCATCGTCGGTATTTTCGCCGGCGTTCTTTTGCTTGCGCTTCTGGCGTTTTATCTGATTTTCGGAAGGAAACCGAAAAATGAACATACGGCAGCGGGGGAAGATGTTTTTACCACGCTTTCGCTGACTCCGTTTAGCGAAGAAGATGCGGTATTGGACGCGGATCTGATGAAGGAATATGACTATACGGTCATGGAAATCTGGGAGAGCGGATCGACGGAATGCATCCGTTACATCGGAGAAATGAACATGTTTGCGGAAGAATGCCTGCACCGCGACGACGAAATGTATGCCAATGTGGTCGGAGTCTGCACGGGATTAAACCGAAATGCCCAGAAAGTCGATGAAGGGCGTCTTTCCATTGCCAAAGAGGAGGTCAATCAGGAGAAACCGAAATATCCGCAGTATATCGCGGATTACTCAATGGAGAAGAATTTGTCCGAACTCGGTATAGCCGAGTATCCTGCGGTGATCTTCTTAAACCGTCAGGGGAGAATCGTGGATATTGTGAGCGGAATGGACGGAAAGCAGCTTTGTGTCCATCTTGACGAACTGATCGCGGAATATATGAAAGAGAAGAAGAAACAGGAAAGGGAGGAAAAGTAATGCCTGTATTTGATTTTAAGAACGAACCGGTCAGCAAAGCGGAGGCGGTATGCACCTATGCCGCATTTGATTCGCATAACGAAACACCGGATTATGAGCATCCTTTGATGGTGCTCGACAACAGTATAAAAGAGTGGAAGCATCATTCCACGGGCTTTTTCACCAATCCGAACAAACGCACATCCTTTGAATTCGAGGAAGAGGGCGGAACGGTTTCGGCGGATATCAAAACGATCGATTCCCGCTTCGTCCATTTGCTGAAATGGCTTGGGGAAAACCGCATCAAAGTGCGTCTTTCCGGCAGAAATACTGCGGAAGGCTATGCGGTTTATAAAATCCGCGAGCAGGCGTTCGGCGGCGGAACGAAATTATCTTCGGAAGACGGTTTTCTGCAGTTTATGATCGAAAGACTCCTGCAGTCCAATCCGCCCGTGCACCGCGATGAGGAAGAGGAAGAAATCGACGAAAACGGCGATGACATGAAGATCACCAGTGTGCAGAGCATTACGGACTTCTTAACCTGCGCGGGAGATACGCTTCCCGAGAATATTGCGCTCTGGGCCAGAAGAAATCTTGCGGTAGCCAGATCCCACGAGGTTTCCCCCGAAGAGAGAAGACATGCACAGCGTGCACTGTCCACGATGCTTAATATTCAGTGGAAGAGCAATTATTTTGAGTCCATCGATCCCATAGAGGCCAGAAAAATCCTTGATGAAGAACTCTACGGAATGGAGAGTGTGAAACAAAGGATTATTGAGACCGTAATCCAGATTAACCGAACCCATACGCTTCCTGCATACGGACTTTTGATCATAGGTCCGGCGGGAACCGGTAAATCACAGGTAGCATACGCTGTGGCGCGGATCCTGAAACTTCCCTGGACGACATTGGATATGAGTTCCATTAACGACCCCGAACAGCTTACCGGAAGCTCCCGTGTTTATGCGAATGCAAAGCCCGGTATCATCATGGAGGCCTTTGCGCAGGCAAACCAGTCCAATCTGGTGTTTATCATCAACGAATTGGACAAAGCCAATGCGGGAAAAGGCAACGGAAACCCTGCGGATGTGCTTTTGACTCTGCTGGACAATCTTGGTTTCACGGACAATTACATGGAGTGTATGGTTCCGACCTTCGGTGTTTATCCGATCGCGACCGCGAACGAAAAGAGTCTGATCTCCGCGCCGCTCATGTCGCGTTTCGCGGTCATCGAACTGCCGGATTATTCGCCCGAAGAGAAGCAGATTATCTTCAAACAGTTTGCCCTGCCCAAAATCCTGCGCCGCATGAGCATGAAAGAAGAGGAATGCGTGGTGACCGAGGATGGTGTTAAGACCGTTGTGGAACTGTACTCCGACACAACGGGAATCCGTGATCTGGAGCAGGCTGCGGAGCATATTGCGGCCAATGCGCTGTACCGAATTGAGGTGGATAAGGTGGCATCGGTGGTCTATGATGCCGAAGCGGTAAGAAAACTTCTTTCTTAAGCCAAAAATGTAAGAAAAACTCGATTTTTCATTCGTTTTGAAGTATAATATATCTGTGTTTGGCCATATATTTTTATGACCATCGGGAGGAATCAAACTCGGGGGTGACAAAATGAGTAAAAAATGTAAATGCAATTGCGTTGATGAGTGCTGTGAAGGAAAGAAGAACTTCTTCTGGCTGATTCCGGTCGTACTTCTGGTTGTGACGGGCTTTGGCCTGTTCGGACCGAAGAAGATCCGCAAATCCGGCTTCGGAAGAGTGTTAAAGATCATTCTTGCCTTCCTCTGGGGAGGGGTAATGATTTTCAGTGTCTTCTCCGTGAAGAAGGCGCTTAAGGAGTTTGCCGAGCGCTGATTATTACGAATACGTCCGAAAAGGCACCGACGTATACTCGGTGCCTTTTCTCACTCCGTTCATCGCAAAGAATCCGGATCTAAACAACAATCCGGTCAAGTAAACTGTAGATAATTGTAGCGTATTTTATGTGGCTTTTTGCATAGGAAAGAAGATAAGGCAAAGATGTTTCAAACCACGCTGTTTGCTGTTTTTCTATCGTTACTGTATATGCTCCCGGGCTTTATTTTCTGCAAAATGAAGAAGGTACGTCCCGAGCATTTGTCGACAATGTCATACATCCTGATTTATTTCTGTTCTCCCTGTATGGTGGTTTCCGCATTTCTGGATCTGCCGAGAACAAAGGAAAATCTCTGGTATATGATGTTGTTTTTTGCATTTTCGCTATTGGTGCAGATTCTGTTCTTTTTCCTTTTGTTTGTAATTCTCAGAAAGCAGCAGGAGAACCAGCATGTCCGCATGATGAATGTCGGAAGCGCGCTCGGAAATGTCGGCTTTTTCGGACTGCCTTTGATCAGGGCACTTTTTCCGCAGAATCCGGAGGTTGCATGTTATTCCTGTATTCTGGTTGTCAGCATGAATCTGCTGGTTTTCACCATCGGTGTTTACGGAATCACGGGAGATAAAAAAGCCATATCCATAAAGAATGCCCTGGTAAATCCGGCGATTTTTTCCTTTGTGATCGCCCTTCCGTTATATTTATTTAACGGAGCGGAGTGGATTCCGGAGTTTTTACAAAAAGGCGTGGATATCTTAGGCCTGATGACGACGCCGCTTTGCATGCTGATTCTGGGAATCCGTCTTGCAACCATCGAGCCGAAGAGACTGTTTACGAATAAGTATGTATATTTTACCGCTGCTTTGAAACTGCTTGTGCTGCCGTTATTTGCCTACGGTCTGTCGCTTCTGTTTCCACTGCCGGAAACCTTCCGTTACTCGGCGCTGATCTTATTCGGAACGCCCTGTGCATCGGTTCTTCTGGGTATGGCGGAGATGCATAAGATGAGTACGGATACCGCGGCAAACTGTATTCTGCTGACGACATTGTTCAGCATTTTCACGCTGCCTTTGTTATCGTTTCTGATTCGATAAATATTCCAAATCGCTTCTTTACAAAAACGAACAAATGTTCTATTATTTGTACAAGAGGTGATGACTATGGCGAAACCAAAACCGGTCGATCTGATCTGTTGCCATGAGACGGACGGGAAGATCATTCCCATCAAGGTCCGTACGAAAGATGAGGACGGTCAGTATCAGGCCTATATGATAAAAGAATTCAAGGACCTTTCCCACAGCGGCTGCCGCATTATGCCGGACGGGGTATTTGTCAGTGACAATACACTGATCTTCGAGTGTGCCATTGTGGTTTTCGGAAGAGAGAGAACTGTGCGGCTTTACAATAATCCGCCGAATTTAAGCTGGATTATGACATCGTAAGCGGAGGGTCCGTTCAAATAAATGACGGGAGAAAATGTATATGGAAAAATTAAACAAAGCTCTGCAGGGTATGATGTCATATCTGTTTATTATTCTCGGGGCACTGATGGCAAGTTTTTCGGTAGCATGTATTCTTTTACCGAATGATGCAATCGACTACGGCACGGCGGGTATCGGTATTATCATCAGCAAACTGACGGGATTGGATTTGTCGATTGCGGTAATCCTGACCTTTGTTCCGTTTGTACTCGCCGGTGTGTTTTTACTTGGCGTAAAATTCTCGATCAAGGCACTTGTCGGATCGGTTGCGTATACCGTCGGACTGGAAATCTTTGAGAAGATTCCGTTTGAGATCAATACGGAGCATTTCCTTGCGGTGGCTTTCGGCGGAGCGTTGCTCGGCTTCGGACTTTCTTTGATTCTTCGCTACGGCGGATGTATCGACGGTTCGGAAATCTTAGCCAATATCGTGGTGAAACTGATCTCGGACAAAAGCGGTAAGAACTACAGTATGATGCCGATTCTGATCATCTTCAACGCCGCCGTATATGCCACGGTATTCTTCTTAATTGACCGAAATTCGGCGCTTCTAAGCCTTCTGGTATATGTTGTTGCAACATTGATCATTGACCGCTTTACGGACCGTTTCGAAGCCATCAAGCAGGTTACGATCATTACAAAGGACGAAAGCAATCTGATCAGTGCCATCAAGGACAAATTAAAGAAGACCTGCACCATTATCAATTCGAAGGGCGCCATTGCCGGAGAGAACAGAACTCTTATATGTTATGTAAACTACTTCGAATTGCAGAAATTACGCGATATCATTCTGAAAAACAAAGGAACATTCAGTACGGTAAGTACGATCGATGAGATTATCAAGTAGGAACCGGACGGGGCAGGATTTGCATTTGACGACATTTTTATAACGCTTTACAACGAAACGGCAAACGATCTTCGGTTTCGATATATGATAAAACCATCAAAAAGAAAAGGGGATTTCTGATTATGTTGGAAGTAAGTCATGTAACGAAAAGATATGGAAAAAATCTTGCCTGCGACGATGTGAGTTTTACATTGGAACCGGGCAGCTTAACGGTTTTACTCGGACCGAACGGTGCAGGTAAAAGTACCATTATCAAATCCATCATCGGTTTCTTAAAGTATCAGGGAAGCATTACGGTAAACGGTTTTCCGAGCAAGACCTCGCAGGCGCGTAAGGTTCTTGGGTACATTCCGGAACTTCCTTCTTTGTATCCGACGCTTACCGTAGTGGAACACATGGAATTCATTGCCAGAGCCTATAAGCTTACGGATTATAAGCCACGTATCGATATGCTTCTGAACCGTTTCGAACTTGCGGATAAGAAGAAAAAATTCGGCGATGAACTTTCCAAAGGTATGCAGCAGAAATTAAATCTTTGCATCGGCCTTTTGCCGGATCCGGATATCCTTCTGCTTGACGAGCCTCTTCTGGGTTTGGATCCGCATGCGATCAAGGAACTAAAGAACTACATCGAGGAGATGCGTCAGGCCGGAAAGACCATGCTGATCTCCACACATATTATCGACAGTGTCGATATGCTCTGGGACAGAACCATTATCATGCAGGGCGGACATGTGAAAGCCAATGTGCTTCGCAGTGAAATCGAAGGACAGGGCAAATCTTTGGAAGATCTCTTCTTCGAAGTGACCGAAGGTATCGAGAAAGATGCCGTAAGCGAGAAGAAAGAGGAGAGGGAGGAGACCAAAGAAGGCGAAGATACCGAACATGAAGATACCGAACGTGAAGGGGAGGATGCAAAATGAGACTCTTTGCATACTACGCATTTCACACGGTAATCAATACAATCAAGAAACTGTTCAAAACCTGGATTGCCATTATGGCTGCCTGCCTGGTTCTTGGCGGAATCGTCGGTATAATTGCCGGCAAAGTGATCCCGCAGGTTACCAAGGCACAGGTCGGAGAGCAGATTACTTCCGAGCAGACGTCGGAAACCGAGGAAGTGCAGGACAAAGAAGAGGAAGGAAAGAAACTTCCCGATTTCATGGTTTCCCGCGGACTGACACGAGATGACATGGTAGACGTGATCGTGGGCGCGGTATTTTTACTTCTGATCACGATCAATATTGCGACCGTAAAGAAATCCGGACAGATGTTCAAACCGGCGGATGTGCCGATTCTGTTTGCTTCGCCGATGAAGCCGCAGTCGGTACTGATGTTCAGACTGCTTTGTACACTGGGACTGAATATTGTGCTCGGACTTTACATGATCGCGCAGATTCCGAACTGGATCCATAATCTCGGACTGCCTGTCTGGGGTGCGTGGTCCATACTGGTGGGCTACATTGTGGCTTTGCTTTTCGGAACCCTTCTGCAGGTTGCCATTTACACATTAACCTGCAATTCCAAGAAGGGTGTTGTGAATATCGCCACCGTTTTACTTGTGTTCTTTGCTGTTTTGGCAGCAGCATTTATCGCTTATACCGCGATCACGAAGCAGGATATTATTTCGGCGGTATTCAATTTCTTCGGAAACAAGAAGACATTCTGGATCCCGTTCTACGGATGGACCAGAGGACTGATTTACTATGCCGTTACCGGAGAGGTGGCGAAATCCTTAATCTATCTGGCAGTGAATGTCTTATCCTGCGTTCTGATGATCGTTCTGATCTGGAATGTCAAGGCAGACTTCTATGAAGATGCGATGTTTGCATCCGAGAAGGTTGCGGCGAAACTGGAAAATGCCAAGAATGCATCCAAGGGTGGTGTCGGAACAAGAGAGAAGAACAGAAGTGATAAGTTAAAGCGTGACGGTTTTGCCAAAGGTTGGGGCGCAAGCGTATATTTCCACAAAGCCGTTTACAACCGTCTTCGTTTCGCACCCGGACAGATCTTTTCAAAGACATTTATTATTGCATCGGCGATCTCCGCATTCTGCGGATGGCTGGCAACGAAGCTTCCAGAAATGAAGATGGGCACCTACTGGCTCCCTGCTTCGGCGCTTTGTCTGGTGACCTTCTACCGCGCAATGGGTAATCCCGTGGAGGAGGATACTTCGAGAGAATTCTTTATCCTGATTCCCGAATCGCCGTTTAAGAAAATCTGGGCTTCCCTGCTTGGATGTCTGGCGGTATGTGCGATTGACCTTGCCGTTCCGGCACTGATCCCGAGACTGATGGACAGATTTTTCTTTAACGGTGCACTGGATACGAACATGATTTCCGTACTCGTCTGGTTCCTCTTTATCCTGTCAATCTCGCTCTTTGCGACGACGGTCGGAACGTTTATCAACCTGTCCGTTCCCGGAGAGACGGGAGCAACCATCAAGACGATGATCCAGATGATATTTATCTATTTCGGTATTCTTCCGGAGGTCGGAATCGTTATTGCAGGCGCATTATTCGGACACATGGAACTTGCCCTGCTTGTGGGTGTGGTATTTAATATCGGATTTGGGTTTCTTTTTGCAGGATTATCCACGAAGTTTTTGGGAAACAGATAACAAAATATAAGATCCGGGGATGTAGAAACTATGAATGAACAGAAAGCCAGAAGCAAAGCAATCATACGGACCAGTATTGTCGGAATCGTAACCAATTTATTCCTGGTTGCATTTAAGGCACTGGTTGGAGTTTTGTCATCCTCCATTTCCGTTATTCTTGATGCAATCAACAACTTAACGGATGCCGTTTCTTCAATCGTCACCATAGTGGGAACCTCCCTGGCAAACCGAAAGCCCGATAAGAAGCACCCGCTGGGTCATGGCAGAATCGAATACCTGACAGCCCTTGTGGTTGCCGCGATCATTATCTTCGCCGGCATTCAGTCCGGCATTCAGGCGGTCAAGAAAATCTTTGATCCCGGAGAAGTGGAATACAATATCATATCGCTTGTGATCATCGCGGTAGCGGTAGTGGTCAAGATCGTTCTCGGAACCTATGTGAAAAACCAGGGAAAGAAACATAACTCCGCTGCACTCGAAGGATCCGGAAAGGATGCGCTTTTTGATGCCATCATTTCCACATCCGTATTGATCTGTGCTTTATTGAATTTCATTACCGGAATCCGCCTCGAAGCATATGTCGGTATCATTATTTCAATCTTCATCGTTAAGGCCGGTATCGAGATGATGCTTGAGACACTGGACTTCATTCTGGGTAAAAGAGCCGATGCGGATCTGACGAAGCAGATCAAGGAAGTCATTTGCCGCAGCGAACAGGTAAAGGGTGCGTATGACTTAATCATCACAAATTACGGACCGAATAAAAACTATGCGTCGGTGCACATCGAACTGCCCGATACCATGACGGTGGAAGAAGTGGATGTACTGACAAGAGAGATCGAGAAAAATGTATATTGCGAGACCGGTGTGATTTTAACCGGTGTCGGTGTTTATGCGTATAATACCAAGGACAATGAGGCGGCGAAGATCCGCAACCGTGTATCCGCGATCGTCATGGAAAACGACTGGGCGCTTCAGATGCATGGATTCTTTGTGAATACGCAGGAAAAGACCATGCGCTTTGATGTGGTCTTAAGTTTCGATATTCCGCAACAGAAGGGGCTGGAAATTCTGTACAGTAAACTGTCTGCCGAATTCCCAGAGTATGAATTTAACATCGTTGCTGATCTGGATATCACCGATTAGTGTGGAGAGAGTATGAGTTATTACGGCAAAGAAAATGCAAATATTACGGTAAACGATCCGATGTTCGAGGGAGTGCAGACCCCCTCGAATCTTTATGATGCGCTTTCAAATATCTGGTGCGCATATAGCTGCGCACCGAGAATGCGTATGAACTGGACGAAAGAGAATATGACACTCGGACAGTGTTCGATCACGGCATTTCTGGCACAGGATATTTTCGGCGGAGAGGTGTACGGTGTGCAGACACCGAACGGAAACACGCACTGCTTCAATGTAATCGGCGATATCGAATTCGATCTGACCAGCGAACAGTTCGGTGATGAGGAACTGTCCTACGAAGATAGGACGATTCAGTCAAGAGAGACGCATTTTGCCAAGAAGGAAAAATACTTACGTTACCTCTGGCTTCGCAAGAAACTGACGGAATACTGCCGAAACAGATCATTCCCGGTACGGGAGCGTATCAAAGCACTCCGGGAGAAGATGGAAGAGGCCGGCGTGGATGTTTTTCTTACGACATCTTCGGATGCACATGGCTCGGAATATGTCTGTGATGCGGACAAAGTAAGTGAATTTCTAAGCGGCTGTACTTCGGACAATGTGGTTTTGGTCGTAACGAAAGAAGACGCCGGACTTTGGACGGACGGAAGATATTTTATTTCCGCCGAAGAAGAATTAAAAGGCAGCGGTATCGGCCTGATGCGCATGGGCGAGCCGGGTGTGCCGACGGTGCAGGCGTATCTGGATGCTGTTTTACAAGAGGGCATGGTTCTCGGATTTGATGCCTCCTGTGTCCGTTCTGAGCAGGGAGCTATCTACAGACGTGTGGCTGAGTTTAAGGGTGCCGGTGTAAACGCGGAATTCTGCCCGGCAGATGAGATCTGGAGTTTTCGCCCAGAACGCCCGGCAAATCCGTTATGGCTTCCGGGGGATGAGGCAGTGGGAGAGCCCGCAAGCTCCAAGATCGCACGTGTGAAAGTGGCACTGGGGCAGTCCGGAGCGAAGAGCCTTATCTTAACCAAACTGGATGATATCATGTGGCTTATGAACCTGCGCGGTTCGGATATTCCGTGCAATCCCGTTGCTTTTTCCTATTTTCTGATCAACGGTGATGCTGCTCAGCTTTACGTAAATAAAGCGGCACTTTCGGAGGAGGTAATCGAGTACCTCGGAACTATTCCGGTTGAAGTAAGGGAATATGATGCATTCTATGAGGACCTAAAGAATATTTCGTTTGAAGGCGAGGTGTTCGTCGATCCGCATAATGTATCCGATAAGGTCATGGGAATCCTTGCAGGCCGGGGCATCAAGCCCAAAATGGGGCAGAATCCGACACAGGCATACAAGGCCGTAAAGAACGAAACGGAGCTTTCCCGCCTGCGCAAATGTTATCTGGATGACAGTGCGGCGCTTTGCCGTTTCCTGTATGCCGTGGAAAAGCGCGACGTGGAAGGGATGATGAGCGAAATATCGCTTGCGCAGAAATTAGATGACATGCGTAGTCAGATTCCGGGATTTCTGGATCTTTCCTTTGAAACAATTTCGGCATACGGTGCAAATGCAGCCATCATTCACTATACGCCGAAGGAAGAGAAGGATGTGGCAATCAAAGAGGAAGGATTCTATCTGGTCGATTCCGGCGCACAGTATACAAACGGAACCACGGATGTGACGCGTACGATCCCCGTAGGTGCATTGACTGCACAGATGAAGCAGGATTTTACGCTGGTTGCCATTGCAAACTTAAGACTGCTTACGGCCAAGTTTAAATACGGATGTACCGGTGCAAACCTTGACATGTACGCAAGGGCTCCGCTTTGGGAGAAGGGACTGGATTATAATCACGGAACCGGACACGGAATCGGATATATGTTAAATGTACACGAAGGCCCGCAGAATATTTCATTCAGGATCCGCAGGGGAAATACAGGCTGTGAGACAGCTTTTGTACCCGGCATGATCGTCTCCGATGAGCCCGGCGTATACAGAGAGGGAGAGTATGGGATCCGTACGGAATCGATTGTGGAATGTGTGGAAGATGAAACGAATGCGTTCGGCAGATTCCTTCGTTTCCGGCCGTTAACCTATGTGCCGATCAGCCTGGATGCACTGGATGTATCCCTGATGGATGCATCGGATAAGGAGAGGCTGAATGCATATCATGAGGCCGTATACGAAAAAATCTCCCCATTACTTATAAGCAATGAGGAGAAGGAATGGCTTCGTAAAGCAACCATGAAATTATATTGATCAGCGGCTTATTAAATACAGTGCCGTAATGCATCCGCCGAGGAGGATAACTCCTAAGATGATCGGAAGAGGCGAGAATTTCTGTTTCTTCTTTTCGGCAACGGATTTGTCCGCATGATCTTCTTTCAGTGCGCCGGAAACATGCAGAAGTTTGGAAACCGGCTTATAAACGATTAAGGTAATGGCCATGTTGATGCCTGCCTTGATTAAGTTAAAAGGAATGAAGACGGTGGGAAGCATTGCCTTAATTGCTTCTCTCGGTACACCCATATACATCGGTGTGATGAGGAGATTCCAAAGGACCATGGCGCCGGTCATGCAGATGACCCCGCTGATGAGTCCCACAACCGCACCGAGGATATTTTTCCATTTGCGGTAAATGAGCGTTGCAGGCAGAACGAAGAAAATGCTGGCAATGACATTCATCAAAAGCCCGATCGGGCCGGATTTGCTTACCGTTACCATCTCCAGAAGACAAACCAGAATAATGGAAACCAGTCCCTGAATGGGGCCGATTAAGAATCCGGTGATGACAAGCAGAACATCCTTGGGATCGTACTCAAGGAATGGTGCGGCGGGAATAAGGGGTATGCGGATGAAAAACATCGCTACATAGGCCAGTGCCGCGAGCATGGCGGTGATTACCATTTTACGTACAGTCAGTTTCATTTTGGTGCTCCTTTTCTCATTAAAATGACATAAAATAAAAAATCCGCAGAACAATCTGCGGGGGCATGGGAAAATCAGCAATATGCGTATCTTCTCTCATCCAGACTTTACTGTCGGTTTCGGAATCACACCGAATCGGCCGCCGAAGCGGTTCGCGGACTTTACCGCCGGTAGGGAATTACACCCAACCCCGAAGATTATTACATCGTGGATTATCATAATCATATTTGTGTATTTTGTCAAGGAGACACAATGAATGATAAGAAGAAAACAAATTGGATAGTGGGTTTGATCTTTGGAATCCTGGCCATTGCACTGGTTGTCTTTGTGGAAGTGGTGCTGCGACCGGGGTATCTTGGAAAGAGCATTGCCAAAGTGCTTTCTTTCTGTGGCGTGATATTGCTGTATGCGGCAATTTTTAAGCAGAAAATATTCGATGTGATCAATCTGCACAAGGCCAAGGGAATCGTTAAACTCATCGGTTTTATTCTGCTTTTCTTCGCGGGAATCATGATTCTGTTCTTCTTACTCAGGCATTATATCGATCTTTCGCATATCCGGGAGAGTCTGTTTGAAAAAGAGAAACTGACCAAAGAAAACTGTCTTTTTGCATTTGCATACATCATTATTGTGAACTCATTCCTGGAGGAAGCTTTTTTCCGTGGATTTCTAAACGGAATCTTTCCGGGGAAATGGGTCGGTGCCGTCATCAGCGCACTGTTGTTTTCCGCATATCATATTAGCATTATCGGGACATGGTTTCACCCGGCGGTGCTTGCACTGTCCATCGGCGGCCTTGTTTTGGTGGGACTTTTCCTTCAGTGGCTGGATGGCCGCTATAAAAGTATCATCGCGGGCTGGCTGGTACATGCGAGTGCCAACATCGCCATTAACGTGATCGGCGCGTTGATGATCTTTGGCGTGATATAAAAAGGGACGGGGTTATTACTCATTCTGTGCTGCCTGATTCTTGGCAAAGGCCGCGCGCTTACGAAGCGTGGGGTCTAAAATTTTCTTTCGCATTCTAAGATGCGTCGGTGTTACTTCCAAAAGCTCATCGGTATCAATGAAGTCAATGGCCTGTTCAAGGCTTAAGATTTTGGGCGGAACGAGGCGAAGTGCTTCATCGGCGGAAGAGGAGCGGGTATTGGTTAAATGTTTGGTCTTGCAGACATTTAATTCAATATCGTCGGTCTTCGGATTCTGTCCGATGATCATGCCGGGATAAACCTGCTCGCCGGGTCCGATAAACAAGGTTCCGCGTTCCTGTGCGTTAAATAGTCCGTAGGTTACGCTTTCACCGCCTTCAAAGGCAATTAAGGATCCCTGCTTACGATAGCTGATGTCTCCCTTATAAGGGCCGTATCCGTCGAATAAGGTATTCAAAACGCCGTTTCCTTTGGTATCCGTTAAGAAATCACCGCGGTAACCGATCAAACCTCTGGACGGAATGGAGAATTCCAATTTGGTATAGCCGTCGGAGCCGGGTGTCATATTGACAAGTTCGCCCTTTCTTTGGCTTAATTTCTCGATCACGGCACCGGAGCAGTCCTCGGGCACGTCAATGTATGCCTTTTCCATGGGCTCGAGCAGTTTGCCGTTTTCATCCTTCTTATACAGAACTTCTGCCTTGCTGACCGCAAATTCATAGCCCTCACGGCGCATATTTTCAATTAAAACGGACAGATGAAGTTCGCCACGACCCGATACCTTAAATGCATCCGTATTCTCGGTTTCTTCCACACGAAGCGATACATCGGTATTCAGTTCCTTAAAAAGACGGTCTCTGATATGACGGCTTGTGACAAATTTGCCTTCTTTGCCGGCAAGAGGAGAGTCGTTTACGAGGAAATGCATGGCAATCGTCGGCTCGGAAATTTTCTGGAACGGAATCGGATTGGGTGCATCGACGGAGCAGAGTGTATCTCCGATATGAATATCGGCGATACCGGAGATGGCAACGATGGAACCGATGCCTGCTTCCTTGACTTCGACCTTATTTAATCCTTCAAACTCATAAAGTTTGCTGACTTTTACCTTCTTTAATTTATCCGGTTCATGATGGTTTACGATGACCACGTCCTGATTGACTTTGATGACACCGTTGTCCACTTTGCCGACACCGATACGGCCGACATATTCGTTGTAATCGATCGTACTGATCAGTACCTGGGTTCCGGCATCCGGGTCGCCCTCGGGAGCCGGGATATAGTCCAAAATCGTATCAAATAAGGGCTTCATGTCAACGGCTTCGTCGCCGAGATCCTTGACTGCGGTTCCGCTCTTTGCGGAAGCATAGATGAAGGGGCAGTCAAGCTGGTCATCATCAGCACCGAGATCCAAAAGAAGCTCCAGTACTTCATCAACTACTTCTGTAGGACGCGCTTCCGGACGGTCGATCTTGTTGATACAGCAGATCACCGGAAGTTTTAATTCCATTGCTTTGGTCAATACGAAACGGGTCTGCGGCATAGGACCTTCAAAAGCGTCCACCACAAGGATAACTCCGTTTACCATCTTCAATACACGTTCCACTTCGCCGCCAAAGTCTGCGTGGCCCGGCGTGTCAATGATGTTGATCTTGGTATTTTTATATGTAACGGCCGTATTCTTGGAAAGAATGGTGATACCGCGTTCACGCTCAATATCATTTGAGTCCATGACACGCTCCGCAACTTCCTGATTCTCGCGGAATACGCCGCTTTGCTTCAATAGTTCATCTACAAGCGTAGTTTTGCCATGATCGACATGGGCGATGATGGCGATATTTCTGACGTCCTCTCTTTTTTGTAACATAGGTTTACTCCTTATAAATGCGCCTTTCCTCAAAACTTTATGAGTATATCACTTAACTTTAATGCTTGCAATGGAAACTTCTATAAGATATGATATCTAATAGGTGGTTTTTTTGGTGATACTGACCATTGAGGTGAAGTTGATGAAAGATGCAAAAAACAGAGAACTGATCGGAAAAATCTGTCTTTTCCTGGGAGGATTGTTTCTTCTCGCGGGTTTGGTCTTCTTTGTGATCAATAACCGTGTCAACATGTATGCCAAGAAGGTCAGCGCCACGGTGCTTTCGAGTGTGTCCCTTACGACATCGGACGAAAAGCAGCGGACCATGTTGGAAATCCTTTACAGAGTCGGAGATGAGAACATCACCACAACATATGACTATGAGGGTGTTTTAAAAGAAGGAGATGTATTCCTGGAAGTTTATTATGATGTCCGCGAACCCAAGAAGATCATTGAAGCGGGCTGGACATTCGAGCCGCTTTTCATGGCACTTCTGGGCCTGATTATTTTCCTGCTCGGTTTGTACTACAAGGGTATTACGGATTTTGGAATCGTCGAAATGAAAGAGCCGGACAAGGATGCTCCGGAACGGGTGAAGAAGACATACGAAGCCAGACAGAGGGTCGGCAATTCGGTATTTCCGCTTCTCGGAGGATTTGTTTTCGTGGCGTTCGGACTTGTCATGGTACTGACCAGGGGCAATCACTGGATGTGGATCTTCGTCGGAATCGGCGGTCTGGTGATTCTGTATTTCTTAACGCTCTTAATTCCCGCATTAATGGAACTGCACCAGTTAAAGGTTGCCAAGAAGTTCCGCGGAACCGTGGTTGACCGCGACAATCTTGAGGTGAAGGACAAGAAAGAGAAATCCACCGATAAAGACGATAAAGAAGAAAAAGAAGAAAAATCCGATAAGGAAGATGATATACAAGAATGAAGAACACGGACATTCTGGAACTAAAGAAACGATACAAGAAAGATAATTCCATTACCAGAATCCAGGGCTGTTATGTTCTGGGAATGGAAAAGAAGATACAAACTTACATCGATAGTTGGTTCTCCGAACTGGATGAGACCGAACAGTTTAAATATCTGGAACTGATCAAAAAAGGATTCTCCGGAATTCTGGGCAAAAACCTGCAGACGCTTTCTTTCAAGAAACAGAGCGGCAAGGACAATCCGGACAGCATGATGTCCCTTTTGGCACTGCGGGACAGCGAACTGAAGAACAAAGACATTCTGGAAGCATTCTATCAAAGCATTATCGAGAACTATGTTTCCGTAAGCAATTACCTGATTCTTCTGATTCATGATGTATACGATGTTCCCGTGATCGGGGCCGATCAGTTCAAGGAAGATGAATCCGAAGAGACCTATTCTTTTATCTATTGCTTAATTTGTCCCGTAGAGTTATGTAAACCGGGACTCAGCTATCACGAAGAAGATAATGTCATTGGCGCAAGAGAGCGTGACTGGGTGGTGGATATGCCCGATGTCGGATTTTTATATCCAGCATTCAACGACCGTTCCGCCGATGTCAACGAACTGATGTATTACTGCAAAAACCCGAAGGAAAACCATCCGGAGCTGATTGAGAATCTTTTGGGATGCAGCGAACTTCCTTCCATCGATGATGAGAAAGAGGTCTTTCATCAGATTGTGGAAGATGTCATCAATGAAGCGAAAGAGTATGATACCTTCGAGATGGTCCGCTCCATCAACGATTGCTTAACCGAAATGGCGGAGGGGAATCTTTCTCCGGAAACCGTGGTCATCGACCGCGAGGGCATGAAAGAAGTGATGCGCTCGGCCGGACTTAAGGAAGAGCACATGAAAGTGTTCGAGACGCATTTCGACGAGGAAGCCGGAGAGGATGCCACTTTTAAGGTAGACAGCCTGCGTGAGAAGAAGAATATGACCATGAAATCCGATGATGTGAAGATCATGGTGAAACCCGACAGTGCGGACCTGGTTGAGATTCGCGTGATTGACGGAAGAAAATGCATTGTCATTCCGATGAACTCCGATATGGAGATCAACGGAATCATGAAACGGATTGTAGACGAGATAAAAGGAGAGTAGCGATGTTTATTGTGTTGGCAATTATTATCGGTATTGCGATTATAGTAGCGATTATTGCGGCAATTGCAACGGTTGTTTCCACTTCGGCTTTCATTGCCGGAGCACGGGAAGACGAGCAGGAATAAAACATAGGGGGTAAAGGTATGGCAGAGTTGAAAGAACGTTTGTCGGAATGTGAAGCGGTCCTGATGCGTATTCTCTGGGAAGAGGACTGTGATATGTCCATGAGAGAGCTGATGGATGAAGCGGCTGAGAAGTATGGGAAGGTATGGGCGAAGCAGACGGTTTCCACATTTTTAAAACGTATGACGGACGCCGGATTCGTCAGCATGTACAGGGAAGGCAGAGTGTTCTATTATCATGCGGAAGTGAAAGCCAAAGCATATCGCGGAACGGAAGTTGTGGAATTCTGCAAGACATGGTTTGACGGAGACCCCGTAGCCATGATCGAGGCATATGCCAAGAAAAAGAAATTAACACCCGCGCAGAAGCGCAGGATTAAAGAGGCGATCTCCTAAGGGAGGTCGTTTTCTTTATTGTATGCATTTTGAAATATTCGGTATTGACATTCGAAATAAAACTGTTATAGTGTATATAGAACAGTTAAAACAAATTTTACCCGAAGAAAGGTGGTGTGATTATGGATGGATCGAAATTTACCCAGAAATCCATACAGGCAGTCGGACGTCTGGAAAGCCTTGCGGAGGAGTATGGTAATCAGGAAATCTGTGAAGAACACCTCCTCTATGCATTGCTGACGCAGGAAGACTCGCTGATTCTCAAACTCATTGAGAGAATGGAGATCAACAAGGAATATTATGTAAACCGAGTGCTCGCTGAAATCGAGAAGCGACCGAAGGTTTCCGGTGCGGAACCGTACGTGGGAGAGCATTTAAGAAGAGCACTGAATGCATCGGAAGGCATTGCCAAACAGATGGGCGATGAATATGTTTCCGTAGAGCATCTGATGCTTGCGATGATCGAGCATCCCTGCACAGAATTAAAGGAAGTCTTCAAAGAGTTCGGAATTACCAAGGAACGTTTCCTGAAAGCGCTTTCCACCGTCAGAGGAAACCAGAGAGTGACCGGAGACAATCCGGAGGGTACCTATGATGTGCTGACCAAATACGGTCAGGACCTGGTGGAGCGTGCAAGGGCGCAGAAACTGGACCCCGTCATCGGAAGGGATTCGGAGATTCGGAATGTGATCCGTATTCTTTCAAGAAAGACCAAGAACAATCCGGTTCTGATCGGTGAACCCGGCGTCGGTAAAACCGCCGTTGTGGAAGGCCTGGCTCAGCGTATCGTTGCGGGCGATGTACCGCAGGGATTAAAAGATAAAAAGATCTTTGCACTGGACCTCGGTGCACTCGTTGCGGGTGCGAAATACCGCGGTGAATTCGAAGAGCGTTTGAAAGCGGTTCTGGATGAAGTACGCAAATCCGAAGGAGAAATTTTACTCTTTATCGATGAACTTCATACGATCGTCGGTGCGGGCGCTTCCGAGGGAAGCCTGGATGCCGGCAATATGTTAAAACCGATGCTGGCGCGTGGTGAACTGCACTGTATCGGTGCGACAACCCTGGATGAGTACCGTAAATACATTGAAAAAGACGCAGCCCTGGAACGTCGTTTCCAGCCGGTTATGGTGGATGAGCCGACCGTGGAGGATACCATTTCCATCCTGCGTGGATTGAAAGAAAGATATGAAGTATATCACGGCGTGAAGATTCTGGATAATGCATTGGTAAGTGCGGCAACTTTGTCGCATCGTTATATTTCCGACCGTTTCCTGCCGGATAAGGCCATCGACCTTGTGGACGAAGCCTGCGCACTAATCAAGACCGAATTGGACAGTATGCCGACGGAACTTGATGAGAAGCGTCGTAAGATCCTGCAGATGGAGATCGAGGCCGCTGCACTAAAGAAAGAGGAAGATGATCTAAGCCGTGAACGACTGGAAGAATTGCAGAAAGAACTGGCGGAAGAAAAGGAAGAATTCGATTCCGCCAAAGCGCAGTGGGAGAACGAGAAGGCCAATGTCGGCGCATTAAGCAAACTGCGTGAGCAGATCGAAGAAGTCAATAACGAAATTCAGATTGCACAAAGAAACGGTGATTTGGAGAAGGCTGCGGAATTATCCTACGGCAAACTTCCGGCATTAAAGAAAGAACTCGAAGAGAAAGAAGCAAGCGTCAAATCCGACGATGACAGACTTCTTCATGAGAATGTTTCGGAAGAGGAGATCGCAAGAATCATTTCGAGATGGACCGGTATACCGGTTGCGAAACTCACGGAGAGTGAGAGAAACAAGACTTTGCATCTTGAGGATGAACTGCATGAGAGAGTGATCGGACAGGACGAAGCGGTGAAACTCGTTACCGAATCCATTATCCGTTCCAAGGCGGGAATCAAGGATCCTACGAAACCGATCGGATCGTTCCTTTTCCTCGGACCTACAGGTGTAGGTAAAACAGAACTTGCCAAGACGCTTGCGGCAACACTTTTCGATGATGAGAACAATATGGTTCGTATCGATATGAGTGAGTATATGGAGAAATTCTCCGTATCGAGACTGATTGGAGCGCCTCCGGGATATGTGGGATACGATGAAGGCGGACAGCTTACGGAAGCCGTCAGAAGAAAACCCTACTCGGTTGTATTATTCGATGAAGTGGAGAAAGCACATCCGGATGTATATAATGTGCTTCTGCAGGTTCTGGATGACGGACGTATCACCGACTCCCAGGGCAGATGCGTGGACTTTAAAAACACGATCTTAATCATGACTTCCAATATCGGAGCAATGGACCTGCTCGAAGGCATGGATGGTGAGGGCAATATCTCCAAGGAAGCAACGGATGAAGTTATGGAGAAATTACGGAATAATTTCCGGCCGGAGTTTTTAAACCGTCTGGATGAGATCATTATGTTTAAGCCATTGACGAAGGAGAATATCGGACATATTACTTCGCTGATCGTAAAAGATTTAAACAGAAGATTGAAAGACCGTGAGATTACGGTTACCTTATCCGATTCCGCGAAGGAGTATATCGCAGAGAACGGTTTTGATCCGGTATACGGCGCAAGACCTTTGAAGAGATATATCCAAAAGAACGTGGAAACGATCCTCGGCCGCATGATCTTAGCCGGAGAAGTCTCCATGAAGGATACCGTCGAGTTTACGGCGGACGGCGGCGGCCTTTCCGCCCATGTGGTATAAAAAACTGATAAAAAATCGAAAAAGATTGTCAAACCTTTGTGCCGGTTGCCGATTTGTGCGACCGGCACTACACTTTTTAGGCAAATTCGATTATAATAAAGCGAGTGAAAAAGAAGTAAAGTTACATTAAGAGGTTTATATGATTGAGGATTATACGCAAGCCAAAAAACTTGGGGAAGCAGCCGTAAAGGCAGCCGCAAAGAACGGGGATTCTCCCTTCCTTCCGGTTTTGGAGGAAGAAGAGGGAATTAAAAATGCATTGGGCGAGGCGTATGTCGGATTGATGGAGTTACCGCTTGATTTCATCGTGGGCAATAAGGAGGCATCGAGAAACAATGCGTTTGCCAACAATTTCATGCCCTTACTCGATGAAAAGACGGAGTTTGCGCAGAAATGGGCAAATCTCTACGATTCCTACCGAGACGAAGGAATCCGTGAAGCCATCAAATGTTATGAATACATGAACCGCTATTATGTGCAGGAAGGAAACAAAAGGGTTTCCGTTTCTTTGTACGGGAAAAGCGATTTCATTTTAGCGGATGTTACCAGAATTCTTCCGGCAAAGGATGACAGTAAGGAAGTAAAGGTTTATTACGAATATCTGGATTTCTATGCGGTGACCAAGTGTTATTACATCGTTTTCTCCGAGCCCGGAGAATATGCGCGGCTGGCGGAAATTCTCGGACAGGATTTGGAAAATCCCTGGCCGGAAGAACTGCTTGAAGAGTTAAAAAGCGCGTTTTATCAGTTTTCCAAGCTCTGCGCAAGTGTCTTGAAAGTAAGCAACCATAAGGAAACGGCGGAGATTTTCTTACAGTATCTGACAATTTTCCCGCTGGATACCCTCTCGGAGGGCGGAGAAGAGGAAATCATCAAGAAGATGAAATCCTCGAGAAGCGAGCTTTTCTCCAATCCCGACATTGAGGAAATTTCCTACGCCGAGCCGAATCCCGGAGAAATCGGTCCGAACGGTTTTCAGAAAATGATGACCATGTTAAGCGGACACGGTCACTATGAAGCGCCGAAGATTCAGATCGGTTTTGTTTACAATGCCGGAATCGACGAATCGAGATGGGTGGAAAGCCATGAGATGGGGCGGCTTTATTTGGAGCAGATGCCTGATATTAAGGTAAGTACCGGAATTTACTTAAAAAAGAATTACGAAAACGGCATTGAAGGAGCGATCCGTGCCGCCGTAGAGGATAAGAACGATATCATTTTCACTACGACACCCTCTATGCTGACCGATACCTTAAAGGCGGCATTGGAACATCCGGAAGTGAAATTCTTAAACTGCTCCGTGGGACAGCCGCATCCTTCCATTCGCTGCTATCATGGGAAATTGTTCGAACCCTGCTTTCTGGTGGGTGTGCTGGCGGCAGATGTTATGTTAACCAGTGAAGAGGAGCATAAGGTCAAAAAGATCGGTTATATTGTCCATGAAACCCAGAGTATGAGTATAGCCAATCTGAATGCTTTTGCCATCGGCGTTTCCATGATCGATCCCGAATGCAGGATCGATGTAAAATATATGACGAAGGACTCCACGGAGGATTACCGGAGGGAATGGCAGGAGGAGGGAATCTATATTTATGCGGATTTCCAGTATTCCACTACGCCGGGAACAACCGGAAAACCGGGATTATACAAGATGGTCGGGGAGAAGGATGTTTATCTGGGAGCGCCCTATTTTAACTGGGGAAAGGCCTATTCCATCATTGTGAAGTCCGTTTTGAGCGGAACCTGGGATGAAAAGGATGTGACGGACGAGAGCATGATCAAAAACTACTGGTTCGGCATCAGCTCCGGAGTCGTGGATGTAGTGGCGCCGAATCTTCCGTACCAGACGAAAAAGATGCTGTCCTTTATGAAGACAGCCATGGTCAACGGCGATCTGGATCCTTTTTCCGGAGAGCTACATTCGGGTACGGAAACCGTACATAAGGATGTGGAAGGCCTGGGAAATACCATTCCATCCGAATTAAAGAAAATGCCTGCGGGTAAAATTGTCACTATGGACTGGTTCAATGAAAATATCGACGGAACCATTCCTTTGTATACAACACCTTCATTAGGATAGAGGGGAAGCGCTCCGGGGTTATGAAGATACTTGTATTGGCGGATGAAGAATCGAAGTCTCTGTGGGATTATTACACACCGGACAAATTAGAGGGTGTGGAAATGATTATTGCCTGCGGAGATCTGCGCGCGGAATATCTGGAATTTCTGGTCACCATGACCAATCTTCCATTGTTTTATGTGCCCGGAAATCACGATGCCAAATATGAGACCAATCCGCCGGACGGATGTATCAATATTGACGGAAAGATTGTGGAATATAAAGGAATCCGCATGATGGGCTTAGGCGGCTCCATGAATTACAAGCAGGGGCCTTATCTTTACAGTGAAGGACAGATGCGCCGAAGAATCTTAAAACTGAAACATCAGATCTACAGAAAATCCGGCTTTGATATTCTGGTAACCCATGCACCCGCGGCCGGATACGGGGATATGGAGGATTACGCGCACCGGGGGTTTGTCTGTTTTAACAATCTGATAAAACATTTTCATCCCATCTACATGATCCACGGACATGTGCACAAAACCTATAAGCATAAGTTTAAGCGCATCACCGAGCATCCCTCGGGAACAAAAATTGTGAATGCATTCGATAAGTATATTATCGATTACGATGAGAATACCCAGAATACCATGTCCGAACTGGAAATGGTCTGGAAGCTGATGTTTGCCTATATCTGACGGGCATGAGGAAAAAGAATGGATATCTTTGCTTACGCAAAAGAGAAAAATGCAGAAAAGAACGAATCGCCCCTGGCAGCGAGAATGCGTCCGAAAACTTTGGAAGAAGTGGTCGGACAGGAGCATATCTTAGGTGAGGATAAAATGTTAAGCCGTGCGATCCGTGCGGATAAACTGCGCTCGGTTATTTTCTACGGCCCTCCGGGAACCGGAAAGACAACCCTTGCCAAAGTGATCGCCAATACGACATCTTCGGAATTTACGCAGATCAATGCCACAACTTCCGGCAAAAAGGAAATGGAAGAGGTGGTAAAGCATGCCGAAGAAGTCATGGCCATGTATGGCCGTCGCACGATTCTTTTTGTCGATGAGATTCACCGTTTTAACAAAGCCCAGCAGGATTATCTGCTGCCTTTCGTGGAAGACGGAACATTGATCTTAATCGGCGCCACAACGGAAAACCCGTATTTCGAGGTCAACGGCGCTTTGATTTCTCGTTCCGTGATCTTTGAATTAAAACCGCTTTCGATGGAGGATATTTCCAAACTGATCCGCCGTGCGGTGGAAGATAAGGAATGCGGAATGGGAGCATATAAGGCTACCATTACCGATGAAGCCGTGGAATTCTTAGCCGATATGGCGGGCGGAGATGCAAGGCATGCCTTAAATGCCGTGGAACTTGCTGTACTGACGACGCCCAGAAACGAAGATGGAATGGTTAACATAACTTTGGAAGTGGCGGAAGAATGTATTCAGAAAAAAGTCCTTCGTTACGATAAAACAGGGGATAACCATTACGATACCATTTCCGCGTTTATCAAGAGTATGCGCGGTTCCGACCCCGACGCGGCGGTTTATTATCTGGCAAGAATGCTTTCCGCGGGCGAGAGCGTGACCTTTATTGCAAGAAGAATTATGATCTGTGCGTCCGAAGATGTGGGCAATGCGGATCCGATGGCACTGGTGGTGGCAACGAATGCTTCTCTGGCCGTGGAACGCGTGGGCATGCCCGAGGCACAGATTATTCTGTCCCAGGCCGCTTCCTACGTTGCCTGTGCACCGAAGAGCAACGCTGCGGTCAATGCAATCTACGCGGCCATGCAGGAAGTATCGAAGAGCGGGAATTTAGACATTCCGAACCATTTAAAGGATGCACATTATAAATCTGCGGGGAAACTGGGACATGGAGACGGATACAAATATTCCCATGATTTTCCGAATCATTATGTCAAGCAGCAGTATCTGCCGTATGAATTGACGGGAGAGAAATATTACGAGCCCGGAATTTTGGGATATGAAGCCAAGATCCGGGAACATATGCTTAAGATCAAAGGGAAAGAATCAAAATAGTTTCTTTGTCAGATACTCGTATATATCCGCGCTTTCTTTGGCCCATCTGTCACAGATATTCGTTGCAATCTCTTCCGAGGGCACATTCATCGTAATCTGAAGCAAATCATTTCCGCGGTCTTTGGCGGATAAGTTGACCGCGTATTCTCCGTTGGAACTGCGTCTGTAGTTGGAGGTTAAATCCCTCGCATGCACCAGTTCCTGCTTATGTTCGATTAAATAACGTTCAAGATCCTTTCGGATCCCTTCACTTAAACTTCCCATAAACAATGAAAGAGCACTTCTGCCATCCTCGGTAAGAGACAAAAGGAGAATGCTATCCTTTTCGACAGAGGATAAGAAACCGCTTTCGAGAAGTTCTCCGATGGCGGTCTGTACGGTTAGATAATCCGTTAAATTCAATTCGATGAGACAGTCACTGACCTGAATTTTGCTTAAGGGATTTTTTGCCCCCGAGATCAGGTACAGAATCATTAATTTGTATAAAGTCAGAGGTTCCTGCATGGATGAAAAAGCGGGCACATGGCCCGCATCCTTTCGTTGGTTTAATCAATCGGTTTAGTCTGCGATGTGTGACTTCACAGCTTCTGCAACGACTTCGGCAACCGTCGGATGGAAGGCTTCCGGAAGAATGTTGTTTTCGTTTAATTCGTTTTCGGGAACGAGGCTTGCAATGGCAGTAGCGGCGGCAAGTTTCATTTCCTCGGTGATTTTTCTTGCATGTCCTTCCAAAGCGCCCTTAAAGATGCCGGGGAAAGCGATCACGTTGTTTACCTGGTTCGGAAAGTCGCTTCTGCCGGTTCCGACAACCTTTGCACCTGCGGCCTTGGCGATATCCGGCATGATCTCCGGAACGGGATTGGCCATGGCGAAGAGGATGGCGTCTTTATTCATGGAAGCTACCATCTCCGCGGAGACGATATTCGGTGCGGATACGCCGATGAAAACATCGGCTCCTGCAAGCGCGTCTTTCAGAAGTCCTTTCTTATGAGAAAGATTGGTTACTTTCATCATTTTCTCCTGCATCCAGTTAAGCCCTTCGGAGGATTCATCCAGAATGCCGGATTTGTCACACATGGTAACGTTCTTGAATCCGTAGCGCAGAAGCAGTCTGGTAATTGCGATACCGGCGCTTCCCGCACCGTTTACAACCACTTCGCAGCTTTCCTTATCCTTACCGGTTACTTTCAGGGCATTGATCAGGCCTGCGAGTACGACAATAGCGGTACCGTGCTGATCGTCATGAAAAACGGGAATATCCAGTTTTTCTTTTAAACGTTCCTCGATCTCAAAGCATCTGGGAGCGGAAATATCTTCCAGATTAATTCCGCCGTATCCGGGTGCGAGATAGGTGACTGTTTTAATGATCTCTTCGGTATCCTGGGTATCCAGACAGATGGGAACGGCATTGACACCGCCGAATTCCTTGAATAAAACAGCCTTGCCTTCCATAACGGGCATTGCGGCATACGGTCCGATATTACCGAGTCCGAGTACGGCGCTTCCGTCGGAAACGACTAAAATGGTATTGGATTTGATGGTGTATTTGTAGGCAGCAGCCTGATCTTCGGCAATGACCTTGCAGGGTTCCGCAACTCCGGGGGTGTAGGCAAGTGCCAGAGCCTCTCTGGAATCGACTTTTACCTTGGAATCAACGGTTAATTTACCTTTCCATTCTTCATGTAACTGTAATGCTTTCTCTGCGTTCGTCATTGGGAATACTCCTTTATGGTTTCTACCATTCTTGTTTAAAATTGAATCTCTTTATTATAAACACAATTTTGAATTTTTCAACACACCCCTTTTCATTTTCCGGGACATGTTGTATAATGAACTCGCCAAAAACAGTTGGCAATCTGATTTTCTATGGGATCAATGTTCATTCACTTTCCCCGTATTTAACAGTTATAGAGTACAGCGGTAACAGATAGAAACAGTAAGGAATCCAAGAGGTTAAATAAAATGAGAGAAAAATGGGAAACCTTAAGTCTTGCGGTATTGAAGGATATTGCAAAGGGAATCGGCGTGAAAGGCTATTCCACAATGAAAAAAGATGAGTTGATTACGATTCTGGACGAGAAAGAAGCTCAGACCGGAAAACAGAAGGCTCAGGCGGAAGAAACAGCCGAAAAGGAGCCGAAGAATCCTGCAGAGAAGGCAGCAGAGAAGGACAATAAGAACGAAGCCGACAAAGCGTCGGAACTAGAAGACAGCGAGCTGGATTCGAAGATTACCGCATGCGGAATTCTGGAGATTATGCCCGACGGATACGGTTTTATCCGTTGCGAGAATTATCTTCCCGGTGAGCATGACGTCTATGTGGCACCCGGACAGATCCGCAAATTCGGTATGAAGACCGGCGATATCATCGAGGGTAATACAAAGGTTAAAACCGCCAGCGAGAAATTCTCCGCGCTTTTATATGTAAAAAAGATCAACGGATACACTCCGGAAGAAGCGTCAAAGAGAGCGAATTTCGAAGACATGACACCGATCTTCCCGGATGAAAAGATCAAGCTTGATATCCCCGGTGCACCGGTTTCCATGCGTATCATGGATTTGATGTCGCCCGTCGGCAAGGGACAGAGAGGTATGATCGTATCCCCTCCGAAAGCAGGTAAGACCACGCTTCTTAAGGCTGTGGCCAAATGCGTGAAATATTCCAACCCCGGAATGCACATGATCATTCTTCTGATCGATGAGCGTCCCGAGGAAGTTACCGATATTAAGGAAGCCATTCAGGGACCGAACGTGGAAGTGATCTATTCCACATTCGATGAAACACCCGAGCATCACAAGCGTGTTGCCGAAATGGTAATCGAGCGCGCGAAGAGACTCGTGGAGCATAAGCAGGATGTTATCATTTTGCTGGATTCCATCACGAGATTAACGAGAGCATATAACCAGGTCATCCCTCCTTCGGGACGTACCCTTTCCGGTGGTCTCGACCCAGCGGCACTTCATATGCCGAAGCGATTCTTCGGTGCGGCCAGAAACATGAGAGAGGGCGGAAGCCTGACCATTCTTGCCACAGCACTCGTGGATACCGGTTCGAAAATGGACGATGTGGTATACGAGGAATTCAAGGGAACCGGTAATATGGAAATGGTTCTCGATAGGAAACTTTCCGAGAAGAGAGTATTCCCCGCCATCGATATTCCGAAGTCCGGTACCAGAAGAGAGGATCTGCTTCTTACGCCGGATGAGATGGAAGCCATCAATATCATGCGTAAGGCATTTAACGGCTTAAAGCCGGATGAGGCGGCGGACAAGGTAATCGACATGTTCTCCAGAACCAGAAACAACCGCGAATTCGTGGAAATTATGAAAAAAACGAAATGGCTGTAAAATAGTGCTTGCACTACTTGTTTTTATTTGTTATAATGAACAAGCTGTGTAAAAAGCAAATATGGTTTTTCAATATAGAGAGGTGAAAGAAATGAGAGAAGGAATCCATCCTGAGTATTATCAGGCAACCGTAACCTGCAACTGCGGTAATACATTTGTAACCGGATCCACCAAGAAGGAAATCCACGTGGAAGTTTGTTCCAAATGTCATTCATTCTATACCGGTCAGCAGAAAGCAACAGCCGCAAGAGGACGTATTGATAAGTTCAATAAGAAGTACGGTGTGGAAAGCAAATAAGAAAACAAAATGGGCCGGGGAAGTTCTCCGGCCTTTGTTTTTACTCTTCTAAATCATTGATCGGTTAAAGGAAACGCGTATGGCCAGAAAAAAGAAGGCATGCTACTCCGGTATCGGCGGACAGGCGGTCATGGAAGGAATCATGATGCGCAACAACGACCGTTATGCGGTAGCCATCAGAAAGCCCAATAAACAAATCGAAGTCATCAAAGCGGACTGCTATGACGAAAAGACCCCGAAGGGAATCCGTAAGGTTCCTTTCTTACGCGGTATCTTTGCGTTTGCGGATTCTCTGCGATTGGGAATGAAAACCCTGTCCCTTTCCGCGGATTATTATATTGAGGAAGAGGAAGAAGAAACCGGATTTGACAAGTTCATGAAGAGTCTGTTCGGAAGCAAGGCAGAGAGCATTATGAACGGTTTTACGATCCTGTTTGCACTTGCCATTGCCATCGGACTTTTCTTCGTTCTGCCGACCGTTTTATCCAAGTATGTATTGGAGAAATTCATCCGCAGCCGTTCCCTGATCGTGATTCTGGAAGGCGTGATCCGTATCGTGATCTTTATTCTGTATATTCTTTTGATTTCTTTATCCAAAGATATCAAGCGAACCTTTATGTATCACGGAGCGGAGCATAAGTGCATCAACTGCATTGAAAACGGTAAGGCTTTAAATGTAAAGAATGTAATGCGTTCTTCGAGAAGACACAGAAGATGCGGAACGAGTTTCATTCTGTTTATCATGATGATCTCGATCGTACTGTTTTTCTTCATCCGCGTGGACCGCATGATCTTCCGTCTGGGACTTCGTATTCTCATGATTCCCGTGATCGCCGGAATTTCATACGAACTGCTGCGACTGATGGGACGCTATGATAACTGGTTTACCAGGGCGATTTCCGCACCGGGACTTTGGTTTCAGTCCCTGACTACCAGGGAACCCGATGAGAGCATGGTAGAAGTGGCCATCCGCGCGACCGAAGCCGTGTTTGACTGGAAAGAGTATTTAAAAGACAATTTCGATTATGTTCCGTCCGGAGCGGAAGAAGGATGGCTGGATGACGACGAGGACGAAGAACTCGATCCTTCCGCCGTTGATGCCATGATGGCGGATATTGAGGAATCATCCAAGCAGGCTTTGGCGGAAATGGATGAAGAAGATTTATCGGATGAATCCGGGGAAATGTAGGAAGAGTGGAATACGTTGTCGTATACAAAGAAGGGGCAGCGCGCCTTAGAGACTCTGGAGTGAGGGAAGCCGAGCTGGATGCAAGGCTTCTTTTGGAATATGTCTGCCATACGGACAGAAATACGCTTCTCGCCCACCCCGAGAGGGAAGTGAGCGAAGAAGAGAGAGCGAAGTTTCTTACTCTTATCGAAAGAAGAGAGAAAAGAGAACCCTTGCAGTATATCACCAAAGAGCAGGAGTTTATGGGCCTGACTTTTGAAACAAGCGTGAACACGCTGATTCCGAGACAGGATACGGAATGCCTTGTGGAGGAGGCTATGAAGAACCTTCACGACGGCATGGCGATCTTGGATGTATGCTGCGGTACGGGCTGTATTCTTTTATCCCTGCTTCATTACAGCAATGACTGCACGGGAGTCGGTGTGGACATCGATGCAAATGCAGTATCCCTTGCAAAGAAAAACGCAAAGAATTTAGGAATTGATGCTACATTTGCGGTATCGGATCTGTTTGAAGCAGTGGAAGGAACATTTGACCTGATCACTTCCAATCCGCCGTATATACCTACCAAAGTAATTGAAACCCTGGATCCGGAAGTAAAGGATTATGAGCCTGTGGCTGCCCTGGACGGAGGAGAGGACGGGCTTACGTTTTACCGTCTGATCGCCGCTAAAGCAAAGCAGTATTTAAAGCGCGGCGGAATGATCTTCTTTGAGATCGGTTATGACCAGGGAGAGGATGTTAGCGAAATCATGAAAGAAAACGGATATCGTCATATTGAAGTAAAGAAGGATTTGGCCGGCTTGGACCGCATCGTATCGGCGCATTTTTATTAGCGTCAATCATAAATGCCGCTTACGAATATGACGAAATGAGGGATATATACTATGTTTGATAAATTGGAAGATCTTTTAAACCGATATGAAGATGTAATGAATGAACTGCAGTCTCCGGGTGTTACGGACGATCAGAACCGTTTCCGAAAACTGATGAAGGAACAAAGCGACTTAACTCCGATCGTGGAGGCATATACCGCATATAAAAAGTCCAAGCAGGATATCGACGATTCTCTTTCGATGCTTGAATCCGAATCGGACGAAGAGATGAGAGAGATGCTCAAAGAGGAACTTGCGGATGCAAAGAAGCGCGTGGAGGAGTTGGAGCAGAAGCTTAAGATTTTACTCCTTCCGAAGGACCCCAACGACGATAAAAACGTTATCGTGGAAATCCGTGCGGGTGCGGGTGGAGACGAAGCAGCCCTCTTTGCTGCGGAATTATACAGAATGTATGTGCATTTTGCGGAAGCACGTCACTGGAAGATTGAGACGATCAATGCGGAAGAAACCGGAATCGGCGGCATGAAGGAAGTGGAATTCATGCTCAACGGCCAGGGCGCATATTCCGTAATGAAATACGAAAGCGGCGTTCACCGTGTACAGCGTGTTCCGGAAACCGAATCCGGCGGACGTATCCATACTTCCACGGCCAGCGTAGCCGTTATGCCGGAGGCGGAAGAAGTGGATGTTGTCATCGACGATAACGATATCCGTATCGATGTCATGCGTGCATCGGGCTGCGGCGGCCAGTGTGTCAATACGACCGACTCCGCGGTTCGTTTAACCCATATGCCGACCGGAATCGTGATTTACTCCCAGACCGAGAAATCCCAGATTCAGAATAAGGCAAAGGCATTTGCCCTGCTTCGTGCCAAACTTTACGATCTCGAACAGCAGAAGAAACATGATGCGGAAGCGGAGCTTCGTCGTTCCCAGGTCGGAACGGGAGACCGCAGCGAGAAGATCCGTACTTACAATTTCCCGCAGGGACGTGTTACGGATCACAGGATCGGACTGACATTGTATAAGTTGGATAAGATCATGAACGGTGATATTCAGGAAATTCTGGATGCCTGCATTTCGGCAGACCAGGCAGCAAAACTTGTGAAAATGAATGAAAGCGGTTATTAAACCGCTTTCTATTTTTAGATATGTGAGAGGGAAAGACCGAACGTTCCGAGTTTATCGCGATGTTCGGTTTTCGCCATTTTACGGTACTGTGTCGGTGTGCAGCCGAAGTACTCGCGGAAACGCTTGTTGAAATAACTGGTATTGTTAAAGCCGACCGAAATGGCCAGTTCCGAAACGGGAATCGGCTCTTTGATATTCCGCTGAATGATGTCGGCGGCTTTCAGGATGCGGTAGTGCATCAGATATTCAAAAGGCGTCATGTTGACGGCCCTGTGGAAGAGGCGGCAGCATTCGCTTTTGGATACATGAATGGAATTGGAGATATCTTCCAGGGTAACGGCCTCTTTATAATTCTGCTCAATGAAGAATATTGCGTCTTTGATGCGGTTTTCATCCGCGGAAAGCGATTTTTTGGTATTGGCGGATGCGGCAATTTCCTCGGTTGCGGGGAAGGATACCTTGGATAAGAACAGAAGCCATAACTGGCACAAAAGGCTCTGCGTCTGCAATTCATAGCCGAATTCCTTCTGCAGATTGGCATAGAGAATATCCTCCGCATAGGAGATGACATTGCGATCCCAACGGTCTTTCGAATTAAAGATCCGGTAACGGAAGCCGGGATCCTCTAAAACAGGCCGCATATAGTTATTGGATACCGTGGAATTTTCTCCCGGAAACAGAAAAGTCGGGGAGAAGATCAACGACATGATGACACAGTGGGTATGTTCGGCCGAAGAGATGGAGTGCATAACGTTTCGGCTGATGTAGATCGCCTGTCCTTTGCGAAGTAAGATTTTCTTGTTATCGATCAGGTATTCGGCGCTGCCTTCCTTGATGACATCCAGCTCACATTCCGTATGCCAGTGCCAGCGGACATGTTCCATAAACATCTCGCCGGGTTCCACATAGTAGACACCGACGGGATAATCACGGTTTTCATGTTCCACGATCTCTTGTAAGGATTCGTATGAATTCTCAGCCATAATACCCTCTTTATCTCAATCCATATCAATTCTATTATAGCAAATGTTTGATAATTGCGAAACGGGGAAAAATATGTATAATAAGATAGTACTTTACGAAATGTTACAGAGGAAAGCAAAAATATGAGAAAAACAAAAATTATCTGTACCATCGGACCGGCTTGCGAAAACGAGGAAACATTAAAGAAAATGTGCGAAGCCGGAATGAACGTGGCACGTCTTAACTTTTCCCACGGAACACATGAGGAGCATTTAAAGAAGATCGCTTTGGTTAAAAAGGTCAGGGAAGAACTGAATCTTCCGATCGCCATCATGCTCGATACCAAGGGACCGGAATACCGCATCAAGACTTTTAAGGATCATAAAGTTACGATTGAAGAGGGTGCGGAGTTTATTTTTACCACGGAAGATGTGGAAGGTGACGAAACGAAAGTTTCGGTAAACTATGCCAATTTAACGAATGAATTACAGATCGGGGACCGCATTCTGGTTAATAACGGTCTGGTAATCTGCGAGGTCAAAGAGATTCGCGGACCGGAAGCCGTATGCTGCGTTATTGCGGGGGGTGTTCTTTCCGACAGAAAGAGCATGAATTTCCCCAATAAGGTTATGAAAGGAGAATACATCTCCGAACAGGACCGTTCCGATATTCTTTTCGGAATCGAAAACGATGTGGATTTTGTGGCCGCATCATTCGTTTCCAATAAGAAAGATGTGGAAGATTTAAGAAAACTTCTGGATGAAAACGGCGGCGAAAGGATCAATCTGATTGCCAAGATCGAGAACCGTGCCGGCGTTGACAATATTGACGAGATCTGTGAAATCGCAGACGGCATCATGGTAGCCCGCGGCGATCTGGGCGTGGAGATTCCCTTTGTCGAGGTACCTGCAATCCAGAAATTTTTAATTCAGAAATGCAGACTCTTGGGCAAGCGCGTTATTACCGCTACCGAGATGCTGGAGTCCATGATCACGAATCCCCGTCCGACCAGGGCAGAGATCTCGGATGTTGCAAATGCCGTATATGACGGCTCGAGTGCGGTTATGCTTTCCGGAGAAACGGCAGCAGGAAAGCACCCGGTTGATGCCGTAAAGAATATGGCGGAGATTGCGGAATACACCGAGAAACATATTGATTACAAGAAGAGATTTTTAAATACAGAATTTAAAATTCATTCCACACTCGATTCCATTTCCCATGCGACCTGTTCCATGGCGATCGACGTGGATGCCAAATGTATCGTGGTAAATTCGGTTTCCGGTAAAACGGCCCGTATGGTCAGCCGTTTCCGTTGCCCGTGCGATATCATCGGTACCACGACGGACATGAAAGTCTGGAGACAGCTAAACTTAAGCTGGGGTATTGTTCCCTGCTTATGCGAAGAATACAATTCCATCGATGTTATGTTCTATCAGAACTTAAATCAGGCAAAGGAGATCCTCGGCTTACAGCCCGGAGACAATGTTGTCCTAACCGGCGGCCAGATCAACGGTGGAAGCGGAAATACAAATACGATTAAGATGGAGACGGTGAAGAAATGAGTTGGTTTATATTTGCATTGATCTGTCTGCTCGGGTGGGGCGGTGCTGATTTATTCTATAAGAAAGGCACGGATCCCGATGACAGATATTCCCATCTGAAGATCGCCGTCTGGGTCGGACTGGTAATGGGAATCGTGGCATTGATTCTTTTGCCTTTTTCCGAGACCGGATTTTCCGTTTCGAGTTTGCTTACGAATGCCTTAAAATATTCTCCCGCATCCCTGGCATATATTATCTCGATGGTGATCGGTTATGCGGGACTCCGCTATCTGGAAGTATCCATCGTATCCCCGGTGCAGAATGCTTCGGGAGCGTTTTCCATGATCGCAATGATGGTATTCTTTGCCGTTACGGGTACCGTAAACGATGACCTCGGCGATTTTTCCGTACTGAATATTGTCGGTACGGCAATCATTGTGATCGGTATGATCGCACTTGCCGTTGTGGAGAACAAACTTGCCAGAAAAGAAGCGAACGAACTTGCGGTAACGAATGAAGAGAAGAAGAAAAACCGTAAGTACCAGTTCGGTGCGCTGGCACTTTTATTCCCGATCCTTTACTGTATCTTTGATACCATCGGCACGGCAGCGGACGGAATCATCCTCGATGAGGAAGCGGGCCTCGGACTCGGCGAGATCGACGTTTTGATCCTGTACGGACTGACCTTCCTTTTGGCAGGTATCATTTCCTGGATCTTCATGCTGATCCGTACGAAGAAAGCATATAATCCGTTTGCAAAGAAGGAAATCTTAAATAAGGGTGTGGCTGCCTGCTTCGAAGAGTTCGGCCAGATCTTTTATGTGTTTGCCATGGCACGCAATCCGGTTCTGGCTGCTCCCATGGTGGCTTCCTACTGCATCGTATCGGTTATCTTATCCCGTATTTTCTTAAAGGAAAAACTCAAGGCATCCCAGTATGCGTGCGTCGTGGCAGTTATCGTCGGTATCGTGATCCTCGGAATCGCGGAGGGTCTCGGTGAGGCGGAGTAATACCTTTGCATCATAAAGGAGAAACCTTTTGAAACAACTCTTACGGTTCTTAAAACCTTATACCAAAGAGAGTATTTTAGCGCCTGCATTTAAATTAGTGGAGGCGCTTCTTGATTTGATCGTGCCCCTTGTGATTTCCGACATTATCAAGGTCGGGATTAAGAACGGGGACAAGCAGTACATCATTGTCCGTTTTGTGTTCTTAATCGTTCTGGCCATTGTCGGATTGGCCTTTTCCATTACCGCGCAGTTCTTTGCGGCGCGCGCGAGTGTCGGATTTGCGTCATCGCTTCGAAAGAACCTCTTCGAACACATTCAGAATCTTTCGTTTGAAAAACTCGATAAGATCGGAACCGAGACCCTGATCACCAGGATCACGTCCGATGTGGCGCAGTTGCAAAACGGCGTCAACATGGTGCTGCGTCTTTTGCTCAGAAGCCCGTTCATCGTATTCGGTGCCATGATCATGGCGTTTACGATCAATGTGCGCGCAGCATTGATCTTTGTGGTCAGCATCCCTGTCTTGGCGGCAGTGGTATCCGCCATCATGTGGATCACCATTCCCCTTTATAAAAAAGTGCAGGGCCATTTGGACGGCGTGCTGCTCACCACAAGGGAGAATTTAACCGGTGTACGCGTTATCCGGGCCTTCTGCAAGGAAGAAGAGGAAGTAAAGGAATTTGACGCAAAGAACAATGCGTATACAAAGATGAATCTCTTTGTGGGACGTATTTCCGCGCTGTTAAATCCGGCAACCTATATCTTGATCAATCTTGCAACCTGCGTGCTTTTCATGCAGGCGGGAAATTCCATTCACACCGGAAGCATGGAGCAGGGCGATCTGGTGGCGCTTTATAACTACATGGCACAGATGATCGTGGAGCTGGTTAAACTGGCATCCCTGATCATTACCATTAACAAAGCACTTGCATGCGGAACGAGAGTATCCGCTGTTTTAAAAGAAGAACCCGGCATGTCATATCCGGAGCTTTCTTCGAAGGAAGAAACCGAGAGCGACATCGCCGTGCGGTTTTCCCACGTAAATTTCGCCTATGCGGATGCGAAGGAAGATGCACTGGAGGATCTTGATTTTACGATCCGAACCGGAGATACCGTGGGAATCATCGGAGGAACCGGTTCCGGCAAAACCACGCTTGTCAATCTGATTCCCCGTTTCTATGATGCGACGAGTGGGGAGATCGAAGTATTCGGCCGCAACGTAAAGGACTATGCAAAGGGGGAACTGATCGAAAAGATCGGTATCGTTCCGCAGAAGGCCGTACTGTTTGCGGGAACGATTCGGGATAATTTAAAATGGGGCAACGAAAATGCCACGGAAGAAGAACTTAGGAAGGCCCTTGAGATTTCCCAGTCCCTCGAGATCGTTGAGAAAAAAGAGGGGAAACTGGATGAGATCGTCGAACAGGGCGGAAAGAATTTCTCGGGCGGTCAGAAACAGCGTCTTTCGATCGCAAGGGCATTAGTGAAAGATCCAAAGATCCTGATTCTGGACGATTCTTCCTCCGCACTTGATTATGCGACGGATCTTAATCTCCGCCGTGCCCTGAAATCCTTAGACGGTAAAATGACTACATTTATCGTTTCGCAGCGAACATCCAGCATCAGGAGCGCGGATCTGATCCTGGTTATGGATGACGGAAAGATCATCGGTTCGGGAACGCATGAAGAGCTTCTTGAATCCTGCGAAGTATATAAAGAGATCCATGAATCCCAGACATCTGACGAGGGGGAGAGCGCATGAGTACGAAAAAATCTCCTTCCGTTATTTCCAAACTGCTTCGTTTTCTGGGACGGTACCGCCTGTTTTTGGCCGTAAGCCTTCTGTTATCCGCAATCACGGTTGCCCTGCAGCTGCTGATCCCGGTTCTTTACGGAAAGTGTATTGATTATGCGGCGGGAAAGGGCAAAGTCGATTTTGACAGTCTTCAGGATACGATTTTCTATATCCTGATTTTCCTTGCGGTATGCGGTGTCGGCACCTGGGTCATGGGGCTTGTCAATAACCGCTTAACCTACGGAATCGTAAAGAATATCCGTGAAAAAGCAATCCGTAAACTGCAGCTCCTTCCGCTTTCGTATCTCGATAAAAAGGGAGTCGGCGATATCGTAAGCCGTATCATTGCGGATACGGATCAGCTTTCCGACGGACTTTTGCTCGGCTTTACGCAGCTTTTCTCCGGTGTGGTCACCATTGTTCTGACGCTGGTGATCATGCTTTGGATGAACCCGTGGATTACGCTAATGGTTGTGGTCTTAACGCCGATATCCTTTTTCGTATCGAAATTCATCGCAACGGGAACATATAAAATGTTTAAGCTCCAGTCCGAGATCCGAGGGGAGCAGACGGCGATCGTGGAGGAAATGGTCGGCGGTGCCGGCATTGTACATGCCTTTGGATACGAGAAGAGGGCATGCGAGCGCTTTGTGGAGAATAACGAGCGCTTGCAAGCCGCATCCGAGAAGGCTGTCTTTTATTCCTCTTTGACAAATCCTTCCACGAGAGCGGTCAACGGTGTGATCTACGCCTGCGTTGCCTTAATGGGGGCCTATATGATTTTAAACGGCAAACTTTCCGTCGGCGGAATTTCCTTACTTCTTGCCTATGCAAACCAGTATATGAAGCCGTTTACGGATATATCCGGTGTTATTACGGAACTGCAGAATGCACTTTCCTGCGCCGGCCGCGTTTTCGACCTTTTGGAAGAGACGGAACAGAGTGCGGAAAAAGAGAGTGGTTTACATAATGTAGACGGCAGATATGATATCGAGCATGTGGCTTTTTCCTATGTTAAGGAAAAACCGCTGATCGAAGACTTTAATCTGCACATCAAAGAAGGCACGCATGTTGCCATCGTCGGCCCGACCGGCTGCGGCAAGACGACGTTAATCAACCTTTTGATGCGATTTTACGATGTGGACGAGGGTGCGATCTATATTGACGGAACGAGTATTTACGATGTTAGTCGAAGGTCGCTTCGCTCTAATTTCGGAATGGTGTTGCAGGAAACCTGGATTAAAAATGCCACGGTTCGGGAGAATATCGCATTCGGAAAGCCGGATGCTGGTACGGAAGAAATCATCCGGGCAGCGAAAGAAGCACACAGTTACGGTTTTATCCGCCGTCTGCCGAACGGACTTGATACCGTGATCGATGATTCTTCCCTAAGCCAGGGCCAGAAACAGTTACTTTGCATCAGCAGAGTTATGTTAACCTTACCGCCGGTTTTGATCCTGGATGAAGCAACATCCTCGATCGATACACGTACCGAAATTAAGATCCAGAGCGCATTTGAGAAGATGATGGCGGGCAGGACAACCTTTATCGTTGCTCACAGACTGTCCACGATCCGTTCCGCGGATGTGATCCTGGTCATGAAAGACGGGCATATCGTCGAGCAGGGATCCCATGCGGATCTGCTTGAAAAAGGCGGACTCTATGCGACTTTGTATCATTCTCAGTTTGTTAAGACGGGGGAAGATTAAATTTCCGGGAAGCCGTGCTTATCCATTGTCAAATGAGGGAAAGAGTGTTACATTAGAAGTGTTCTTCGCTTTGAAGAAGATTATAGATTTTATCAATACACAAAAGGAGATTGGATATGGAAAAGAAATCACTTGCATCTGAGTTGAGCGGCAACGCCTATCCCGGAAGAGGAATCGTTATCGGTAAGTCCGAAGACGGGAAAAAGGCAGTTTGTGCTTACTTCATCATGGGAAGAAGCACCAATTCGAGAAACCGTGTTTTCGTGGAAGACGGAGAGGGTATTCGTACCCAGGCGTTTGATCCTTCCAAGATGGAAGATCCTTCTTTGATCATTTATGCACCGGTCAGAGTGCTCGGTAACAAGACCATCGTAACCAACGGTGATCAGACCGATACCATTTATGAAGGTATGGATAAGCAGCTTACGTTCGAACAGTCTTTAAGAAGCAGAGAATTTGAGCCCGATGCGCCCAACCTTACCCCGCGTATTTCCGGTATCATGCATGTGGAGAACGGAAAATACAGCTTTGCCATGTCCATCTTAAAATCCGATGCCGGAAGAGATGCTTCCTGCAATCGTTATACATTCGCATATGAGAAACCTTTCGCGGGCGAAGGACGTTTCATCCACACCTACGAAGGCGACGGAAATCCCCTTCCTTCTTTTGAAGGAGAACCCACCTGGATTGATATCAAGGGTGATATCGATTCCTTCACAGATCTGGTATGGAACAATTTAAACGAAGATAACAAGGTTTCCTTATTCGTTCGTTTCATCGACATTGAGACCGGCAAATATGAGACCAGAATCGTAAATAAGAATCAGTAAAAAGGAGACAGTACAATGAAAGAACTGGAATTAAAATATGGATGTAACCCCAATCAGAAGCCTTCCAAGATTTTTGCCAATGACGGCGGAGAGCTTCCTATTGAAGTTTTAAACGGAAAACCCGGATATATCAATTTTATGGATGCCTTCAACGGATGGCAGCTTGTAAAAGAACTCAGAAGCGCAACGGGACTTCCTGCAGCAACTTCCTTTAAGCATGTATCTCCCGCAGGTGCAGCAGTAGGTCTTCCTCTGGATGAGACCCTGGCTAAGATTTACTGGGTGGATGATCTGGGCGAACTTTCTCCTCTGGCATGCGCTTATGCAAGAGCAAGAGGTGCGGACAGAATGTCTTCCTTCGGTGATTTCATTGCCCTTTCCGATACCTGCGACGTTTCCACCGCAAAGATCATCAAAAGAGAAGTATCCGACGGCGTTATCGCTCCGGGATATGAACCCGAAGCGTTGGAAATTTTACGAGCAAAGAAGGGCGGAAATTACAACGTAATCAAGATCGATTCCGACTATGTTCCCCAGCCGATCGAACATAAGGATGTATTCGGAATTACCTTCGAGCAGGGCAGAAACGAATTCCGTATCGACAAGAAGCTCCTTACCAATATTGTTACCGCAAACAAGGATATTCCCGAGCTTGCACAGATTGACCTGATCATTTCCTTAATCACCTTAAAATATACGCAGTCCAACTCCGTATGCTATGCAAAGGGCGGACAGGCAATCGGTATCGGCGCAGGACAGCAGTCCAGAATCCACTGCACCCGTCTTGCAGGTTCCAAGGCTGACAACTGGATGCTTCGTCAGTCCCCGAAGGTACTCGGTCTTCAGTTTGTAGACGGTATCGGCCGTGCGGACAGAGACAATGCCATCGATATCTATATCGGTGAGGAATATATGGACGTTCTCGGTGAGGGCGCTTGGCAGAAGATCTTCAAGGTAAAACCCGAAGTATTCACGAGAGAAGAGAAGAGAGCATGGCTTGACACCATGGAAGATGTTGCACTCGGTTCCGACGCATTCTTCCCCTTCGGTGACAATATCGAGCGTGCCAAGAAGAGTGGTGTTAAATACATCGCAGAGCCCGGCGGATCCGTACGTGACGACCAGGTTATCGAAACCGCCAACAAGTACGGTATGGCAATGGCATTCACCGGAATGCGCTTATTCCATCACTAATTCTCAATGGATAAACAAAACCAAAAGGGAAAAATCATATACCTTGAAGTCCTGCGCGTGATTGCCCTGCTTTTCGTATTCTATGCGCACTCCGGAGAGAACGGGCTACAGTTTTACCAACATACGGATAATGCAATCCTTCAGGGAATCGGCATTTTTCTGGCCGGCATCTGCCAGCTCAGCGTACCTGTCTTTTTCCTGATTTCCGGAGCTTTGCTTCTTCGCAAAGAAGAGAGCATCGGTAAAATATACCTGCACAGGGTACTGCCCATGGCGGTGATTACCGTGCTGGCCGTGGCAGCCCAGTATCTTTACATGGGATTCGTGCATGGACTTACGCTTTCCTTTCGCTCGTTTACGGAACTTCTGTATTCGGGTGGAGCGATTACCCAGCAGTGGTTTTTATTTGCATATCTTTCCTTCCTTGTGATTCTGCCGTTTCTGCAGAAACTCACAGGGGCTATGAAGGATGCAAAGGCTTACCTGTATCTCTTCGGGATCATGGCGGTTTCATCCACACTGGTTCCGCTTATGGAATCGGTATTTGACTTAAAAAATCCTGCCATGGTTTTCCCGTTTGCCGCGCTGGTTGTGTTCTACCCTTTGATGGGACACTTTCTTGCGAATCTTTTTCCGGCTCCTTTAAAGGAAAATGCAGGCAAGTATATTGCGGTAATCGTCGGAACGCTTTTGGTTTCGGTTTTGAATTTTGTAATGAATCTGCATTCGTTCCGCGCAGACGGTTCGCTTGCGTATACACAGTGGTTTTTGTATATTTATGCCTGCGGGCTGTTTGTTTGGATGCGGTATGCCTGCAGAAATATGAAAAAGGGGTCGTTCTTCCTCTTTTGCGGAAGCGGAGTATTCGGCACCTACTTAATTGAAACGCAGTTAAAAGATTTGCTGCATCCGCTGGAGGAGATATTGTCACGGACGATATCGGAATATCCGGCAAAATGGATTGTTCTTCTTTTATGTATGTTCCTGGGATTCGGTTTGATTAATTTGTTGAAACTGATTCCGTTTGTGAAAAAATATTTGTAAGGAAACAGGAAATAACCCCAAGGGAAGAAAGCCCTCGGGGTTGTTTTTATGAGGCATGGTATGAATTCATTTCGAAAAGGGTTTACGGACGGGATTCCGATCGGACTGGGATATCTTTCCGTATCCTTTACATTCGGAATCATGGCGGTATCGAACGGGCTGAGCATCTGGCAGGCGGTTCTGATTTCGATGACCAATTTAACATCGGCGGGACAGTTCGCAGGTATGACCGTTATGGTCAGCGCGGGAAGCCTGATTGAGATGGCGCTGACACAGCTTGTCATCAATTCGCGGTATTCGCTGATGTCCTTATCGTTGACGCAGAAGGTAAACGAGAGTTTTTCGATTCCGAGACGGCTTTTGTTCGGCGCGTTCCATACGGATGAGATCTACGCGGTGGCAGTGGGACAGAAAGAAAAAATCGGACCGAAGTATTTCCTCGGCCTGATCATTGCTCCTTACATCGGATGGACGCTTGGTACATTGCTCGGCGGAGTACTCGGAGAGGTTTTGCCGGAGATGATTTCCGGAGCATTATCCGTTGCATTGTATGGCATGTTTATTGCCATCGTCATTCCGGAAATGAAGAAATCCATTCGTGTGACGGAGATCGTTCTGTTAGCCGTCGCCCTGAAACTGTTATTTGTATATGTTCCCGTATTGCAGAAGGTATCTGAAGGGTTTGCCATTATTCTTTGTGCGATCGGAGCATCGCTTTTCGGCGCACTGGTATTTCCGATAAAGGAGGATGGACAGGATGGACGTTAAAACATTTTTCCTTTATCTGTTTGTGATGGTGGCCGTAACCTATCTGGTGCGCGTTATTCCGTATGTCTGCATGAGAAAAGAAGTAAAGAACCGCTTCTTTAAGTCTTTTCTTTACTATATTCCGTATACCGTACTGGCGGTAATGACCGTTCCGGCGATTTTCGAAGCGACGAATTCCTTCTTCAGTGCGGCAGCAGGACTTCTGGTAGGCATAGTTGTGGCATATTTCGGACATGGGCTGCTGGTTGTGGCTTTATCATGCTGCGGAGCCGTATTCCTTGTGGAACTGATTATGAGATATGTGTTCCATGTGCTATGATTATGTAAACTATATTATGTAAACTTGTTAAATAGTAATAATTTATGTAAATGAGATTATGTTAACTAAGTAGTTTATGTAAACTATTTTATGTTAACCAACATAGTTATGTAAATGACATTATGTCAACTATATTTTTTTATGTTTCGTTTAAGGAAAAGATGATATAATAGACTTTGATTTGTGAGAAATGAAACGCGGTTTATGAAGGAACCGACAGGAAAGGGTATAAGATCATGAGAAAGAAATTATTAGCTGCTGCAGTTTTAACACTTGGAATTCTCGCTGCAGCCGGATGCAATAAGAATAAGCCTTCGACAAGCGAGCCGACTTCGATTAACATTGAAGATTACGATATTGTTTCCATGAATATGGATGAATACATGATTCTGGGTGAGTATAAAAATATCGGAATTAAGTATAACATGATCGAAGTGACGGATGAAGCCATCAAGGAACAGATGGATTTAATGGTTAAGACAAAGGGCGATAAGATCGGTCTGAAAGAGGGAAATGCCAAAGAGGGCGATCTGGTTAATATCGATTTTGAGGGCAAGATCGACGGAGTGGCTTTTGAGGGCGGTAGCGCAAAAGACCAGACCGTCAGAATCGGAGACGGTCAGTTTATTCCCGGTTTTGAAGAAGCGCTGATCGATATGCAGCCCGGTGAAGTGAAAGATGCACCGATCAAGTTTCCGGATGATTACAATAATAAAGATTATGCGGGAAAAGATGCGGTATTTACATTGACTTTGAATTATATTTTTCCGGATGAGCTTACGGATGATATCGTAGCGCAGATGGAAGAAGAGAAATACAGCACCGTGGAAGAAATGGAAGCGTTTGCCAAAGACTTCCTGGAGCGACAGGCACAGGAGAATAACGAAAGTAATATTACGGGACTTGCCTTTGAAACGATTTTAAGCAACTGCGCATTCAAGGAAGTGCCGGAGATCATCAAGGAAAACCAGAGAGCAGAACTGGAATTCCGTTATGCCGATGCCATCGACGGCGGCGCATACGATCTGGATACGGTAATTAAGTATCTTTACGACTGCTCCGCGGATGAACTGATTGAGCGATACTGCAAACAGCGTATGGCTATTCAGGCCATTGCCAAGGCAGAGGGAATTACGGCTACGGATGAGGAAGTGGATAAGCGCCTCGAAGAGGTTTCCGCCGCATACGGTTTGACGCCGGATCAGTATATGACGATGAACATGACCAACAAAAAGAAATTAAAAGAACTCATTATCAGTGAGAAAGTACAGAAATTTGTTCGCGACAACGTTAAAATTATACCTTACGAATAAAGGATGTATTGCATGAAAGTATTGAACCGTAAACAGATCCTTATATTACTCCTTGTCGTTTTGGCGTGCGTTTTCTCGGCCTGTGGATCCAAGGAAGGTGCCAAGACCAAAGAGGGAATAGCAAGCGTGGAATCCGGTGATTTTGAAGGTGCGATGGCACTGTTTGAAGAAGCTTCCGCAAAGGGGGAAGATCCGGTTTATATTAACCGCGGAATCGGACTTGCCCATATGGGCCAGAATCACTATGAAGAGGCCGTAGACGCGTTTAAAGAAGCGCTGGCGGCAGACGGCTCCATTCCGGGAGATGTGGACTATGACATCAATTACTATGTCGGTGTCTGCTATTATAAGCTCGGTAAGTTTGAAGATGCGAAGATGCGTTTCGATTCCGTTTTGGATTTAAAACCCAAGGCGGTGGATGCATATGTGGAGCGCGGAACGGTTTTGCTTGCCATGGGAAACAAGGAGGAGGCCAAAGCGGATTTTGACAAGGCGGTTGAACTTTCTCCCAAGAACTACGGTTTATCAATCGACATTTATTGTATTTTGCGCGATGCGGGAGAAGAGCAGGAGGGCGATGCCTTTTTGCAGAAAGCCGTGGAGTCCGGAGACAAGAAGATGCCGGACTATGACAGAGGAAGACTGTATTTCTATCTGGAAGATTACAGCAACGCCAGAGACTATCTGGAGAAAGCCAAGGGAGCAGGAAACAACAGCGAGGAACTGATCCTTCTTCTGGGTCAGTGCTATGAAAACCTCAATGACCGGACGTATGCACTTACCGTGTATCAAAGCTATCTTGCGACCGGCGGATCGAAAGCCGTTTATAATCAGATGGGTATGTGCTATGCGCAGTCCGGGGACTATGAATCGGCTCTGAATGCGTTCCAAACAGGGCTAGGTCTTTCCGATATTTCCTTTGACCGTGAGCTTCGTTTCAATGAGATCGTGACCTATGAGAAGCTCGGTGATCCCATCAAAGCCAAGGAATTATGCACTTCTTTTGTCCAGGATTACCCTATGGATGAAGAAGGATTAAGGGAATTTCAGTTTCTGAAGACCCGGTAAAAGATAAGCACTATATATTGTGAAAATATTAACTCTTTCACAAAACCTCCACTAGATATGGTGGTTTTTGTGAAAGGGTTTTGTTATTTTATGGTAACCAAGAAAGGGGATAAAATTGCCGATTTTATCACAAATTTTGAAAAAAACCGGCCGGAAATCGGCGTAGTTATGTAAACCCAAATTCGGCAAAAACCACAACATATTGTGGAGAAAAGATTAAAAAAACATAATATATTGTGTTTTTGGTGTTGACAGAAAAAATACGGAGTGCTACAATGAGTTCAATCGCCGAAAAAGGCCTGAAAACGTATTTGGAGGGATTCAACATGTTTGGAGTAGTGAAAAGAGACGGAACAACAGCTGATTTTAATCTTACCAAGATCAGCGATGCCATTATGAAGGCATTCAATGCAACGGACGTACAGTATAACAACGATATTGTCGATTTGTTATCCTTACGTGTAACCGCAGATTTCCAGGGCAAGGTAAAAGACGGAAATGTCCATGTGGAAGACATTCAGGACTCTGTCGAGAAGATTCTGGAGCAGGCAGGTTATACCGATGCAGCGAAAGCCTTTATTTTATACAGAAAACAGCGTGCAAAACTGCGTGAAATGAAGTCCACGATTCTGGACTACAAGGATGTCGTAAACAGCTACGTGAAAGTGGAAGACTGGCGTGTAAAGGAAAACTCCACCGTAACCTATTCCGTAGGTGGCCTGATTCTTTCCAACTCCGGTGCGGTAACCGCAAATTACTGGCTTTCCGAAATCTATGATGAGGAAATCGCAGAGGCACACAGAAATGCGGATATTCATATCCATGATCTGTCCATGTTGACCGGATACTGTGCAGGATGGTCCTTAAAGCAGCTGATCAAAGAAGGTTTGGGCGGAATCACCGGTAAAATCACTTCCGCACCCGCAGCTCACCTTTCCGTTCTTTGCAACCAGATGGTTAACTTCCTCGGTATTATGCAGAACGAATGGGCAGGCGCACAGGCATTTTCTTCCTTCGATACCTATCTTGCACCTTTTGTAAAGGTTGATAATTTAAGCTACGACGAGGTTAAGAAAGCAATCGAATCCTTCATTTATGGTGTAAACACTCCTTCCAGATGGGGTACACAGGCTCCGTTCACCAATATTACTCTGGACTGGACCGTACCCGATGACCTTGCGGAACTTCCCGCATTGGTTGGCGGCAAGGAAATGGACTTCTGCTACAAGGATTGCAAGAAGGAAATGGATATGATCAACAAGGCATTCCTCGAAACCATGATCGACGGAGATGCCAACGGAAGAGGATTCCAGTATCCGATCCCCACATATTCCATTACCAAAGAGTTTGATTGGTCCGATACCGAGAACAACAAACTTCTCTTTGATATGACCGCTAAGTACGGAACTCCGTATTTCTCAAACTACATCAATTCCGATATGCAGCCTTCCGATGTACGTTCCATGTGCTGCCGTCTGCGTCTGGATCTTCGTGAACTTCGTAAGAAGACCGGCGGATTCTTCGGTTCCGGCGAGAGCACCGGTTCCGTAGGTGTAGTTACCATCAATATGCCGAGAATCGCTTATCTTTCCGCTAACGAAGCAGAATTCTTCAAGCGTCTTGACCGTATGATGGATATTTCCGCAAGAAGCTTAAAGATTAAAAGAGGAGTCATTTCCAAACTTCTTGACGAGGGTCTGTATCCTTACACCAAGAGATATTTGGGAAGCTTTGACAATCACTTCTCCACCATCGGCCTTGTCGGCATGAACGAGGCAGGCTTAAATGCCAACTGGTTAAGAGAAGACATGTCCAGTCCAAAGACACAGGAGTTCACCAAGAAAGTACTGAATCACATGAGAGAGCGTCTGTCCGATTATCAGGAACAGTACGGTGATCTTTACAACCTGGAGGCTACTCCTGCGGAAAGTACGGCATACCGTTTTGCAAAGCATGACAGAAAGCGTTGGCCGAGCATCAAGACTGCAGGTAAGCCGGGAGATACTCCTTACTATACCAATTCCTCCCACCTTCCTGTTGACTATACCACTGATGTATACGATGCACTGGATATCCAGGATGAGCTGCAGACACTGTACACTTCCGGAACCGTATTCCATGCATTCCTCGGTGAGAAACTTCCCGACTGGAAGGCAGCAGAGAAACTGGTACGTTCCATCGCGGAGAACTACAAATTGCCGTATTACACCATGTCTCCGACATACTCCATCTGCCGTGAGCACGGATATCTGGCAGGCGAAGTTGCTACCTGCCCGACCTGCGGAGCAAAGACCGAGATTTACAGCCGTATTACCGGATATTATCGTCCCGTTCAGAACTGGAACGACGGAAAATTACAGGAATTCAAGAATCGTACCGAATACGATATCGAGCATTCCAAATTAACCCACAGAGTAAAGGATGAGCCTGCCGTAAATACGGTAGTGACCATCAAGAACGAAGAAGGGGAGACAAAGGTAGATATCGAGAATCCCGAAAACCTTACTTATCTCTTTGTGACCGCTACATGCCCGAACTGCAAACTGGCGAAAGAGTACCTTAAGAATGAACAGTTTATCGTAATGGATGCCGCTGAAAACATGGACCTTGCGAAAAAATACGGAATCATGCAGGCACCTACCCTGGTAGTCACTCATGGAGATACCTATGAGAAATATGTGAATGTATCCAATATCAAGAAATATGTGGATGAGAAAGCACAGGCGACCGTATAAGGTGTGCCGCTAAGCCGTAAATCCGGCAAGGGAAACGTAGACTGGAATGAAGACCGACCTTGAAGGGGGAAAACAATACCCGAAAAGGTCGGTTTTTTATTGAAAAATTACAGAAAAAAGATTGCCGTAAGCAGGGAAAGAGTATAAAATATTTATGTATGCTAAAATTTGGAGGAGAATGTGTCCATGATTAATAAACTGATGCGAGAAATCCAGAAAAAGAACGCCCCTATCGTGGTTGGTCTGGATCCGACTATGAAGTTTATCCCGGAAAGTGTGAAAAAGAATGCTTTTTCCGTTTACGGAGAAACCTTGCAGGGAGCAGGAGAAGCCATTTGGCAGTTTAACAAGGAAATCGTGGATGCGATCTACGAGCTTGTACCCGCAGTAAAACCGCAGATCGCCATGTATGAGCAGTTTGGTATCGAAGGACTGATTGCGTACAAGAAGACCGTTGATTACTGTAAGTCCAAAGGACTGGTTGTGATCGGCGATATTAAAAGAGGAGATATCGGTTCTACCTCCACGGCGTATGCTGTTGGTCATTTGGGCAAAGTACAGGTGGGAAGCGAATCGTATGCTCCGTTTGATGAAGATTTCGCAACCGTTAACCCGTATCTCGGTACGGACGGAGTAAAGCCCTTTATCGATGTTTGTAAAGAAGAAAAGAAGGGTATTTTCGTTTTGGTTAAAACATCCAATCCCAGCTCCGGAGAATTCCAGGACAGACAGATTGCCGATGCAAACAACAGACCGCTTTACGAAATCGTAGGCGAGAAAGTTGCAGAATGGGGCGCCGACTGCATGGGTGAATCCTACAGTTATGTCGGTGCGGTTGTCGGAGCAACATATCCCGAAATGGGAAAGATTTTAAGACAGATCATGCCGAAGAGTTTGATTCTGGTTCCCGGATACGGAGCACAGGGTGGAAAAGGAGCCGATCTGGTTCACTTCTTCAATGCCGACGGTCTTGGTGCCATCGTAAACTCGTCCAGAGGAATCATCGCGGCATATCAGAATGAGAAGTATAAAGAAAAATACACCGAGGCCAATTTTGCAGATGCCGCAAGGGAAGCGGTTTTGGATATGCAGAAAGATATTGCTTCGGCGCTCGGAACCATAAATGTGTAAAAGATCTTTTGGGGAGAAGATTACAATGAGAAAAACAATCAGACAAAAGTGTGCATTCGTTCTGATTCTTGTCATGCTGACGGCGGTACTCAGTTCCTGTATGGCTGCCAATTCGGAAGTCGAGATTAAGCAGAGCGGAAAGGCTGTTATTACCGGATATGTCCTGATGGATGAAACATCACTCAGAGACACCTACGGTATGCCGACCAATTTCTACGATGCGGTTGAAAAAGACGGCCGATTTGCAGGTGTATCCATCTGGAAGAAGGAGTATGTCGATCGTCAGATTGACGGTGTGAACTACACCGGTGTTAAGGTCAGCGGAGAATTTGCCAAGAAAGAAATCCAGACTGCCCTGAACCAGTTATACGGACAGTACGCATCCGTAAGCTACAGTGATAAGAATGTCTTCGGAAAAAGAACCATTCATATTTCCATGCAGAGCAACGGAAACCGCTTGATGGCCGAAGAGATGCAGAATGCGCTGGATGGACAGCTTTTGTCTTCCTTAACCATTACCATCCCCGGTAAAATCAAAACCTTAAACGGCGGAACCAAAAACGGAGAGAAAACCGTTGTTCTGGATACACTCGGTTTACTGACCGGAGAAACTCCCAATGTAACGATGGAAGCGCAGTTCGCCGATTATACCTTCTTTATTCCGTTTGGCGTTGTTCTGGTTTTGGCAATTGCAGCGATCATCGTAGTTGCATCCAGAGTAAAACATGAAGCACAGTTAAAGAAAAATTCCAAATCCATTAAATTGGAGAAGAAACCCAAACGTGGCGGATTCAGTGATGATCTGGATAAGCCGTATCAGCCGAAGGGCAAATTATCCTTCACCAAGCAGTCTCCGCCGAAATATACCGCAACCGAAGCGGCACCCGTTACCGAAGTGCCGAAACCTTCCTTTGCACCGAAGACTGCAAGCAGTGCACCGGCAGCAGAACCCGTTGTCGAAGAAACTCCGGTTGCACCCGCTCCCGAGAAGCCGGCATATCAGCCGATGCAGTTCAGAAGAAGAAGAATGCCTTCTTCGAACACTTTTACACAAACACCTGTGGCACCTGCTCCCGAACCGGTAGCAGAGCCTGTATATGAAGAACCTGCGCCCGTATATGAAGAGCCTGCATATGAAGAACCTGTATATGAAGAGCCTGCATACGAGCAGCCTGCATATGAAGAACCGGTATACGAAGAACCTGCATACGAACAGCCTGCATATGAAGAACCCGTATACGAAGAGCCTGTGTATGAAGAACCTGCACCTGTATATGAAGAACCTGCAAGTGCGAAGATCGGACGTACTTCCGGTGCCCTGATGCAGCAGGAAACCCAGATGGGAACCTATCACGAGAAAGCGGGAAGTGCAAAGTTTTCCAAGGAAAACAGAGATGCCGCACCGGCAGCAGCTTCCACGGGATCTACAATTTTCACTCCGAGAAGTACCGCACCGAACTATGCATACGGTATGGAAGGATATCATGAAGAACATCAGACAAAAGACAGTTTTGAGAATACGGAATCTTCCACACTCTTTACGCCGAGAAGTACCGCAGCCAACTTAAATTACGGTCATGAAGAGCATAAACCTGTTGAAACACTGTCTACCGGTTCTACGCTCTTTACTCCGAGAAGTACGGCGCCGAACATGAATTACGGTGTTAAGGATCCGCTCGAAGGCGAGAAATCCATTTATGATGAGCCGGAGAGAAACAAAGACTTCTTCTACGGAAAAGACTTCACCAAAGCACCGAAATCCACAACCTATGAGGCTGAGGAAAGCGGAGCGGTCGGCAAGCCGGTTTACGGTCATGTTGAATTTGAAGAGATGTCGGAAGAAGAAGCAGCTGAATATGATGAAAACGCTGAAACCTATAACTATGCTACCGATTATGACGACGGCGGATATGAGGATGCATCCTATTATAACGAGGACACTGTTCCTTCTACCATCATACCGGTAGATACACCCAGCATCCAGCCGATCGAGCAGACATCCAATGTAGGTTCGATCTACCAGACCAACGGATATGAAAGTTCGGGCTATGAATCCGCAAATGTCGGAGCAAGTGAAAAATCCGCTGCCATTAAAGACGCATACGGCGGAAGCAAACTCGGAAGCGGAGCTTATGTGGGCGGTGCCACAACAGGTACAAGGGTTGGACGCAGCGTCGGAAATATCGGCGGATATGTGGATGAAACCATGGTAAATACTTCTTCCTACGGTTCCGATCCTTTCGGAGGATCACCTCTTCCGAAACTCGGAGAGATGGGAGCGGGCGGAGCAGGAATGTTCGCCATCGGTTCCACCGGCGGATTCGGATCTTCCTCCTATGAAGGAAATACAATCGGTGAGGGAACATTCGGCTCCAGTAAATATCAGCCTGCCAAAGAAGCATACAGAACGACCGACAGCTCCACTTTAAAACCGCATTCGGAAGTATCCTCTGCATACGGTAAGACATTCAATACCGGAGGAACCGGAAGATTTGACTTCGGTATGGCATCTTCGGATTCCGGAAGAAAATGTCCTTTCTGTAAGGAACCGATCCGTGATGACGATATCATGTGTGTTGCCTGCGGAGCTACATTATCTAGACCGTACGGTTCGTTTTAAATAAGATTACCTCATACAGGAAACGCAAACTTGCGTTTCCTGTATTTATTTGGTATAACATTTCTGTTAAGGGATTATATTCGGGGAAACGGGTGAAATTCCCGTACGAGCCCGTCGCCGTGATATGCGTATATGGTGTCAATTACCTTCTCCCGCAAGGAAGGGAAACGTCATTGGGAAACCGAGAAGACTTTTGATGCCGGCATTTAAGTCGAAATACCCGGTATGATACCCTCTCCGCGGCAGATGCATCGCATCGGCCCTTCCGCGAGTGCCGGAATCGGAGGCTTAATATTTTTAATTTATATTTAAAGGAGATCAAGCAATGAGAAAGAACAATCTGAAAAAGTTATCAATCTCTGTTCTTATGATGGCATTGGTTGCGGCAATGGCAGTTATCGGAACAGCATGTGCAAAGAAGGGAGCGGTTGTTGAGAATGCTTCCGAAGTAGTAGCGGAAGTAGTAAGCGAAACCGTAAGCGAAGTGGCAAGCGAAGTTGCAGCAGGTACCGAGGATGCTCCCGCTGTAATCGGCGAAGGTGACGTAGACTTCACTCTTGAAGTTGTTTACGCAGACGGTAAGGCAGATTATTTCACTGTAAAAACCGATGATGAAACTCTTGACAAGGCACTTTTGGATGCAGGTGTTGTAGAGGGTGAAGACAGTGATTACGGTCTTTACATCAAGACGGTTAACGGTGTAACCGCTGATTACGATGCAGATCAGTCCTGGTGGGGCTTCTACATCAATGATGAAATGGCAAGTGTCGGTGTAAGTGATACTACCGTTGAAGAAGGCGCTAAATACTCTCTGAAGTATGAAAAATAAGAAAAAGGCGCTTCTCACCATTCGTGAGATTGCCATATTCGGTATGCTTGGAGGCTTGATGTATGCCTCCAAGATACTGATGAATGCATTTCCCAATGTGCATTTTATCGGAGTTTCCATCATGGCCATTACGCTGGTCTATCGGTGGAAAGCATTGTTTCCGATTTATGTTTTTGTTTTGATTCACGGATTTGTCGAGGGATTCTCCGCATGGTGGGTTCCCTATTTGTATATATGGCTGCCTCTTTGGGGAATCACGATGATTCTGCCGAAGAAAATGCCGGAATGGCTGGCACCCATTGTATATATGGTCGTTTGCGGACTGCACGGCCTGGCATACGGAACCATGTTTGCTCCGATGCATGCGCTTTTCTTCCATCTGGATTTTAAGGGCATGATAGCCTGGATCATAACAGGTCTTCCGTGGGACGGTGTACACGCAGTCAGCAATTTTATTTTCGGATCGTTAATCATTCCGCTGTCAACGGTAATTAAGATGGCGGACAGTATAGGAATGAAAGAATGAATCAGTTCACCAAAAAAGCAATCATTGACAGTTTTATCGAACTGTCCAAAACCGAACCCATTGAGAAGATTACCGTTACGATGATCTCCAAACACTGTGGGATCAACAGGAACACGTTCTATTACTATTTTCAGGACGTGTATTCTTTGATGGAAGAGATCATTTATTCGAAATCGGAGAAACTCTTCCCCGCGGAGTTGCAGCTCGGTGATGACGGATGGATCAATATTCTTCGTTTTATGGGCATATATGCCAAGAAAAACGAAGCGTTTATCCGAAACATGTATCAGTCCATGGGACGCGATGCATTCGGTGATTACATGGTGGATCTCGCCTATCATCCGGCCAGAAACTATATCGACAAATTTGTGGAAGATATGTACAAGGAAGAGAGACTATCTCTTACGCAGGATGAGAAGGATCGGGCAGCGTATCTATTTGCCAAGATGTTTTCGGAAACCACGGTGGACTGGATTCGCGGAAAGCGCGGAGCGGACCCGGTGAAAACCATGGAGGATGCCGTAATTATGTTTGACGGAGTAGCACAGGCAATCCTTTTGAATATGGCGAAAAGTCATTTGAAAAATAAAGAAAATATTAAAGATTCATAAAAAAAGAATTAATGGTTTACATAATCTTTAGGCACTTTGACATAAAGTGCCTAATTTTTATGCAACTAACAAATAATGTATATTGAGAACAAAGGACTTTTTTGGCAAAATATAATCGATTAGAAAGGGTGAAAAAATGCGCATTTTACTGATAAACGGAAGCTTAAGGGGAGAGATGAGTTCCTCACTTAAAATTGCACGTGCTTTTGTGCAGGGTATGATCAAGGCAAACGGCGAAGAGAATACAGTCGTTACCGAAATTGCACTGAAGGATAAGAACATCGATCACTGCCACGGATGCTTCTGCTGTTGGAAAACAACCAAAGGAAAATGTGTTATCCGGGATGACATGGACGAAATCCGAGATCTGGTGATGGAAAGTGATGTCATCATCGAGGTATTCGGTCTTTACTTCTTCGGACTTCCTTCCAAACTCAAAGCATTTATGGACAGAATGATCTGCTATGTTTCCGAATACCGTGCGGTAAACGGAGACGAATCGACGGGGCGCTTTTTACACGAAATGCGTTTCCCTGAACTGATGAAGAAAAAACTCGTACTGATTTCCGCCTGCGGATATGAAGAAACCGTGGACTGCTATGATTCGGTAAAATTGCAGTTTGACCGTATTTGCGGACCCGACGGATATACGCTGATTACCGCACCGCAGGGAGGTATGCTTGCGGAGAGCACATTTGCCAATAAGGTGGAACGGTATTTGAAAAAGTTTTCCGATGCCGGCGAAGAATTCGTAAGAGACGGCAAAGTAAGTCCGGAAACGATAAAGAAATTGGAAATTCCCATGCTGGGCCACAATACATTCGCTCAGGCCATCAACATGAACTGGGATGAGCCGGGAGTCGGCCCTTACGGTAAATTTATTCCGTAAATAAGTCAAGCAAGGATGAAGCGATGGAACCCATAATCAAGGGCATAGCGAAAATTATATATGTGATTGCCGTACCGATCTTAAGGATAATCTATCCGACGAGGATGATCTGGGAAGACAAGGAGGCAACCAGGGCGGTATTAAAGAAGTCCTGCTTAATCTACTCCAACCATACCGGTTATTCGGACGGATTGTTCATGACAAGCCTTTTAACGAGTTATAATGTTTACATTTTTGTTGGCAGAGACTGGTATGAGAAGAAACCGTTAAACTGGTTGTTCCGTAATTTGCGTTACATTCCCATTGACCGTCAGCAGATGGACACTTCCTGGATTTATAAGGGAATGGAAACACTCGAAAAGGGCAGAAGCATTTATTTCTTCCCGGAAGGACATACCAGCAAAGACGGAAAGATGCTGGATTTCAAACCCGGATTTCTGATGCTGGCCAAGCAGTCCGGAGCGCCTCTTGTTCCGATCTGCATCGACAATAAAATGAAACCCTTCCATTTGACGCGCATCATCATCGGGAAACCCGAACGGCCGAACTTAAGAGAAGAAGGACGCCCGAGTGCTGTTTTAAAGAAGCATGCACTGAATTGCAAAAAATCCGTAGTGGCACTGAAACGCAAATACGGGAATCCGAAATACGCTACGGAAGATTTACAGAATTATTAAGATATTTCGCCGTATTTACGGATGAAATCAATATAGTAACCTAACAACCAAATTCAAGAAAAGGATGGTATGTAAAATGAACGAAAAAGAACTTCAGGTAGCAGAAAAGATCAAAGGAATGCTTGTAGAGAACTTAAGAATTCCCGAAGAAGAGCTGGATTATGAAATCGCTTTATTCGGCGACGGAATCGGACTTGACTCCGTAGATTCCCTTGAGATCATCTCCTGCATCGACAGCGAGTTTGGTGTTGCCATGACCGGTGTTGGCAAAGAGCATTTCTTCAACATCACCGCTTTGACGAAGTATGTTGTTGAACACATGGAATAGTTACGAGCAATGCACAGCTGTGACAATGGACAATGGGTGCAAGCTTGCTTGCAATCCGTTGGACAGTGTCACAACTGTATACTGCGACAGCAGTCCACGAAATGAACGCGAGGCGTTTATGAGTGGAAAGCATTGCGAGAAAAAAATATTAAGGAGTATAGGATAAGATGGAGAGAAAGTTAAACACCAGATGCGTTGTTACCGGACTCGGTATGGTTAACGCCATCGGATCAAACGTTGAAGAATGTTGGAACAATGCCCTTGCGGGAAAGAGCGGTATCGATCATGTCAAGAGCGTAAATGCAGATAACTGCTATGCGAACTTGGGCGCTGAGATTGATTTTGCACTTCCGGAAAACAAGGACGTTGACAGAGTTTCCGTACTTTGCTTAAAAGCATCCAAGGAAGCTTTTCAGGATTCGAAAATTGAAGGAAGCATTCAGGATGCGACCAGATTCGGTGTCATTATGGGAAGCTGTGTCGGTGGTGTTGTCAGCATCGAGGAATACATTACGAACGGAGAAAAGACCGAAGACATCAACAAGATGACGATTTCCCCGATTGCCAACAATGTCGCAACGAAGTTTGGTGCCAAAGGTGTGATCACGAATGTCGGTAATGCCTGCGCAGCAGGTGCGATTTCCGTTGCATATGCCTGCGAACTGATTCGTGCGGGTGTTGCGGATGCATTTATTGTAGGTGGTGCAGATGCGTTTGCTTCCGTACCTTTTGCCGGATTCCATGCACTTCATGCACTTTCCGAGAATCCCTGTTCTCCGTTTAACCATTCCAACGGTATTACACTTGGCGAAGGTGCCGGTGCAATGATCGTGGAATCCTATGAACATGCAAAGAACAGAGGAGCAAAGATTTACTGTGACGTTCTTGCCGCAGGAATCAGCTCCGATGCACATCATATTACAGCACCCCGTCCCGACGGAATCGGACAGATGTATGCCATCAACCGTGCAATTGATATGTCCGGTATTTCCAAATCCGATATCGGCTATGTGAATGCACACGGTACCGGAACCGCAAAGAATGACGAAGCGGAATTTTTATCCCTGCATACCGTATTTGACAATTCCGGTGCAGACTTATCCGTAAGTTCCGTAAAGGCCATGGTAGGACATTGTCTGGGTGCCGCAGGTGCCATTGAAGCGGTTTACTCCATCAAGGCTTTGACCGAGGGCAAGATTCCTCCCACCATCGGATACTCCGCAGAGGATCTGGATGTCTTAAAAGAAAAAGCCGGAGAAATCGATTTTATGCCCAATACCGCAAGAGAAAAAGAGTTAAAAGCGGTTATGTCCAATAACTTCGCATTCGGCGGAAGCAATGCCAGCGTGATCTTTGCCAAGGATGTCGGAGAAGTACAGGAGATGGAAAGTGACGGAGATGTTTATATTACCGGTCTCGGTATCGTATCTCCTTTGGGAAACGGCGTAGAGAATTATGTAAACCAAATTAAGAACGGTGCAAAAGTAGAAGGCAATTCCGCGAAAGCAGAAGTCGGTAAAGAGGATTTCGATAAATTCGATATTAAAATGGCCTTCTTCCGTAAGCTCGATAAGTTCAGCTTAATCCAGGTGGTTTCCGGTCTGGAAGCATTGAAAGAAGCAGGCATTGTCCTTGAAGAAGGAAAGGAAGAGGACTACGGTATGATCATCGGTACCGGAGACGGCCCTCTTACCACCGTATATGAATTTGAAGATCATATTGCCAAAGAAGGAAACGAGAACGGTTCCGCGTTCAACTTCCCGAATACCGTATACAATGCAGCCGGCGGATATTTATCCATCAAGACCGGTCTTCGCGGATACAATGTTACCGTAACGAACGGAAGCCAGTCCGGTCTTCAGAGCGTTGCGTATGCATTCCATGAGATCCGCCAGAACCGAGCACAGGGTATGCTTGCAACCGGTACGGACGAGAATTCCGCAGTAATGGAGAAGCTTTACAGCCAGCTTGGCCTTATGGCAGCTTCCGATGCCAAACTTTACGGTGGCAGCGGAATGACTCTTTCCGACGGCTCCGTATCCGTAGCACTTGAAAATGCGGCTTCCGCTGCAAAACATGGCGGAAAGAAATATGCCAAAGTAACCGGTTACGGTATGACACATGAAGGCGTGAAATACGGTACCGTGGCAGGATCCGAAGCGGGACTTAAGAGTGCGGTAGAGAAAGCACTTGCCATGGCGGGAATTGCCGCATCCGATGTGGATGCCGTATTCGGTCTCGGCAACGGCGTAAAAGAGTATGACGATATCGAAATCGCCGTAAACAAAGAACTCTTCGGCGGAAAGGTTCCCGTACATAACGTAAGAAGCTATGTCGGTGAAGCAAGATCCGCGGCAGCTACATTAAGTGTGGCACATGCGGCATTGACACTTTCCGGAGATCTGCCGAAAGAGCAGAAAGCATTCTTCTTTGAAAACGGCGTGGAAGAAAAGGCAGTGGATACTTCCGCATACAAGAATATCCTGGTAGTGGCAGTCGGTGTCGGCGGAAGCTACAGCGCGGTTGTTTTACAGAAAGCCTAATGGTTTACATAACGAACGATAGTTAACATAACACCATAACAATATAGTTTACATAATATTACAGGGAGACATCATGGAAACAACGAATGAAATCAAAGTGGCACTGGTTACCGGTGCATCCAGAGGAATCGGAAGAGCCTGTGCAATTGCATTGGGGAAGGCCGGTTTTACCGTAGCGGTCAATTATAATTCCAACGAAGCCGCAGCAGATGAAGTGGTTAACATAATCAAAGAAGCCGGTTCGGATGCCATGAAGGTAAAAGCGAATGTTGCCGACTTAAACGAAGTAAAGGCAATGATGAGAGAAGTGACCAAGACTTACGGAAGACTGGATGTTTTGGTTAACAATGCGGGTATCGTACAGGATGAATTCGTACTGATGATGACTCCGGATACCATTGACAAATGTCTCGACTTAAACATCAAAGGCTATTTATACTGCTCCCAGCAGGCAGCACTGAAGATGTTTTCCAAGAAAAAAGGCTGCATCATCAACATGTCTTCGGTAAGCTCCAAGCTTGCGGTTCCGGGACAGAGTGTATATTCCTCCACCAAGGGAGCCGTGAATTCCATGACACAGACCATGGCAAAGGAACTTGCACCTTACGGAATCCGCGTCAATGCAGTGGCTCCCGGATTTATTGCAACCGATATGGTGGACAAGCTTCCGGAAGACAAGAAAGCGCAGTATATCGACGAGATCCCCTTAAAGCGTTTCGGACGCCCCGAGGAAATCGGTGATGTGGTAGCCATGCTTGCATCCGATGCATGCTCCTATTTAACCGGTCAGGTCATTGTGCTTGACGGCGGTTTGAGTCTGTAAGGAGGGTGCTGCCATGATGAATATCAATGAAGTCCAGAAAAGAATCAAACAGCGTCCGCCTTTCCAGATGATCGAGAAGATCGAAGAGATCCGCGGCGGCGAATATGCAAAGGGAATCAAAAATGTTTCCATTAACGAGCCGTATTTCATGGGCCATTTTCCCGATGCACCGATCATGCCGGGTGTTCTGATCGTGGAAGCCTGCGCACAGCTTTGCTCGGTTACCATCGAATCCGACGGAACGGATGAAAGCAAAATCTGGGTGCTTTTGAAAGTGGATGAGTTTAAATTCGTCAAACCGGTCATTCCTGGAGATACCTTAAGCATTGAAGTAACCAAGGAATCCGGCGGCGCGGGACTGATCAAGTTCGAAGCCAAAGTTACCGTGGACGGCAATTTAAGAGCCAAAGGAAGACTTGCATTCTGTGCAGTGGATAAAGATACCATTTATGCGTAATTAAAGGGGGATTTGAAGATGACAGTGATTACGATTTCGAAAGAGAAAAAAGCCGTTGTAAACAACAATAATGGAAAAGAAAAAAAGCATACGACAGTGATCCGTCTGTCGAAAAAAGCGTAATTTCGAAAGGACAGAAAAATGGGCAAAAGAGTATTACTGTTTCCGGGACAGGGATCCCAGTACATCGGTATGGGAAAAGAGTTCTATGATGCCTTCCCAGAAGCAAAGGAAGTGTTTGATCTTTCATCGAAGGTAACAGGTCTTGATATCGCGGGAATGTGTTTTGAAGAAAACGATAAAATCAACATTACCGAGTATACGCAGATCTGCATGCTGACTGAGGAACTTGCACTTTTTCAGGTGTTAAAAGCAAAGGGCTTCACCTTTGACGTTTGTGCCGGCTTATCGCTCGGCGAATATGCAGCGGTTGTGGCAAGCGGTGCCATGAGCATGGAAGATGCGTTTAAGGTTGTCAGAAACCGCGGAATTTTCATGCAGGAAGCCGTTCCCGTAGGCGGAGCCATGAATGCCGTAATCGGCCTGGATCCCGAAGTAATCGAAGAGGTTTGTGCAGATGTGCAGGCTAAGGGAGAAGAAGAGGGCGCATCCGCAAACTTCCCCACAGGACTTCCGTATGTGGTATCCGTAGCCAATTACAATAATCCGAAGCAGACGGTTATTACCGGACGCAAGGACGCCGTGGAAGCGGCAGCTTCCGTATTGGCCGAAAAAGGCGCTTTGAAATGTGTTCCCTTAAATGTATCGGGTCCGTTCCATTCAAAGCTTCTTGAGGGTGCAGGAGAGAAATTAAAGGGTGTTCTGGACGAAGTTGAGTTAAGTGATGTGCAGATTCCTTATATTGCCAATACAACAGCAGATTATGTAAACCAAAAAGACATTATCAAAGACCTCCTGGTTCGCCAGGTTTCTTCCTCCGTTCGTTTTACGCAGACTATTGAACTGCTCGTGAAAGACGGTGCGGACGAATTCGTGGAAGTAGGTCCCGGACATACCCTGACCGGATTTGTGAAAAAGATCGACCGTTCCTTAAAGACGGCCAATATTGATACCAAGGAAGATTTTGACAAATACTTTGCATAAATAGGTGGAAGTAAAATGAAGATTTTACCGGTAGAGAAAGCAGAAGAAAAGAAAGAACAGGACGTCATCGTCTGTCCTTCCTGTAAAAGAGAACTGGATAAGCAGCTGGTCGTTATGCGCAGATATGTCTGCTACGAATGCGGCTACTATTTCCGTGTGCGTGCGAAGAACCGTATCCGTATGGTTGCGGACGAAGGTTCTTTTACAGCTTGGTTTGAAGAGGAGAGCACAACGAACCCCCTGGAATTTCCGGGCTATGAAGATAAAATAGCCGAGGTTAAGGAAAAGACGGGCTTAAGCGAAGGCGTATTGATCGGCGAATGTACCGTGGGCGGTGCAAAGACCGTTTTGGGTGTCATCGACTCCAGATTTTTAATGGGCAGCATGGGTCATGTTGTTGGTGAGAGAATCACCGCAGCCGTGGAACGCGCGACCGAAGAAAAACTGCCTGTGATTCTGTTTTGCTGCTCCGGCGGTGCAAGAATGCAGGAAGGTATCGTATCTCTGATGCAGATGGCAAAGACCTCCGGTGCTTTCAAGAAACATTCGCAGGCCGGACTGCTTTACATCCCCGTTCTGACCGACCCGACCACCGGCGGCGTTACGGCATCTTTTGCAATGCTCGGTGATATTATTCTGGCTGAGCCGAAGGCTTTGATCGGATTTGCAGGTCCCCGAGTAATCGAGCAGACCATCGGACAGAAACTGCCCGAAGGGTTCCAGAGAGCCGAGTTTCAGTTAGAGCACGGTTTCGTGGATGCCATCGTAACCAGAGACAAATTGAAAGATACGCTCGAAGCACTGTTAAAGAATTATTATGATTCTACGACAAATGTAGGTGAATTAAAATATGCATCCTTTGATCCCGCACATGACAAGGATATCCTGGATGCAACGGAACTGATGAAGGAGCGCGCGGCGAAAGCTCCGATCATGAAAGTCTGGGACAAGGTTACGGCGGCCAGACAGGTAACCAGACTCGGTGCGGAAGATTATATCCGTACGATTTTTGAAAACTTTACCGAATTACATGGCGACCGCTATTTCAGAGACGATCCCGCCATCATTGGTGGTATTGCAAGACTCGACGGCCAGCCGGTTACCGTAATCGGTGTCAATAAGGGTAAAGATGCGGCAGACTGTATCGCACACAATTACGGAATGCCTTCTCCGGAAGGATACCGCAAAGCAATCCGTCTGATGAAGCAGGCTGAGAAATTCCATCGCCCGATCATTACATTTGTCAATACATCCGGTGCTTATCCCGGATTGGAAGCGGAACAGAACGGACAGGGCGAGGCGATTGCCAGAAACTTATATGAAATGAGCGGACTTAAGGTTCCTCTTCTTGCCATCATGATCGGTGAAGGCGGAAGCGGCGGAGCGCTGGCTCTGGCCATGGGAAACGAAGTATGGATGCTGGAAAACGCAACATACTCGATCCTTTCACCCGAAGGCTTTGCTTCGATCCTTTGGAAGGACGGTTCCCGTGCGGAAGAAGCAGCCGAAGTCATGCGTATTACGGCGTCCGAACTGAAGCGCTTAAATGTGATTGAAGAAGTGATTCCCGAATACGGAATTGCGGATGCTCCCGCACTGACTTCCATCTGCAATTACATGAAGGCCAAGATGAAAGCCTTCTTAAAGCGAGAGTCCGCATTATCCGAAGAGGAGATCGTGGCAGAACGTTACAACAGATTCCGTAAGTTTTAAGATAAGGGGTAGAAATGCTCGAACGACTGATTCACGCAGCGATAAGTACAGCAATTATCATTGTGGCCGTTCCTCTGGTCGGAATGCTGATTGAATTCATTACCATGGAGATTACCAGAGGTTTGGCAAAACACATGGGCATCAGTACTGCGCTGTTTATCATGAACGGTTTGACATTTGTGGGTACCATCCATCATGAATTATCCCATGCACTGTATGCACTGATCACAGGCGCCAAGGTAACGAATGTGGAAGTGTTTAAACCGAAGGATGACAGGCTGGGCTGTGTGGAATTTATTCCCCGCGGTAACTGGTTTACGAAGGCTTTACAGATGACGCTTTCCGGTATCGCACCCACGGTACAGGGCTTTCTTACGCTTTGTCTTTTGTTTTGGTTATTTCTTTCCTTCGTCCCTCATCTTTGGTGGACGTGGGCGATTTTTATTTATTTGGTATTTTCCATTTTCATCCATATGACGATGAGTACCGCGGATGTCAAAGCCGCCATCAAAGGACTTCCCATCGTTATGGTGCTTGTATTTATCATCTGCTTTGCCGCAAACTTAAATTTGTTCGGCATGGCCAAAGAAGCTTATATCAGTTTAAGCGGACTGAAATCATAACCCAAAAGGAGAATTGTTATGGAACGCTACAAAGAAGAGTTTATTGAATTTATGTTAGAGAGCAAGGTTTTGAAGTTCGGCGATTTTACGTTGAAAAGCGGACGTAAATCACCGTTTTTCATGAACGCCGGAGCATATGTGACCGGATCCCAGTTAAAGCGCCTCGGCGAATATTATGCGAAGGCCATTCATGACAATTTCGGAGACGATTTCGATGTGCTGTTCGGACCCGCATACAAGGGAATTCCTCTGAGCGTTGCAACCTGTATCGCATACAGCGAACTTTACGGCAAAGAGATCCGTTATTGCTCCAACCGTAAGGAAGTAAAGGATCACGGCGATGTGGGAATTTTACTTGGCAGCAAGATCCAGGACGGAGACAGGGTCGTAATCATCGAGGATGTTACCACATCCGGTAAATCCATCGAGGAAACATTCCCGATCATCAAGGCACAGGGAAATGTGGAGATCAAAGGACTGATGGTTTCTTTAAACCGTATGGAAAAGGGACTTTCCTCCGATAAGAGTGCACTCGAAGAAATCAAGGAAAAATACGGAATCGAAGCACGCGCCATCGTTACAATGGCGGATGTAGTTGAAAAGCTGTATAATAAGCCTTATCAGGGTGAAGTTATCATTGATGATACCCTGAAGAGTGCCATTGATGCATATTACGAACAGTACGGCTGCAAATAAACCGGCGGTCGGGATTGATTCACCAAACGTATGATGAGAAGAGGGGACTATACAAAAGAATCCGTTGTGTCAGACTCAAGACCCAAGAGGGTGAATCCGCACTATAAGTTTACCAACAAAACGGTACCGCAGATTGCCATCCTCGGAGTGTCACTGGGAGTCATGTCTTTGGTTGCCATCTTTTTGGTAATCCTGCTTACGTTTAGAAACGGCGGAGAAGCGAAGCTTTCGTACGGACTGACCGTTGTGCTGGCATTTATCTTTTCGCTTGCAGGCATGGTTTTCAGTGTGAAAGCAAGGATGATGCCGGATACCTATCTGTTTTTCTCCACATTCGGAATCGGAATCAACGGGGTGAATATTTTTCTGATAATATATATTCTGGGCAGGGGAATCATGAATTATTAACCCTGTCCCGAAAGGATGGAAATGATACAGGAAAGACTGAAACTGGCAGAAGATAGAATCAGGGAAATTGCGCAGGAAGAGGGCAGGATAGAAGGTCTGCCCTTTTTTACTTTTTTGGCGTCCAAAATCACGGATTTACTCGCATATGCAAGGAAAATAGCGAAGGACGGATTTGTGGAAAATTGCGATATTCCGGCATTGCTTGATGAACAAAAATCGGTTTTTGACTGTCTTGTCGAAGAGGGATATCAGAATAGTTATGTAAACCCAACACATGCGGTATCCGAATTCGGTAAAGAACTCGGAAGACTGCTTGCATTTCTGGCATACGAAGAGATGCAGATTCTGCCGTTTGCCGCAGAAGGAAAAGACGAAGAGGTGTTGATCCGCCTAGAACTTTTCCTTGAAGTGTACGGAAGCTTTCTGGAAGAGACGAGGGAAGACAAACGCCTCGAAAATATCCGCAACGATCTGTACTGGTATGTTTCCGATTACAGCGAAGACAGTGTTCTTGCAAGAACCAAAGAGCAGTTCGTACCCGGAGAAAGCCTGGCGGAAGATATCATTTTCAATTATGATTTATGTAAACCAAATTATTTATTCCGCTACGGGGAATATATTTCGGAGAATGAAATTAAAACCGCGGAATTCATCGCATCCCTGCCGGAAGAGAAGATTGCGCTGATGGCAGATACCTTTACGGAAGGCTTCCGCAAAGGATTTCTTGCGGCCGGGAAAGACATCACGATTAAGAAAACCGTCAATATCCGTTATCCGCTCGGTTTTGAGCGTGTGGTGAAACGGGCTGTGGCAAATTTCGACGCGATGGGATTAAAGCCACTTTTATATCGTGCGGGCGGTGATATTTTCCGGAAGCGCGGTATGGTAAAGATCGGCTATTGCTCGGCGGGTGTGAACCGTCAGGCGGAGTATGATCATCGTGAGGATCTGTCGCTTTTCCTGGACGGTCATCTGGCAACCAGAAAAAGAGAAGCCTTAAAGGCTGCATGTGAAACATATAAAAGTGAAATCCGTTCCTTTGCGGGTCCCGCCTGTTTTGAGACCTTCGGTGAGGCGGAGTTTACCCCGAAGGACTTCGATGCCAATCCGGCTTTTGACGAGGCCGGCAGGAAACTCTATGTGGAAAGTACGGCCAAGACACAGGATTTACTCAATTCCTATATTCACATGGAGGAGAGAAGTTTTACGATCATCGCATTTCCGATCCCCGAGATCGGAGAGCATTTTGCGGAGATCTTTGATGAAACCATCCGGATCAATACACTGGAATACGAAACATATGAACGGATCCAGAGTACCTTAATTGATACGTTAAATAAAGCGGACCGCGTACATGTCCTGGGCAGGGACGGAAACGAAACGGAGCTGACGGTGGAATTATGTAAACTTAAAAATCCGGAGAAAGAAGCAAAGTTCGAAAACTGTGTCGCTGACGTGAATATCCCTGTCGGAGAGGTATTTACCTCCCCCGTACTGGAAGGTACCAATGGGATATTACATGTCAAAAAGGTTTACATAAATGGATTATTATACGAGAATTTAAAGTTGGAGATCAAGGACGGAATCACGACGGGCGGAAGCACCACGAACCTTCCCGAAACGGCAGTGGATGAAAATATCATGTATCATCATCCGTTCCTTCCGATCGGTGAATTTGCCATCGGTACCAATACTTTGGCATATTCCGTGGCAAAGAAATATGATCTGTTTTCCAAATTCCCGATTCTGATTGCAGAGAAGACCGGACCGCATTTTGCATTCGGAGATACCTGTTATTCAAATGAAGAAGAGGTACATTATGTAAACCCAGACGGCAAGGAAATGGTTGCCAAAGAGAATACCTATTCCCTGAAGAGGTTTACGGAACCCGAGAAAGCTTATTTTTACTGTCATACCGATATTACGATCCCGTATGAGGAGATCGGTGTGATTGAGGCAATTTTACCGAACGGAACGAAAGTGCCGCTGCTTCGTGACGGCAGATTTGTTCTTCCGGGTACGGAAGAACTGAATATCCCGTTGGAGAAGTAGGAGAGGTGGACGTATGGCTATATTCTACATTGTCTGTTTCCTTATATCGTTTCTTCTGAGTGCCTTTTATGTGGTGCGCTGGAAGAAATATTTTGACGTTAACATTACGATTCTTTTTTTCATTATTCCCCTGGTTAATCTCGGATATGTGTTTCTTTCCATGGCCGGGAATCTGGAAGAAGCATTACTTGCCCAGAAACTGATTTATTTGGGCGGATGTTTTATGCCGTTCTTTATCGCTTATTCGATTTTCGGACTGACGAGAGTGCGCACGAATCCGTTTGTGAAACTGGCACTGTTCTTAACAAGTGCCGCTTTCTTCGGCGCGGTTCTTTCCGTTGGACATACGAAATTATTCTATGAGTCGGTAACTTTTGTGGAAGGACCGTACGGATATTATCTCGAGAAAACATACGGCCCGGTTCATACGCTGTTCTATATTTTTATTGCTGCATATTTCCTTTTGGGCATCGGTACCATCATCTATGTTTTTTCCACGAAGAAAAAGGTTTCGAGAGTTACCACCTGGCTTTTGGTTCTGCCCGAGTTATTCTGTGTGATCGGTTTCTTCGGAAGCAAAGCGTTTTTTAAAGGAATTGAACTTCCTCCGCTTACTTATATTTTTGCACAGACCGTTTATATCTTCATTGTTGAAAGAATCAGTTTGTACCAGCCGGGTCTTACGGTTGTCGAAACCATGGTCCAGAAAGGAGACGACGGTTATATTACGCTTGATAAAGCACATCATTATCTGGGCAGCAACGAAACCGCCAGACGGATCATTCCGGAACTCGAAAATCTCTATATCGATGAAAAAATCGATTCGCACAAGGAACTGAGCAGAACCGTTCTGCATTGGGTTTTGATGTTTGAACAGGACAGTAAAAACAGTAAGAATCTCTATGTGCAGAAAGACCCGAACGATGAGGAAAACGATAAAATGTATTCCGTCCGAATCGATTATTTCCGTGTCAGAAACCGCAATGCGGGAGTTCAGATTTTCCTCGAAGACGATACGAAGGATCAGAAATACATCCGCCTTTTGGACCGCTACAACACGGAGCTTGAGGACGAAGTGGACAAAAAGACCAAACGTGTGGTTGAGATGCACAATAACCTCGTTCTTTCCATGGCGACCATGGTTGAAAGTCGAGACAATTCCACTGGCGGTCATATCAAAAGAACCAGCGAAGGCGTGCGTATCCTGATCGACGAAATCTGGAGAGGAAAGAAGATCCATCTGGATGCGGACTTCTGCAAAAATATCATCAAGGCCGCGCCCATGCATGATCTGGGTAAAATAGCCGTCGATGATGCGATCCTCAGAAAGCCGGGCAGATTTACACCCGAGGAATTTGAGATTATGAAAAAGCATGCGGCGGAGGGTGCCAAAATTGTACATGAGATTTTGAAGGACACCGACGATGAATCCTTCAAACAGATTGCCGAAAACGTTGCACATTACCATCATGAACGCTGGGACGGCTCCGGTTATCCGGAAGGATTAAAAGGAGAGGAAATTCCCCTGGAAGCCAGAATCATGGCGATTGCCGATGTGTATGATGCACTGGTCAGCAAGCGGGTTTATAAAGAGAAAATGTCCTACGACAAAGCGGATGCCATCATTATGGAGGGCATGGGCAAGCATTTTGACGAGGCTTTGAAGGATGCATATGTGCATGCAAGACCGAAATTGGAAGAGTATTACAACAGTCTGGAAGAGTAGCCATGGAATCAAAGAAACCGGAACTGACAACCCTTTGTTATCTGATCAAAGACGGAAAATACCTGATGATGCACAGGGTGAAGAAAGAAAAGGATATCAATAAAGACAAGTGGATCGGTGTGGGCGGCCATTTTGAGGCGGGAGAATCCCCGGACGAATGTCTTCTAAGAGAGGTAAAAGAGGAGACCGGTCTTACACTGCTTGAATACAAAGCCCGTGGGATCATCACGTTTCTGTACGGTGAGGACGTGACGGAGTATATGCATCTTTATACCTCCGAATCCTTTGAAGGAACGCTTTCGGACTGCGATGAAGGAGAACTGGTCTGGGTACCGAAGGAGAATGTGAAGGATCTCCCCATTTGGGAAGGGGATAAGGTTTTCTTCCGTTTACTGGAAGAAAGAGATGATTTTTTCTCCGTGAAACTGGTTTATGACAGAAATGACCGTCTGACGGAAGTGAAGGTTCATTGATTCTTTTTCAGTAAAAATCACAAAAAACGACGTTTGTACCGGTTTAATTTTTACGAAAATGTTACAAAATTTTTACAGTAACATTCTTGACGATAGTTTCAGAAAATAGTACAATATCAAGGGTTAGTTTTTTAGGACCCCTATCAACTACTATATATTGTGCTTTGAACACAAAATCATGTATCGAAGAGGAACATTCCAAAAGCACGGAAAGCAGGTTTACAATGGCAAAAGTCGGAATAGTCATGGGAAGCGATTCGGATATGCCGGTTATGGCTAAGGCAGCCGAAATGCTTGATAAATTCGGTATTTCTTATGAAATGACCATTATATCCGCTCACAGAGAGCCGGATGTATTCTTTGAATATGCAAAGACAGCGGAAGATAAGGGATTTAAGGTAATTATCGCAGGTGCCGGAATGGCGGCTCATCTGCCCGGTATGTGTGCAGCAATTTTCCCGATGCCCGTAATCGGAATTCCGATGCATACCACATCTTTGGGCGGCAAAGATTCCCTGTATTCCATCGTGCAGATGCCTTCGGGAATTCCCGTAGCCACCGTTGCCATTAACGGCGGTGCCAATGCCGGAATCCTTGCGGCAAAGATCCTTGCAACATCCGATCCGGAGTTGCTTGGCAAATTGAAAGAGTATTCTGCTTCCTTAAAGGAGAGCGTCAAAGCCAAAGATGCGCGCCTTCAGGAAGTCGGTTATAAAGCATATATGGAGAAATAATTCCAAACCACAGGAGGAAACGAAAATGGATTATAAGTCCGCAGGTGTGGATATTGAGGCCGGATACAAGTCCGTAGAACTCATGAAACAGTATGTAAAGCAGACCATGCGTCCCGAAGTGCTCGGGGGAATCGGTGGATTCTCCGGTGCTTTTTCCATGGATAAGATCAAGCAGATGGAGAAGCCCACGCTGGTATCCGGAACCGACGGTGTCGGAACCAAGATCAAACTTGCATTTTTAATGGACAAGCATGATACCGTAGGTATCGACTGTGTGGCCATGTGCGTAAACGATATTGCATGTGCGGGCGGCGAACCGTTATTCTTCCTTGACTATATTGCATGCGGAAAGAATTATCCCGAGAAGATTGCAGCCATTGTCAAAGGCGTTTCCGACGGATGTATCCAGGCAGGTTGTGCACTGATTGGTGGCGAGACGGCCGAACATCCGGGACTGATGCCGGAAGAAGAGTATGATCTTGCCGGTTTTGCGGTTGGTGTGGTAGACGAGAAAGATCTGATTACCGGACAGAATATCAAAGCGGGAGATGCCCTGATCGGTATCGCATCTTCCGGTATCCATTCCAACGGATTTTCCCTTGTTCGTAAAGTATTTAACGTAAATAAAGAAAATCTCTACCGTTACGTGGACTCCCTCGGCATGACGCTCGGTGAAGCGCTGATCACTCCGACGAGAATCTATGTAAAGGCATTAAAGAGTGTTAAAGACGCAGGCGTTGTTATCAAGGGATGCAGCCATATCACGGGTGGCGGATTCTATGAGAATATTCCCCGTATGCTTCCCGACGGAATCGGAGCAAGAATTAACCGTAATTCTTATGAAGTTCCTCCCGTATTCGATCTTCTTCAGAAGACAGGAAACATCACCGACCAGATGATGTACAACACTTACAATATGGGTATCGGTATGGTACTTTGCGTAGATCCCGCGGATGCGGATAAGACCATGCAGGCACTGAAAGCTGCCGGCGAAAAAGCATACCTCATCGGCGAAACCGTAGCCGGAGAAAAGGAAGCCGTAATATGTTAAGGGTTTTGGTCTGTGTTTCCGGCGGAGGCACAAACTTACAGGCAATTATAGATGCCGAAAAGGCAGGAAATTTAGGGGATACCAAGATTGTCAGAGTAATCTCCAACAACCCGGGTGCATATGCCTTGGAGCGTGCGAAAGCAGCAGGTATTGAAGGAGTATGCGTATCGTCCAAAGAGTATGAGAAGCGCGAAGAGTTCCACAAAGCATTGCTGGCAGCCATAAACGAGGCTAAGCCGGATCTGATCGTTCTGGCAGGTTTTTTGGTGGTTATACCAAAAGAAGTGATTTCCACCTACAGAAATAGGATAATCAATATCCATCCTTCCCTGATCCCGTCGTTTTGCGGAACCGGTTATTACGGACTGAAGGTTCATGAGGCTGCTTTGGAACGTGGCGTTAAAATTACCGGCGCGACCGTTCACTTTGTAGATGAAGGAACCGATACCGGTCCGATCATTCTGCAGAAGGCCGTGGAAGTAAAAGAGGGTGATACCCCGAAGGAATTGCAGCTTCGTGTTATGCAGGAAGCAGAATGGGTAATCTTACCCGCAGCGATCAAACTGATCGCGGACGGCAAGGTAACACTTGGATAAACGATTACAACTGTAGTTTATTTGATAGAAACTGAATATTAAGGAGTGAGAAGATGAAAGTTTTGGTAGTAGGCAGCGGCGGACGCGAACATGCCATCTGTACTGCCCTGAAGCGTAGCAAACGACTGACCAAACTGTATTGCGCTCCCGGAAATGCTGGTATCGCACAGATTGCAGAGTGCGTACCCATCGGCGTAATGGAGTTTGACAAACTCACTGCTTTTGCCAAGGAGAATGCGATCGATCTTGTTGTGGTAGCACCGGACGATCCCCTGGCGGCAGGTTTGGTAGATGAATTAACCGCAAACGGAATCCGTGCATTCGGACCGGACAAAAAGGCGGCCATCCTCGAAGGAAGTAAAGCGTTCTCCAAGGATCTGATGAAGAAATACGGAATTCCGACCGCAGCATACGAGAATTTCGATGATCCTGCGAAAGCACTCGCTTATCTGGAGAATTGCAGTTATCCCATCGTCCTGAAGGCGGACGGCCTGGCACTGGGCAAGGGCGTTTTGATCTGTAAGGATCATGACGAAGCCGTTGCAGGTGTAAAGGAAATCATGGAAGACAAGAAGTTCGGAGATTCCGGAAACCGTATGGTCATTGAAGAGTTTATGACCGGCAGAGAGGTTTCGGTATTGTCCTTCTGCGACGGAAAGAGCATTCGTATCATGACTTCCGCACAGGATCACAAACGTGCGAAAGACGGTGATCAGGGACTGAATACCGGCGGAATGGGAACGTTTTCCCCTTCTCCGTTCTATACGGATGAAATCGACGCAATCTGCAAAGAGACCATATACCAAAAGACCGTAGATGCAATGGCATCGGAAGGAAGGCCGTTCAAGGGCGTGATTTTCTTCGGACTGATGTTAACGAAGGACGGACCGAAGGTTTTGGAATATAATGCAAGATTCGGAGATCCGGAAGCGCAGGTGGTGCTTCCCAGAATGAAGAATGATATTCTGGATGTATTTGATGCCTGCATCGACGGAACACTCGATACCGTGGATCTTGAGTTTGAAGACAATGCGGCGGTATGCGTGGTTCTGGCATCGGACGGATATCCGGTATCATATCAAAAGGGATTTGCAATTAACGGATTAGATGCATTTGAGGGGAAGGACGATTACTTCTGTTTCCATGCGGGAACAAAGTTTTCGGACGGTTCGATTGTAACAGCCGGCGGAAGAGTACTCGGAATTACCGCAAAGGGAGCCGACTTAAAGGAAGCTAGAAAGAAAGCATACGAGGCTACCGAATGGGTTACCTTTGAAAACAAGTACATGCGTCATGATATCGGCAAAGCAATTGACGAAGCATAGGATTGGGGAATGTCTTTAAGGAAGGAGTAATTGAAATCATGAAGAATTTTTGGAGAAGTATGGTAAAACCCTCAGCATATAAAGTAATCGGAGCGGTTGCCGGTCTTGCGATGGCAGGATTTCTTACCATTACGGCACTGGCTGACACACCGGGTACCATTACCGGAGACAATGTCAATGTCCGTTCCGAAGCCAATACGACCAGTACCGTGTTAACCAAGGCCAAATCAAACGAATCGATTACGATCATTGAAGAGACCAAGGGTACGGACGGAAACAAGTGGTACAAGATTAAAACCTCCGGCGGAACAACCGGATTTGTACGTGCGGATTTTGTAAAGTCCGGTACGGCTACCACGACAACGACTACTACAACGACGACTACTACAACTACCACGAAGGTAACTCCCGTGGAGAACAAAACGGCTTATGTTTCGGGAACCGGTGCGGTAAACATTCGTAAGGATGCAACTACGACCGCAGCCGTTGTAGCCAATGCACAGGCTAAATCCGAACTGACCATCACCGGTGAGACCACCGCGGCAGACGGATATAAATGGTATCAGATCAAATTTACGGCAAACGGAACCGCAATGACCGGTTTCATCCGTTCCGACCTCGTTACCTTTACCGCTCCCGCAGGAACGGATGACAAGCCTGCGGAAACCACGATTGACGGCGGAACGGATCCTACATCCGAAGTACCTTCCGAGGATATGTCCGAAATGCCGGACACTTCGGAAGAACCCGCAAACAACGGTGTTGCCAATACCGCACAGCTTCAGTTCTTAGAACCCGTCGGTGAGCCTTCCAACATTCCCGCAGGATATGAAAAAGTGGATGTTATGATGGGCGATCAGGTATACTCCGCATGGGCCAAAGGAGATTATTACATTGTTTACGGTATGTCCGGAAACAGTGATGCACAGTGGTATGTATATGACTACAAGAATAATTCATTCGTATCCTACGACGGATTGTTCTCCGAAGAGGCAACCAAGAAGTCATCCTCATTCAATCCGATGCTTCTTGTGATCATTCTTGCAGTCCTTTGTGCAATTCTATTGATCGCTGCAATCATCTTTGCCGTAAAAGCATTCTCCAACAAAGAGGAGCGCTACGAAGACGATTACGACATCGATTATGACGATGACGATGATGAAGACGAAGGCGATGATTACGAAGAATTCGACGATGACGAAGACGACTATTATGATGAGAAACCGGCTAAGACCAGCCGCGTGATCCTTCCGAAGAAGGCTGAGAAGCCTGCTAAGCCTGCTAAGGTCGAAAGTTATTATGACGACGAAGAGGAAGAAGAGTACGAAGACGAAGATGAGTACGAAGAAGAGGAAGAGGAGTATGTAAAGCCTGCCAAGAAACAGAAGGCTAAGAAGGAGAAAAAGTCCTTTAAGAATAAGATCCTTGATTACTTCACCGTTTCCGAAGATGATGAGGAAGACGAAGAAGAAGAGTACGAAGACGAGGATGAGTACGAGGAAGACGGATATTATGAGGATCAGGACGACGATGAAATGAATTTCATCGATCTGTAAGATTGTCGGAAAGTTGTGAATCAGAGGTTACGCCCTATGGGTGTAACCTCTTGTTATAAGGGTTAATAAACGGGGGTTACAAAATGAATATTGAAACGGCAGGCGCGAAATTATCCGCGCTTAAAAGCAATATCTCCAAGGTCATTGTAGGCAAGGAAGATGTCATCAACAAGATTCTGATTTGCCTTATCGCAGACGGACATGTTCTTTTGGAAGATGTTCCGGGAACAGGAAAGACCATGCTTGCCAAAAGCCTGGCTGTATCCATCGATTCCAAATTCTCCAGAATACAATTTACACCGGATCTTTTACCCGCAGACATTACGGGTTTAAATATCTATAACCGCCGGGAAGAGAAATTCGATTTCATTGAGGGACCGGTTATGGCCAATGTTTTATTGGCGGATGAGATTAACCGTGCCACGCCGAGAACCCAATCCGCACTTCTCGAAGCCATGCAGGAAGGTCAGGTTACGGTGGACGGTGATACGAAAAATTTAAAGAAACCGTTTTTTGTTATTGCAACACAGAACCCCGTGGAAACGACGGGAACATTCCCGTTACCCGAAGCGGAACTGGACCGTTTCATGATGGAACTTCCGATGGGGGATTTGACCGTTGATGAAGAAGTCGCCATGTTGAAACGATTTGAAAACGAAGAACCGATGGAAAACTTATCCGCTGTTCTGACGGGAGAGGAGATTGAAGAGATTAAAGGTCTTCTTGCGCAGGTTACGGTGCATCCGGATTTATTGAATTATATTGCGCGTCTTGCGGATGAAACGAGAAAAGATCCCGGAATCTATATGGGCGTTTCTCCGAGAGGCTCCCTGCTTTTACTCAAAGCCGCCAAGGCCAAAGCCTTGTGTGAAGGCCGTACGAACGTACTTCCGGATGATATCAAAGAATTGATCCTTCCGGTTTTACTCCATAGAATTCTCTTTGTTAACCGCAGAGACAAAGCAAGCAAAGAGCAGTATTTAAGTGCCGTTGTTAAGCGTGTTGCCGTTCCCAGCGAGGAGTTCATCGGTTCATGAGATTATGGATAGTCTTACTGATCGGTGCGGCGTTCTATTTTCTTTTAAATCTGTTCTTTCGTAAGAACTGGTATAAAGGGCTGACCGTCAGCATCGATTTTGAGAAAAAAGAGGTCAGGGAAGGCGATAAGAATACCCTGACGGAAGTGGTCAGAAACGACAAGGCAATGCCCTTGCCGGTTGCTTTGGTGAAGTTTTCCATTACCAGAACATTTCTGTTTCCGAAGGAAAGCAATTCCGCGGTCACGGACCTCTACTACAGAAATGAGTATTTCTCGTTATGGTCCCATCAGATCATTACAAGAAAATACGGATTTACCGCGTCCAAGCGAGGGGAGTACAGCATAACTTCCCTGGATTTGGTATGCAAAGATTTTTTCCTGTTTAAAAACGTATTTGCGGGGCTGAAACAGTTTACTTCCGTACTGGTTTTGCCGGGATCCATCCGTCCCGGTGAAGTGCCGGACGATGTTTTGCATCTGACCGGCGAGATCGTGCATCGGAATAAACTGACCGAAGACCCCTTTGCATTTCACGGAATCCGCGAATATCAGCCTTACGATCCGGTCAATCATATTAACTGGAAGGCAACGGCCAAAAGCGAAATGCTGCAGGTTAATACCTTCCATACCACAAACCGCAGAAACGTTACGATCCTTCTGAATCTTGAAACGGGAAGCTTACGAAGAGGAGATGTGATTGCTGAGGCGGGAATAAAAATTGCTTCGTATCTGACCGGATATTTCATTCAGGAAGGCATTCCCGTAGCCATTTATACAAATTCCACGGCCAAAGACTCCGAGGAACTGATTTATATGGAAGAGGGCGGCGATGAAGAGCATATTCACAATGTGGATGTTGCTCTGGCACATTTGGAACTGAAGGAGTTTTATCCCTCCTTTCTGCAACTTATGAAAGACCGCATAGAAGGCAATGATCCGGAGAATGATTATCTGATCGTCTCCAACGACCGCAGGGAAGAATTGGTCACGGAATATAAAGAATTACAAAGCCGCGGCTTTCATGTCAGTTTTATTATTCCGGATTATGAGTATGTATCCGTGAAGCATCTGATGACCGGCGATAGCAATATCGTGAAATGGGGGATTGATGATGAAGGGTAAATGGTATTATTCCATTGCGGATTATGCGAATCTGCTGATGGTAATTCTGTTTCATCAGACGATTCTTCTTTTGGGAGAGTATGCCCTTAAGGTCTCTCCGTCGCTTTTGTATGCCGGAATTCTGGCAGCGGTTCTTGTATTCAGCCATTTTACAAGAATTCATATCACGCATTTTGTTCCGTACGCATTGTTTCGCATTGCCGTTTTGGCGGGCTTGTTTTTCCTTCCGAAAACGGATATCAAGATCTATTTCATCATCTACATAGGAATCCTGTTTTTCCTGGATTTTTCATACTGGGTAAAGCACGGGGAAAACGGTATTTCCACGATTTCCATCTGGTGCGTTTCCTTAAATGCCATCGCATATCTGTATTCGACGATCAAAAAGAACACGCAGGGCATGCATCTTTTCTTCCTCTTCGGACTATTGTTCTTCATTCTCTTTTATGTGCGGTTTTTCTGCTCCAATGCGGGAAAACTGGCCAAAGACCAGTCAAAGGATGAGAGAATGCCGTTCGGTGACATGATCCGCAACGGTCTTGGTATCGTGCTTCCGTTCCTGGTTATTTCGGTTATTTTGATGATCTTTGTTCGCGGAGATTTTCTTGATCAATATATCATTAAGGCATATGAAATTTTCTTATTTGTGCTGGGTAAAATCATCAAAGCGTTCGTCGCCGTATTTATCTGGATTTCGAAGCTTCTGGATAAACTGAGAATGGCTCCTCTTGAGGAAGCGGTAAAGGAAGCGGGAGAAGCCACGGAGAAAGAACCGAGCATGGCGTTGCAGATCGCGTCCGTGATCTTATATATTTTTTCCATCCTCGCGATCCTCGCTTTGTTTGTCCGCGGAGTCTATAACCTGATCCGCATGATTCCTCTTAGCAGAAACAAAAAAGTGAAAGTGTTTGAGGAAAGCGATATGGTGGAGATCCGTGAAAAGATCGTCCGCAGGGAGCGTAGAAAAGAAGTCCGCTTACCCAAAATCCGCAGGCAGTATAAAAGAATGGTGGAAAAAGAGATGCGCGCCGGATATGCGCTTGAAATCTCCCATACGCCCAGAGAGAGGGCGGCGGACATACTAAATAAGCGCGGAAACGATATCAGGGATTTCAGCTTAACATACGAAAAAGAACGCTATTCCTGCGACTCATAAACCGTTTGATAAATTGACATTTCACCCCATCTGTTATAACATATATATAACAGTTGATTCTTGGAAAGCAGGTGAAGGGTATGGATCTTGTTTTTGAAATCGATTTTCAGTCGGACGAAGCATTATATACGCAGCTTTGCAACCAGATCATCATTGGGATTGCCAAAGAAATGGTGCACGAAGGAGATGCGCTTCCGAGCGTGCGTCAGCTTGCGGATGCCGTCGGTATCAATATGCATACCGTCAATAAAGCATATACCGTTTTAAAGCAGGAAGGCTATGTGAAAGTAGACCGCAGAAAAGGTGCCGTTATTGCCGTTGATATCAACAAATTACACGCTCTTTCCGAGGCCAAAAGGGACTTGCGTGTCCTTCTTGCCAAAGCAAGCTGTATGGGGCTTTCCAAAGAGGAAATCCACGGTCTGATCGACGAATTATACGAAGAGTACGGAGGATGAGAAATCCATGGAAAATAGAGACAGAAACGAAGAAGTAAAGGCCGTCATCAGTGACGCATTTGCATTTGCCAAAGTGCAGCATGTGAAATTTGTCGGCACGGAACATCTTCTCTGGGGACTGGCAAACAGAAAGGAATCCGTTGCCGGAAAAGTCCTTGCACATATGGGCGTTACACCCGAAAAGATCGAAGAAATCATCAAAACACACGGTCCCGGGAATGTTGCGGAAAGAACACGTTCCTCCCAGGAGATGTCTTCGGCCGTGAAATATTTACTGGATGAGGCGGATGATTTTGCCGCCAAAATGGGAGAGAGTAAAACAGGTACGGAACATATTCTGTTCCTTCTGATCGATTATCCGGAACTGATGTCCAGAAAGATCCTGGATCTTCTGAAGGTGGATATCAGCAAGCTTCGCTCTGTTTTGATTTCTTCCATGAGCGAAGATGCGATGATGTTACGTGAAGAGATCATTCCACGCCTGCAGCAGTATTTCGGCAAGAGCGAAGAGGAAGGACAGCTGTCCAAATACAGCCGTGATCTGACGGCACTTGCAAGAAAGAAACGGCTCGATCCCGTCATCGGACGGAAAGAAGAAATCGATCGCCTCGAGCAGATTGTGCTCAGACGTACCAAGAACAATCCCTGCCTGATCGGAGAACCCGGTGTGGGCAAAACCGCGATTGTGGAAGGCCTTGCAAACAAGATTGCAAGCGGAGACGTTCCGGAGTTGCTTTTAAAGAAACGGATCCTTTCTTTGGATATGTCCGCCATGGTAGCGGGCAGCAAATATCGCGGTGAATTCGAAGAGCGCTTAAAAGGCGTGATCGATGAAGTGGTAAGTGACGGCAATATCATTCTCTTCATGGATGAGATCCATACCTTAATCGGCGCCGGCGGTGCGGAGGGAAGCATTGATGCATCGAGCATTTTAAAGCCTTCCCTTGCAAGGGGAGAGGTGCAGTTAATCGGTGCGACCACGATTGCCGAATATCGCAAATATATCGAGAAAGATGCGGCCCTGGAACGACGTTTCCAGCCGATCATCGTTGAGGAGCCGACAACGGGGCAGGCACTTGATATCCTGCACGGTGTAAAGGGCAAATACGAAGAATTTCATCATATCCGTATTGAGGATGAAGCCATCGAAAGCGCCGTGAAACTCTCATCGCGTTATATCAATGACAGAAACCTTCCGGATAAGGCACTGGATGTACTCGACGAAGCCTGCAGCCTTGTAAAACTGCGCGGTATGAAGAGTGCGGGCAAGCATGCGGGGAAGGAAAAAGAAATAGCCGAGACAAAGAGAAATCTCGAAGAAGCACTGCAAAGCAGGGATTTTGAGCGGGCAAAGGAAGTCAGAAAGCAGTATGATAAACTGATTGCATCCTTCAACCGTCAGAAGAAAAAACAGGATGAGTTAAGAGAAGCCGCAAAAGACGAAATCTTAAGAAGAGAAGATGTCGAAGAAGTGGTTTCCGTATGGACCAAGATTCCCGTCAGCAAATTGGCGGAGAAAGAATCGGAGAAATTACTGAAACTGGAAAGCACGTTGCATAAGCGTGTTATCGGTCAGAATGAGGCTGTAAATGCCGTATCCAAAGCCATCAGAAGAGGCCGTGCCGGAATCGGTGATCCGAATCGCCCAATCGGTTCCTTCCTCTTCCTTGGTCCTACAGGTGTAGGTAAAACAGAACTTTCCAAGGCACTGGCGGAGGCAATGTTCGGAAATGAAAGTTCCTTAATCCGTGTGGATATGTCCGAGTATATGGAGTCTCATTCCGTATCCAAGATGATCGGCTCACCTCCGGGCTATGTCGGATTTGAAGACGGTGGACAGTTAAGTGAGAAAATCCGCAAGAATCCGTACAGTGTGGTTTTGTTCGATGAGATTGAAAAAGCACATCCCGATGTATTTAACATTCTTCTCCAGGTACTGGATGACGGAAGAATTACGGATTCCAAGGGAAGAACCGTCAATTTCAAGAATACGGTCATTATCATGACATCGAATGCCGGTGCACAGCGGATTATCGATCCGAAGAACCTTGGATTTGCCAAGGAAGAGAGTGAAGAAAAGAATCACGAGAAGATGAAATCCGGCGTAATGGAGGAAGTGAAACGAATCTTCAAACCGGAGTTTATCAACCGTATCGACGAGATCATTGTCTTCCATCAGATCGGCAGCGAGGACATGAAGAAGATTACAACGCTTCTTACAAACAATTTAAAGAAGCGTTGCGAAGAAACCATGGGAATTCATCTTACGGTTTCCGCTGCATTGAAAGAGCATATTACCACCACTTATGCCAATGCAAAGATGGGCGCAAGACCTCTAAAGAGGGCTGTGCAAAACGTGATCGAAGATGCGCTTTCGGAGGAGATTTTACGTGGAAATATCCAGGCCAATGATACCGTGACGGCAGGGTGGAAAAACGGAAAAGTCACCTTTACAAAGAAGGCATAATCAAGGTATAATTATTCTATACATGTTGTTCGGTTATAAGCCAAATAACAGAAAGGGGCAGGGGAATTATGGCAGCAATTACCGATATTATCAAAGAAGAAGCAAACGGAACGTTAAGCTTCGGAAACTACACCCTTCCGGAAAAAGCGAAGGTGGAAGACTTTAAGCATGCCGGTGATCTTTACAAGGTCAAAACATTTGCCACAATGACGAAACTGGAAAAGAACGGACTATTCCTTTATGAATCCGTACCGGGTACCACGGTTAAGGATTTTATCGAGGATGAAAAAGGAGTTTCTTTCAAGGTGGAAAGCAATCAGGACGCACAGCTGACCATCGGAATGGAAGAAGATACGGAATATTCGGTGTTTGTCGGAGGAAAGAGTATCGGGGTTTTGAAGAGTAACCCCAGCGGAAAGATTAACATCAGCGTGGAACTGGCAGACGCCGGTGAAGTGGAAGTATCCATTAAAAAGTAAATGAGAATGTATTAACCCAGGAACGAATGCGGGAGAAGATTCTCCCGCATTCTCTTTATCGAAATACGAACGGATGGAAGAGTAATATGGCAACCGTAAAGAATAAATCCAAAACCGTGTTTTTTTGCAATGAATGCGGATTCGAATCTCCGAAATGGGTAGGACAGTGTCCCGCCTGCAAAGCATGGAATACCATGGTGGAGGAACGCATTTCCAACCCCGCGGCCAAAAGTACGAAGGCCGCGCTGACCAAAGGTGATCTGGAGATTTCCAGATTGAAGGATATCTCGCTGGAGGAAGAAAACAAAACTTCCACGGGCATGAAAGAACTGGACCGTGTGCTCGGAGGAGGCGTGGTTTCAGGCAGTTTGACTTTGGTCGGCGGAGATCCCGGAATCGGCAAATCGACGCTTCTTTTGCAACTTTGCCGTCTGATGGGAAATAAGGGCAAGAAGATTCTGTATATCTCCGGAGAGGAGTCTTTAAAGCAGATCAAATTAAGAGCCGAGCGGATCGGGGATTTCTCCGATTCGGTTGAATTGATGTGTGAAACTTCGCTTACCGTCATTGAAGAGGTGATCAAGGAAAGAAAGCCCGAAGTTGTGATCATCGACTCCATTCAGACCATGTTCCTTGAAGAGGTAACATCCGCACCGGGTTCGGTTTCGCAGGTTCGTGAGTCCACGGGCGTTTTGATGCGCATTGCAAAGGGCTTTAATGTGTCAGTTTTTATCGTCGGCCATGTAACGAAAGAAGGTACCGTGGCGGGTCCTCGCGTATTGGAACACATGGTGGATACGGTGCTTTATTTTGAAGGCGACAGACATGCTTCTTACCGGATATTACGCGGTGTTAAGAACCGTTTCGGTTCCACGAACGAAATCGGTGTATTTGAAATGCGTAAGGAAGGCCTGGTAGAGGTCGCAAATCCGTCCGAACTTATGTTGGAGGGAAGACCGCTGGATGCAAGCGGATGCATTGTGACCTGTTCCATGGAGGGAACCAGACCGATCCTGGTTGAAATCCAGGCGCTGGTTTCCAGAACCAATTTCGGTATTCCGAGACGTCAGGCGCAGGGCACGGATTATAACCGACTGAATCTTTTAATGGCCGTTCTGGAAAAGAGAGTGGGAATATCCTTGGGGGATTGCGATGCGTATTTAAACATTGCGGGCGGCATCAAAGTGACCGAGCCTGCCATCGATCTGGGAATCGTTCTGGCGGTCGTTTCGTCATTTCGAAACAAGGCCATCGCAGCCGATACGATCGCTTTCGGGGAAGTCGGTTTGTCTGGAGAGGTCAGAAGTATCTCCCAGATGGAAGCAAGGGTGAAAGAAGCTGCCAAACTGGGCTTTAAAACCTGCATTGTTCCGGCTTCCGGAAAGGCAGCGTTAAAAGACATCAAAGACATCCGCATCCTGTATGTGCAGAATGTAACCGATGCGATTAGCGCGGCATTTGATGCATAAAAATAGGTGTTGCGCAAATCCGGAGGGTATGTTATAATTTCACACGGTGCGAAAATCGTACCGAAATAGGGGATTGGTCAAATGGTATGATAGGGGTCTCCAAAACCTTTGGTGGGAGTTCGATTCTCTCATCCCCTGCAAACCCGAAAAGCTTATGAATTCAGGCTTTTCGGGTTTTTTATATTTCAGTGAAAAAAGTGGCAAAATACCGCAAGTAGATATAAAATTATAAGTGATTGAGTATCACTTCGAATATGTCGGTTTATCGGTATTTCGTAACTTCGAAAAGGAGGAATATACAATGTACGAAGAGAAGGTACAGCTTACCGACAGTCAGAAAGAGAAACTGGATCTGTTAAAACAGATCCTTCGGAATTTGGGAAGCCTTGCCGTCGGATTTTCCGGCGGCGTGGATTCCACGTTTTTACTGGCAGTAGCACATGATGTACTTGGTGAAAATGTACTTGCCGTTACAAATGACAATGCCTTTGTTCCAAAACGTGAGGTTTGCGAAGCTAAGGCTTTTTGTATGGAAAGAAGAATCCGTCAGATATTCGTTACGGTGAATCCGTTTGAAGATGAGGACATCAGAAAGAACAGTCCCGAACGTTGCTATTATTGCAAACGAAAGATTTTCGGCGAGCTGATAAAGACAGCAAAAGAGAACGGGATCGAATATGTTGCGGAAGGATCCAATCTGGATGATCTGGGCGATTACCGTCCCGGTCTGAAGGCAATTTCGGAGCTTTCCGTCAAAAGTCCTCTTCGCGATGCCGGACTGACGAAGGATGATATCAGGGCTCTTTCCAAGGCAATGAATCTTCCGACCTGGAGCAAACCGTCGTATGCATGCCTTGCGTCCAGACTGGTTTACGGAGAAGAGATCACCGAAGCAAAACTGGATAAGATCGAGAAAGCGGAAGAGTTCCTGATTTCGAAAGGATTCTTGGAAGAGCGTGTTCGCATGCACGGAAACCTGGCAAGAATCGAGGTTCCTGCGAAAGATATCGTAAAAATTGCTTCGGAAGAGACGAGGAATGAAATTTATGATACAATAAAGGCGCTTGGTTTTACCTATGTCACTTTGGATTTAAAAGGATACCGGACGGGAAGCATGAATGAAACAATCAAACACTGAGACGAAATCAACCAAAGTATTTCAAACCGTATTTCTGATGGTCAGACTTCTGGCCATCTATTTTCTTTTGTATTTCGGACTGATTTACGGCCTTTCCAACAGTAAAAAACTGGCCGGCAAACTGCAAATCATTACGGTGATCGCAGCACTCTTTGCAGGCATTATAACGTTTCTCTGGTTACCGAAAGAGCAAAGAAAATTTACCATGAAGGGAAAAGTCGGTGCGGCAGCAGGCATTCTTCTTTTTGCAGCCGGTGCGGCGGTTTTACTGAATTATCTGTTTACCGTGATTCCCTGGAATGATTTTCTTCCTAAGAGCCTTTGGTACACGCCGTCGGATGGGATGTTTGATATGCCTTTTGTGCTTGCAATGCTCGGATACGGTGTGATCGTACCGTTTGCGGAGGAGGTTTGTTTCAGGGGCGTTTTGTTCTTCGGATTCCGGAAAATGATGAAGGTACCGATTTCGATTTTACTTTCGGCTCTGCTGTTTTCTTTGTATCACGGAAGTTTTGTACAGGGAATTTACGCCTTTATCATGGGAGTGCTGCTCGGAACGGTCGCTCACTTAACGGATTCGCTTTTGGGATCGGTTCTGTTTCATATGGCGGCGAATCTGATCGTTACCGCTTATGCTTATGAACCGAAACTGGTTGATTTCTTAAAATCCGCGCCGGGACTTGTACTTTGTGCACTTGCAATAATTGCCGGCGGAATTTTGTTTGCTCTTTCGGTTTCAAAGTCGAAGAAAAAAGAAATTTCCGATCAGCCATAAATATACGCGCCTGATTTCGTATTACAACTGTAACAACCGAAAGGGAGGAGAGTAAAAATGAAAAAGATGATGAAGAGTTTATCCGTGTTACTTGCAGCGATGGCATTGTTTTGCCTGACAGGCTGCGTGAAAGCCAATTTAAATGTCAATGTAAATGTAAAACCCGGTATTCAGGAAGTAAAGAAAAACAGTGGAGTCATGTTTACGGCAGAATACAGATTCGGTGGTATTGCCGATGAGGACGAGTATGAGTATATTGAGTCTACGGAATATACGGTAAATTATGACGGAACCATGACGATCGTAAGAAACTACAGTATAAACGGAACCTACACCGCAACAACGACCCTTAGCGATGACGATCTCGTAAATCTGTATGATATGGCGAATCGTTCCAAGGACAATAACAATTTTGAAGATTACATGATTGACGGAACGGATGGCGGTATCTGGACATTTAATTATTATGAAGGCGGAAGTACGTCACCGATTCAGTTATTCCACGGAGGATTTGCGGGTGGAAATGAAGTTTTGGACGGATTTAAAGAGATTCTTTATGCATACGAAAGCGGAGCCACATTTGCAAACGAAAACGGGGAAAGTATACCGTTCTAATGATCTTTGCTAATATATTGTTATTTTTGTCCAATATATTTATAGATTTTAATGTAAATTGCAAATATAATAATATCAGAATTAGTAATGAATACTAATTACGATTCCGAAAGAATTCCCCTTTTACACAAACAAAAAGCCCGGGACGATGCCCCGGGTTTTTTGTTGTCTTGTCTGTCCTTTCAATTCGGAATATAATGGGGTTGAAGTGGATTATTCTTTGTAAAACAGGAGGCATAATGTTTCTGTTTATTCTGGGAACCCATATTTTTCTGACGGTTATTTCTTTTGCCTACATGGGCGTTATTTTGTTGGAGAAGGCAAATGAAGTAACCAAATATCTGTTGGTCTGCACCGTAAGCAATCTGTTTGTCATTCTGGGTTATACGCTGGAATTGATGGGGACCGATACAAGTTACTCCCTGACCAGTCTGAAATTACAGATCCTCGGTCTGGTTTTCTTAGTCTCATTTCTGGTGTTCTTTATCTGCAAATGCTGTGATTTCGAGATCCCTCAGTGGATAAGGCAGGTGATCCTGTTTTTGGATGTCATCATTCTGGGATTTGCCATGACGATGGATTTCAGTACGCTGTATTTAAAGAGTACTGTTTTCGTAAGTACCGGCTTTTATCCTCACATTGTTTCCTCGCCGGGAATTGTCAGCAATATTTCACTGGTTTATACGATTCTGCAGATTGCCTTTTTTACATTCGTTTCCGTTTATACATTTGTGAAAGGAATCCGCGGAGTGTCCACACCGTTTCTGTTCCTTCCGTTTGCGTTTCTGCCAACGGCGATAGCATATATTCTGTTTATAACGCTTACACCGGAAATGATGGGATTCAATCCCGTGCCCGCATCGATTACCATCGGAATGAGCTTTTTGATCTTTATGGTATACAAATTTCGACTCCTCGATACCACGCAGATCGCAAAAGATAATATTGTAGAGTCCGTAAATGAGATCTATTTTGTCGTGGATGTGGGCAAGAAGCTTCTGTTTGCCAACAAACTGGCATATGAAAAGATCCCGGGCCTTAGGGACTCCAAGAAAAGGGAAGAAATCATTCAGGAAGTTTACCGCAATAACCGTAAAACGATGGAACTTAAAGGCAGACAGTATCAGGTTTCCGTATCTCCGTTCTACGATAAGAATACGCTGAAAGGATACAGCCTCTGGCTCTTTGACAAAACCGATGAATTCGAGAATATGAAACGACTGATCGAACTGAAGAATAAGGCAGAGGAAGCAAACGAGGCAAAGTCGATTTTCCTTGCCAATATGTCACATGAAATCCGTACCCCGATGAATTCCATCATGGGCAGTACGGAGATGATCCTTCGAAACGATACGAATCAGGAAGTAAAGAATCTGGCAAACGATATCCGTAAATCCGGCAAACTGCTCTTGGCCATAATAAGCGGTATTCTGGATTTCTCCAAAATCGAGTCCGGACAGGTGGAGAGCGTGGAGATTAATTACAATCCGGGTATCTATCTGAAGGATGTGGTCAAACAGTTTCTGCCCAGAATGCAGGAAAAGGGCCTTTCGTTTCCGATCCATGTAAGCTCTTCACTTCCGAGAGGCCTTCGCGGAGACGCTGTTCAGGTGCGTCAGATTCTGAATAATCTTTTGGACAATGCCTGCAAATATACGAAATCCGGATTTGTTTCCTTAACGGTGGACTGGGAGCAGTTGGATTCGGAAACCGGTAAATTTTATCTGGCGGTGGAGGATTCCGGCTGCGGAATCAAGGAATCCGCCATTCCGGAACTTTTTGACTCGTTCAGACGTGCGGATATCCGTAAACATATCGATATTCAGGGAACGGGACTGGGACTTTCCATCGTAAAGAAACTGGTCGAGAGCCTGGACGGAGAGATTACGGTCGAGAGTACTTACGGAAGCGGCTCGAAGTTTTCCGTTTATATCTTTCAGAAGATCATCGATGCCACGCCGATCGGCGATTTTTCCAGTCTGCAGGTACGCAGTACCGGTAAAACAGAAGAAGGAGAAAACTTCATTGCTCCGGATGCCAAAGTGCTTTGTGTCGATGACAATGCGACCAACCGTAAGGTGATCAAGGAACTGATGTCCATTTACCGCATGCAGGTGGATACGGCCAGCAGCGGAGAGGAATGCTTACGTCTTCTGGAGCAGGGAAAACGTTATCATATCATTTTCATGGATCAGATGATGCCCGGAATGGACGGAATCGAAACGGCGGAAGCAATCCGTACGATGAGCGGAGAAGTGCGCTGTATTCCGATCATTGCGCTTACGGCAAATGCTTTATCCGGTGCGAAGGAAATGTTTCTGGAGAAAGGCTTCCAGGACTATCTGGCCAAACCGATCGAGCTGGATGAACTGAAAGATATCTTATTGGAATTTCTTCCGGAGAAAACCATCTGCTATGTGGAGAATAAAAATATTCCCGGAGAATACGGCAAAGCCATTGTTCTGCCCGGAGTCGATACCAAAGCCGGACTGGCGCGATTCGGCGGAGAGAGAAGCCGCTATCTGCAGGCATTGAAATTTTTCTATGAAGACGGCGAGAAACAGATGGACCGGATCCGCGGATTTCTGGAGCAGAAGGATCTAAAAAGCTATGGCCTTGAGGTCCATGCCCTAAAAGGGCTTGCCCTCGGAATCGGTGCTTACCGTTTGGCGGAAATGGCAAGAGGGCAGGAAGAAGCGGCCAAGAACAATACGGTTTTTGATACTCCGCTGAAACCGCAGGAATTACTTTCCGAATATGAACTTCTGATCGCAAATATCCGTTTTGTTCTGAAAGAAAACGGTGTTTCGCCGGAAGAAGTGACGATCAGGGCTACGAAGGATGCGCTCTCCGAAGAAGAGTTTGCCAAAGAAGTATCCATTATCAAAGATGCCCTGGAGATGCTCGATGAGAATACGGCGGAGAAAGAGATCAGGAATCTTCTTACCACGAAAATGAGCGAAGATAAAAGAAATCTGCTCTTGAAAGCCAAAGAGCAGATTCAGAATTTCGATTATGAAGAAGCATTGGAACAAATGGAAATGCTTTGTGTTTAAGGATAATCAGTGTTTTTTACCGGCTGCTTTGCGAGTTTGCTCCGAAGCAGCTTTTTTCTTGCTTTCCTGTTTCTTGCGGTTTTCCTTCTCGATGGAAGAAGTATCGGTTAAGGTTACCACACGGCCGAGGGAAGTGACTTTGACGGTCTTGAACTCGGAAAGCATTTTGCCGAAACGGTTGTAGCCGTAGTTCTGGACATTGAAAGAAGGATAGATTTTATTCAATTCCTGGCTTAAGGTTCCCGTATACATGGTGTGATTCTCCGCCTGATACAGAATGTGGATGACTTCGTTTTCGATGGCTTTTAAGGAAAGGGATGTTTCCTGTAAAATAGCGGAAACGGAGTTATCGCGGCTGATCAGTTTAATGGAGGAGAACTGCTCCAAAAACTTGGAAAACTTATTATAGCCGTAGTTACGGGTATCGAATGCGGGATCGGATTTGGTAATGCGGCTTCCGAGTTCGCCGATATCCATCTGCTTGCCGTCGATGCCGTTATCGATAATAATCTTGGCAATCATGGTTTCCAGGGCGGGAAGAGGAGTGATGGCATCTTCTTCCTTACCGGAGGATACATCCGCATTCTCCACGTCGGCGGATGTGGATTCATCCCAGAGAAGATCGAGGAAGAAGAAACGTTCACAGGATACACGGAACGGTTCCGGTGTTTTGCTTTCTCCCATACCGATGACCATCATACCGGCTTCGCGAAGACGCATGGCAAGACGGGTAAAATCGCTGTCCGAGGTGGCCAGGCAGAAGCCGTCCACTTTGCCGGAATACAGAATATCCATTGCATCGATGATCATTGCGGAATCCGTGGAATTCTTTCCGGTGGTGTAGTTATACTGCTGAACGGGATTGATGGAATGGGAAAGCATGGCATCTTTCCAGCTTTTGTTGTTGGATCTGGTTAAATCCCCGTACAGACGTTTATAGGTGATTGTGCCGTATTTTCCGAGCTCATCGATGATGGTCTTGATGTACTTCGAGGAAATATTGTCGGCGTCAATCAAAAGGGCAAATTTTTTTTCTTCCATGTATGTTTTACTCCTTTTATTTCGATGTATACGACCCATTTAGTTTAACACAAAACCGTTAAACTGGCAATTTACCCGGAACAGCCGTCTTTTCTTGAAAAGCAAAGGGAAATGGGTTACAATGGTAGGGGTTCTTTTGGAATAATAATCATTATTGCGGAGGATAAAAAATGCAGAGTGTTTATCAGTTTTTAAAAGAAGTAGGAACCTATTATTTGGCTACGGTGGAAGGGGATCAGCCCCGTGTTCGCCCGTTCGGAACCATCCATGAATTCGAAGGAAAACTCTATATCCAGACCGGTAAGGCCAAATCCGTATCCGCGCAGATTCATGCGAATCCCAAGGTGGAAATCTGTGCTTTCCAAAACGGAGAATGGTTAAGAGTCAGTGCCACACTGGTGGAAGATGACAGAAGAGAAGCCCGCGTATCCATGCTGGAGGCATATCCCGAACTGAAGGCAATGTATTCACCGGATGACGGGAATACGGAAGTTTTCTTCTTAAAAGATGCCAAAGCCACATTCAGCTCTTTTACGGCGGCACCGAAAACTGTAGAATTCTAATAAAACAAGATAAATGACGGAGGAAATTGCACGATGGGTAACGTGAAACGTGTATATGTTGAAAAGAAAGAGGCTTTCGCATCGGCAGCACATGAACTGCTGCATGATTTAAAGAGCTATCTCGGAATCAAGGGAATCGAATCGGTAAGAGTATTGATCTGCTACGATGTGGAAAATATCTCCGAAGAGATTTACAGGAAAGCCTGCAATACGGTTTTTGCAGAACCGCCTGTGGATGATCTTTATGAGGAGACCATTCCCGGAACGGAGGGGGCAAGAGTATTCGGAGTGGAATACCTTCCCGGACAATATGATCAGAGAGCGGATTCGGCCGTTCAGTGTATTCAGTTCCTGAAAGAAGACGAAACACCCATTATCAAAACCGCAACCGTATATGTCATCTCCGGAAACGTTTCCGACGAGGAATTTGCACAGATTAAGGCTTACTGCATTAACCCCGTGGATTCGAAGGAAAGCGCCAAGGAAAAACCTGAGACACTGGTAAATAACTATCCGGAAGCAGCGGATGTCGGAACCTTTGAAGGATTTAACACGATGCCCGAAGAGCAGTTTAAAGCGCTTTATGACAGTCTCGGACTGGCAATGACTTATAACGATTTTAAGTTCATCCGCGAGTATTATACGAACGAAGAAAAGAGAGACCCTTCCGTAACGGAAATTAAGGTACTCGATACATACTGGTCCGATCACTGCCGTCATACGACGTTCTCGACCGAACTGAAGAATGTCGAATTCGAGCAGGGTGATTATACCGATCTGCTTAAAGGTACCTACGATGAATATTTAAAAACAAGAGAAGAACTCTTTGCGGGCAGAAGCGACAAATTCGTTTGCTTAATGGACCTTGCGCTGGTAGCCATGCGTAAACTAAAAGAGGAAGGCAAGCTTGAGGACATGGAGAAATCCGATGAGATCAACGCATGCTCCATCGTAGTTCCTATCGAAGTTGATCATCAGGACGGAAACGGACCGGTCAGCGAAGAGTGGTTGATCAATTTTAAAAATGAAACACATAACCATCCGACGGAGATTGAACCTTTCGGTGGTGCTGCAACCTGCCTCGGCGGTGCGATCCGCGATCCTTTGTCGGGACGTACCTATGTATATCAGGCAATGCGTGTTACCGGTGCGGCCGATCCCACGGTTCCCAATTCACAGACCCTTAAGGGTAAATTATCCCAGAAGAAACTTGTGCGCGGTGCGGCAAGAGGATATTCTTCCTACGGTAACCAGATCGGTCTGGCAACCGGATTGGTAAAAGAGATCTATCATCCGGATTATGTGGCTAAACGTATGGAAATCGGTGCGGTAATGGGTGCCGCTCCCAGAAAAGATGTAAAGCGTTTGACTTCCGATCCCGGAGATGTCATTGTATTACTCGGCGGACGTACCGGACGTGACGGCTGCGGCGGAGCAACCGGATCTTCCAAGGTACATACTGTATCTTCGATCGAAACCTGCGGTGCGGAAGTACAGAAAGGTAATCCGCCTACCGAACGTAAAATCCAGAGACTTTTCAGAAGAGGCGAAGTCAGCCGTCTGATCAAGAAATGTAACGATTTCGGTGCCGGCGGTGTATCCGTTGCCATCGGTGAATTGGCGGACGGATTAAGAGTGGATCTGGACAAAGTGCCGAAGAAATACGAAGGTCTTGACGGAACCGAACTTGCCATCTCCGAATCACAGGAAAGAATGGCGGTTGTTCTGGATCCGAAGGATGTCGCAGAATTTATGAAATATGCCGCAGAGGAGAACTTGGAGGCGGTTGAAGTGGCTACGGTCACCGAAGATCCCAGACTGGTTCTTACCTGGAGAGGCAAAGAAATCGTAAATATCTCCAGAGCATTCTTAAATACGAACGGAGCACATCAGGAGACGGATGTCTTTGTGGAGAGCCCGAAGAAGAGCGAAGATTACTTCAGACAGATTGCCATTCCCGCAGTGGATGAAGCCCTGAAGGCAGGTGATCTGAAAGAAGCATTCAAAGCTTCCGTATCCGATTTAAATACCTGTTCCCAGAAGGGACTGGTTGAAATGTTTGACTCCTCCATTGGTGCAGGCAGTGTATTGATGCCTTACGGCGGTAAGTATCAGCTGACCGAAACACAGACCATGGTAGCCAAAGTACCCGTAATGGACGGTTTGACCGATGCGGTCACTATGATGAGTTACGGCCTGGATCCTTATCTTTCCAGCTGGAGCCCTTATCACGGATCCATTTATGCGGTTCTTTCTTCACTTTCGAAGATTGTGACTGCAGGTGGTGATTATAAGAAAGTCCGTTTCACCTTCCAGGAGTATTTCCGCAGAATGACCGAAGATCCGAAGCGCTGGAGCCAGCCGTTTGCCGCATTGCTCGGTGCATACCGTGCACAGATGGAATTCGGACTTCCTTCCATCGGAGGAAAGGACAGTATGTCCGGAACGTTCCAGGATATCGATGTTCCGCCCACACTTTGTTCCTTCGCGGTTGACGTGGCAAAGGTTTCCGATGTCATTACTCCCGAATTAAAGAAAGCGGGCGATTTCCTGATCCTTCTTTCCATTCCGAAGGACGATGAGGAGATTCCCGTATTCGATAAAGTAAAATCCATTTATGAAGCGGTAGATGCATTAAACCGTGCACACAAGATCTCCGCAGCATATACACTGGATTCCTACGGAATCGTTCCCGGTGTTGCCAAAATGGCATTCGGTAACGATCTGGGCGTTCTCTTTGATGAGTCCTTATCCAAAGAGGATCTGTTTAAGAACCGTATGGGCGATATCGTATTGGAACTTTCCGCAGAAGCACTGTTAGATGTGACCATACCGTTTACGCTCATCGGACACGTCATGAAAGACGATTTCATCTACAAGGATGAGGTAATTACCAAAGAAGAACTTCTGGAGGCTTATAAGGGCAAATTGGAGCGCGTATTCCCGTCCCGTTCGACGCAGGATTATACCGAGCTTCCGGATGAGTTATATACAAAGGGAAGCGTATATGTTTGCAAGCAGAAGGTTGCCAAACCGCATGTATTCATTCCGGTATTCCCCGGAACCAACTGCGAATACGATTCCACAAAGGCATTTGAGCGTGCGGGTGCAACGGTAACCACGAAGATTTTCCGCAACCTTTCCGCAACGGATATCAAAGAATCCATGGAAGAATATGTAAAGGAAATTGCCAAAGCACAGATCATCATGTTCCCCGGCGGATTCTCCGCAGGTGACGAACCGGACGGAAGTGCGAAGTTCTTCGCTACGGCATTCCAGAACGAAGCGCTCAAAGAAGCCGTTATGAAACTCTTAAACGAAAGAGACGGCCTTGCACTCGGTATCTGTAACGGATTCCAGGCACTCATTAAACTGGGACTGGTTCCTTACGGTGAGATCGTGGGACAGAAAGTAGATTCCCCGACACTGACCTTCAATACCATCAACCGTCACATTTCCAAGATGGCATATACCAAGGTGGTTTCCAACTTGTCACCCTGGCTTTCCTTAGCAAAGGTGGGAGAAACATATACTTCGCCCGCATCCCACGGAGAAGGACGTTTCGTGGCACCGAAGGAGTGGATCGACAAACTCTTTGCAAACGGCCAGGTAGCTACCAGATATGCGGATATCAACGGAAACATTTCCATGGATGAAGAGTGGAATATTAACGGTTCCTTCGCAGCAATCGAAGGTATCACTTCCCCGGACGGAAGAGTTCTCGGTAAGATGGCACATGCGGAGCGTCGCGGCGACGGAGTTGCTATCAACATTTACGGCGAGCAGGATCTGAAGATCTTCGAAGCCGGAGTTAAGTATTTTCAGTAAGAATTAAACATTGCATATAAAGAAAGCACGGAGGTAAGCTCCGTGCTTTTTTGCATGATCCTTTTGCAATGTCTTTTTTTAGACTGCCCGGCAGATCTGTTTGAACTAATTTATTTCATCTTCTTCAGTGTTTTTCTCATATGAACGATGCTTTCGGCAAAACGGTCATATTCTTCCCTGCTTCCGGAATCCGGAGAGTAGAGAGCCTGCTCGATATAGCTAAAGAGTTGCTTAAGCGAGGCATCGGTGTAATTCTCGTTCTTACCGCTTAATAGACGCTTACATTGTGCAAGCACATCCTGCGGAAGCGGATTGGCATTGGCTGTTTTGGTCGAAGAGTCGGATTGCAGGAAACGGACAAAATCGGAATATTTTATGTAAACCAATTCGGAGAATTTTCCGGTTTGATAAAGACTCTTTAACCGAAGCAAAGTCCGGATCCTTTGAACCGTCAGATAACCGGTCAGGGCGAGTAGAAGAGCACCAACAGCGATGCCGAGCGGTAAGAGGAATTTACCGAAGTTGAAACGCATCGAGAAAAACTCGGATAAACGGTTCTGGTTTTCCGTATTATTCGTTGTTCCGGGTTCGGGGAGTTCCGCGATATTGAAACGGAAGCGGAACAGACCGGAGAATAAGTCGTCGAAAGAAGCATTATCGGCTTCATCCTCATCCGGAGGAGTCATTTCGAAAGGAACGAAACCATAGCCTTCTAAGTAGATTTCAATCCATGCATGGGCATAAGAGTCGTTTACATCAATATTGACTACACCGGTCTCCTCTAAAAGGGAATCCCCATCATACCACTCATCCACATTTTCATCCAGCGCAACACCGCTTTCCGCAAGGAGAGAGGGAGGAATGCAATAGCCTTCGACATATCGAGCGGGAATGTCCATCGCACGAAGGAGCATGGCTCCGGAGGATGCAAAGTGAGCGCAGTATCCGCGCTTTTGCTTGGTCAGGAAATAAGTCACATAATCCCTTCCGTAAGGCGTCGTTCCGGGTGCCATCGTATAATCGAATTCATTGACATAGTGGCTGTAAACTTTTCTGGCCATGGAAAGGCGGTAATCGTTGACATCGCGGAATTTAGATACATTTTCCTCTTCGGTAAATCCGGAAATGCCGGCATCGAAGAAATCGTGTTCTTTAATATATTCCTGCAGATCACCTTTCAGTTCTTCATTGATATAGGTACAACTTTCGTTTACATAATATTCGTATTTTTCATCTGTGATATCTTTGTATTTTTCAGGTACCACATAGTAATTCTCGAGAAGAGGATTATATGTTATGTCAACTCCATTGGATAAGTCCCTGGAGGTATCTTCGACTTTGGCGAAATTCTGATATTCCGTTGCATCCGTATGGTAGGGCAGATAGGAGAAGGAAGGATCCGCATCCAGATTAATGATATTCATTCTGGCCGTTGCACGTGCTTCGGGAAGATACTCGGAATCGTATTTTTTAATCTGGGTATTACTTAAAATATTATTCCCGCCGGTTGTATTTCCGTATTGCGGATATTCCGCGGGATTTGCCCCCTCCAAGTAAGCGATGGGGAACCATTGGTTCTGCGAGTAGTAGCTGCCGGTAAATGCTTTCAGATATACGGTATTGAAGGTATACGGCGTAAAGGTTACGTTTAAGTCCGTTTCGAAGTCGGGACGTACCTGTCCGACACCGCCCAGGCGGCCGGTATTCATTCCGCCTGTGGAATCATATCTTGCCAGAAATCCGGTGAAACCGGTTTGGACGAAAATCTTTACATATTCATCCGCCTTCTTGCGTACCGCATTATGGGTGGCATACTGCGTATCTTTGGTATAGAACGGATTTGCGATGATACATACGATCAAAGAAAGGATGCAAGCGGCAATCAGTGTCAGAAGATTGCCCTTGGCATTTCCCTGATAACCGTAAATCCGCTTGGATCTTCGCCGGAAACGTAAGAATTCCGGTGTATGTTTTCCTTTGACCTGCATTCGTTGGAACCGGCTGGCTTGCAGGATTCCGACAAAAATATACATGATCAGTACCATGAAAAGGCAGTAGATCGGCGGTTTTTTGTTGATATAGAACGCGATTTCAAGGAAGGGCAGCGTGATCAGAACCGTCTCGACAAGATTCATGTAACCCGAGATGGTAACGTTTAGCATCATGGCTAAGAACACACCCAGGAAAATTGCCGCAACCGTAACGGTAAGGTATCTTTGTTCCACGAGCTCCTGACCTTCACGGACGGAGAGCAGTTTGAAATAATCGGAATATGCGGAATAGATTTCGTTGATGATCGCCTGGTAACCGGAGTTTGCGAACATGTACATATGGGCCAGTTCGTATGTGAATGCACCCAGCAGAAGGAAATACCCGGCATAGAAGAAAATCTTGTTAAAATATAAAAATGCCACATACATGGAAATCAGGAAAAAGGCAAACGTCACCACAGGCGCGTTGTACGGGAGCTTGAATGCCTCGAGGATACCGATAATGGTTCCGTAGGTACCGAGGAAAATCACAAGTCCGCGCAGCAGGCAGATGAGTGCCCGATGGTGGTTTTTTCCTTCGGAAATGGCTCCGACATAGACGCCGGTCTGCTCTAATTCTTTTTTTCGTAATCGTTCCAGGAATCGATGCAGCATGGATACTCCTAATGATTATTCCGCCGGAATGATACGGATATCATCCCCGACAATCTGTATTACGGTCGCTTTTTTGATATCGGATGCATAAAATGCATCTTTGGCCGTGTTTTCTCCTTCGTACAAAGGAAGGTAGTAAAGTCTTGTCAAAAGTTCAATTCTTGAAGCTTCGTCATAAGTCTGCAGGAAGGAAAAGTCAACGGCCGTATCGTTATACAGTCCGATCTCGAAGCGTTCCTCCCTGTTTTGCAAAACATGGATGCAGCCAAGTAAAACGGCAACGGTGTCTTCGATCTTGTCCTTCGTAAGCTCCGGCAGAAGGACTAAGGAAAGAATGGAAGTATGCGCCATTTCTTTTACAAACAGATCATCCAGTTTGGCAGACAGTTTCCAGTGAATTCTCTGTAAGCGGTCGCCGGGCCGGTATTCACGGATTTCTTTGATGTCCGAGGAAACCGAGCCCTTCGAATCGGATTCCGTATATTCCTCAAGTCCGTCGGAAGCGGGAGTAAGAGGAAGGTCATCCTGTGCTTTTTCTTCGGGAAAAACAGGAATTTCCAATGTGGCGTTATCCGGAATGGTGATGCTGAAAAAATGCAGCGGATCCGTTAAAGTCACTTTCTCGATAACCAGTTTAACAACACCGATGGAAAGCGTGTCTATGGGCAGGTCGATGTTTTTCACACTCTTTGGCATCACATGGATCGAAAGAGAATGTGTATAATCGTTCGGCCGGTAGAGATTGTTTACGGTGAATTCTATGGTGGTCAGAAAAAACGGGGAAAGCGACGGATTCTCCAAAGTTAAAACAAAGGGCAGAGAATGTTCTTTCCGGACATAAGATGCTTTGCAGTGTGCGTGAAAATGTGCTTTTTTAACCCCGGTGAAATAAAGAGGCAGGGTAATACATGGTAAAAGAGCATAAATGAACAGAAAGACAAGCAGAAAAGGCTGTTCCAGAAAAAGGAACAGCAGAATAAGGGCAATAAACCCCAGAATATATAAAATCATCGAAAGGATATGTTTCTTCATGGAGTTTATCCGCTATCTTCAGTTAACTTTGGGCATGGGACAGGAACCGAAAGCATTTAACAGAGCGGAGGTGACGGTTGCTCCGGTTGCTTTGGCCTTGGTGGAAAGTAAAACTCTGTGTCCGGCAATCGGAAGGAATACTTCCCTGAAGTCTTCCGGCGTACAGAAATCCCTTCCGGAACTGAAAGCATGGGCTTTGGCCATTTTCAGTAAGGAAATACTTCCGCGGGGACTTAATCCGAGAGTGAAAACATCTTCGTCACGGGTGGCCTCGGTTAAGGTTACCGCATAATCATAGAGTGCTTCGCTGACATAAATATCAGCAGTCGCTTTCTGCATGTTCAGAATATCTTCTTTGGTAACGATGCTTTCCATACCGCGGATGATCTCGTGGGAGTCGCCCTTTAAAATATCCACGGCGCTCTTATGTGCGGGATATCCCATGGAAAGACGGACCATGAAACGATCCAGCTGGGATTCGGGAAGCTTCTGCGTACCGCTTGCACCGATCGGGTTCTGTGTAGCGATGACCATGAAGGGGCGGGAGAGTTCTCTCGTAACACCGTCCACCGTGGCACGGCCCTCCTCCATAACTTCCAAAAGAGCCGACTGGGTCTTCGGGGAAGTACGGTTGATTTCATCCGCAAGGAAGAGGTTGGTGTATACTGCGCCTTCACGGAACGAAAACTCGCCGGTATTTTTATCATACATGGTAAATCCGAGGATATCACTCGGTAAAACATCGGGTGTGAACTGTACGCGGCGGTAGTCCAAATTCAGGACTTTGGCGAAAGCGGTAACCAGAGTGGTTTTGCCCACACCGGGAATGTCTTCAAGAAGAATATGCCCGCCGGCTAAAATGGCACAAAGGACCATATCGATGACATCGTCTTTGCCGTGAATGGCAAGACGAATCGTATTTTTGATCTGTTCAAGGTGCTCGGAATATGCGTTAGCCATGTAAAATCTCCTTACTTTTCGAAGGTTTTTCCTTCAAATAATATGGAGATTATATCATGAAGAAGGTTTTTTTACTACAGATTTCACAAAAGAATTACTTCAAAACGCTTATTTTTGGATATTTCTTGCATTGCTAGCATGAAAAAAATTTTTGTATAATGGGCAAGAATGAAAAAAGTGTAAACAATAACATTGACCGTAGAAGAGTAACGGAGACAGAAGAGATGAACAAAACAGAGGAAACCATCGAAAATCAGGTAAAAGATGCGGTAATTAAGGATATCAACGTTCGTGATATCAATGCCGAAGTGAAAGAAGCAGAGGCTGCCGCAGAAGCAAACGAAAAAGAAATCGAAGAAAAAACGAAAAAGTCCAAGAAGACGAAAAAAGAAAAAGCAGAGAAAAAGCCTTTCAAAGAGCGTTTTCAGCTTGGATTAAAGCAGATGCTGATCTACTTTGCAATCATCGCAGGTTCCATCATCTTCTGGGAAGTGCTTTTACGAATCCTGATGGGCGGTATTAAACCGGTCAATCTGTTCTTTTTATTCTTTGTTCCCGCGGAAGCCATGGTGCTCACCGCAATCAACGGATTCTTTCCCCGGAAAGTCAGCCGTTTCGTATTCCCGTTTACGCTGCTTTTGGTAGCGGTATTCTACGGAATCCAGTTGGTATATTTCAGAATATTCGGTTCTTTGTTCTCCATCTCCATGATGGGTATGGGAACGGAAGCAGTCGGAAACTTCATGTGGGCAATGGAGGAAGTTCTGATCAAGTCCGCACCGTTTCTTGTGCTTTTGCTTGTTCCCGCCATTGCAACTTTGGTATTCTGCTTACGTAAGAAGATTAAATGTGACGCATATCCTCTTTTACTTCATGCACTGGCACTGGTACTCGGTGTCGGTTTTTGGTTCGCGGCTGCGGAAGGAATTGCTGTCGGCGGTGACGGAAGAGGAAGCGCATATCAGGCATTCCATTCCAATATCTCCGATACCGATACCACGGCATCCCGTGTCGGTACGATGACAACCGCACTTGTTGAAGGCGGAACTTATTATTTCGGTCTGAATACCGGAAGCAATATCCAGACACTTGCCGTTGTTGACATGAACAATATCAACCTTACGGAGATCGATTCCGAGGCGGCATCCGAAAAAGAATCGGAGAAAGCATCCGAAAAGACCGTAAAGAAGGAAGAAAAAGCCAAGGCGGAAACAACGCAGAAAACGGAAGAAAAGAAACCTTACATGGATGAGCGTTTTGATTTCACCGAACTTGCGGAAAACGCGCAGAGTCAGGAACTGAAGGACATGTACACGTATTTCGGTCAGAGAACACCGACTACAACAAATGAGTACACCGGCCTGATGGAAGGTTACAACTTAATCTACATCTGTGCGGAAAGCTACTGGTGCTACGCCATTGATGAGAGAGTAACACCGACTCTTTATAAGATGTCCCAAAACGGTATCATTCTGAATAATTACTATAACAGTTTCCGTAATACCACGACAAACGGTGAATATGCTTTTGCCACCAGCCTTTGGCCCGATGTATCCCGTCAGGCAGACCAGGGACTTGATGTCGGAAGTTTTCCCCAGTCTTCCGCAAGATATATGCCGAACGGTCTGGGTGACTTCTTTGCCAAGGAGGGTGTTCCTTCCTATGCATTCCACAACTACTACGGAAACTACTACAGACGTCGTCTTTCCTGGCCGAACTTAGGCTACGAGAACACCTACTTCATGGGAGACGGAATGCATTTTACGAGTGCATGGCCCGCATCCGATGCCGAACTGATGATCCAGTCTGTGGATAAATACATTGAAGAAGACCGTTTCTTTGCATATTACATGACATTCAGCGGTCACGGACCGTATAACTCAAGCAACTACATGTATCGTAAGAATATCGATGAAGTCAAGAGACGTCTCGGTGACGATGCTACCAAGTATACCGACGAAGTACTCGGATATTATGCCGGAGAACTGGAACTCGAATACGGTATGAAATACCTTCTGGAAGAGTTACAGAAAGCAGGCAAACTGGATAAGACCCTGATCGTTCTGACCGGTGATCATTATCCGTATTATTTAACGGAGAACGGAAGAAACAATATTGCCGGCAGGGAAATCGATGAAATGGAATTATACAAGTCCAGCTGTCTGATGTATACCACCGGACTGAAAGAGCCGATCGTATCCGATACCTACTGCTGTAACGTGGATATCATTCCGACCGTATTAAACCTCTTCGGTATTGATTATGATTCCCGTCTTTTCATGGGAACGGATATTTTCTCGGACGGTGTTCACAAAGCGGTTCTTTACGATAAGAGCTTCTTTACCGATAAGGCCATTTACAATGCAAAAACCGGTGATGTGACCTGGAAGATCAATCCGGATTCCTATGATTTCAAGGATCTGAACAATTATATCGATGCAATGTGTTCCCTGGTGGATTCCGAATATGCGGCAAGCGTAAACATTATCAAAACCAATTTCTTCTTCCATCTGTACAAGGATTCCAAGATCCTTTCCGAGGAAGAGGCAAGAAAAGAATTAAATCGTGAAGCGGATGTTGTAAATACCATGTCCAGACTGAATGAAGAAGAGCAGAAGCGCAGAGAGGAATATGCCGCACAGCAGGCTCTGGAAGCGGAAAAAGCAGCACAGGAAGCCGCACAGGCACAGGAACAGCAGGCTAATCCGGAACAGTAAATTAATCAGCGTAATTTATGGGGCTTACGAAGGATAATCTTTCGTAAGCCCTTTTTGTATGCACAACTTGCTTCTTTCGTTGTCTAAAATGCCATTATGTGCTATGATAAAATGGATTATGGGCGAATGAAAATGGGGGTTTTCATTGAGTAAAAGAAGTGGTTCCGAAAAGCAAAGAAATATTCCTGTCAGCATGGTTATCATTGTTGTCTTTCTTGTGCTTGCCATTCTTTCGGCAAACCTTATTTACGTGCACTATACGCTGCGTAAACAAGTGATGAACAATCTGGAACTGGAGATGGGGAATGCCCTTCGTTATCTGGAAGCAAATCTAAGCAGGATGAAGCAAAAAAGCGTCGTCCTGGAAGAAATCATCTACAATGTGACGGATGAGAAAGAACTGTTGAAAGAGTTAGCCATAGCAAGAAGTAACAGTGCACTGTATCGGTTCAATTATGTATCCTCCGATCGTAAACTTTATCATGATGACGGTACCGTAGAGAAGGGCAATCACAGATACGATTTTCTGTTTGACCTTCGCAAAACACAATTTGACAATAATTATTATTGTACTGCCATCAAGGAGGAGGATCGGAATGACGGAGTATTCGCTGCCGTCTGGAAAGAGGAGGATTCCAACGGAAACCTGAAGGGCTTCTTCATCACGGAGATTCAGATCAAAACCTGTTACGTGCGCGAATCTTTTCCGGAACTTGATCAGGAAGGTAACAGCTGTCTGATTGAAAGCGACGGTAAAATCATCGAGTGCAGGCCGGAATTCTACGAACGGTTCGGAGAAGGGGAGAATGCGTACGAGCTGATCACAAATAAAACAGACGGAACCAATTCCCAGAACAATAAGATCCTAACCATGAGACGCCGGATGTCCTCACTGGATGACTATGAGGTTTCCTGTCGCGGAGAGGACGGAAAACAGATCCTGGTAAAGGCAAAGATTGTTCAAAGCGTTGACAATCTTTACCTGATGGTTGTTTACCGCAACGGCATGATGGAAGAAATCATTCTCCCTGCCATACTGGCCGGTTTTATTACTTATTTGTTGATCATTCTGGTTTTGTTCTCCGTCATTCTTCTGCAGATGATGGTGAACTACCGTAATAATGCCAGAATGGAGGAACTTGCGTACAAAGATGAAGTGACCGGAGGATGGAATCTTAACTATTTCAAGTTAAAATCGGACGAACTGATTTTTAATCATTCGGAGCGTGCATATGCGATTATCCGTTTCGATATCGCCAATTTCCGATATATTAACGAGTCATACGGACATATTAGTGCGGATGCCATCCTTAGATCGATCGCGACCAGATTCGAAGAAGTATTCAGCAATAACGAACTGTGTGCGAGAATCAACTCCGACCAGTTCCTGGCACTTGTATTGAACGATTCAGAGTTCCCGGATAAGAACAGCCGTTATATCAAACTGGTCGGTGACGATGCCAAGGACAGCGGTGTAAAATATCCGATCCGCTTCAAACGCGGTATTTATACTGTCCGCAGGGAAGATACCAATCTGGATATCATGATTGACCATGCCAATGCCGCCAGAAAGTCCTTAAAGGGCGATGAAAAGGTTCTTGAAGTTTTCTATTCCGAGAACATCATCAAAGAGATGAAGAAAAACGATGAGATCGTATCCTCCATGCAGAATGCATTGAGCAGGGGCGAGTTCAAACCGTATCTTCAGCCGAAATTCGATATTTTCAAGGATCAGATCGTCGGAGCGGAGATCCTGGTCCGTTGGGAGAAACCGGACGGCACCAAAGTTTTTCCGTCGGATTTCATTCCGATTTTCGAGCAGAACGGTTTCATCGAAAAACTCGATTTCTACATGCTTGAGCGGCTTTGCGAAGAGATCAGGAAGTATAAGGATTCCGGCAAATACAAGATTGTTCCGATCAGTATCAACCAGTCAAGAGTTCTTTTAAACAACCCGGAATATTTAACGAGTGTAGATCGCATTATGAAGCGCTATGATACCTCGATAGAAGATATTCAGATTGAGATCACGGAGTCGGTATTCTTTAATGACAGGGATAAGATGATTTCCGTCATTGACCAGTTAAAAGAGATGGGGCTGGTGCTTTGCATGGACGATTTCGGAAGCGGATATTCCTCTTTGAACCTTTTAAAGGACGTTCCTTTTGATATCTTAAAGATTGATAAGGATTTCTTCTCCGAAGTGGATACATCGAAAGATACGATGATCATCATGCAGAAGATCGTCGAAATGGCCAGAGCACTCGGTATCAAAGTGGTTTGTGAGGGCGTGGAGACGCAGGAACAGATCGATATGCTTAAGGAAATCGGCTGCAGAATGGTGCAGGGATATTATTACAGTAAACCGATTCCTTTTGCGGAATTTATGGATAAGTATTTACTGACAGACAGGACCGGAAAAGAGAAGCCGGCGGAATCGGAAACGGAACAAAAAGATGGATCCAAACAAAAACCCGCAGATTAAACTTGAAGAGATGCTTTCCAAAGCGGAAACAAAAGGCAAAACACTTTTTCTGCACAGTTGCTGCGCTCCCTGTTCCAGTTATGTATTAACCTACCTTCGTAGTACATTTAAGATCACGGTCTTTTATTACAATCCGAATATTACCGCGGATGAAGAATACAGAAAAAGAGCGGATGAGGAAAAGCGTTTTATCGATGTATTAAACCGGGATGAAGAGGCAGCTTCCGGAAGGGCATATACGATCACATATGTGGAAGGGGAGCATGACCCGAATCTGTTTCTGGAAGCGGTGAAAGGCTATGAACAGTGTCCGGAACGCGGAGAACGCTGTGCTATCTGTTTTCGCCTTCGCTTATCGGAAACAGCGAAAGAAGCGGCACAAAGAGGCGCGGATTATTATGCCACGACCCTGACATTAAGTCCGCTGAAAGATGCTGTTCTACTGAACCAAATCGGGGAAGAAGAGGGAAAGAAGCACCAAGTGGTTTATCTGCCCACGGATTTTAAGAAAAAGGGCGGATATTTAAGAAGTATAGAACTGTCCAAAGAATACGGTCTTTACCGTCAGGATTTCTGTGGCTGCATGTTTTCGAAAGCAGAGCGTGCAAAGCAGAAAGAGCAGGCGGTGAAGCAGTAACGGACGGTTAATAAATAGACAGGAAAAGGAAGAACCATGGAAAAATTATTGGATGTATTAAGCAGGGAAGTCGGAAACGCATTTACCGAAGCCGGTTATGATGCGGCACTCGGGAAGGTGGCATTGTCCAATCGTCCGGATCTTTGCGAGTTTCAATGCAACGGTTCCCTTGCGGGAGCAAAACAGTACAAGAAAGCACCGCTTACAATCGCAAACGATGTAGCAGAGAAATTAAAGGAAAGCAAGGCGTTTGAAAAAATCGAAGTCTGCCCGCCGGGATTTTTAAATTTAAACCTGGACGGAGATTTCTTGAAAGAGTATTTGTCCAAGATGGCCACGGAAGATAAATTCGGTCTCGAAAAGCCGGAGAAGAAATTGAAGGTCATCGTGGATTACGGCGGACCGAATGTGGCCAAACCGCTTCATGTCGGACATTTGCGTTCTGCAGTCATCGGAGAAAGTGTAAAGCGGATCATCCGTTATATGGGTCACGAAGCCATCGGCGACATTCATTTGGGCGACTGGGGCCTTCAGATGGGCCTGATTATTGCGGAATTAAAACTGCGTAAGCCCGAGCTTCCGTATTTTGACGAGTCGTTCAGCGGAGATTACCCGACGCAGGCGCCTTTTACCATTTCCGAGCTGGAAGAGATTTATCCGTTTGCTTCCAAGAAGAGTAAAGAAGATTCCGAAGAAGGTAAGAAATTCAAGGAAGAAGCCATGGAGTGCACCTTTAAACTCCAGTCCGGCGTTCGCGGATACAGGGCGTTATGGAAGCATATCCTGAATGTTTCCGTGACCGACTTAAAGCGCAATTACGACAATTTAAACGTTACCTTCGATCTGTGGAAGGGCGAGTCCGATGTGCATGACATCATCCCCGGTATGGTGCAGTACATGAAGGACGGCGGATATGCATACCTCAGCGAAGGTGCATTGGTTGTTGATGTCAAGGAAGAAACCGATACCAAGGAAATGCCTCCCTGCATGATTTTAAAATCCGACGGAGCAAGCCTTTACAATACGACGGATCTTGCAACCATCATGGACAGAATGAAAAATTATCACCCCGACCGCATAATCTATTTAACCGATAAACGGCAGGAACTCTATTTTGAGCAGGTATTCCGTTGTGCACGCAAGACGAAACTTGTGGATGAGAATACGGATCTGGTTCACATCGGTTTCGGTACGGTAAACGGAAAGGACGGACATGCGTTTAAAACCCGTGACGGCGGCGTACAGCGTCTGGAATACTTAATTCGCGATATCAACAACCAGATGTTTGAAAAGATTTCCGAGGGCAGGGAAATGACCGAAGAGGAAGCAAAGAAAACGGCCAGACTGGTTGCACTTGCTGCAATCAAGTACGGAGATCTTTCCAACCAGGCTTCCAAGGATTACATCTTTGACATTGACCGCTTTACATCCTTTGAAGGAGATACGGGACCGTATCTTTTGTATACGGATGTCCGTATCAAGTCGATTTTAAAGAAATATGCCGAGCAGAAAGGCAAGGAAAATGTTGACGAATTGGTTGACATAAAATCAGGTCTTAACAAGCCGACGAATGACAGCGAGAAAAAGCTCGGAATGCAGCTTTCTGCTTTTAATGCAATGATGGAAAGCGCTTATGAAGAGCTGGCTCCGCATAAAATCTGCGCATATTTATATGATCTGGCCAATGCGTTCAATGTTTTCTATCACGAGACCAAAATCCTTTCCGAAGAAGATGAAGATAAGAAGCTCGGATACTTACGCCTGCTGAAACTGGTTCAGCTTGTCATGGAAAGCTGTATGGATGTACTTGGTTTCTCGGCACCCGATAAAATGTAAGATCGGAGAAGAAAGATGAAGTTTAAAAGTATTGAAAAAATGGATTCCGGCAAATACATCAGCCGGTACAATCTGAAATATGAAACTTCGGACGGAAAAGAAAAGATTTATGAAATGATCAGCCGCGATCCCGATATCCGTGATTTTGAGACGCTTCACGGCAAGGAACCGGCGGATGCGGTGGTTTTGATCATTCATAACGAAGACCACAGCAAGGTGCTTTTAAATCACGAATTCCGCTTGGCACCCGGATGTTTGGTATATAATTTTCCGGCCGGTCTGATCGATCCCGGTGAAACGCCGGAAGAAGCCGCCAAGAGAGAGCTTTGGGAAGAAACCGGACTGGTTTTGGAGAAAGTGGAAGATTATATTCCCGCATCCTACAGCGCCGTCGGTTTTTCGAACGAAAAGAATGTGGTTATCGTCGGAACGGCCTCGGGAGAGTTTCACGAGAGCACATCCACGGTCGAAGAGATCGAAGCAGGCTGGTATACGAAAGAAGAGATCAGGGAACTTTTAAAAACGGAACTTTTTGCTGCAAGAACACAGGCATATTGTTATCTTTGGAGTAAAGAACGGAATGAAGTTTAAATACTGCAGAATTCAGGGAAAAGAGATCGCCGCCAATACCAGAACCGGTAAAGGTATCTTCAGTATGCTCAATCAGATGGTATCGAACGGCGTGATGGAAGAGGAGGATGTCGGTCTATTTAAAGAGATTGATTCCTGGTTTGCCGAAGTGCTTCCCTGGCCTCCGCAGTGCAGAAGACAGGAAAAAGTTATCTGCTATTTTAAAACGGAAAATTCCGAAATGATGATGAAAATGATCAATCCGCTACTTTGGCTCTTAGAGCGGTACAAGCATCCGTACTATATGGTATATACGAATTTTCCCGGGGAAATCGTTTACGAGGATGAGTACCAGATCGTGGTGAAAGTGGATGATAACCTTGTGATCGAGGATGTGCAGCCGAATTGGTCGCCGCCGGAGTTGGAGGGATTATAAAAAGGAAGTCCCAAAAAGGACTTCCTTTTTCAGTGATAGCGAGAGGGGGATTCGAGTCTCCGCTGCCGCTCCGGTCCGCGCAAAACCGAGGTCCACCGGACCTCGTGCGCCCCTCGACACCGCCCGCGTTGTCTTCGGGTTCTCTAAACTCAATTTACTAAATTAAAAGAACAGAGTCCAAAATTGGACTCTGTTCTTTTAATAGCGAGAGGGGGATTCGAACCCTCGACACCGCGGGTATGAACCGCGTGCTCTAGCCAACTGAGCTATCTCGCCTCGTCGCCGCAAACTTCGCTATTGTTCGGACTTCGTATACTCAGTCCTCACTACGCTTCGTTGCGTCTCCTCTTCGGACGAAATCAGGATTTCGTCCGAATGGGTTTGCTAACCGAATGGATTTGCTAACCGGAAGGTTATGCGTGGGGCCTATAGGGCTCGAACCTATGACCCTCTGCTTGTAAGGCAGATGCTCTCCCAGCTGAGCTAAGACCCCTAAAACAAACCGCTTTATTACTATACAAAAACAAGGCCGCAATGTCAAGCGTTTTTTATCAAGAAACTATTGCATATCGCTTATTGCTGGGTGTAAAATATACTCTATTGAAATGAAAGGAGTGATTTGATATGAGTAAGAATATCGATTGGGCAAATTTAGGCTTTGGATATATCCAGACGGATTATCGTTATGTATCCAAATTCAAAGACGGAAAATGGGACGACGGCGCCATTATTACCGACGCTAACATCGTGCTGAACGAGTGCGCATGCGTCTTCCAGTATTCCCAGTCCTGCTTTGAAGGCCTTAAAGCATATTATACAAAGGAAGGCAAAATCGTCTGCTTCCGTCCCGACATGAACGCAGAGCGTATGTATGACTCCGCAGTACGTTTGGTGATGCCTCCTTTCCCGAAGGACAAATTTGTGGAAGCGGTTGAGAAGGTTGTTGCCGCAAATAAGGAGTTTGTTCCTCCTTACGGAACCGGCGCAAGCTTATACTTAAGACCGTTCATGATCGGAACCAACTCCGTTATCGGTGTTAAGCCCGCAGAAGAGTATGAATTCAGAATTCTTACTACACCTGTAGGTCCTTACTTCAAGGGCGGCGCTAAGCCTATTTCCATCAAGGTTTCCGATTATGACCGTGCGGCTCCGAACGGAACCGGTAACATCAAGGCAGGTCTTAACTATGCAATGAGCTTATATCCGATCCAGCTTGCACATAAAGAAGGTTTTGCCGAGAATATGTACTTAGATCCCAAGACCCGTACCAAGGTTGAGGAGACCGGCGGAGCAAACTTTATCTTCATTACCAAGGACGGCACTTTGGTAACTCCGAAGTCCGACAGTATCCTTCCTTCCATCACCAGAAGAAGCATCTGCTATGTAGCTGAGCATTATCTTGGTATGAAAGTTGAACACAGAGAAGTATTCTTCGATGAAGTGAAAGACTTCGCAGAATGCGGACTTTGCGGAACCGCAGCCGTTGTTTCACCCGTAGGCAGAATTCATGATCACGGAACCGATATCTTCTTCCCGAGCGGAATGGAAGAGATGGGACCTTGGACCAAGAAGATTTATGATACCTTAACCGGAATTCAGAGATGCGAAATCGAAGCTCCCGAAGGATGGATTAAAGTCATCGAATAATTATAATAGAATGTTACAAAACAGGCACCGAAAGGGTGCCTGTTTTTCTGTGCAAAATCAACCCTTATCCTTGCGAAAAGTAATGGGAAAGTCTATAATGGAATTGTGTTCATGGGGGTTGTGTATGAAGAAGAATTCTTTAGTGGGGAAAGTGTTCTTTGACAGCAGGTTTTATTATTGCCTGCTTGTTCTTGTGTTTGTCTTTTTTGTCTTGATTACAGCCCTTGTATCCCGAAATCTCGGTAAGAATATAGAAACGCAAGTGATCGATTATGAATCCGGCTGGGTGAAAGAGGATGGCTCGGCTGTTGATTTTTCCTCCTTAATGAGCAGCGGCAAAGTACGAATTTACAAAGAAATGGATGCTGACAGCGTAGGAAACGGAAATCTTTGTTTTTATACCAAAAATGTCTATTTTACCGTATATATGGGAAATGAAATGATCTATGATTTTCATCCGAAAGCCCCCGTCATTTTCGGTAAGGCATACGGTGTCTTTCCGCATGTGGTCACGATACCGAACAATACGGGAGATGATGTTCTTTCCATTGAATTGGAAAATATCTATCTAAAGACAGAGGGAAAGATCGAAGAACTGACCATTAATAACGGAGTTTATTATATTGTCCGGGAAATGCAGAAATCCATACCGCTTATGATGCTCTGTGTTCTGGCATTTTCATTCGGACTGGTCTATTTTAGCATAGGAATCACGGGAAAGGGCTTTGGAGACACACGATATGAAATCATGAGTATGGGCGCTTTTTCGGTGGTTTCTTCGCTTTGGATCGCCTCGGAAGGAACCTTTCTTTCCTGTCTTTTCGGATTACCCGTAGCAATCCATTTCATCGATTATATGATGATAGCGATGTTACCGATCCCGACCGTCCTGTTTGCGGCGTACATTACCGGAAACAACCGGACCAAAGTCGGCCTGATCGTGGCACTTCTTGCGGCGATTAATATTCTGACCCAGATCATTCTGACATCTCTTGGAATCAAAGATTATCATGAACTCTTGGTGGTAAGCCATATTATTCTGGCACTTACCATTGCGTTTGTCATATATCTTTTTATCCGGAGTATTGTGACAAAGAAGGTGAAAAAAGGTCTGATAGTTATCCTGTCTATCACATTCCTGGTTCCCCTGGTCTTCGCAGTATTCGAGATGATCCGTTACCGGATCAATCCTTCCTTATATTATGGATCGTCCAACTACCGCTATGTCATTTTCCTCTTTATCTTTATGTGCGGAATATATGAGTTTATCAATATGTCCGATATGAGCCGTAAGAGCCGCTATGCGGAGGTTATGGAGAAGATGGCATATACGGACGCTCTGACCGGTTTGAAGAACCGCAAAGCTTATAATAATGCTGTGGAAGCCATGAAGGGCTCCGATGAAACATATACGATGGTAATGCTGGACATGAACCATCTGAAAGTCGTAAACGATAAGCTCGGACATCTGGTGGGAGATGAGTATATTAAGAAACTGTCCGAATATATCCAAATGGTATTTGGAGAAGACAAAAGTTTCAGGATGGGCGGAGACGAGTTTCTGATTATGAGTAAAGGAGCCTCATCCGACCCGGTATTCCATGATCATCTGGCGCAGTTAAACCGAAAGATTGAAGAGTTTAATCAAGAGAATAAACAAACGGTTCCTCTTTCCGTGGCAATCGGATATGCAGTGTATCGATCTTCACAGGATAATCTGGAAGAAATCATCCGCAAAGCCGATGAAAATATGTATAAACAGAAGAAAACAATGAAGATGGAACTTGGATTGCATGAAGAACGATAATTTTTTAACAATGCATATTGACGCAGGAAGGATTCTGAAGTATAATCGCATTGTTAAATAATTAACAATATATTTTAACGAGCAATTCAGTAAGGAGGTCATCAACATGGCAGAGAAAAAAACAGCTCTAGTGGACAGCGTGGAAAGCCTTGAAAAAGCTTTGAAAGAATTAAAGAAGGCACAGCAGATCTATGCGTCCTACACCCAGGAGCAGGTGGATGCCATTTTTAAGGCAGCTGCTGTAGCAGCCAACCAAGCCAGAATTCCGCTTGCCAAAATGGCAGTGGAAGAGACCGGCATGGGCATTGTGGAGGATAAGGTAATCAAGAACCACTATGCGGCTGAATACATTTACAATAAATATAAGGATACCGTTACATGTGGTGTGGTTGAAGAAGACAAGGCCTTCGGCATTCGTAAAATTGCCGAGCCCGTCGGTGTTATTGCGGCGGTTATTCCGACGACGAACCCGACTTCGACGGCTATTTTCAAAACGTTACTTGCGTTAAAAACCAGAAATGCCATCATCATTTCACCACATCCCCGTGCAAAGAATTCCACGATTGCGGCTGCAAAGGTGGTTTTGGAAGCAGCGGTTGCGGCAGGAGCTCCGGAAGGCATCATCCGCTGGATCGATGTTCCGTCCCTGGATATGACGACACTGGTAATGAAGGAATCCGATATCATTTTGGCTACCGGAGGTCCCGGTATGGTTAAGAGTGCATATTCCTCCGGAAAACCGGCCATCGGTGTAGGCGCCGGAAATACACCTGCAATCATTGATGATTCCGCAGACGTGATCTTAGCGGTCAATTCCATCATTCATTCGAAGACTTTCGATAACGGTATGATCTGTGCTTCCGAGCAGTCTACCATCGTTTTGGATAAAGTATATGATGCGGTGAAAGAGGAATTTACAAATCGCGGATGCTATTTCTTAAAACCTTCGGAAATCGAGAAAGTCCGCAAGACGATTCTGATCAACGGATCCTTAAATGCCAAGATCGTAGGACAGAGCGCATTTAAGATTGCATCCCTGGCAGGGGTGAAAGTTCCCGAGAAGACCAAGATCTTAATCGGCGAGGTTAAGAGCGTGGAACTCTCCGAAGAATTTGCTCATGAGAAATTATCGCCCGTACTTGCAATGTACAGAGCGAAAGATTTTGCGGATGCATTAAATAAAGCGGAAAGACTGATTGCGGACGGCGGATACGGTCATACGTCTTCACTCTATGTCAATGTGATAACCGAGCAGGAGAAAATTGCTGAATTCGGTGAACGCATGAAGACCTGCAGAATCTTAATCAACACTCCTTCCTCCCACGGCGGAATCGGTGATCTTTACAACTTTAAACTGACTCCTTCCCTTACCCTCGGATGCGGTTCCTGGGGCGGCAACTCCGTTTCGGAGAATGTCGGCGTGAAGCATCTTTTGAACATCAAGACCGTAGCGGAGAGGAGAGAGAATATGTTGTGGTTCAGAACACCCGGAAAGGTTTATATGAAGAAGGGCTGTCTGCCGGTAGCCCTGGATGAATTAAAAGCAGTATATGGAAAGAAGCGTGCGTTCATTGTAACAGACAGCTTCTTATTTGAGAACGGTTATACCAAACCGATCACCGATAAGCTCGAAGAACTCGGAATTCAGTATACGACATTCAGCAATGTTGCTCCCGATCCCAACCTTGCATGTGCCAAGGAAGGTGCGAAACTGATGGCTGAATTTAAGCCGGATACCATCATCGCACTGGGCGGCGGTTCCGCAATGGATGCAGGAAAGATCATGTGGGTACTTTATGAGCATCCCGAAGCAGATTTCATGGATATGGCGATGCGTTTCTGTGATATCCGCAAGAGAATCTATACCTTCCCGAAGATGGGAGAGAAGGCATATTTCATTGCCATTCCGACATCCGCAGGTACCGGTTCCGAAGTAACTCCGTTCGCCGTAATTACCGATGAAACAACCGGAACCAAATATCCGCTTGCCGATTATGAACTGTTACCGAATATGGCAATTATCGATGCCGACCTTCATATGAACGCTCCGAAGGGATTGACAAGTGCATCCGGTATCGATGCGGTAACGCATGCACTGGAAGCATATGCTTCCGTCATGGCAACCGATTATACCGACGGACTTGCCATTCAGGCACTGAAGGTAATCTTTGAATACCTTCCCAGAGCATATGAGAACGGTGCAAATGATCCCGTAGCCAGAGAGAAGATGGCAAATGCCGCAACAATGGCCGGTATGGCTTTTGCAAACGCATTCCTCGGCGTATGCCATTCCATGGCACATAAACTCGGTGCGTTCTATCACATCCCTCACGGTGTGGCCAACGCGCTGTTGATTGATGAAGTAATCCGCTTCAACTCCGCGGAAGTTCCGACCAAGATGGGAACCTTCTCCCAGTACGATCATCCGCATACCCTGGCTCGCTATGCGGAAGTTGCCACGGCACTCGGCCTGAAGGGCAAGACCGATGAAGAGAAAGTGGAAAGCCTGATCAAAGCAATTGATGAATTAAAGAAAAAAATCGGCATCAAGAAGAGCATTAAGGAATACGGTATCGACGAGAAAGAGTTCCTTGAAAGACTTGATGACATGACCGAGCAGGCATTCGACGATCAGTGTACCGGTGCAAACCCGAGATATCCGCTGATGAGCGAGATTAAACAGATGTACTTAAATGCATACTACGGAAAGCATGTAGAAGTATAAGGAGGGGGAAAACATGAAATTAGATAATCTCATTGCCGACAGAGGTACAAAGAAAATATACAGAGACGGAAATCTTGCCATTAAAGTATTTGAGAACGATGCCTTCTCCAAGGCAGATATTCTGAATGAAGCATGCAATCAGGCAAGAGTGGAAGATTTAACGGAACTGCACATTCCCCGTATCCGTGAGGTTTGCAAGATCGACGGAAAATGGGCAATCGCAACTGAATTCGTGGAAGGCAAGACCTTACAGCAGTTGATGGATGAAAATCCGAAGAAAATGGACGAATATCTGGAACTGTTTGTGGATTTACAGATCAAGGTTCATTCCTTTACGGTTGCGAATTTAAATTCCCAGAAAGAGAAGATGCAGCGTAAGATCAGCCAGTCCGCTCTCGATGCAACGGCTAGATACGAACTGCATACCAGACTGAATGCACTTCCTTCGCACAATAAAGTCTGCCACGGCGATTTTAATCCGTCCAATATTATTATCGACAACGACGGCATTCCTCATATCCTTGACTGGGCTCATGTCACGAGCGGAAACGCTTCCGCGGATGTGGCAAGAACATATCTGTTATTCAGCCTTGCGGGCAAGGATGAGCTTGCGGCAAAGTACTTAAATATGTTCTGTGAAAAGACCGATACCGCACGTCAGTATGTGGAAAAATGGCTGCCCATCGTAGCCGCATCCCAGTCCGTTAAGGGCAAGCCCGAAGAGAAGGAATTCCTCTTAAAATGGGCAGATGTAGTGGACTTTGAATAAGTATTTGTGAAGTGAATAGTTTAAACATTAAAGAAGCGTCACATATTGTGACGCTTCTTATTATTTCTTTTGTTATTCCTCGTCTTTTTCCCAGGCTCTGGTGTAGGCAACCGCTTTATGCCAACGTTTCAGTTTCTTTTGCTGTTCTTCAAATGAAATCTGCGGAACAAAGCGTTTGTCGATGGAAATGTTTTGGATCAGATCCTCCTGGCTTTTCCAGTAACCGACTGCGAGGCCGGCCAGATAAGCGGCTCCTGCGGCTGTTGTTTCCACGCAGGTGGGACGGTTGACTTCCGTCTGGATAATGTCCGCCTGCATCTGCATCAAAAGATTATTGGCGCAGGCACCTCCGTCAACGTTTAGAGAGGAGAGTTTCATTCCTGCATCGGCTTCCATGGCGGTCAGAATATCATAGGTCTGATAGGCTAAAGATTCCAGTGTTGCACGAATGATATGATATTTGTTCACGCCACGGGAGAGTCCCACAATGGCACCTCTTGCATAAGGATCCCAGTAGGGAGCACCGAGTCCGGTAAAGGCAGGTACCACATAGCATCCGGCCGTGTCTTTTACCTTCTTGGCAAAATACTCGGAATCCATGGCGGAATCAAAGAAACGAAGCTGGTCCCTAAGCCACTGTACGGCGGAACCTGCCACGAAAACGGAGCCTTCGAGAGCATATTCCACTTTGTCGTTAAGACCCCATGCAATGGTTGTGATCAGTCCCTGGCCGGAAAATACGGGCTTCGTTCCGGTATTCATCAGTAAGAAACAGCCGGTTCCGTATGTATTTTTGGCCTGGCCGGGTTTGAAACAGGTTTGTCCGAAGAGAGCAGCCTGCTGGTCGCCGGCCGCACCCGCGATCGGAATTTCCCCGCCGAATAAATCCGCGGATGTCGCTCCGTATACCGAAGAAGAGGGGCGTACCTCGGGAAGCATGGAAACGGGGATTTCCAGCTCTTTTAAAATATCCTCATCCCACTTTAAATCCACGATATTGTATAGCATGGTTCGGGAAGCGTTGGAGTAGTCCGTAATATGGACTTTGCCTCCGGTTAATTTCCAGATCAGCCATGTCTCGACGGTGCCGAAGAGCAGTTTACCTTCCTCGGCTTTACGCATGGCTCCCGGAACATTCTGCAGAAGCCAGCGGATCTTGGTGGCAGAGAAGTACGGGTCGATGACAAGTCCCGTTTTCTCACGGTAAGGTTCGGCCAGCCCTTTTTCCACCAGCGATTCACAGTAATCCGCGGTTCTTCGGTCCTGCCAGACAATGGCATGATGAATCGGTTCACCGGTTTCTTTATCCCATACGATCGTGGTTTCTCTTTGATTGGTAATACCGATGGCGGCAATGTCCTCGGCTTTGGCTCCGATTTTGGCAAGGGCTTCGCTTGCTACGGAATACTGGGTCAGCCAGATTTCCTGCGCATCGTGTTCCACCCATCCGGAGTGGGGAAAATACTGGGTAAATTCCTTCTGAGCCACGGATTTGATCTCACCGTTTCGGTTAAAAAGGATACAGCGGTTGGATGTCGTTCCGGCATCCAGTGCCATGATATATTTGCTCATATAAGGCTCCTAATCTTCAAACGGGAAATGATAATCAAGACCAAGTTTGTCTCTGACTTCCAGAATATCCTTCTGTACGGATGCACTTACCGGAACGCCTTTGTCCTTGCGCTCAAGCCATACGAGGTATTCTTTCTCGCCTGCGGTATAAATACGGTCTTCGCCGGGAGCTTTCTTCGATGCACGAAGAGCACGGCAGATGTCGCCTGCGGTCTTTTTGAAGGTTTCCAGTCCACAGAATGCTTCGGGATCTATAACGAAGAAGAAGTGGCCCAAATGATACATCTGCGGCTTGCCGTCCTCGGAAACACCGGTCAGGGCTTTCATGAATTCACCGCCCGCGAGTGCAGCGGAAAGAATCTCGACTACGGCAGCGTATCCGTAACCTTTATATCCGGCCAGATCTTCACCGATGCCGCCAAGAGGTGCAAGTGCGGCGGTTCCGTCAACGAGTGCTTTTAAAATTTCCGCGCTGTCGGTCATGGCTTCCCCTTTTTCGGAGATTACGGTTCCCGCGGGAGTAGGTTTGCCTTCTCTCGCATAATATTCGATACGTCCGCGCTGTACGATGCTTGTTGCACAGTCTAAACAGAACGGGAATTCTTCATCCGTCGGAAGAGCGAAGGTCAAAGGATTCGTGCCCATCATGTTTTCCACACCGAAAGTGGGAGCGATGGAAGGCCTTGCATTTGTACCGGTCAGTCCGATCAGACCTTCTTTGCTGGCCATGGTGGTCCAGTATCCGGCGATTCCGTAATGCGTGGAATTTTTAATGGCACCGCCTGCCATACCGCATTTCTTGGCCTTCTCAATCAGCATTTCCATGATTTTGTGACTGGCAACCATACCCATTCCGTCATGAGCGTCCATAACTACAGTTGTAGGTGTTTCTTTGATGATTTCAATGTCGGTTGTGGGCAGAAGAGTGCCCTTTACGATACGGTCGATGTAAATCGGTTTGAAACGGTTGCAACCGTGGCTTTCAATGCCGCGACGGTCCGATTCAAGAAGAACATCCGCACAGATGGCAGCGTCCTTTCTCGGAACACCGTATCCGGCAAATGCATCAATCAGAAAGGAGTTCATAAGCTCCCATGAGACATAAGGACGAGTTTCCATAGAAATACCTCCGTTTATAGTTTTATAAGCGCCGAAACAGCGCTTCCCCATACCATAACTATAATTCAGAAAAGTGTTTAATTCAATGAACAAATTCTTAATTTATATACCATTTCCGGAAGGTTTTTTGGTATAATAAAAATATCGATGAAAGGGGGTATGGCGATGAAACAGACATATTACAAACATGTATCCAAAGCCGACGGCCTTGAACTGGATGTTCTACGGATCGAACCGGATGAAGCGGCGGAAATTAAAGGTATTGTCCAGCTTGTTCACGGAATGGTCGAATATAAGGAACGCTATATTCCTTTCATGGAATACCTTGCAGGCAAGGGATATATTACGGTCATGCACGATCACCGCGGCCACGGTGCCAGCATAAAGGACAAAGAAGATCTCGGATATATGTACGAGGGCGGATATGTGGCTCTTGTAAAGGATACGCATGATATCACGAAAGAGATCAAGGACTATGCGAAAGAACGGACGGGCAAAGATCTTCCGTTTACGCTCCTCGGACACAGCATGGGTTCGCTGGTTGTCAGATGCTATCTTCGTAAATTTGATAAAGACATCGATAAACTCCTTGTGGTAGGCTGTCCTTCCAAACAGGCGGGAATGAAACTCGGTGTTATGCTAATCCGTCTTTTCGAGAAGTTTAAGGGTGAGAGAGCCAGAATGGCCATGATTTCCGGGCTTGTCATGGGCTCCTATGAGAAACGTTTTTCGAAGGAAAAACTGCCTCACTCCTGGGTTAACTCCGATCCGGAAGAGGTGAAGAAATATAATGCGGATCCGCTTTGCAATTACTGTTTTACCTTAAACGGTTTCGAAAACCTGGTGAAACTGACCATGCTGACATACAAGGACGGCGGTCATGTGATGGAGAATCCGAACCTGCCAATCCGCTTTTTCTCGGGAGAAGACGATCCCTGTGCCGTGAACGAGAAAGCATTCCATGCAGCGATCGCATTTTTGAAAAAACAGGGATACACCGATGTGGCCGGCAAAATGTATCCGGGTATGCGCCATGAAATCTTAAATGAGCCGCGTAAAGCGGAAGTATATGAAGATATGCTTCGGTTTATTGAACAATAAAATTTCGGAACTCGTAATTGTTGTTGATAGGAAAGGGGAATGATATGGACAACAACGGATTCAACGGTTTTAACGAGGAAAACTCCGATTACCGTTACGGAAATGACAGGGGTTTTAACAACATCTACAATGAAAATTACAGAACGACGTATGATCCGAACGGATATGATCCGGACGGATACGACCCGAATTTTAACGGCGGATACGATCCCAGACAATACAGTCAGCCTGTTGTGAATTCACCCCTGCTATATGAGAAGGAGGATAAGTTCTACAAATGTCCGGGTAAGGAAATCACAGGCCTGATTCTGGGTATTGTAAACCTGGTCTGGGGAATTACCAGTATTGTATACGGGGCTGCGATTCATGCACTGATTGGCGCATATAAGAGAGCGCACGGTTCTTATATGACACGATATTCCAGCACCGGTAATACGGCAGGTGTAGCGATATACGGACTTTCCACTTTGGTTTTGTTATTCGTTGTATTTGTCTTAAGACGCAAGGTTTATGACCAGGCGGATATCGTAACCAAGAAGATCGATATCGGATTTTATCTGGCCATTGTCGGTGCGATTTTCGGAATCATCGGACTGATTATAGGTGTTACGGGATGACTTTTACCGGAATCCGTGATAAGATAGGAACGTCTTGAAAGAAGACGGAAAAATGCCCGATGGGCAGTAACCGGAGGTAGTTTAAATGGGAATGAATGTTGCCTGTCTCGATTTGGAAGGTGTGCTGGTACCGGAAATCTGGATTGCTTTTTCCGAAGCAAGCAAAATACCGGAACTGAGGAGAACCACCAGGGACGAGCCTGATTATGATAAACTGATGAAGTTTAGACTGGAAATATTAAAAGAGCACGGTCTGGGACTCAAAGAAATCCAGGAGACGATTGCCACGATCGATCCGTTGCCCGGTGCCAAAGAGTTTCTGGATGAACTGCGTGCAAACATGCAGACCATTATTATCAGCGATACCTTTGAACAGTTTGCCAAACCGTTAATGGTGAAACTCGGTATGCCGACTCTTTTCTGTAATACCCTTGAAGTGGGAGCGAACGGTGAGATTACCGGTTACAAAATGCGCTGTGAGAAGTCGAAATTAACGACCGTAAAGGCATTGCAGAGTTGCGGATTCGATACGATTGCAACCGGAGATTCCTTCAATGATCTGGCCATGATTCAGGCGGGTAAGGCAGGATTTTTATTCCGTACAACCGAGAATATCAAGAAGGATTTCCCTAATATTTCCGCGTACGAAGAATACAACGATTTGCTGCAGGCATTTTTAAATGCGGCAAAATAACGATTTAAGATGCAAAGAAAAGCGCCGGCAGTTAACTGTCGGCGTTTTATTTTACGTTAATGACCGTAACTTTATGTTTTAAGACATAGGAATCTGCCTGCTGCTGGATCGACTGGTAATCAATTTTACCGGACGAGGTAAGAGGCATTTCCTTTACGATAATGACTTTATCGGGGACTAAGAACATCGGAAGATTATCGTAACAATACGATTTGATCTTATGTTCGCAGCCTTTCCTTAAGGGAGAATTCTCGGTCAGTTCCACAAAGAGCATGATCTCGGTAACATCGTTTCTTCCGGGTGGTTTGCATACAACAGCCGCACAGCGTAAGATCCCGTCCAATTTCCGGACTTCATTTTCCAGATCGGGTGTATAGATCTTGGTTCCGCTGATGGATACATGCATGTTCTTAATACGTCCTTGAATGAAAAGATAACCGTCTTTATCCATATATCCGAGATCACCGGTATGAAGATAGGTTTTGCCGTTTGCGTGTACATGAAGCATTTTGGCGGTAGCTTCTTCGTTTAACCAGTATCCCTTCATCATACCGATGGAGTGTACACAGATTTCGCCGATTTCTCCGACAGGGACTTCTTTATCCGTTCCTTCTTCGCATATAATGACATCCGTCATCGGTAACGGTTTGCCGGCGGAAGCGATATTATAAGTTTCCGGAGTATGCATCGCAACAATGGTAAGTTCGGTCATTCCGTAAGTCTGCATCAGTTTGACCGCACAGCCGTGTTCTTCCAAAACCCGGTTCATTTCTTCAATCCGTTCGGCTTCGATTTTCTCACCGCTGTAAAGAATAAAACGAAGGAAGGACAGATCCGAATCCCCGAGGTTCTGAGAGTGGAGGAAATGTTCCCACATACCCACGGATCCGATAATGATATTGGGTTTTAAGGCGAGAATGGATTTCTCGATTTTACGGAAATCGTATACCTGATGGATCAGGATTTTCTTTCCGTAGAATAAGGGCATATGAATACTGCTTGCAAAGCCAGCACAGGTAAAGATGGGTAAAAACGTAAGCTCGGATGTGATCGTTTTATCCCAGAAATCGAAATAGTATTCGTTATAGTAGATGTTTAAATTTAAAGCACGCGATGTCTGCATGACAAATTTGCGCTGACCGGTGGAACCGCTGGTTGCAAAGATGATCGTGGTATCGGCGTCTCCTTTGACATAATCCCCGTAAATGCCTTCGCCCGGATCCAGTTTCAGATAATCGCTCCATACGCCTGCGTTGGGAATGCTGCGGGAAGAGAACATATAACGAAATCCCATAAAGAAGCAGGCCCAGCCCCAGAAAAAGCGCGCCGGGAAGCTTCCGCTTTCAATCGGAGATAAAATAAATACATTTTTCAGGCAGGGAGCTTTGCAGATGCTTTTCAGGTTACGGCTGCTTAGATCGGCCAGAAAAGCGATTTTGGCATCTGCTTCGGTAATAATCCTGCGATACTCCGTGGAGGAGAGTCTGACATCCACCATAAGGGGCGTTAAGGAAATGTAATTGCATGCATAAAGAAGTGCAATGGATTCCGGACAGGTAAGAAGTCCGATCACGACTTTATCCCCTGCGGATAAGTAGGGCAGGGAAGACAGAATACGGATATTTTTCTCGACAAGGTCTTTAAAACGCTTGAAATCATAGGAAATTCCGGAATAGGAAAAGACCTCATCCGTATCCTGATACGGTGTATGGTCTTTGATAAAATCATATAGATTGCTGTCTATTATACGAAGAGTGTCTTCGTCTTTGATCGGTCTCATTTCATTCGCTGCTCCGGGCATTTCAAACTTCTCTACAATTTTAATGAAGAAAAGTGCAAAAGTCAAACAACTGTGCTATAATATACAGTCGGTTACGTATGGACACATGACGGACCGCAATTCTTACGATAAGAGGTTTGTATGAGAGTAGGAACGGGATACGATGTGCATCGTCTCTGTGATGACAGGGAGATGGTCATCGGCGGTGTGAAAATTGATTACGAAAAGGGCCTTCTGGGACATTCCGATGCTGATGTTCTGTTGCATGCCATTTCGGATGCCTTGCTCGGTGCCGCGGCACTGGGAGATATCGGGAAACATTTTCCGGATACGGATGATAAGTATAAGGGCATTTCCAGTCTGATTCTTTTAAAGGAAGTCGGAAATCTGCTTACGGATAACGGCTTTTATATCAACAATATCGATGCGACCATTATTGCGCAGGCGCCGAAGATGCGTCCTTATATTGACGAAATGCGCGAAAACATTGCCAATACGCTGCAACTTGATATTTCACAGATCAATGTAAAGGCCACCACCGAAGAGGGCCTGGGCTTTACCGGATCCAAGGAAGGTATCGCGGCACAGGCAGTCTGCCTAATCAGCGAAGCCAATGAAATGGCATCCGCCATGATGAATTCCGGCTGTGAATACTGCGGCGGATGTTCCAGGCAATAAGTCACCGGAGGGAATGAGATGAAGATCGAATATCTTGCAGAAGGTGACAATCTTGTTTTCGCGGGCCGTGAGGGAATGGAAACGGTAAGTTCTTTATATCTTTCCCCGCATTATACCAGCAGGGGAGAGGAACTCTGTGAAATCAAGAATGTTTTCACCAAAGAAAAATATCGCCGCAAGGGAAACATGGATGCGCTGATGAAAGAAGCCTTCCAGTGTATGCAAAGTGAGGCGGAGCCTTATACCTTCTTACGTCCCATGCAGGAGAAGTATTTTATTCCTTACGGTTTCGTCAATGTGGAAGAGCGTAAGGGAATCCGTATTAACGGACTACGACTGTCGGACGATTTATTAAATAAAGCAAATGAAGACGATTCGGAATTTCATGTATCAGTCAAGGATTCCGAAGACTATCTTCTGACACCCGTCACCGAAAAGAACGCGGAGGAAGCGGCGAAGTTTATCAATGAAACGCTCTCCCAACAGTCGGACTGTTATCTGACGGAATCCGCACATACACTGATGAACCGCAAAGCCTCCTTAAAGGTAAAAGGCGGAAATCTTTATTCGGTATCCGTAAAGGATGAGATTGTATGCGTTTTTGCATACTCTTTGGTAAAATCGGAAATCGTGAGCGCTGACGGAAACGAAAAAACAGCATTCAGTGATAAAACCGTTTCGTTTGCCGTTTCGTCGGACAAATTCAAGAAAGAGGATCTGTTCCTTGAAGAGCCGCAGCCGATGATTACCATGGCCAGGATCATCGATGTAAGATCGATGCTTGGCAGTGTGCAGTCACCGAAAGAATTTGTTATGGCACTTAAGATCTTCGATGAGAGGATCGTGGAAAATGCCGGGTTATATATTTTACATTGCGGACCGATGGGCGGACATCTGACCGCCATAAAGATCGGGGATACCTCCTTAAAGAACGCCGAAGGGGAACGCTTAAGCGCCGAAGGCGAAATCACGATAGAGAATCTTACACGCTTTGTATTCGGCTTCAGAAAGGCGGAAGACTGTTTTAAGATTTATGTAAAATCCAAAGAGGAAGAACTGTTTGCAGCATTAAATGCTTTAACATGTATCAAAAAACCGTATTTTCTGTTTGATTAAACGGTTGGAAAGAACAGGGGAACAATATGCAGCTTTACAACACACTTACCAAAAGAAAAGAAGAATTTGTACCGCTTGAAGAGGGCAAGGTTAAGATGTATGTATGCGGACCTACCGTATACAACCTGATCCATATCGGAAATGCCCGTCCGATGATGGTTTTCGATACCGTAAGACGGTACTTTATGTATAAGGGATATGAAGTCAATTATGTATCCAATTTTACCGATGTGGACGACAAGATCATCAAGGCCGCAAACGAAGAGGGCGTGGAGCCTTCCGTTATTTCCGAGCGTTACATTGAGGAATGCAAAAAAGACATGGCGTCCTTAAACGTTATGCCCGCAACCACTCATCCGAAGGCAACCGAAGAAATCGACGGCATGCTTTCCATGATTCAGACGTTAATCGATAAGGGCTATGCATATGTTGCCGAAGACGGTACCGTATATTACAGCACAAGAAAATTCAAAGATTACGGCAAACTGTCCCACAAAAACTTAGATGATCTGCAGGGAGGAATGAGAACGCTTCTGGTTTCCGGTGAGGACCAGAAAGAAGATCCCCTGGATTTCGTTCTTTGGAAACCGAAGAAAGAAGGAGAGCCTTATTGGGAGTCTCCCTGGTGCAAAGGCCGTCCCGGGTGGCATATCGAATGCTCCGTTATGAGCCGTAAATATTTAGGCGAGGAAATCGACATTCATGCGGGCGGAGAGGATCTGATCTTCCCTCATCATGAGAACGAGATTGCACAGTCCGAGGCTGCTAACGGAAAGCCTTTTGCAAAATACTGGATGCACAATGCATTCTTAAATATCGACAATAAGAAGATGTCCAAATCGCTCGGTAATTTCTTCACCGTACGCGACATTCTGGAGAAATACGATGCGCAGGTGCTTCGTTTCTTTATGCTCTCCGCGCATTACAGAAGCCAGTTAAACTTCAGCGCAGACTTAATGGAAGCGGCCAAGAACTCGCTTGAGCGTATCTTAACGGCTGCAGACAGAGTGAAGGACATTGCCGATAAAGCAACGGCGATGGAAGCTACCGAGGAAGAAAAGAAACTCATCGAAGAAGCGGACCGTTACAGGATCAAATTTGAGGAAGCCATGGATGATGACTTCAATACCGCGGATGCGATTGCAGCGATTTTCGAACTGGTGAAATTCCTTAATACCAATGTAAACGAGGGCTCGACAAAGATCTTTGCTTCCCTGATGTATGCCCAGCTCGGTGCACTTCTTGCCATTCTCGGAATCAAGATCCAGCGCAAGAAGGAGCTTCTCGATGCCGATATCGAGAAACTGATCGAGGAGCGTCAGGCAGCGAGAAAAGAGAAAAATTTCGCACGCGCCGATGAAATCCGTGATGAACTTTTGAAGAAGGGAATTATCCTCGAAGATACCCGTGAGGGTGTTAAGTGGAAAAGAGCATAAGAGGTAAGGCTATTGCAGACCATTCATCAGCAAATTGAAGAATGTTTCGCGCTTCCGAAGCAGGACTTAAGGACAGCAACACCGCTTACGCTTGCTTTTGTCGGAGACAATGTGTATGACCTGATTATCCGTACAATCCTGTACGAGCAGGGAAATCGCAAATTAAACTCCATGCATAAGCAAAAAAGCGATCTGGTGAAGGCATCCGCGCAGGCAGAACTTGCGGAGTATCTGCTTGGTGAGAACCTTCTGACGGAGGAAGAGGCGGATTATTACCGGAAAGGAAAAAGTGCCAAACCGTTGTCTCACGCCAAAAATGCAGGGATCACGGAATACCGGAAAGCAACCGGATTGGAATGCCTGATCGGATATTTGTATTTAAGCGACCGGGAAGGTCGCGCGATAGAGTTATGTAAACTTGGACTGGCAGGTCTTGCAACCAAAAATAAAGCGAAAGAGTAAATTATGGGATATCATGAATTCACAATTGAGGGCCGCAATGCCGTAATGGAGGCATTCAGAAGTGGTAAGAGCATCGACAAACTTTATGTTCTTGACGGATGTCAGGACGGACCTGTGCTTTCCATCAAAAGAGAAGCAAAGAAACAGGATACCATCATCCGCTATGTCGATAAAGAACGCTTGGACCAGCTTTCCGAGACCGGAAAACATCAGGGAGTCATTGCCTATGCTGCAGCATATGAGTATGCGGAAGTGGATGATATTTTAAATCTGGCAAAGGAAAAAGGAGAGGATCCGTTTATTCTTTTACTCGATAATATCGAGGATCCGCATAATCTGGGAGCCATTATCCGTACCGCACATTTAGCCGGCGCACACGGCGTGATCATTCCGAAAAACCGCGCTGTAGGACTTACCGCCACGGTAGCACGAACTTCGGCCGGAGCATTGAATTATCTGCCCGTAGCCAAGGTTACGAATTTGTCCAAAACCATTGAAGAGTTAAAGAAAGAAGGCCTTTGGTTTGCGGCTGCGGATATGGACGGAACCGTGATGTACGATGCCAATCTGACCGGTCCGATCGGTCTGGTCATCGGAAGCGAGGGCGAGGGCGTTTCCCGTCTGGTAAAAGAAAAATGCGATTATACGATTTCCATTCCGATGAAGGGAAAGATTGATTCCTTAAATGCATCGGTAGCGGCAGGCGTTTTATCCTATGAAATCGTAAGACAGAGACTTGCGGGCAATAAATAAGCTGTAGTGTTTGGTAAAAGGGGTACCGATCATCATGAGCAAAACATATGAAAACTTCACCGATGAGGAACTGATCCGTAAATTACGGGGCGGTGAAGAGGACATCATGGATTATCTTTTGAATAAATATAAGAATCTGGTCAAAGCGCAGGCCGGTTCCTATTTCATTCCCGGTGCGGATGAACAGGATATTCTGCAGGAGGGGATGATAGGGCTTTTTAAGGCAATTCGTGACTTCGAGGATGGAAAAGATGCATGTTTTTCCACCTTTGCAAGACTTTGTATTTCCAGAAACATTCAGACCGCCGTCAATAAGGCAAACCGCAAGAAGCAGGAGCCTTTAAACACCTCCGTATCTTTAAGTGTCGGCTCGGACGGAGAAGAAGGTGGTGAGGTGGAAGGACTTGCCGTAGCGGGGCTTCGCAGACTCGGAGTGGATAATCCGGAACATATTCTGATTGACCGGGAAAATTATGCACAGTTACTTAAGTCCGTCAGGGGAGATCTAAGCTCCTCGGAGATGGAAGTATTCAATCTGATGCTTTCCGGGCTCGGATATAAGGAAATTGCCACGATTTTGGGGAAGGAAAGCAAGTCTGTGGACAATGCAATTTCCAGGGTAAAAACCAAAGCCAGAAAGTATATTGCGGTTTAATCGATAAGAAGAGAATTATTGATTGACAAACGAAAGAACTCTGTGGTAATATAACTTTCGGTGTCAAAACCATGCTGCTGTGGCTCAGTCGGTAGAGCGTCGCCTTGGTAAGGCGGAGGTCACGGGTCCGATTCCCGTCAGCAGCTTTTTTTATGCCCACGCTCACCTTTACTTGGTGGGCGTTTTTGTGTATAATAGATAAGGATTTTTGTGTGAATCTGAAAGGTATCGGGGAATAGAAAGGGTTGGAATCATGATTGACAGATCCATTCGTATAACGGCAGTCCTTGCCATGATTTTAAAAGGTGCATCGATTCTGTTCGGACAGTTTGCATTTCCGTTGTTAATTTATTATTCCGGATTTTTGGGAATGAATAACATGGGAGATTATTCGGAAGGAGTCATGTATTATATCATCCGATCTTTTATAGGCGGAGTGTTTTCATTGAGTTTGTTTTTGGTATTCGGAATTCTTTTGATTGCCGCAAGTAAGAGTAGCAACGAGAAACCCGGTATGGAAATTGCGGCGATTGTAATGGTAGCAGGTGTAAGTCCGATTATCGGTCTGATTACGCAGATCTTTCTGACATACTTTGTAAGCAGGGAAATGACCGGATATGCTCTTGCGGCAAACTCTTCTTTAAGTACCGTTGCAACTGCTTTTTCGATTATCGGAACCGCTGCGACCACATTGTTAATCATTTCCGCTACGATTTCCATTTGCAGGAAGAAATTTGTGATTCCCATGGAATACGATAGAGGAATCGGTGTAAACGAAGAATATACCTCGTCCGATATGGGCGGATTTTATTAAATAGGGGAAAAACATGAGACCGGTTAATCCGAACGCAACGAAAGAAGCATGTGCTTTACTGGATTATCTGTATGAAACTGCCGGAAAGAAGCTGATTTCCGGTCAGCATACACAGACAATTCCGATGGAGGAGATCGACTATATTCGGGAAGTGACCGGAAAGAAACCCAAACTTCAGGGATTTGAACTCCTCGGATATTCTCCCAATATTAATCGTGCAGACGCTTCCGAAGCATGTCTGACCGAAGTGGATGAGAATTACGGAACCGTTGAAACGGCATTGAAATGGGCCAAAGAAACGGGCGGAATCGTTTCTTATTGTTTTCACTGGTTTTCTCCCATCGGAGGAAGAGATAAGAGTTTCTATCAGAAGAATACGGATTTTGATGCCCGCAGCATTCTAGTCAAGGGCTCTGAGGCGGAGAAGCGTTTCTATGAAGATCTGGATGTGATTGCGGCAGCACTTCGAAAATTCCAAGATGCCGGCATTCCGATTCTTTGGAGACCGTTCCATGAAGCGGACGGAGACTGGTTTTGGTGGGGTGCCCGCGGCCACGAAACCGGCAGGGATTTATACCGGAAAATGTTTGATTATTATGTGGGCGAACTTCATTTGGATCATTTGATCTGGGTTTGGAATTCGCCGGAACCGAAGGGATATCCCGGAGATGAATATGTGGACGTAATTTCCCGAGATGTCTATGTGAAAGCCGGTACCAAAACGGATTATAAGAAAGAATATGAAGAACTTCGCAGGATTACCAAGGCGGACAAAGTAGCGGCTTTGGGAGAAGTCGGAATCCTTCCGGATATGGATTTGTGGGAGGAGAGCAAAGTGCCATGGGCCTATTTTATGACCTGGTCCAAGGAGTTTTGCATGACGGAAGAATACAATACCAAAGAAGCATTCCGAAAGACCTATGCTTCAAAAGATATCATTACCTTGGAATAAAGGTGAAAGGGAAGTGACATGAAAAAACGTACCCTGAATGCCATCATGCTTGGCGTAATCATCGTGCTTGTCATAGGAATCGGTGTGGTAACCATTAAACTGGTAACAAGACCGAAGGAGATCATCAAAGAGGAACCGTCTTCGGTTCCGATTGAACAGGGAATCTCGTTCTATGAAGAATCTTCTGAAGAAGTGAATTTATCGGACCTTATCACACGTGCGAAGATAACGGATGACAATATCAATGTCCGTACCGGTCCGGGAACCGATTACGATCGTCTGGGAAGTGCTTATTACGGAAATATGTTTGACTATGTTTCCCAAAGCCATGACGGTTGGACAAAGATCATTTATGACGGTAAGACGGCATATGTCTATACACAGTATGTTGAACTTGTTTCGGTCGTTATGAACGTGGAAGGAGAGTATACCGAGTATATGGGTCTGGATGCTCCCACAGCGGAAGAGTTGATTGTCTGGTCGGATGAAGGAACCGAGCCGGAAGGAGAGGGCGAAGGCGAGACGAATGAAACGCCTGAAGAGAATTAATATATTAATTTGATAAGATAATTAATAAAGCTGATAATAAGAAAAGGTGTGCAGCAGTTGCACACCTTTTTATTTGGGTTAAATCCGATATTGTAAAATCATCAGTCGGGGTTCTGTGCGGCAGCTGCTTCGGCTGCTGCTTGGGCCGCTGCACGACGTTGTTCGAGTTCTGCAGCCTGTGCGGCGATCTGAGCCTGTGCATTGGGCTGTAGGAAGAATTCCGTGTTGTGAGGGCACATACGGCTCTTGGCGAGGTTATATTCGCTCTGAATCGTATTTAAGGTTTCGGAAGGATGAAGCTCGGTAACACCTTCCACCTTGAACGGACAGTTCTCGCAAGCGGGAAGTCCGCTATACTCACAAATGGATCCGTTATAGTGAACATCACAGGAAGCAGTGGGAACCGTACCCTGTGCAAAATATTCCGTCTTTAAGCATCCGTCGCACATGCCGGGGATCGGAAGTTTACCGGATTTGGCACATACGGTAGCGGTTACGATTCCGTTCGGTGTCGGGAAAGGCTTATTGGGCAGATCTGCATGTACTTTGGACATGACACTACGCCATAATTTCTGTGCCAGACCACGGGAACCGTCGCCGGGCAGTTTTTCGTTATTATCGTATCCGGCCCATACGGTTGCGGTATAGTAGGGTGTAAATCCTGCAAACCAAACGTCGTTGTAATCGGAAGTTGTTCCGGTTTTGCCGGCAATGGACATATTTCCGAAGTTTACCGCACCACCGGTACCGGCGGTAACTACGCTGACCATGGCATCGGTAAGAAGGAATGCTGTGGTTTCCTTGATGATCTGGGAACCTTCCTGATTGGTTTTATCCAGGATGACATTTCCGTCATTATCGAGGATCTTGGTATACAGAGTCGGTTTAATATAACGTCCCTGGTTGGCGATGGAAGCATATGCTCCGTTTAATTCCATATTGGTAACACCGTCGGTCAGACCGCCGAGAGCAAGGGACTGGTTAATATCACCGACAACGCGTCCGTCGGGAGTGGTTCTGGATTCCACTAAAGTGGTAAATCCGAATTTCTTTAAGTATTCGAATGCAAGAGGCGGAGTAACCTGTGTAATGGTTTTAACCGCGATAATGTTTAAGGACTGGGCAATACCTTGTCTTAATGTCTGAATACCACGATAAGCACCACCATACCAGTTCGATACGGGTCGACCGTTGGAGTAGTTGTACGGCTCATCGACTTTAACATCGGCAAGGGTAAGTCCCAAGGAGTCTAAAGCGGGAGCGTAGGCAGCAACGATCTTAAATGTGGATCCCGGCTGTCTCATGGTATTGGAAGCACGGTTTAAGGTCCTGGATGCAAGCTTCGGTCCGCGACCGCCGACCATGGCTACCACATATCCGGTGGACTGTTCCTCCACGGTAAGGGAAACCTGGGGCTGAATGGCGATGGAAGCATTCTCCGCACGAACTTCGTCGCCTTCTTCCATAACGGCTGCCTTGTATTCTTCGGTAGCGGCCATCGCATCTTCTTCGGAAGCATAAAGGGAATTGAAATTCGGGTTAAACTGCTTGAAGTATTTCTCAAACATTTGCGGGCTGTGGTTCTCCACATCACCGTTTGCTTTGTCGATGGTTAAGTTATATGTCAGATAGTATCTTGCGTTAGCCGGGAAATTATCTTCGTTTCCGAATACTTCATCCGCGATGGACTGAATCTGCGGATCCATGGTGGTATAGATTTTCAGACCGCCGGAGTAGAGCATACGATATGCCTGCTGGGAATCGTATCCGCATTCGTTCTGTAAGTCTTCAACAACCTGCTCGGTTAATTCGTCAACGAAATAGGAGTTAACCGCATTGGATACATTGGACTGGTTTACGGTCTGGATACGGGAATACACATCGTCTTCCATGGCTGCGTTGTATTCGGCCTCGGTGATGTAACCGAGTTCTTTCATTTTCTTTAAGGTAGCATCACGACGTTCCTTATTTTTGTCCGGATGAGAAATCGGGTTCTTTGCGGTAGGGTTCTGCGTGATGGCTGCAATAACCGCACATTCGGAGAGGTTTAACTGATAAACCTGCTTGCCGAAATAGCGCATGGAAGCCGCCTGAACACCGAGGGTATTCTGGCCTAAGTTAATCGTATTCATGTATAATTCAAGGATCTGTTCCTTGGAAAGTTCCCGTTCGATATTGACGGCGAGGTACTGCTCCTGAACTTTACGTTTTACTTTGGCCATGGTTTCTTTCTCGGTGGCCCATCCTTCGAAAACGTTATTCTTCAGTAACTGCTGGGTGATGGTGGAACCACCCTGGGATTTTTCACCGCCGGACTTCACAATAGTGGTACCTGCACGGAGAATACCTTTGATATCGATACCGTTGTGAGAGTAGAAACGTTCATCCTCGATGGCAACGAAGGCATCGGCTAAGTGCTTCGGAATCTTTTCCATGGAAACGTAGGTACGGTTGGAGTTCTCCGCAATCAGCTTGGTCATTTCGTGACCTTCGGAGTCGTAAACCGTGGTGGCATATCCTTCCGGTACAACGTCCAGGAATGTGATATTCGGAGCGGAAGAGATGACACCTTTAAAAGCACCGATCGCAACGGAAACCGCACCGACAAATACGGCAAGCACACCCACCAAGAAGATCTTAAGCAGGAGTACACCGCCCATTTTTCTGAATTTTATACTTCTCGAGATGAGTTCGTTCTGAATTCTGCGAACTCCCTTACGCCCGTAATTCATGATTACGCCTTTCCGGTCGGACAAACTGCCGCCCAAACCTCATAGATATCTTATTATACTATATATAGTAGAAAAATTAAAGGAAAAAATCTCCGGGCATACTATATTGCCCCCATGTCGGGGATTATGGTACAATTACGGGGATGAGAATTTTAATAACCCCGGGTGTCGGAGAAATCGAAGAAAAGAAGTCGAAATTTATCGCCCATCTGAAGGCAGTGAATACGGAAGAAGAGGCGGTGTCTTTTTTTGATGAGATGAAGAAACGCTACTGGGATGCCAAGCATAACTGCACGGCATTTATTATCGGAGAACGAGGGGAAAACACCCGTTGCAATGATGACAAGGAACCGGCACAGACTGCGGGAAGACCGATGCTGACGGTTCTGCAGCATGCGGATTTAAAGAATGTGGCCTGTGTGGTAACCCGGTATTTCGGAGGAACCTTACTCGGCACGGGAGGGCTGATCAAAGCATATTCCGACGCGGTCAAAGATGCGCTTGCCAAAAGCGTTCTGGCGGAAGAAATCGAAGGCGTTAAGTTTTCCTTTGTCCTCGATTATGAGGCATACGGACGGATTCAGCGCGAATTTGAAAGCAGAAAGATATCCTTTGCAAGCACTGACTTTTCGGATAAGATCACGGCTTCGGTGGAAATACCGCTTAGCATGGAAGATGAGATTCGGAAACTTTTAACCGAGTGTACTCTCGGCAAAGCACAGATCGGCGAAAGCGTAAAGTGCGCGATCGTAAAAGAGATTAAATTGGACGAAGTATAAAGAAACAATGAATGAAAGGGGAAAGCAATGAGCCTGGCGGATCAGATTTTTATCAACATGTGTAAGGATATTCTGGAGAACGGAACCTCCACGGAAGGAGAGAAAGTCCGTCCGAAATGGGAAGACGGAACGAGTGCGTATACAATCAAGCGCTTCGGCGTGGTGAACCGTTATGACCTTTCCAAGGAATTCCCGCTAATTACATTACGAAAGACTGCACTGAAATCCGCAACGGATGAAATGCTCTGGATCTGGCAGCAAAAATCCAATAATGTACATGATCTGCACAGCCATATCTGGGATTCCTGGGCCGATGAGACCGGTTCCATCGGTAAGGCATACGGATATCAGATGAGCGTAAAACATCACTATAAAGAAGGGGATATGGATCAGGTGGATCGTGTGATCTACGATTTAAAGAACAATCCCTTCAGCAGACGTATCATGACGAACATTTACGTGCATCAGGATTTATCCGAAATGCATTTATATCCCTGCGCCTACAGCATGACTTTTAATGTTACGCAGAAACCCGGAGACGATAAGCTTACGTTGAATGCCATTTTAAACCAGCGTTCCCAGGACGTTTTGGCAGCCAATAACTGGAATGTGGTACAGTATGCCGTTCTGGTTCACATGCTGGCACAGGTTTGCGACATGAAGGTCGGCGAACTGGTTCATGTTATTGCGGATGCGCATATTTACGATCGTCACATTCCGATCGTGAAGGAACTGATCGAACGTCCGACCTATGATGCACCGACATTCTGGCTCAATCCGGACATTCATGATTTCTACGAGTTTACGAGAAATGACGTTAAAGTGGAAAACTATGTGACCGGACCGCAGATCGAGAATATACCCATTGCCATTTAAGGAGAATAAAATGAACTGTATAGTAGCAGTAGACGAAAACTGGGGAATCGGATATAAGAATGAACTGCTGGTATCGATTCCCGCCGATATGAAACTGTTCCGTGAAAAGACCACGGGTAATATTATCATCATGGGACGAAAGACCCTCGAATCATTTCCGAACGGTCTTCCGTTGAAAAACCGTGTAAATATTATGTTAACCAAAAGCGGAGAGACATCCGGAAACGGAGAGATTGTGGTGCACTCCGTGGAAGAAGCAGTTGCCGAAGCCGGTAAGTATGAAGACAAAGAAGTTTATGTGATCGGCGGAGCAAGTATTTACGAACAGTTCCTGCCGTATGTTGATAAAGCATATGTAACGAAAATCGACCATGCATATCAGGCGGATACCTATTTTCCGAATCTGGATCAAAATGATGAATGGGAGATGACTGAGGAAAGCGAAGAGCAGACCTATTTTGATCTGGTATACACATTCTGTGTATATGAAAGAAAAACGAATTAATAAACGACGCAGTTTCGTCCGTTCTGTTTTCCCTGATAGAGTTTCGAATCTGCCTTGGAAATGACGGCTTCCACACCGATGATCTGGGAATAGTCTTCCACACCGAGAGTCAGAGTGACGTGGATTTGGTCGTTTTTATGACGGAAAACCGTTTTATCAATCGTATTACGCATGCCTTCGAGGATGGCTTTGGCCTGTGCCCCGGAGGCATTTTCAAATACAAAGAGAAATTCTTCTCCGCCCCATCTGGCAACGGTACCGATGCCTTCCATGGTAGATGTGAATATGGCGGATACTTCTTTAAGGATATAATCCCCGGCTTCGTGTCCGTAGGTATCGTTGATGTGTTTGAAGAAATCGATATCCGCAATCGCGATGGTAAAGGGGATATTATTACGCTCGTAAGAGTAGGAGATCATATTCAGGTACTCGTTCATATCCCTTCTGTTTCGAAGACCGGTCAGCGCATCGGTGGAAGCCATACGGCGTAACTGTAGGTTGACATCACGGAGGTTTTCTTCCGCTGTATTGAATTTATTGGAATAAAAAAATGCGATAATATGGATGATACCTGCGTAAGATACGGCAGTGGTCAGGTGGAAAAAGACACCCCAGAATTTGTTAAAGTCAAGGGCATGGGGAAGGAACTGCGAAAGCAGTGCCAATAAGGCAAAGTCAATGGAAATCACCCAGAAGAGTTTTCTTTTCATTTCTTTATCGTAGTTTAAATTAAAATATAGTACGAGGACTTCAACAATCAGACACCATTGGAAATTGGATTTCCAGCCGACAACCAGGGTTAGGACGGTCGGAGCCGTTACAATGACGGAGCCGAAGAATCCCATGGCAAAATCGGTTTTACCGCGATAGGTGAGTACGAAGCTGATCACAAAAAGACCGGCGCAGAGACACTCGATCACGGCGATGGCATAGTATGTGGTTGCAAACAAGGCGATACTGGTCAGAACAAAATAACCGAGAAAAAGAAGGGATAACGATCGGATGAATACCGCCAAATCCCGCATTTCAGCCCCTTCTCTGGGCGTCATATTCAGAAAGGAATTGAATTTACGCCAAAGTTTCATTTTCCCCCAACCTTACAACAAACCATTCCGAATTACCTATTGTTATTTTATCATGAAAGAGCGGGAAATACTACTCTAAATGCATTTCTGTTTTGTTGACTTTTTGCAATCTTTTATTATAATATGAGGATAGTGTAAAAGAGGGTATTATCAGTACTTTCCAAGGAGGATCGGAGATATGTCATTGTTTACCGGTGCGGCAGTTGCCATTATCACACCGTTTTTGGATGATTTAAGTGTGGATTATGAGCGATTTGCCCAGATTATTGAAGAGCAGATTAGCGGCGGAACGGATGCCATCGTGGTTACCGGAACAACGGGTGAGGCGGCAACGCTTTCCCAGAAGGAACACCTCGATGTGATTGAATTCTGTGTAAAGCAGGTTGCAGGCAGAATTCCCGTAATTGCAGGAAGCGGTTCCAACTGTACCTCAGAAGGCATCTATATGTCTACGGAAGCCGAGAAGCGCGGAGTGGACGGACTTTTACTGGTTACGCCGTATTACAATAAATGTACACAGAAGGGACTTTACAAGCACTTTAAGGCTATCGCCGATAGCGTAAAGGTTCCCTGCATTTTATACAATGTACCGAGCAGAACCGGTGTAAACATTGCTCCGGAAACCGTAGTAAAACTCTGCACGGAAGTTAAGAACATCGTAGGTGTTAAGGAAGCAAGCGGAAACATTTCCCAGATTGCAAAGATAATGTCTCTTGCAAACGGTAAAGTGGATCTGTATTCCGGAAACGACGATCAGATTGTACCGATTCTTTCCCTCGGTGGCTTAGGCGTTATTTCCGTACTTTCCAATGTGGCTCCCCGCCAGACACATGAGATTTGCCAGAGTTTCTTTGACGGAGATGTAGCAAAGGCCAGAGAAATGCAGCTGAAAGCACTTCCTTTGTGTGATGCGCTGTTCTGCGAAGTGAATCCGATTCCCGTAAAGAAGGCCATGGCACTTCTCGGAAAATGCAAAGAAATCTACAGAGCTCCTCTTTGCGAAATGGAAGATGCACATGCCAAACTTCTTGAGAAAGAAATGAAGAATTACGGAATTCTGTAAAGTAAAGATTGGAAACGAGTTTGTTTGCAAAGGCACTTTCATTGAGAGTGCCTTTGATATTCTGAAAAGAAGGAGAAATATCATGATAAAAGTATTAATGTGTGGTTATAACGGACAGATGGGCAAAGTGATTGACCAAATTGTTGCGGGAGAAGAAGGAATGGAAATTGCCGCAGGTGTCGATCTGGTAACGAATCCGGGTGTATCATTTCCGACCTTTACTTCCATTAAAGACTGCAATGTAAAATGTGATGTTGTAATCGATTTTTCATCCAGCAAAGTAACGGAAGATCTTCTTGCATACTGCGCACAAACCAATACGCCCGTTGTTCTTTGCTCCACGGGTCATACGCCCGAGCAGCTTGAACTCATTAAAGAGATGTCGAAGAAAGTTGCCATTTTAAAAAGTGCAAACATGTCCTTGGGCGTTAATCTTTTGATCAAATTGTTAAAAGAGGCAACCCCGGTTCTTTCCGAAGCGGGATTTGATATTGAAATCGTAGAGAAACACCATAACCGTAAAAAAGACGCGCCCTCCGGTACGGCACTTGCCTTAGCGGATGCACTTAACGGTTCGGTTGATAATAAGTATCATTATACCTATGACCGCTCCCAGAGAAGTGAAAGCAGAGATCCCATGGAAATCGGCATTTCCGCTGTAAGAGGCGGAAGCATTGTGGGTGATCATGATGTGATCTTTGCGGGACAGGATGAAGTGATTACGCTCAGTCACAGAGCATATTCCAGAGCATTATTTGCAAAGGGTGCGGTTTCCGCGGCTAAATTCCTTGCCGGTAAAGAAGCGGGTATGTATTCGATGGAGGATGTGATCGGATAATGCAATTCAGACCGTGTATTGATATTCACAACGGAAAAGTAAAGCAGATCGTCGGCGGCTCTTTAAAGGATTCCCAGAACTATGCGAAGGAAAACTATGTATCCGAAAAAGACGCGGCTTACTATGCTGCACTGTATCGAGAACTCGGACTGCGTGGCGGACATGTCATTATGCTCAATTCCAGGGAATCCGATTATTATGAGGATACCAAGAAGCAGGCACTTCTGGCATTGCAGACTTATAACGGCGGATTGATGGTCGGAGGCGGAATCGATGATACGAATGCGGAAGAATTCCTGTATGCGGGTGCTTCGCATGTGATCGTGACTTCCTATCTTTTTGAAAACGATGAACTGTCCATCGACAGAATGAAAAAACTTGTATCGGCAGTCGGAGCGGAACATGTTGTTTTCGACTTAAGCGTCAAACATTTTGAGGACGGATATCATATCATGTCCAACCGCTGGCAGAATAAAACCAATGCGATTCTTACGGCGGATATGCTTAAATATCTCGAGAAATACTGCAACGAATACCTGATCCATGCGGTTGATGTGGAAGGAAGAGCAAACGGGATTGAAACCGATCTGATCGAAGAACTGAAAAATTACAAAGGAAACGACATCACCTATGCGGGAGGTGTTCATTCCTACGATGACTTAAAACTTCTGAAGAAAGCGGGAAAGGGCAGGATCCATGTGACGATCGGAAGTGCATTGGATTTGTTCGGCGGGGATTTAAAGACCGAGAAAGTCATTCAGATTTGCGATTAGCTTGAAATGGTAATAGAAGAGCAACATAAAAAAAGAGATATGCAGATGCATATCTCTTTTTGAATCTCATTTCGGTTCTAACGCAATGTTTGTAATACTTAATCAATGAAATGATTAATTATAACTTGGTTACGTTTACTGCCTGAGGTCCTTTTTCTCCGTTAACTACTTCGAATTCAACAGCAGCGCCTTCTTCCAAAGACTTGAAACCTTCAGCCTTGATTCCGGTGTAGTGAACGAATACATCATTTCCGGATTCGTCGGAAATGAAACCGTAACCTTTTTGGTTATTAAACCACTTCACTGTACCCTTGTTCATGAAACAATTACCTCCAAAAATAAAATAAATATAGTAACGGTTGTTAATACAACATACAAACTATACCATATATGGCTGTAAAAGTAAAGCAAAGAACCCCAATTTCGGTAAAAAAAGTTCACAAAAGTTTCACAAATAGGGAAAGATTTTGACAGATAGGTGTGATTGTTATAATATGTTGAAATGGTAGGGTTTGTGCCCTGTTGAGAGAATTTTAATTAGAAAAGGATTATGGAAAAATGAGCGAGAACAGTAAGAAATCCGGCAATGTTTTTGTGCGGTTTCTAAAAGAAGTATTTATTGACGGACTCGGGGGAATGGCCACCGGCCTTTTCGCCACTTTGATTATCGGTACGATCATTCTTCAGATCGGTACCTGGATTAAGGCGATAGACAATCCCACGGCAGCATATATCGGAGGCATGATTGTTTTAATCGGTAAACTTGCCCAGGCGGTAACCGGTGCAGGTATCGGTATCGGCGCGGCAGTGAAGTTAAACGCAAAGCCACTGGTTACGGTATCCGCTGCGGCAACCGGTATGATCGGTGCTTTTGCATCAAAGATGGTTGCCGGAACCATTTTATCCGAAACCGCAGCCGTGGTGCTTGCAGGTCCGGGAGAACCTCTCGGTGCGTTTATTGCAGCCATGGTTACCATTTATATCGGCAAACTGATTGCCGGTAAAACCAAACTCGATATTTTACTTACTCCGCTTGCCTGCATTTTATCCGGTGCGGCAGTGGGACTTTTGATCGGAACGCCGATTGCGAACATGATGTCGGCAATTTCCAGATTCATCGAATACGCAACCAATCAGCAGCCGTTCATCATGGGCGTTTTGATTTCCGTGGTTATGGGTATGGCACTGACACTTCCGATTTCTTCCGCAGCCATCGGCGTCATTCTTCAGCTTTCCGGAATTCCCGCAGGTGCGGCTACGGTCGGATGCTGCGCCAATATGGTCGGCTTTGCGATTGCAAGCTTTAAGGACAATAAGGTAAACGGACTCGTTGCACAGGGTATCGGAACTTCCATGTTACAGATGCCCAACATCGTAAGAAAGCCGATCATCTGGCTTCCTGCGATTATCTCAAGTGCGATCCTCGGACCGATTTCCACGATGGTCTTTAAATTCCAGAATAATCCCACCGGTTCCGGTATGGGTACCGCAGGTTTGGTCGGACCGATCAACGCATATAGCACGATGACTGCCGTAAATGAGCAGGGTGTGGCTGCGGCAACTCCCGTAATGGCTTTATTGCAGATCGCTTTACTTTGCTTTATTCTTCCCGGTGTTTTATCCTGGCTCATCGCATTCGTTATGCGTAAGATGAACTTAATCAAACCCGGTGATATGAAACTCGACAAGTAATACGGAGATAACATGGAACAGTTTTCAACGATTTGTGTCGTCGGATTGGGTTTAATCGGCGGCGCAATGGTCAAAACGATTAAGAATAAAACAGACCTTCGCATTTACGGACATAACCGTACCAAAGCGGTGTCCGAAAAGGCGAAAGCAGAGGGTAATATCGATGGTATTTTTCCGGATGATATCTCCGCAAATGAGATTGATCTTTGGATTCTTTCGCTGTATCCGGATGCCTGTATCAGCTTTGTGAAAGAGCATTTATCCGAAATGAAGCCCGGTGCCGTCATTGTTGACTGCTGCGGTACGAAAACCAAAATCTGTAACGCTCTGACGGATGTATGTGAAACTGCGGGCGTTCATTTTATCGGTGGACATCCGATGGCCGGAATCGAAAAGTCCGGTTATGATGCTTCCTTTGCCGGATTGTTTGACAATGCCAGCATGATATTATGTAAACTTGATTCTTCGGATGAAGCATCCTTTGAACGCTTAAGGGAGTTCTTTCCGAAACTCGGTTTCGGCTATGTAAAAGAGAGTAATCCCACGGAACACGACCGCGTCATTGCCTACACATCCCAGATGGCACATGTGGTTTCCAGTGCGTACATCAAAAGCGATGCCTGCAAAATCCGATACGGTTTTTCGGCCGGCAGTTTCAAGGATATGACCCGTGTGGCATATTTAAACGAAACGATGTGGACCGAACTTTTCCTGGAAAACAGAGAGTTTCTGCTTGCCGAAATGGAAGAGTATATCAGCCATATGAGAGAATACCGTGATGCCTTAAAGGCCAGCGATGAAGAAATGTTATGTAAACTTCTCAAAGAAGGCAGACTTTGTAAGGAAGCCGATATTGCGGGTGAAGAGAAGTTAAAAAGGGAAAGAAACAATGAATAAAGTACATGTATCCGCATCCACAAAAGAATATGATGTGACCGTGGGCGCAGGCTTAAATTACGGAGAGTGCTTAAAAGAGATCCATTCTCCCTGTAAGCTGATGATTGTAAGCGACGATACGGTTGCGGGACTTTATTTGGATTCTGCGACGCAGTCATTTACCGATGCCGGTTTTACGGTGGAAAGTTATGTTTTTCCGCACGGAGAGCAGTCCAAAAATCTGTCCGTTGCGGAGAAGTTAATGGAAAAAATGGTGGATAAGGGAATTACCAAAACGGACCTTCTCGTTGCCCTGGGCGGCGGCGTGGTCGGTGATCTGACCGGGTTTGCCGCATCCGCATTTCTTCGCGGAATGGATTTTGTCCAGCTTCCCACGACACTTCTTGCTGCCATTGATTCTTCGGTTGGCGGAAAAACGGCCGTGGATTTGATGAACGGTAAAAACATGGTTGGTGCATTCCATCAGCCCATCGGTGTTTTCTGCGATATCGATACATTCAAAACGCTTCCCGAAGAAACCTATGCCGAGGGCATGGCGGAAGCAATCAAATACGGGATCATCTATGATGAGCCTCTGTTTACCAGGATGGAACGCAAAGATATTTCCGATGAGGATCTGGTGAAACGCTGCGTGGAGATCAAGGCGGAAGTGGTGGCCAAAGACGAGTTCGACAAAGGACCGAGACATATCCTGAATTTCGGTCATACTCTGGGACATGCCATTGAAACCAAGAGCGGATATACGATCGGACACGGTCAGGGAGTGGCTGTAGGAATGGCGGCCGTTTGCGGCGCAATGCTGAATTCCGGCGATTTTAAGAGGGTATTATCCGTCCTTAAGTCTTATAAACTTCCGGTGAATACGACATACGATCTTCACGAACTGGCCATGTTGTCCAAAGCGGATAAAAAAAGACACGGCGACGTGATCCGTGTGGTACTTCCTACTAAGATCGGAGAAGTATATTTAAAGGATGTTACACCCGATGAATGGGAAAAAATAATTACGGACGGCTTTCATGCCATGGAGGAGAACTGATGCATTCGACATTCGGACAGGAACTGAAAATATCCGTATGGGGCGCATCGCATGCTCCGGAAATCGGAATTACCATCACCGGACTCCCGGCCGGAGAGCGTTTCGACCTTAATGAGATCCAGGCATTTTTAAATCGCAGAAAAGGCGGACAGAATGCATTTTCCACGAAAAGAAGCGAGGCGGATGCTCCTGTGATTCAGTGCGGCGTCAATTGGGAGAATGAGTCAACCTTCGTAACCGACGGAGGAAAGCTTACGGCGCTTTTTATTAACAACAATGTCCGTTCTTCCGACTATGATGAGATGAAATACATTCCGAGACCGTCACACGCGGATTATACTTCCTATGTGAAATACGGCGATGAACTCGACAGAAGCGGAGGCGGAATCTTTTCCGGAAGAATGACTCTGCCGATCTGTTTTGCGGGCGCCGTTTGCATGAAACTGATGAAGGATAGAGGAATCGAGGTGTTCGGTCATATCTATTCCGTGGAAAATATTGCGGATACTCCGTTTGATTTAACGAATCCCGACCGGAATGCAATCGGAAAAGAGTTTCCCGTCATTGACAAAGAAGCCGGAGAGCGGATGGTTAAAATGATGACCGGCATCGCAGGCGACGGAGATTCCGTGGGCGGAATCATCGAATGCGCTGTAACGGGACTTCCCGCAGGAGTGGGAGAACCGCTTTATGACAGTATGGAAGCACTGATCTCACATATGATCTTCGGTATTCCCGCAGTAAAGGGAATCGAGTTCGGTTGCGGTTTTAAAGCAGGTAAAATGCGCGGCAGCGAGTGCAACGATCCTTTCGTCATCCGTGACGGTAAAGTAAAGACGTTGAAGAATAATTCCGGCGGAATCCAGGGCGGAATTACGAACGGTATGCCCGTTATTTTCCGCGTATGCATGAAGCCGACACCCAGTATTTATAAAGAGCAAAAAACGATCAACATGAAGGAAATGACCGAGACGACATTATCTTTAATCGGTCGTCACGATCCCTGCATTGTGCCCCGTGCGGTCCCCTGTATTGAAGCCGCTGCGGCAATTGCGGTTTATAACCTTCTGGTATTATACGATAATGGACGAAAGCAGTTCGGAACCATCCGGGAAGAGATTGACAGTCTGGATGAGAAAATCGCCGGACTCCTTTGTGAACGTATGGAACTGGCTTCCGAAATCGCAAAGGAAAAGAAGGCCAAGAATCTCCCCATTCGAAATGAAGAACGTGAGGAAGCTGTTTTACGTCATGTGGAAGAAGTCGGCGGAGAGAAAACGGGTAAATATATCCGAAACGTTTACCGCAAACTGATTGATGAAACCTGCTTATTGGAAGAAGAGTATTTGGATGAATAGCATGAAACACAAGTACGCTTTAATCGGTGAAAAACTCGGTCACAGCTTTTCCGTGCCCATCCATAACGCATTCGGAAACGATGACTACACTCTTACGGAGATTCCGAAAGAGGAACTCGATGCGTTTATGCAAAAGAGGGAATTTGAAGGGATTAATGTAACGATTCCCTATAAACAGGCGGTTATGCCTTACTGCATTCTGGATGAGGCAGCGAAGGAGATCGGAGCGGTCAATACCATTGTAAACAAAGGCGGAACGCTTTACGGATACAATACGGATGCGTATGGCTTAAATGAAATGATGGATGATGCCACGAACGGTGATGCATCTGTTTTTCAGGGTAAAAATGCCGTTATTCTCGGAGCGGGAGGAACCGCCAAAACCGCTGCATACGTGCTTCGAAACAAAGGCGTTAAGCAAATAACCGTTCTTGCCAGAAACATTGAGAAGGCCAAAGATGAGATGGCGGGCAAATGCGACTGCGTTGAAAGCATCGAAAATCCGCCTGCAAGGATATGTGAAAATGCGGATATCCTGGTGAATACCACGCCGGTCGGAATGTATCCGAATGTGGATCGTAAACCGGTTGAGTTAAGCGATTTTCCCAATCTTTGTGCTGTATTTGATGTCATTTACAATCCGCTTACAACGGATCTGGTCGCCGAAGCCAAAGAGCGAAATCTCTTTGCGGCAAACGGCTTATACATGCTGGTCTGCCAGGCAAAGAAAGCGGAAGAACTCTTTGCCGTTGAAGGAATGCAGATGGCGGGCAGTAAGGATGTACTGGCAGGTCTTAAGAAAAACCTGACCAATATCGTCCTGATCGGAATGCCCGGAAGCGGTAAATCGACCGTCGGAAAACTACTTGCCGAAATGACGGGGAAGGAATTCGCCGATTCGGATGAAGTTTTCGAAGAAGAATTCGGTATTTCTCCGGGCGCTTGCATTGAGACAAACGGAGAAGAGGATTTCAGGGAGAAAGAAGAATCGGTAATCGCTAAGCTTTCTTCGAAGAATCAAAAAGTTCTTGCGACCGGAGGCGGAGCGGTGAAACGTACGCCAAACCGTAAGGCTATGAAACGAAACGGTTTTGTGGTTTACCTTCAAAGAGATTTATCGGCTTTAAGCACGCAGGGAAGACCGTTATCCATGGGAGAAGGCCGTCTGCAGAAACTGTATGAAGAGCGGAAAGCGATCTACGAAGGACTGGCTGATTTGTGTATTTGCGTATCGGAGGGAAACCCGGAAGGTACGGCTGAGGAGATTTTAAAAGCATATGAAAATACTTGTCATTAACGGGCCGAACATCAACATGCTCGGAATTCGGGAAAAGAATATTTACGGAAGCGAGACCTATGAAGATCTGCTTCGTTTCTGCAAAGACGCGGCCGACGAGCTGGGTGTTGAGGTGAGTTTTTTTCAATCCAATCACGAAGGTGCGCTCGTGGATACCATTCAGGAAGCATATGGTAAAATCGACGGGATTGTGATCAATCCGGCCGCATATACGCATACCTCCGTGGCAATTCTGGATGCGTTGAAAGCCGTGAGCATTCCGACGGTGGAAGTGCATATTTCCGATGTTCCGTCGAGAGAGGATTTTCGTCAGATTTCCTATATCCGTCCGTACTGTATTCGTACGATTACCGGAATGGGATTTGAAGGATACAAAGAGGCCATGAAGGAATTATTGAAGAAAGGATGCGCATGAAGAAAGTCAAAGAATTCTTTCTGAATCTGTGGAAAAACGGAAAAGAGCGTATCATTTACGCATCCGTGATCGTAATCGTTGTTCTTTTGGTGCTGATGCTGATCATGCTGTTTCGCGGGAACGAACTTGCCGCGGAAGTGGATCATCTGAAGGCGCAGAAGGAAGAACTGACGACGGTTATGCAAAAAGACAAAGACCAGATGCAGGAGCAGATCACACTGCTTTCCAATCAGGTTGCGGAGCAGATCGCGAGAGAAGAGAAAGAGGCGGAAAAATTCTATCCCAACGGTCTTCCGGTCAGCGGAAAGGTTACCATTGAGGATGAGCCCATGGAGAACAGTGAAGTTTCTTCGGAAATGATGAATGATAAAGAACTCCGGAAAATGGTAATTTTCGGAGCAGCCAATGATGCCAAAGTCATGGCGGCCGGAAGCGGTAAAGTGACCAGCATCAAAAGAGATACCGAATTCGGTTATGCGGTCAGGATCGATCACGGAAACGGTTATATCACGATTTACCGCTATAATGACCAGCCCAAAATAAAAGAAGGAGATGACGTTACGAAAGGTCAGCTCCTCTTTGAAGTCGGTTTTGCTTCGAGCAAAGTCGGTTATCAGATCATGTATGACAATGAATATATCAATCCCATGGATATCATGGAGATTAACGGATAGGCCGGTTACTTATCGGCATCCAGTCTTTGGAAAATGAGTTCGTATCCATCGCAGCCATAGTTTAGAGAGTGATTAACTCTGGAAATGGTAGCGGTGGATGCTCCTGTTTTATCGGCAATTTCCAAATAGGTTTTCTTTTCTTTTAACATCTTGGCTACGGCGAATCTCTGTGAGAGTGCAAGTAATTCGTTCACCGTACACAAATCCTCAAAGAAATTATAGCACTCTTCCTTGTCTTCCAAAGAAAGAATGGCACGAAATAACTGATCAACTGCTTCGGTTCTGATTTTGCTGTTCATCTGTTCCCCCCCCTTCGCACAATTTAACACTTTAAAATTTTTACACTTTAAAACTTTAATACGTGAATATATTGTACCACAGAGAGCAAAAAAGTAAAGGAAAAAAAGCAGATAAAAACAATGTTCTATCGTTTACAACAGCGGATACTTGGGATATAATATTATGGAATATCGACTATTGGGGAATAGGGAAAGGGGTTACATTCGGATGAAAAAGGTTGTTATCATCGGAGCCGGACCTGCCGGAATCACAGCAGGATACGAGCTGGTGAAAAAATCGAAAGATTACGATGTTACCATTTTAGAGGAGAGTTCACAGGTTGGCGGTATTGCCAAAACCGTAGTACATAACGGAAACCGTATGGATCTGGGAGGACACAGATTCATTACCAAAAGCCGCGAGATCAAGCAGTGGTGGGAAGAGATTCTTTCCAAGCAGGGACAGCCGGCAAAGGATGACAAGGCGTTGGGACGTACCATAGACATTAATCCCGGCGGACCGGATCCGAATTTTGAGGATGAGGTAATGCTTGTCCGCAAGAGGGTTTCCAGTATCTATTTTAACCATAAATTCTTTGAATACCCTGTCAAATTCAATTCCGCTACAATTAAGAATTTGGGCCTTGGCCAGACGGCGAAGGCTGGTTTCAGTTATCTGGAAAGTTCGATTTTTAAGAAAAAAGAGAACAATCTCGAGAATTATTATCTGAATCATTTCGGCAAGCAATTATATCAGAATTTCTTTGAAGGATATACGGAAAAACTCTGGGGCAGACATCCGTCCTCCATCAGTGCGGACTGGGGAAGCCAGAGACTGAAAGGTATTTCTGTTTCCAGCATTATCAAGGATAAGCCTTCCAAGAACGCATATAACGATAACGGAGAGACCAATACTTCCTTAGAGGAAACATTCCTGTATCCGAAACTCGGACCCGGGCAGATGTGGGAACTTGCCGCAGCGAAGTTTACCGAAAACGGCGGAAAGTTACGTTTCGGTTGCCATGTAACAGGCATCGAATCGGAGAACAATGTCATCAAGGGTGTGCGTTTCCAATATGACAACGAAGAGTTTGTGGAGGAAGCGGATATCGTCATTTCCTCTATGCCCGTGAAGGATCTGATCGCAGGAATGAAGAATGTTCCGTTCAGCGTCAGTGAAGTGGCAAGAGGACTTCCTTACCGTGATCTCGTTGTGCTCGGTCTTTTGGTACCCGCACTGAAAATTAAGAATACGACGAAGAATCCGACCGTCAACAATATCGTGCCGGACTGTTGGATTTATGTGCAGGATACATCCGTTAAACTCGGACGGATCCAGATCTACAATAACTGGTCACCGTATCTTCCGGAGAAATCCGAAGAGAATGTCTGGATCGGATTGGAGTATTTCTGCAACGAAGGCGATTATTACTGGAATCAGTCCGATGTACAGTGGCAGACTCTGGCCGTTTCCGAACTTGTGAAACTCGGAATCATCGACGATCCTCCGAAGATCATCGATTTCCACAGAGAACTGGTGAAAAAAGCATATCCCGGATATTACGATACTTATTCGAGATTTGATGAAATCGTCCGTTATCTGGATTCCTATCCGAATCTTTACTGCGTAGGAAGAAACGGACAGCATCGTTACAACAACATGGATCATACCATGATGACTTCTTTGGAGACCGTACGTAATATCCTTGCGGGCAGAACGGAGAAGACAAAAATCTGGAGCATCAACATGGCTTCGGAACACAGACCGATGAACACATCTCTGGGTGTCGGAATGACCCAGGAACCCGTGAAACCCAAGATTTATGTGGAAGGCGCGGCTGATAACCGTGCGGATTTCAATCCGGAAGAAGCGGCAAAGATGGAGAATTTTGCCCAGTCGGTAGCTGCAGCCAAGGAACAGGAAGCCGAGAAGAAAAAGGGCTTCAATCCCATGCAGTCCATTCGCGACCGCTTAAGTCACCGCAGCGTGCGCAAACCCAAGCCTGTCAGCAATGCCGTCAACTATGCGCTTTTGGCGGATGATAATGACAGTACATCCAGAAATTCCTTCCGCAATGCGGCTATTCCGATCCGTTCCAATTATCAGGAACCGAGCGGACCGGTTACGGCTTCTCAGACTCCGGTCAGAAGAAAGCCCAGTGGTGTATTGAAGAATGATGAAAATACAAGCGATACCTATGTAGTAGGATCGGCGCCGGTTAAGAAAGAGCATAAGATTCAACCCGAGACAAAGGTTGAGACGGTGGAAGAAGTATTGGAAGAACCCGTATTTGCTCCCGAACCGGAAGCGATTCCCGCTGCGGAACCGGTAGTAGAGACCGTAGCGGAAGCGGTAGATGAAACTGTAGTAGAGACCGCAGTGGAAGCAGTAGCGGAACCGGCTGTGGAATTCGCTATGCAGGAAGAATCGGTCGTAGAAGAAATGTCTGCTCCCGAGCCGGAAATTATAGCAGAACCGGAAGCTGAACCTGTTTATGAGCAGCCCGAGGCGGTTTATACCGAAACCTATACCGAGCAGCAGCCTGAAGAGGTTTACACAGATGCCTATACCGAGCAGCAGCCTGAGGCGGTTTATACCGAAACTTATACCGAGCAGCAGCCTGAAGAGGTTTACACAGAAACCTATACCGAGCAGCAGCCCGAGCAGGTTTACACAGATGCCTATACCGAGCAGCAGCCCGAGCAGGTTTATACAGAAGCCTATACCGAACAGCAGCCCGAAGTTGTTTATACAGAGCCTTATTATCAGGATCAGACTGCGGCTGTCGGCGAGACTTACGAAGAAACATACGATGATTATTATGCCGATTACGGCTCAAGAAACGAAGAATACGATTCGACTTACGGTGACGTATATCAAAGCGAATATACGGATACTTCCTATGAAACAACGGATGCCTCCTATGAAGAACCTGCCATGCAGTATGCATATCAGGAGGAGAACTACGCCGTAGAAACACCTGTGGAAGAAAAGGCTGAAGAAAGCTTATCGGTTGCAGAGGAACCTAAAACTGAGGAAAAGACCGGTATCCAGAAGTCCAATGACTTCGGTACTATTTTTGCAATGCCGACCGAGGATGAGACCAGAGGAAGCATGGCTAAATTTGATATGCCGTATGTTCCCGTGGAACAGCCGGTTATTTCTCTTGTGCCCAAGAAAGAGGATAAGAAAGAATACCTCAACCAGACCGGTGCAGCTTATGCAATGGAGAAGATCGATAAGGTATTAAAGACAGAGATTACCTTAAAACCCAAAACCAAGGAAGAAGCTCCGGAGATCATGGTTGTGTCTGTTCCCAAGCCTTCTTACCGCAATGCGAAGGGTGTATTTACACCGAAGCCCATAACCGAAGAAGAGCGTAAGAAGATTGAGGAAGAAGAAAGAGCTAAACGTCCGATCGCACCTTCCATCAATTTCAAGAAGGAAGAACCGCCGAAGGAAGAAGAAATCCATGTAAAGAAATCGGCGAAACCGAGAAAGAGAAACTTTGTAAAACCGAAGGTACAGATCACGGCCGACTGGGAAACCATGAATGCCAAGACCTTAAGAGAACTTCCCGAACTCGAAAGCAGAGTCGAAGAGAAGGAAGAAAAGGAAATCAAAGTTCAGAAGAGCGATCTGCCGACTTACGATATTTATGGCGAGATGAGCTTCAGCGGCAAGAAGAAAGAAGAGCCCGAGAAGTCATTTGATGCTGCTTCCGTAATCGAAGCATCCATTCAGTCCGCACAGGCGAAGGAAGCCAAGATGAAGGAGATTGCCGAAGCAAGAGCGGCCATGGCAGCCGAGGAAGCTTTGTATGAAGCCAAAGCAAGGGAAGCTCAGGCAGCTTATGCAGGTACGGAAGTTTCTGCCGAAGAGCCTGCCGTATCCGAAAGCGCTACTCCTGCAGCAGAAGAAAAAGCACCTGTTGCAAAGGAAAACTATGTTAAGAAGAAAGCGCCCAGTGAGATTGAAGTTCCGAAGGATCTTTTTGCAAATGCTAAGGTTATCGCAGTTATCAAGAACGGTGTTAAGACATCGTCCACTACGGACGGTAAGCAGACAACCGACCAGACCGTGAAGAAGACCATTCAGAAGTATACTTCCGACTTTGAGACGACTACCGTGAAGTCTATCCGTAAGCTTCGTGCAAAGAGACAGGAAGAAGCCATTCAGAATATTACCCGTATGCTCGAGGGCAATGCGGAGCGTAAAGTGGTTGAACCCAGACCGAAGAAGACGGAGAGCGTGATTACACCCGCACCGTTTATCGCACCGCAGCCTGTAGCAGAACCGACGCCTGTTGTAGAACCTGCACCTGTAGTGGAAAGCACTCCGGTAGTAGAACCTGCACCTGTATTTGTTCCCGATCCCGTTGTGGAAGAAGTGCCTGTAGCAGCACCCGAACCTATCGTGGAAGAAGTAACTGTAGCAGAACCCGAGCCCGTTGTGGAAGAAGTAACTGTAGCAGTGCCCGAGCCTGCAGTTAACACTCCTGCAGAAGAGAAACCTGTTGAGGAAAAGAAAGAGGAAGAAAGACCTTCCATCAAACTGGATTTGCGCTTAAAGGACGGTTCCCACAGAACCGCACCGATTCCTTTGAACAGAGGAACAACTTTGTTTACACCGATTTCGGAATTCTCCGAAAGTCAGTTGAAATCCTCGTATCGTGATATCCGAAGCGAAGAAGAAGTGAAGGAAAGTCTGCACGGAATGGAATTCAAGGAACTTCCTCCCGACAGCTTCCGTAAATACGATGAGATCAAACATGCCGTGATTCCGGAAATGACGGCGAAAGAAAAGGCAGCATTGGGAATCAAAGATCCCGTAGAGGAGAAACCTGCGGAAGTGCCCACTGAAAATAAAGCCGTGGAAGAAACAACGGCGGAGAAACCCGCACCGAAGAAGCGCGGAAGAAAGCCCAAGGCGGTTGTGGAAGCGGAAGCTGCGGCCAAAGCCGCTACGGAAGAAAATGGCGAACTCAAGGAAGAAGTCGTAAAGAAACCCAGAAAACCGAGGGCAAAGAAGACGACCGAACCGGAAGGCCAGATCAGCCTTGACGTGAAACCGGAAGGAGAGACCCCTGCGGAAGAGGTAAAGCCCAAGAGGACTTATCGCAAACGCACTCCGAAGACGGAAGACGCAAGCACAACAGAAGGTGAGACGGTTAAGAAAACCACCAGAAAACCCAGAGTAAAGAAAGAAGAAACGATGAATGATGAATCAGACAATATTGGTTAATGAAATCGGATATCGTCCCGAAGACCCGAAAAGAGCCGTTTACCGTGGAGAATCCGACGCCGAGTTTTCCGTTGTGGAATGTGCCGGCGGAAAAGAAGTTTTCCGTGGTAAAGCCGATTTCGCAAGAGAGTGTAAAGCTGCAGGTGAAACGGATCGTGTGCTTGCCTTTGACGATGTGAAAGCAGAAGGTGAGTATTATATTCAGCTTGGTGAGGAGAAGAGTGTTCCTTTTACCATTAAAGAAAATGTGTACGGTGATGCACTTCAGTCACTGCTTAAGTTTTTCTACTTACAAAGATGCGGTCAGGAATTACCGGAACAATATGCAGGTGTATACGCACATCCGGCCTGCCACTCTGAGAAAGCCAGAATTTACGGAACGGATGAATTCATTGATGTTACCGGCGGATGGCACGATGCAGGCGATTTCGGCCGTTATATCGTTCCCGCAGCGGTTACGATCGCAGATTTGTTTCTGGCAATGGAACAGTCTCCCGAATTGAAGGAGTTGAATTTTGATGTTCCGGTTGACGATGCGAAACTCGGTGCACTTTTATCCGAAATCAAGTATGAAATCGACTGGATGTTAAAGATGCAGGATCCGAAGACCGGTGAAGTTTATCATAAGGTTTCCTGCGCCGGTTTCTGTGATTTCTTTATGCCGGAAGAAGAGAAGGATGAATTGGTCGTTTCTCCGACATCATATACCTCCACTTTGGATTTTGCGGCATCGCTGGCGATGGCTGTGAAATTCTATGCGCCCTTCGATAAAGAATATGCCGATCTTCTTGCAAATGCTTCGAAGAAAGCATTCGATGCTGCAATGAAGATGGAAGTCAAAGGATTCCATAATCCGGAAGGTATCGTGACCGGTGAATACGGAGACGAGGGGCTCGAAGACGAACTTTACTGGGCCAGCGCCGAATTGTATCGTGCATTCGGAGATATGAAGTATCGTGAGATTTTTGATGAGATGGCATATACACATATTTCCCATGGATATGGCTGGGAAGATGTATTCAGCTTTGGAAACATTGCCTATCTTTCTTCCGAATATCCCGTAGATGAGAGACTGAAGGGAATCATTACCGGAGCAATCGATGCCAAGGCGGATTATTTAATGACGATCTGCAGAAGCAACGGGTACAATGTTTCCTTCAATGAAAAGAGTTTTATCTGGGGAAGCAATATGTATCTGATCCAGAATGCATCGCATCTGTTTACGGCTTACAGTTTTACGAAGAAAGAAGAGTATCTGGAAGCTGCCAAAGAACATATGCATTATATCTTCGGAAAGAATCCCTGCAATACCTGTTTTGTAACGGGATTCGGTACCAACAGGGTTATGCATCCTCATCACAGACCCTCTGCGGCCAAGAAGGAACCGATGCCCGGCATGGTGATCGGAGGACCGGATTCGGGACTTCACGATCCGACGGCGGAAGAGCATCTTCAGGGAAAACCGGCAGCCAAATGTTATATCGATGAATTGCTTAGTTTCTCCACCAATGAGATCACATTATATTGGAACTCGGCAATGATTCTTCTGATGACGCAGCTTTTGGCGAAATAAAGAAAATAAAAAACCTCTTCGACATGACGGTATCGAAGAGGTTTTATTTTGCTTTTTAAAATTGCCTCAAAGACTATTCCATCTTGTTTACGGCAAGGTTGAGACGGGAAATCTTTCTGGAAGCATAATTTTTATGATAAACGCCCTTAGTGGTTGCCTTATCAATCGTGCTGGTAGCAGCAAGCAGAGCAGCCTTAGCAGCTTCCTTATCGTTAGCATCAATTGCAGCGTAAACCTTCTTTACAGCGGTCTTAACGCCGGAACGGATTGCTTTGTTACGATCAGCTCTGGTCTGATTAACAAGGATTCTTTTCTTCGCAGATTTGATATTAGCCAATGCTTTTCACCTCCATTGTTATTTGGTTTCATTGCATTAAAGCCGGACACGGACGTTTTTAATGCACACATACGCTATATATTTTATTTATATGACCCTGTTTTGTCAAGGGTATCGCGCGTATTTGTCGGATTTTATTCGCAGAAAAAGCGTTATGCGCCACATGATCATAAACGGATGAAAGATGTTTATGCCGCGCGAAGGATTTTGTCGACGAATGAGGTGTTTTTTGGTAAAATGAGTTAGATTTATGTTTGAAAAAGGGGGTTTTTCAAATGGGTTATAATCTGTTTCGGACGAAAGAGGTTACGGGAGTATTCAAAAAGAAACTGACGGATTTTAAAAACTCATTGGGAGAGGCTGTACGGCAGGGAAAGAATATTCCGTTTGCCGATAACGATATTAATTATGTGCTCAAACTTCAGAACGAAAGACTGAAGGAAAAAGGCGTTGATCTGCAAACGGATATTTATGCCCGTGATGAAAGCGGCAAGAAATTCATCTCCGGACAGAACTGGAAAGACGCACATTATGACAGTACGGTCTGCTTCAGTTGGTGCGGTGTGAAACGTATTGCGAAGATAAACGGAAGAAGACGGTATACCGATAACAGAAAAAGCGTAATATATGAGACCATAACGGATGTGGTTTCCGGAGCTCATCCGGATAACGATCCGTGCAACTGTCCGAACTGCGGAATGGCATCGACCGTTGCGGGATTGCAGGAAGGATGTTCATACTGCGGAACCAAATTTCAGATGGATGATCTGTTTCCGAAGGTAAGTTCCTATTATTTCCTGGATGATGCAGGTATGACAACGAAGGAATTCTGGCTGGGTTATCTGGTCTTTTTCTTCATTGCGCTCATCGGATTATATATCTTGTGCATCTCTTTGCGTCCGGAAGTGTTTTTGCCGCAGAATTTAATCCGGAATAAAGGTGCCCTGATCGGAATCATTCTCGGTCTTCCCGCCGCAAGTTTCCTGGGCGGATATCTATTGTATGTGTATTTTATCTTCATCCGAATGATTGTGAAACTGATTCTGTCCGCCGGTAAAATGGGAACGGCAGGTTCGAGAAGAGCGTTTGAATCCAGAATGAAAAGAGTCAGCCCCGAGTTTTCCTTTGAATATTTTACAAGCAAAGCGCTTTCGTTAATTAAAACGGCCGTTTATTCAAAGAACGAGCAGGATCTTTTGTTCTATACCGGAGAAAAACTTGACCCGAAGATGAAGGATATTATCGATTTAAACTATGGCGGAGCGCTGGGTGTCAAATCGTTTCAGGACGAAGGGGACCAGGTAAAAGTAGTTACAAAAGCGTATTTTGATGTACTGTACGCAAAGGAAAATAAAGTGTATTATCGAAACCAGGTCTTCAGTGCAACATTCAAAAGACGTACCGATTTGCCCGTGAATTTAAACTTTTCCATGTCAAGGATCATGTGTCCGACATGCGGATCGAGTTTTGATGCGACGAAAAACAAAAACTGTCCGTATTGCGGTAATCCGTATGAGATCACAACGGATGACTGGGCACTCGTGGAACTGAGATACAAATAAAACAAACAGGAGTTATACGAAATGTCAAATATTGACCAGTCAAAAATCAGAAATTTCTGCATTGTGGCACATATCGATCATGGTAAGTCCACGCTTGCGGATCGTATCATAGAGAAAACCGGATTGTTAACATCCCGTGAAATGCAGGCACAGGTTCTCGACAACATGGACCTGGAGCGTGAACGCGGTATTACGATAAAATCCCAGGCGGTACGTACGATTTATAAGGCGAAGAACGGGGAAGAGTATATCTTTAACTTAATCGATACGCCGGGACATGTGGATTTCAACTATGAAGTCAGCCGGTCGCTTGCAGCCTGTGACGGAGCAATTCTGGTTGTGGACGCTGCACAGGGTATTGAGGCACAGACTTTGGCCAATGTTTATCTGGCGCTTGACCATGATCTGGATGTTTTTCCCGTTATCAATAAAATCGATCTGCCCTCTGCGGAACCGGAACGTGTAGTGGAAGAGATCGAAGACGTGATCGGTATCGAAGCACAGGGATGTCCTTTGATTTCCGCAAAGAACGGTATCGGAATCGATGATGTTCTGGAAGCAATCGTTGAGAAGATTCCCGCACCTAAGGGGGATCCGAACGCACCGCTTAAGGCTTTGATTTTTGACTCCCTGTATGATTCCTATCGCGGAGTTATCGTCTTTATGCGAATTATGGAAGGTACGATCCAAAAGGGAAGTATCGTCCTTATGATGGCAACCGGTGCCAAAGCGGAAGTTGTTGAAGTCGGTTATTTCGGAGCCGGTCAGTTTATTCCCTGCGATGAATTATCGGCGGGAATGGTCGGATACTTCACGGCATCAATCAAAAATGTTCGTGATACGGCAGTCGGAGATACCGTAACGGATGCCAACAATCCGTGCAAGCAGGCACTCCCCGGATACAAGAAAGTGCAGTCGATGGTTTACTGTGGTGTTTATCCCGCGGACGGAGCCAAATATCCGGATCTTCGGGATGCACTTGAGAAACTGCAGTTAAACGATGCATCCTTAAACTACGAACCCGAAACATCCATTGCTTTGGGCTTCGGTTTCCGCTGCGGATTCTTAGGACTTCTTCATCTGGAAATCGTACAGGAAAGACTGGAGAGAGAATATAACTTAGACCTTGTAACCACAGCACCGGGCGTTATTTACAAAGTTCATAAAACCGACGGAACCGTGATCGATTTGACCAACCCTTCGAATCTGCCGGATCCTTCGGAGATTGAATTTATGGAAGAACCTGTGGTTAGCGCAGAAATTATGTTAACCACTGAATACATTGGTTCCATCATGGAACTCTGCCAGGAAAGACGCGGCAGATACCTCGGAATGGAATACATGGAAGAGACGAGAGCGCTCCTTAAGTATGAACTTCCGTTAAACGAAATCATCTATGATTTCTTTGATGCCCTAAAATCCAGATCCCGAGGATATGCGTCTTTTGATTATGATTTAAAAGGTTATGAGCAGTCGGATCTGGTGAAACTCGATATACTTGTAAACCACGAAGAAGTGGATGCTTTATCTTTTATCGTACATAAGGATACGGCTTACGAAAGAGGCAGAAAAATGTGCGAGAAGCTTAAAGAGGAGATTCCGAGACATTTATTCGAAATTCCGATTCAGGCTGCGGTCGGCGGAAAGATCATCGCACGTGAGACCGTTAAAGCATATCGTAAGGACGTGCTTGCCAAGTGCTACGGCGGTGATATCACCCGTAAGAAGAAACTTCTGGAGAAACAGAAGGAAGGAAAGAAACGTATGCGCCAGGTCGGCAATGTGGAAATTCCGCAGGATGCATTTATGTCCGTGCTGAAACTGGATGAAGGAAAATAACGGTAATTTAAAATGAATCAGAGGGTACTGGAATGAACATTACAAAGGAAGGTGTAAAAGAACTGGCGGTTTATATTCACCTTCCTTTTTGTGTGCGCAAATGTAAGTACTGTGATTTTATTTCGGGTCCGTGCACGGAAGAAGCACAGTTAAGTTATGTAAACAAATTACTGCAGGAGATAGAATGGTTTTTCACAAAGAGAAGAGAAAACAATCAGGGAAATATTGAACCAATCAGAGTTTCAAGCGTTTTCTTCGGAGGCGGCACGCCGTCCATATTACCTGCAAACGAGATTGAAAGAATTTTATGTAAACTAAAAGAACATGCAATATTTGATCCAAATGCAGAGATTACGATCGAAGTAAATCCGGGTACGGTTGATACTCCGAAAGCAGGAGAGGAAGGCAAATTCGAAGCATATCGCCGGATGGGAATCAACCGGTTGAGCATCGGAATGCAATCCGCATCGGATGAGGAACTGAAAATTCTGGGCAGGATCCATACGGTGGAAGATTTCGACCACACATATCAAATGGCAGTGAATGCGGGATTTGAAAATATCAGCGTGGACATCATGTATGCGCTGCCGGGACAGAATTATGCGTCGTTTGAAAGGTCTCTTAAGAAAGCGGCTTTGCTTCATCCGAAACCGAAGCATATCTCTGCTTACAGTCTGATCGTGGAAGAAGGAACCCCGTTTGCTTCGATGGATTTTAATGCACTGGGAATCCCTCTTCCGGATGAGGATGAGGAACGCAGAATGTATGAAGGTGCGGCGGAGATTCTGGGAGAATACGGATATCATCAGTACGAGATTTCCAATTATGCACTGCCGGGATTTGAATGCCGTCATAACCTCGTTTACTGGACGGAAAGAGAGTATATCGGTTTTGGTATCGCGGCTGCTTCCTTGCTGGATGATAAGCGATTTACCAATACGAAATCCTTGGATGATTATCTGAATGCGTTGGATTATGAAAGCCTTCTTGATCTGCAGACGGATAAAGAAGATTTGTCCGAAGATGAGATCATGTCGGAGTTTGTGATCATGGGACTTCGGTTAAACAAGGGCGTTTCAGCGACGGAGTTTTACAAAAGATTCTCCCTGCAGCTTTGGGAAGCATACGGGGAAGTGATTGCAAAACACGAAAAGAACGGACTTCTAACACGCCTTTCCGACGGAGGGATCGTACTGACCAAAGAGGGGCGAAATCTAAGTAATTTTGTGATGGCGGATTTTTTGGAGTAAGGGGTAAAGATTATACTATTTTCATATATTTTTACTTGAAAGAAGAGTTTAGAATAGTTATAATAGAATGTACGGTTGGGGAAACCGTCCGGGCAGGAATATTTGCCCAAAATAGCAAAAATTAAAGCAAAGGGGACACAAGTTATGCCTAGAATTGAAGAGATTTTACAGGTTTCCATGGATGCAAGAGCATCCGATATCCATTTAACCGCAGGTCTTCCTCCGAAGATGCGTGTAAACGGACATCTTTTGAATATGGACTTCCCGGTAATGAAGCCGGAAGATACTATGGAAATCGTTCGTCAGATTATGACTGACCACCAGAGAGCTATGTTTGAAGAGCGTGGTGAGCTGGATATGTCTTTCGCGGTTACCAATCTTGGTCGTTACCGTGTAAACGTATTCCGTCAGCGTGGTTCCGTGGCAATGGCAATGCGTGCCGTTAACACCGTTATTCCTTCACCTGCACAGTTGGGTGTTCCCAATGCGGTTGTTGACTTATACAATCGTAAGAGAGGTCTTGTACTGGTTACCGGTCCTACCGGTTCCGGTAAATCCACAACCCTTGCTTCCATTATTGACAAAGCAAACAATAACCGTGATGCACATATCATCACCCTGGAAGACCCGATCGAGTATTTGCACATCCACAAGGTTGCAATGGTTAACCAGCGTGAGATCGGTTTCGACTCCATGAGTTATGCGAACGCACTTCGTGCCGCACTTCGTGAAGACCCCGATATCATCCTCGTAGGTGAGATGCGTGACTACGAAACCATTTCCGTAGCCGTTACCGCAGCAGAGACCGGACACTTGGTATTGTCCACCCTGCATACCATCGGTGCTGCATCGACCATCGACCGTATCATCGACGTTTTCCCGCCTCATCAGCAGCAGCAGATCCGTGTACAGCTTGCTAACGTACTTGAGGCAGTTATTTCCCAGCAGCTGGTTCCTACCGCAGACGGCCGTGGCCGTGTGGCTGCATTCGAGGTTATGCTTGCTAACCACGCAGTACGTAACCTGATTCGTGAAGGTAAGTCCCACCAGTTAATGTCCATTATGCAGACCAACCGTCGTGCAGGTATGGTTACCATGGATGAAGCATTAACAGAGCTTTATCTGGAAGGCAGAATCGACCAGGAGAACCTTGTAGAATTCGCACAGGATCCCGTAGGTATGATTCAGAAACTCGGTTTGAAGGGTGTTACCATCAACAACTAATTATTCTATATTTAACAATTCCCGGGCAGATCAATTTGGTCTGCCCGGTTCTTACCCAATCGGGTGATTTTTCCTTTTCTTAACAATCTGTTTCTTCGCATGGAATGCGAATTGTTTTTTGCGTGCAAAGAATCAGGAGGTAAAAATGTACAGCGTGATTTTATCCTGTGCCATGCAGGGTGTTTTGGCATGCCCGGTCAATGTGGAGGTGGATGTTTCCAGCGGACTCCCCGGATTTGAGATGGTCGGAATGCCGGGCGGAGAAGTTAAAGAGGCGAAAGAAAGGACAAGAGTGGCATTAAAAAATATCGGCTTTTCGATGCCACCCAAAAAGATTACGGTCAATCTTTCACCGGCTAATTTAAGGAAGAACGGAACCAGCTTTGATCTGCCCATAGCAATCGGTATTCTGGCTTCCATGGAGGTGATTCCCAAAGAAGTATTGGAAGATATGTTCTTTATGGGAGAGCTTTCTTTAAACGGGGAATTAAAATTCATAAGCGGAGTTCTTCCGGGTACCGTTATGGCAAAACAGATGGGAAGAAAGACCTGCATCGTACCGAAATGCAACGAAATGGAGGGCGCATCCGTTGCAGGGATCCGTGTGCTCGGTTTTGAAAGCCTGCCACAGATCATAGAGTTTCTGCTTTCCGATGAAAAGGAGCGGAAGAAAAGAAAGGGTCCGAAGATTGATTTAAAGAAAGTGATGCAAAGTGCGTCCGATGATGAAGAGGATTTTGCTGAAGTGCACGGACAGGGGACGGCCAAAAGAGCAGCGGAAATAGCAGCGGCCGGCTTTCATCATTTTATGATGGTCGGACCACCGGGCGGAGGCAAAACCATGATTGCCAAACGTATTCCATCCATCCTTCCTCCGCTGACATTAAAAGAAAGCCTGGAAGTATCCCAGATTTACAGTATTAACGGAATGCTTTCCGCAGAGCATCCCCTGGTCTTAAAACGCCCGTTTTGTGCTCCTCATCATACGGCAACCGAACAGGCCCTGATCGGAGGAGGCAGCAATCCAAAGCCCGGACAGATTTCCCTGGCGCACAGAGGGGTTTTGTTTCTGGATGAGGCTCCGCATTTTAGCAAGTCAGCGCTTGAAAGCCTTCGTCAGCCGATGGAAGAGAAAAAGATTGAAATTTCGAGGGCCTATGCCACATATTCTTATCCGGCGGATTTTATGCTTGTGATCGCTGCAAATCCGTGTCCCTGCGGCTATTTTCCGGACAGGAACAAATGCCGCTGTACGGATGGAGAAATCAAGCGGTATTTCGCCAAATTGTCCGGCCCGATCATGGACCGTATGGATTTATATGTGGCTACTTCTGCAGTGAAATTAAATGAATTAAGTTCTGATGCATCGAAGGAGGAAAGCAGCGAAAGCATCCGAAGAAGAATTGCCGTGGCAAGAGACATGCAAAGAGAACGCTTTGGCAGAACGAAGAATTCTTTTAACGGAAACATGAGTGCCAGGGAGATTGAGAAATACTGCATTCTTGAGCCGCAGGCGAAAGTGCTTATGGAAAAAGTGTATGAGAAACTCCGTCTCGGAGCGAGAGGATATCATAAGATTTTAAAAGTGGCCAGAACCATTGCCGATCTTGAAAAACAGGAAGTGATTGGTGCCAAACACTTAATGGAAGCAATCGGGTACAGGTTCAGGCAATCAGAGCAGGGGTAAAGTATGGAAAACAGAGAAAATATCATAGCAACATCTTTAACGGCCGTTCCGGGACTTGGTCAGAATTCACTGAAGAAACTGCTTGAAATGACCGGAAATATCGAGGAGATCCTTTCCTTACGGGATGAAAGAATAAAAGAGATTACCGGTAGGAATGTGCTTGGAAAGCTGCTTCGGGAATGGAAATGCGATGAAGCCGAAATATATTCCAAAATGACTCAATATGCACAGAACCTAAGGAACAGAGGAATCCGTTTTGTATATTGTGCAGAAGAAGCATATCCGCATAGACTTAAGGATATTACGGATTATCCGTTCGGATTGTTTTATATCGGCTCTCTTCCAAGGGAAGACAGACCGACGGTTTCAATCATCGGTGCAAGAGAGTGTTCGGAATACGGAAGAAAAACTGCGGAACTCTTTGGCAAAACGCTTGGCTCCAAGGGCGTTCAGATCATCAGCGGAATGGCAAGGGGAATCGATGGAATATCACAATCTGCTGCACTTAATGTCGGCGGGAACAGTTACGGAATCGTGGGATGTGGTGTGGATATCTGTTATCCGAAAGAAAATGAGAAACTATACAACAAATTAAAGATAAACGGAGGAATCCTGTCCGAATATCTTCCGGGAACGGAACCCAAAGCAAATCTGTTTCCTGCAAGAAACAGGATCATTTCGGCACTTGCGGATATTCTTCTGGTTGTGGAAGCAAGGATGAAAAGCGGAACCTATATTACGGTATGCCAGGCGCTGGAGCAGGGCAGAGAGATTTATGCCGTACCGGGCAGGATCACGGACGGATTATCCGACGGGTGTAATCGCTTAATCCGGGACGGAGCGGGGATTGCCACCTCGCCGGAGGATATTCTGGAGACGTTGTCGTATCGATGGGGGAGAGAAGAAACACAAAGCACTTCGGATGAGGAATGTAATACGGAGGAAGTAGGTTTTACGCAAAACGAACCGTCCGTGGATTGGAGCGACAATCTCGGTGGTGCAATTTTACGAGTCCTGGATCAGACGCCGAAAAGTATTGATGAACTCTTGGAAGGCGTAAAGCATTTTGGCTTTGATCCGTCCTATACGGATATGTTATGTAAACTTACAGAAATGACACTGGACGGGAAATGTGCTGAGATCGGAAGTGCGTACAAAAGAAATAGTTAACGCACTGTTCACAAAGTGTTTGCAACTTTTAGATCCGTTTTGGAGTATTATATGTATAGGTATGTTGTGTTAGTGTAAAGCGGTTATTTCGCGGAAAGGAATCTTATGATTGATGAACTGAATTATAAGCAGTACAGCGACTTCCTGAACAAAGCGGAGCTGATGCTTTCGGATTTCTGGGACTCTGAATGGGCAAGGAAAAAGAAAGCCAATATGAATAAGATTTTTGCAATGTATGATGATTTCATTGAGAAAAAAGCGGCCCAGGACCAAAAGGTAAAGCAGGAATATAAGAAGGTTCAGAAGTTTTTAAGTAAAATGGAAGAGTCTGCGAATATCTTAAAAGCGGTAAAGATGATAAACTTTGTAATCGGTACGCTGGATGATGTCTGCACGACGTTAACCGAAGACGATAAGCAGACTTTAAATGAAAACGCACAGATCGTGGATCAGTATTTTAAACCGGGTTCGGCAGAGAAAATCAAAGCCATGACGGACGGATTTGAAAACGGGTCCGCGGAAACGGATCCCGAAAATACCGAAGAGCAGAATGAGGAGATGGGAAATGAGTACCGGGCAATATTGGCCTTAGGAAGTATCCTTTCCGTTCTCGGGGAAGAATATTTCGTAGCAAACGAAGTGAAACCGGAACTGGACAATCACATGAAAGATCTGAATGATTATGTGATGTTCCGTGAAATCGAGCGTTTTAATTTCATGGTACAGATGGATCGTGAAGAACTGAATCATAATATCGCCAAATTCCTTTATACGACAAGGATCAAAGCGGAATTGATCAACTCCGGCTCGATTACGCGCGAGAGAATCAATGAGTCCCGTTCCAAATGGGGCGATATGGATGAAGCGGTGGAAGAGATGCTGAGTGATCCGAAGATGAAGGAATTCATCGAAAGATTCGGCATGAAATCATCCAACAAACAGATTTTGAAAGAACTGAAAGAGTTTACAAAGGGTGAAGGAGAAGGCGGAGGACACGGCATTCATGCACAGGAACTGGAACGCCGTCCGGAACAGAGACAACAAAGACAACCCGAAAGAAACATTGTTCCGGGCCATTAAAGACCGAAAAACCAAAACAGAAATTTGTGGTTGAAATCCAAGTGTTTTTCGATTAAAATAATATAGAGTTATTTTGTAAGCAAAATTTTAGGAGGAAGATTGTATGATTTCTGCCGGTGATTTTAGAAACGGTATTACAGTTGAAATTGAAGGAAATGTATTCCAGATTGTCGAATTCCAGCATGTTAAACCCGGAAAGGGCGCTGCATTCGTTCGTACGAAATTAAAAAATATCAAGAACGGCGGCGTAGTGGAGAAGACCTTCAGACCTACCGAGAAGTTCCCTCCCGCACGTATTGATCGTAAGGATATGCAGTATCTGTATGCGGACGGAGATATGTTTAACTTCATGGATACGGAAACCTACGAACAGATTGCATTAAATGCAGATGAAGTCGGTGATGCACTTAAGTTCGTCAAAGAGAACGAGATGGTTAAGGTTTGCTCCCATAACGGCAGCGTATTTGCTATCGAGCCTCCTTTGTTCGTAGAACTTGAGATTACGGAGACCGAGCCCGGATTTAAGGGTGATACGGCTACCGGTGCAAACAAGCCCGCTATCGTAGAAACAGGCGCACAGGTTAACGTTCCTCTCTTCGTAGAGATCGGAGACAAGATTAAGATTGATACCAGAACCGGAGAGTATCTTTCCAGAGTATAATCGAAATCGAAACCAAGGCTTTGTAAGGCAACGAATCATTCGTTGCCTTTTTCTTTTGCACAATTGCACATGCAGTTGTCGCATCTTTCTAATCCAGTAACATTTCTAAACTCATTTCACAAACATCAGAAAGGAAAACAAAATGAATCAAAACTATGAAACTTTTGAAGCGAAACTAGTGGAATATGTCCGCACCCATATTGATGAAGGAGTATCCGCTGAAATAACGGAAGTAACGAAGAATAACGGAGTGGTTTTAAAGGGGCTTGCCTTAAAGGAAGACGATTCTTCGATTTCACCCACGGTTTATCTGGAGCGATATTATGACGCATATCAAGGCGGCCGGAGTATTGAAGCTATCGGGGAGGAGATTATTGAGGTTTATCATAAGGGAAACCTCGGTGAATTCTTTGATGTCACGGATTTTCTCGATTTTGAGAAGGCGAAAAAGAGAATCGTCTACAAACTTGTTAATTACGAAAAGAATAAGGTTTTATTAAAGCAGATTCCGCATAAGCCGTTCCTTGATATGGCGGTTGTTTATTATTATCTTCTGGAGAATGAGCAGCTCGACAATGCGACGATTTTAATCTATAACAACCACCTGGAAAGCTGGAATACCACGGCAAAAGAAATAGATGAGATTGCCACGCTCAATACGCCGCTTCTTCTGAAAGAAGACCTGCATTCGATCACGGAAGTACTGTATCAGATCATGAAAAAAAGAAACGAGGAAGAAGCAGCGAAACTTCTTGAACTTGAGAATGAGGAAGAGGGCGACCCGGTTATGTATGTGCTCAGCAACCGCAACAAGATTTTCGGAGCCGCGGCTATTTTATATTCCGGAGTTTTGAAGGCTTTTTCGGACAAACTGAAGAAAGACCTGTTTATCCTGCCGAGTTCCGTCCATGAAGTGATCCTGATTCCAAAGGATGAGACAATGGAATGGGAGAAACTTCAGGAAATGGTTCAGGAGGTCAATTCCACGCAGGTGGAAGATGTCGAGATCCTTTCGGACAGCGTCTACTGTTACCAAAGAAACAAGGATTCCCTGCTTCCTGCATGGCAAGTCGCTTAGAATATACCCCTGTCTGATGAATCAGGCAGGGGTTTTATCTTTACTTCGGAATAAAAAGTTGTACAATAAGAACATGAGTAAAAAGGGGAAGAAAAACAGCACAGAGAGTCTGATGAAAGATGCGCTTACTTCCGTAAAGGGAAGGCTGGCATCTTTATATCTGCTTATGATGTTTGTTGTATTCGTATTGTATGCACCGGAAAAATACGGAATGCTTGCGAATAATAAACTCTTATTTTATCGAAACGTAACGATTGTTTTCTATGTATTATCACTTCTTCTTATTATCGTATCACTGATCCAGAGACACAAAAAGACTGACAGAAAGAAAATTTCCGTTCAACCGGTTGATGTTGCAATGCTTCTGTATGGCGGGATCAATCTGATATCGTTCCTGCTTTCGGATTATAAAAGCGGAGCCATGCTTGGTTATGAAGGCTGGAGGATGGGGCTTTTAACACAGCTTTCTTTGGTTATTTCGTATTTTATCATCAGTCGTTTTGCAAATAAGGAAAACTATGTTTTGGAAATCACCGCCGGCTTTTTTGTTTTGGAAAGTCTGATGGTTGTTTTGCAAAGATGTACACTTGATCCCTTTGGTTTCTATAGCGGTATGGATTGGATGGCATGGAATCGCAGAAATCTTTTGGGGACCATCGGGAACATCAACTGGCTGGCCGGATGTCAGGCCTGTCTGGTCCCGGTTGTGATTTTAACTTTTATCCGCCAAAAGAAATGGTATCTCAAACTCGCCTGGGGAGTCGGTGTATTTGTAAGCCTTGCGGCACTTATACTGCAATCCAGCCGAAGTGCATTGGTATTTTTGGCTGCGATTCTGGCAGTATTGTTTTTCTTTTCACTGATGGAGTGGAAGAGAGTTGCCGATTTCTTTATCGTTGCGGGAATGCTGTTTTTGTTTATGGCGTTATTCAGCACTATACGTGTGAAATTGATTGAACCGGAAGAGATTAAAGGCTTGGCTGAATTCTATTCTATGCTTTGGTGGATTCCGACTGTGCTTTTCTTTGGATGTGCAGCCGGCATTATAACGGCATTTCGAAAGAAAACTTCAGATGAAACACCAAAGTCTTTACGGATGGCGGTATATATCGCGGCAGGTGTTTTATTTATTTCCGCTATCGGACTTTTCATCGTTGCACAATTCAACGATGCATTATTGGATAAAGTTCCTCCGCTTTCAAAATTGCGTCTTAACGATGCTTCGGGAAGTTATCGAATTTTACTTTGGAAACAGAGTGTTTCCTATTTCTTTTCCGACGGAAAAATGAAAAACTTTCTGTTCGGTCTCGGTCCGGACTGTTATGGATACTGGTCAAAAGCGAAGAATATTTCGCTTCCGGTAATCGGACCGTTTGCACAGTCCGTTTATACCAATGCACATAATGACTATCTTACGACCTTTATGAATTTGGGACTGATTGGCCTGATTCTTTATCTTTCTTTGTTTGTTACCACGGTCATTGAATTGAAAAAACAGAATAACCGGGAATATTTTCTTCTCGGGCTGATGCTGATTGCTGCGTACGGGGTTCATAATTTCTTCAGCTTTCAACAGATTTGCTCCACTCCGATATTTTTCCTGTTGATTGCATTTCTTTTACGAAAAAAGAAGGAATAAACCCAATCTCACTTGAAATTGAAAAAGTGCAGGAGTAAAATTTATATTAGACAGTTTTTTATTTATGTGATAGGAGGGATTGGTATGAAAGGAAGGAAGAAACTCTTTCGAATGGTCGCCGGAGTAATGATCGCAGCATTATTATTCCCGTTGGTGGCTTTTTCGAACCTGGCAACGTTTACATCGTTTGCCGCACAGAAGCTGTATTATTGTGATATGGCGAAATTGGATGGTAAGTACGTTACGGCCAGCATCCAGCCGTTAACGGATGTATCCTATGAAGGATCGGGAAATCCGGTTCTGATGGATACGTCAGGTACGGGAGATTTTACTCCCGGAGTTATTATCTGGAAAGATTTTTGCGGTGAAGGAAAAGATTGTATCGAAGTTAAGTGGGAAAACTATTCTGCCGGTACAGCCAAAGTCGAAGGAGTCAGAGTAACATTTACATATCCCATGGAATATGATTCTACGGCAGTTCTGGCATGGCCAGAGACTCCCGACGGACAAGTAAATGCAGTTAGTAATCCGTCAACCTTAACCGGTAAAAACAGTGGAAGTACTACTTTTTCCTTAGAATTTGAGGTGGATAACAAAGCTGTTGAAAACGGAAAATTCTATGCATATTTTGTTGCAGAGCATTCGACGGGATCCGATACCGCAAGCGATAACAACACTGC
>DFEK01000007.1:0-2216 GCA_002368665.1 Lachnospiraceae bacterium UBA3804
TGTGCTGCCGCAAGTCTTGCAATCGGCACACGGAACGGTGAACAGGAAACATAGTCCAGACCGATCTTGTGGCAGAACTCAACAGACTGAGGATCGCCGCCGTGCTCACCGCAAATACCGACATGGAGATTGGGATTTACGGGCTTTCCAAGGTCAATGGCCAATTTCATTAACTTTCCGACGCCGTTCTGATCCAGTTTGGCAAAAGGATCGCCTTCAAAAATCTTGGAGTCATAATAAGCGCTTAAGAACTTACCTGCATCATCACGGGAGAAACCGAAGGTCATCTGGGTAAGATCGTTGGTACCGAAGCAGAAGAAGTCCGCTTCCTTGGCAATCTCATCAGCCGTAAGAGCGGCTCTCGGGATTTCGATCATGGTACCTACTTCGTATTTCAGATCCACGCCCGCATTCTTGATCTCTTCATCGGCGGTTTCCACAACAATCTTCTTAACCACCTTAAGCTCCTTTACATCGCATACGAGAGGGATCATGATTTCGGGAACCAGGTTCCAGTCGGGATGAGCGGCGGAAACCTTGATTGCCGCACGAATGACTGCCTTGGTCTGCATCTTTGCGATTTCCGGATAGGTAACCGCAAGACGGCATCCGCGGTGTCCCATCATCGGGTTGAATTCATGTAAGGAATTGATATATTCCTTGATCTTCTCGACGGTTTTGCCCTTTGCATCGGCAAGCTTCTGAATCTCCGCTTCTTCCGTGGGAACGAACTCATGCAAAGGAGGATCCAGGAAACGAATGGTAACAGGGCATCCTTCCAGAGCTTCATATAATTTCTCGAAGTCATCCTGCTGATAAGGTAAAATCTTATCCAGCGCCGCTTCTCTTTCTTCCACGGTATCGGAGCAGATCATCTCACGGAAAGCGGCAATTCTGTTCTCTTCAAAGAACATATGCTCCGTACGGCAAAGGCCGATACCTTCCGCACCGAGTTCTCTTGCTTTCTTTGCATCGGCGGGCGTATCCGCATTGGTACGAACCTTTAAGGTTCTGTATTTATCTGCCCAGTCCATAACTCTTCCGAACTCGCCGGCGATCTTTGCATCTACGGTAGCGATCTTACCGTCATAGATATTACCGGTAGTTCCGTCGATGGAAAGCCAGTCGCCTTCATGGAATTCCTTGCCGGCAAGAGTGAATTTCTTGTTTGCTTCATCCATTGCGATATCGCCGCAGCCGGATACACAGCAGGCACCCATACCACGTGCAACAACCGCTGCGTGAGAAGTCATACCGCCGCGAACGGTTAAGATACCCTGAGCAACCTTCATACCTGTGATATCTTCCGGAGAGGTTTCCAGACGAACCAAAACCACCTTTTCTCCTCTTGCTGCCCAGATTTCCGCATCCTCTGCAGAGAATACGATACGTCCGCAGGCCGCTCCCGGAGAAGCTCCGAGTCCGCGTCCGGCAGGTGTGGCAGCCTTTAATGCAGCCGCATCAAACTGCGGATGAAGAAGGGTATCCAGATTTCTCGGATCGATCATTGCAACGGCTTCCTCTTCGGTTCTCATGCCCTCATCCACGAGGTCACATGCGATCTTTAAAGCAGCCTGTGCGGTTCTCTTACCGTTTCTGGTCTGTAACATATAGAGTTTGCCGTGCTCTACGGTAAATTCCATATCCTGCATATCTCTGTAATGATTTTCAAGGGTTGCGCAGACATTCTTGAACTGTTCGAACGCTTCGGGGAACTTCTGCTCCATTTCCGCTATCTTCATGGGAGTACGAACGCCGGCTACAACGTCTTCGCCCTGTGCGTTGGTTAAAAACTCACCGAAAAGTCCCTTTTCTCCGGTAGCCGGATCACGGGTAAACGCAACACCGGTACCGCAGTCATCACCCATATTACCGAATGCCATGGACTGTACGTTTACCGCGGTTCCCCAGGAGTAAGGGATATCGTTGTCACGACGGTATACATTGGCACGAGGGTTATCCCAGGAACGGAATACCGCTTTGATGGCTCCGTAAAGCTGTTCCTTCGGGTCGGTAGGGAAATCTGCACCGATCTTGGCTTTGTATTCTGCCTTAAACTGGTTTGCAAGTTCCTTTAAATCATCCGCGGTAAGCTCAACGTCAAGTTTAACGCCCTTATCCGCTTTCATTTTATCGATCAGTTCTTCGAAGTACTTCTTTCCGACTTCCATAACAACATCGGAATACATCTGAATGAATCTTCTGTAGCAGTCCCA
>DFEK01000007.1:2346-35756 GCA_002368665.1 Lachnospiraceae bacterium UBA3804
GTATCCATCATACCGGGCATGGATGCTCTGGCACCGGAACGAACCGATACAAGTAAGGGATTCTCGTGATCGCCGAATTTCTTTCCGGTGATCTCTTCCATCTTAACGATGTACTCATCGATCTGGCCTTTGATCTCATCATTGATCTCTCTGCCATCCTCGTAGTACTGCGTACAAGCTTCCGTTGTGATGGTAAATCCCTGGGGAACCGGAAGACCGATATTGGTCATTTCCGCAAGGTTCGCACCTTTGCCACCTAAGAGGTTACGCATATCAGCCTTGCCCTCTGTGAATAAATAAACCCATTTGTTTGCCATACCGCCTATATCCTCCTTTAAATTTGTTTTTGAGGTCGGTTGTTGTTATATAATAACGACAAATTAAGCAAGCACCACCCCTCCCTTGCGGTTTCGGGTTCTGCTTCCTTTGGTCATCATTTATATTTACAACAACGTTATTATAGCACAGGAAAAAGTGAACTTCTACTCTTTTATCACGGATAAAGCCGTCGAAAAATTAAACATTTCGTGAACAAAAACGGATTATGGTTTACATAATCCGTTTTAAGTTAACATAACTATGCTATTCGATTTTCTTTTATCTTTTTCTAAAGCTGACGTTTAAATCTTCCTTTATTCACGAAGGTAAAGATCATACCTGTCAAGAGAATCAAGGCCATCGCAATCATGCCTCCGATCGGCATCCATACGCCTGTCGGTACCAGACCGCTCTTTGCATTGGTATAGGCATATGTGGCATCCGCGGAAATCGTTCCCGTCACAGTACGGACAGCCTGCGGCTCTTGTGAATCGACAGCTACCGTTGTGGTATAGCCGGTAGTGGAATAATCAAATTCCTCAATGGTCACTTCCGTATCCTTCGGCAGGTCAAAAATCGCTTTCTGACCGTGACTTAACGTAAACATCTGATTTGACTTAATGGTAAGACCCTCGGTCGGATTGCCGTCTTCATCAATAATCTCGTAACTGTACTCCGTCTCATCGGTATCGGTCGTGGTAAAGATAAAGCTGAAATCATAATCCTTATTGCCAAAGTTTCCGGTAACGGTCTTCGAAACGGTAAGGTTCACCTTGTCGGTCTTGGTATTCGGAATTTTAAGAAGATAGCGATAAACATCTCCGTATTCTCCCGATTCCAGCGTAACATTGGAACCAACCGGTGAACTGATTAATTCCAATCTTCCCAAAGAAGTAATTTCAAAGATAACATCCCCTTCAAGTCCCGTGTATCCCTCCGGAGGAGTTTTTTCCGTGAGATAATAATTGTTCGGTGCAAGATTGGAGTCTATTCCGTTAATGATGCCGTTATTTCCGGTGACCAGATCTTCATAACCGGCCATCGGCACGTAATCTTTGACAATACCGCCCTGTCCTCCGGCAACTCCGCGGTGAAGTTCAAAATGAGCCTCTTTTAATCCGCCCACGCCGGTCGAAGAACCGTCATACTTATACACTTCAAGGGTATAAGGCTTATTATAGACGTTGATGTAAGCAATCAGTTTATCCGTCTGTACATCAGGTTTATCCCAATCCTGCCATTTGGGACCATTGTCCGAATCAATGAAAATATCATCCGAAACCGAAACGGAGAATTTAACCGGGTGCTCCAGACCGATATATCCTTTCGGAGAAGCGGTCTGCGTCAGGATATATTCCGCTTCCGTATCCAGTTTATGCTCATAAAGGATCGTAATACGGCCGTTTTCATCGGAGGTATAGGTTCCTTCATTGATATACTCTCCCGACAACTTATCATAGCGCTGCAGGGTAAAGATACCGCTTGCCAAAGGCTTCGTTTTGTTGGAACCCATTTCATATAAGTTCAGTACAATTCCTCCGGTTCTTGTATTGATAATGGTATCTTCTCTGACGTTTCCGCCATCGGGTGCATCGCTTGCCGTCTTATAAGCCTGACCCTTCTGATAGGAAACGGAATAAGAAAATCCTTTCTTTTCGCTGCCACCTTTCGGAACAGCCCCGACGGTTGTCAAATCTCCTTCAGCCAATTTCTTTTTTATGGAATCATATGACGAAAGATTTCCCTCTGCATCAAAAGTCGCACCTTCAAGTTCAACTTCGAATACCTGATAGTCATCAAAGGTACATCCGGTCAGTAAGTCTTCAAAATAATAGCGAAGCGTTGTCTGGGGATGTTTTAACTGTCTTACAGTTCCGTCAATCAGTGTTCCGTTTGCATAAACGGCGGTATAAACGGAATCTCTCGTAGAAATATATCCCTGATCCGTCCAGTCCTTGGTGACCTGAAGTTCCCATCCTCTTCGGTTAACAACAGTCATGGACGGGGATTCGTCTTTCCTTACCCGTCCGGAATTCGGCGTATCGCCGTCATCTATCGCATAGGTTCTCGGATCTCTGATATACTCTTTAAAAGTATAGCCGAGCGGGATTTCATCCGCTCTTTCTTCCACCTTAAAGATGGTTCCGACTGGAAGATTCGGAACATCCACCGTGTATCCCGCGGGGATTCTCGAAATCGCACCGTTCATGGAAGTTTCAAAAGTAACCGATTCTTTTAGCGTATCCGAAAGCGCCGAATATTCTGTTTCCCCAATTGACTCGAAAGTACCGATGGCCGCGTTCCATCTGCACAGTTCATCGTCCTTATTGCGAACCCTGTACCTGTACATATTGGCAAGTTCAAGACCGGATGCATCATCCGATCCGTTCGTTAAATACAAACGAAATGAGAATGTCGAAGGGTCATCGACAGCATCTACCTCGTCACCGTTTTCATCCAAAAGTTTCTTCGTCACGGAAAGTGTACGAAGACCGTATTTATTGACGTGATTGTTAAACGCAACCGTTTTACGTTCATCTACCGTTGCCCCTTTCAGTTCATAACTCTTTCTGTCAGCATTTCCTGCCACAGGCAATTTCTTAAGATCATCGGTCGAAACACCTTCTACCGAAACAGTATCATATACTTCCTTATTGACGGCGCATTCGATAATCTTATATTTATACGTATTCTCCGGGAATCGGATTTCGGCAACCATGCCGGGATTGATAAAATAAACGTCCTCAAACGTTTGTGTTGCTTTGGGTGGCTTGTAGGATGCACGATACTCCACCTTCTGCGTGGAATTCTGATAAGCTACCTGGATATTCTGGTTGTTATTTTTCAGTCTTAGCCATCCTTCTTCATCATCACCATCATCATAACGGTACAGAATCTGATACGGGAATTCCACAAGCGAGAAATCCATATCGTCTTCCAATTCCTCCGTACCCGTAATCTGCTTGGACAGCATTACGCTTCCGGGAGTGACATAGCTTAAGTTAAAACGCATATGAAGATTGGAAGCGCCGGCTCCTCGCTCCATATAGAAAATCTTCATCTTATGCTCGGAATAATCATTGAATACGTAATAGGTTTCGTTTCCGACAACCTTTTCCCTAAAGATTTTGGCAACTTCCGTCTCTGCCTCGGATTCCGACATTCCGCGCTTGATATAGTTCTGCTTAAACAACTCTCTTAACGTTGTCTGTGTATTGTTTACATGAACTTCGCCGGTAGCAAAGTTAACGCTTCCTTCCAGTGCGGAATGGATACCACCAAGGTCAATGACCAGTTCACCGTCTACATACAACCAGAAATCGTCATCTCCGGTGAATTCAAAGATAATATCATGTCCCCAGGCATCATCTCCGTTCGGTGTCTGTACGAAGCCGGCTTCAATTTCGGCTGCGAACTGATAATTCGTGGTACCGTTAACCAGATAGAGTTGTTCGCCCTTTCTCGGATCCTCATCGGGAAGAGGATTAATCAGCGCATCGAACATGTTATATTTGTTTTCTTTCGCAAATTTTCCGGGTGTAATATCGTTATAGGGCAAAAACTGACCATGTTTTAAGGAATCCTTGCCGGAACTGTCCGTGGTTCCGATTTCTTTATAAACTCGGAAATTACGGGCTCCGTTCTCATCCAAATCATTCGTAAGGGTGGCAAAATTCTGTGCACTGTCAAATTCAAAATAACCGGTTGCATCATAGGTGCTGTCCAGGAACAGATGATTCACGTTCTCCGCCCCGCTATAAAGCTCTCCAAGTGACTTGCCCTTTACATAACCGGGTTCTACGGAGGTTAAATCCGTCTTCGGATAACCGTCATCGCCAAGATCGGTGGTCAAAAGTCCGGGCACGGTCTTTTTTAAGTCTTTTGTTTCCGTGTACTCATTCGATCCCAAAAAAGTGCTCATCTGATTTCTGTTAGTTAAGTCCTTCATCTTCATCGTAATACCGTACTTATTATTATCGATGGTTTCCACCACAGTCAGATTGGGCACAACCGACTCCATCAGTGCAAAATAGAACGTATCGGAATTTTTTTTCGCGCAGGATACAATCTTACCGGACGCAATATCCGTCTTGATACCGGCATAGGAATAATACGGATCGTCCCAGGCGAGGATATCCGTAAAGTATTGGTCGTCTCTTCTTCCGGGAAGGTTGATACCGATCTTCTTATCCGCCAGTACCTGGTTATCCTTAATCTGCGGAGCCAGGAATTTGCCGGAATACTCATTCTGCAATTCATAATAATAATTGGGTGTGCCGTCATCATAATGGTATTCGGTAAAATCCCAAAGAAGGGTGTTGATGCGGTTTCCGACCCACATAATGTTATCACCCTTTTCATAGCAGGGAACGAGGCTTCCGTCATGATCAACGGCATAGAAATTATAGGTTTTGGTCGTATCATCCCAGATACGGGTATAAACAATCACCTTTGCTCCGTCGGGAACCAGATATTCTCCCGTCGATGTATCCCGGTCAGAAACACCCACCTTATAGGCGGAATAAACGACAAAATCCTCCTCTGACAAATGGGAAAGTGTTGCAAAACTAAGATAATTGTTGTCACTTGTATCATCATTCGCAGCAACAAATACACCATTGTTGTAAGAAATTGCTTTCCCGCCTGCGGAAAGCTTGATCTTTCCGTTTCTCGGTGTTACCAAAAGAGGCGTGGCTTCTGTTTCACTGTCAACCAAAGTCAGTCCGCTTGCGTCCAGTTTCAGATATTTGGTGACTCCGCCGACATTCGACGAAACAAGATAATAATCCGACGATGTACTGGTAAACGTCCACATCGTAATATCGCTGTCTGCGGCTACAAACATCTCTTCATCGCCGTCAACCGTATTCTTACGGGTAAGAAGATTGTTGGATTTTAACTGGTTATTGTTACCGTTCTTTTCCGCCATCATGGCATTTCCGTCTATACCGGTTCTGCAATACATTAAACCGACCGTTCTGCCGTCCAAATCATACGGATCCTTCGGTATTGCTATACTGGAAGCGTATATTGCACAGATTCGGCTGTTATAAACATTATTATTATCCGTATAGAAACGGATTCCTCCTCCACTGCCCGAATGCTGCAAATATCTTTTTTCCGAAGTATGCTTTAAATAGAACTTCGCATTATCTGCGACAGAAATTTCAATAACTGTTGCATCATTCACGCTGTCGACAAGTTCCACCAAATTACTATTAGCCACTTTCTGGTGAAGGTATTTCCTTGCACTTCCAACCATGGTATAAAGTTTGCATTTATAAACGGTTGCAGTCGATTCTACCTCTTCCATGTACCAAACGGATGCTGCCGAAACAGAAGTACATTCTTCGATACAGTCTTTTGAATTAATAGTGTTTCCGAAATAATTTGGACTTGTGCTTTTTTCGGGATAGTAGCATAAATAGAAACCTTCTGCGGCATCGGAACTCGTAAATCCGGCGAGATCCGAAACGCTTTCCGGATTGACCTCGTACGGGTCATCCGGGCCGTCCACAATTTCATATACGGAAAATCCCGTTGCAGCGAAGCTGATTTTACCCTCTTCCATGGTAAAATCGGTAACCTGTACTCTCGTTCCGTCATCCAGAACATGCCATAATTCCAGTGTATTGTTTACGGTTGTAATTCTTTCATCCGATATTTCCACATTAATCGGATTCTCTTCGTCCGGCTGGAATTCTTCCTCACCGTCGGTAAGAGTTATATCGTAAGCAGCAATTACATTGCTGTTTCTTTCTTCGGTTACATCCACAGCTTCCGCCGTGACATTTTCCGGCATGAGACCTTCGAGGACAATTCTCTTGTCACTGTTCTCTCCCTCCGGAAGCACTTCAATACTCTGCACGCTGAAGTTTCCCTCATCCTCCGGCGCAGTTTCATTTCCGGCCGTTTCTTTCGGTTCGGAAACGGTTACGGTTTCAGGCAAAGAATCACCCTCTGCCCGCACACTGAGTACGGACAGCATGGGTGTTGAAAGGATCAAAAGTGTCGCCAACAAACACAGTATTCTCTTTTTGAGTCTACGCTTCACTTTAATAACTCTGCCTCGTTGGTAATTGTTTTCTCTATAGGTTTCGAAGCCTTACTCGTAAATATAGGCAAATACGATCAGCCTGCTGTTCGAGACCGGCTCCGTGCATGTGGAAAGCGCAAGGATATGGTCGCTTTTTTCTATAGAGGTATTAAAAATTTCCGCATCGCTTTGAATAAACCCTTCAATCGCTTCAAGCGTATCGGGATCCAAAGCTTTATTGTCATATACGTTGACTTTCGCACATGCAAAAATACCGATTGGATATTCGGTTTCGGCATTCCTGCCGACAATCAGTGTTCCGCTGCTGTGTGATTTCAGATAGTCTTCGTTCCGGAAATCATCCAGTGCGCCGAACATATTTCCATACTCCATATGATGTCCGTAAAGTATGGAATAATCGTCCTTAAAATTGCTTTGGTTTCTGCTGTCTAAGAATATGCTTCCCGACAGTGCATATTCCCCGTAGGGATTGATGTTCAGATAATCCGTATTGGTTCTCCCCTGCATTACGGGATAATCGATGTTGGTTCCGTCAACCGTAATCCACGCAACCATATCGTTCGTAATCGGGGATTCCGCAGGTACGCTTTTCCCAACCGCCGGTTTATACTGCAAAACCGTATCGTCACCGGCTTTATGGTATACATACCAGGCATCGTAAAGCCCGTAAAACACTACAAGAAGCGCCACAATGAATAGGACGAGCATGACTCTTTCGTATATGATGTTCATCCATATCCAAAATCGCCTCATTGTTTGTTTACTGTTCCTCGTACTTTCTTCTGGAACGGATTGCAAAGAATGCAATGCCACCAATAATTACAATACCTGCAACAACCCAGGGTACAACGGAAAGGATTACACCGGTGGGAATCAGGCCTTCCTTGTTGTTGGTAAAACCGGTATACTTGGATACCACATCGTTTCCGCCCGGGGTTGCCGGAGTAAAGGTTCCGCTGATTACGGGATTGGTATCGGCATCAAAAGCGGAAATATCATCCTTTAATTCATCATTTCCGGCATTTGCGGAATCATAATCAATTCCGGATAAGTTTGCTTCGATACCGGCAAACTGGGTATACTCTTCCTTCTCTTCGGTAAGAGTATAGGTCATGTTCTTGATAAAACCGTAAACGGTAATATACTGTCCGTCCTGTAAATAAAACGTTTTGGAGCCTGCTCCGTTTGCATCAAGCGGAATGCTTTCGGGCTGGGTTACCGCGCTCGTAATCTTTGTGGTTGCCTTATTCGGATTGGCCGCAATAGATGCATCCGCATTGGAAAGATCAACATACAGAATGGTATTTGCGGGACCCTCCGTAACACTCAACGTCATTTCGAAATACTTATCCTTGGAGCCCTGGTTTCCAGTTACTTCTTTACCGAAAGTAAGGCTGGCCGTGGGATACTTGTTGACAAAACCAAGAGACTTCACCGCACCTGTGGGTTCAAGACCATCCGGAGAAATTGTTGTCTGCTCATCCTCTCCGATAAAGTCGGTTCCTGCTGTTCTGGTTATGCCGTCCTTGGGTGCCGTGGTAACTTTATCCACGTACAATACATAATCGGCAACTTTCAGTTTCTTCAATACTTTACCGGTAGTCTGATCGGTTACCGGACAATCTTCCACATAAACATCCAAAGTTCTGATTTTGGAATCATAGGTAATTGCGGTATTTGTCTTGTCGATTTCCTCAATCTTGTAACGATATACACCGGGTTCGGTAAAGATTACACCGCTAAAATCAAGTTCCACCGTCTTGGTGGCAATGTAATAATCCTTACCTGTGGGTGCAAAATAAGTTACATTGTCACACTGGGATTTGTCCGACTGCTTGGTTTCGGCGTTTTCTTTCGTCTGTGCGTTATACACTAAGGTTGCGGAAACATCATCGGCATTGTCGTCTGCGGTTACTGCCGTTCCCGTAAGCGGAGTGATCTTCAGTCCGGGAATGACACCGGCATAAACTGCGATTTTACCTGCCGTAGCGGCTACCGCATCACCTGCAGTCACCTTGAATTTGAACTCGGCATCGGGAATGTTGCAATCATTTCTGATCTGGAAATTCTTCTGGAACGTTGTCGTATCCACAGAATTTGTTTCCGAACGGTTGGTAAGATAATTACTTCCCGCTACTGCGTTTGCCCTCAGTGTTCCCACTCCGGGCAGGACGGCAACCGTTGCAAGCAATGCTGCGGTGACGATGGCCAACACTTTGTTTTGGGTACGTCCTTTCATTTTTAATACCTCCATGAAATAATTTATAATCAAGCTCCTTTCGGAGCAGGTTACCTTTGGTTAAAACCCTCTTCTTCTGATCATCAGAATGATTTTTCCTTTGGTGTCTTTAAGGGATATTCCTCCGTACTTGCGGCTGTCTTCGGGATCGGGGCGATAGTCGTTTAAGACAAATACCGTATCCTCGGGAACTGTATAAGGAAAATCAATCGTTGCCCCCTCTGCCGTCGTCGGATAAACCGCATTTTCAAATACACCGTATCCGTTGACCGTAAGATTATCTTCCTTGAGGTCCACCACGTCTCCGGATCTGGCCACAACTCTTCCGAAACAGATTTTACCGTTATGTTTGTACGCGATTGCATCATCCGTAAGAATCGTTGCGTGCTTAAAAGTAATCACCAAATCTCCGTCCTTGATCATCGGATAAGACGAATTGGAATGGTTGATGTAGATTCCGATGATAAAAATCACCAGAATCGCCACAACAGCTGCCGTTACCGCAATTTTGACAAAGAACTCAATGGCAAAAGCAAGGGCGGATTTCTTTTTCTTTTTCTTTCCCTTACTCTCCTTTGCCTCTTGGGTTTCCGTATTCAGCTTTTCGTTCTTCTCTTCTGTCGCCATTACGGACCCTAAACCTCATTTTCTTTCGTTTGCATATCTTCCGCAGCTTTGCTCTTACGTTTTTTGATCACAATATAGATCACGGCTCCGATGAGTAAAACGCCCATAACCGAACCGTAGATTGCAATCATTTTCCACATCTGATCACCGGTTTTGGAAGAAGATGCACCGCTCTTTTTCTTGGGAGGCTCTTCGGATGCCGGAGGAGGTGTCTCTTCGGACGGCTGAGGAGTGGTTTTCTTGATATTGGTAAAACCGACGTGATCCGGTTTGGTGGCGCTGCCCGCCAATGTTACGGAAAGGGTATACGTCAATTCGTTATTTGCATCGTTGACCACGCAAACATAAACATCATAGACTTTATCGTCATACTTAATGCTGCCTTCGCTGCCCTTTTTCTGATATATGCGATACTGTAAGGTTTCCGGCTCGTTCACCGTCAACTCGAAATATCCGACCTTTGCCGCATCCACCGTGATGGTATCGGACGCAGGCGCAGGCGCACCGGCGCTAACCGTGTCCATATGAATCTCATAGTTTGCCTTGGGAGTGTTGCTGACTTTATCGCAGTATACGGGAATTTGAACGGTAACGGGATCATAGATTCCTTTCGCCGAGGCAGAAAGGGAAAGAGCGAAAAAAGCGTACAAAAAGCAGAGGAAAAAGAGGATGATTCTCTTTCCGCCTGCAGAGTTTCCAAACAAAAGCATTATTCGATTTGTTTTGATTCCAAACCGATTCACCTTTTTTCACACTCTTTTCACAAAATTTTAACAATTTATTATATCTCCATACCCCCATTATGTCAACTTTTTGCATACTTTTTATGCCGATAAACACTGACTTTTCCCTTGGATTTAGTCACGCAAAAAAAGAAGCGGCCCGCCGCTTCTTTTTTCTTAAAAATTTATAAATTACAATTTAGAATTCAAACTTATCCGCAAAGAAGGTATCCAGTTCGTCGATTGCCACCCTAACCTGCTCCATGGAATCACGGAATCTTACGGTTACGCAATTGTCGGTTTCGGAATCGAAATCGTAGGTTACGCAGAACGGAGTTCCGATTTCGTCCTGACGGCGGTATCTCTTACCGATATTTCCGCGGTCATCGAATTCGCAGACATATTTCTTGGAAAGTTTGGCATATATCTTCTCTGCGCCTTCATTTAATTTCTTGGAAAGAGGCAGAATTCCGATCTTAACCGGTGCAATTGCCGGATGAAAATGCATCACTGTACGGATATCCGGAGCTTCCTCGGTTCCCAAATTCTCTTCGTCATATGCCGCGCAAAGGAATGCAAGCACCATACGGTCAGCACCGAGAGATGGCTCGATAACGTAAGGAATGTATCTTTCATTCTTTTCATCATCAAAGTAAGTCATATCCTGCTTACTTACGTTCTGATGTTGGGTTAAGTCATAATCGGTTCTGTCCGCGATACCCCAGAGTTCTCCCCAGCCGATGGTCGGAAATAAATACTCAATATCCTGGGTGCCCTTGGAATAAAACGCCAGCTCTTCCGGATCATGCTCACGGAAACGAAGTTCCTCTTCTTTCATACCGAGGGACAGTAACCAGTCCTTGCAGAATTTCTTCCAGTATTCATACCACTCAAGGTCGGTTCCGGGCTCACAGAAGAATTCCAGTTCCATCTGTTCAAACTCTCTGGTACGGAAGGTGAAATTTCCGGGCGTGATCTCGTTACGGAAAGATTTACCCACCTGGCCGATACCGAAAGGAATCTTCTTTCTGGATGTACGCTGTACATTCTTGAAGTTTACGAAAATACCCTGTGCGGTCTCGGGACGAAGATATACGGTTGCGGATGCATCCTCGGTAACGCCCTGGAAAGTCTTAAACATTAAGTTAAACTGACGGATATCGGTGAAATTGTGCTTACCGCAGGAAGGACAGGGAATGGATTTTTCCTTAATGAAATCCATCATCTTCTCTCCGCTCCAGCCGTCTACGGAGCTTTCCAGGGTCACATTGTTATCATGTGCCCAGTCTTCGATTACTTTATCCGCACGGAAACGCTCATGGCAATCCTTGCAATCCATCAAAGGATCGGAGAAACTGCCCAGATGTCCGGAAGCAACCCAGGTCTGGGGATTCATTAAAATCGCACAATCCACACCAACATTATAAGGGTTCTCCTGGATGAATTTCTGCCACCATGCTCTTTTTACATTATTCTTCAATTCCACACCGAGATTTCCGTAATCCCAGGTGTTTGCAAGACCTCCGTAAATTTCGGAACCGGGATAAATAAATCCTCGTCCCTTGCAGAGATTTTTAATCTTGTCCAATGTCTTTTCCATATTGCTTCTCCTTGATCCTCATTGCATCATATTACTTTTCTTCACACGTCGGTTTAGAAACGTGTCACAATCTGTTATTATACCTACTCCCAAGGTTCTTTGCAAGTTATCGCTTTATTCCACGCTTTTCTTTGCATGCGCCTTTTCGATGATGCCGGATAAAATCCACAAAACAGCGATCAGAATACCTCCGAAGCTGACCAGGCCTCCGGCTTTCAGTCCGGGTGGCATATAGCGTACTTTAACCGTATGATCACCCTGTGATACGGGTACACTTAAAAATGCCCCTGCATATGCTTGCGTTTCCGTCTCCTGTCCGTCAACGAAAACCGTAAATCCTTCATCGTAAGGAATCGTAAAGAGCAAAACTTCATCCTCCGCGCAGCTGATCTGACCGGTAAAAGATCTGTCACCCATATCCGTTATCTTTAACTTCTCCGAAGACAGTTGATCCATCAGTTCACGATAAGTGCCCTGATTGAAAACATATGCCTGGAATGTCAGTTTCTCCTCCGCATCGTCTTCGTTCATCATCACGATAACGCGATCGATATCATATACTCCGAGATCCAGAATATGACGGAATTTTAATCCGGACTCCAGTCTGGTGTCTATGATATTTCCCTGTGTATCCTGATTGATGATCCGGATGGAATCCAGATAATTGACAACATAGAAATACGGATGTACACCGGCCTTCACATGATAGATCGTAGCCTTTCCGGATTTCGTTTTGCTGTTTCCAAGGTCATACTCTCCTTCGGTATACTCGTAGACCGGAAGGGAAATAAAGAGAGGCTTGTCCGTACCGAATGATTTGGCAAATGCATTCTGATTCAGGAAAGGATGCTGTGCTTCCATTTTCGGATAGGAATCCGCCGTTTCTTCGGAAACGGTATAACCCAAGCCCAGTGACGCGTAGTTTCTGTATAAATAAACTTTCGTTCCGTCATCTTCGGAAAGAATATTCAGTCTGGCATCTTCCCCCATGTGCTCATCATATTCGGAGATAAAATAATCAATTCCGAGAATTGATGCAAGGAAAGGATTACCGCCCTGATACGAATATGCAACATCGGAGTACCTCATGCCCAGATCCGCATAAAACTGCTTCACACCGTCCGAAATCGTAGACGAGAAATAAGAAGCCGAATTATAGCCGTCATAACAGCCTTCGTTCATGTATTTTTTATCCGGTCTCTCCACACGGACAAACTCGGAAGTATCCGTTTCCCCAATCTTGGCAAGTGCCAGTTTGGAAGAGGAAAGGTTCGAGAAATAATCATCCCTGTCCACAACCGAATTCACTCCGACGCAAAGCGTATTTACGGACAGCTCCACAAGCAAAACAAGCAGGAAAATGCTCTTTATCATTTTTCCTTTCATCTTCCTCTCAAGAATCAGCAAAGCGGTATACAGAAGGATCAAAACCGCGGAACAAAGATATGCAGTCAGTCCGTTCAGCAGATTATCTTTCGAAAGGATTGCCCAGAATACAAAGCATCCGGCAAACAAAATAGCGGAAGTTACAGCAAGGTAGATCGGATGCAGGCCTTTCCTCTCTTCCACGCTTTCCGCTGCCATCGAAAGCACCAGGAAAATAAAGAAGAAAGAGAAACGAGCGGGGAACGAATTCGGGAAATGCAATCCGTGCCACACATAATAAAAAATATTCCACTGGAAAGAAAAAAGCAGAAACAATACCAGGATTCCGTTCGTGATCTTGGAAAGTAATTTGATCTTCCGGTTTCCGAAATACGTAAACAGTCCGATAAAAGCAAGAATTCCACAGTAGATATTCGGAAGTTCCGAATTGTTCTGTATCGTATTTACATTCGTAAGCATCCGTTCAAACAACTGATGGAACGCAAAATAACTCTGCCACTCTTTCGGGAAAGTCGTTCCTCCGGCCGCGGTATTTCTAAGACAATAATATTCGGGCAGAAGGATCACCGCGCAAACAAGACCCACAACGATCGAAGAAAAGACAAAATTTAAGATCTTTTTAAACGTATTACCTTCCTTGGCATGAATGATGATCAGTGAGATAAAATAAAGAACAACCGCTATGGCACAGATCGCCGCCATATAAAAGTTCGAAAAGACACAAAGCCCCATCGAGATACCGTAAAGCAGGGGACTTTTACCCTTTGCAATACGCTCAAGTCCGAGCATAATCAGAGGGAAAAGCACATAACTGTCTGCCCACATGATATTGCAGGAATATGCCAGGTAAAATGCGGAAAGCGCATAGAATAACGCAAATGCCATGCGTAAGACATTTCTTCCGCCCTTTCGGGAATTTAAATAATACAAAAACGTCACCGAAGCAAGCGCTCCTTTGAGCATCATGCCCGCTTCGATTCCCTCCACCAGATATTTCTCCGGAAGGAGCAGATAAAGAAATGTGGTGGGCGAAGAAAGATAATATCCGAAATGGGTGAAATAATTTACGCCGAGACCGCTGTGGAAATTAAAAAGCAGTCCGTCGCCGTTTCGAATCTTATCGTAAAACTCCTTGATAAAGGGTGTGTACTGATGATAGCAGTCCATTCGCAGATACAGATTTTCTCCGAACGGATACACACCATAGATCGCATATAAAACCGTATGCAGAGTAATGACCGTAAAGAACGCATAGAAATACTGATCCAGTTTATAGAACCGCTTCTCTGCTTTCGTGCATGTTTTATACGATGCAAACATCCACTCCGGTCGCAGCAGGACATAATAGATCAGCGTTACTAACATGCAAAGGGCGAATGTAAGATAACCGGGTTTTAACGGCAGGATCTTGCAGGATACAAATCCCATAAGACACCAGATTGCAAACAAAGAAATCTGGCAGAAAAAGTGCCTCATTACTGCCACGCGAAAATTGTACTCTTTCGTTTTCTTAAGTGCGATAAAACGGAAGAAATAGAAAGATCCGAAAGCCTGAAAGATATAAAGCAAAGGCCAGACGATTCCTTTTAACGGAACAAGTGCATACAGCAAAACCCCTGCTGTCAGATACATGACAAACAGGAGCAATCCGGAAATATGAAATTTTGGCTTCGCTAAGCTTTTCAATTTCTTATCCTTCCATCGCTTCTATCATATCGAGACTTTTAAACGGCTTATCAAATGTATTCTTTCGAACGATCCGGGCACGCTCTTTTAATTTTTCAAACGATTCATCGCCCACGCGGAACGAGAATACATTCTCCGGTTTCGATTCATAGATATATTTCAGTGCGGATTTGCCGCCCTCCGGAAGATCTTCCGCGTGATCAAACGGGAATTCCCCTTCAAGCATGATCGCCTTCAGTTCGAAAACCGTTTGCACAAAATCCGAAGAATAGTCCGGATCCCCGAGAAGTGTCAGCGCCTTGTAAAGCAGTCTTAGAAGTGCCACATTGTCCGTATTCTCCCGTCCGTAGTAATCCGCAATTTCCAGGAAATACGTTCCGTAAAACGTTACCGTAAGATCCGTCATGAACCGGTCAAAATAGTTCTGTACATCCACTTTGATCAATGAATAGGAATTGCTTCCCGCATACAGTGTAAATGTTCCGAATACAAACGGATTCGTACAGGCCACGAAGCGGTTTTTCGGGCGCAGGGCACCTCTGGCAAAGACGGATATTTTCCCTCTTTCCTTGGTCAAAAGAACCACTCTTCTGTCATACTCACCGATCGGTTCTGCCTTTAATACAATTCCGGTTACGCTTAAATCATTCATTGATCCAACAAATTATTCCGGTTTGGAAAATCCCAGATCTTTCAAAAGATACTCATCATCGCGCCAGTTGTTTCTGACCTTCACCCAGAGTTTTAAATTCACCTTGATATCAAGCATCTTCTCCATATCTTCTCTGGATGCGGTTCCGATTTTCTTTAACATCGATCCGCCTTTGCCGATGATCATTCCCTTATGGGATTCGCGTTCGCAAACAATGGTCGCGCTGATATCACAAAGTCCTTTCTTAAATTCCATTTTATCGACGGAAACGGCAACTCCGTGCGGAATTTCATCCCTCATAAAACGTAAAGTCTTCTCACGGATGATCTCCGAGCAGATGGTTTTCTCCGTCTGGTCGGTTACCGTATCCTTATCAAAAAAGAACGGTCCTTTCGGCAGATAGGAAATTAAAATATCAACAAGCTCATCGATGTTTTTCCCTTTCAGGGCAGAAACCGGAACGATCTTTGCAAACTGCATCTCCCTGCGATATGCATCCATAAATTTGAGGATTTCCTCTTTACGGATGGTATCAACCTTGTTGATGACAAGGATCACAGGAATGGTTAGCGTCTTTAGCATCGCAATAATCGCTTTCTCTCCGGCTCCGATGTAATCGGTCGGTTCCACGATCATCATAACGACATCGGCTTCGTTGACGACACTTTTGGCATTCTTAACCATAATGTCACCGAGCTTATTCTGGGACTGATGAATACCCGGGGTATCCAGGAATACCATCTGTGCATCGCCTTTTGTCACGACCGTCTGAATGATATTTCTGGTTGTCTGCGGTTTGTTCGACGTAATTGCAATTTTCTGTCCGACAATATGATTCATCAGAGTTGATTTGCCGACATTCGGTCTTCCGATGATACCGATGTATCCGGATTTGGTCTCGCTCATGGTTCTCTCCTTCAAACTGCCTGCAATCAAAATCCAAGGCCGGAAAGCCTTGGACTTTGAGTTTCCTATACAATTATACTAAATATCACGTTCTACGGCAATTTATTTATTCTTTCGTTGTTTCTTCAGCTGTTTCTTCAACTGCCTCTTCTGCCGCTGTTTCTTCTTCTGCTGTCTCTTCTACTGCAATCTTTTCGGACTCTTTGGTACTTTCTTCGGAGCTTTTCTTGCCTGCAGTCTTCTTATATTTCTTCTTAACGTTACTGATAACGATCAATGATGCGATGGCATGGATTGCAACGATACCGAAGACGATAATGATGTAAGGAAGGTTGATTACGAATGCTTTGCCGAAATTCTTGAATGCATTTCCGATGCTTGCCCAGCTTGCTGCAAGTCCTTCTTTCATTTCTTCGGCATCGGTTTTCTTATCAACGACCTGAGGTGTTAAAACTTCCACTTCGTGAATATCCAGATTAATGGTCGCGTAATCTACCTGGTTATCATATACGCGAAGCTGACGCTCCATGCTTTCAATATTGTAGCGGACCTCCGTCAGTCTCTGGGTAAGATACGTTATATCTTCCACGGTCTGTGCTTTTTCCAGAAGTGCCATCAGGCTTTCCTGTTCGGCCTTGTACATATCCCTCTTACTTTCGATATCGGTATACTGTAAGGTTACATCCTGTGCGGAAGTACGTTTGGAAATGACATTGGAAATACCTGCCATCGTATTTACGAAATCATTTAATTTATTATCGGGAATACGGATCACCATGGTAGCATAACGGGTATCTCTTCCCCCACCGTAACTGCTTCCGTTGTAGGAATACTCGTTCTCGATATAACCGCCGAGTTCCTCGATCTTCTTCTCCACATCCTTCATCAAATTATCGTATTCCTTGGTCTCCACCTCAAGGTCTACGGTACGGATCAGTTTTCTGTTCTGTGCAGCGCCCGGATCCACGATGGTTCCGTTTCCGTTATCAACCACGCCGTCACCCTGTGCACCATCCATTCCGCCGCCCGGTTCATACTCCTCAGCGGTCTCTGTGTATTCGTAATCATAATCACCGTAATCCGCTGTTGCACCGGCAGCCTGTACCGTTAATTTTGATTCATAAGCGGGTGCTTTATTTACATTCCTTAATCCTTTTCGGTTACATCCGCCGAAAGCAAGTGCTACGGCAAGTACGATAATTCCCAATGCTGCTCTTTTTTTCAGATTCTTCTTAAACATAATGAAATCCTCCCTTGAATTCACCTTTGCCTGCGTTTTGTACGCTTCTGAATTAGATACGAATTCAAGAGAGGATTTTTATGGAACTTTTTGTAAAAATTAAATCAAAGCCTCGATATGTCCGAATAAATCCTTATTTTTCTCGATTGCGCCTTCCGTACCGACTACGCAGAAAGCGTCTGTCCGCAATACTTCCTCCACATAATCCGCAAGTTTTCGAATATCGTCCTGATCGGCATGAAGAACTTCATCTCTTTCTTTTTGCAGAAGTGCTTCATCCACATGGCTTCTGTATGCAAGATAACTTCTGGAGCCTTCTGCGGAAGGTGTCAGCGGAGCATCCATATCAGACATTGCACCAATGATATATTTGGTCATGATATTTTCATCACCGTTAAACGAGCGCAGATACTCCGGAATTCCGAGAAAGACTTCTTTGGTCTTCTCAAGATTCGGATCACGGTATGATACAAAACCCGCAACACCGTTTCGGTTAAAAGCGGACATACAGCCGTACGCTCCACCCTTAACACGCACATTCATCCATAAATAATCGTATGCAAGAATGACTTTTAATACTTTTAATGCGCCCGAATAGGGATATTTCTTGGGATTGGCAAAACCGCCAAGGCAAACATACTGCACATCGCCGGGAGTTTTAAATCCTTCGTTTAAGCAGTTTGCCCTAAAAGGCTCCTTCGATTCAACACTGCTTTCAGAGTCATATGCTGCCTGTTTTACTTTTAAGAATTCTTCCGTTACGGGAAGATCTGCTTCTTTCGGTGAAATCACACTCATCATCATACGGTCTTTGCAAAGCAGAGCTTTGGCTACACGTTTCAGTGAAGCAATGAGTTCCTTGGCGCATTCTTCGAAATGATCGTCCGCCTGCTGCAGGAAACGAAGGAAACGGATTCCGTTTAATGACTCTGCGATATCTCCCGCTTCGGTAATATACGAACTCATTCTGCCCATGGCAGCGACATGTCCTGCGGAGATTAGCGCGGATTCCAGGCGGGAACGGTTTTCCGAAAGGATTTCTTTGAGCCTTTCTTTATCTTCGAGTTTGGTTGTAAATAGAATCTCGCGGATCAGTTCAAATGCTTTTCCGATGTTTTCGTAAAGCACTTTGGTTTTTACATCAAAATATAATTTGGGCGACTCTTCATCCACCGGACACACAACGATTGTATCCGCTGACAGAATACCCGTATACAGATCCGTTTCCCTGCACAGATCTTCGTAAGCATAGTTTTCGGTATCCATGACTCCGAAGCAGTATTTCAACAACGAAAGATACGGATAGTCCTCTTTGGATAAATGCGTTGCATCGAACGATACGGTAAGATACGCAATTCCTCCGGTAAAAATATCATGATAGAGAATACTTGATCCGTCTGCTTTCTCTTCCCGGATGGACAGAGGAAGGATCGTCTTTCGTAAATCTTCTCTTTCGAGAAACGGAATCCTTGCAAGGTCTTCCTCTTTATCCTCAGCTTCCTGATATGCAAGAAGTCTCCGTCCGTCGGAAATCAGTTTCTCGATTTCCGCATCGCTTAAAGAAGCTTTATACTGTGCAAGTTTAGCCTTTAATTCTTCTTCTTTCTTTGCAGCCAGTCCGACACTCGGTACACCGATCACAATACTCGTATGCGGATTATTCAATAAGTATTTCTCAACCAGGCCTTCAAAATAGCCTGTTCCCACTTTTTCTTTTAACTGTGCAAATGTTTCATCCGCCTCAATGTGAAGAAACGGCTTACTGTCATCATACAGCCAGGAATCGAGCATCTGCAGTCCATAGACCAATCCTTTCGGATAGGAACCGAAATCCGCTTCACGATAGGAAAATTCCATACGACTGATGGCTGCCCGAAGCGCTTTCTCCGAAAAACCGTTTTTTACGATATCGGAAAGCACTTCTTTAATCGTTGCAAGAAACTCCTCTTTACGGCTTACTTCGGTATCCTTGGCAACGATACTGAAGAACTGCTGACGGATTCCGTTTTCATATGTGGAATACACATCTTTGCCGATGCCCTTCTTAACGAGAGCCGTTTTCAGGGGTGCACCCGGAGCCGAGCAGATGGCATAGTCGAGTATGCGGATTGCCGCATATAAAAGTCTGTCCACGCTCTCTCCCATTACCACATTGTATGTTAAATACGTTCCTCCGTCTTCCTCATCGAGAACAGGCAGTTCAATCGTTTTCTCGACCGGAGCTTTGAACGGCTCCTGCAATGCGATCGAAGAATCCAGTTCAAGCTTGGAATAGCCGGATAAATACTCCCGATCGATGTAGTCCAGTTTCTCCGCCATATCCATATTTCCGTAAAGGTAAATATAGCTGTTTGACGGATGATAATATGTCCTATGGAAATCAAGGAACTCTTCGTAACTTAAACTCGGAATCACATCGGGATCACCGCCAGACTCGACACCGTATGAAATATCGGGAAACAGAGAGTTTAAAATCTGTCTGTCCATCACATCGTCCGGCGAGGAAAAGGCGCCCTTCATTTCGGAATAAACAACACCGTTTAATGTCAGCTCCCCGTCCTTATCTTTTAAATCATATCTCCAGCCTTCCTGCTCAAAGATTTCACGGTGCTTATAAATATTCGGGCGGAATACCGCATCCAGATAGACATGCATCAGGTTTTGAAAATCCTTGTCATTACAGCTGGCTACGGGATATACGGTTTTATCCGGAAATGTCATGGCATTTAAAAACGTATTCAAAGAACCCTTTGCCAGTTCCACGAACGGATCCTTAATCGGGAATGCTTCGGAACCGCATAGAACGGAATGTTCCAGAATATGCGGAACACCGGTGGAATTGCTGACCGGAGTCCTGAATCCGATATAGAATACTTTGTTTTCGTCGCTGTTGGAAATCAACGCTACTTTGGCACCTGTTTTACGGTGTCTTACAAGTGCCAGTTCGGAATTTAAATCCTTGCTGAAATGCGACTCTAAAACCTCATATGACTGTGGAATGTTTTCATTCGTAAAACTCATACCGTTACTCCTTTACAAAAAAGAATCGGGTAGGGATAACCCTACCCTGTATTATTTCGTCTTTCAATAAAACCTACAGTTGTAAGTCCATCTCCTGGCAATATTTCGGCAGATAAATATGGAGATTGTCAAAGCGGCTGGAGGAGTTGGCAATATACTGATATGTACCCTCTTCCGTTTCGATCTTCTTACAATAGAAGTCTTCTCCGACAATTTCTTTGTGATATACAGGAACATCAAATTTGTTAACCGGCTGAGGACAGCCTTCCATATCCGCATAGATATTTCCGCCGGATACCTCAAGACGTCCCTTGATACCGCCGAGAGCGATCGGAAGCGCTGCAAGAAGTGCGATCTTGATGATTGCTCCGTTACGCACATATACATTGCCCGCACCGCGGTAATTACCGATACCGCCGACTTCGGAACCTTCTCCGTAAACAAAGATTTCTTCACCGTAAAGCTGGATATCCATGTTTCCGTTCATGGAACCGATTCCCATACCGTTCATACAATGATTCGTTAAGGAAACAACGCCGTCGTTAATGGCTATAACACCGTCTCTGTCATACAAAGCACCGATACCGGTTGCATTGCTTCCGGATACTTCAAGTTCAATATCAGCAATCGAAGAAATATCAACTTTGCCGCCGAAGGAACCGATACCGACCGTATCCGCACCGGATGCGTAAATACTGATGCGGCAACGATCCAGAATAACCTTGGTAAATCCTTCCATGGAACCGATACCGACACTCTTTGATCCGTTTGCCAGAATTTCAAAACTACCGGAAGTCAGCTTGATCTCGCTGTCTTCATCCGCAAAGATACCACCGATACCGATCGCCGTATCGGAGTTGCTCTCCACTCTGACCTTTCCTTCCTGCTCAAAGAGTAATGATCCGTAAGGTTCGGATAACGCACATCCGATACCAATACCGTTATTGTGATCCACATGAACGGTCAGATTACCGCTACCCTGCACAATAAGCCTGGAGCTTTGCGGAACACGGATTCCTTCGAAGTAGAAATGGTTGTCGCCCTCCAGATTCAGGATCAGCTGAGAATTCTCTCCCACCCATATGACCGGATTGGAACGGCCTCTCATCTTCACATCACGGATGGAAACATTTGTCTTGGTATTATCATCCACACGGATTTCCATGGACACTTCACGATTCTTATCGCCGACAATTCGTACCGCGGATTCTTTGATATGAATCTGGGAGTAATAATCGAGTGCCAGGGAGATCAGCGAAATATTGTCGTAATTCGATGCTTCGTATACCTTGCTCTCCACAGCCAGTTTGGCAAGTTTTAAGTTGATCGCAAGGATTTCGTCTTCGATGGATTTGTTGATGGAATCCAGAATCTCACTGTTCGGTCTTCCGGTATAGAAGCCCTGAATCAAATGGCAGCCAAGCTGGATAACCATCTGCAACTCTTCCGCCGTCTCCACACCTTCCGCAAGGATCATCATGTTATGATTATTTGCGAAATTCACGTAGTTGGAAACCAGGTGCTGCTTCTTGGAGTCCGAATCGATACCCATGATGATGGAATGATCCAGTTTTAAATAATGCGGCGAGTTGTTTAAAAGCGTGGTTACATTGGAATAACCGGTTCCGTAATCGTCAAGTGCAAGTTCGCAACCGGATTTTTTCATGTATTTATGCACGGTCTGACAGGATTCTTCAGACTGCATGCCGTTCTCGGTAATCTCAATAACAAGATGTTTCATCACGTCGGAATAGGTCGCTAAAAGTTCATCAAACTCTCCTTCTTTGATGATTACCGTGGGAATACTGTTTAAGAAAAGTCTTCTGTCTTCAAAAGAATCCGCATGCTCCTGCATGATCTTGATAACGTTGTAGAAGGTATAATGTTCTACTTCGTACAGACGATCCTGACGGGCAGCCAACTCCAGTACATCGGTCGGTTCAAGACCGATTTCTTTCTTGGTACGCATCAGAGCTTCATACGCATAGATTTTACCGGTCTTTGCACTGACGATCGGTTGGAAATTATACTGCAGTTCGTTGTGATCGAGAATCTTACGAAGCTTGTCGTCTTTTAAGTATTCCATCTCCTGACGCTTGTAAGCATCCGGGGAGAAAATATGCGGCTCGACTTTGTGGAACATACCTGCCTCCGTTACGGCAAATCCGGTATATTTTACCAGTTCGTCAAAAGTCTTTGCATGGGTATCATAGCAGGCAAATCCGCAGTATGCGGTGAAGGTCTCGGCAGTCGGTAAGCGAAGCAGGATCATGTTGATCTCATTCATGATCTTGTTTAAGAACTGACGCACTTCCTTAACATCGTCACACTCGGAAATAAAGAGCATAAATTCATGACTGGATCTGGTTCCGCAGATCACACGGTGCCCCATCATTTCCGCACCGTTCTTACGGAAAACCTCTCCGATCTCCGCCATGGTATCCGTCGCTTTCTGGAATCCCACGAAGTGGCGCAGATGTTCAAAACCTTCCAACTGGAAAGATGCCAGATAACAGTTGATCAAAGAAATCTGCATCGCATCTTCCACTTCTCCGGAGAAAACATCATAGTAATACAGACCCGTCTCCGGATCGACATTCTCGTCTTCGAGGAAATTCTGATACACGGGAAGATCCTTACGGCTTAACAATTTGACAATACGCAGGAATGTTGCGATACCGCAGATTAAAAGAGCCAACCCGAGAAGGGTATAAAGAACGATCATCAGATTGATCGTACCGACTGAGGTATAGTTAAAATAGACAACGATAAAAAGACCGAAAGCAAGAACTATCAGTACGTTTTCCAGTATCAGAAGATAACGAAGTTTCTGATAGCTGTTCTGATTCACCTGAGTCTTCTTTCCTTTCTCCAAAGAAGATAAACTCTCCGCCGGAGGATTTGATAGAATCCGCTTTTCGTTCTCAGAATTATCCATGTAACCCCAAATAACCTTTCGCCCCAATATAACTAATTTATTTTAACATATAAAGTGATGGTTTTCTGAACCTTTTTTTGTTTCGTCAATATATCTATTTTAGGTCGGCCTTTTTTGTTCACTATGCCGAAAAGACCATAACAGCCAATTTGGAAAACGAGATCTCTTCAGTGACCGCTTTGGTCAAAGTGCCGTCTTCTGCCGCATTTTCAGCCTCTTTTTGGATAAAATCCAGATACTCATCCAGCTTCATCACCTTGCTTTGGTAGATGATGTCTTCCTCGCCGCCCTTCTTTTTAACGACCGGGAAATCCACTTTCACTTTTGTTTTTAAGGTTTTGAAAACCTGGTATGCAAACGACTGACGGCTCAGCTTGCGGAAATGCTCTTCGAAGGTAAATTCGGTACCGCCCGCATCCGGAACAAACTGGCCGTTAACGATAGCCTTGATCTTAAACGGAACTTCTTCCCACTCAATCATTTCCTGGTAGGTCATTCGTCCGCCGATATAGATTTTGGTCGTATCCATCATGGCATATTTAAAAGAACGGTCAATCGTGTTTGTCATGATTCTTTCCCCAAATCCAGAAATTCGATCTTACCGCCTGTCACTTCAATGACGTCTTTGATGAATTCCTCTTCCATTCCGGTCTCCGCACAAAGCTCAGCAATCGTAACTTTGCGCATCAGATCCTCGGATAATTCTTTTGCTTTATCCAATACTTCATTGGCCTTAACCGCCCAGTTCTCGAACGCATCCTTGGAAAGAGCATCTTCATTGACCAGCTCTTCCATTGCCTTCATGATCATGGCTGCGACCATCTCTTCGGCCTCTTTCGGATCTTCTTCCTGTTCAATGACATCCATGGATACCGCCAATGCCACATTGCCTTCTCCGATTAAATCTTCCATGGGAACGCCCTGATTGGCATACAGTTTCGCCATATCCGCAACCTGTGTCAGAAGCCCCTGAATCAAGTCATTCTTGGCCACCTTCTCGCCGTTCATGGCCGACATAAACAAAGCTCTTTTCTGTCCGTCGGTCAGTTTGGGGAGACTTTCTATTTCTTCGAGATAAAGGGAAAGATACCGGGAATCCTCGTCGTTTAAGCTTCCGGCATTCTCTTTTTCTTCCTCTTCTTCCTGTAATTTCTCTTCCACATACTTCATGATCATGGACAGCTGCTCATCGTCCAGATCCATACGGGAAAAAACTTCCTTCACCTCTTCCTTGGTGACGGGAGCTCCTTTCTCTTCGGCATATTTCCTTAATTTCTTTAATTCTTCGGCAAATACTTCTTCCCGATTCATCCTAAACCTTCCCTTCGGGGACTATTCCACATGTTTATGCGTAAACAGATGCTCCGAACAATACTCATAATTTCCTTTGCATTTGGAGCAGAAACGGAATGTCAGATTCGGATTGGATTCTTCCGTCTGTCCGCAAATGGCACATTTATGATGCGTCTGTACGGTAGCTGCTTTGATCTTGACTTTATAATCATGCTGTCGCTTGATTTCCTTCGGCGATTTCAACCTGCTGCGTTTCGTGTAAATGAAGAATAAAAGTGTATTCAGAAGCGATGCACCGATGGAAACCAGGGAAATCATACCAATGGTAATTCCCGTCTGCACACCCATGGAGCGGATACCGCTGTAGAACGATGTCACTACCGAAATACCGAGCAGTACAACATAGATGATTCCAAGCACTTTCACCTTCACCGGCAAAATGAAGAAAATATAAACTCTGACTTCCGGATAAGTAATTGCAAACGCAAGGAAAATCGATAGATTCAGATAATATGTACCAAAGGAATTGGCAACCATCGTATAACCCCAATTTCCGCCGTATAACGCAGGACAGACGCCGTTATACATGGAATATACCGAGTCCATAATATCAATATAAGTTTTTCCCCATACGGCAAAATAAAGTTGCAGACCGAATGCTCCGAGAACAGTCAGAATACATCCGCTGAAGAAATAGAGGTTAAACAGAAAACTGCCCCATGTTTTCTCCATGGTTCGTCCGATGGAATAATAGAAATACAAAACGATGATGATAAAGAAAATGCTCGTCTCTTCCGGTACCAGGATCCACGAAAACAACCTCCATACCTGTCCGTGCAGAATGGCATAGGGGTTTAAATTCACTACATAGATCCATTCCGGTTTCACAAAATTCATGATGTAACCGAATCCGTAGCATATGATCAAATATAACGGCAGATTGCGAATGGCATATTTGCCGAATTTTCGTTCCATTTTAGCAAGAAAATTGTTCATCGAATCCTCTTTTATAACTCGTAAGGAGTTACCTGGTATACATAGTAATTCAGCCAATTCGTGTAGAGATTCATGCTGTGGGATCTCCAGAGCAAAAGCGGTTTATTCTCCGGATTATCGTCCGGATAATAATTAACCGGAATATCGGGGTTTATTCCCTTTCCCAAATCCCTCTTGTATTCATAGTCCAGCGTATAACGGTCATACTCGGAATGACCGGTCACAAAAATCTGTTTTCCGTCCTCGGTCAGGCAAAGGTAAACTCCCGCTTCTTCGCTCTCCGCCACGACTTTCAGGGACGGACAGTTATGAATATCTTCTGCCGATACTTCGGTATAGCGGCTGTGAGGAGCATAGAATTCATCATCAAAGCCGCGCACCAGAGGCTCTTTTCTTTTCATTACCTTATGCTTGTAGATGCCCGAAAGCTTTTTCGGAAGCATGTGTTTTTTCAGCCCGAAATGATAATATAATCCGGCCTGCGCACCCCAGCAGATGTGGAAAGTGGAGGTCACATTGGTTTTGGACCACTCCATGATCTGGCAGAGTTCCTCCCAGTAATCGACTTCTTCAAATTCAATCTGCTCTACCGGCGCTCCGGTAATGATCATACCGTCAAATTTCTGATTTTTGATTTCATCGAAATAGACATAAAACTTATTCAGGTGAGAAGCCGAAGTGTTTTTGGATACATGGCTCTTCATCTGAAGAAAGGTTAAATCCGACTGCAACGGCGAATTGGAAAGTAGTCTGAGAATCTGCAGTTCCGTATCTTCCTTTATCGGCATCAGATTTAAAATGATCACCTTCAGCGGACGGATATCCTGATGGATCGCCCTGTCCTCATCCATGACAAATATATTCTCGTTTTCCAATATTTCCTTCGCGGGAAGGTCATTCTGTATACGAATCGGCATAATTCACTCCAAAAACAAAATAATTATATATTTTAGCACAAAATGCATATGAATTCAATGTTTCGGACAAATCCGGACCGTTTAAAAATCAGGGGAAATACCGTACTTAGCAAGAAAATCGTCTTCGGAAAGAATCGGTATGTTAAGTTCCTTGGCACTTTTATTTTTACCGCTTGTGGAATTGATATCATTGTTGATCAAGCATTCCGTCTTTGAGGATACGGAACCGGACACCTTACCGCCCTTCGCTTCAATACGTTCTTTGAGCGCACTTCTGTCCTTAAAATGATTCAGCGAACCGGTTACCACGAAAGTTTTGCCCTTTAGTTCATCGGCACCTTCTTCCGAAACGGTTTGGATCAGCTCGATCTCCTGCATCAGAGTATCCAGTCTTTCCAAATTGTGTGCATCGTTAAAATAGTCAACAAAACTTTGTCCCATGATCGGACCGACACCTTCGATGGAGCTGACTTCTTCCACATCCGCCTGCCTGCATTTGTCCAGATTATCATCAAAATGACGGGCAATCAATTTCGCATTTGCTACACCGATTCCCGGAATACCGAGACCGTAAAGAAGTTTGGCCAAAGTGGTTTTCCTTGCCTTTTCGATGCTTTCCGTTAAGTTTTGATAAGACTTTTCACCAAAGCCTTCCATGCCCACAATCTCATCTTTATGTTCCGCAAGGCGGAAGAAATCGGCATATTGCCTGATAATTCCGCGCTCCGTGAATTTCTCGACGGTCATTTCCGAAAGGCCGTCCATATTCAGGGCATCGCGGCTTGTAAATAAAGTCAGAGCCTTGACATGCTTGACCGGACAGTCCGGATTGGTACAGATTAAAACCCTGACATCGTTTTGTTCACGGATCTGCGTTTTACCGCCGCATGCAGGGCAGATATCGGGAATTTCCACCGTTCCGGAACCTGTCAGGTTTTCGGCGATCTGAGGAATGATCATATTCGCTTTGTATACGGTAATGGTATCTCCGATGCCGAGCTTTAAACTCTGCATAACGCTGACATTATGCACGCTCGCACGGCTTACCGTCGTTCCTTCCAGTTCAACCGGTGCAAAGACCGCTACCGGATTGATCAGGCCGGTTCTTGACGGTGACCACTCGATATATTGAAGTGTCGTTTTGGCAATTTCATCCTGCCACTTAAATGCAATCGAATCTCTCGGAAACTTTGCCGTCCTGCCAAGTGTTCTGGAATATGCAATATCGTCATATGTAAGTACGAGTCCGTCGGACGGAATGTCATATGTTTCGATTGCTTTCTCATATTCGGAAATGGCGTTAAGAATATTGCTTTCATCGACTGCCTTATACTCAACCGTTTCAAATCCGAGGGAAGAAAGAAAGCTCATCTGTTCTTTGCGGTATGCAAATTCCATGCCTTCGGCATCCACCAGGGTAAAAGCATAGAAACGCACGCTTCTCTTCTTCGTAATTTCGTTGTTCAGCTGACGGACACTGCCCGAGCATAGGTTTCTGGGATTTTTGTAAACAAGCGCGGGATCGGTGATCGTAGCATTGATCTTCTCAAAATCCGCATATCCGATAACCGCTTCGCCTCGCAAAATCAGCCTACCAGTGTAGTTTATTTTCAGGGGAAGGTTTACAAACATTCTTGCATTGGGCGTGATGATTTCTCCGACTTCTCCGTTGCCTCTGGTAACGGCTTTTGAAAGTTCACCGCCTTCATAGGTCAGTACAATGGTCAGGCCGTCCAGTTTCCAGGAAAGCAGTCCCACTTTGCCGGCAAGCCAGTCTTTCAGTTCTTCCCTGCTCTTTGTCTTATTTAACGAAAGCATCGGGGATGCATGGCGTTCCTTCGGAAGGGAATCCACCGCTTCATATCCCACTTCCATGGTGGGCGAGCCCGATAAAACAACTCCGGTCTTCGTTTCCAGTTCCACGAGTTCATCGTATAATCTGTCATATTCGAAATTGCTCATGATCTCTTCGTCTTTGGCATAGTAACTCTCCGATGCCTCTTTTAAGATCTTATGCAATTCCTTCATTCGTTTGATTTCTTCTTCGTACTGTGCGCTCATGATTCCTCATTCCCCGCCTGTTTCGGATTCAATCCGACGGCTTTATACAATGTGTCTTTCTCTTCCTCTGTCAGTTCACGGTATTCTCCGCTTTGTAATTTGCCGAGTGTAATATTCACGATTCGGATCCGTTTGATCCCTGTCACTTCATTTCCGAGTGCATGACCCATCCTGCGAATCTGACGGTTCAGTCCCTGTGTCAGGATTACCAAAGCCTTCTTATCCCCTGTTTGCTCCATCTTACAATGTCTGGTCGTCTCTTCGAGGTCTTTTAGATAAACTCCACCCGTAAATTTGCGGATGAATTCCTCCGTAAGGGGTTTACGGAAAACGACCTCATATTCTTTTTCATGGGCATTTCTCGCCCTCATCAGACGGTCAATCAGTTCTCCGTCGTCCGTAAGCAGCAAAAGCCCCTCCGAATCCTTATCCAGACGTCCGGCATAGGTTACGGGATACGGATAATTCAGAACATCATCAATCGTCTGTTCGGCATGTTCGTCTTTCTTCGTACAGGTCACTCCGACGGGTTTGTAAAAAGCGATAATATGCTTTTGACTGCTTAAATGAAGGATCCTGCCGTCTACGCATACCTCGTCGCCTTCCCGGACGGTAGTTCCGAGTCCGGCTGTCTGACCGTTGATCGTGACACGGCCTTCCGACAGGAGTCTGTCCGCTTCTCTTCTGGATGCAATCCCGCAGTCTTTTATGAATTTATTGATTCGAATATCCATGTTTTCACCAAAAAAGGAGTTTCTTCCAAAACTCCTTTTATTATATCATATTCGCTGCTTATTTTCCTTAAGAAATCTAAGGTTTATTGCACATATTCCGACTTCACGTATGCTTCCTGATTGTTGTACTTAATCTTGCACCATCCGTCGTTTTGTTTCTCGATCAGTTCCAGTTTGGTTCCCGGATCCGCCATTCCGACAACGGTCGAATCCTTGCTTGCTTTGGCACGGATATTAACGCCTTCTTTGACGGTTACAAAGTTTCCGGCGGTTGTTTCCGAACCCTCTCCGACAACCTTAAGGAAATCGCTTCGGATGTATCCGTCGGCGCCGTTGTAAATGACATGACTCCAGCCGTTAATCATCTGTTCTACGCAGGTTAACTGGGTTCCGGGGCCGACCTGTCCTTTTAATTCACCCTTTTCGGATGCGGATCCTCTGACATTCACATTGGTGGTCGGCTCCACAAGTGTGGTGGTATCCTCAACAACAGGTTCTGAAGTCGGCTCTTCACTGGGCACTTCGCTGGTTTCCACGGTAGCCTCTCTTAAAGCTACTCTTCTGGTCATATCCTGCTTGATCATCTCGCTCCAGCCCTTCATGAAGGCTTTCAGATCTTCATTGGAATCCAGCACTTCATTGTACGCAAGACCGACCGAGTTATATAAATCCTGTACTTCCTGGCGGGAATATGCTACATATAAATCCACTTTGACTTCTTCGGAAATATCTTCCTCCGTACAGATCTTCGGATTTCCTTCCCCGTCAAGGCAGTAATAAAAGACATTCACACCCGGCATGATCTCTTTATAATCGTTAAGCTTCAGATCATAGGAAACATAGACATAATAAGCATCCTCGGCAGCCGCCTTCTGTACATAACAGGCAATATTACCATAAGACTCGATATATTCGCTTTTTACCGCAATGCAATCCAGTTCATACTGGTTGGCATCCATCAGATACTTGGTAAGTACGGCTTCGTCATACTCTGCCAAAGCCTGATGATACTCCTTCATTACGGCTGTGATCTCGGCAGGAGCCTCTTCCAAAGCATAGTCTCGTCCGTCTTCCGCGATCTCTCCCATCTCGGTCTGCTCTTTTAAGCGTCTTTCTTTGTCATCGCGTGCTTCGGCCACCTTAACCACAATAAGTGCCACTGCGCCCACACAGATCACGAAAATCACGGATGCTACAAGGAAGAAATGCTTATCAATAAACATTTCCATGGAGAATTTATTTTTCTGTTTCTTCTTGCTCATTACTGTCTCTTTCTTTCCATCTAAACCAATCATAAGAAAAATGCACTCGACAGGAATCGAACCTGCATTAACGGCGTCGGAGGCCATCGTTCTATCCATTAGACTACGAGTGCGCAAGGCGCTGTAAATGTTACAAAATTATTACAACGCCTTTGAATTTTACCATATTCACTTCTCTTTGTAAAGACATTATGTATACCGATTACATCCTTACTTTGCGGCGGAATAACCCGCTTTATGCCAGCATTCTTCGGTACCGATCTGTTCTACCGATGCATACCAGGGGCTCGGGAGTTTTCCCGTAAAAGGAGCACTTCCGCATACCACATTGGCAACCCCCTGTCCTTCGGACCCGGGCAGATAACACATTACAATCGCATCCCAGTCATCGACATATTCATCAATAATGACATTTCTTCCGGCTATAATTAAGGTAACCGTTGGTTTCTTGAGTTTCTTGGCTTCTTCGATTGCCTCAATATTTCCTTCGAGTCCAAGTTTTCCGGTCAGGCTCAAATCTTCTGTATCACCGTTCCACTCCGCATAGGCCTGTTCTCCGACACAGAGTAAAACCACATCCGCTTCATCCGCCTTATCCGGATCGGTGATCAGCTCGATCCTTCCGTCGGCATCCATCTTCTTAAATCCGTCCAGAATGGTCGTAACGCCTTCAATCTGTTTATCCGGTGCAGCGTTCCAGTCAATCGTCCATCCGCCGCACTGTGCGGATGCATCATCGGCTGCAGGTCCGGTAATATAGACTTTACAACCTTCTTTTAAGGGAAGGAGTTTCTTGGAATTCTTCACAAGAACCTGGCTTTCTTCCACGAGTTTCAATGCCACATCGCGGTACTCTTTGGTTCCCGTCTCATCAATATCTCCGGTCCGGTGCTCGCAGAACGGGTCTTCAAAAATGCCGGCCTCCAGTTTCACTTTGATGATGCGGCGAACGGCATCGTTTACTCTGTCTTCCGAAATGTCACCTGCATTTACCGCATCGATGATATGCTGTCTGGCCTCATCAAAAGTATCCACTTCCATCAGCATGTCAATCCCTGCATTTACGGAATTCACCACCTGATGATAGTAGTCATCCGCGGAGGTATTCTGTACGGAATTCCAGTCGCTTACAATGAATCCCTCAAATCCCATCTCCTCTTTGAGCATGGTGATATACGTTTTGTTTTCATGCATTTTGACTCCGTTAACGGACGAATGGGAAATCATAATCGTCTGTACACCCGCATCGATCTGTGCCTGATAAACGCTCAGAAGTTTAGCAATCTGTTCCTCCGAAAGCTTAGCATCTCCACGGTCAATGATACGATCCACATCGGAATCCTCGCCCGTTCCGTAAAGAACATTTCCGTCCGCAAAGAAATGCTTTGCACAGGCTATAACGCCTCCGTCCTGCAGTCCCTTGGTATATTCGACGCTTAAGTTTTTGATGACCTCCAAATCGGATCCGTACGACTCATATGTTCTGCCCCATCTCGGATCGACGGACTGCGCAATGACCGGAGAATAATTCCAGAGCATGTGACAAAGTTCCGCTTCGTGTGCGGTTATCACGCCCATCTGATAGGTTAATTTCGGATCATTTGCCGCTCCGATCCCGATATTATGCGGGAAATATACGGCATTTCTGCAATAATTGACTCCGTGCACATCATCCTGGCCGTACAGATACGGAATCCCCGCATCGGAAGTCAGCGCCGCATTCTGATAATAATCTACGGTTTTCGCCCACTTGTCGGCATTAAGTGATTCTTCCTTCGACAGAATTCCGCCGTAATCGTTTTGATTCATTTTACGCTCATCCACCCTGTATATCGCAGGAAGAACCATCTGTGCAGCTTTCTCCTCCAGGCTCAGTTTGGATACGATTTCCTCCGGAGTTAAATCCTTATATTCAAGATACTTGTAAGTACCGTTTGTATTCGTATTGGTTTGCGATTCACCGGTCATATAAGGCGCATAGGATTCCGTTTTGATCCTGGTCGAATAACAACCGTATGCCAAAACAACGCTTGTAAGGAGCAATCCGGTGCACGCAAATGATTTTATTCTGGAGCTGATCTTTGTTCTCATAATTCCTCTTTCTGTTCCCTGTTTATGCGACAAAAACAGTATACTACAAACCTTCATATAAGCACAAGAAAAGCGGGGAATTCCTTCCCCGCTTCTTTCATACCGATTTGAGTATTAATAGTAAAGCGTCTTTCCTGCAATAATCATGTTAATATTCTTGATGCCGTTCTTCTTTGCAAGTACATTAATCGGAACTCTGAACTTAGCCGCAAGCTTGGATAATGTATCGCCTTTCCGGATCACATATCCGGCTCCCTTTAAGTCTTTTCTGTCTCTGTAATAGTAATACTTGATCAGATATTCCGGTCCGTAATAAGGAATTGATTCATCCAAAATTACATCATCTCCACTCAGAAGAATATTATATGTCTTTTCCTTATACGTAAGAATGTAAGTAAGATCTACATCAGGGTTCTGTTTTAAGTAACGAATCACATCCAATCGGATAGCTCCCACGCCACGGATGGTTACTGCTCTTCTCTTGCCACCCGGAATGGTTGCGGCTGCTCTCATCTGATCCCTGATTCCTTTAACATATGCTTCTTCGTCAAACGAATTGTTTCCGCTTGCGGTACCATTGTTTCCGCTTGCGGTGCCGTTGTTTCCGCTTGCGGTACCGTTATTTCCACTTGCAGGGCTGTTGTTATCGCTTGCGGTGTTGTT
>DFEK01000005.1:0-180867 GCA_002368665.1 Lachnospiraceae bacterium UBA3804
GTGGAATGGGCGCGATGGGAATGCCTGGTGATCTTTCCTCTGCATCAAGGTTTGTGAAGGCGGCGTTTACCTGCATGAATTCAGTTTCCGGTAATTCGGAGGAGGAAAGTGTAAGCCAGTTTTTCCACATTCTGGGGTCCGTAGAGCAACAAAGAGGCTGTGTTTGTCTAGGCGAAGGAAAATATGAGATAACCGTATATTCTTCCTGCTGTAACATGGATCGGGGAATTTACTATTACAGAACATATGAGAATTCTCAGATTACAGCCGTAGATATGCACAAAGAGGCAACAGACGGAGAAGCATTGATTCGGTATCCTATGATCAAAGAACAGCAGATACGGTATCAAAACTGAAATCAAGATAAATTAATTCAGCTTTACCATTGACATTCATAGCAACGTCTCCAGGCATGTCGAGAGGGTCGTGCTTTTGTCCCTCCTCCGAGGAGACGATTGCATTTTACAGGGAGAAGAACCGTTGGATCTTCAGATGATTTGCAAGCTTTAGATTCTGTCATAAAAGGGGGAAGGACAGATGAAGAGAAGAATCGTAATCGGTGTATTTTTATTAACAACTCTTATATGTGCATCGGCCTGCTCTTTGAAGGGCGAAGTTGGTGCAAATGAGAGTAAGAAAACAGCGCCTGCGCCTCCGGTCATGCTGGAGGGACGCATCGAGACGGATGTAGCGGAAATGCTGCCGCGCTACCGGTATACCCTGAAAGAGGTCATGGAAGTAAACGGCCGGCAGGGCATAGCATCTTGGAAGGGTAATTTCTACGTCAGCGACAATAAGATTCTGACTAGATATGATAAATACTGGTTCCCGGTGCAGATAGAGACGGATCCGCTGGATTCCATCGATCAGGGAGTCAATCACATCGGAGATATCGATGTTTACAACGACGAAGTATATGCAAGTGTCGAATACTTCCGAAGCGGAGATGCGAAGCATATCCAGATTGCCGTTTATGATGCGGACAATTTTAAGTTTCAGATATCCTACCCGATCGATCCGAAGAGTAAAATGACCGAGATTTCCGGAATCGCCGTCGATCCGGATAACGATTATATCTGGCTTTGCTCCTGGGCGGACGATGACAGCGGCAAATATTTGTACGCATATGACTTAAATGACGGAACGTATATCAAGAAGGTGCAACTACTGTCTCCACCGCGTTGGATTCAGGGAATTGCCTACCATGACGGATATATTTTCATAACGTCGGATGACGGGGATGCGGAACTAGGGGAGCCCGATCATATCTACCGCTGCAAGGTAGATCCTGATGCCGCCTCTTTTCCCGTGGTACTCGAGCGTACAATGGATGATGTGGTTTTACCCGGTGAGATTGAAGGAATCTCTTTTGATACCAAGAAGAACCAGATGCTGGTCAACTACAACCGCGGCAAACGGATCGTCAAAGGTATGGATACGGAGTATTACGAGGGATACGATAAGGAAATCCATGAAATCTATATCTATGACATGGCAAGACTGAATCCTTGAAAAAAAGTGTGAAAACACTCGCTTAATATACCAAAATAGAATACGATAGGAATGAGGAAAAATGAATTCAGAAGAAAAAGATTTGGTTTGGGAAGAAATCAGCACGGAGCATATCGTAAAGGACGAATGGATTGATTTCAGGCGTTCGGCATTTCGCTTCCCCGACGGCCGGATATTCGAGCCGTATTATACGTACAGTCGCAGAAACTATGTGATTATCGTTCCTTCCGACGAAGAAGGGAATTACCTTTTAGTCAGACAGTTCCGTCAGGGAATCCGGAAAGTGACCATTGAGTTTCCGGCGGGCGGTATTGAGAGAAAAGACGGCAAAGAGTACGGCGGAGAGGATGACTTAAACACGGAGGATGCGCTGGCAGCAGCCAAGAGAGAGCTCTTGGAAGAGACCGGATATACATCGGATGAATTCGTACATCTTCTTACCATCCCGGCCAATGCCACGATTGCAGACAATTATGCGCATCTTTATATGGCGAAAAATTGCCGCAAAGTGGCCGGACAGTCCCTCGATGAAATGGAATTCCTGAATGTGGAGAAATATACGGCCGAAGAGATCGAAGACATGATAGCAAAGGGCGAGTTCCTGCAGGCAATGCATATCACGGCGTGGCTTCTGGCAGGCAGAGCGAAATAAGGGGTTAACATGGGCGCAAAAGAAGTATTGGAGAAGTTAAGCAGAAACGAGATCACGGTGGAAGAAGCGGAACAGTATTTCCGCTCGGAACCGTTTAAAGAAATGGGTTTTGCCAAGCTTGATACGCACAGGGAGCTTCGAAGCGGATTTCCGGAGGTGATCTTCTGCCAGGGCAAACCCGCAGAATACCTGGTATCCATTTATGAGAAAATGGTGGAGCATGACGGAAGGGCATTCGGGACGAGAGCAAGCGTCGAGCAGTATGAGCTGGTAAAAGAGCGAATCTCCGATATTACATACGACCCGGTTTCCAAAATCCTGAAAGTGGAGCGCACACCCAAGGAACGCATCGGCTGTGTTGCGGTTTGCTGTGCGGGTACGGCGGATGTTCCGGTTGCCGAAGAAGCGGCTCAGACGGCGGAATACTTCGGGACGAATGTGGAACGACTCTTTGATGTTGGCGTCAGCGGAATCCATCGTCTGTTATCCAAGGTGGACACCCTGCAGAAAGCCAATTGCGTGGTTGCCATAGCGGGCATGGAAGGGGCACTTGCCAGTGTGATCGGAGGACTCGTTTCCAATCCGGTCATTGCGGTCCCGACTTCGGTCGGTTACGGAGCCTCTTTCGGAGGGCTTTCCGCACTGCTTACGATGATCAATTCCTGTGCAAACGGAATTGCGGTCGTAAATATCGATAACGGATACGGAGCCGGATACATGGCAACGCAGATCAACCGTCTGGCAGAAAGGAAGGAATAAATGCGCTCATTATATCTGGAATGTGAAAACGGAATCAGTGGAGACATGCTTGTTGCCGCATTGCTTGACCTGGGGGCGGATGAGGCGGTTTTACGAAATGCCCTGGATGCGATCAAAGATGAAGGCTTTCGGATTGAGATTTCCCGCGTGCTGAAAGCAGGTATTGATTGCTGCGATTTTAACGTGATCCTTGATGAGGCACATGAGAATCATGACCACGACATGGAATATCTGTACGGTCATGAGCATAACGAGCATCATGAGGAACACCATCATGACCATCATCACGAAGAACACCATCATGACGAGGAACACGAACATCATCATCATGAAGAGGGCCACGATCACCATCATGACCATCACCATGGCAGAAATTTAAACGACATTAACGAGATCATCGACCGTCTGGCAATGACGGACGGAGCAAGGGAACTTGCCAAGAAGGTATTCAAAATTCTTGCCAAAGCGGAGTCGAAGGCTCATAATAAACCCATAGACGAAATCCATTTTCATGAAGTGGGTGCCATCGATTCGATTGTGGATATTGTGGCGGCAGCCGTATGTTTTGATAACCTGGGCATTACGGATGTTGTGATCTCCAAAATCTGTGAAGGGACGGGCAGTGTACGCTGCCAGCACGGGATTTTACCCGTACCCGTTCCCGCGGTTGTCAATATTGCGGAAGAATACCCGCTTCCGATTTCGATTACCGACCGTAAGGGCGAACTGATCACTCCGACGGGTGCGGCTTTTGCCGCAGCGGTTATGACGAAGAGGGAACTTCCCGAAGTCATTCGAATCGTTAAAGTCGGATTGGGAGCCGGTAAAAGAGAATACCCGCGGCCCAGCATTCTTCGCGCCATCCTCTTTGAAGAGGAGGAAAAGGGAGAGGAATGTATCTGGAAGCTGGAAAGCAATATCGACGATTCATCGGGAGAACAGCTCGGATTCGTACTCGAGGAACTGTTCGAGGCAGGAGCGAGGGATGTATTCTACACTCCGGTTTATATGAAGAAGAACCGCCCGGCATGGATGCTTACGGTGATTACCACGAAAGATCTGATTGAGAAGATGGAAGATATCATTTTCCGTGATACGACGACCATCGGAATCCGCAGGCAGAAAATGGAGCGGACCGTGCTTACCCGCAGGGAAGAGACCGTATCAACCGCGTACGGTGAGGCCAAAGTGAAGGTCTGCCGGTATAAGGATATGACGAAAGTCTATCCGGAGTATGAAAGCGCAGCCGCACTGGCGAAACAGAATGCAATACCCATTGACCGCATTTTCCGGGAAATGGTTCAGACATATGAAGCAAAAGGAAGCGAAAGATAAAGGAGGATATTCTTATGGCATGTTTTCTTGTACCCACGGCAGAGGCGATCGTAACGACCGTTATCAGCAAAGTTGTTTCCGCGAAAGAGAAAAAACAGGATTTGGCGCATGTAGATGTTGAGAAGATCGAGAAGAAGCCTTTGGGCTTCGGGAAAAAATTAAAATGGCTGAATGCCATGTTATGGGGCGGTTCCGCGCTTCTTGCATTTGAGCATGTATGGCACGGAGAAGTGACTCCTTTCTTCCCCTTCCTTACCGCAGCATCGAACCCTGCTGATGCGGCGGATATGTTGCATGAAATGGCAACATCCGGCGTGGCTATGGCAGGCCTGGTAACTTTGGTATGGGTCGGAATGGTCATTGTATCCGGATTGATGGAACGAAGAGCTGAGCAGGCAGCTGCAGATACACAGGAGGTACAGTCATGACCTTATTGCTTACAATTTTCGCAGCAGTGGTAACGACCGCAATCTGGTATTCGAGTGAAAAAGCAAGAGAGCTTCGCGTTGGCATGCTGGTATTCATGTTCTGGGGAGCATCCCTGATGTGGCTTGTGGATGCGGTTGTGGAATTTATCGAGATCCGGGCTGAGTATTTTACTCCCGCGGCTGAGGATATGCTAAACGACGCATTCCTGGGTGTTTCCGTGATCGCGCTGGCACTGGTGATCTGGATCGTGGCACTTTTGATCAAAGATCCGAAGAGAGTCATCGCTTCCAAATTAAAGAAAAAATAAACCGTCGGAAAGACGATACGGAAAGCAACCCGGTTAAGGGTTGCTTTTTTTCTGTGTTTTAATTTTGAGAATCATTCTCAAATCTATTGACAGGTGCAGCGTGGATGTGTTAAATCTGAAAACGGTTCTCATATTGATACCATCGCGAGGTAAATAAAATGACAATGAAACCCAAGTACAAAACCAAACAGCGGGAGGTTTTACTCTCGTATTTAAAATCCACGACCGGAAGTCATATCACGGCGGGCGATGTCTGTGACTATTTTAAGGAGCAGGGAACACCCATCGGACAGGCGACAGTCTACAGGCAGCTCGAAAGCCTGGTGGATGAGGGAATCATGAACAAATACAATATTGATTCCAATACGCCTGCATGCTTTGAATACATGGGAGAGGAAGTACATCAGGGTGAGGCATTCTGCTTTCATGCCAAGTGCGGGGAATGCGGCAAACTGATTCATCTGCACTGTGAGGAGATTTTAAAGATTAAGAATCATCTTCTGAAAGATCATGGATTTGTTCTGGATGACAGAAGAACCGTATTTTACGGATTATGCGAAGACTGTGCAAAGAGCGCGGAATAGTCTAAAAGGAAGAAAACGGAAATGAAAAAAAGAGGAATTGTTTCGGTAGTATTATGTATATTAACGGTGTTGCTTGTATGCGGATGTACGCAAGGAAAGCAGGCTGAGGGCGGTATAGATAATATCAGTGTGGTGGCTACGATTTTCCCGGAGTATGACTGGGTGAAAAATCTGCTTGGAGAGAACCCCGGAAATATTGATCTGACTCTGCTGATCGAAAACGGAGCTGATCTGCATTCCTATCAGCCCAGCGTGGATGATATTGTAACAATTGAAAACTGCGATTTGTTTATTTATGTCGGAGGAGAATCAGATGAATGGGTGGAAGATGTCCTTGCAAATGCAAAGAACCCGAACATGGTAGTCATAAACCTTCTGGAAGTACTCGGAGACGATGTGAAAGAAGAGGAAATCGTAGAAGGCATGGAGGCTGAGGAAGAAGAGGGCGAAGGTGAAGAAGGCGAAGAAGAAGCGGAAGCGGATGAGCATGTATGGCTTTCCCTTCGAAATGCACAGAAATTCTGTGATGAGATTGCAGGGGCTCTTTGCAATATCGATCCCGCGAACGAAGCAAATTACAAGGCAAACCTTGCTTCTTATAAGGAAAAGTTATCTGCGCTGGATGAGGAGTATAAAAATGCCTGCGATTCGGCAACACAAAAGACGGTTCTTTTCGGCGACCGTTTCCCGTTCCGCTATTTAACGGAAGATTACGGACTTACGTACTATGCGGCTTTTGTCGGCTGTTCCGCCGAGACGGAAGCCAGCTTTAAGACCGTCGTATTCTTGGCCGAGAAGACAGATGAATTATCCCTGCCGGCCATTCTGACCATAGAGGGTGGAAACGATAAAATTGCCGCATCCGTGCGGGACAATACCAAAGACAAAAACCAGGAGATTCTGACACTGCATTCCATGCAGTCCGTAACGAATAAGGATATTCAAGAGGGAGTATCTTATGTAAGTCTTATGGAACAGAACCTGGAAGTATTAAAAAAAGCACTGCAATAAGCAGAACAAAGGGAAGAAAACATGAGTTATATTCAAGCCAGGAACTTAAGTGTGGGCTACGAAGGGGAAGCGGTAGGCGAGCAGATCAATTTTACCGTGGACCCGGGTGATTATCTTTGCATTGTCGGGGAAAACGGCTCCGGCAAGTCCACACTGATGAAAACCATTCTGAATCTGCAGAAGCCCCTTGGCGGTGAGATCATCATCGGAGACGGCTTAAAGAAAAATGAAATCGGATACCTTCCTCAGCAGACGCCGGTACAGAAAGACTTCCCGGCATCCGTTGAGGAAATTGTGCTTTCCGGCTGTCAGGCAAGATGCGGTTTGCGGCCTTTTTACAACAAAGAGGATAAGGCACTTGCACAGGAGAATATGGAGAAGCTTGGAATCGATTTCTTGAAGAAACGCTGCTACAGGGATCTCTCCGGAGGGCAGCAGCAGCGCGTCCTTCTGGCAAGAGCACTTTGCGCGACCAGGAAGATCCTTCTTTTGGATGAGCCGGTGTCGGGCCTTGATCCCAAGGTGACCGCCGAAATGTACGAACTGATCCGGAATCTGAACAAAGAAGGAATTACGATCATTATGATCTCCCATGATATTTCAGCGGCCTTAACCTATGCCAACCGGATTCTGCATATCGGAGAGAACATCTTCTTCGGAACGAAGGAGGAGTATTTGAATTCGAATGTGGGCCGGGCTTTTGTGATCAGTCATGAGAAGGAGGGCGAAGACCATGTTGGATAAACTTGCCCTTTATTTAAGCAAACCTTTTGTTCAGAACGCTCTGATCGTGGGTGTTTTGATTGCACTTTGCGCCTCCCTGCTTGGTGTAACGCTTGTTTTGAAACGCTTCTCTTTCATCGGAGACGGACTTTCCCATGTGGCGTTCGGAGCCATGGCGGTTGCGATGGTGATCGGACTTACAAATGATATGCTTTTAATTCTTCCGGTTACGGTGGTGTGTGCGATCCTGCTGCTTCGGACCGGGCAAAACACGAAGATCAAAGGCGATGCGGCCGTTGCGATGATTTCCGTCGGCGCTTTGGCATTCGGATATCTTTTGATGAACATTTTCCCGACCTCCGGAAACATCAGCGGGGATGTCTGCTCGACATTGTTCGGATCGACGGCAATTCTGACCTTAAGTAAAACGGAAGTGTGGATCTGCATTGCGCTTTCCCTTTTGGTTGTTGTGTTCTTTATATTCTTTTACAATAAAATCTTTGCGGTTACCTTCGACGAGAATTTTGCGCGTGCGGTCGGTACCAGGGCAGGAACTTACAATTTCCTGATTGCACTGGTGATTGCCGTAATCATTGTGCTGGCAATGAAACTGGTGGGATCGCTTCTGATCTCTGCACTCGTGATCTTCCCGGCACTTTCCGCAATGCGTCTTTTCAGAAGTTTTAAGAAAGTAACCGTATTTTCCGGAATCCTTTCCGTGGTATGCTCGGTTGCCGGTATCTTAATTTCCATCCTTGCGGAGACTCCGGTCGGTTCCACCATCGTGGCAGTGGACGTAGTGGTTTTCGGAATCTGCTGGCTGATCGGACTGATTACAACGGGAGGAAACAAATGAGAAAAAGAATTTTAGCCGTATTATTGATCCTTTCCGCATTCTGTTTCGCAGCCTGCAATGCAAACAAAAGTGCAAACGCCAGAGTAAGCGGCGGGGCAAAGAGTGTCGGCGATGTTTTGGAAGAACAGATGTCGGAGAAAAAAGTGGTGGTCTTCCCTACCCAGAATTCGGAGCCGGAAAGCGAAAGTGAACCGGTTTCGGAAGAAGCTTCCGAAGAGACAAAGAATGCACAAGGCGATGTGGATATCGATCTTACGGTCATGTCTTCCAACATGGTATATTCCCAGGTGTATGCCATGATCTCCAATCCGGATGATTACATCGGCCAGACGGTACGCATGAACGGATTGTTCACGCTGCTCGGGGATGAAGTTACGGGTGCGACTTACTATGGCTGCATCGTGCAGGATGCGACCGCATGCTGTGCGTCCGGAATCGAATTCGTTCCGGCGGGAGACTTGAAATATCCCGACGATTTTCCCGAAGAAGGGGAAGAAATCACCGTAACAGGTACTTTCAGCACTTACTACGAGGACGAAGAATTATACTGTACCCTGAATGATTCCCTGATTGAGAAAGAATAATCTTGCATAATCACCGAAAATAAAGGAAAATAGTAAAGTAATAATTTGTGTGTAAGAGGATGTATCATGAAAATCATTGATATTCTGAACCGGAAAGATATGTCGCTTTCCTTCGAGGTGTTTCCGCCGAAGCGCGAGACTGCCTTTGAAAGCGTAAAATTAACAGCCGAAAGCATTGCGGCCAACAATCCCGCGTTCATGAGCGTAACCTACGGAGCGGGCGGAGGAACCAGCCGCTATACCCTGGATATCGCTAAAGACATCGAGGAAAAATTCGGTGTTCCCACATTGGCGCATTTAACCTGCGTCTCTTCTTCCCGTGCGATGGTGAAGGAAAAGATCGAAGAGATCCACGCAATGGGAATCGAAAACATCATGGCCCTTCGCGGCGACTTAACACCGGAACTTGAGAAAACCGACCCGACCATATGGGACTATCGCCATGCGGTGGAACTGATCCGTGAGATCAAGGAAAGCGGATACGATTTCTGTATCGGTGCAGCCTGCTATCCGGAGATCCATCCCGACAGCAGCAACCAAAGAGAGGACATTAAGTACTTAAAGGAAAAAGTGGACGCCGGCGTGGATTTTCTGACCACCCAGATGGTGTTCGACAACAATCTTTTTTTCAATTTCCTTTATAAAATCCGCGAGGCGGGGATTACGGTGCCCGTCCTTCCCGGTATCATGCCGATCACGAATGCCAATCAGGTAGAGCGCGCCATTAAACTTTCCGGCTCGTTCATGCCTCAGAGATTCAAGGCAATCGTTGATTATTTCGGATCCGACCCCGATGCGATGAAGCAGGCGGGCATTGCATATGCAACGGACCAGATCATTGATCTTTATGCAAACGGAGTGACCAATGTCCATGTATATTCGATGAATAAACCGGATGTGGCGCAGGCAATCATGGGTAATCTTTCCAATATCCTTTGGAAGGATTTCGGAGTCAAAGAATAAGAGAGAAAGCGTATGCCGATTAGTTTTAACCAAAACAGTGTATTTAACTTAAAACCGATCAATGTGGAAGATGTCAGGAAAGAAGTGACCGGTCTTCTGGTAAAAGATGAATCCGTCGTGATGGCATTCAAGACCATCCGCGACCAGCTGGTATTTACGAATAAAAGAATCATTTCCATTGATGTGCAGGGGCTTACCGGAAAAAGGAAATCGTTTACGACCATGCCGTATTCGAAAGTCCAGTATTTCGAGATCACGACGCCGGGATTTATGGAGATTATTCCGGATTCGGAGTTGTCCATTATGTTCAATAACGGATTTACCGCGACCTTTGAATTCAAAGGCGGTGTCGACATCGGTCTGATCGGAAGAATCATTTCCGAATTTGTTCTGGAGTAAGGTGGGATTGTTTAGCCAATGAAAGAGCCGGAATTCGGATGGAATTTCATAGAAGATGACGGAAATGCCGTAGTGCGGTATTTGGAGTGGGAAGAACTGCCCGTCAATTATGCGGAAATGCTCCGCTATGCCGGAATTCCCCTGGCAGCTGCGAAGAAGGGCACTCCGGAGGATATTGCAAAGCAGGCCGACTGGGCCGTGGAGCTAATCAGGGGGCAGATTGTCAATAAAATCGGATATCTTGCCGGGAATCTTACTTTTGACGAAGACGGATTTCCGGTTTTGCCGTTTCCCCAGAAGTCCGAGAATTTAAAGAAAAACCTAAAAGGGTGTGAGCGCTTTGTCATGTTTGCGGCCACCGTCGGTGCGGGAATGGACCGTCTGATCCGCCGTTACGAAGTGGCGGATGCGGCAAAAGGAGTACTGCTACAGGGACTCGGTGCGGAACGTGTGGAATCCTTGGCCGATGCTTTTAATAAGGTCGTAAACGAGGAAGCAAAGAAGAACGGATATAAAACGCATCCTAGGTTTTCACCGGGATTCGGAGATCTGTCGGTGGCGGTGCAGAAGGATTTTCTGGCTGTACTGGATGCCGGAAGAAGAATGGGAATTACGTTAAGCGAATCGTGTCTGATGGCACCGTCCAAAACCGTGACGGCAATCATCGGAATCGAAAGGGATTCGTAGTCGGAACAGATTATAAACAGGTGAGGAATACTGAATGAATATTCGTGAGTACATGAAGGATCATTTCCTCTTCCTCGACGGAGGAATGGGAACCCTCTTACAGGAGGCGGGACTGGCGCCGGGCGAACTGCCGGAACGCTGGAACGTTTCGCATCCCGAGGAGATCGTACGCATTCAGAAAGCGTATTATGATGCGGGCAGCAATGTGGTACTTAGTAATACCTTTGGTGCCAATTCCCTGAAATTCGACGATGAGGAACTGGGTACTTTGATCCGTGCAGCCGTGGCCAATGCAAGACGTGCGGCCGAGGAAAGTATCGGAGAGCAGGAGAAGTATGTCGCTTTAGATATCGGCTCGTTGGGCAAATTATTAAAGCCCTACGGCGATTTTGAATTTGAAGATGCCGTTTCGGCCTATGCACAAACCGTGCGGTTCGGTGTTGAAGCAGGCGTTGATCTGATCTTTATCGAAACAATGAATGACAGTTTGGATACGAAAGCAGCATTGCTTGCGGCCAAGGAAAACTCCGACCTCCCGGTCTTCGTATCCAACGCATACGGAAACGACGGAAAACTGATGACCGGTGCATCCCCTGCAGCCATGGTGGCGATGCTGGAAGGCATGCATGCGGACGCCATCGGTGCGAACTGCTCCTTAGGTCCCAAGCAGCTTGTGGGTGTCATGGAAGAGTATTTAAAATACGCATCCGTGCCCGTACTTTTAAAGCCGAATGCCGGACTCCCGAGAAGCGAAAACGGTAAAACCGTATATGATGTTTTCCCTCCGGAATTTGCGGAGGATGTGGCAGAACTCTTAAAGAAGGGTATCCGAATCACCGGCGGATGCTGCGGTACGACGCCGGAGTTTATCAGGGCCGTGGTTGATGCGGCCAAGGATATTACACCCGTACCTCTTACGGAGAAAAACCGCTCGTTGGTTTCTTCCTACACCCACGCGGTGGAGTTTGGAAAGAAGCCGGTCTTAATCGGTGAGCGCATTAACCCGACGGGTAAGAAACGCTTCCAGCAGGCTCTTCGCGAGAAAGACATTGATTATATTTTAAACGAAGCATTAAAACAGCAGGACGCGGGCGTGGATCTGCTCGACGTCAATGTCGGTCTGCCCGAGATAGATGAACCCTCCCTTTTACTTGAAGTCGTGGGAGCCCTGCAGGCCGTTACGGATCTGCCGCTTCAGGTGGATACGACCGATTTTACGGCGATGGAAGCTGCGCTTCGTGCATATAACGGAAAGGCGATGGTCAATTCCGTCAACGGCAAAGAGGAAGTCATGGAGGGAGTTTTCCCACTGGTTGCCAAGTACGGCGGATTTGTTGTGGCGCTGACATTGGATGAAGGAGGAATTCCCGCAACAGCCGAAGAACGTGTGGCGATTGCCGAGAAGATCATCCGCAAGGCAGCCGAGTACGGAATTGCCAAGAAGGACTTAATCTTCGACCCGCTTGCCATGACAATTTCCGCAGATACGACGGCGGCTCTTTCCACGATGGAAGCGGTGAAACGCATTACGAACGATCTCGGTGCGAAAACATCACTCGGTGTATCGAATGTATCCTTCGGACTTCCGGTTCGAAACATCATTACATCCACGTTCTTCTCTCTTTGCTTACAGGAGGGACTTTCCGCGGCAATCATGAATCCGTATTCCGTGGAAATGATGAATGTATATCATGCATATAATGCATTGCACGACCTGGATGAAAACTGCATGGAGTACATTACCTATGCGGGCAATCTTCCGGTGGCGACCCCCGCGGCGCAGAGTGCGGCTCCTTCCTCAAAGCAGCCGGACGGGAATGATAAAGGAAATCTGACACCGCTCCAGAACGCGATCGTCCGCGGATTGAAAGATCAGGCGGGCGCTTTGACGAAGGAGATGCTTGCAGAGAAAGAAGCATTGGTGATCGTGCAGGAGGAAGTCATTCCCGCACTGAACGTGGTCGGAGAGGATTTCGAGAAAAAGAAAGTCTATCTGCCCCAGCTTCTGATGGCTGCGGAGGCGGCCAAGGCGGCATTTGAGGAAGTCAAGAAAGCCATGGCGGATAAGGAAGATGCGGGTCCGTCCCGTTCGTCCTTTGTCATCGCTACCGTTCACGGAGACATCCACGATATCGGCAAAAACATCGTCAAACTGATTCTGGAAAACTACGGCTTTGACGTAACGGACCTCGGCAAGGATGTGCCCGAGCAGGTTGTAGTGGATAAAGTTGTTGAACTCCATGCCCCGATGGTGGGATTAAGTGCGCTTATGACGACCACGGTTCCGGCCATGGAAGAGACCATAAAGCTCATGAGAGAGCAGGCACCCTGGGCAAAGGTATGCGTGGGTGGTGCCGTTTTAACGCAGGAATACGCCGATCAGATCGGTGCGGATAAATACTGCCGCGACGCCATGGAAACCGTGCGCTGGGCAGAGGAAACAGAGAAAGAGTTAAAGGAGAAAGCATAAATGAAATCGATTCAATACAGACCCAAGGGAGTATGCGCCATTCAGATCACATATGATCTCGATGATGAGAATAAAATCCATAATCTTCGTTTTACAGGCGGATGCAACGGAAACCTGAAAGCCATTGGAAAGCTTTTGGAAGGTCAGGACGCCAAGACGGCTGCGGATATTCTTCGCGGCAATGACTGCGGCGGAAGAGGAACTTCCTGCGCAGACCAGCTTGCAAGGTCATTGGATGAACAGTTAGCTTAAGTTTAGATCGCTCGCAGGGGGAACGAACGATGGAAACGAAAAAGAAGGGAATCGGTATTGTATTTTCGGACAAAAAGGCAAAATGGGTGATCGGTGCAGTTGTCGGTATTGTCCTTTTGGCCGGACTGTATTTCTTTCATCTGCCATCTGCAAAGACTTTGATCCTTTCCGTTCTCTTGTGTGTCGGCTGCGGCCTTTTGATCGCCGCCAACAGATTTCCGCAAATTTCAGTTGGAGACGATGCATACGTATCCGGTCATTTCCAAATACCGGTTGAGCAATGCACTCGGCGAGGATGTCAGCTTCGATGCCTCCTATACGGACGAACTGCTCAATCAGTACAAGGCGTTCGAGTATGATAAAATGTTCGCCAAACAATATACGCAGGAAGTATATTAAAGAATACAGTAATTTCAATGCTTTACGGGCGGTTTTATCCGCCCGTTTTTCTTTTTTTTCAAAGTATTTTTAAAAAATGTGTTGACATGAAAAAGCTGGCGTGTTATTTTTACTACGACAGACATACTACGACAGTCGTAACAACGACAGACAAAGTACGACAGTCGGAGTAAGTTAACCGGTTAGCAGATGTGCCGGACCGGGAAAGAATGAGAAAGGAGTCAGAATTATGACGGAAATCAGCAGCGATGTCATTCGCGGATACAACGATACAATGATTCTGTTTCTTTTACGGAAAGAACCTTCTTACGGATATGAGTTATCCAAGATGATCAAAACTTTATCCGACGGAAAATACATCATAAAAGAAACAACCCTGTATTCCGCGTTTACGCGAATGGAGAAGAACGGATTCGTGGAGTCCTTCGTACAGGAATCCATGGATACCGGAAAGAAAAGAACTTACTACCGGATCACAGAGGAGGGTCGCCGCTACTACCGGGAGAAACGGGAAGAGTGGTTACTGACCAAAGAAGTGGTAGAGAAGTTTATCACAAAGGAGAATGAAGATGGAAACGATTAATAATTATCTGGACAGCATGTTTGCCAACCTTCCGAATACCGCATCGGTTCTTCGGGCAAAGGAAGAACTCCTGCAGATGATGGAAGATAAATACACGGAGTTAATCAAAGACGGCAAGAGCGAGAACGAGGCAGTCGGAAACGTCATCGCCGAATTCGGAAACCTCTCCGAACTTGCGGAAGCGCTCGGTGTGGAAGAGGAAGTTAAGAAAGAAGAAGAAAGAAAAGTTATGCAGGAAGAAAGTGATGAACCTTTAAGAGTTCTCACTACGGAAGATGCCAAGGGCTACATTAAAATGAAAGCCAAAAGAGCATTTCCCTTAGCACTCGGTATTGCTGCTTTTATCGCATCCTCGGTCGGCCCGATCTTAATGGACGGGTTCCTTGAAGGCCCCTTAGCCGATGCCCTTTCGGCGATCAGCTTCTTTGCCTTTATCGCAGCAGGTATTCTGCTCGTCATCTTCGGTGCATCGGATCGTAAGAACTGGAGATTCGTCAAACCCGGAAGTTGCGATCTTTCCATGGATGCAACGAAATATGTGGTTGATGAGAAGAATAAAATGGAAGCCAATTACAGAATCTGGCTGATTATCGGAATCATCCTCTGCGCAACCTGCTGGTTCCCCGCAGCAATCGGTATCGGCGGATTATTCAATAACGTGATTGCTCCCGCATCCCTTTTCGTCATGGCGGCAACCGGTGTATTCATGATCCTTTACTCGAATACCTGCTTGGCCGGATACAAAAACCTCCTTGCCTTAAACGGCAGCGAATCCATGAAGAGCGCGTTTGCCGAAGAGGAGGATGAAAAGGGCGGAGATGTGGTATACGAAAGTCCCGTTGCTGACTTTATCATGGGTGTTTACTGGCCCACGGTTACCTGCTTTTACCTGATCATGAGCTTCATTACCTTCCGTTGGGGAATCACCTGGTTGATCTGGCCCGTAGCCGGAATCCTTCATCCCCTGCTTGCGAAGGTATTCCCGAGAAAGAGAGCAGAATAATATAAATGATTACCGGCAGATGGCCGGAAAGGAGAAAATATGAAAGCATTAAAAACCATCTTTATCATTGCAATTTTCGTAATTACCGCAGGCGTAATTGCTTACTTTGCCGGAAAGAGATTCGGAATCTTCGGCAATGTCGGAGAGTCTGTTTCCGATAAAATCACTACCGGCGCATTTACCTCCATCAGCGTAGATGCCGATGTCGCAAACTTCTCCATCGAAGAAGGCGAAGAATATGCAGTGGAATATACATATCCTTCCAACATGATCCCGACCGTAAAAGTAAACGGAGATACACTTGAAATCAATGTTCATCCCAAGAAGGGAACCGGATTTATCAACTTAAACACCGGCGAGACGGCAGACGTCAAAACCAAATTAACCGTCATTGTTCCCGAGGGAACCACAGCATTTGATACCCTGAATGTAAAAGCGGATGCCGGAAATATCACTCTTGACGGATATACATTTGATGCGCTCGATATTGACTGCGACGCAGCAAACGTAAACATCAAAAAAGTTACCTCCGGAAAGACCAAAATTGATGCGGACGCCGGAAACATCCAGATCAGGGATTCCAAACTCGGCGATTCCGATCTGCAGGCAGATGCGGGCAACATTGATATTGAAGATACCGAAGCAGGCAACATTACAATCGATACCAATATGGGTAATATCGATCTTCAGAAGACGATCTTCGGCGACGGCAATTTTACTTCCGACATGGGCAGAATCAGCATCGACGGAACCTTCGACAAAGTAAAGGCAGACTCCGACATGGGCGCCATCTCCGTAGACTCCGACACCATCGACGATGCGGAACTGGACTTAAATGTAAGTCTCGGCGGAATCACCGTGGACGGAAAGTCCAAAGGAAAGAGTTACAAGCAGAATGCGAAATAAGGCTGTTTCGTGGATGTTTGTTTTATGATATACTTAATGGGAAGCCCCTGTGGCTTCCCATTAATCATTGTATGAAGTTGGCTCGCACGACGTCATCACGACGTTTCCTCAGGGACTCGGATGCAGTGGCAACTCGCCCTTCGGAAAGTCTACATGACGTCGGCTCGATATACAGAAAGGAATTCATTTATGAATCGTGTAATTAGAATTGCCAATCACGAAATCTCGGAGGCGTCCCCCACTTACATCATCGCGGAGATGAGCGGGAATCACAATATGGATTACGACCGCGCCGTGGCGATCATAAAGGCAGCGGCACAAGCGGGCGCAGATGCGATTAAGGTGCAGACGTATACAGCGGATACCATCACATTGGATTGCAACGAACCCTGGTTTCAGATTAAGCAGGGCACGCTCTGGGACGGCCAGACCTTCCATGATCTGTATGCCAAAGCATATACGCCGTGGGAGTGGCAGCCGAAACTGAAGGAAGTGGCGATGGAGTGCGGGCTTGACTTTTTCTCTTCTCCGTTTGATTTAACAAGCGTCGATTTCTTAGAGGAATTGGATGTGCCCGTGTATAAAGTTGCATCGTACGAAATTACGGATATTCCGATGATCCGTAAGATTGCAAGGCTCGGAAAACCCGTGATTATCTCTACCGGAATTGCATATCCGGAAGATATCGAACTGGCACTTGCAGCCTGCAAGGAAGAAGGCAACGAGAATGTGATTTTGCTTAAATGCTGCTCGGCCTATCCGACACCGTACGAAGATATCAACTTAGAAACCATGGTGGATATTGGCAAGAAATATGACGTGATTGTCGGCTTATCCGACCATACCATGGGCGATGCGGTTGCTGTTGCATCGGTTGCGATGGGAGCGAAAGTCGTGGAGAAACACTTGACCTTACGCCGCGCCGACGGCGGAGTGGACAGCGCATTTTCCATGGAGCCCGAAGAGTTTAAGAAGATGGTGGAAGACATCCGGATTGTCGAGAAAGCGAAGGGCAAAGTGACATATGAGCTTACCGAGAAAGCAAAGGGAGGAAGGGAATTCGCCCGTTCCCTTTTTGTCGCAAAGGACATGAAGGCCGGTGATATTTTCACGCCGGAGAATCTCAGATCCGTGCGTCCCGGCTGCGGACTGCATCCGAAATACTATGAACAGATTCTCGGAAAGAAGATTAAAATCGACGCAAAGCTTGGCACTCCGATGAGTCTTGATATTGTAGATTTTTCATAAAAGAATGCATAAAAATACAGAAAAAACTGTAGGAAATGCGATTGAATTCCTGTACAAAAAAAGAATATAATAGCATTTGTTGTGAAAGGATATTTGAGTTAGGAGTAAATCAGGAGGAACTTGAAATGACTTACGAAGAATTAGTTAAGCTTGCAAAAGACACTTATGAAAAAGCAGATGCATCTGCAGTAAAAGAGCATGTTGCCATCCAGTTCAATGTAACCGGTGAAGCAGAAGGCGCTTTCTATCTTGAAGTTAAAGAAGGAAAGGTAAGCGTTGAGCCTTACGAGTACTATGACAACGATGTTGTTGTTACCGCAGAAGACAAGGTATTAAAGGATATCGCTGACGGAAAGCTTGGTCTTGAGAAGGCATATCTTACCGGAAAGATCAAAGCAACCGGTAACTTAAAGAAAGCTCTTCTTTTAAAGGATGTTAAGACTGCAAAGAAGGCAGCAGCAAAGAAAGCTCCCGCAGCTAAGAAGGCTCCTGCAAAGAAGGCAGCAGCTAAGCCCGCAGCAAAGAAGGAAGCAGCTCCCAAGGCAGCAGCTAAGAAGGCTCCCGCAAAGAAAGCACCTGCAAAGAAAGCTGACAATAAATAATTCAGAAAGACTCAATAAGTACAAAAGACGTCAAAGCATGTTATGCCTGACGTCTTTTTTCTTTTTATATACGTCCGGAGGTATGTGATTTTTTATACATTTTAAGTGTTTTTTGGGACAATTTGTGGTATCATTACTGTGTATTATCTTTATCTAGTGTCATTGCATCATTAGTCTGAGGTATGAAACATGAAAAAATCCAATTTTACGCTTCTGAAAATGCTTTTGCTCTTCGGTCTGATCCCCCTGGCGGCGACCGTAGTATGCTTCTTTATACTCACCTATATCAACGTAAACAAAATGATGACGAAAAACGTCAGAACCCAGTTGGAACTCTGTAACCAGGGATTTAACGGTTATGTAACCGCAAAGTACGGAGAATCTCTCGGTACGGAAGTCTGGATCGCTTCCAAGGAATATGATTTTGTGGACAGTTTTGCATCGGATGGAGTCGTCATGTGTGTATTCAACGGGGATACCAGAGTGCTGACATCGTTACGCGAGAAATCCGGAAAGCGCATGGAGGACAGTAAGGGTTCCAGTTACATTGTTTCCAATGTGCTTCGTGGTGTAAGACATTATGCGAGCGACAGAGAAGAGATCGGCGGAGAAGTATACTATGTGGATTACCTTCCGATCAAGGATGCGGAGGGAAAAGGAATCGGTATGACATTTGTCGGAAAGAAAGTGTCCGCGGTTCGCAGGGAAGTCTCAATCATTATCTTTCGTGTCATCATAGCGGGCGTTGCTTTACTTTTCGTATTTGCGGGCATCATCGTTTTGGTTGCCAGAGTCGTCAGAAAGCCGTTCACCGAAATGTCAAAGGCTTTGGAGATCTGCGCGGACGGACATGTCAGCGAGGAATTCCAGATCAAGAGTATTGTAAGAGAGAACCGTAAAATGATTTCTTCCCTAGATCAGTTCAGGGGCAGCTTAAACGGAACGGTGGATGAAGTAAAGAATGCAACGGCTGTGATCGGAGAAAATGTGCATTCCATCAACCGCCTGTCCGAGGATACCCAGTCGGCTGCCGGAAATATCACCTCCGCAGTGGAAGAACTCGCGCAGGGTGCACAGAGCATGGCAGAGAGCGTTCAGGATGTCAACATCAAGGTTTCCGATATGGGAGAACGCGTATCCGATATCGAAGACAATGTAAGATGCTTAACCGATTCCTCCGATGAAATGAGTCATATCAATCAGAATGCAACGGAGAGCATGCATCAGGTACTGGCGTCCTTCCGCGACACCATTGATGCGGTCAACAGCATTACGGACCAGATCCTTCGAACCAATGATTCCATCGAGAAAGTAAATGAAGCGGTCGAACTGATCATCAGTATCGCAAGTCAGACCAAACTGCTTTCCTTAAATGCTTCGATCGAGGCTGCCAGAGCCGGAGAATCCGGTAAAGGTTTTGCCGTTGTTGCAAAGAGCATCGGAGAGCTTTCCTTAAAATCCAATGAGGGAGCTACCAGCATTCAGCAGATTGCCAAGGAAGTGTTGGCCAACTCCGAAGAAAGCGTGAAGCTTGCCAGAAATATCAAGAGCGTCATCGAGGAAAGCCAGATGGATATTGAGAAAACCTCTCACGAGTTTGATGCCCTGAATCGTGCGATCGAGGCCAATCTGGTTGCCATCGATCAGGTTCGAGAGAATACGAAGAGACTGGCTGAGATCAAGGAAGCCATTGTATCCAATGTAAGCGACCTTTCGGCCATTTCCGAAGAGAATGCCGCTTCTTCCCAGGAAGTCAGCGCATCCATCGAATCCGTCTCCGAGAATGTATCGGAGATCTCCAGGGAAATGACACAGGTCGAGGAATTGTCCGGACATTTGTCCGATACCGTATCATTCTTTACGTAAAATTTAAAGTTGAAGGGAGAATAAAATGGAACAGTCAATTGAATTTCGTTATGACACACAGCTTCTGCTGGATGTTTATGTTGAGAACGGAGAGGATCCCGATGATGTAGCGGATGATCTCGTGGATGAGATCAGAGATTATATCCTGTCCACATTTAAGGGTGACAGTATGGTAGTGGCAGGCGACAGCGGCTCCGATGCTTTCGGCGAGAAGGCTACCGTGAAGCTTCACTATCACACCAATGAGCCCTGGCTGGTACTTGAGTACTGCAGAACCAAGGGTGAGATTTACGATATCGTGGTAGAAGATATGGATCGCCAGTCCAGAGATCTGAAGGGCTGATATTTAAGAGAGAACCAATGAAAAAAGACGCAAAATACGGCATTCTGGTGGGGGCAGCCCCGCTGGGAGCCGAGAGCAAAACTCTGTTGAATATTCTGCAAAACAAAGACTGTGTGTCGGCGGCGGCGGACGGCGGTCTTTCTTTTTTTATGGAGAATCGGATCGCTCCGGATTACTGGATCGGAGACGGCGACTCCCTGGGAGAAGAAAGATTAAAAGAAGCGGCAAAATTGTTTCCGGACCTTCCGCTTACACCCTGTTCCCCGATCAAAGACGATACGGATATGCGTCTCGGAATGGAGAAACTGACGGAAAGCGGAGTACAAACGATCCTTCTGTTCGGTGTTTTCGGCGGAGAACGCTTAGACCATACCATTGCCAATCTTCAGCTGATGCATGAGTTTGCCGCGCGTGGTTTCCTGCCGATCGGTGTGGAAGAAAAAAGTTTCTCCCTTGCTCTTCGTGCCGGTAACACAGTGCAGTTCGGAACCGAGGAGGAAGGTGTACTTTCCGTTTTTTCCTTAACACCGGAAAGTTTTCTGTCCATCCGGGATCTGTTTTATGAATATGAGGGAGTTTTAACCAACCAAAGAGTTGTCGGAGTCAGCAATTCGTTTGCGGGAAAGGGCGGAAGCGTTTGCGTGAAAGAAGGTGTGGCGTTAGTTGTCAGAAACCGCCTTCTTACAGGCCTGGACGATCTGCCTGCGATTACGGTTACCAGATGAGCGCAAAGTACTTAAGACTTTACGAAGAACTGAAAAGAGACATTGTTCTGGGCATCTACAAAACAGGAGAAAAACTGCCCAGCAAGCGTTTACTTGCCCAGGATAAGGGTGTCAGCGTCATAACCGCGGAGCATGCTTATAATCTTTTGGTTGAAGAAGGCTATATTGAGGCAAGAGAACGAAGCGGCTATGTGGTGGCCTTTTCCGAGGGAGATTATTTCATGGGCGACTTCCCGGCCCGCAGGGAAGAAGAGGCTTTGACGGAAGAAATCTCGGAGATTGATCTGCCGGGTGTTGTTGCCGGATCCGCGGATTCGGAGTATATGCGTTTCCCGACCGGAATCTATGCCAAAACCGTCCGCCGTGTGCTTTCGGAAAAAGAAGAACATTTAATGGAGAAATCTCCTTCGTTCGGAGAAGCCGGGCTTCGAAGGATCCTGTCGGAGTATCTTCTGAGAAGCCGTCATATCAGGGTTTCACCGAAACAGATCATCATCGGTGCCGGTGCGGAATACCTCTACGGAATGATCGTGCGCGCACTCGGAGAAGAGCGCATCTACGGCGTGGAAGCTCCGGGCTATCACAGGATCGAGGAAGTGTACCGTTCCGCCGGAGCGAAGGTGGAAATGCTACCGCTTGGCAGGGATGGTATTCAGACGGCGGCCCTGCAGAAAACAAATGCGGAAATTCTGCATATTACACCTTACCGAAGTTTCCCCACGGGAGTTACCGCATCCCTGCAAAAGAAGATGGAGTACTTAAAGTGGAGTAAAAACCGTAAGGGAATACTCATTGAAGATGATTTCGAATCGGAGTTTACACCGCACAGAAAGGCGGAGGATACCCTCTTTTCGATGGACAGGGAAGGAAGGGTCATCTATGTCAATACATTTACGAAGACCATCGGTCCGTCCGTTCGTATAGCGTACATGCTGATTCCGGATTCACTCATCGGTTTATTTGAAGAAAAGATCGGGTTCTACGCCTGCCCCGTTCCGATGCTGGAACAGCTGGTGGTTGGCGAACTTATAGAAAACGGCGATTTCGAGCGACATATCAACCGTGTCAGAAGACAGATCAGAAGCAGGGCGGTGTATGGCTGATAAGAAATTAAAGAAAACCAAAGACCGTCATTCGTTTCATGTATGGGTCATCGGATTCGTACGTCACACGATTGTGCCGGTATTAAAGAAGCGCCACGGCGTCGTGAAAGAAGAAAAACTTTCACTTCCGGACGGCCCCTGTGTGGTTATATTCAACCATACGACGGACCTGGATGTGGTCTGGATTCAGGATGCTTTCGAGACGCAGATGTACTGTATCGCAAGTGAGCATATTGCAAGAGCGGCCTTTACGGGCAAACTGATCTCCTTCTTCTTTGAACCAATCCTGTTAAAAAAGGGAATGGGCGGTAGCAGCGTGGTTATGGAGATGTTCCGCCATTTAAAGAAAGGGTATCATATTCTGATGGCGCCCGAAGGCATGCGCTGCGGCAACGGACTGACCGGAGAGATGGTTCCCGCCACGGCGGCTGTTTTAAAGAGATTAAAATGCAATGTGGTGACGGTTCGCGTCCACGGCGGGTACTTCACAACGCCCCGCTGGGGGAAGGGCGTCCGCAAGGGACGGATTACGATCGAAAAAGTGGCGCAGTATTCGACCGCTCAGATTGCGGAACTTTCCACGGAGGAATTCCATAAGAAAATCTGCGGTGATATTGCAGTGGATGCTTATGCGGATAATGAGACTGCGCGGATTGCATACAAAGGCAGGAAACTTGCCGAGAATATTGAACTGCAGACCGGACTTTGCCCGAACTGCCGCAAGATGAATACCATACACTCCAAAGGAAACGAATTCGGCTGCGAGTGCGGAATGAAGGGCAGGATGGATGAGTATGGTATGATAAGCGGAGAAAAACTTCCGTTTACGACCGTGACGGAATGGGATCAATGGGTGGATGAGTATCTGAAAGAACAGGCGGCCGATTGGGCAGGCAGTGACGAGATCATCCTTTCCAATGGGGGCATGATCCTTACGGAAATTCTTACGGGCCATAAGCAGAAAACGGTGGATCGGGGAGAACTGGTACTTACCGGAAGATCGGTACGCATCGGAGGAACCGAAATACCGCTTGAGAGCCTTTCGGAATGTACGGTTTTCGGATACGGAAAGCTCTTACTTTCCGTCACCGACCGGAAATACTATGAAGTTGACGGGGCCAAATATCCCGGTGTCATCTACCATAAAATCATAACTTTATTGACCAAACAGCAGGCAAAAGGGGAGGAAACACCATGAACGAAAACATCATCAAACGAAATGACCTTCTGGCAGAGCGCGTAATCAACGGTCTGCAGTCCAGAAACATGACCGGATACTACGCAAGAACGAAAGAGGAAGCTCTGCGGACAGCATTGAAACTGATTCCCGAGGGAAGCAGCATTTCCATGGGCGGAGCCATGAGCGTACATGAGATCGGACTCTCCGAAGCGGTAAAGACCGGCAAATATAATTTCATTGACCGTGATGCCACAGAGGATAAACGTGCAGCCATGCTGGCAGGATACGATGCGGATATCTTTCTGTCGAGCTGCAATGCAATGACCGAGGACGGAATCTTAATTAATATTGACGGAAACGCAAACCGCGTATCCTGTATCGCACAGGGACCGAAGAAAGTCATCTTTATCGTCGGTATGAACAAGGTCTGCATCGATGTGGATGCTGCCTTAAAGCGCGCGAGAAATGTTGCGGCACCGATCAACGCGCAGCGTTTCGGACTCTCCACACCCTGCTCAAAGACCGGCTCCTGCATGAACTGCAAAAGTCCGGACACGATTTGCTGTCAGTTTTTAGTCACCCGTTTCTCCCGCCACAAGGATCGAATTCATGTAATTCTCGTCGGAGAGGATCTCGGTTTCTAAATCCCACCAACCCATCATTTTGATTCACAGAGACCATAGCCCGGACTAACCTCCGGGCTTAATTTACGTTTGGCTCGCACACGAGCATCACGCATTCCTCGAGGATCGGTTAGACTCCGGGGTTCACTGGCACAATCCAAACTGTGGCACAACACCCTCCGCTTAAAACTCACCTCTCGGAACACTACATGCCCGTGGCTCGATTCACCGTATAATTTATATGCTTGTAGTCTGCCTCTTTGCAGGAGCCGAGAGATTCGTATTTACGTCTGAGCGGGCTTTTGAGCTACGTCGGTACTTAGACGCTGTTCTGTAGCGTCTTATGTACCGCTACGTAGTGAAATAAGGCGAGAGCCGCGCCCCGAAGACGTGAATGCGAATCTAGGCGGCTCCCCAGAGGGCAAATTTGCGGATCTAGGCGGCTCCATAAATGATTTTGAAAAAAATTTTAAAATACTACTTGACACACAATACTATGCGTTGTATAGTATGATGCATAAGGAGGTATTGAGATGGAAAATCAAATGAAACGAGGGCTTTTGGATGTATGTGTCCTGGCCGCCATCCGAAACGAAGACTCCTACGGTTACCAAATTGTAAAGGACATGAGTCCTTATGTGGAGATTTCCGAATCCACCCTGTATCCGATCCTCCGGAGATTGGAAAACGGACAGATGCTCACCGTCCGGACGGCAGAGCATAACGGAAGACTCAGAAAGTACTACCATATCACGGACGCGGGATTGGAACGACTGAAGACTTTCGAAGAAGAATGGAAAGAACTCATGCAGATTTATGAATTTGTAACGAAGGAGGACAGACATGAATAAGACTGAATTTACTGAACAATTAAGAATGAGCCTGAAAGGCCTTTCAGAAGCAGATATCAACAAATCCGTCGACTTTTATGAAGAAATGATCGAAGATCGCATCGAGGACGGTATTCCCGAAGAAGAAGCGGTTAGTGCTCTGGGAAGTATCGATGAGATCAAAGGCAAGATCCTCGAAGAGATTCCGATTGCCAAGATTGTAAAGGAAAAGATGAGACCCAAGCGTGCATTAAGAGCATGGGAGATTGTACTTTTAATCCTCGGATCTCCCGTATGGGTCCCGGTTTCCGCAGCACTCATCGTGGTAGCACTGGTCATTTACTTATGTTTCTGGATCATCATCCTTTGCCTGTATGTAACCGACCTTGCGGTATTTCTTTCGGGCTTCGCGGCAATTGTCGGAGCATTTGTACAGCAGAACGGATTTAACACCGCATTATTCTTAGTCGGCGGCGGAATCGCATTGATCGGCGCGGCAATTTTACTCTTCTTCGGATTTACGCAGGTTGCCAAGGGAATGCTTTTCGTCAGCAAGAAGATGGCACTCGGAATCAAGAAGATGTTCGTAGGAGGAAAGAAAGAATGAAAAAAGGAGTTAAAATAGTAATTTTCGTGGCCATCGGAATGGTTGTTCTGGGAATGGGCATGGCATTTGTAGCAATGGCTTCGGGAGGATTTGATATGAAAAAACTTGCAAGCACCAAGAACTGTATGTTAAAAACCTATGATGTTACGGATGCGTTTGAAAACATCAGCCTGGATATCGATTCCGAAAGCGTAAAAGTAGTGGAATCATATGACGATGACACACATTTTGAATGTTATGAAAGCAACACCGACAGATATGATGTCAAAGTGGACGGCGATACATTAAAGGTTAAGAGTATCAGAAAACCCGGTATCACGGAATGGTTCAACTTTGGCGTTACCGAGCCTGCCAAACTGTATCTTCCGAAAGAAGAATATGAAGATTTTACTGCCAAACTGGGCAGCGGAAGTTTTGAGATGGAGACGAAACTCGCTCTTGAAGATGTGGATATCAAGGTCGGAAGCGGAAGCATTAGATTGGGCAACCTCCAGGCAGATGATATTGTGGCAAACACAAACAGCGGCTCCATCAAAGCAGATCAGATTACCGCAAAGGGCGCAGACCTTCACAGCGGCAGCGGCAGTGTAAAATGCAGCAACTGTGAGATCCAGACCCAGTTGAAGGCTTCCTCCAACAGCGGAAGCATAACGGCGGAAGAGATTACCTGCAGTGCACTTGATTTAAAGAGCGGCAGCGGTTCCATCAACGCAACGAATGTAGAGTGCGACACGGACTTTACCGCAGATACGAGCAGCGGAAGCGTTAACATGGACAACGTGGTATCGAAGAATACCTACAAGGCCAAAGCGGGAAGCGGAAGTGTAAAGATCAATTCCTGTGACGGTGCGGATATGGATTTACAGTCCGGCAGCGGAAGCATCAAAGGCACCGTAAAGTCCCCGAAGATGTTTAATGCAACCTCCGGTTCCGGATCGGTGAAAGTTCCCGACGATGATGCAAACGGCGGAAAGCTGGTTGCACATACCGGAAGCGGAAGCGTCAATATCGAACTTGACATTGTTCAGTAATTCGGTCTTATAAATGAAAAAGAAGCCTGATACAAAAACGTATCGGGCTTCTTTGATTATTGGGAGTAGAAGTATAACAATTATAAGCTAGCTTTGGCTACGGCCGCTTCGATGGTCATTCCGGCGTATTCCTGTGCGCGGAAGATCCTGCCGGATTTGCGGTCGTCCATGAACGCACCGATGATTACGCCGGGAAGAGCGCTTTCCGGAGAGTTCGGCGCATTCGGTCCGCCGAGGTCGGTACGGCACCAGCCCGGATCAACCAGGTTGATCATGACATCGGTTCCTTCCACCTTGCTGCCGAGGTCGATGGTAATCTTATCGAGAGCGGCTTTGGCTGCGGAGTAGCCTGCCTGTTCGGGCTCGAGTGCAATTCCGCTCGTTGTGTTGACGATTCGTCCGAAGCCTTTGGCCATCATCTTCGGCAGGAAATGGTAGCAGATTATGGCCGGAGCGATGGTGCAAACCTGGAAACTGATGGTAAAGTCGGAAACCGGAGTTGTGCAGTAGTCGGTACGGTAAGCAATCTGAAGACCGGCGTTGTTTAATACGATTTCCACATTAACACCGAAGCCGTCGATGGTTTCAAGCATCTTCTTCACACTTTCGGGATCGGAGAGCTCTGCAGCCACGGCATAGGCTTCCACACCGAGTGCGCGAACTTCGTCTGCAACTTTTTCACTGTTCTCAAGGGTTCTGGACTGGAGAATTAAATTGCAGCCCTTCTTGGCCATTTCAATGGCGGACAGATAGCCGATTCCTCTTGTCGCACCCGTAAGGAGTGCCCATTTTCCAGTTAAATCCAACATAATCAGTCTCCTTTATTTTGGTAATAATCATTGTTTATTTATGTTTCATTCTAATTGCAGAATACCATGCAGGGCAGGATTGCTCTATAAGATAGAAAGATAAAAATAGAATAAATCTATCCTCTCGCGGTACCTTTGCCTTTATTCGGTAAATATGGTAGAATATAATCCCTTTTATAAGAGAGGATATCTTCTCGAGATTTCGGATGATACCGCACACCAGCAGCATTTGGAGGAAATTGAAAGGTATAACAAGAGCTTAAACGAAGAACTGAAAGTCAAGACGGAACTGATCAAAGAACTTCGTCAACAGAAGTAACCTTGGTCCACCGGCGAACCGGCCGGTGGATTTTTTTGACAAAAATGCCTAAAAATGGTATCGTTTATAGGATTGCGTGAGTTGTTAGTTTCAACAAACCGCGAAGACGAAAAGGAGGACGCGACCTTGAGCAGCGGATGCGTATATGTCGGCGTCGACATCGGTTCGACCACGGCGAAGCTGGTCATCAGAGACGGCGAAACAATTATATATAAAAAATACGAACGCCACTACTCGCAGGTGCGTGCCAAAACACTTGCCATGCTGGAGGCAGCACGGGAGTATCTGGAAGGGAAGGAGATTAAAATCGCCATTTCCGGCTCCGCGGGACTCGGTGTTGCGGAAGCCTGCGGCATCAATTTCGTACAGGAAGTGTATGCAACATATGCGCTGATTAAAGAGAAAGAGCCCGGAACCGATGCGGTGATCGAGCTTGGCGGAGAGGATGCGAAGATCATCTTCTTAAAAGGCGGCGTGGACGAAAGAATGAACGGAACCTGTGCGGGCGGTACGGGTGCATTCATCGACCAGATGGCAACCCTTCTTAATGTAACGCCCGATGAACTTGACGAGCTTTCCTTACAGTGCGGCAAGATCTACCCGATTGCTTCCCGCTGCGGTGTATTTGCAAAGACCGATATTCAGCCGCTCATCAACCAGGGTGTGCAGAAGAGCGACATTGCGGCTTCAATCTATCAGGCCGTAGTCAATCAGACAATCTCCGGACTTGCCCAGGGACGTAAGATCGAGGGCAAGGTGGTTTTCTTAGGCGGTCCGCTTTACTATAACAAGGGCCTTCGAAAGAGCTTCAAGGAAACCTTAAAATTAGATGACGAACACGCGATTTTCCCGGATTATGCGTTAATTAGCGTAGCGCTCGGTGCTACGATTTTTGCGTCGAATCAGACGCAGAGCTTTACATACGACGATATTATTTCTTCCATCCGTGCCAGCTTATCGGAGAAGACCACGGTCAATACCATGGCTCCGTTATTTAAGGATGCGGCCGAGAGAGAAGAATTTACGAACCGCCATGCGCTGGAAAATGTGGAATATGCGGATATCGCAACCTATCAGGGCAATGCGTACCTCGGAATCGACTGCGGTTCCACGACCACGAAACTGGTGCTCATGGGCGAGAATAAAGAGATATTATGGTCCTACTACGACTCCAACAAGGGTAACCCCGTGGATGTCGTAAAGAAACAGCTGATCGAAGTCCGCACCCTTTGCGGAGAGAATATCACGATCAAAGGAAGCGGCGTTACCGGTTACGGTGAAGAGCTGATTTTAAACGCGTTCCACGTGGACAAAGGCCTGGTGGAGACCATGGCACACTTCATGGCAGCCAAGCAGTTCGAGCCGCAGGTTGACTTCATCCTCGACATCGGCGGTCAGGACATCAAATGTATTAAGATCAAAAACAACGCCGTGGACAGCATCATGCTAAACGAAGCATGTTCTTCCGGCTGCGGCTCCTTCATTGAAACCTTTGCCAAATCCATGGGCTATAAGGCTCCGGAATTTGCAAAGTTGGGCTTGGAGGGTGATGCACCGGTTGATCTTGGTTCGCGCTGCACGGTATTTATGAATTCCTCGATCAAGCAGGCACAGAAAGACGGTGTTTCGGTTGAGAATATCTCGGCCGGACTTTCCGTTTCCGTTATCAAAAATGCCATCTACAAGGTAATCCGTGCCAACTCCCCGACGGAGCTTGGCGACCACATTGTGGTACAGGGCGGAACCTTCTTAAACGATGCGATATTAAAAGCATTCGAAAATGAGATCGGCCATCCCGTTATCCGTCCGATGATTGCGGGTATTATGGGCGCTTACGGAGCTGCAATCTATGCGATGGAGTCGGCATCCGCTGATGCGCAGTCCACATTGCTCAGTCTGGAAAAACTGCAAAGCTTCACCCATACATCGAAAGCGGCGGTATGCCCCGGCTGTACGAATCACTGTGCACTGACGATCAACACGTTCTCCGACGGCGGCAAATTTATTTCCGGAAACCGCTGCGAGAAGATGAAAAACGGCGGAAAGCGCAAAGCGGAAGGCTTAAACCTTTACGAGTTTAAGAGAAAGAAACTCGAGGAGATGATGGGCGGAACCGTCTATGCGGAGGTGGATGAGAATACGGCCAAAGATGCAGCAAAGACGAAGGCTGACGGCAAATTAACCATCGGGCTTCCCCTCCAGCTCGGTATGTATGATCTGGCACCGCTTTGGTACGGACTGTTTACCGACTTAGGTTTTAACGTGGTATTCTCGGGATTTTCATCGAGAAATACCTACCTTGCCGGTCAGGACAGCATTCCTTCCGATACCGCATGTTACCCTGCCAAGATCATGCACGGTCACATCGTGAAACTGGTAAAGCAAGGCGTTGATGCGATTTTTGCACCGTGCCTTACCTATAATTTGGACGAAAATGCGGGCGATAATCATTATAACTGCCCGATCGTGGCATATTATCCGGAACTTCTTAAGGATAATATGGATATTTTAAATGAGACGATTTACTTCCAGCCCTTCTTAAACATCAACGATGAGAAAGAACTGGCAAGGGAGTTTCTGATGCTGATGCCCGAAAAGCTCGGTAAATTCACCGAAGCGCAGTATTTGCATGCAATCCGCGCAGGCTTCGAGAGGTATCATAAGTATCACGAAGAATTAAGAGCGGAAGCGGATAGGATTGTCAAAGAAGCTCACGGGAAGGGCATGCGCATTATGGTGCTTGCCGGACGCCCGTATCATGTGGATCCCGAGATCAATCACGGAATCGATCTGCTTGCGGAAAGTCTGGGTTTTGCGATCATTACCGAGGACAGTATTGCATACCGGATCGGAAAAATCCCGACGAAGGTATTAAACCAGTGGACCTATCACGCGCGCCTTTATTCCGCAGCGGAATATGTGACGGAGCGTGACGACATGGAGCTGGTGCAGCTGGTAAGCTTCGGCTGCGGTATCGACGCCATCACGACGGATGAAGTCCGTGCAATCTTAGAGCGCAAGGGCCGCATCTATACACAGATTAAAATAGACGAGATCAACAACTTAAGTGCGGTCAACATCCGGCTTCGGTCGCTGCTTGGCGCACTTGAGATGAGAGACAGAGAGAAATAAATGGACGAGCAGGGCAGAGTAGAATTTACCAAAGAAATGAAGAAGGATTACCGTATCCTGATTCCGACAATGTTGCCGAGACACTTAAAAATGCTGGCGGCACTTCTGAATGCGTACGGATATCATGCGGAACTCCTTGAGAACACCGGTAAGGAAGTTATCGATACCGGTTTAAAATACGTGCACAACGATGCCTGCTATCCCGCTACGCTTGTAGTCGGACAGTTCATTTCCGCGCTGAATTCCGGAAAGTATGATGTACATAAAACGGCACTTTTCTTCACCCAGACCGGTGGCGGATGCCGTGCATCGAACTATATTTCCTTAATCCGCAAGGCACTCGTGAAGGCCGGATACGGTTATATTCCGGTTATTTCCCTAAACTTCGTGGGCCTTGAGAAAAACTCGGGCTTTAAATTAAGCATCCCCATGATGCGAAGGATGCTTTATTCCGTCATCTACGGCGATGTGCTGATGGTGCTTTGCAACCAGGTGAAGGCACATGAGATCCACAAGGGCGATGCGGAAGCCATGGCGGACAAGTGGACGAAGAAGTGCGTAGACCAGTTAAAGACGCCGGGAATTTTACCGTATTCCAAGATTAAAAAGACATTCAGCGAAATCATTCGCGATTATAAAACAATCGAACGCGACAATGTGCAGAAAGTCAAAGTCGGTATCGTCGGAGAGATCTATGTTAAATTCTCTCCGCTTGCAAACCGCTTCTTAGAGAATTATCTGATCGAAGAGGGTGCCGAGCCGAACATGGCGGGACTGATGGATTTCGCACTTTTCTATATCTACGGAAGAGTGCTTGAGTACGATATGTACCGTATCCACAAGAAGAGTATTCATATCCTGCGACTGGCATATAAGATTTTTGTCAAGAAGCAGCAGGATATCATTGATGCAATCCACAAAGAGAGCGATTTCGATGCGCCGACCCCGTTTGCGCATACCGTGGCACTGGCCAAGCCCTATGTCAATTACGGCGTCAAAATGGGTGAGGGCTGGCTGCTCGTTGCCGAGATGGTGGAGCATATCGACCGCGGTACGAACAATATCGTTATTACACAGCCGTTCGGCTGCCTGCCGAACCATATCGTCGGCAAGGGCGTTATGAAAGTCGTTAAGGATCGCAATCCGGGTGTTAACTTAATCGCCATCGATTACGATGCATCCGCATCTGAGATCAATCAGCAGAACCGCATCAAGCTGCTTTTGGCAAATGCGAAGCAGGAGATGTAGTTATTTTACCGCATAGTCAATGCCTGCACCGGATGCATCCACTTTGCAGGTATAGAGGCGGCCGTCACCTTCGCCGTTTAGATCGATTCCGGAGGTGGTGATGAAGAGGGTGTTCGCATCTTCGGCAAAACAACAGGAAGTGACATTTTTCGCAGGAACGGAGATTTCGGCAAGCAGTTCGCCGGTAGATCCGTTTCTTTTTTCTATTCTGTAGCCGCCCCAGACGGCAATCCAGAGATTGTCATCGGCGTCGATGCACATCCCGTCCGGAACATCGTTTTCCACTCTGCGAAGAATTCTTCTGCCTGCAATATCGCCTGTTTCATAATCGTAATCATACACATATACGGCGCGGTCCGTGGAATCAGCAAAGTAAAAGCGCTTTCTGTCGGATGACCATGCCATTCCGTTCGCAATCTTTGTATTCTCCTGCTGAAGTTTTATTTTGCCCTTATCGTAGCGAAACAATGCACCCTCCGGAGCATGCGCATCCGCAACGGAGGCCCCGAAGAAGAGTCTGCCTGCGGGATCCGCCTTGGCATCATTGCAGCGCCAGTAGGACTTAAATACCGAATTTAGCGGCTGAAGCAGTTCGGCTTGGCCGTTTTTATAGACATATAATCCGTCCATGGCGGCGAGGAGATAGCCGTCTTCATCAGCCAAGGGAACGGCAGCACCGATGGGCTGGCCGAGCGTAAAGCAGGTCTTTGCACCATCCTGTTTCGTCCAGAATTCCCCCTTGGTAATATCCACCCAGGAGTAGCGCCCAAAGCGCGGATCATAAAAAGGCGACTCCGCAAGTTCGTGTTTGTGATCGTCGAGTAACTGTGCGCTAAACTGCTTCATATGCACTCCTTTCAACCAAAGCCTTAATTCCATAACGGGTCCGATATATTGAAATGAGACTATTTTTGGCGTTTAAATAAGAGTTTTGTGACTTCGATCACCCCTTTATGCTGCAGTTTGCGGGGCTCGAAGTGAATGATGTTATAGACAAGCTGCATGATCAGTCCCGCACCGAAGGTTGAAATGATGGTTCCGATGCCGACGGGGCCGCCAAGCAGGTAGCCGATTAAGAGGACCACGGCCCAGAGTAAAACTTCCACAATCCCGATCGGCACTTTCTTTAAGCGTTTTCCGAGGCCGACCAAAAGAGCATCCCTCGGTCCGCAGCACTGCTCGGCTTTCATGTAGATCCACATACCGAGGGCCATGAAGACAAAACCGATCAGCATAAGAATGATTCCGAGCCACAGATTGTGATTCTCCGGGAAAGGATTGACGGAATTAAAGATTTGCACAAAATTACCGGTTACGAGAGCATCAATGATGGTCCCGTAACCGATTTTTTCTTTCAAAAGAATGTCAATCATCAGAATCAGAACGGCGATTAACGTCATACAGATTCCGTAATTGAACGGTGTATGTTTGGCAAGGCCCATTCCCAGGCAGTCCCAGGGAGCGAGGCCGATATTGGCATAGATGGTAAGGTGTACGCCGAATGAGAAAACGGCGAGACCCAAAATGATTCGTACCCAGCCGAGCAATATTTTCTTTCTGCTCATAATCGTATTAACTCCCGAAGACGTTTAGTTTCCCCAATATTCGGTTGCGTGGGGGTCGGCAAAATGCCAGATCCGGTCTCCGTAGCCGCTTACGTCTATCTGTTCCCAATTTCCCTGCGAAGTTTCGATATACCAGGTTCCGTTTTCGTATTCCATCCAGCCGTAGTCTCCGTAATCGGAAGAGATGCCTTCATACCAATACTGCCAAAGAGCCGGATCCATATCCGTGTTGAACCAGACATAGCAGTCGGAATTAGCATCATAGTAACTTTCATCGTAATCACTCCAGCTGAGCCGGATATCGTAATCCGAAGAGTCGCTGATCTCCATGCCGTCAGCGCTGCTTTTCAGATAAATCTGGGAACCGAAGATTTCCTCATTTCCCAAAACATCCTGTGCGGTATATTGTTGAACACCCGTCTGTTGCTGAGTCTGTTGTTGATTCTGCTGCTGTTGCGTAGACGTCAGCTGCTGCAAAATCGCAGTCGGGTTATTCTGCTGGCGATTGGCGAGCAGTTTGGCTGCACCACGGAACGGCAGAAGCAGACTGGATAAAATAACGGGGCCGATATACATGCTCGCGAAGATGATTCCGAAGATCATAAGCGGTTTAAACCTTGACCTGTTGGAAGCGGAGGATGTGGAATAATCGCCTGATCCGCCGGAAGCAGAGCCTGCATAAGAACTGACGATATCCGCTTTTTCATCCAAAATCGCATCAATGACCATGTTTCCGCCGCAGTGTTCGCAGCTCATGGTCTCTTTGTCGTCGGTTAAGTCGCGTACCGCTGTTTTGTCGCAGTAAGGGCAGTGCATGGGCACGTTTTCGTATCGCTCGTTATTTTTCAGAATCAGACTGTCATAGCGATTACCCTGTTCGTCATAATAGCCCTTCTTATAGGTGGTATTTGTTGTTTCATCCAGCCAGTCGATCGGGTAGAAAATATAATCATGCCGTCTGCACTGATACGTTGAGGTCGGATGAGTGCTTGCAAAACGGTAATTCGAGGGCTGATGGGAACGTGCTCTCATAGGAGGTCTGGTCGAACTTCCCGAGGAAGAACTGCCGGAACTGTAGGTCGTAAATCTGTTTGCCCTATAGGAGGAAGAATGCGACGAAGAACTATGGGAGCGGCTCGAAGAAGAATGGCTTCTGGAACTGCTCCTGGAACTCGAATGCGAGCTGTGTGATGAACTGTGACTGGATCTGGAATGACCGCTGGGTGGCATTTTGTATTCTCCTTTTACACATGAATGCAATATCATTACAATCTATGTTTATTTAAGCATAAAATGTACTTTCTGTCACTATTTTCAAACCATTTGCAACCTTTTACGCGTTTTTGTCCTATTACTATCAGACGCGTGGTTGAAACAGAGAGGTAAGTATTATGAAAAAAGTTGACAAATACATTAAATATACACTTCCGATGATTTGTGTGCTGATGTTTACGACATTTGTGGTACTCGGTTTTATAAAGAAACCGAAGAGCGTTACAACAGGCGAAATCGGAGTAGTTAAGGACGAAGAGTTTAACAATATCTATCTGGAACTTTCCATCAATGAGTTTATCGACAAGGGATTTACCTTTGGCGACAGCATCGATGTAGCTTTTGACAACGGAGAGACCATCGAGGATATTCCTTTTCTTTCCGGTTATTATGTACCGATCGGCGATCTGTTAGCCTGCGGTTACCCCGGATATCCCCACGTGGTCATTGCCCGCAACTTCGGCGCATCCACCTGGGAAGAGTTCCATATGACGGATTATTCCAGAGTGACGGTAACCTTAAATGAAAAAGGAAAATATGAAGATACGGAAGATTTATTCAGCCTGAAGTATTCCGATAACCGTAAAGATTTCGATTCGGACATCGAATTCGCCAATTTCCGTGAGGTCATCGGCGGAAAGCTCGAAAGAGGTAAATTCTACCGTTCCGCTTCTCCGATCGATAACCAGCATAAAAGAGCCGCATATGCCAATCAGCTTGCCAAGGAAAAGAAGATAAAGTTCTTTATCAACCTTTCGGATAATGAAACAAGGTATGAAGAACATGTAAAAGCAAAGGATTTCAATTCCGCTTATTATGACAGTATTTACAGGGAAGGAAACGTGCTTTTGCTTGGCATGAACGCAAATTACCGCTCCGACGATTTTGCAAAGACCATCTCCAAGGCACTTCTTGAGATGACAAACCACGAAGGACCCGTTCTGGTTCACTGCGTGGAAGGCAAAGACCGAACCGGTTTTGTTTGCGCACTGATGCTGGCATTATCCGATGCCACGGCGGACGAGATCATCGATGACTATATGATCACCCATGCAAACTATTACGGCGTAACAAAGGAAGAGGACCCCGATAAATACGAAGCGATCTTAGGTTTCGTAAACGATTTCTTCTACTGCATGTGCGATGCCGACAAGGATACGGACGTACACAGCCTGGATCTGAAGAAAGGCGCCGAGAACTACTTAAAAAAGGGTGGCCTGACAACGAAACAAATCGCGAAAATCGAGGCATATCTTAAGTAACGGTTTTTCACAATTTAATTTTGACAAAAAAACGGTAAAAATGTTATGATACAAACGTTTTTACCGTTATTTTATGTTTATGAGGAAACAGCTATGAAATCTTATGTAGAATCCAGTCATTTTTTCGGAAAAGAGAATCCGGAAGAACTTGCACGCAAATACGATACACCGCTCTATGTGTATAACGAAGAAAACCTTCGCGAACACATGAGAGCCGTGGCAAATGTCATTACCAAGTATCCGTACCGTGCGAACTATTCCATGAAGGCAAACAGCAACTTAAGCATTCTTAAGATTGCGCTGGAAGAAGGATTAAACGCGGACGCCATGAGCGTGGGCGAGATGATGCTTCTGCTAAAAGCAGGTTTTCCTTCGGACCGTATTTTCTTTGTGCCGAACAATGTATCCGAGGAAGAATTACAGTTTGCCATTGACCATAACATCATGACAAGCTTGGACAGCCTTGAGCAGCTTGAACTCTTCGGAACCTTAAACCCGGGCGGAAAATGCTCCGTACGTATCAATCCCGGTGTCGGCGCAGGCCATCACGAGAAGGTCGTTACCGCGGGCAAGAAGACGAAGTTCGGTATCGAGGAACATGACGTGGATGCGATTTTTGATATTGCAAAGAAGTACAATCTCCACATTGCCGAGATCAACCAGCATGTCGGAAGCCAGTATCTGGATCCGCAGCCCTTCTTAGATGCCGTGGAGAATTTCCTTCGTATTGCGGAGAAATTCGATGAGCTTGAGTACATCGACTTCGGCGGCGGATACGGAATTCCTTACCACAAACTCGATGATGAAGCCAAATTCGACATGGAAAGCTTTTCCGCTAAATTCACGGCGCTTCTTGATGCGTATGCTGCAAAGCATCCGGACAATCTTCCGTTATTCAAAAGCGAACCCGGACGTTACTGCGTTGCGGAGGGCGGTGTCATTTTGGGCCGTGTACATGCAACGAAGCAGAATTACGGAAACAAATACGCCGGAACCGATATTGGTATGAATGTGCTTGCAAGACCGACTTTATACGATTCCTGGCATGATATTGAGATCTTAAGAGACGGCAAAGCCGTTACCGAGGGCGAGAGGGAAAAGGTCTATGTTACCGGTAATATCTGCGAATCCGGTGACCTTATTGCCAAGGACAGAGAACTTCCCGTGATCCAAAGAGGCGATCTGGTATGCGTACTCGATGCGGGTGCATACGGCTTCTCCATGAGCTCGAATTATAACACCAGACGCCGTGCGGCAGAGGTTTTGATCACGAAGGACGGAACGGAGAAACTGATCAGAAGACGCGAAACCTATGAAGAAATGTTCGCATTCTTCGAGGAATAAAATCCTTGTGAACTTTTCCAAGGAAACCTTTTCTTTTTGCGGGAAATAGGATATAATCTTTGTTACGAGATTGACGAACCGGGAAAGCCCTTGAAAATACGGCTTTTGCGGGACGCCACAGATAAATTTTATACGGAGGTATACAGTTATGGCATTAGTTTCTGCTACAGAAATGATTAACAAAGCAAAAGAAGGCCACTATGCAATTCCGGCTTTCAACACCAACAACCTTGAGTGGACTCAGTGCATCCTTAAGGCAGTTCAGGAGACCAATACACCGGTTATTATCCAGACTTCCGAAGGTGCTGCAAAGTACATGGGCGGATACAAGATGGTAGTTGATATGGTTAACGATCTTATCGCTTCCATGGGTATCACCGTTCCCGTTGCTCTTCACCTGGATCATGGTACTTACGAAGGAGCAAAGGCTTGCATCGAAGCAGGTTACTCTTCCGTAATGTTCGACGGATCTCACTATCCCATCGAAGAGAACATTGAAAAATCCAAAGAAATCATCGCTCTTGCTCATGCAAAGGGTGTATCCGTAGAGTGCGAAGTCGGCGGTATCGGTGGTACCGAAGACGGAGTAACTTCTAACGGTGAGCTTGCTGATCCCGCAGAGTGCAAGTTAATCGCTGACCTTGGCGTTGACTTCCTTGCAGCAGGTATCGGTAACATCCACGGCAAATATCCCGAGAACTGGGCAGGACTTAACTTCGAGCGTCTTGAAGAGATCAAGAATGCTACCGGAGGAAAGCCGTTGGTTCTTCACGGTGGTTCCGGTATTCCTTTCGAGCAGACCAAGAAGGCAGTTACCCTTGGCGTTTCCAAGATCAACATCAACACCGAGCTTCAGTTAGTATTTGCAGCAGCTACCAGAAAGTACATCGAAGACGGTAAGGATCTTGAAGGCAAGGGATATGATCCCAGAAAGCTTCTTAAGCCCGGATGCGAAGCAATCGTAGCTAAGGCTAAAGAGCTTGCAGAAGGATTCGAAGCAGCAGGTAAGGCTTGATTGAATCAGAAATAAGAGAATTATGAAATAAAAAGAAGGAGCTTTGGCGGATATGCCCAAGCTCCTTCTTTGATGAATTTGAATCAATAAAACTTATGCCCAGGGATCGGCAGCAGCCGGTGTACGGATATCGGACAGAGCCAGGTTTTCCACCATGAACCACTGGTTTGTGCTCGGCTTTAAGCGGCACTTGATCTGTCTCGGTGAATCGGCACCCGAGGATGTCATGTGCAGAGTCGCCCAGTTTTCTTCCGGGTAACTGTAGGGATTATCAAATACCGTAATCTGCAAAGGCTCGCTCGGTGCATAGCTGTTTGCGGGTGAAGAACCTGCGAAATAGGAACGCACAACATGCATTTTGCCGGCCAGACGGTCTCTTAAGAACTGAATTTCAAAATTGCTCATCGGCGCCGGTCCTTTTAAGAAGTTCAGCATATCGATGGTTGCCTGTGTATCCTTCTCGTAATTTAAAAGCACGAGCATTGTCAGCGCACAGGTTTTAAAAGGGGTGGAGAGGTCGCTTTCCGGAAGCGCTTTCAATTCCTCCACGTTTTTGGGAACTGAGGGAAAAGTAAATGTTGTTTCCATAAGAATCCTCCTTCGTTTTTTGCTATCAGGCGTATTGCCATATCCCTATTATATACCACTAAGAGGCTGTTTCCAAGAAAAAACGGTGTATTTTACAAAAGAGTGCTTGACAAGTTAGTCTACACTAACTATAATACAAAACGAAAAAGGGGAGTTGACAGAGAAAAAAATATCGTTTATTATAAACCGCAATTGAGGGAGTAGGACGCCTGCAGATTCCTGCAGGAAACAGGCCAACATCCTGATCGGCCAAACCGGTCTGGTCTGTTTTTAAAAGTGCGAGACTCATGTGTAGCTTTTTTGGCATACGTGAGGACTTCGTTTATATGGAATGTTTCAAACCGTTGTGCCAAATGAGCATGACGGTTTTTCATTTCAAAACGAAGGAGGAAGCACTTATGTCTGAAGAGGAAAGAAAATTTTTGGAAATTGTGGATCTGAAGAAGGGATTCGGAAGCGGAGACACGCGTCAGGAAGTCTTGCGCGGAATGAATTTCACGGTAGCCAAAGGCGAGTTCTGTGTTCTTTTGGGACCGTCCGGAAGCGGTAAATCCACATTGCTTAACATCATCGGAGGAATTGACAATCCGGACTCCGGATACATCTCCATTAACGGCGACAAACTGGAAGAAATGGGCGAGAAAGGCTTAACCCAGTATCGTCGCAAACATCTCGGTTACGTCTTTCAGATGTACAATCTGATCCCCAACTTAAACGTCAAAGAAAATATCGAAGTCGGAGCATATCTGTCCGACAATCCTTTAGATATCGAGGAATTACTGGATACACTGGGCTTACAGAAGCATAAATACAAACTTCCGAACCAACTTTCCGGCGGCCAGCAGCAGAGAGTATCCATCGGCCGTGCAATCGTGAAAAATCCGGACATCCTGCTTTGCGATGAACCCACGGGAGCGCTGGATTACAATACTTCCAAGGAAATCTTAAAACTGATCGAGGACGTCAACGCAAAATACGGAAACACGATCATCATGGTAACGCATAACGAGGCCATTCGTTACATGGCGGACCATGTTATCAAACTGCGTGACGGAGTCGTCAGACATAACGACATCAATACCGAAAAAGTATCCGCTGTGGATCTTGACTGGTAGGGGGTGATCGTTATGGCAAAGAGAAAAATATCGAACCCGTTGGTAAGAAGAGTACCCCGGGAACTTTTGGGCGAGTGGCATAAATATTTGGTCATTTTTATCCTGCTTACCGCCACCATCGGTTTTGTATCCGGTATGTATGTGGCAAACCACAGCATGTTAATTTCCATCGATCAGGCAAATGAAAGCAACCGCCTGGAAGACGGACATTTCGAACTCGATAAAGAGGCGGATGAAGAATTGCTTGCCGCCATCGCTTCCGGTGAAAAAGTAGACCTTCGTTCATACTATATCGACGAGGCACATCGGGAGATCGATGAGAAAATCGAAGAAGAAGCTCCGAAGGAACTGAAGAAAAAAGTCGAAGAAGAGGTTCGCAAAAAAGTCAAAGAGGAGATTACCTCCAAAGTGACCGAAGCCGTAAAAGAAGCAACGGCTCCGTTTGCGGCTTTTATGACCGAGGAGCAAATCAAAGAACAGATTGACGATGCGGTGAAAAAGACTTTGGATGAAAAGTATGAAGACACCGTGGCAGAGGTTCTGCCGGACGCCATCGATGAGGCTTTAAAGAGCAAAGAATACTTAGTCGAGGTTGAGAAAAGCCGTAAGGAAGCCTACGAAGAAGCGGAAGATGAGATTAACGAAGAGTTTGATGAGCAGGAAGCAAAGAAGTCGAATGCGACCAAAGAAGCGGAAGCAAGCTTTACGGTAACGCCCGTTACGATCTATCCGGATTTCTACAAAGACGTTACGGAAGACAATACCCTGGATGGCAGCGCAAACGGTAAGATCAGAGTCTTTTCCAAAGACAAGGAAGTAAACAAAGCCGGTTTCCTGGAAGGCCGTGCACCGGAGCGTGACGATGAGATTGCCATCGACAGAATGCATGCGAACAACAATGATTTGGTCATCGGCGACAAGATCCGTGTTGCCGGCAAAGAATTCGAAATCTGCGGATTGCTTGCCTATGTCAATTATTCCACGCTTTATGAAAACAACACGGATTTAATGTTTGATGCGATCAATTTCGATGTCGGAATGGTTACCGACAAGGCCTGGAAGGAAATCGACGGACAAACCAAATATTCGTACGCATTCTTCTATGAAGAGAAATATGCAAACGATTCCGAACAAAAGAAACTGTCCGATTATTTCTTACAGTCACTGGTCAGTCAGACCGTAAAGGCGGAAAACGACCTGGAAAACTTTATTCCGCGCTACGCAAACAATGCCGTTGTTTTCGCACCGGAGGATATGGGCGGAGATAAAACCATCGGCGGCGTTTTACTCTATATCCTTGTGGTGGTGCTGGGCTTTGTGTTTGCTCTGACCGTTACCAGTACAATCACCAAGGAATCCACGGTAATCGGTACCCTGCGCGCTTCGGGATATACGAAAGGGGAACTGGTGCGCCACTATATGACGATGCCGGTTCTGGTAACACTTGTATCCGCAATTGTCGGAAACATCCTGGGATATACCTTCTTTAAAAATACGGTTGTGTCGATGTATTTTAATTCCTACAGTCTGCCGAAATACCAGACATACTGGTACTATGAGGCATTTTTAAAGACGACGGTCGTTCCGGTTATTCTGATGATTCTGATCAATTTCTTTGTGGTAAGCTACTGGCTCAGGCTTTCGCCCTTAAAATTTATCCGCAAAGACCTTCGTACCAGCAAACGTAAAAAAGCCATGCGCCTGCCGCGTTTCAAATTCCTAAACCGTTTCCGGCTGCGTGTCTTTTTCCAGAATATTCCGAACTATCTGGTACTTTTCGTCGGCATTTTCTTTGTGGTATTCTTAGCAACGTTTGCGTTCGGTGTCGGAACGACACTAAAGAATTATCAGGATCACGTAGCGGATGATATGTTTGCCAAATATCAGTATGTGCTGAAATCCACGGAGGATGAGGACGGCAACGAGATCAAAACCAAAACAGAAGGCGTGGAGCGCTTCTCCATGGAAAGCTTATACACCGTGGACGGAATTCATTTAAATGAGGGAATCTCCGTTTACGGAATCGAAAAGGGCAGCAGTTACATTCCGATCGGTGACAGGGAACTTGCCGAAGGCGAGGTAATGGTTTCAAGCGCTTACCAGGATAAGTTTAAATTGCATGTCGGCGACGAGCTGACCCTGAAAGAGAAATACAGTGAGAACAGATACACCTTTAAGGTGGCCGGTTTCTATGATTATCTGGGCGGTTTGAACATCGTTATGTATCTGGATGAATTCAATGAAACGTTCGGTTATCCGAAGGGCAGCTATAACGGATTCTTATCCGATACGGAGATTACGGATATTGAAGAAAAATACATCGCGATGTCCATCACCGAAGAGGATATCACGAAGATTTCCAGACAGCTTGATCATTCGATCGGAAGCTATATGGAATATTTCAAGGTCATTTGCTTAATCTTTGCCGGAATTTTGATCTATCTGTTGACGAAAGTCATTATCGAGAGAAACGAAAACTCGATTTCGATGGTAAAGATCTTAGGATATAAAAACGGCGAAATCGCTTCGCTTTACTTACTTACCACCACATGGATGGTAATCTTGTCCGCCGTGGTATCTTCGCTCTTCGGAGCAAAGTCGCTGGAAATTGTATGGAAAGTGGTCATCGGCCAGATGGACGGCTGGCTTCCCGCCTACATTCCCGCGACCAGTTATATCTGGATCGTCTTAATGATCGTGGCTGCATACCTTGTGGTTATGCTCATCGACTACGGACGCATCCGCAGAATTCCCATGGACGAGGCGTTGAAAAACGTTGAGTGATACATTGCTTTCCTTCTAAAGTCGGAAACCCTGAAGATTCCTCTCTTCAGGGTTTCTTTATATCTGCCGTTATGATAAAATTATACTTGTAGTTTCCGATAAAAATCATTCGCGGGGGAGTTGCAATGGAAGAGAAAATCACAGCATTAAAAAAGCAGATGTGCGAATACTTTGTGGGCAAGGAAAGTGTGGTCGAAAACCTTTTAATCTGCCTGCTGGCGGGAGGCCATGTTCTTCTCGAGGATGTTCCGGGCGTCGGTAAAACCACACTGGCAAAGACTCTGGCCAAGTCGGTGGAGTGCGATTTCGGACGCATCCAGTTTACCCCCGATACCCTTCCGGGCGATGTCATCGGAACGAGTATCTATAATATGAAAACCGGAGAATTCACATATCGTGAAGGCTCCATCATGCATCAGATCGTTCTCGCGGACGAGATCAACCGTACCTCCCCGAAGACGCAGGCTTCTTTATTGGAGGCAATGGAAGAAGGAAAGGTTACGGTGGATGGTAAAACCTATGCCCTTCCGGATCCCTTTATGGTAATTGCTACGCAAAACCCCGTGGAATTTCTGGGAACCTATCCCCTTCCGGAGGCTCAGACGGACCGTTTCATGATGCGTCTTTCCATCGGCTATCCGGTTCCGGAAGAAGAAATCCGCCTGGCCGGCAATTTTCTTGCAGGCAAATTTACGGATGAAGTACGAAGCATCTGCAAGGATGAAGACATCAAGAAGATGAAAGATGAGGTCAAAGCCGTTCACTTAAGTGAGGGCGTGATTCAATATATTCAGGAAATGACCGATATTACCCGTACGGAGAAGCAGTTCGTGCTGGGTGTCAGCCCGCGTGCGATGTTAAGCTTAATCCGCGCATCCCAGGCCAGAGCCTATCTGGACGGCCGCGACTATGTAAAGCCCGATGATGTAAAGGATGTTGTGATCAATGTCTTTCATCACAGACTCCGCTTAACGTCCGAAGCCACCATTCAGGGCGGTGACGTGGACCGTATCATGAAAGAATTATCCCTGAAAGTAAAGGTTCCCATGAAGTAAAGGAGCAGTGCCTTGTCAGATAAAGTCATGATACGAAACCGCATAATCTTTGCAGTTCTTTGGATTTTGTCGGTGGTGGGCATCAGCTTTTTCGGCGGGCCCATCAGCTACGGCTTTTTTACGTTACTTACGCTTCTTCCTATCATAAGCCTTCTGTATCTTTTACTGGTATCCGCCTTCTTTCGGATCTATCAGGAGATCGGAGGCAGAAATCTTGTGGCCAATCAGCCGCTTCCTTTTTATTTCATTCTGAAAAACGAATTTTTCTTCGGATTCTCGTCCGTCCGCGTTTATTTCTTCTCGAGTTTTTCCACAATCACGGATTTGGACGACGGTGTAGAGTATGAACTTCTGCCCAAAACAGGCATCCGTAAAAACACCAATGTGGTCTGCAAATACCGCGGAGAGTATGAAGTCGGGATTAAAAGCATCGAAGTCAGGGATTACTTCGGTTTGTTCAAACGCAGATTCAACAATAAGGAAACCCTCCATGTCATCGTAAAACCCGATGTCGTGAAACTGACCAATTTAAAGAGTATCCGTTCGGACAAAATGATGACGAGGGAGTCAACCTACCATCCGTCCCGTCCGGATCTTTTGGTCCGCGAATATGTTCCGGGCGACGATGTGCGTTTCATGCACTGGAAGAGTTCCGCAAGAAGCGGAGAGTTAATGGTGCGTAAAATGACCGGCGAAGAAAGGGAAGGCATCGGTATTGTCCTGCAGAACCGCCGTTTTAGCGAAGATATCATGGATTATCTCCCGGTGGAGAATCAGATGTTAAAAGCAGCGATTGCGCTTGCTTTCTATTTTACGTCGGGCAATACACCGGTTCATGCATTTCTCGGAAACGGAGCCGACGGGACAAAGAGCGCAGAGCGCGTGGAGCGTTTTTCGGGGATGCTTGAGTGGTTCTCCAAAACTCGTTTCCAGTCGGACATTCCCGTGGAAAAGAGCATGGAAGAGATCGGAAAAGATCCGGCGATTTACCGTTGCAAGACGGTTTTCTTCGTGGTAAGCGAATGGACGGCGGCCACACTTGGTGCCGTCAAAAGGCTGCATGAAAACAATATTTCCACGATCGTGTATTATGTAAGGTCCGGTTCCGTGAAAGAGATTCCGAAGGTGGATTTGCCCGATGTGGAATTCGTCCTTCTTGATCCCGATGACCGGCTTGAGGAGGTGATGTGATGAGTCATTGCCTCCATGATCTGCTTTACATGACACCCATATGTCTGATTGCGACGAGCCTTCTGAAGCCCTATATTAATGCCCCGAAGGATGCGTTTGTCTTCCTGATCGCGCTTTTTGTGCTCGGAATTCTGACTTTATTAAAGCATGGGAAAACCCGGTTAAAATTCATCGTTCCCGGAGTGGCGCTTGCGGTGGCGGCGGCTGTTTTACTCATTCGTATGCCCGAAAACCGAATCGAGTATCTTTGGGAACATCTTTGGATTGCATATTCCGCGGGAATCGGTCTCGGAGCCTTCTTACTCGGATGGCTTTGGGCCGGGAATGCGGTCGCAAGAAGGATTCTTACCGTGGCAATGCTCGGCGGGCTGATCAGTGATATGATTCTCTGGCAGGTAAGCACCAAGTCCGTGGTGGCGCTCGGCCTTTTCCTTGTCGTTTCGGAACTTGCCGAAGAAGTTCAGCGTTATTGGAAGAAAAGCGGCTATCCGGAGCGCAAGAAACACCTTGTCTCCATTGCTCCGTTCCTTTTACTTATGGCCGTTTTGGTATTCTATATTCCGTCGCCCGAGAAACCGGTGGATTGGACTTTTGTGATAAAGGCTGCGCAGAAAGTATCCTCTTTTGTGCGTTCCCATACGGTCTGGCTGCATAACGGGGAAGAAAATTACGAAGCCGTGATCGGCTTTTCGGACCATGGTACGTTTACGGACAGCCTCGGTGACAGCCAAAAAGAGATCATGTACTTAACCGTGGAAAACAAAGCCGACGGTGAAATCTACCTTAGCGGAAAGACCTTCGATACCTTTAACGGAAGAAGCTGGAGCGAGACTTACAGCGAGGACAATACAGACCGCGCATGGGATACCATGGAACTGCTCTGTGCCGTGGATTCTTTCGATTTTGCCAATACAAAGGATTATATCCGAAGATCCAAAGCAAGGATCCGGTACAGGGATTTCTATACGAATTACTGTTTTGCACCGCCCAAGGCCGTTCCGGAGGGAGAAGGCTATGACGGTATCGTTTACAGGCAGAGGGGCGGAAATCTGATGTCTGACAGAAAACTCGGTTACGGTACGGAATATGCGGTTTCTTACTATATCTTAAACAGGGACCATGACCGGTTTAAGGAATTTCTTACAAACCCAGCGCCCATAGAGGAAAAGAACTGGAACAGGATCAAGAACCAGTACTCCTTTACATCCGGACTAAATTTCGAGGATTACCCGAAATACCAAGAAAAGATGAAGCAGATCTACCTTCCGGAAACAAAGATTTCCGACAAGGCGGATGCGTATTTAAAGGATCTTCTAAAAGATGCCGATACGGATTATGACAAATTAAGCCGCATCGAAGCCGCACTTTCCGAAATGACCTATACCTGGCAGCCGGGAGAGATTCCGGCGGAGGTCGACAGTGAAGAAGAATACCTGGATTATTTCTTATTCGATAAAAAAGAAGGTTACTGCGTACACTATGCGACAGCGTTCGTTCTGATGGCAAGAAGTCAGGGAATTCCCGCAAGAATGGTGCAGGGATTCCGTGTCAATGCCAAAGGAGGGGTAACCTTAAGCGTCAAATCCGATACCGGACATGCCTGGGCGGAAGCCTATCTGGAAGGCATCGGATGGATTACCTTCGATCCGACACCCGGAGAGAGGCATAATCTTTACTGGTTAAGTGCAGAGGAGCGAAGCCAATACGCTTCCTCTTCAAATGATAAGGCCAAGAATAAAAACGAAAAAACCGAGGACGAGTGGAATCCGGAAACGGAGCCCAAGAAAGAATCGAAACCTTTTGACTTCCGATTCGTGTATATTCCGCTTGCGGCTGTAGTGCTCTTTGTTTTACTTTTCTTCGTCTTCGACCGTATTATCCGTGCGACGGCGTTCAAAAGACTGCCCGACGAAGAGAAGTTTCTGTCCGTCTGCAGAAAGAATTTCCGCATTCTGGCGGCTCTGGGATATCCCATGGAGCAAGGAGAAACACCTGCCGAATTTGCAAAGAGAGTGGCGGACAAGTCAGAGGCGGAGGAATATGCTTTTATCAAAGAATACGAAAGAGTCTGCTACTCCGATAAGGGGCTTTCCGGGAATGCACTGGATACGGCATTTGGAGACAGAGAGCTTCTGTATCGGACGATCCGTAAGAAGAAAGGAAAGTTCCTTACGTATCTTTTATTGAAACTGTCCCGTTAAAGAATCCGGATACGGCTTTCTTCGTTTACAAAAAGCGGAAATTTCTATATACTGAAAGACAGAGCGGAAACGCGAAATTGCAAGAAAGAAAGGGTATTATTATGGCACAGAATCCTATTGTTACCATTACCATGGAAGACGGCTCCGTAATGAAGGCGGAACTGTATCCCGAAATTGCACCGCAGAGTGTATACAATTTTATTTCCCTAATTCAGAAAAAATTCTATGACGGCCTGATTTTCCACCGTGTTATCAGCGGATTCATGATTCAGGGAGGAGATCCTGAAGGAATCGGCATCGGCGGACCCGGCTATCATATCAAGGGTGAGTTTAAGATTAATGGTTTTGAGAATGACTTAAAGCATACGGAGGGCGTTTTATCCATGGCAAGAGCACAGAATCCCGACTCTGCCGGAAGCCAGTTCTTCATTATGCATAAGGATTCTCCGTTCCTGGACGGACAGTATGCCGCATTCGGCAAACTCATCGAGGGCATGGATGTTGTGAATGCCATTGCGGAAGTACCGACCGACTACGCCGATAAGCCTCTAAAACCGCAGAGAATGCAGACGGTTACGGTAGAAACCTTCGGCGTGGACTATCCGGAACCGGATCACGTATAATCAGGGCGTTCATGATTTGTTCATAAACAATTTACAGAATGTTGATTTGGAAAACATTGTTTGTACATTTATCCCTAGTAGTATAATAAACATAAGAAGTCTCCTCCTTCTTAAGTGGATAGCAAAACAATTGTGATATTTCAAATAACTTTTTCAGATTGAATGCCCGAGTGTGAAAACATTCGGGCATCCTCCCGTTTTAGGGGTATTTCTAAGCTAAGAAGGAAATCCATTCGATGAAAGAAAATTATAAAAACGAAGTGCGCTACTATACGTTTCCGGCATTTGACGAATATCCGGAAATCGTGCATGCGTTTACTTCGAGAGAGTGCGGAGTCAGCACCGGTTATTATTCTTCCCTGAATATGGGTATCCATACGGGCGATGATTTGGAGAATGTCAAAACGAATTACCGCATTCTTTGCAAGACCCTGGATTTAAATCCGGACAATATCGTGCTGGCTAATTTGGAGCACGGGAACAATATCCGTAATGTCACGAAGGAAGATGCCGGAGCCGGTGTTTTCCGTGATTTCCCGTATGAGGGTACGGACGGACTCTTAACCGATGAGCCGGGACTGATTTTGACCGCAACTTTTGCGGACTGTGTCCCGATTTTTTACTATGATCCGGTTAGGAAGGTCGTCGGCATTGCACATTCCGGCTGGAAGGGCACGGCGCAGGAAATCGGTTCGAAGATGGTGGAGAGGATGCAGTCGGACTACGGCTGTAAGGTGGAAAACATCATTGCCGGAATCGGGCCGAGCATCGGAATGTGCTGTTTTGAAACCGACGCGGATGTTTTCACGGAGTTTGTGGAATTTCCGTACCTGGACGATGCCTGGTTTTATAAAAAGGACAACGGCAAATTCGACATCGACCTGTGGCGGATCAATTTGGAAATGCTTCTGTATGCGGGTATTCCGGAGGATAATATCCATATTTCCGGACTCTGTACCTGCTGCAATTCGGATATTTTCTTTTCCCACCGTGCAAGCGGCGGCAAAAGAGGAACCATGGCGGGTATTATCAGTTTAAAGGGGGAATAAGATGTTCAGAGATGATTTTGTATTCGGCGTTGCGTCAAGCGCATACCAGGTAGAAGGAACCGGAGACGAGCTTCCGAGAGGCAAATGTATCTGGGATACTTTTTCCGAAACAAATCCGATGAATACCAAGGGCGGAAACGGCCTTACCGCATGCGACCACATGCATCGCTATAAAGAAGATTTTGCAATGATGAAGGAACTGGGCATCAAAGCCTATCGTTTCTCCATCAACTGGTGCAGAATTATTCCGGATGGCGTGGGAGAAGTCTCCGAAGAGGGCGTTGCTTTCTATCGTGATTTAATCTCTTCCATGATCGCAAACGGCATTACGCCTTATCTTACACTGTATCACTGGGATCTTCCGCAGGCGCTCGAAGATAAAGGCGGCTGGGTGAATCCGGATATTGTGGATGCATTCGGCAAGTATGCGCGCGTGGTGGCGGAACGTTTTTCCGACCTGGTGGAGTATTTCTTTACGATCAACGAGCCGCAGTGCGTCATCGGACTCGGCTACGTGGTAGGTGTACACGCACCCGGAAAGAAGCTTGGCTACAAAGAGACAACGCAGGCAGCATTAAACCTGCTTAAGGCTCACGGAACGGCGGTAAAAGCTCTGCGTGAGTTCTCCGTACGTCCGGTAAAAATCGGTTACGCACCAACCTGTACGGTGCCGATTCCAGCAACGGATTCTCCCGAGGATATCGCTGCAGCAAGAAAGAAATATTTCTCGATTACGAAGGATACCTGGGACTGGGCGTGGACGGTGGCACTTTTCTCCGATCCCGTTGTTCTCGGAACATTCCCGGAAGACTTTAAGGAAATCTTTAAAGACGATATGCCGGATATTACCGAGGAGGATATTAAGCTGATCCATCAGCCGATCGATTTCCTCGGACAGAATATTTACAACGGATACTATATCAAAGCAGGTGAAAACGGCGAACCGGCGGATGTAAAGCCTTACCCGGGCTATCAGGAGACCGGTGTTCACTGGCCTATCATGGAGGAATGCTTATACTGGGGTGCAAGATTTGCATATGAACGCTATAAGCTTCCCATCTTCATTACGGAGAACGGAATGGCCTGTCATGATGCAATCTCGCTGGACGGCAAAGTGCATGATCCGAACCGAATCGATTTCCTTGACCGCTATCTTTCCGCTCTGCAGCAGGCAGCGGATGACGGCGTCGACGTAAGAGGATATTTCTTATGGTCCGTAATGGACAATTTCGAATGGGACCAGGGATACCACGGAAGATTCGGTATCATTTATACCGATTTCGTCACCTTAAAGAGAATTCCGAAGGACAGTGCTTACTGGTACAAAGAAGTGATGGATTCCAACGGCAAAACACTGGCCATCAACAACGGACGCTGGAAGCGAAGCGCCAGATGGCAGCAGGAAGAAAGTTCGAATATAACAAACTGATTATATAAAATAAAAGCCCGCCTCATACGAGACGGGTTTTTCTAACTCTTAAATGGAAATACCGTTATAGTATAACTCTTAATTCAGTATTTGTGTAATATTACCGTTTTCATCCCTGACAAAATCATGTGCCTTGACCGGTGCTCCGCAGTGGGGGCATGTGGTATGCATTCCGATAATATAGATTCCGCCGCAGTATTCACAGGATTCCTGATCGACGACCTGCAGATTGCAGGCTTGTGCCTTACGGTAGTAGCTTTCACGGATCGGATGAAGATTGGCAAGTCCGAAAACGAAAAGCGTGAATAAAGAAGGAACCAAAAGTGAAGCAAGTAATATGGGCTTATGAACGGTTTTCTTCATCAGTTCGGGGGTTAGCTCCCGTAACGATTCGGCAAAGGCATCTCCTACTTCATACTGCACTCTCTGCAGAAGTTTCTTATGACACGAATCGATGAATTTGGCGGTCTTTTCCTCGGTCAGGATCTTATCGGTATCATCTCCCTGCATGGCTTCCCAGTACCAGTCTTCAAAACCGTCGTCCTGGATGGTTTCGGAGTAGACGATTAACCAATGGGATTCATCTTTAAAACGGTTTAAGTATTCGTCGTATGCATAGTTTTCAAGGCTTGAATAATTGCCCTGCCAGGTATCGTTTGTGATGGTAATCACTGCAGGAACAACACCGCTTTCGTCGTAAAACTCCTGCATGGCGGCTTTTAATTCGGTTTGGTCGCCCAATACTCCGATCTGGTCTTCAATGATGATTTCCGTATCCGAAGGAGTCAGTTTCTTCGGTATTTCGATGGAATGAATTGAACCGAAAATCATGATAAACAACATCGGAGCGACAAGGAAAATCAGCATAAAGACCAGAGTAACAAGAGTCGTCTTTAAGTTGTCCCCCTTGGTGATGTCGTAGTTGGAATATACAAAATGAGGTTTATGATTCCGGTAATAGACGTATCTGGTCGAGCCCGAGAAGGAAGAAGTACTCACCCGGTGGGAACTTCCACCGCTACGGGATGAACCTGAGGATCTGTGGGAATGGGAACCACCGTGAGAACCGCCCCCGTGCGATCCGCCGCCTGATGAATGTGGCATGTTATGTTTCTCCTTTCGGAATGAGTAACATTGTTTAATTCTACAGAATCAGTATAGAAAAAAACACGGCCGTTTGCAATCGGAAAGCAATTTACAAACGCAAAGTTTTTTACTATACTTAATCAGAACTTTATTATCACAAAAGAGGATAAATACCATGATTAATCAGGAATTCAAAGACATGATTCAGGCACCCAGTGTCATTCGTGCACTGGCAGGATACGCAAACCAGAGAGGAAAGGAAATCGGATATGAGAACGTATTCGACTATTCCCTCGGAAATCCTTCCGTTCCGGTACCGGAGAAACTGACCGAAACGATGATCGAACTTCTGCAGACCAAGGACAGTTCGTTCCTTCACGGTTACAGCCCGAACCCCGGAAATCCGGTTTCCAGAGAGGTGACCGCGGATTTCTTAAACCGCAAATTCGGAATGGATTATACGATGGAACATATCTTTATGACCTCCGGTGCGGCAGGTGCCGTGGCACATGCCCTGCGCTGCGTAACCAAGCCGGGCGATGAAGTAATGACTTTTGCACCGTTTTTCCCGGAGTACAATCCGTATGTCAATAAAACAGGCGCAATTCTGAAAGTCGTTCCTGCGGATACCACGTCTTTCCAGATTAATTTCGATGCGTTTGAAGAGATGCTCAACCCGAAGGTAAATGCGGTATTGATCAATACCCCGAACAATCCTTCCGGTATCGTGTACTCGACGGAGACGATAAAGAAACTTGCGGAGATTCTGACCGATAAGCAGAAAGAATACGGCCATGATATTTTCATTATTTCCGACGAACCGTATCGTGAGATTGTGTTTGCCGGCGTGGATGCTCCGTATGTATCGAAGTTCTATGACAATACGATTTCCTGCTATTCCTATTCCAAGTCGATGTCGATTCCCGGTGAGAGACTTGGTTATGTGGCAGTAAATCCCCGTGCAACGGATGCGAAACTCATCGTTCCGATGTGCTGCCAGATCTCCAGAGGAACCGGTCATAACTGCCCGGCATCCTTAATCCAGATCGCGGTTGCAAAATGCATCGACTTAACCTCCGATCTGTCCGTATACGAGACCAACATGAACATCCTTTATAAGGAACTCGTTGATCTCGGATTCGAAGTTGTGAAGCCCGGCGGAACCTTCTACATCTTCCCCAAGGCACTTGAAGAAGATGCAAATGCATTCTCCGAGAAGGCCAAGAAATACGATCTGATCCTGGTTCCTTCCGACTCCTTCGGGGTTAAGGGATATTTCCGTATGGCATATTGCATCGACACCGAGAAAGTGGAGAGATCTTTAGACGCTCTTCGCAGATTTGTCAAGACCGAATACGGAAAATAATGCTGAAAAGAAAATTAAAAAGGGGATTGTAAAATTCTTTTTAAGTAAAAACAGAGAAAAAACGCAATATTTATTGTGCATTATAGACAATAAAACCGTGAAACCCTTTTGCAATATGGGTAAAAAAGCAGAAAATGGCCGCAAACCTTTGACTTTTCAAGGATTTTGCATTAAACTTTCCTTAGTTTATGGGGGACCATAGATTGTATATTTTGTCATATTAGATATATTCACTATCAACTTATTCGACACGTTAACCGTGAAAGGAAGGAGTCAGGAATCATGGCAGAAGAGAAGAAAACAGTTGCAGTTAAGCCCATCGCTAAAGTAGCAGCTAAGGCTGAGGCAGCTAAGGAAGAGAAGAAAGAAGCAGCTAAAGTAGCAGCTCCCGCAAAGAAAGCACCTGCAAAGAAGGCAGCAGCACCTAAGAAGGCAGCAGCTCCCAAGAAGGCAGAAGCTCCTAAGAAAGCAGAAGCTCCTAAGAAGGCAGAAGCTCCTAAGAAGGCAGAAGCTCCTAAGAAGGCAGAAGCTCCTAAGAAGGCAGCACCTGCAAAGAAAGCAGCTCCCGCAAAGAAAGCAGCTCCCGCTAAGAAAGCAGCACCTGCTAAGAAGGCAGAAGCTCCTAAGAAGGCAGCACCTGCAAAGAAAGCAGCTCCTGCAAAGAAGGCAGCTCCCGCTAAGAAAGCAGCACCTGCAAAGAAGGCAGCAGCTCCCAAGAAAGCAGCAGCACCTAAGAAGGCAGTTGCAGTTAAGAATGCAATTTATGTTCAGTATGCTGAGAAGTCCTACAGCGTTGAAGATCTTGTAAAGATCGCTAAAGACGTTTGGGTATATGATCTCAAGCAGAAGGCAGCTGATTTCAAGAGCGTTGAAATCTATGTTAAGCCTTACGAGAACGTTGCTTACTATGTAATCAACGGAACCGAGAACGGAAGCTTTGCTATCTAATCTCAAATAAAGATCTCTCAAATCCCCATCCGGTTCGGGTGGGGATTTTTTTGTGTATTTTTGACCCGGAAGTGTTATAATGGAATTCCAAAACCCGTTAACGGTTTTTGATAAGCAGAGGGCAGATATGAGACAGTTTCAGTTTGGTTACGAAACCGAAGAAAAGTTCATCAATTCACTCAGACGCATTCGTCAGTGGTGTAATTCCTCCATGACATCCGAGGTGCTTTTTCAAATCTATACGGAATCGCTGGAGGAAGAAGTGATCCTCGGCATTACCGATATGATCCACAGGGAATTGCCGAACAGCGTTTATATGGGAACCTCGACGAACGGAAATATAATTATGGGTGAGAAGTCAAAGATGGCGATTACCGTGAATTGTACCGTCTTTGAGTATGCAGATACGAAGGTGGAACTTCTGCAGTATCCGTTGACGGAAGAGGAAGCCAGGTCTACGGTAGATTGCCTTCTTGCGGAAGTAGCCAAGCGTCCCTGGGTGAAGGCAATTTTACTCAATACGACCATTCGCGGAATGTCGATGTCGTCTTTCTGTGAGTATATCAGTAAGCTTCCGAAGGAGATTCAGGTCTTCGGCGGAGGCGCATTCTCCGCAGACATGAATGAGGATGAGGCGTTTGTTTTCTCCTCCGTTGGTAAAATCTCCGACCATTCCGTTGTATTTGCCTTAATCGGTGGCGAGGATTTCCATGTGATGTCCGGCTTTATTACCGGATGGAAGCCGTTGGGGCGCGGTCTTAAAGTAACAAGTGCCAAAGGAACGAAACTCGAAGAACTGGACGGAAGACCCGCATACGAAACCTACTATAAATATCTGAACATTAAAAATGACGAGCATTTCTTCGTCAATACACTCGAGTTTCCGTTCTTTTATGAGTTTAACGGAATCAATATTCTTCGTGCACCGATTGCCAGCAATCCGGACGGTTCGCTTACGATGACGGCGGAAATTCCGGAAAATGTAGTTGCCAGGATTGCATACGGCGATCCCTGGACCATTCTGGAGGAAGTGCACGATAAAGCAAAGGCGCTCCGTGAATTCTCGCCGGAAGCCGTTATGGTATTCTCCTGTGGCGGAAGAAGAACCTTCTGGGGCGATGCGGAGATCAGTAAGGAGACCGCTCCTTTCCAGATGATCGCACCGACATCCGGATTCTATACATCGGGTGAATTCCTTCGTACCAATGAATTTGTGAATCAGCATAATGTAACACTGGTAGTCGGAGCAATGCGCGAGGGTCCGGCTGTCGGATCCGATGAGAAGCTGGAGATTGGCGAAGAGGAATTCTCCGGAAAAGTATCCATGATCAACCGTCTTGCCACATTCATTCAGGCTGCAACGGAGGAATTGGAAGAAGCCAATAAACGCCTTGCGAAAGCGGCAGTTTCGGACGGACTGACGGGACTTTATAACCGTGTGGAGATTCAGCACAGGATCACAGCCAAGGCGGATGAGTTGGCAGCGGGCAAAGCAAAGCAGCCCGCATCCATTATCATGATGGACATTGATAATTTCAAGAAAGTAAACGATACCTACGGTCACAGAGAAGGAGATATCGTTCTGAAAGAACTGGCAAACATACTTCGTAACATCACCACCGAAGTCGTACCGGACGGTAAGGCCGGACGCTGGGGCGGAGAGGAATTTATGGTTTTGCTCCCTTCTTCCGATGAGGCCAAAGCCATCGAAGTGGCGGAAAAGATCCGATTGGATTTCCTGAATATTGAATTTCCGAAGGCAAAGCATCAGACCATCAGCCTGGGTGTTACGCAGCTGATCCCCGGAGAAGATTCCGATACCGGAGCGATGCGTGCGGACGATGCACTGTATGATGCGAAACATCTCGGAAAGAACTGTGTGAAGGTGCACTAAGAGATTATTCTTTAATATATGGCTCGCACACGAGCATCACGCATTCCTCGAGGATCGGTTAGACTCCGGGTCGCGTTGGCACAATTTACTTAGTGGCACAACTCCCTCCGCTTAAAACTCACCTCTCGGAACACTACATGCTCGTGGCTCGATCCACATTTCGAAATAATAATCAATTACCTCTATGCAGGAGCCGAGAGATTCGCATTTTTCTCCGAGGGGCGTTTGCACGAGTGTCGGTCCTTGGGTTCGGTATTTTCGAACCCTAGTACCGCTACACGAGGCAACCGAGCCGAGAGTGCGTCCCCGAGGAGGAATGTGCGAATCTAGGCGGCTCCCCAGAGAGAAAGTAAAGAGTACGGATTATTTCCGTGCTCTTTTTTAATTATATGGTTGACATTTGTGCGCCACGGTGATAGATTATGTTTTGAGGATATTAGCACTCCAATGAGATGAGTGCTAACAACAAAAAGAAAGGTCGGTTTCATGGAACAGTTAGACGAACGGAAAATGAAGATCCTGCAGGCAATCATCCGGAATTACTTGGAAACCGGAGAGCCGGTCGGTTCGAGAACCATCTCCAAATACACGGATCTGAACCTAAGCTCCGCAACCATTCGTAACGAAATGGCCGATCTTGAGGAAATGGGCTATATCCTTCAGCCACATACTTCCGCAGGACGTATTCCTTCCGACAGAGGATACCGTCTCTATGTGGACAGCATGATGGAAGAGAACGCCAGACAGGTGGAAGAGTTAAAGGAAATGCTGGTGGAGAAAGATGAGAAGATGGATCATCTTCTGAAGCAGGTAGCCAAAGTACTTGCGGTTAACACCAACTACGCCACCATGGTTTCCGCACCGAGAGTTCTCGGAAACAAAGTTAAATTCATTCAGCTCTCCAGAGTAAACGATGAACAGATCCTCGCCGTTGTCGTAGCGGAAGGAAACATCATCAAGAATACGATGATCGATGTTACGGAGCCGATCAACGATGAGACGATACTGAAGCTGAATATCCTTTTAAACACCAGTTTAAACGGCCTGGCACTCGAAGAGATCAACTTAAGCCTGATCTCGAAAATGAAAGCACAGGCAGGCGAGTACGGATCCTTCATCGGCGACGTGATCGATGCGGTAGCGGAGACAATCAAGGAAGACGAGGATTTGGAAGTATACACCTCGGGTGCAAACAATATTTTCAAATATCCGGAACTTGCTTCCACACAGAATGCGAGCGGTTTGATCAACGCATTCGAAGAAAAACAGCTTCTCGCACAACTGGTGGATGAGTCCCAGAACGCAGAAGGTGAAAACAAAAACGGCATCCGCGTTTACATCGGAGAAGAGTCACCGATCCAGAGCATGAAGGATTGCTCGATCGTAACCGCCAATTACGAATTCGGGGAAGGCATGAGAGGAACCATCGGTATTATCGGACCGAAGCGAATGGATTACGAGAAGGTAGTCGGTACATTGAAAACCATCAAAACCCAGCTCGACGCTCTCTATCAGGATGAAAAATAGCCGGAAAGAAGGAAAGCATGGCATCGAAAGGTAAGATTTTAAAAAAGATTAAAGAACATAAAGGAAACAAGATTATGGATGAAGAATTGAAGGACTTCTCGGAAGAGGAAATCCTCGAAGAAATCGACGAAGCTTCGGAAGAGGAAGCTGCCAAAGAGCAGGAAACCGACGCGGACGCTGTGAAAGCGGAAGGTGAGGAAAGTGCTGAGGCGGAAGCAAATGAAGAAGCCGAAGCCGAAGCGAAGGAAGAAAAAGATCCGAAGCAGGCACGTATCGAGGAACTCGAAGATATGGTCAAACGTCAGCTCGCGGAATTCGACAATTTCCGCAAGCGTACGGATAAAGAAAAGGATACGATGTTTGAGGCGGGAGCCAGAAGTGTTATTGAGAAGCTTCTCCCCGTGGTCGACAATTTTGAACGAGGCATCGCTTCCTTAAGCGAAGAGGAACTTGCAAGTGCGCAGGGATCCGGAATGCAGATGATTTACAAGCAGTTGATGGAAGTGCTCGACAAACTCGAAGTAAAGCCTATCGAAGCGCTCGGCAAAGAGTTCAACCCCGACCTTCACAATGCGGTAATGCAGTGCGAGAGCGAAGAGTACGAAAGCGGAATCATTGCACAGGAATTACAGAAAGGTTATACCTATCGCGACAGCGTCATCCGTCACAGCATGGTGGCAGTCGTATCTTAGCAGGGAAATACGGTGACGACCGATTTCATAGAGAAAGAACATTAAACAGTGAAAGATGAGTGATTAACTCAGGAGGTAATAAAAATGGGAAAAATTATTGGTATTGACTTAGGAACAACAAACAGTTGTGTAGCCGTTATGGAAGGTGGACAGCCTACCGTTATCGCAAACACCGAAGGTATGAGAACAACTCCTTCCGTTGTTGCTTTTGCAAAGAACGGAGACCGTCTTGTCGGTGAAGCCGCAAAGCGTCAGGCTGTAACAAACGCAGATAAGACCATCTCTTCCATTAAGCGTGATATGGGTACGGACAGAGGACGTACCATCGACGGAAAGAAATATTCACCGCAGCAGATTTCCGCAATGATCCTTCAGAAACTGAAAGCAGATGCGGAAGGATATCTGGGCGAGAAAGTAACCGAAGCGGTAATCACCGTTCCCGCATACTTCAATGACGCACAGCGTCAGGCAACCAAGGATGCAGGTAAAATCGCAGGACTTGATGTTAAGCGTATCATCAACGAGCCTACCGCAGCAGCTCTTGCATACGGTCTGGATAATGAGAAAGAACAGAAGATCATGGTATACGACTTAGGTGGCGGTACCTTCGATGTTTCCATTATCGAAATCGGCGACGGCGTTATCGAAGTACTTGCAACCGCAGGTGATAACAGACTTGGTGGTGATGACTTCGACCAGAAGATTTCCGATTACATCATTTCCGAATTCAAAAATCAGGAAGGTGTAGATCTTTCCAACGATAAAATGGCACTTCAGCGTATCAAGGAAGCTGCAGAGAAGGCAAAGAAGGAACTCTCTTCCGCTACCAGTACGGAGATCAACCTGCCTTACCTTACCGCAACGGCTGACGGACCGAAGCACTATGAGGCAACTTTAACCAGAGCAAAATTCAACGAACTTACCGCAGATCTGGTAGAGCGTACCGCAGGCCCCGTTCAGAGAGCACTTTCCGATGCGGGCGTAACCGCAAGTGAACTTGGCAAGGTTCTTTTGGTTGGTGGTTCCACCAGAATTCCTGCCGTACAGGATAAAGTAAAACAGTTAACCGGTCAGGAACCTTCCAAGACCTTGAACCCCGATGAATGCGTAGCACTTGGTGCTTCCATCCAGGGTGGTAAACTTGCAGGTGATGCAGGTGCGGGTGAGATTTTACTTCTGGATGTTACCCCGCTTTCTCTTGCAATTGAGACCATGGGCGGCGTTGCAACCAAGTTAATCGAAAGAAATACGACCATCCCCGTAAAGAAGAGCCAGATATTCTCCACGGCGGAAGATAACCAGACTGCAGTAGACATCCACGTAACACAGGGTGAGCGTCAGTTTGCAAGAGATAACAAGACCTTAGGCCAGTTCCGTCTCGACGGAATTCCCCCTGCAAGAAGAGGTGTGCCTAAGATCGAAGTTACCTTTGATATCGATGCCAACGGTATCGTAAACGTATCCGCCAAGGATATGGGTACCGGCAAAGAGCAGCACATCACCATTACTTCCGGTTCCAACATGTCCGATGAGGATATCGAGGCAGCAGTTAAGGAAGCAGCAGAGTACGAAGCACAGGATAAGAAGAAGAAAGAAGCTATCGACGCAAGAAACGAAGCAGATGCTATGGTTGTTCAGACCGAGAAGGCTCTTGCTGATGTAGGCGACAAGATCTCCGAATCCGAAAAGGCTGATGTTGAGGCAGAGATTAAGAATGTAAAAGATCTCCTTGAGAAAACCAAGGATAAAGAAATGACCGAGGATGAAGTCGGTGAATTAAAGGCTGCACATCAGAAAATGATGGAAAAGAGCCAGGCACTCTTCACCAAGATGTATGAAGCAATGCAGGGTGCTCAGGGAGCCGGAGCGGATCCTAACGGGTTTGCAGGATATACCGATGCAGCAGGAAGTTCCGATAACGGAAGCTCCAATGCAGGCGGAAGCGATGACTTCGCAGGAGATTACAGAGAAGTATAAATCATTACTAAGTGAACCGGTCATTGCACAATGCCCGGTTTACTGTAGTATTTAAGAAAGGTTACTTAAAATGGCTGACAAGCGCGATTATTATGAAGTCCTCGGCGTGGCGAAGAATGCCGACGAAGCCGAGATCAAAAAAGCATACAGGGCGCTGGCAAAAAAATACCATCCGGACATGAATCCGGATAACCCGGAAGAGGCGGAGAAGAAGTTTAAGGAAGCTTCGGAAGCGTATGCGGTACTGTCCGATGCGGACAAACGCCGTCAGTACGATCAGTTTGGCCATGCTGCATTTGAGCAGGGCGCAGGCGGCGGAGGAGCGTATGATTTTACCGGAATGGATTTCGGTGACATCTTCAGCGATTTGTTCGGATTCGGCGATATCTTCGGAAGAAGAAGCACCAGAGGCAACGGTCCGATGCGCGGTGCGGATAAAACCGTCGATGTGCGCTTAACCTTCGAGGAAGCTGCTTTCGGTGTAGAGAAAGAAATTGAGGTGGATTCGAAGGAGGAGTGTAAATCCTGTAAGGGAAGCGGCGCCAAAGCCGGCACGACTCCCGACACCTGCCCGAACTGTAAAGGCAAGGGTCAGGTCAGGGTTACCACCAATTCGATCTTCGGACAGATCACATCGGTGCAGACCTGTCGCGAATGCGGCGGACGCGGAAAGATCATCCGTGAGAAATGTCCCGATTGCCGAGGAACCGGTTATACCAGTATTCGTAAGCGTTATGCGGTGAAATTCCCCGCAGGTATTGATAATAACGGCTTGGCCTGCAAGATTCCCGGCAAAGGAGAACCCGGTGTCAACGGCGGACCCAGAGGAGATATCCTTGTTCGCACGCTGGTTTCCCGCCATCCGATTTTCCAGAGACAGGAATATGATATTTATTCAACCGTTTCCCTGCCGTTTAGTGTGGCAGCACTTGGCGGAGATGTCTTAGTGGATACGCTTGACGGAAAGATTGCATACGAGGTTAAGGCAGGCACGCAGACCGATACCGTGGTAAGACTTCGCGGTAAAGGCGTTCCGAGTCTTAGAAACAAAGACGTACGTGGCGATCACTTCGTGAAATTTGTTGTAAAAGTTCCGGAGAGACTTACCAAGGATGCCAAGGAGGCACTTCGTACATTTGACAGCTTATCCGGTGATTACTTAAATGCAGCTGCAAATGCAGGTGTTGCGAAGGATAAGAAGAAAGGTTTTTTCGGTAAGTAATGAAGAAATTCACGGTAGCCGCAGCATTGCTGTTGACGCCGATTGTCTTGACCGGATGTAATCTGTTTGGTCACAGGGGCGTAAACAATTCATATCCGGAACCTCCCATAGCGACTGAAAAACCGTCTGAGGTCAATCCTGTTGATTCGGAAATTCCGGGTGATACTTCCGAGAAACCGGAGCCGGCGTCTTCGGAGAAGATACCGTATGGCCTTTGGGGCGGAGAAGCCGTATACTTTGATGTTACGGGTGACGGAATCGATGATAAATGTTACGGTAATATGACCGGAAGCGGCATGGTCAGAGTGCAGTGCATTGTCGAGGATGAGACCAACAATGTTAAGTATGTACTGGACGGCTATAACTACAATTACCATATAGAAGGCGTCGAAGACGGAAGACTTGTGGTGACCGAGAAGGGACCCTATGGTTACGGTGATCCGCTTGTCGAGACAACGGGAACCGTCAAAATCGTAGACAGCAGATTGGTTTTTGTGGCTGATCAGGATAGCCTAAAGCAGGGCTTGATTGTCAGAGAGAAAACCCGGAACGACCAGGGCAAAGAAAATCACGATTAAACGTGACGAGACCGTTACGCTGAAGACCCAAACCATGGACGGTGGCGTGACGCTGGAAATTAAATACGAATAAATTAACGGTGACAGTCACCATTAAATTCTTTGACAAGCGAGAATGCTGTAAAATCAATACTTTGCGGGCGGTTTTTACCGCCCGTTTTTATTTTCTTTGTGCAATACGTAGAAAATCCGGGGATTTCCCCGGATTTTTGAATTGGGTGTTGATTCTGCAGTTTGTTCATGCTACGATTCTTTCACAATGAGAGTTTGAGATGAACCAACATAGGAGTATCTTTTGATACGAATTGTAATAGCAGCCAAACTCTTTCATCAGGATTCTAATGCCGGATTCCCGGCAGATGCAAATCGCATCAAAATTTCCTGTTTAAACACAACTTTATAATCATTGTTTTAAGCAGGAGAATTGCCAACCTCCTGCAGAAAGGAGTGTGCATGGCAAAAAGCGAAGCTGTAACAAGAAACGAGCCTGTATCAAGAAATGATGGCTCATCTTCGGAGAGTTCGTCTTCCGGAAACCGCGAGTTTAAGGGGGATGTTTTCTCCATGTTGATGAGAGAACCCAAGTATGCATTGCAGGTATATAATGCGCTGAATCATTCCGATTATTCAAATCCGGAGGAGATTCAGATCATTACCACAAATCATGGGGTATCGCTTTCTATCCGGAACGATGCATCCTTTATGATCGACAGGCATGTGAATTATTATGAGCACCAGTCCACATACAGCCCGAATATGCCCCTCCGGTGCCTGATTTATTATATTCACGATTTGAAAGAATTCGTAAAATATGATAAGAAAGATTTATACAGCAGAAGGATGATTCCGATTCCGACGCCGCATTTTGTGATTTTCTATAACGGAGAGGATAAAAGACCGGAAACGGAAGTTATGCGACTGTCCGCAGCCTTTTATCATCAAACGGAAGAGCCGGAATTAGAAGTGATCTGCACGGCATACAATATCAATCCCTCCTTTAACGAGGAATTGAAAGAAAAAGCCGGCGTTTTATACGGGTATACGCATTTTGTGGAAAAGGTCAGAACCTACAGAGAAACGGAAGTATCCTTAAGAGCAGCCATCGACCGGGCAATTGATGAGTGCATAGAGGAAGATATATTAAGAGATTTCTTCCTAAATAACAGAGATGAGGTGGTCAAAGTGACAGATATTGATATGACATTTGAAACCAGACTGCAATATGTAAAGCGCGATTCCTACGAGGAAGGTTTAGAGGATGGAAGAGCCGAAGGAAGAGAAGAAGGAAGAGCCGAAGAACGATTGCGCGCAGAAACTGCAGAAAGAAGAGCCAATGCTGCAGAAACAAGAGTGGATGCTCTCCAGAAAGAGCTGGATCAATTAAAGAAACAACTTTCGAAGGATTGATAATCTCTCATTTTTGTGCTAATCTTCCATAAAGAAAAGAAATCGGAGGATTGACAGATGGCAAAGCCGGAATACAATGCTTATGTATGTATGTATGTATGTATGTATGTATGTATGTATGTATGGGCGGAGCCTGCAAATCCGGTAAGTAGAGGTATTGTAAAAGATAATAAGAAAAGAGATAAAGCCACAGGATGATTCTGTCCTGTGGTTTTTTTGCGGAAAATACTATTACTCAAACAAAATGACATGGAGAACGGGAATGGAGGATTCTATGAAAAACGTTAAAATGCATGAAAATTTTAAAAAATTAATAGGAGGATCTAGGTTAGTATTTGCTGGCGCAGGACTTGGTGCAACATTATTAATGACTGGATGCTCTGGATGTGCTGTTGAAAAAGAACCAGCATCAGAAGTAGTAGTTGAAACTTCTGAAACACCATCTCAAATAGAGATTATTGAAACTTCTGAACAACCAAGTGAAGAGATTAGTGAAGAAATTAGTGAAGAACCTGTAGTTGAAGAAGCTGAACTACCTGAATTACCAATTTTAGATGAAAATGGTAATGCATATGTTCCAGGTATGTTTTCTACTGAAGATGTATATGCTGCCATTGATAGAATGGTTGCTGAAAATGATTTTGAAAATGATCTAGAAAGAGATAAAGCTATTGCTATGATTATTTATATTAACAGCCCATACATTAGTAAAGATACTTTCGTGGCAGTTAAAGATGATTACTTAGGTAATATATATGAAAGTGATATTAATCAATTTTGCTGGGATTATATTGGCAAAGGTACATCTAAGGTGCCTGTTAACTATTTATTTCTTGATGAAAAACAAGGCGATGCAGCATTGCAAATTGTAAATTATTGTAATTCAGATAATTATTCTCGCGAAGAGTACGATGAATATGCTCTAGATTTTGTTGTGTTATCAAAGGAAAAGGGCGGCTATAATCCAATAAATTTAGTTTTAAATTCATTAGACAAATCACGCAGTTTAAAAAAGAGCTTTGACGACATTGATGAACTAATATATCTTTGCTATGGCTATAAAGAGGTAGCAATTGACAACATAGGTAATTATCGCATAGAAAAAACATTTGGCGATGGTAAAACTTATCAATTTGATACAACTGTAAGAGGAAACTATAATTCTTACCATAGCTCTCATACAGAAAAAAGCTCGGGTAAGTGATTTTTTTGCCAACAGTACACAGTTTTACACCGAGGTTTTTATAATTTACGGTGACTGTCCACATTAAATCCTTTGACAAGCTAGAATACTGTAAAATCAATACTTTGCGGGCGGTTTTTATCGCCCGTTTTCTTTTATAGAGTATTGAACATGAACTTAAATGATGTTAAGATTCTAACAATATTAGTTTATTCTTTTATTATTCCTTAACGGAATTCTACAAGCGGAGGAACTCGCTCCGAATATCCTTTTAATCAATTTATTATTCATTGTTTTTCCCCGTGGCAAAGACTATAATGGAGGTGAAGTATGTCTATTACATCTTTTCCTTTGGACTCAAAGGGAAATCCTTTTCTGAAGCCGACATTTTGGCTTGGAAAGCAGGAGTACGGCAAAATTGTCGGCGAAATCAATCTCATTTATTATGCTCAGTATGCGGACAATCTGATTTGTGCCCATGCCTCGTTTGGCATGGATGGATTTGTTTATGTATATTGGTTCGAGAATCATGGGTTTAATGACTACAATTTCTTTTGGCGGGTCAGGGACAACCATTAAGGAGGATCGAGATGATTGGTATTGAAGAATTTACATCGAAACTGAATACAGTTAAGGGATCATATTATGGATTTGTAGTTGCTGTTTTAACATACGTCAAAGATAATGCGTCCAGACTGGAAAACGTAAACCGCTTTATGGATATGAATCCGCATACAACTACATCTGACATTTTATTGTTTATATCAAATCAGGATGATTTCTATGAGACAACAGCACCGCTTCAGGTGCAGGTCGGATAAAAACCATCCACCGGAGATACAATGGCGACGTGGAAATCAAGAGGTCTGAGAGGCTCCGTCCTTGAGGACATGATTAACCGAACAAATGAAAAATACCGCGAGGCGGGACTGGCACTGATCCAGAAAATTCCGACGCCGATTACGCCGATCGAGATTGACCAGAAGAGCAGGCACATAACTCTTGCCTATTTTGATCAGAAAAGTACGGTCGATTATATCGGTGCGGTGCAGGGTGTTCCGGTCTGTTTTGATGCGAAGGAGAGCGCCACGGACACCTTCTCTTTGCAGAATATCCATGAACATCAGGTAAAATTCATGGGCGATTTCGAGGCGCAGGGAGGCGTGGCATTTTTCCTAATCTACTATAAAAGCAGGGATGAATTGTATTATCTTCCGTACGAGTATCTGAAACTTTTCTGGGACAGGGCCGCAAACGGCGGGCGCAAAAGTTTCCGCCACGAGGAACTCAACCCGGCCTATGTGATCCCGAAGGTCGAGGGAGTGCTGGTACCTTATCTGGAAGTTTTGAAAATTGATTTGGAAGACAGAGAATAAGACTACATACATAAGACGATTCGCCGCGCAGGCGGACGAAAGGAAGCAATAATCATGAAGTGGAAAAAGATCACAATTAAGACCATCACCGACGCGGAGGATATTCTGATCTGCAACTTGGAAGACGTGGGTCTGGAAGGCGCGCAGATTGAAGACAAAATCCCCTTAACGCCCCTGGAAAAGGAGCAGATGTTTGTCGACATTCTTCCGCAGACCGAGGAGGATGACGGTGTGGCATATTTGAATTTCTTTGTGGAAGATAACGAGGACCTTGATTTTGATGCGCTGCTTGCCGATGTGAAGACGGTTCTTGAAGAGACGAAGCAGTACTGCGATATCGGAGAAGGCACGATCACGACATCCGAAACCGAGGATCTTGACTGGGTGAATAACTGGAAAAAATACTTCCACCAGTTTACGATCGACGACCTTCTGATCATCCCTTCCTGGGAGGAGCCGGAAGATTTAAAACATACGGGCAAAGTGCTTCATATCGACCCGGGTACCGCATTCGGAACCGGTGCGCATGAAACAACCAGACTCTGCATCCGTCAGATCAGAAAATTCGTCACTCCCGACACCGAAATCCTCGATGTCGGCTGCGGCAGCGGAATTCTGGCGATTGTGGCTTTGATGTACGGTGCAAAACATGCCAAGGGAACGGATCTGGATCCCTGTGCTTTGGATGCAACCAAAGAGAATATGGCAAAGAACGGTATTTCCGAAGAAGATTTCGAAATGATCATCGGAAACATCATTACCGAGAAGAGCGTACAGGACTGGGCGGGATACAACTGCTATGACATCGTAGTTGCCAATATCCTGCATACCGTTTTGGAACCGCTTACACCTGTAGTTGTAAATCAGATTAAACCCGGCGGAATCTATATTACTTCCGGTATCATCGCCGAGAAGGAAGATTTCGTTGTGGATGTTGTTAAGAAAGCCGGCCTTGAACTGATCGAGGTCACCCGCGACGGAGAGTGGGTATCCGTGACGGCAAGAAAACCGGAGTAGGCCTGAGTAAACCTGAGCAAGTTAGAGAAGTATGTATCATTTTTTCGTTGATAAACAGAATATCGACACAGTGAATAATCGTGTCATCATCGAGGGCGGAGATGTCAATCATATCCGCAACGTTCTTCGCATGCGCCCGGGTGAGGAAATCAGTGTGGGAACCGGCGAAGACGACAACGAATACCGTTGCGAGATCGAAAGCCTCGAAGAAGACAGAGTCACCTGCATTTTGCGGTTCATCAAATCATCCGACGTCGAAAGCCCTGCGGACATCATTCTCTTCCAGGGCCTTCCCAAAGCGGACAAGATGGAGATGATCATCCAAAAATGCGTGGAGCTTGGCGTAGCGGAAATTGTACCGGTCAGCTGTGAAAGATGCATAGTGAAACTGGATGATAAAAAAGCCGATGCCAAGGTCAAGCGCTGGCAGGGCATTGCGGAGGCGGCGGCAAAGCAGAGTAAGCGCGCCGTGATTCCCGGGATTACAATGCCGCTTTCCATGAAGGATGCGTTAAAGAAAGCATCCGGCATGGATATTAAGATCATTCCCTACGAACTTGCAAGGGGAATGGAGAAAACCGCGGAGGTTTTCGGAAAGATTTCCGGGTTAAAAGTGGAGAATAATACAGAGAATAAAGCAGAGAATAAGTCAGAAAACAATACAGAAAGAAGACCGCAGATTGCCGTGTTTATCGGACCGGAAGGCGGTTTTACGGAAGAAGAAATTAAACTTGCGAAAGAGTGCGGCGTAGAACCGGTTTCTTTGGGCAAGCGAATTTTGCGTACCGAGACGGCGGGGCTTGCCGTAATTTCCTGGATTGATTTCTGCCTGGAGGTACAATAATCAGAAATTAACGCGGGCCCAAATGTTGCATCGCAACTTTTGCACCATTAAGAAATATATAATTTTGGAGCTGAACATGGAATGTTATCTGGATAATTCCGCAACGACGAAATGCCTTGACGAGGTCGTGGAAGTTGTTACGGATTGCATGAGAAATACATACGGAAATCCTTCGAGCATGCACTTAAAAGGTGTGGAAGCGGAGAATATCCTTCGCTCGGCCAAGGAAACCATCGCAAGGACGCTTAAAGTCGAAGAGAAGGAAATCTTCTTTACATCCGGCGGTACGGAGTCGGATAACTGGGCGATTTTGCAGTCCGCAAGAGCCAACAGGCGGAGCGGAATGCATGTGATCACAACGAAGATCGAACACGCGGCGGTTTTAAGCTGCTTTAAACAACTGGAAAAAGAAGGCTTCGAGGTTACTTACCTTTCCGTGGATGAGTACGGAAGAGTCTCCATTGAAGAATTGAAGGAAGCCCTGAAACCGGAAACCATTCTGGTATCCGTTATGGGCGTCAATAATGAGATCGGAACCGTGGAACCGCTTGCCGAAATCGGGGAATGCATCAAGGCTTCCAATCCGAAGACGCTGTTCCATGTGGACGCTGTGCAGATGTACGGCAAACTTCCGATCTATCCGAAGCGCATGAAGATCGACATGCTCTCGGTTTCCGGTCATAAGATCCACGGTCCGAAGGGTGTGGGATTCTTATATATTTCGGACAAAGTAAAGATCACTCCGCTGATTCTGGGAGGAGGACAGCAAAAAGGCATGCGCTCCGGCACCGACAATGTGCCCGGAATTGCAGGACTTTCAAAGGCTGCCGAAATCATCTGCGGCTCGATGGAGGAAGAATGTGCCCAAATGTCCGCATTAAGGGACCTGCTTGTTGCCAAAGTATCCGCAATCGAAGGCGTTACGGTGAACGGACCGGCCGCTAAAGAAGAGACAAAAGCATTTGCCGCACCGCATATCGTAAGTGTTTCCGTATCCGGAGTCCGGGCGGAAGTCCTTTTGCATGCACTTGAAGAAAAAGGAATCTATATATCTTCCGGCAGCGCCTGCGCGTCCAACAAACCGGCGGTTTCGGAGACTTTAAAGGCCATCGGCGTAAAGAAAGAACTTCTGGATTCCACAATCCGTTTCTCCTTCAGCAGATTTACGACGGAAGAAGAAATCTGTTACGCGGCTTCTTCCCTCGCACAGGTTATAGAGACACTCAGGAAGTACACCAGACGATAGACTCTTTAAGAAGGGTCGTAAGCAAACGAAAGGACGATTATGCTCCCATTTAAAACAAACATCATTTTGTGCGTTATCGAATTCTTTTCCGTGGTCTTACTGCACGTAGCGTATGCGCTTTCCCAGGACGGACCGGAGAAGGCGGCCTTTATTTCCATCGGATTCCTGCCGGCACTTCTAACGATTCTGTTTTATCGTCTGTTCCACAAAAACGAAAAGATCATCGTCCGCATTTTCTACGTCAGCATGATCGCGACAAGCTACATTATTTCCTGGCAGCTCGGGCTGCTTGGTACGTTAAGTATCGTATTTCTGGCCGGCGCTTTGATGCTTGCTCTGTATGCGGATCGTGCGATTATGCTCGAGTATGCGATTCTGACTTCGGCCGCTCTTGTCATTAATGTTTTGCTCCTTCGCAGCCAGATTGAAATTACCTGCCCGAAGGAAATCTATCTGATCTACATTTTGATTTATCTGTTTGCCATGGTTTCTTTCCTTTTCCTGGTCAACGGTGTAAACGACTACAAGACGCAGATGGAAGAGAAAAACGAAGAAGCCAGAAACGCTCTGGAAGCGAAGGCAAACTTCTTGGCCAATATGTCCCACGAAATCCGTACCCCCATGAACGCAATCTACGGTATGGCGGAACTTCTGGATGAGAGGGATTTCGAAGAAGAGGAAAAAGGCTACATAGACACCATCCGCAAGTCTTCGGAAAACCTTCTTGCCATCATCAACGAGATTTTGGACTTTTCCAAGATCGATTCCGGTAAAATGGAGATTACCGAGGATGATTATCAATTCAACTCCTTAATCCACGACGTGTTAAGTATCATCGAATTCAGAATGAAAAACCGCTCGGTGAAGTTAATCTATGATATCTCTCCGGATATCCCGAGAGTCCTTGTCGGTGATGAAGTCCGTATCCGCCAGATTCTGATCAACCTTTTAAACAATGCCGTAAACTTTACCCATAAGGGACATATCAAGTTAAAGATTTACTGGGAGCCGGACCTTGACAGCAACGGATATCTGCATGTTTCCGTTGAAGATACCGGTATCGGTATTTCCCAGCGCGATATGAACAAACTGTTTACCGCATTCGGACAGATTGATACCAAGAAAAACCGTAACGTGGAAGGTACCGGTCTGGGCCTGATCATTACCAAGCGCCTCTTAAATTTAATGGGTGGTGATATTACGGTACGAAGCAAGGTGGGCGAAGGAAGTACCTTCTCCTTCGTGCTGCATCAGAAAGTACATGATCCGAGACCTTCGAATTACGATTCCAACCACGACCGCGTCAATGTGGATAATGCGGGATACCGCATCACCTTCAAGGCGCCGACGGCCAGAGTCATGATCGTCGATGATAACAAGGTTAACCTGACCGTTGCAAGTGAGCTTATGAAACGATTCGGTTTCGAGGCCGTTATGGTCGAGTCCGGACTGGAAGCCATCAACCGTATCGAAGAACATTTAGTGGAATACGATCTGATCTTCATGGATCACATGATGCCCGTTATGGACGGTGTGGAAGCGACGAGACAGATCCGTTCGCTCAATTCGCAATATGCAAAGGATATTCCGATCGTGGCCTTAACCGCAAACGCCATCAAGGGTGTGGAGAAGCAGTTTAAGGAAGCCGGAATGAACGATTATCTGGCCAAGCCGATCCATATGAACCAGTTAAGTGCTATTTTGCAGAAATGGATTCCGTTTGATAAACAGGTACAGATTGTTAACGGCCAGGAAGTGATGCCGCTGCCCGGAACCGAAACCGGACCGCTTCCGACGGGTGCGGACGATCTGATCAACAATTTAAAGGGCATCGATGTCGAGGACGGACTCAGAAACTGCGGCGGAAACCGAAGCGTTTACACCAAGGTTCTTACGACATTTGCGTCTTCCAATTTACTTGCGAGCCTGCAGGAATATTTTGAAAAGGGCGATATGGAGAATTACACCGTAATGGCACACTCCATGAAGGGTGCCTGCCGGAACATCGGTGCAAACGATGTGGCGGATCAGGCTTATGAACTGGAATGCGCAGGCAAGGATGAGGATGTTGATTTCATCAACAAGTATCATAAGACCTTCTGTGATAACTATTCCAAGGTTGTTAAGACCGTAACGAGGGCACTGATCGCGCAGAATACGGCGAAAGCAAATCGGTAATTTCGGCGACGCTTGCGTTTGTTGGCTTAAATTTGTATAATTTACAGTAGTGGAAACAGGTAACCATACTGATTAGGGGGTAATTATGTATCGGGTTGCGATTTGTGATGATGAGGCCACATCACTGCAAATTAACGAGGCCTTAACCGCACAGGTTTTAACGGAAGCAGGAATCGAGTATGAGACCGTATGTTTTACGGACATGCAGAGCATGATCGATACGCTTTCCAGGAAAGAAGTACAGTACGATGTCCTTCTTTGCGACATCCTGGCTGTCGGAATGAACGGAATCGAAGCTGCCAAAGAGCTTCGCAGATTGGGAGAGAGCCTTTCCATTATCTTCATCTCTTCCACCGCGGAGTATGCACTTGAAGGCTATCAGGTGGATGCGCTTCGTTACATTCAGAAACCGATCCAGATCGAGAAACTCAAAGAGGCATTGATCAGCGCCTACCGCATGAAGGATACCAAGGGCGATACCTTAACCTTCCAGGTCGGCGATAAATTATATAAGATTCCCTTCGGTGAGATCGAGTATCTCGAAAGTCAGGGAAGAGAGACCATTGTCAGCACGATCAACGAGCAGATCAGCGTACACATGAAGTTTTCGGATATGGAACAGCTTCTTCCGGAAGATTCTTTTGTCCGCTGTCATCGTTCTTATATCATCAACATGCACTATGTAAAAGACTTAGCCCGCTACCGTTTCCTTACCAAGCGTGGCGTGGAGATTCCCGTAAGCCAGTTACAGTACGTGGATGTAAAGAAAAAATTTATGGAGTTTTAATTCATGTTTCAGGCTTTTTTATTGAAATACGGCGAGATTTTCCTGAAAGGCAAAAACCGCTATTTATTTGAGGACGCACTTGTTGAGCAGGTGCGTCTTGCCATGAATGCCGTGGACGGTACATTCGATGTGCATAAAAACTTAGGCCGCGTCTATGTGGAAGCAAAGTCGGACTTTGACTACGATGAAGTAGTGAATGCGTTAAGCCATGTCTTCGGTATTTCCACAATCTGTCCGGTTCTGATCCTTGAGAAGGATGATTTTGATTATCTCAAAGAAGAGGTGATCAAATACTTCGGAGAAACCTATCCGAACCGTGACGGACTGACGTTTAAGGTTTTCTGCAAGAGGGCAAGAAAGAACTATCCTTTGAATTCCATGGAGATGAACATGGCATTCGGAGAGGCGCTTCTTGATGCATACCCGGAACTGAAAGTGGATGTGCACAAACCCGAAGTGGAACTGCACGTGGAGATCAGGGAGCGAATCTATATCTATTCGATTCTGATCCCGGGACCCGGCGGAATGCCGGTCGGAACGGCGGGCAAAGCCATGGTATTGCTTTCCGGCGGACTCGATTCCCCGGTTGCCGCATATATGATGGCAAAGCGAGGCGTCAAAGTGGAAGCGGTTTATTTTCATGCACCGCCTTATACGTCGGAAAGGGCGAAGCAGAAGGTCGTGGATCTTGCTAAGATCGTATCGAAATACTGCGGGCCCGTAAAACTGCATATTATCAATTTTACCGACATTCAGATGAGCATCTACGAGAAATGCCCGCATGACGAGCTGACGGTTATTATGCGCCGTTACATGATGCGTATCGCACAGGCGATCGCGGAAGAGGATGAGTGTCTGGGACTCGTTACCGGAGAGAGCGTCGGTCAGGTGGCAAGCCAAACCATGTATTCGATGGCCTGCACGGACGATGTCTGCCATATGCCCGTATACAGACCGCTTGTTGCTTTTGATAAAGTGGAAATCATTGATATTGCGGAGAAGATCGAAACATACGAAACATCGATCCTGCCGTTTGAAGACTGCTGTACCATTTTCGTTGCAAAGCACCCGGTTACCAAGCCGAAGGTAAGCGTCATTGCCCATCATGAGGAAAGACTGGGCGAGGAGATCAACGAGATGGTTCAGAAGGCTCTGGATGAAAGAGAGATCGTGATCGCACAGTAATTTATTCGTTTTTCACAATTCCGTGTGTCAGCAGCGTTCGGTGGAAGGGCTCGTAGCACGAACCGAGCAGATGGATGTCATCGTAAGAGTAATCCTGCCTCATGCCGCCGTTTGCATCATCGATATTTTCGTTTACGTCGATGTAGAAGATGTGAATATTATCCGCAAACGGCTCCAGAACCGCATTGCGTGCATTGATATTGGGATTGTTATATAACTTGTCCTCCCTGCTCTTCTTGGCGGTCACGTGCATGATGCTGTTCACAAAGATGATGGCATTCGGCTGGCGGACACTGATCTCGGTTAAGACCTGACTGTATGCGTTCTGGAAGTATTCCGGTGTTCCGGTTCCAATCTCGTTGATTCCGACCTGAATGTAGATCTTGCCGTACTGTTTCTCATCAAGCACTTCCCAAAGGGTTTTGTTCTCTTTGTTGAACTTGACTTCCTTGCCGTCAAGAAGTTGGTAAATGGTCATGGAGCGCTTTACATAGAAATCGGCTCTGCTGTAGATGGGTTCGCAGTATTCGGATAAGCCCACCATACGGGAATCGCCGATGAAAAGCGCATCCTCAAAGTAAGTATCGTCCACGGTCGTAAATTCAAGCGGCTCGATACTGATCGGCTCCATGGGTTCCGGTACCAACCCGGAGTCTGGTTCGGAAGGAATCTCCGATGGTGTCTCTGCAACGGTTTTATCGACGCCGGTTTGGGTCGTGTTTCCTTGCTCTTTATCAAAGAATGCCTGAATGCGGTCTTTCGCCTGATCGAGGAAGGAGCCTTCCGGGATTTCAAATTTGGCATCCCACGGATATACGCCTTCCCTGATTCCGTTCATCATAAGCACCAGGGAAGGAGTCTGCTTTAGGTCGATATCATAATCCGCATACAAACTGCTTCTCATAATCAGGCTCCACGCGGTGCAAAGCAGCGCGGAGATGATGATCAGAATCAGCAGTGCGGCATGTTTTGGGGTTTTCTTTCTTTGCTTCATACAGGTACGCTTTCTAGAAGTTCATATACATAAACGGATTCAGCGATGCGCCGCTGGCGCTGAAAATGCTGATCCAGAATAAGACAAACAAAAGGATCGTGGTAAAAACTCTGTATTTTTCGCGCTCGAGGAAATCGCGAACGCCGGGAATCAGGCAGAAGACGGCAAGGAATAAGAAGATCCATCCGTCGCGAAGGATATTCAAATAATCCTTTGCATTGATGACGGAGCCCTCGATGGACTGCCCGAAGAGCCGCAGAAAGTAGTGGGATAAATCCGTGAATTTCGGAAGTGCAAAGACTACCCAGGAAAGAGGAATCAAAACCAGTACGTGGAACTGTCCGAAAATGCGCAGGACGACTTTGTTCTTCGACAGAACGAATTTCTCCCAAAGGATAAGAAGCAGCAATACACCTGCCCAGATCATGAAATTCGGTGTGATTCCGTGCCAGATTCCGGTTAAAAGCCAGACAACGATTAAGTTAAACGCTGTCCGGAAAGATCCTTTGCGGCTTCCGCCCATCGGAATATAGATATAATCGCGAAACCATGTTCCGAGAGTGATATGCCATCTTCTGTAAAAGTCCGAAACGGAGGTTGCTCCGTACGGGTCTTTGAAGTTACGGATATGCTTATGTCCCATCATGACGCCGATACCGGATGCCATTAAGGAATAACCCCAGAAATCGTAGAACAAATTCAGGGAGTATACGAATACACCGAGCCATGCCATGGGAACGGAGAGGTTCATATAGCCGATGGTACCGAAGGAATTCCAGAGAATGCTTAAGTGATCGGCGATAAAGACTTTGAAGAAAAGTCCCGTGATAAAGAAGGTCAGTCCTTCGGAAATCTGGATAAAAGCTTCTTTGACGCGGTTTTTAAATCCACGTACCGCGGGCATGGAATCATAGTCGATTTTCCATTCGTTGTATCTGGCAATGGGACCGCAGATGACCTGTGTAAAATCCGTAATATAGGCGGCGAAACTGCCGAACGATGCGACGGGGTATTTCTGCCGGTACAGATCGATCTGGTAGGAGATCAGTTTAAAGGTATAGAAACTGATGCCGAGCGGCAGCAGGATTACAAATTCCCTGCCTTGCGGCAGATGGATGGTGAAACCGAGGGCTGAGAGGATTTTAAAGCCCATCAGAAGGCATGCGTTTAAAACGATGGTGAAACCCAGCGCGATCTTGGATTTCCTTGCCGTAAGGAAGGATAATCCGAAGTTTACAAGAAGCGCCAGAAGGAGAACCGGCGTGTATTCCCCGGCGTTTTTGACGTAAAACAAAAGGCTGAAGGGAATGCTGATCCAGACCCTGGCTTTGCGGGGTACAAGATAATATATCAATAAAAACAGGGGCAGTATGCGGAAAATGAACGGAATATCCGAGAATAAGAGCCCCGATTTCAAAAAGTCGGTAAACATTGTGGCCTCCGTATTAAAAGTCCAAGGGACAGTATATACTAAATCGGCTGTTTTGATAAGGGGATTTGTCATTCTTGCGGCAGATATTTTAACATGATAAAATGAGACCGTTAAAATGTATGGTTTGGAGGAATTTCCGTAATGGAATACATGCCCAAACATGTCGCGCGCGCCAGAAAGCGGTATGTTCAGTCTGTACAGAGGAATATCAAAAGACAGCAGCGCCGCGAGGAACTGCTGAAAGTGAACGACCGCATGGTTAAGAAGGCACACGATGCCTTTGACGAACGTGTGGAGAAGCGAAGAAACCGGATTGACGAGAAAATTTCCGAGAACCGGAAGGCAATCAGAGAGCGCTATGTCCGCGGTGATGAGAGCAAGGAAGAAAGATTAAATAAAAGCATCGCGCGTACGGATGCGTACATTGCCAAGCGCAGAGCCGGCCGGGATAAAAGATATGAAAGACACAGGACCTTCATCGGTCGTGAGAGGGTAAAATACCAGAACCGCTGGCAGAGAGTCTATTATGCCATCAAAAGAAAGGCTTTTGAACGGTTAAATCTAATCGAGACCGGACGCAGGGGAATCCTTCTGCTGCGTCAGTTCAGGGCGCTGGTGATTGCGGGGCTTGTGTTTGTAACGCTGACGGCTACAATTTTTACCGTCATCCGTATCAGCATTGCAAGGAAAAAGCACAGGCAGGACGAGAAACTCTTCTCGGAAGTATTTTCCATGGTTCCGAATCTGGAGTACGGAGAGGATATATCCGAGGAAGAGCTGCTTTGGAAGGTGCTTTACCGACATTTCGACGGAAACGATACGGCGGTTGTCGGTGTAATGTGCAATTTACGGGCTGAGTCCGAATTCCGCGCCAATAACCTGGAGAATCTAAACAATAAGCGCTGGAATGTAGAGGATGAAGACTATACCGATCAGGTAAACAAGGGTCTTGTGACCAGGGAAGATTTCCTGCTGTCGAGATATAAAGGTGAAACGCAGGGATATGTGAATAAATACCTCGAGTGGGCAAACGTGGACGGCGGCTACGGATATGCGCAGTGTACATCCTATGAGAAAAAAGAGCAGCTTTTCTCCTTTGCGGAAGCCTGGTTTGACGAGGGCGGTCCGGGAGAATACCGGCATTTTAATATCGCAGACCCGGAGATGCAGGCAAATTTCATCGTATTTTTGCTGGAATCGCCGGAATATAAGGATGTTGACCAGATGTTACGCTTCTCCTTAACGGATGCGGAGGCCTGCCATGTCTGGTTAAGCCGTTATGAAATCCCGTACGATCCGTATAAAGACGGATATAAGACACTTTCGATGGAACGAGCATCGTGTGCGGATGAAATTCGTGAGCGTTGCGCCGAAAAGTAGCAAAATGGTGAGTAAAAACTCACTTACCAACTATGAAAAAACGGTCATGAATAACACAGTAAAAAGCGCCATTTTCCTTGCAAATAGGCGCTTTTTATGTTAACATTAAATACGCAAAACTATGCCTTTTATCGCCTACGGGTAAGCATGGAGGAATATGCTTATGAATACGGGATTTATTTGGGGGATCCGTAGCAGAAACGGCAAGGAATCGAAAAACAATTTGAATACTGCAAATGCGCGCCGGTCGCGCAAATCGAAAGGCTTCACCCTGGTGGAGCTTATTGTCGTGCTTGTAATCCTGGCAATACTGGCAGCGATTGCGGTGCCGACGTTCATTGCGTTTATTGACAAAGGCAAGGAAAAAGAAATTGAGGCAGCAGGTGAAAAGGCCTTAGCCGCGACCCAGACCGCACTTTCTGATATTTATGCGGATGGATCTAGCCGTTTCTCTATTGCAAAACGCGAGGCTACCAGAACATTGGCAGCAGTAGACAATGATAAAAATAATTCCGACACATCCTTCACCGTATGGAACGAGCAGAAACTTTGGGATGGCAAAACCGTTGCCATTGCGAAGAATATAGGTTCCTACACCGTAAGTAAAGCGTTGTATCGTGAAGGCGAAAAATATGCCGCCTATGACGGAACGGAGTGGACTATATTCGATTCCGAAGATACGGCGATGGCAAAGTTGAATCTTTCTTCAACAGACGAAGAGAATGTCATCTATGTATGGCCTTACAAGCAGGATTTTGCATACCTTGACGGCTCCATACCCGATGATCCGGATGAGACGGATCCCAGCAAGAAGAGCTCCGTAAAGGTTGTTACATTTAAACTACCTGCCAATACATTGAGTCATGTATTCTTCTCACTGGACGGTCGTACTTCCAACTCCGGGAAAGACTCCGTGAAGGTTGTGTTCTGGAAAGATACGGACGGAAACATCAGCAGTTATTGGACTATAAACGGGGAAGGTGTCAGCAAGTTCCGGGTAGATGATAATCATACATACTGGGTGAATGTTGTTAATACCGCCTCAAATTCTTATGAACTTCAGGGATGGCAACCGGAAGGCTCAGATATTATTACTCTCGACAAGTCAATATTGCAGAACTATATTTTTGTCAGCAATCAAAATCAATTTACGTTTACCGGTGTGGTAAAAAGTGATGAAATCATTACTCAGGTTGCTACATTGGATAAGGCTAAAACCAAGGCCCTGATTGGCGGATCTACGCTTACAGGCATGCAAAAGGTTACCGGCGGCCCTGCAGGATCTTATGATAGTCCGGCCATGGTTCAGAGTATTGAAGGATCCGCAAGGATTGATATGGGACTTCAGGGTGAAGGTGGACAAATATGGGGTTGGATATCAGAAGGGCAACTGAAATGGTGGACGGATGCCACAACGGTATATCTGCCTGATGATTGTAGTGATTTCTTTAATTCCGCTACAAAGGTGGCAAATGTTGATTTCAGTGAATTCGATGCGGCGAAGATCACTACAATGAGCTCTATGTTTGCAGGCAATGATGCATTGCAATCCGTCAAATTCGGTAATAACTTCCATGCGGGAAGTTTGACAAATACTTCGAATATGTTTAACGGTTGCACCGTCCTTACAAGTCTTTCTGACTTGGAAAAGTTTAATGCCGAGGAAGGAACCTTATTGGATACTTCCCATATGTTCGAAGGTTGCAAGGCGATAACCTCAATTTCTTTTGGGGATGGTTTCGATACCACGAATGTTACTACGATGCAAAGCATGTTCCGGGGATGTGAAGCGGCAACAACAATTAATGTGAGTGGTTTGACACCGACAGTTGTGGCGGATGCGTCCTATATATTTAACGACTGTAAAAATGTTGGTTCATTAGATCTTAGAAACTGGGATTTTGGTTCAGTCACCACATTGGATAAGGCTTTTTCCGGTTGTGAAAGACTCGCAACGCTTAATTCGGATACCTGGACTTTGAATAATTGCAGGTATATGAATTATGCATTTGAGAATTGTCATAGCTTAAATAATGATTTTCATAACATCACAATTACTGAAAGCAATTTGGAACAAATGGAGGGTGTTTTTGCAGGCTGTTCAGCATCTTCGACCTTTGATGTGAAGAATTGGAATACTTCCAAAGTGGAAAATATGAAATATATTTTCCTGGGCTGTAGCAATGCAACAACAATTGATGTATCTCATTGGAATATGAACAGTGTAAAGTTGCTTGATAAAGCTTTTTATGGCTGTTCCAAACTTACAACTTTAAACGTGAATTTAGACTCTAACAATGTGTGGAATTTGCCGGAATGTAATAGTTTGGAGTCTACATTCCAAAATTGTTCGGTCGACACGGCTCTTCCGAAAATTAAAACCACGAATAAGTTGACGAATATGAAAGCAACATATTCCGGTTGCTCTAAATTAAAGAATGTTGACCTGTCGGCCATGAATCCTGCTGCAATCACAACGATGGCAGAAACCTTTAATGGTTGCACAGATCTTGAAAAAGTAAACTTCGGTACCGCATGGAATTTACAGGCATGTACCAATTTCGGTTCAACATTTGCCGGTTGTTCAAAATTGAATCAGGACTTCCGTGAGATGACAGTAAATGCAACTGCTACGGATATCCATGGAATGTTCCGGGGCTGTAGTGGACTAGCCAAATTGAATCTTCGCAGTTGGAATACCACTCACGTTACGAACTGTGCGTCTGCGTTTGAAAGTTGTGGAAACCTTCGACGAATCTATGCAACGGATAATTGCACCCTGGTTCAGAGTACAACCAGTACGGACACATTTAAGAATTGTACTAAGATTATAGGTGAAAAGGGTACTACATACGATGCAGGTAATGTTAGCGGAACATATGGATGGATTGACGGACATATCAGAGATGGTGAAGCAAAAGAAGGTTACTTCTCGTATAAACTTATGGCTCGGATGAAGGCAGAGAACGAGGGGTGGGTTTATCATAATGTGCTATACGGCGGAAAGCCTATAACGAAAGCTAATTACCTGAGCTTCCGTCATGTTACGGATTCGAGTCTGACGGAAGAAATTGTCAAAGCCAAGAATGGTTGCACGGATCAGTTAACGGATCCGACATTTACGGAAGGTTATCCGGTTTACTTCTGGCTTGAACAGAATGGAACAGGCTATGATGTTTGCTGGTGGTCAGAAGCTGATTTCCTGATTATCAATCAGGGAATGGAGCAAATGTTCTTAAACTGGACTGCTGCTAATATCAATCTTGCAGATTTGGATTTCTCGGAAGTGCGCGATATGTCCGAGTTCTTCCAAAATGCCCAGAAACTTGAATGCGCAAGCTTTACGCTTTCCAATGCGACAAATTTTGAAAATATGTTTAGTGGTTGCAAGAAACTTGCTACCGTGGAATTGAATATTAATACCCCTTCCGGCTCAAGCGGCGTTTCTGCAGCAAATATGTTTTCGGGTGATACAGTATTAAGCTCTGTTACCGTTAATGCCAACGGCAATTTCTCCAGTTTGGAAGGCATGTTCAAGGGCTGTACGAATCTTACCGATCTTTCGGGTATTGCTATTGATACATCGGATTCCGCATCGGGAGTAACGCTTAAGAATATGTTTTATGGTTGTACCGGCTTGGTGAATGCTGATATGACTTCCGGAAATCTGGTCAATGTCACCAGTTTGGAAGGATTGTTTAACGGCTGTACACAAATGACGGACCTTACCTTAGATGTAAGCACGAAATCAGGAAGTACGAATGTTTCAATAACAGATTTATTCACAAATACCGGTAATCTGGCAAATGTTACCATTACGGGAAGCGGAGAAGGAATTGCATCAACTGCCAATCTGTTCAAAAACAGAGCTGCTTTAAGAACGGTAGATATGAGTGGATTTGAGTTAAGCACCATTAGAAGCTTGGATTCTATGTTTATCGGCAGTACAGGATTAACTTCCGCAAAATTGAATGTTGATTCCTCAAATTCGGAAACGGGCGTTCCGATGGCAAATATGTTCAATGGCGATAAAGCTCTTACGGAAGTAAGTATTACGGGAGACGGAAGCAATATTTCGTCTACGTACAGAATGTTTTATGGCGCATCGGCAATTACCGCTGTCGATTTAAGTGGATTTACTTTCGGTAAGACTTCCAATATGACGGAAATGTTCCGCGATTGTACAAGCCTGCAGAGCGCAGGATTGTCCGTGGATACGTCAGAAAATACGCTGGGCTGCAGCTTATCAAATCTGTTTAAGGGCGATACCGATTTGACAGAAGTAAATCTTACGGTTTCCGGTGGAAAGATTTCCAGCCTTGAGAGCACATTCAGTGGTTGTACAAGTCTGACGGGGCTGCCGAATGTTACGATAGATACCTCCGAATCTACAGCCGGTTTAAGCGTTAAAAATATGTTTACCGGTTGTACCGGTTTTGTAAATGTTTCGCTGGATCACCTGCATTTGGAAAATGTCACAACCATGGAGGCTATGTTCAGTTATTGTTCAAATGTGAAGAATTTAAGTTTTTATGTCAGCACGCTGCCGGGATCGACGAGTGTATCGATTAAAGATTTATTCACCTCGGATTCCAACCTTGAGAATCTTACCATGGCGGGAAGCGGTGAAGGTATTACCTCCACTGCAAGTATGTTTAGCGGTCGCACATCACTTAAAACCGTAAACATGGCTGATTTTGAGCTTAAGAGTATTACAAATTTGGAAGCTATGTTTACCGGATGTACCGGACTTACTTCTGCGAGCCTGAGAATTGACACATCGGGAAGCAGTAACGATGTAAGCATGAAGAATATGTTCTACAACAACTCTTCATTAACAAATGCGACAATTACCGGAAATTGGAGTAAGGTAAGCAATCTGGAAAGCATGTTTGAACGTTGCAAAAATTTAACGTCCCTGGATTTCGGTGATGCACCGGATATGAGCAATCTAAAGAATATCTATAAGATGCTTCTGTTAAGCGACAGGAACGGCGTTGATAATGTATTTAATGCCTTTGCCGGAACATATCAGAAATGGGATATGAAAGAGAACGATATTTTTGAATACAGACTTGGCACCAATACCAGAATTAAAATCGGTGGTGAATACGCTACCAAGATTAGTGGCAAGGATGTGGGATTGTATGCAGGTAAAACGGCTGAAAGAAACGGAAATATATATGAAGTGCAGGATAATAAGTATTTCTACTTACAAGGCGGACCAAGAAGGTAAAACTCAGTGAAAAGAATCGAATGCATTAAAAGAGAATATTTAAAACGCTCCGACAAAGGCTTCACGTTGGTGGAGCTGATTGTCGTGCTTGTTCTCATGGCAATTCTTGCCGCAATCAGTGTGGCGGGTATTTTGACTTGGCAGGATTGGACGCGCTTCAAGAAAGAGAATACCGGAGCGGAAACAATCTTCTATGCGGCGCAGAACCAGTTTTCGGAATTGGCTGCGACCGGTATGTACGAAGAAAAAGTCTACGGTGTTCTGTCGAGACTGGGAAACGATATCGGAAGACCTGAGAATCATAGACTCTTTGACGGAAGTAAGATTAAATATGATTCCGGTTCAACGGATTATTACAAGTGGGAACCGGATGGTTCGAGCAATGGTATTGCTATATGGGCAAATACTCCGGGGGAGGTTTCCTCTTCGGAAAAAGCAAAATACCAGGGCAGCATTTATTATCTTTCCGCAAAGAAGGGTGATTACGACAGATATCTGAAAGAACCGGATTTCGGTGTAAATGTGGACGATGCAGGAGCGAAACTGTTATTTGATTTAATTGCTCCGTATATTTCCGAAAAGTCTGTTTTAAACGGTGCAATTATTCTGGAATTCTCACCTGAGGCAAGACAGGTATTCTCTGTATGTTACAGTGACCGCATCGATGAATTGACACATGCGCAACTGGCAACAAACTCCAAGGCTCTTTCCTCTGTTCGCGACAGATCGGAAGATACCAGAAGAGATTTGATGCTTGGCTATTTTGCTGCACAGAGTCTTTCCGTTCCTTTGGAAGGCATGGGAAAGACTGTCTTAAGCAATGTGGAACTTCGTAATGAATATGCGCTGAAACTTGTTATTCGTGAAGATACAATTTCTTATAATGAGCCATATATGATAACGCTTTGCAATGCGCCTGGCGGAATCGTAGATTCGAATAGCAAACTTATGACTTTCGAGTTTACACCGGCAACAACAATAACGGAAGATCCGGCAGCGGCATCAAAGAAGCCGCAGACTGTAACGATAAGGTTTAAGGCGGGAACACATATCGGAGAAGATATTCAAATGAGGATTCCTGTCTGGAAAGAGACAACGCTTGATGGAAAAATAGAGCTCATTCTTGCGCTTGATGCGGCCGACGTACAGGCGCAGTCCTTCCTTTATGCGGAAGATACTACTATGGATTCCGCTTTCCTAACGACATACAGTTTCTATCGTTATGGATTTAACATGGATGAAATTACAAGCGTAGGTTGTTTGGTAAGTAAGGGAGCCGGGGATTCGGTTTCCAAATCCAATGCGGAGTGTCCTACCTTTAAGGAAATCAACAAAAATGGTTTAGACGCCGAATATACCATAGAAAACGGAAGACATCTATATAATGTTCGGTATGAGACTGATTGGGAAAAGGGTGATATCAACAAAACCTTCCGTCTTACAACGGATATTGATTGGGAAGATTTTACCGGTGTAATTAGCACTGTCGGAAATGAGGGCAAGAATTGGTTCTTTGATTCGCTTGATGTTGGAACACCATCCGGTATTAGTTATGACGGTGTGGAGTTGGATATTAACAGAGGAACTCATGCGGGAACAGCAGGCTATGCGTTCCCTGGATTCCGCAGTTTAGGCTCCGGAGATGTATTCACCGGCCTTCCGGAGAATGCAGATGATACCACGAAACCTTTTACTATCAGCGACCTGACAATCACCTTCTCCGGAAATATGCGATATGGTGTTTACGGTAAGGCATCCAGAGAAGAATGGATTGATAAGAAACGAAAATTAAATACTTTTGGCGTCTATGATACTCAGACTGTTTATGGCGGAGCGCATCCAACCCAGGAAAGAGTGGTTAGGGGTGAACTTCCTTTAGGACTTTTTGCGGAAAATGCCGGTGATATCACGGGCCTTCGTTTGAATAAGCACAGGGTGGTCGGCGAAGAGATTTTACACGATGCAGTAAATGGCGGAGACGTGCTTGTATACACCAATATGGTTGGCGGATTCACGGGTGATAACCTGGGAAGACTTTCCAACCTTACTTTGCGTGATACCACAAATCCTGACGGAGATGATCTCAAGGCGGATGAGGCAGGAGTATCCTTGGTAACCGGTAAAACGGATGTCGGCGGAATCGTAGGACGCCAGTCCTGGACGTTGACTGATTCTGAAGTAAATCTGACGAAACTGTACAATTACGCATCCGTGAAAGGTATGGAAAATGTCGGTGGTATCGTAGGACGCGCTTATGCAATCCGTTCTTTTACTTCCAGAGGAAATGATTTGGCAACATATAACAGCCGTAAAGCATATTATTCCGATCCTTATACAATTTTCGGATCGTTTGATGATAATGGCGGTATTACCGCAGGTACATCGATTACCGGAAAACAGGTTGTCATCGCAGACAAGATTACAATAGAGAATTGCCATAACAGAGGTTATATTTCGGGCAGTTCCGATTTCAATAACTTGCATAACGAAGCACAAAAACGCGGAATCTATGATGAATCGGAAGTCGCGAATGATGTTATGGTCTCCAAGAGAATGCTTCAGCGTTGTGCGAACATTGGTGGAATTGCCGGCATTACCATGGACGGATATTTCCTTGAGAACAAAAACAAATATAGCAATAAATATTGGTATGATTTTATTGAAAATGAGGAACTGAAAGTAAATGTAAAGAATTGCGATTCATATCATTTGTATACCGATGCGGAATGGAGCGAGGTCCGTTCTGTTAGCGGAAAGTCAAACATCACGAATGAAGAGATCAGGAACAGCATAGAACATGATTACTATGTAGGCGGCCTGGTTGGCTATGCCAGATTAACTCAGTTTACGGATTGTTCCAACAATAAGAAAGCCGACAACGAAGGAAATTATGAGAGCTTTGTGTTTGGACGAAATTATGTAGGCGGTATGTTCGGATGCTTTGATGGAAGCCGGATTACCAAATCAACGAATCAGGGCAGATACAATGCAGAGAACTATGTAAATACAATTGGTATTATGTATGTAGGCGGATTTTCCGGAAGTTTCGGAATCGGTGCTGAGGATATTACAAAGATCAGTTTCCGTTATCCTTCCGAAAACACCGGTTCTGAGGCCACCCCTATCCCCGGAGATGATAAGCCGATTTCGGGAATCTGTAATCATGCGGTAGTTCTTGGTGTTAAACGAGAAATGTTTACGGATGATTATAAAAACGGCAAATTCTTATACGCTCAGGACAGAGCTATTACAGGTGGCGTTACCAAGAGTGGAACCAGAGCTGTATCAGGAGCTCCCGATTCTTCCGTAGGCGGTGTTATAGGTCTGGCTGCAAGCAAGTTTACGGATTTTGATAATCTTCAGGATGCATCAGCAAAGAAACTGGCGCTTCAGTTGTCAGGATTTGATGATATTACAGCAGGAAATATGAATATAGATGCTCATAGTCTTGAGACCGTACAGAATTATAGTTTATATGGCGGTAACGCGGTAGGCGGCATTGTCGGGAAGATTCTGAACAACGTAGATGTAAATACAAACAAGAACAGTTATTGCGAGGTGAATGCTGTTGTATGGGGCGGCGATTCAACAGGTGGCATCTGGGGTGCAACCAGTAACGCGTCCAGTAATAATAAAGTAAATGTTTACAATTCATACGTGAACGGAGCGCTTGTTCTCGGAAGAGATATGGTCGGTGGTATCGGCGGAAGAGGTACAGCCGGATTTAATCTTAATGCACAGTATGTTAATAATGCGTATATTCAAAATCACCCTGCTCATATTATCGGCAGATATGCAGTCGGTGGAGCATTTGGATATACCGGTGTTCATTCGGTATCATCTACAACAATTAATGCATGGCTTGATGGCGGTGAATCTAAGATCATTGTAGAAGGAATTGTGGCGGTGGGCGGATTCTCCGGTGCTGTCGGAAGTGTTTCCACATATGAAGGATATGTTAAAAATGCTACCGTCAAGGCAGATTTCTATGCCGGCGGTGTATTCGGTGTAATGTACAACGAATATGATGCATCATATGATAAAACCGGCGATCCTGCGGTTCAGTTAAGTACCAAAAACCTTTATGCGGAAGATGTGAATGTAACAGCGGACAGAGCCTTTGCAGGTGGATATTGTGGTCTGTATCAGTATAGGAATGAACATATTTTTAACTCAGGTAATACAAATACTTCCGATGATTTCTGCCTAGTTTATCCGATATTTAAGGCTGTAACAGGCTATAAAAACGATGAAAACGCTTTTATGAAATTCATCGACGAAACACTAGTTCTGCAGCAGAATTATGCTGGAATAGTGAGCGTTGTAAACGAGTCGGAGAATAATGCTCTTGGTACACTGAACCCTAAGATGGGAACTGTAACAAAGGAGCAAACCTTCCCCATAAAGCCGGTTAGAGGCGGATCTGTTACGGCAAATATGTTTGCGGGTGGTGTATTTGGTTATCTTCCGAACGGCTTGAAATTTACCTTCAAGCTTGGAGGTACTTCTATGACCGGCAATACTGATGTGACGACGAAAGAATATATTACACCGGCAAGTCTTCCTAATGCATGGATGGAGAAAAATGCGGGAAATTCTGCCATTTTTGGTGAAAGAAGGTTTTCTTATGCCGGTGGTGTTGTGGGCAGAATTCCGATGGGATGTATCATTGATTCCGCTTCCTATCAGGGAGTTATCAAATCTGAAAAAGGAACATATCTTGGTCAGATTGCGGAAGTCAGTGAAGGTACTGTACAGAATTGTACAATTTCCGGTTATCGTTCGGGTATTAGCAAGAATACTTTTACCGGCGGTGCGGTTGGATTAAACAGTATAAACGGAGTTATGGGAACCGGCAATTCGTTCTTTGATGGTCAGACACTTGGTATGGTAGACGATATGGTAGACAACGAAGCCAGAGAAATTGTAGGTGGATTTGCCGGCGAGAATATTTCTCCAAATCTTAAGATGGAAAATGTTCGGTTTGTTGACGGAAACCTTAAAGCTATTCAAGGAAAAACAGCTGCCGGATTAATTTGTGGATATAATGCACCAAATGCTGTGATTGATACCTATAGTGCCGGAAATACAGTTATTACATCTGCTGTTAAAATGGTTAATACACCTTATGTAGGCGTATATGCCGGAATCAATGCCGGTACGATTACCAATTCAAAGATTAACAAGAATGTTTCCGAACTGACTGCGGAGGAGATTGTTAATAATTCTTTGAATGCGGAATTACACGCTCTGAATTGTGATTATGCTGGACTGTTATCCGGAAGGAATATAGGCACGATCAGCAATATTTGTATCAACGGAGCAGATGGCGATCGCAAGGGAAGAATTAATATTAAGGCTGACAATGACATCACTTATAAGTATATTGGTGGTCTTGTGGGACAGAACGGTGAAGGCAACACAACCGGTACCATTCAGAATTGTATCACAACCATGCCGGTAGGTTATGCGGATAAGGCTGATAAGATTGGAACGGCTGCTGGCTTTGCGGCGTTTATTAACGGAAATTCGATAATAACAGGATGTATTAATAAAGGTGATATTTTCGGAAAGGATAATGCTGCTGGTATTGCAGGTAAAGCAGCTACATCTCTTGGAAATACTCCGTCTGTTACCTTTGAAAACTGCATCAATATGGGAACGATTTCGGTAACGGAAGCAAACGGAAAGTCTGCGGGAATTGCGGTTGGCACAAATAATGAAGGCATCTTTACTCTGTGCAGAAACTACGGTACCGGAGCGAAGTTTGGTATCAGTGCGGAAAATGTAAAAGGTATGACAAAGTGTCTGGAAAGTAGCGGATTAAACGAAGGCACTGAGACAGAACTTGCACGTCCGCTTGCACCGAATGACAATGACGCCAATTTTGCCCGCAACTTCTATGTTTGGGGCACGACTGATAATGTAACTGTTCCGGATGCGCCTCAACCTACCGGTGAGCAAGTTGTGTTCTCTGTTAAGGTGGGTGAGTTATACGAAGAATTAGCCACAATTACAAAGCCTGCAGGATGGGATAATCCAGGTTATCCGACCTATATAATAACAAATGACGTAACAAATATTCATAAAGCTGGTATAGATGAAGATTTTGCATATATATATTCTCGTTGTGGAATACAGGGCGCAGAAGCTATACTGAAAGAACTATATGCATATTATGTATTAGTTTTGAATAAGCCTGCTGATTGGAACGCATTTTGCGAATTCGCAAAAACTGCAATCAAGACGGGAACATTAGATGGTAGCGGAGAAATTGATCAGACTGCAACCATTGGTGTTAATACCAACGCAATTAACATCGATTTTAATGAATATTCTGAAAAGATGAATGATGCCCGATCATTTGTAAACCAATATAATAATGATTTTATAAAGAGGGTGTCTTTACATGGCGAACCGGAGCCTTATCTGGTCTACTTCTTTGCGAAGGAGTTTGACAACGGACAACCAAACGACCTAGATCAAGGATATTTGTTGTATATTACAAAGGTTGCTTCAGCTTATTTGGCAACACATGATGAGGCGTTAACTGTTGATAATTTTATTCCATATCTGCAACAGGTTATTTCAGAGGGAAGGATTCCGGGTTCAGGTGGTGACACTACACCGGACAACAGCCACTGGCCGGTACAGCTCTACTACTACGGCGAAGACGGAACGAAGGGACTTTACTTCAAGAGAAAGTATTATCATTTTGCAAATATTGCTTCAGATACCGATCCTACTGACATTGAGAACACGACTGCGGAAGGTCGATTCAATTTGGTTGATGCACAGTTCGTCACGATGGTAAATAAGACGGAAGGTCAGGAAGGTTATATTCCGAATTACTCCGCGGATGATTATACCGCTCCGGTTGGATTTGTAAAGCAGTAAGGACATCACAATGAATCATACTTCAAAGCGCAAACTGAATAACAAAGGCGCAGCCATGGTGTTGACGGTAGTCATCATCCTGGTGGTAATGATTTTTGTCTTTTCTCTGATTTTGGTTTCCTACAATCTGTATGCTTCCCAGACAAAGAATCTAACCAGTACAAGAAATGCTGAAGCAGTAAACACATTAAGTAATGCTCTTGCGGATGAACTTACGGATGGAGATGCCTACCTGAACAGTAATTTGTGGAAGTATATCCGATACAATATCGCGTATAACGATACTTCGGGAGATTGGGAGGATTGGCCGTGCTATTTACTTCAGGATGACGGAATCACTGCAGTTGCCGGCCATGACAGGGATTATGCGTGTCGCTATTTTACAGTGGATAATAATTCCAATATTGAAGGTACCCCTGCCGTAACAACGGTTTGTATTTACTGGATGCCCCCTGAGGGTATGGATGCCGTTGATTTTGCAACGGCTATTGCTGCAAATCCGATATCTGCCAAGAACGGGCTTCGTCTTATTGTGGAAACAACAGCACAGACGGCAAACCAGGTATATCGCGTAACGGATATTTACGAACTGTCTGTAAATAAGATTACCGATGCAGCGAAAATACAGGAGCTTCGGTTAGAGGGAGAAGTCAGCGAATTCAACCCGGTACCGCATACGGTTAATTATGATGAAGACTGGACCTTTGTTCATGTAGAAAGAAAATAAAGAGGTTTAAATGAAGAAGAATAAGAACAAAAACCTCATTATGAATAAGAAAAACGCAGGATCCACGATGATTGAAACCCTGGTTTCTTTTACCGTGCTTTTTGCCGTGCTTGCATCATTATATGCAATCGTTACATTTTCTTCGGAACTGTATATGCGTTCTGTGGATATTTCCCGTCTGCAGCAACGTTTCTACAGGGAAATGTATAAGAAAGATTCGGCATCTAATTCGCTAATCACAAAGACTTCCTATGTGGCAGGAAACGGAGTTTCCGAAGGCGGATTTGAAGAAAACCATGCAGGCGTGGTCTTAATTCTCGATACTGAGAATACAAAGCCGGAGAATTATCATGACAGGAGCGTATATACGACACTTGATATTTCCATGGATCACATTAAGATGGATTCCTATGTATGGAATGAACAGCCCCAAGATGGACAAACGGAAGTTACACAGATTGTTCCCAAGGCAGTGGTATATGAATATGTTGATTCGAGTCCGTCAAATCCGTAATGGATAGAAAACAACCTGAAGGATATGCTGATGAAGTATAAGACGTTCAGACAATTCCATAAGCGCAACAAAGGTACGACCATGGTTGAAATGGTTGTCAGTTTTATGTTGCTCAGTATTTTCGTGTCTTCCGCAGCAGTGATCATTTTTAATGTAACGAATCTTTACTATCATGTAAGAAGCGAAAGCTATGCGCGTCAGGTGGCGGATATCGTGGTAAACAAGGTATCCACCGAGATTACCGGTGCCTATTATGATGAAATTTTAACAAGTTATAATCCAAAGATTTATGAAAAAGATATGGACGGAAATGATGTGGACGGCAGTGCGATTGAACTTAGGGACAGAACCAACACATTGGTGCGCATTTATGCCAAGGATGGTATTTTACAGGTGTATTATCTTCCTATAGTCAATCAGGAGGATACCTCAAAAAGCCGTGTTGCAACAATTTGGAATTATGACAAGAGTGTATACAACGGATATACCATAACGGAATTGGATTTTGCACAGGCAAATTCTACTAGAAACGCCAGTCTGGCTTCGCATTATCAGGTTTCCGATGTAAATATTAACGAATACGATGGTAATGTTATTGCAGTATATATGAAGTTGGAAAGTGGGAAATACGGCGATTTCACGGTTTGTCGTTTCTTTAGGATTTATAATGCACCAAAGAATGCGGAAATCGAATATGTTTCTCATTGAAAATTTATAATTATTAAAATTTGTGGTAAAATACTAACGTAGTCGTTGGATTGTTTTCGCCAGAACGCAAAAGACGAAATGCGAATGTGTAGAAGGGTTCATTTATTTAGGAAGGATGAGAAAGAAGACGGACGAAAGCCAAATTCATATCGGATGGATACTTCGTGCGGTCCTTATCATCCTGGGCGTGCTGATTATTAGCGCGGCTGTTTTCTTTGTGTTTGCAACACAGGTTCGCGGAAGACAGGTGCTCAGAGATGCTAAGAACGTCTACATTGCGCTATCCGCGACGGAGATAGAATATTACGCAAAGGGCGATACGATTTATGATCCGTCTATGCCCAGTGGTCTTAAGTCAGGCGTAAAGTCCAGTGTTAAGGAGCTATGCGATAACGAAGGCGATTATGAGGTAATTTCTTTCGACAGAACCAGGCACCGTGTACGTTATATGCTGTATACGAACGGAAGATACCGCGTAACCTACTACGGAAACGGCGATCACAACACCTGGGAAGTAACTTACGGACTTACACTTTTTAGATTCTTTGACGAATAGAAACATTGAAATAAAAGGGGATAATCAATGGCAACATTCAATTACAAAGCGCAAAACGCAGAGGGAAAAATCATTTCCGGAAGCCTTAGCGCTGCCAATGAGAATGAACTCCATGAAAAATTAAAAAGCGACAGCATGATGCTCTTGGAGGCACAGGAAGTCAGCGTCGGCAAAAGAAGAGCGAAACGGTTGAAATTAGACCGTTTATCGGACTTTTCGAGAAATCTTTCCAAACTTTTGGCTGCCGGTGTTACGCTGGTTCGTGCTTTGAAAATCATCTCCGATGACGAATCCATTCCTGAGAAGGAAAGAGACATCTACGCAGATGTTCTGCGTCAGGTTCGTTCCGGTATGACATTATCCGATGCGCTCGAAGAGCAGGGAGATACATTCCCGCCGTTATTCGTTAACATGATCCGTTCGGCGGAAAGTTCCGGTAACTTGGACCAGACCGCTGAGAATATGGCGCAGTATTACAGCAAGGAGTATCGCTTAAATCAGAAGATTAATTCTTCGATGACATACCCGAAAATTCTGGGCGTTTTGATCGTACTTGTCGTTATCGTTATCATGGGCTTCGTACTTCCTCAGTTTGAGGATTTGTTCGCGCAGATGGAATCCCTGCCGATTGCAACGAGAATATTAATGGCAATCAGTGATTTCGTGGCACATAAATGGTACCTGTTGATTTTCTTCGGTATTATCGGTTTTATCATAATCAAGGTTGTTTTCTCGATTCCGGCGGTCAAACTTTGGAAAGACTGGTTGGAACTGCATCTGCCGAAGATCGGAAAACTTCGTAAGATCGTATATACCGCACGTTTTGCAAGAACTCTTTCCAGTTTGTACTCCGCAGGTATTCCGATTATCACCTGTTTGCAGATTGCTAAGACGACCATCGGTAATTCCTATATCGAAGGCCAGTTTGACGATATGATCGCTTCGGTTAAAGGCGGTGCGCCGCTCAGCCAGGGCATTGACAGTATTGACGGTTTTGTTAAGAAACTGACCTCATCCGTTTCCGTCGGTGAGGAAACCGGTGAACTTGACAGCATGCTTGTATCCATTGCAGATCAGATGGATTACGATTCAGAGATTGCTACCGAGAAACTGGTAGCCATGATCGAACCGGTCATGATCGTAGTTATGGCAGGTATCGTTGGTTTCATCATGATCGCCATTATTCAGCCGATTTACGGATCCTACCAGTCAATTGCAGGCGGATCCATGTAAATATACAAAGGGGGAAAAACCAAAAGTGAGTGTAAGCGTTTATTTAAACAACTTACAGGTACAGTTTGTACAGGGCAGCAGAGGAAAGAAAGGGTCCTATTCGGAGTCTTTGGTTCTTGATGCACCGGAAGGCAGTATTATCAACGGTGTCATCACGGACGCGCCTTCTTTCGTGCAATTCCTCAAGGAAACATGGGAATTCTACCGTTTCTCCAAAACCGACGTGCATCTGGTTGTCGGCGGTAACAAGATTCACGGCAGAAGTGTTGATGTTCCCGTGCTTTCTCCGGCCAAGACCAAACAGTTCCTTAACCGTGAACTTTCCGATATGGAGAAAGAAGGAGAGAACTATGTGGTTTGCTACAATGTTCTGTCCGGAACTCCGGGAAAGAAGCTTAAGAAGTACTACGTGGAAATGGCGGACACGGATCTGATTCGTGACTACGTGGATATTTTCAAGGAAGCGGGTATCACATTAAAGAGCCTGGTTTCTGCGGAAGGCAGCATTATCAGCATGGTTGACAAAACCGTCACTTCGTATTACAAGACCTTCATCATGCAGATCATGAACGGAAATATTGTAACCAACATCCTCTGGGTGGACGGATGCTTCAATTACTACAGTTCCACCAGATGTTTCAATGATGTCGGAACGAGTGCTTACTTTGAGGACTGCGCAAGATCCTTAAGTAACTTAAACCAGTTCATGCAGGCGCATAAAATCGAACAGCCGGTTGAGAAGATTTTAATTGCCGGAACCGAAACCTCCGATATGAGTTTTTACGGAGATATCGTTTCCGCATATGGTCTGAATGCTCCGGTATCTGTGTTAAATCAGGGTCTCGGATCGAATCCTGAGAAAAATCACAGAGCCCAGCAGGTAATCTTCGGATTGAGTGGTCTTTATACCGACGGAATGAAGGAAAGCAATTTCCTTGCCGGAATCGGTGAGAAGGACAAGGAAGCCAAGAGCATCAATCCGGAATTAAAGAAAAACATCATGATCGTCGGAATCACGCTGGCAGTCATGGCACTTGTTTTCCTGGCGGTTTTCCTGCTTCGTATGAGCCGCCAGGTGGTTTATGATGATTTGATTGAATATAACGAAGATCCGATGGTAATCTCGCAGGCAACGATGTTTGATGCGTTCTCCGAGCGTCGCGATACACTTGCTTCGAGAGCAAACTCCATCCGAAACGTGTTAAATACCATCAATACATATCCGGTGCTGACATCGGAAGTGGAAAGCATATTATACCGTACGGCGAGCGGATATGCGGATATCAAGATCGGAAGCTTTGATGCGGACAACGGTCTGGTAAACGTAACCGCTACGGCGAAGGATGTGGAACTGATCAACCAGTATATTTACCGTCTGCAGGAACAGGACATTTTCAGCAGTGTTCAGTACAGCGGATATAACTACAATCAGGACGGCACATGGAGCATTAATGTTACCTGTACCTTTGCACAGTCTGTAGGAAGGGAGGGCGTGACTAATGAAGAGTAATATGTCCCAGAAAGATAAACGCCTGCTTCTTTTCATGTTCCTGTTTGTTGTTGTGGTAGGCATCGGTTATTGGGGAATCATCCCTCAGATCAAGCAGTACAATAAGCTGGAAGCCGAGATTGAGGAACAGGAAGCTTTAAAATCGATCAACGAGCAGAAAGTGGCTAACTACATTTTCGTTGAAAGCCAGTGCGAAGAATTCGAGGCCAATATGGCAGAGGATAAGGAAAAGTTCTTTGACCGTATGAAGGAAGCGGATGTGGATAAGCTTCTGACCAATAAGGCTTTGAAATATCAGCTGGAATCCTTGAACTTAAGCATTCATATTGATTCACAGCCTTCTGCGAGAATGGCATATCGCTATTCCGATCTGTATTCACAGCAGATTCAGTGGGCAGAGGAGAGGAAAAATGCAGCCAAAGCCCTGGCACAAACTGACGATGACCTTCTGTCGGGTGCTACGGATTCCAAGAAGAGTGACAAAGACGATGATAAAAAAGACAAAGAAGACAAAGAAGAAACCTCTGTAGAATATGAAATGGTGGATATCTTTGGAAATACGGATACCGTCGGAGTAAATAACGATATTTATGCAGCCAGAGTTACCATGACACTTGGCGGTGAGAAAACGAACCTTCGCGCATTTCTTCAGGAAATCATGGATTCCGAAAAAGAAATCTTGATTACATCTTTCTCTTGGAGTGAGTATCGTGTACAGAGACCGAAGGAAGGCATCGTGGTGACGGAAGAAAACCGGCGTGATCTGAAATCTACTGATTATGAGATTTTGACAATGGACGCTTTGACGATTACCATGGAACTTTATATGTGTGATAAAGACTGATTAAGTAAGTAATTACGATTTACGATAAAAACGGGGAAACAGGGGATATTTATGGATATCAAGAATAACAGAAATATTCGAATCGGTGATGTTTTAAAAGAGTTTGGTTATGTTACGGAAGACCAGATCGGTGAAGCAATTGCGTATCAGAAAACGCATGAAGGCGTTCGTCTGGGCGGTGCTTTGATCGAACTGGGTTATATTACCGAGCATCAGATGCTGGAAGCATTGGGACAGAGACTGCAGTACCGTCTGGTTAATATTTCGGATTTGTCTTTCGATATTAACGCGGTGGAAATGATTCCGAAGCCGCTTGCCGAGAAATACAGTATTCTTGCATATCGCGCGGAAGACGGTGTTCTGTATGTATTGACCAATGATCCGTTGAATTTCTATGGACTTGAAGATGTTCGTCAGGTAGCCGGAACGGATCTGCATATCGAACTTTGCGAGAAGCAGCCGTTAGACAATGCCATCCATTATTACTATTCCGAAGTATCCGCCAAGAAAGCAGCTGACAAGGCAGCTAAGTCCGATTTTGCGGCGGAAGATGAAATTGAAGTAAATATGGAAGAAGGCGACGATGATACCCCAATCATCAACCTTTTGAATTCCCTGGTAGTGCGAGCTTACAATTCCAACGTATCCGATATTCATATCGAACCGTTTGAGAAACATACCTCCGTACGTATGCGTATGGACGGTGTTATCGTAGATTTCATGACGTTGCAGAAAAACATCCATAACTCCCTAATTGCCCGTATTAAGATTCTGGGTGACTTGGATATCGCTGAGCGCCGTATCCCGCAGGACGGTCATTTTAAGACCAATATCGACGGAACCCCGGTCAATGTCCGCGTTTCCGTTATTCCTACCGTATTCGGTGAGAAGGCGGTTCTTCGTTTGCTTGCATCCGCAGCGACCATTGATCATTCCGGAACCTTCGGTATGAACGACAGAAACTATCAGATTGTCAGCAACATGCTTCGTTCCCCGAACGGAATCATCTATGTTACCGGTCCTACCGGTTCCGGTAAATCAACGACATTGTATATGATCTTAAGCGAGCTCTCCCAAAGGGCGGTGAATATTTCCACCATCGAAGATCCCGTGGAGAAGAACTTGCCGAAACTGAATCAGATGCAGGTAAATAATACGGCAGGCCTTACCTTTGAGATCGGCCTTCGTGCATTGCTTCGTCAGGACCCTGACATCATCATGCTGGGTGAGACCCGTGATGCGGAGACGGCTTCGATTTCCGTCCGTGCTGCAATTACCGGTCACCTGGTTCTTTCCACACTGCATACCAATGATGCGGCATCTTCGGTTACCCGTTTGATCGATATGGGTATTGAACCGTACATGCTGGCTAACTCCCTGGTTGGTATCATCGCCCAGCGTCTGGTACGTAAGGTTTGCCCTGACTGCGGCGAATGGGGCGAGCCTACGGAAGAAGAGAATCGTATCGTCGGAAGAATCCTTCCGAAGGTAAAACATAAAGTGGGCTGCAAGAAGTGCAACGGAACAGGCTATCGCGGACGTATTTCCATCCATGAAATTCTCCCGATTGACAAGCCGGTTCGGAAACTGATTTCCGAAAATGCCACTTCCGAAGAAATCAAACAGTACGCCAGAGATGAACTTGGCATGCTGACACTGAAAGAAAGCTGCCTGGAACTGATTGATGAGGGTCTTACAACGGTCGAAGAGCTTGTAAAAGTCGCTTATTACGATTAAGTTCGTTAAAAGTGAGTGACTCATCACTTTTGGAAAATTCTTTGTGTATTTTTACCAAAAGGGGTGTTTTTTCTTGCAAAAATAACAATATATTAGCGTGAAAATTCAAAACAAGGGCCAAAGTCCGGTATTGCAAAATGCTAAAAATCCTTGAAATATAGGCGTTTCTGAAAGAATTAAAAGTGAGTTCGCACTCACTTTTTTCTTTAAAAAATAAAACTATAGTGACGCTTCGGAAAACATAATTCGGGTTGAAAATCTGTTAAAAAAGTGAGGAATGACTCAAAAATCGACCAAAAATCGATGAAAAAAGTGTCATGAAATAAAATCCTTCGTCAAAATGCACAAAAGAAATTTCGGTTTATTGTGGAATAGGTGGATTTATACAAAGAATGCTGAAAAACACTTGCCTTTATTGGTATTCGTTGATAAAATTCAATTACAATAATTCATGAGAGAGTTGACATACAACTTAGATCACTTAAAGGAGGAAAAACTTATGAAGAAGAATAACAAAGGTTTCACTTTAGTAGAATTAATCGTTGTACTGGTTATTTTAGCTATCTTAGCTGCAATCCTTGTACCTGCATTATTGGGATACATCGACAGAGCAAGAGAGAAACAGTATGTACTGAATGCTAAATCAGCTTTAACCGCTACACAGGCTGAACTTTCCAGTTTATACGGCGAGAACAAAGCGCTTGACGATAACCTGAGTTCACTGGTAGCCAGAAAAGACATTATAGCAAGTACTGCAGATACGCCTAATGCAGCTGGAACTGGTAATGATGCATCTCATTTCTGGGTAGCACTTGGTGGTAATTCGTCTAAAGGAGCTGTTTCTGACAACCATGAGCGTTATACAATTCGCAATGCTTACTATGGTGAGGGAACTGACAACTACTGTGTATTTGATGGATCGACTTGGACTTCTTCCAAGGCCGCACCGAGTGCACCTACTGATATGAAGTGGGTACAGGTTTACTAATATCTGGTTTGTCAGTTATTCGGTATTCTTTAATGAATGATTACAACGGAACCCCGCAGAGAAATCTGCGGGGTTTCTTTTTGCATGAATAGAATGTAAAGAAATTAATTTATTGACATAAGGAACGAATGGGTATAGATTTAATGTAAATCGTATCTATACATACGGAGACCGATTATGGCAGGGTTGAATGAACGAGGCGCCGGGCGAAAGAAAACTTTGACACCGGATCAAATCGAAAAATATATAGAACGTCATAAAGACGGCGAGACCATCCTTTCACTTTCCAAGGAGGCAGGGGTTTCCAGGCAGACATTGTCTGCTTATTTTTCCGCGGAAAAGCAGACTGACAGGATTTTTCGTCTTTATTCTTTATGGGCAAAGTTAAACCGTGAGTTTCGTAAGAAAGATTTGGGCGAATACCGGGTACGAATTGATTATATGGATCAGGATGTTTGTAATACGGTTATCCTTGTCGATTTCAAAAATGAAAAAATCGCGGTTCATAATTATACGGACGATCCGATGCAAAGGGCCTTTGGAATCATACAGAATCCTTCTTGGGATGATTTCCGATATTTTCTGTCAGAACGTTGTATTCCGGCAGGCCGGTTTCAAATAAAACAGGTTCTGCGCGATCTTGGTTTGGATTCCTATGATCCCTTCCGGATTTTGGAAAAAACCGGAGGCCAGATCGGAGAAGATGACAGATGGCTTAAATTTACTTATTTCAGGCCGGAGGTTTAATGTTATGCAGGTAGTTCATATAGAAAATGAAATTCCGATACAGACATGGGGGCATTCCTCCAAGGGAAACCAGCTGAAATGGAAGGTAGGTAACAATTGGATTAAGGCTGACGGTTTTGGCTATGAGAGCCTGGCTGAAATAGTTGTTTCAAAAATGATTGAACAAACCGATATAGAAGAATATGTACATTATGTTCCCATCAAAGTTCTGTGGCAGAATCGCGAATATGACGGGTGTATGAGTGAGAACTTCCGTGAAGAAGGCTGGGAATTGGTCACTGTGGAAAGACTCTATCGTTTGATGACCGGCCTTAGTCTGGCTGCGCAGTTGGCCAAATTCGGCGAGGTGGAAGACCGGATTGCCTATTTGGTTGATTTTGTGCGGAATCTGACGGGGCTGGCCGGCTTTGGTCAGTACCTTGCTACCATGCTGGAGCTGGATGCGTTATTTCTAAACGAAGACAGGCATACCAATAATATCGCTTTTTTATGTCATTCCAAGAAAGCGGAGTATCGCTATTGCCCGTACTTTGATTTTGGCGCGGGTTTGTATTCGGATATTTTGGGAGATTATCCCCTGGAGAAAAGCGTGGGGGAGTGCGAATCTCTAATATCCGCCAAGCCGTTCTCTGCGGATTTTGATCTCCAGGCGGAGGAGGCAAGAAAGCTGTATCCCGGCGGTTTTCATTTCTCCTGTAGCAAAAATGATCTGCTGAAATTGTGGGAAGGGATCAAAAAGGAATACGAATCCCACTCTGTAAGGAAGGAAGCACATTTGATTACGGAACGCGTGGATGAGGTTTTACACAGACAGTTTAGAAAATACGCATATTTGTTTTAGTACTATTTCATTACCGTGAATTCAGCATTGGTGCGAAAATCTTGCAGGAAACAGAAAGATTGTGTACAATATTTGTATGAATATAGTCAATTAGGGCTTCCTGATGAGGAAATGCAGATGATGAGAACAGGCAATTCCAAAAAGAATAAGAATTTTGGCTTCACTTTGGTGGAGCTGATTGTTGTGCTTGTTATTCTGGCAATTCTTGCAGCAATCCTTGTACCGGCTTTACTTGGTTGGATTGATAAGGCAAAAAAGAAACAGGATATGCTTGAAGCCAAGAACTGCCTTACTGCTGCCCAAGTGGAGTTTTCCAGTGCTTATGCGACCAGAGGAAAAAATGAAGAAGGACAGAAGAGCATTCTCTCAAATGAGGAGGTTCCATTTATTGATGGCAAAGAGGAGAATGTAAACGGGAAAATAATTAAAAACAATGATATATATTTGTATAAGCGTTATAATAAGAAGGCCAACATAAAAATAGCAGAAGATTATACTGAATTTGCAAAGAGGATTCTCAAGACTGCCGGTTATGATAAGGAGGAAGACTATCCGTATTATTTGATTATTGGGGCGGCTAACTATGAGCAATACATTGACAGTGATCCTCATTTGCCATACACGATTTATTTTGCTATGTTCCAGAAAACAGAGAAGTCTAAGCCTATCTTTTTTGATGGTACTTCCTGGGTGGAGACATATCCGAAGAAATCTTTACCTGGAGGAAATGAGGGTCATGATGCAAAGTATAATTATTATATGATTAACGGAAAGAAGATTAGAATCCAGTATTACCTTATCTGTAATAAAGAAACTTCCGGGAATTGGTATGAGAATTTACCGAAGAATGATCAACGATAAAAAAGTTCAAAAGAGCATAATCCTGACTGCCATAATTCTCGTGCAGGTAATTATGCTTTTTTTTATTTTCTCAAAATGCAAACAGGGCTTTCATTCGGATGAGGTCTGGAGTTATGGCTTTGCCAACAGCGTGGAAAGCAAAGAGTTGGATATCGCAAACGACGGAACGTCTTTAATGAACAAGTGGAGAGATTCCGAGGATTTCAGAAGATATATTACTGTGGAAGAGGATCAGCGTTTTCGCTATGATGCGGTACTTTATAATACAAATAACGACTATAATCCGCCTCTGCAGCTTCTGATCCTGCATACCATTTGTTCTTTCTTCCCGGGAAAATTCTCCTGGTATTTCTGCTTTGGACTGAATATCTTTGCATTCATCGTCTCCCAGATCTATATCTTCCGCCTGGTAAGACGAATGACCGGAAATGATTTCGTTGCGTTCGGCGCGGTTGCGCTCTACGGTTTTGGCGCGGGAGGCATGAGCATCACGATTTTCCTTCGCCTGTATGCGCTCGGAGCGATGTTTGCAATCATGTTTGCGTTCTACTCACATCGGATTTATGAGGAGAGTAAGGAAAACAAACTTCCGGTAAAAGAATTGATTCTGCTTGCTCTGACTTGTTTTGGCGGAGCATATACTCTGCATATTTTCTTAATTACCGCATTTTTCATTACCCTTTTCTATGTTGTATATTATCTGTTTGCCAAAAGAGTGAAGTTCTTCTTTGCACACGGATTTGCCTGCCTGATTCCGGTCGGAATTACGATCCTTTTGGATCCGAAGGTGATTATGCAGGTTGGCGGAGTGGATGCTTCCGCGCACGCATATGCGGAAGTCAGCTATCCTTTTGGGATGCAGCTTAGACAGTATCTGTATATGCTGACCAGGGATATTTACGGAGTACACATTCTTTCCTATGCAAATGTGATTCTGGAGTCGGTTCTGGTAATTCTCGGTGGTCTGATCATCTTCTGCATTCCGATTGTGGTTTTGGTGCATAAGGAAACCTGGTTTAAGACCTTTCTTTCCAAATCAAAGAACCGTTTCAAGCAGATCGAAAGCAAACGGAAGAATTTCCAGTTTACCCATCTGGCTTTATTTATCAGCATTCTTGCTACCGTTTTGGTGGTTTCGGGAAGAAGCAGTACCTTCTTAATGGGGGCTTACGCAAACCGTTATATTTTCATCGTATATCCGCTTGCGGCAGCATGGATGGCGGGACTGCTTTATTATGCTGTCTATCTGGTAACAATGCGCTCGAAGATCGCGACCGTGATTGTGCTGGTTGTATGCATCGTTCTTGCCGGAACGACCTATCTGATGGAAAATACGGGCGGATACTATTTCCGACATGAGGAAGAAGGGAAGACTCTTAAGGATCTGGAGCCTGATTCATGTAATATCATCGTTGTAAACGAAGACTGGCTTACCGTATGCTTTGCGCCGGAGCTTTACAATACCAAAGAATTCTATGCTGCGAATTTTGAAACCTTTAAAGACGATGCGGTCTTCAAAGATGCGGATCCGTCCGTTCCTCATTATTTGATTGTGGACCAGGAATATATTCTTGAAGACGATGAAACATATGAGGATATAGATAAGTCGCTATTCTATCAGACGCACAAGGACCGCATCTACACCGAAGAAGATTTCCTCGCCTTCTATAAAGGCCTGGATGAAGTGGAAGATATCGAATATGTCGGTTTGGACGGCTTCTTCGGCCGAACCTGCAAGATCTACAAGGTAACCCTGTATGCAGATTAAGAAACTGAGAAAACAGACCATCATTTACGGGGCCATTACGCTTGCGATAATGGCCTTTATTTTCGTACAGTCCGCGATGCCGGATTACCTTTCCGAAGAAGAAAGCAATATCCTTGTGGTTTTCATTACGAACCTGCTTGAAAAGACCGGCCGGACGGTATCGAACGAAGAACTGATCTCATTTCTGGTGCGCAAGGCAGCGCATTTTACGGAGTATGCGATCCTGGGCGCGAGTCTTTTTCTGACATCTTACAGCCTGAATCGGACCGTGTCGGCACTGAAAGGAAAGCGCCCTTGGCATGTGGGAATTCTTTACTTGTTTTCCTGGCTGATCGGAACAATCTACGCCGGAACGGATGAGCTTCATCAGCTCTTTGTACCCGGAAGATACGGGCAGTTTCGCGACGTCTTAATCGACAGCGCGGGACTGGCGCTGGGGATTTTGATTACCATGGTCATCTGCCGTAAAAAGTCACAAAAAGTTCAAAAGTTAGGCGGCGCAAACGACTTGTTTACGGAGAACGAATAGGGTAAAATAGTACTTACCTGATAAGAAACAGGAGGGATAAAAACAGACAAGGAGGGTTACAGGATGAAATTCTATCGTTGCAAGCACTGCGGACAGATTATTGCAATTGTGAAAGAGACGAAAGTTCCCATTATGTGTTGCGGTGAGAAAATGGAAGAAATCATTCCCGGAACGACCGATGCGGCAGTTGAGAAGCATGTACCGGTGCTGAGCGTTGAGGGAAATAAAGCGGTTGTTACCGTAGGAAGCGTTGCACATCCGATGCTTGAAGAGCATTACATTGAGTGGATTGCCATTGAGACGGCCAAAGGAAATCAGAGAGTTATCTTAAAGGCAGGCGACGAGCCGAAGGCTGAGTTCGCATTGCTGGACGGTGATGAAGTGCTGGCAGTATATGCATATTGCAATCTGCACAGCCTTTGGAAAGCATAAATTAAAGGAGGGTTATTGACAATGAAAACGTATAAGTGCTTAGTTTGCGGTGAGACTTTTACCGTAGAAGACGGTGCCGAGGCAGTTTGCCCTTTATGTGCAGCTACCGGTGACCAGTTAGAGGAAGTTGTGGAGGCAGCAGCAGAGAATAAGGGCGGAAACAAGTACGCAGGTACTCAGACCGAGAAAAATCTCCAGGCTGCATTCGCAGGTGAGAGCCAGGCAAGAAATAAATATACCTACTTTGCATCCAAGGCAAAGAAGGAAGGATTCGAGCAGATCGCTGCTTTATTCTTACAGACCGCAGACAACGAAAAAGAGCATGCCAAGATGTGGTTTAAAGAGCTTGACGGAATCGGAACGACCGCTGAGAACCTTGCTGCAGCAGCTGCAGGCGAGAACTATGAGTGGACCGATATGTACGAAGGCTTCGCAAAAACTGCGGAAGCAGAAGGATTCCCCGAACTGGCAGCTAAATTCCGTGGCGTAGCAGCCATCGAGAAGCGCCATGAGGAAAGATACCGTGCACTGCTTCACAATGTGGAAGCACAGGAAGTCTTCAAGAAGAGCGAAGTTAAGGTTTGGGAATGCCGCAACTGCGGACATATCGTAGTCGGAACCGAAGCTCCCGAAATCTGCCCTGTATGCGCACATCCGCAGAGCTATTTCGAAGTACACGCTGAGAACTACTAATTGAATACACAAGAATGCGTCAGGAGAGCCCGGGAGATGCCCGGGTTCTCTTTTTCTTATGGTTTTTTGAAGGAAAATGGAATAGAATGGTATCGTAATAAAGAAGCGGAGTTTAGGTATGAATTACGAAGAAGCCTGCAATTACATCTCGGACATTCCGAAATTTGCACCGAAGACCGGCCTTGACAATACAAGGGCGCTGCTTGCTGCGCTCGGAAACCCACAAAAGAATTACCGGGCCGTCCATATCGCCGGAACGAACGGCAAAGGCAGCGTGGCCAAGATGACGGCGCTGATGCTTGAGCGCGCCGGTTACCGCGTGGGACTCTTTATCTCACCGCATCTGGTGCGGATGAACGAGCGCATTTCCGTAAACGGAGAGGATATTTCCGATGAAGAGTTTACGAAGACCTTCGAAGAGATCAAAACCACGGTGGATGATCTGCTTGCGGGATCCGCTGAGGACGGAAGCTTTGCCCATCCGGCATATTTTGAGTTCCTTTTTGCCATGGCGGCAAAGGCTTTTGCGGAGAAAGAGTGTGATTTCGTTGTCTGGGAGACCGGCCTCGGCGGAAGGCTGGATGCAACGAACACGGTGCGCCCGGATATTAGTATTATCACCTCCATCGGAATGGACCATATGCAATATCTCGGCAATACGATAGCGGAAATTGCCGGAGAAAAGGCTGGAATCATCAAGGAAGGCATCCCGGTTGTTTACAATACCGGGGAAGCCGAAGCGGATGCGGTCATTGAAAAATGCGCCGGCGAAAAAGGCTCCGTGGCGGTGAATGTGAATGAGACGGTTTTACCGGAAAAACTGACGAAGATCATTGATTCTTTCGCTGAGAAGCAGAAAGCTTTATATCAGCATGACAATGCTTATACGGCGGCCGTGGCTCTTACGGAGCTTTTCAAAGAACTTGGAAGGCCTGATGCGACAAAGTGTATAAAGGAAGGCTTGGATGCTTTTGCCTGGCCAGGAAGAATGGAAGAGATTGCGCCGGGACTGATCATAGACGGCGCGCACAACGAGGATGCGGCCAAACGTTTCGTGGAATCCGCCGAAAACCTGAAAAAGAAAGGCGGATACGGGAAAATAAGCCTGATTTTCGCCGTTTGCGAAGATAAGGATTACGAGAGTATTATCCGCACGCTATGCCATGGAATGAAACTTGAAAATGTCTATGTTGCGGAACTTAATACGACCAGAAAAACACCTGCCGAAACAATTGTCGAACTGTTCCGGAAATACCGTCCGGCGGGAGAATACCGGAATAATTACGCTTTTACCGGCATCGAAGATGCCTTAAAGCAAGCCATGGAAGATAAAGACGGGCATACGCTCATCATGACCGTCGGATCGCTGTATCTGGTGGGGGAGATACGAGCTCTCACAGGGAAATGTTGAATTTGGTTTAGCAAATGAGTATAATACAGTTTAATAATGTTTTGGGAAATACAGTTTTTATCCAGAAACGGAGAGAAAGAAATGAAAAAGAGTAAATTATTGACGGCAATTCTCGTGGCAGCAACGGCTATTGTACTTGCAGGCTGCAAGAAGACAGGCACCGAACCGGTTCAGCTTCCGGACACTAATAACCAGACGACTTCCGAAATCGCACAGGGCGTAACATCCGAGGCTCCTGTAATCGTTGACGATTCCGAGATCGTTCCCGTTGAACCCGGCCAGACCAGCGGCGTTCTTGCTTCCATTACCGTAAACTTTGTATATTCCGAAGGAACCGCAGATACCATTGAAATGCTGAATATCGGCGGTGTTGCATCTCAGCCTGATGAAACCGGACACATCATGTACGGATATGATGAGGCGGAAACTCTGATTTACCGGAGAGAAGATACCAGCTTTACCGATGAAGACGGAAAGCTTAATGTAACCATTTCCTATGATTTCTACAACCTTGATTACAATTTCGACCTTGCCTTTGATCCCATGGATCCGGAAAACGGCGGAGATATCCAGTCGATCAACGGAAGTATTTTAAAGAATGTGAACGGCACAGAGACCGTGGAAGACTTCACTTGGGAGAACGTCGGAATCCGCGGCGAAACCGGAATCTGGTATGCAGGTGTATGCTCCTGCAGAAACGGCGTTATAGGAGCGTACGAAGTACAGTAAACGCGATCAATTGGAGGGCTAAGGATGAGACACGGATTTGTCAAAGTGGCAGCGGTTACGGTTCCCGTGAAAGTTGCGGATCCCTTGAGTAATGCACAAAGCGTGAAAGCCAAAATCGAAGAGGCGGTAAAAGCACAGGCGAAGATTATCGTCTGCCAGGAACTCTGCCTTACCGGATATACCTGTCAGGATCTGTTCTATCAGGAGACTTTGCTTGCTTCGGCAAGAGAGGCTCTGCTTTCGGTTGCTGCCTATACCAAGATCATTGATGCCCTCATCTTCGTCGGTCTTCCCCTGGAAGTCGACGGAAAACTCTATAACGTGGCAGCAGCACTCTCCAAGGGAGAGATTCTTGGATTTATTCCGAAGAGAAATCTGCCGACCTATAATGAATTTTATGAGAAAAGACAGTTCACCGAAGGGCCTGCCGAAGTGCGGGAGATCGTCTTTGGCGACAGCATCGTGCCCTTCGGCTCGAATCTTTTATTCGAATGCGACAGCGTGCCCGGCTTAGTCATCGGCTGCGAAATCTGTGAGGATGCTTGGGTTCCCGAAACCCCGTCCACCGCGCATGCCCTTGCCGGCGCAACCCTGATTGTGAATCTGTCCGCTTCCACCGAGACCATCGGCAAAGCGGAATACCGGAACATGTTAATCAAATCCCTTTCCGGACGCCTGGTTTGCGGCTATGTCTACGCAACGGCCGGCGAAGGCGAGTCCAGTCAGGACCTGGTTTTCGGCTCCAACAACATCATTGCGGAATACGGAAGCATTTTAAATTCCGGCAAAGTATTCGCAAATGAGATTGTAACGGCCGATGTGGACATCGAGCGAATCCGCATGGAGCGCAGAAGAATGAATACCTTCGCTGCCAATCCGCTTGCGGACTATGTGATCTATCCGTTCCACCTGGAGAAGGAAGATACGCCTCTTACGCGCAAATTCTACAGAAGACCGTTTGTTCCCGCAGACGAGGGATTAAAGAAAGAACGCTGCGAACTGATTCTGTCCATGCAGGCAGAGGGATTAAAGCAGCGCCTGCGTCATATCGGTGGAAAGAAGATTGTGCTCGGACTTTCCGGCGGCCTGGATTCCACGCTTGCCATGTTAGTCTGCGTCAAAGCATTTGAAGAGCTGAACTTAGACCCCGCAGGTATGATCTGCATTACCATGCCGGGCTTTGGCACCACGGGCAGAACTTACAACAATGCCTGCGATATGGCCAGATGCGTCGGCGCAACCTTACGTGAAATTTCCATTAAAAAGGCCGTGGAAGTGCATTTCGAGGATATCGGACAGAGTGCCGATGTGCATGATGTTACCTATGAAAACTCCCAGGCCAGAGAACGTACACAGATCTTAATGGATGTGGCCAATAAGGAGAATGCCATCGTGGTCGGCACCGGAGATATGTCGGAGCTGGCAATCGGTTGGGCAACCTATAACGGCGACCATATGTCGATGTACGGCGTCAATGCCGGCGTTCCGAAGACGTTAGTCCGCCATCTGGTGCGCTTCTACAGCGAAGATACAAAGAATGACAAACTGCGCGAAGTGTTAAATGACGTGCTGAACACTCCGGTGAGTCCGGAACTTCTGCCGCCCAAGGACGGTGAGATCGCACAGATTACGGAGGATGTGGTCGGACCTTACGAACTACACGACTTCTTCTTATACTACATGCTCCGTTGCGGTTACGAACCCGATAAGGTCTACCGCATCGCCGTGAAAACTTTCGCAAACGAAACAGAAGACGGAGAGGAGCGTTACGACGAGGCAACCATTTTAAAATGGTTAAAAACCTTCTACCGCCGCTTCTTCTCCCAACAGTTCAAACGCTCCTGCCTGCCTGACGGCGTTAAGATCGGTAGCGTGGCATTGTCACCGAGAGGTGATTTGAGGATGCCTTCCGATGCCGTTGCAAGGGTATGGCTGAATCGGTTGGAAGACCTGTAAGCATATTACGGATTCCTATACGGATTACAAAGTGGGCGTGCAATCGCCCACTTTTTGGTTTGTCCTAAACGCCGACCGCAAGATGTCGTGCCTTGCTTATACCCTCTGAATATGGTATAATACTACGGATTATGGGGGAGTGTCCCCTGATGAATGTGTAACGACAACCCAGACAGGTATACTCTATGAAGAATAATAAATTGATCCAAATCGGAAAGAAGGGAATCGTTTTAGCGGGTGTAACTTTGGCACTTGCCGGTTTTCTTTTTGTCCTTTCTCCCGTAGAGGTAAAGGCGGAACCTGCCACCATTACGCCGGAACAGCAAAAGAAGCTGGATGAGGATAAGAAGAAAGAGGAAGAGTTAAAGAAGTCCATTGAACAGGATCAGCAACAGCTAAATAAGATTAATTCCCAGGTGGGAAATCTGCAGAACCAGCAGAATGCGGTCAATAACCAGATCGCAGGCCTTTCCGTATCCATTGCCAATTTAATGGGCGATATCAATATCCTCGAAGGCGATATTTACAATACCGAGTTGGCAATCGAAGATGCCAAGGTGGAACTGGCTGCAGCCATCCAGAGAGAGAACGAACAGTACGAAGCAACCAAGACCAGAATCCGCTGCATGTATGAGCAGGGAGAAACCAACTATGTGGATATGCTGGTCGCATCCAGCTCGCTCAGTGAAATGCTGACGAATGCGGAATATATTGAGAAAGTGTATCAGTACGACCAGAAGCTTTTATCCGATTATCAGGATATCAAGCATCAGGTGCAGGCGATGAAGGATGATCTGGAAGAGCAGGAGGCAGAACTCGAAGCTCAGAAAGAGGATCTTTTAACCCAGAAGAATGAACTGGACGGCAAAATGCAGGAACTGCGTATCATTTCCGCGGACTATGAGTCCCAGATCGCATCCGCAAGACAGCAGGCTGCCATCTATGCCAACAAGATCAAACAGCAGAACGCACAGGTCAAGAAAATCCAGACCGACCGAAACGATATCACCAATCCGAAGACGACCACGACTACCGCAACGACGGAGAAGGGTGTCATCGGTCAGGGCGGAACGGCCATTATGACCGGTAACATCGTGGCAGCCGGACCGAATGCGAAGTTCCACGGCGCGATTTATCAGGTTGATATCGGAGTCATCCAGTCGGCGCCAGGATCCGCAAAGGGAAAGGAAGTCGCGATGTATGCGATCCAGTTCCTGGGTAATCCGTACGTCCATGCGGGCCGTTCGCTGATCACCGGTACGGACTGCTCCGGATTTACCTCACTTGTATATGCTCATTTTGGCATCAATATCTCGCCCGGCGTAGCATATCAGAAATCGCAGGGAAGAGAAATTCCATATGATCAGATTGAACCGGGCGATGTAATCTTTTATCCCGGTCACGCAGCACTCTACATCGGAAGCGGTAAGATCATTCATGCATCTTCCACGGCAACCGGAATTAAGATTTCCAATGCCAACTACCGCTCCTACACAAACATTCGTAGAATGTTGCCGTAATTATAGACTAAGAGGCGGTCAATTACTGTGGAACCGAGGGGCGTTTGCACGAGCGCCGGTCCTTAGGTTCGGTTCTTTCGAACCTTAGTACCGTTGCGTGAGGCAACCGAGCCGAGAGTGCGTCCCCGAGGGGGCACTTGTAATTGACCGATATATTGGAGATACCATGAACAGAAAATTCTACATAGTTTGCGGCCATTACGGATGCGGCAAGTCCAATTACTCCATCAATCTTGCCCTGGAATTGGCGGCAGCGGGCCGCAAGGTCGTTTTGACGGACCTTGACCTCGTAAATCCCTATTTCCTCTCCTCCGGATATGAAGATATGCTGAAGGAAAAAGGAATTCAGGTGATTGCGCCCATGTTTGCCAATACCAATGTCGAAACACCTGCTTTGCCCGCGGAAATGAACCTGGTGTTCGAAACCGATGCGGACGTCGTGATGGATGTCGGCGGTGACGATGCGGGAAGCGTGGTCTTGGGAAGATTTCATGAACAATTGAATTCGCTCGACTACGAAATGCTCTATGTGATCAATCATTATCGTAATCTGACCATGGAGCCTTCTGAAGCTGCGGAAGTTTTACGGGAAATCGAAGCAGCATCCAGATGCAAGGCAACCGCCGTGATCGCAAACTCGCATTTAAAACAGGAAACCACGTGGGAGACGGTAAAAAAAGCCATTCCCTACGCTGTGGAGACCGCAAAGGAATGTAATCTTCCCTTAAAGGCGGTAACAATCCCCGCAAGTCTTGCGGCGGACGAAACCGTTCGGGCCGAAATGGCAAAGGAAAGCGTTAATTTTTACCCGGTGGAGATTTACGTAAAGGCTCCCTGGGAATAAAGATGTTAAAAATATCCCGCAAAGGATATCTCATATAGCCGACAGATATTTTGCCGACCATAAGTAAGATAAGGAAAGAGAGGAATAGTTATGGCAAAAGTTACGATTGACGAAACCGTATGCAAAGGCTGCGGAATGTGCGTTGCTGCCTGCCCCAAGAATCTTCTGGAGCTTGCGAAGGACCACATTAATGCAAAGGGATATCATCCCGCGACAATGACCGACATGGAGCAGTGTGTCGGCTGTGCATCCTGCGCAATTATGTGCCCTGACGTGGCAATTACTGTGGAAAGATAAGATAAAGGAGAATAAAAATGGCAGAAAAAGTTTTAATGAAAGGAAACGAAGCTTTGGCTGAGGCAGCTATCCAGTGTGGCTGCAAACATTACTTCGGTTATCCCATCACGCCGCAGACGGAAGTTGCGGCATACATGTCCAAACGTTTACCCAAGGAGGGCGGCGTTTTCCTTCAGGCAGAATCTGAAATCGCTGCGGTAAACATGGTTCTTGGCGCTACCAGTGCAGGTGTGCGTGCAATGACCTCTTCCTCTTCCCCCGGAATCAGCTTGAAGTCCGAGGGTGTATCCTATATCGGCGGATCCGATCTGCCCGCTTTAATCATCAATGTACAGCGTGGCGGTCCGGGACTTGGCGGTATTCAGCCGTCCCAGTCCGATTACTGGCAGGCAACCAAGGCACTCGGCCATGGTGATTTCCAGTTATTCGTACTTGCTCCTTCCACCATTCAGGAGATGGTAGACTTCGTATCTTTGGCATATGAAGTAGGCGAGAAGTATCGTGTACCCGCCATGATTCTTTCCGACGGTATGCTCGGTCAGATGATGGAGCCCGTTGAGTTCCCTCAGAAGAAGGATGAGCCCATTGCAGACAAGCCCTGGGCAACCAACGGACACAAGAATCAGCGTAAGAAAAATATCATCAACTCTCTTTACATTCAGCCCGAAGAACTCGAGAACCTGATCAAAGAGCGTTATGAAAGATATGCCAAGATCAAAGAAGAAGAACAGAGAGCAGAAGAGTTTATGTGCGACGATGCGGATATCGTAGTTGTAGCATTCGGTGCATCCTCCAGAGTTTCTCGTTCTGCAGTAATGCAGGCAAGAGCAGAGGGCATCAAGGCCGGATTGATCCGTCCCATCACTCTTTGGCCCTTCCCTGACAAGACGATTGAGAAGCATGTCGGCCATACCAAAGATTTCCTGTGCGTAGAGATGAACATGGGACAGATGGTTGACGATGTACGTCTTGTGGTAAGCGGAAGAAAACCCGTTTCCTTCTTCGGCCGTACCGGCGGTGTGATTCCCACTCCCGCAGAAGTACTTGCCGAGATTAAGAAGCTTGCAGGAAAGGAGAACTAAAAATGGCAGTCGTATTTGAAAAACCCAAGGCATTGTCCGATGTGCCTTTTCATTATTGCCCGGGATGTACACATGGTATCGTACATCGTCTGGTAGCAGAAGTACTGGATGAACTCGGAGTAGAAGGAAACACCGTAGGTGTTGCATCCGTAGGTTGCTCCGTATTCGCATATAACTATTTTAACTGTGACATGGTGCAGGCAGCACACGGTCGTGCTCCCGCTGTTGCAACCGGTTTAAAGAGAGCATTACCCGATAATGTGATTTTCACATATCAGGGCGACGGTGACCTCGCAGCCATCGGTATGGCAGAAACCGTACATGCAGCAACCAGAGGTGAGAACATCACCGTAATCTTTATCAACAACGCAATTTACGGTATGACCGGCGGACAGATGGCACCGACATCCTTACCCGGACAGGTTACCCAGACCTCTCCTTACGGACGTGATGTAAAAGTGGCAGGCTACCCGATCCGTGTCTGCGAACTTCTTTCCACCCTTTCCGGTACCGCACTTGCACAGCGCGTAACCGTTGACAGCGTGGCTCATGTAAGAGAAGCAAAGAAAGCCATCAAGAAAGGCTTTGAGAACCAGATCAACAAGCGTGGATATTCCATTATCGAAGTGGTTTCCACCTGCCCTACCAACTGGGGTCTTTCCCCGAAGGAAGCCGTACAGTGGCTTCGTGACAATATGCTTCCTTATTATCCTCTGGGAGTTTATAAGGATGTAACTGCTGAGGGAGGTGAAAACTAATGGCTAACACATTAAATATTCTTTTGGCCGGATTCGGTGGACAGGGTATCCTTTTCGCCGGTAAAACCATCGCTTATTCAGGACTTTTGGACGGCAAGGAACTTTCCTGGCTTCCTTCTTACGGACCTGAAATGCGTGGCGGTACCTGTAACTGCTCCGTAGTACTTTCCGATGAATCCATCGGATCTCCGTTAGTTACCACTCCCGACGTACTGATCGCCATGAACCGTCCTTCCCTGGAGAAATTCGTGGACAAAGTAGTACCCGGCGGAACCATCCTTGTCGACAGCTCCATGATCGACATCAAGGTAGAGCGTACGGACGTAAACGTATACTATGTGGACGCAACCAAGATTGCGGACGAAAACAATATGCACAGCTGTGCCATCATCATCCTTGTCGGCAAAATGTTCAAGGAGCTCGGCTTCTGCAGCAAGGAAGCACTTGACGGAGCCATCCAGAAAGTTATTCCCGCCAAGAAGGCAGCCATGCTCGAACTCAACCAGAAGGCACTTGAGATCGGCCAGAACGCATAATTGGATATGATTTTGGCTCGCACGTGAGCATCACGCCTTCGACAGGGATTCGGTAAATCTTCGGGGCTCGTTGGCAGCACATAATTAGTGGCACAATACCCTCGATTTAAACTCACCCTTTACGAAGCCTACATGCTCACGGCTCGATATAATAATTTAGAATTATGCTTCGCAAGCGACCTCTTTGCTGGAGCCGAGAGATTCGTATTTTTCCCTGAGGTGGCTTGCGGAGGCGTCGGTACTTAATGAGCGCGTTGTTTTGTACGCGCGAATTTAGTTCCGCTACGCCGGAGGATAGAGCCGCAAGGCGTCCCCGAAGGGAAATGTACGAATCTAGGCGGCTCCCCAGAGGAAATTTGCGAATCTAGGCGGCTCCCCCAAGGGCTGGGGAATGTACGAATCTAGGCGGCTCCGTTGAGGGGAAATAGTAGAGTTGTGAACGTACTAAATAATTTTGATAACCAGGAAAGGAGATTCGGTATGAACGAGATTAAGGAAATTGCGATGCGTATCAAAGAGCTCCGCGAGATTTGTGACTATACCGAAGAGGAAGTGGCGTCCCGCCTCGGCGTTTCCGTTGAGGAATACAAGCAGTACGAGGAAGACGGCCAGGGAATTCCGATCAATGTGATTTATCAGCTTTCCAAAATGTATAAAGTGGACTTTTCCGAAATTCTGACGGGCGTAAGCGCGAAGCTTACCACCTATCAGGTCGTTCGTAAGGGAGAAGGCAAGATTGCGGACAGATATCCCGGATATCATTTCCAGGATTTGGCATTCCATTATGCCAATATGATCATGCAGCCGTTTATCGTAACCCTGGATCCTTCGGACAAACCCGCGGATTTAGTCTCTCACAGGGGGGAAGAATTTAACCTTGTGCTCAAGGGCACTGTCGTCGTCACCCACGGTGACAAGGAATTGGTTTTGAACGCAGGCGACAGTATTTATTTTAACCCGACTTACCCGCACGGACAGAGATGCGGCGGCGACGAGCCGGCAATCTTCCTTACCATGATTGCGGAGTAAGGGGACCCAGGAGAGAGAAAATGTTAGAAAAGTTTTTACCCAGAATTGAGTTTGATTCTTACGAAGATTTTAAGAAAAATTATACCGTTAATATTCCGGACGGATTTAACTTCGGATATGACATTGTAGATGCTTGGGCAAAGGAAGAGCCCGAGAAACGCGCACTGGTATGGTGCGATGACCACGACCACGAAAGAACCTTTACCTTTACGGAGATTTCCAAATTAAGTAACCGTGTGGCAAACATGTTTGCCGACAGAGGTTTTAAAAAGGGCGACGTGGTAATGCTGATCTTAAGACGCCGCTGGGAGTACTGGATTACCGCAGTGGGCCTGATGAAATTAGGCGTTATCATTGTTCCCGGTACCTTACAGCTTACCAAAAAGGATATCGCATACCGTGCAAATGCCGCATATATCAAGGCTTTTGTATGCGTAAACGACCCTTATGTTATGGAGCAGATGGAACTTGCAAAGCCCGAAGCTCCCTGCATCAGAGAGATTTTTGTAACCGAGACCGACAAAGAGGGCTGGACCAATCTGGATACTGAGATCATGAAGTATCCGGATACTTTCACACGTCCTGTCGGCGAAGAGGCAACCAAGAATACGGATATTATGCAGATTTACTTCACTTCCGGAACCACCGGAATGCCGAAGATGGTCTGCCATAATTATAACCACCCCTTAGGTCACATCGTGACTGCGAAATATTGGCAGCAGGTACAGGAGAACAAGCTCCACATGAGCGTTTCCGATTCCGGCTGGGCGAAGTTCGGATGGGGTAAAATTTACGGCCAGTGGATCTGCGGCGCAACGGTTTTTGCGTATGACATGGACCGGTTCCATGCCAACAATCTGCTTGCCATGATTGAAAAATACAAGCTCACTACATTCTGCGCACCTCCGACGATGTATCGTTTCATGCTGCAGGAAGACGTGGCAAGCTATGATTTATCCAGTGTTCAGCATTGGGCAACCGCTGGAGAACCTTTAAATCCCGAGGTGTTTAACCGTTGGGAAGAACTGACCGGACATAAGATTGCTTCCGGTTTCGGACAGACCGAAGGTACGGTTTTAATCGCAAACTTCCCCTGGTTTGAAGCAAAGCCCGGTACGCTCGGCAAATTATCCCCGATCTACGATATTCACTTAATGAACACCGACGGTGCGGAATGTGCACAGGGTGAAGAGGGCGAGATCTGCATCTGCTCCTTAAAGAAGAATCACCCGGTCGGACTTTTTGTCGGATATTATAAGAACGAGGAAATGACCGAAGAAGCGCTTGGCAGCGGTATTTACAACTTAAAAGACGTTGCATGGGAAGATACCGACGGATATTACTGGTTCGTCGGACGTCACGATGACGTAATCAAGTGCTCCGGTTACCGTATCGGACCTTTCGAGGTTGAATCCGCGTTAATCGAGCATCCCGCAGTCGTAGAGTGCGCCATCACCGCAGCTCCGGATCCCATCCGTGGCCAGGTGGTTAAGGCAACCGTCGTACTGGCAAAGGGCTATGAACCCAGCGAAGAGTTGATCAAAGAGCTGCAGAATCATGTTAAACATGCGACTGCACCTTACAAATATCCGAGAATCGTGGAATTCGTTGACGAGCTTCCCAAGACCCTGGGCGGCAAGATCAAGCGTGCACAGATTCGTAACGAGGACATGAACAAGGCAAAATAAGTCTTGCCGGGGCAGGTACAAGGAGAGCATGGGCGAAGCAAAGAAGAAAAAGCAAAACCGAAAAGCTGCGGCGAAAAAGGCACAGCGGAAACGCTCCGTGGCACTGATCCTTGGCCTGATGGCCGTTTTGGTTGCGGTATCCGTCTGCATCTGGATCGTAGTCTACCGCATCAGTTTCACGGTCAAAGAGCACGGCAATTATTCCGTGGGATTAAACGATGACGGAACCATCATCGGATTCGATGCGTCCAACATCAAGATGTGCGATTATTCCAAGATCAACATTCCGGAAGAGGAAATCGTTCCATCACAGGAGGACATTGACAGTGCGATCGCATCCATGATGGAGGCGCAGGGATTAAAAGCGGAGAACTTAACCGATGCTTTTGTCCAAGCGTATATGCCCGATATGGGCAGTACGGTGAAGGAATATCGCGAAACATACAAAGAAAGACAGAAAGAAGTCAATCTTGAGCGGTATCTTCTGACGTATCTAAACGAGCATTGCGAAGTAAAAGGATATCCGGAAGGATATTTGGAAGGCCTGATGGGCCTGATCAAAAAACTTGAGCCCAACGAGAATTTTTCCGGGAAAGAATATTATGCCCTGCTTCGTGTAAAAGCGCAGAGAAACGCCAATCAGGCATCCATCCTGCAGGCCGTTTACGAGAAAGAAGGCTTAACGATCAGTGAAGCCAACAAAGACCGTGTACTGAATGCTTACGGAGTGGATAAGAAATATGCTTCCACGCTGGAGGAGAAGTACGGAAAAGGATTTTTAAATCAGGCAGCAATCGAATTTGCCGTGCTTGATTATTTAAAAGAAAATGCAGTAAACATCGAAAAAACGCAAGAAAAAGAGCAATAATGCGGTTTTAAGGAGGAGTTTTACATGGAAAGACGAGTAGGAACAGTATCCAGAGGCATTCGTTGCCCGATCATCAGAGAAGGAGACAATTTGGTTGATATCGCTGTGGAAAGCGTGCTTGGCGCAGCCGAGTCCGAGGGATTTTCCCTTCGTGACCGCGATGTAATCGCTTTAACCGAGTCGATTGTGGCAAGAGCACAGGGTAACTATGCAACGGTTGATGATATCGCCGAAGACGTTAAGAATAAATTAGGCGGCGGAACCGTCGGCGTTATTTTCCCCATTCTTTCCAGAAACCGTTTCGCGATCAACTTAAAGGGTATCGCAAGAGGATGCAAGAAAGTTGTTCTGATGCTTTCCTATCCTTCCGATGAAGTGGGAAATGCACTCCTTAGCTGGGATCAGATTGACGAAGCAGGCGTCAATCCCTATTCCGACGTTTTAAGCCTTGAGAAGTACAGAGAACTGTTCGGATACAAGAAACATGAGTTTACCGGCGTGGATTACATCGAATACTATTCCGATCTGATCAAAGAAGAGGGTGCAGAGGTTGAGGTTGTTTTCGCAAATCAGGCAAAGACGATCTTGGACTATACCGACTGCATCATCAACTGCGACATCCATACCAGAAAGAGAACCAAGAGAATTCTTCTTGCAGGCGGCGCAAAGGTTGTTTGCGGACTGGACGACATCATGAACGCACCGGTGAACGGCAGCGGATATAACTCAAAGTACGGCTTACTCGGATCCAACAAGTCCACCGAGAACAAGGTTAAGCTTTTCCCGAGAGAAGAGTGCAAAGAGCTTGTTCTTGAGATTCAGGAGCAGATCTTAGCCCGTACCGGAAAACACGTGGAAGTTATGGTTTACGGTGACGGTGCTTTCAAAGATCCCCAGGGTAAAATCTGGGAGCTTGCGGATCCCGTTGTATCTCCCGCATTTACCGACGGACTCATCGGTACTCCGAACGAACTGAAATTAAAATATCTTGCAGATAACGATTTCGCAAACCTTTCCGGTGAAGCACTTCGTGATGCTATTTCCGAGAGCATTAAGTCCAAACAGTCCAACCTTGTTGGTAACATGGCTTCCCAGGGTACCACTCCGAGACAGCTTACCGACCTGATCGGATCCCTTTGCGACTTAACCTCCGGCTCCGGTGACAAGGGTACGCCGATCGTTTTGATCCAGGGATATTTCGACAATTATACGACTGCGTAAATCGAAGTCTTTGTACCGTTTGTGTCGTTTCCGGCAGGAAAAGGAGATATCAACATGGGAACAAAAGGTAAAAACACCGTTCGTGACATTGTGGTCGGAATCGTATGTCTGATTCTGGGCGTACTGTTTCTGGTCTTTAAAAATCAGGTATTTGATGCAATCTACGGCCTCTTCCTTTGGGGGCTTGCCATCGGCTTCTGGGTAGCCGGCGTTGTCGGTATTATCTTTTTCATCAAAGACCGTAGCAGGGTCGGAAGCCTTATTATGGCGATCGTATCCATTATATCCGGTATTCTTTTGGTGGTATTTAAGGATCTGATCATATGGGTTTTATGCTTTACCATAGGCGTATTGCTTTTCCTGGACGGAGTCTTTAAAATCTCCAAAGCCGTTACCTACATGAAAGCCAAGGCCAAAGGTGCGGCAATTCCGCTCTGCTTTGGTATCATCAATATCATTCTCGGCGCGCTGGCGATTCTTTCGCCCATTCGTTTTGCGGAACAGATCGGAGCATTCATCGTAGTCATCGGCGGTATCGTACTGATTGTTTACGGTATCCAGTGCTTAATTTCCGGAGTAAGCGAGTCCAAGAACTAAACGGAGGTCTTAAGGATGAATGACCAAATGACAGCTTCCGATATCAAAAAGATTGAGGAAGAAATTGAATATCGTAAGATCACGCTTCGTCCGAAGCTTCTGGAAGATTTAAAAGAAGCCAGGGCACAGGGCGATTTAAGCGAAAACTTCGAGTATTACGCCGCAAAGCGTGCCAATAATAAAAACAACAGCCGTATCCGCTATCTGGAGAGAATGATCGGTACGGCGCAGATCATCGAGGATGATTCCAAGGACGATGAAGTCGGAATCAACAACTGGGTGACCATCTACATCGAAGAGGACGATGCGGAGGAAACGTATAAAATCGTAACACCGATCCGTGCCAACAGCCTAAAGGGCTTCATCAGCATCGAGTCACCTCTCGGCAAGGCACTTCTGAAACACAAAGTCGGTGATAAAGTGGAAGTAAAGGTAAACGATTCCTACAGTTATATTGCGGAAATTCGTGACCTTGATTCCTCCACGGACGATTCGGAGGATGAAATCTCATCCTATTAAGGCACAAACGGTAAATACCGTTACATACTAAGGCAGACCACGCGGTCTGCCTTTACTTATTTGCAATATTTGTGCTATAATGTAATTTGATTTTTTATGGGCTTTTAAGAAGGTTTCAGGGATGAAATTACTGTTGAAAAATGCCTTTGTGGCGAATGTTTTTACAGACGAGATCAGAAAGCAGGATGTTCTGATCGAAAATGACCGGATTATCGGCGTCGGGGAGTACTCCGAAGCGGATGAAGTCAGGGACTGCAGCGGACTTTCGATCTGCCCGGGCCTGATTGACGGACATATCCACATCGAGAGCACGATGATGACTCCGGCAGAATTTGCCAAGGCGGCTTTGATCCACGGAACCACGGCTGTTGTGGCTGACCCGCACGAGATCGCCAATGTATGCGGCGTCGACGGAATCCGTTACATGCTGCAATCCAGCGAAGGACTTCCGATGGACATTTTCTTCACGGCTCCGTCCTGTGTGCCCTCGACATCGTTTGATGAATCGGGCGCCGTCCTTACGGCCGAAGATCTGAAACCCCTGTATGACAATCCGCGAATCCTGGGACTTGCGGAAGTCATGGATTATCCCGGAGTTGTTAAGCATTCTCCGGATGTACTCCGGAAGATGAAAGATGCCAAGGCTGCCGGCAAAGTGGTGGACGGACACGGTCCCCTGCTTCGGGGCAGAGACCTGGATACCTATATTGCGGCGGGCGTCGGCTCGGATCATGAATGCTCCAATGCAGAAGAAGCCGTTGAAAAACTGGAGCGCGGACAGTACATCATGATCCGCGAGGGAACGGCAGCGAGAAACTTGGAATCCCTAATGCCGCTCTTTGATCCGAAATACAATCACAGATGCCTTCTCGTTACGGATGACTGCCATCCGGCGGATCTTTTAAACAGAGGGCATATCGATTACATCATACACAGAGCCGTCAACTTTGGCGCCGACCCGAAAGTGGCCCTTCGTATGGCAAGCTTGCAGGCGGCACAGTATTTTAAGATCCCCGATATGGGAGCCGTCGCACCCGGATATATCGCAAACCTGGTTCTCGTGGAGGATATGGAGACATTCAAGGTAAAAGATGTCTATGTTCACGGTAAAGTTGCGGTAAAGAACGGAGATCTCTGGGGTCAGGTTACACCGAAGGTGGATATTTCTCTGGAGGAAAGAGTGCGTGATACCTTCCGCATGAAACCCTGCAGAGCGGAAGATTTCGTGATCCGCGAAGAGAACGGATTGTGCAGGGTGATGGGCATCATTCCGGGACAGATCATTACGCACGAGCTGCATGAAGAAATCGATTTTACGGTAAACAGCGGAATCGATCTGGACAGGGATATTTTAAAGATAGCCGTTATCGAAAGACACAAGGGAACCGGTCATAAGGGCATTGGTTTCATCAAGGGAATCGGCCTTAAGTCGGGAGCCATCGCATCGAGCGTATCCCACGATTCCCATAACGTCATCGTGATCGGGACATCCGATGAAGACATGGCGCTGGCCGCAAATGCCATTCTGCAGATGGGCGGCGGGAATGTCGTAGTCGATAAAGGTGAGGTCGTAGCCCGTATGGCTCTTCCGATAGCGGGTCTGATGTCGGATTTTCCGGCCACGGAAACCGCGAAGTTTAACTACCACGTGCGTAAAGCGGTTCACGAACTCGGCGCACCGCATAACGTAGAGCCCTTCATGAACATGGCATTCGTAAGCCTTCCCGTTATTCCGGCTTTGAAAATGACCACACAGGGATTGGTTGATGTTGAGAAATTTGAGCGCATACCGCTGAAAGTATAAAGGAGATTTAGAAATGGAACGAATTTACAACCCTGCCGAGATTGAGAGAAAGTGGCAGAAGTACTGGGAAGAAAACCAGACCTTTAAGACAGACGTATGGGACTTTAGCAAGCCCAAATTCTACGCATTGGATATGTTCCCGTATCCTTCGGGTGTCGGTCTTCACGCCGGCCATCCGGAAGGCTATACGGCAACCGATATTATTTCGAGAATGAAACGTATGCAGGGATACAACGTGCTTCATCCCATGGGATACGATTCCTTCGGTCTGCCCGCAGAGCAGTATGCGGTAACGACCGGAAACCATCCCAACGGATTTACGGAGAAAAACATCGAAACCTTCTCCAAGCAGCTTCGTGAGCTCGGTTTTGACTATGACTGGTCCAAGATGGTAGCAACGAGCGATCCGAAGTTTTACAAATGGACCCAGTGGATCTTTAAACAGCTTTATCTGGACGGCTATGCAAAGTATATCGACATGCCCGTTAACTGGTGTGAAGAGTTAGGTACCGTACTTTCCAACGACGAAGTCATCGACGGAAAGAGCGAGCGTGGCGGATATCCGGTCGTTCGCAAGAACATGAAGCAGTGGGTAATCGACCAGCCTGCTTTTGCGGAAGAACTGCTTGAAGGACTGGATGAGATCGACTGGCCGAAGTCCACGAAGGATATGCAGCGTCACTGGATCGGCAAATCCGAAGGTGTGGAAGTGAAATTCCAGATCGTGGGCGGCGGAGAGTTCTCCATTTTCACCACCTGTATCGAGACAATCTACGGTATTACCTTCATGGTTCTTGCTCCCGACGGAGAGATCGTAAAGCAGCTGATGCCGAGAATCGAGAACAAAGAAGAAGTTCAGGCCTATATCGACGAAACCTTAAAGAAGAACGATATGGACCGTACCGAACTGAATAAGACCAAGTCCGGATGCGAATTAAAGGGTGTAACCTGCATCAACCCCGTAAACGGCAAAGAAGCTAAGCTTTTCATCGGCGACTTCGTACTTGCAAGCTACGGAACCGGTGCGGTTATGGCTGTTCCTTCCCACGACCAGCGTGACTTTGAGTATGCGATCGCACACAATATCGACATGATCCAGGTTATCGACGGCTCCGACGAAGCAGGTCATCAGGACGTAAGTGAGCATGCACTGGAGAAATACGACTACCTCGGCAAAGGCTTTAAATTGATCAATTCCGAAGAGTTTACCGGAATGACCGTAGAGGAAGCCAAGGAAGCCATCACCGTAAAACTGGAGAAAATGGGCGTTGCCAAGAGATGCGTTAACTATCACTTCCGTGAATGGATCTTCGCACGTCAGCGTTACTGGGGCGAGCCCGTTCCCGTGGTACATACCGAGGACGGAAAGATCCATGTTCTGGACGATGACGAGCTGCCTTTGATCCTTCCCGAATTGGAAGACTACAAGGGGAAGAACGGACAGGCGCCTTTGGAAAATGCAACCGAGTGGAAGCAGTACGATCATAACGGAATAAAGGGCAAGAGAGAAACCTCCACAATGCCCGGTTCCGCAGGTTCTTCCTGGTACTATTTCCGTTATATCGATCCCGATAACGATAAAGAATTCGCCAATCAGGAACTTTTAAAGCACTGGATGCCGGTTGACCTTTATATCGGCGGACCGGAGCATGCGGTAGGCCACTTAATGTATTCCAGAATCTGGAACCGTTACCTGTACAATAAGGGCTTATCTCCCGTTAAAGAGCCGTTTAAGAAACTGGTTCACCAGGGCATGATCTTAGGTGAAAACGGTATCAAGATGGGTAAGCGTTTCCCCGAATTCGTAATTAACCCGAGCGATATCGTAAGAGATTACGGCGCAGATACCTTAAGACTTTATGAAATGTTCATGGGACCCTTGGAGGTTTCCAAGCCCTGGAGCAAACAGGGTGTTGAGGGTGCAAGAAGATTCATCGGACGTGTCTGGACCTTCTTTACCAACCCGGATAATTTAAACGACGACAAGAAAGCGAACCTTGAAAAGTTATATCATAAGACCGTTAAGAAAGTGACGGAGGACTATGAGTCCTTGGGCTTCAACACCGCCATTTCCCAGATGATGATCTTTATGAACGCCGCATACAAAGAGGGCAGCTGTCCGAAGGAATATGCCGAGGGCATTGTAAAAATGTTATCCTGCATTACTCCGCATGTCGGCGAGGAAATTTGGAGCATTCTGGGTCACGAGGGAACCATCGCATTCGAGGCATGGCCGAAGTACGACGAGGCACTGGTGAAAGACGATGAAATCGAGATCGGTGTCCAGGTAAACGGCAAGGTAAAGGATACCGTTTTGGTCGGTGTGGATGAGGGTAACGATTCCGCCATTGCCAAGGCCAAAGAGTCCGAGGCGGTGCAAAGAGCCATCGAAGGCAAGACAATTGTCAAAGAGATTTACGTTAAGGGCAGAATTATCAATATCGTTGTAAAGTAAACTAGGAGCAGAAATGAAAATTATCATCGTTGGATGCGGAAAAGTAGGAATGACGCTGATTAAGCAGCTTTCCAGGGAAAAACATGATATTACGGTCATCGATGCCAGAAACGAGGCAATTTCGGAGGCGACCAATACCTATGACTGTATGGGTGTGGTAGGAAACGGTGCCAGCTACAGCGTGCAGAAAGAAGCGGGCGTGGAGCAGTCGGATCTTTTGATTGCGGTTACGGGTTCGGATGAATTAAACCTGCTCTGCTGCTTAATCGCAAAGAAAGCCGGTAATACATCCACCATCGCCAGAGTCAGAAACCCTGTTTACAGCAAGGAGATCGACTATATCAAAGAAGAACTCGGACTTTCGATGGTCATCAATCCTGAGTATGCATCCGCAACCGAAATCGCGCGTATCTTGCGTTTCCCTTCGGCGGATAAGATCGATACATTTGCACACGGCCGTGTCGAGATTTTGAATTTCGTTATCGGTGAGGATTCCCCGTTAAAGAATATGACCTTAATCGATGTATCCAAGAAATACAAATGCGATGTCTTAATCTGTTTCGTGGAGCGTGGCGACGAAGCGTTTATCCCGAACGGTCCTTTTATCCTTCGGGAGAACGACCGCGTAAGTTTCGTGGCAACACCGAGAAATGCCAAGGAATTTTTCGAAAAGATCGGCGTCGATACGCATCAGGTGAAGAACACCATGATCGTCGGCGGCGGAATGATCGCTTACTATCTTGGTATGCAGCTTCGCAATATGGGCATCGTGGTGAAGATCATCGACTCCGACAGAGCACGCTGTGAGGAACTGTCCGAGCTTTTACCGAAGGCATGCATCATTAACGGCGATGCGACCAACAAGGATGTTTTGATGGAAGAGGGCATTGAAAGCTGCGAATCCTTCATCGCCTTGACCGGTATCGACGAGGCGAATCTTTTCCTGTCCATGTATGCAAAGAGCGTATCCAAAGCAAAGAAGATCATTACGAAGATCAACCGTATTTCCTTCGACGATATGATTTCCACCTTCCAGGCCGGAAGCATCATCGCTCCGAAGAACATTACATCGGATTATATTTTACAGCATGTAAGAGTTATGCAGAATTCCATCGGATCCAATGTCGAGACGCTGTATAAGCTGATGGACGGCAAGGTGGAAGCTCTGGAATTCTTAATCCGGGACGAGTCTGAGATTACCGGCAAACCGTTAATGGAAGTAAAGTTAAAGAAAAATGTCTTAATCGGATGCATCAACCGTGGCGGAGCCGTCATCATTCCCAACGGTCAGTCCACCATCCAGGTCGGTGATACGGTTATTGTTGTTACGACCCATACGGGACTCGGAGACATCAAGGATATTCTTGCAGACTAAGGCGGGAGCGGGCGAAAATGAACTTTGCGTTTATCGTTTACATTTTAGGCTGGGTAATGACACTCGAAGGCGGTTTCATGCTGCTTCCCTGTGTTACATCCTTAATTTACGGAGAAAAGACCGGTATTTACTTCATCATCGTAGCGGCGGCGTCCGCACTGATCGGCTTTTTCTTAATCCGCAGAAAACCGAAGAATCCGCAGTTTTTCACCAAGGAAGGATTTGCGGTGGTCGGTCTTTCTTGGATCATCATGTCTTTGATCGGCGCCCTGCCGTTTACCATCAGCGGGGAAATCCCCAACTATATCGATGCGGTATTTGAAACCGCTTCCGGTTTTACCACGACCGGAGCCAGCATCCTTACGGATGTCGAAGCATTAAGCCATACGGCACTGATCTGGAGAAGCTTTACCCACTGGATCGGCGGTATGGGTGTATTTATTTTCTTACTTGCGATCCTGCCCATGGCAGGTGGCTACAACATGAATCTGATGCGTGCGGAAAGCCCCGGCCCGAGCGTCGGCAAACTGGTTCCGAAGGTTAAGGAAAGCGCGAAGATTCTGTATCTGATCTATTTTACGATCACAATCACCGAGATGATCCTTCTGATCATCGCCAAGATGCCTGTTTTTGATGCCATCTGCATCACATTCGGTACGGCTGGCACCGGTGGATTCGGTGTGCGCGCGGACTCCTGTGCGTCCTATACACCGTTTGCACAGTGGGTGATCACCGTGTTTATGGCATTGTTCGGTATCAACTTTAACTTTTACTATTTTATCCTAAAGAAAAAATTCAAATCCGCGTTCTCCATTGAAGAGGTACGCTGGTATGTGGCACTGATCTTACTCAGTACCGTATTCATCGCATACAATATCTTAAAGTTCAACGATTCCGTGTCGGAGACTTTCCGTATGGCGGCATTCCAGGTATGCTCCATCGTAACGACAACGGGATTTGCTACGGTGGACTTTAACTTATGGCCGTCGTTTTCGAAGACCATCTTAATCCTTTTGATGTTAACCGGAGCCTGCGCAGGCAGTACGGGCGGCGGTTTGAAGATTTCCCGTTTCATCATCTGGTGGAAGAGTATCAAAAACGAATTCGAAGGTTTCATTCATCCCCGTTCCGTCAAGATGGTCGAGATGGACGGAAAGGCGATCGAGAAGGACACGGTCCGTTCCGTTTCCGTATACATGGTAGTCTTTATGCTGGTTTTTGCCGTATCCGTACTTTTGCTTTCCATCGATAAGTTTGATATGGAAACCAATTTCACGGCGGTTCTTGCCACCATCAACAATATCGGTCCCGGTCTCGGAGAAGTAGGACCCTGCGGCGGTTTTGCGGGATTCAGCATCGGTTCGAAGATTGTCATCATCATTGACATGCTTGCCGGAAGACTGGAACTGTATCCGATTTTACTGTTACTTGCACCCGGACTTTGGAAGAAACATTGATTTGGGGAGATGCGTATGGCAAAGAAAGAGAATGTAAGAAAGCGTATATTTGATATCATTCAGATCGGCAACAAGGAGGATCTGCCTTCCGTTGCGTTTGATATCGGTATTACCGTCATGATTCTTCTGAATCTGTTTGCGACTCTTTTCTCCACCTTCGAAGCATCCAAACCGTTTGCGGGTGTCTTAAATGTCATTGATATCATTACGGTTGTTGTTTTCACGGCCGAATTTATCTTGCGTATCATTACGGCGGATTATCTGTATCCGAAAAGAAACCCCGTCGTGGCGCGTATTCTGTTTATTTTCTCTTTCTACGGACTGATCGATCTTCTGACCATTCTGCCGTTTTACCTGCCCTTTATTTTCCCGGCGGGCGCTGTGGCATTCAGAATGTTCCGCGTGGTCAGAATCTTCAGACTCTTTAAGATCAACGCACAGTTCGATGCATTCAATGTCATCATCAATGTCTTAAAAGAGAAGAGAAATCAGATTTTTTCCTGCATTACGATGATCATCATTCTTACGATTGCATCCTCGCTTTGTATGTACAGTGTGGAGCATGAGGCACAGCCGGATCAGTTCGCGAATGCGTTCTCCGGAATCTGGTGGAGCGTATCCACCCTGTTGACCGTAGGATACGGTGATATTTATCCGGTAACGACACTGGGCCGGATCATGGCCATCATCATTTCCTTCCTCGGTGTCGGTATGGTAGCGATTCCCACCGGTATTATTTCCGCAGGTTTCGTGGAGCAGTTTACCAAAATGAAGACACTGGCTACTTCCGAAGAAAAGCATGATGTGCATTTTGTGGTAAGTGATGTAAGTCTCAATCACCCATGGGTCGGCAAAGCGGTGAAAGAGATTACGCTTCCGCCCGAAGTGATGGTTGCGGTCATCTACCGTGAGAATCTGATGATGATCCCGAAACCCAATACCGTGATTGAAGGAAATGACCGCCTGATCCTCGGTTCGCATTTCTATGAAGCGGAAGATGATGAAGTGGTATTTACGGAGATTTTAATCAAGAGTGAAAATCCCTGGGTCGGCAAGCGCATAAGAGACCTCGATATTACCCGCAGGGAGCTTGTGGTACGGATCCGCAGAAAAGGTGAAAACATCATTCCGGATGGCGATACCGTGATCAAATCGGGGGATTACATCCTTCTGATTTCCGGCCGAAAGAACGCCTAAAACTGCGAATTGCCGAATTGAAGAATGAAATAAGTTGTGATAAAATATATAGCGTAGAAACTTCGGATACTGTAACGAAGTAATTGTACAGAGGTGAGATTCTTGAAACTGGATAAAGCGGAGAAAAGAGCAATTGCCATATTTGCATCGCTGTTTGTGGTATTCCTCGGACTGACGGTGGCCTGCATTATCCGCTGGCGTGTGGATAACACCCAGGAATTTACCACAAAGATTACCGTGGAAGACCGTCCCGCGAACAAGGAAGAGAAGAACAATACCAAGGTAACCGAGTTTGTAGCGATGGAGAAGACCAAATCCTGGCCCTCCGAAGATACGAACGGTAAAACCATCATCGGTGCGGAATACGACGGAACGGTATACAATAACAGCGGAAAGAGCATCGTGAACTGGTCCATGACCATTTACATGCCCATCGGCAAAGACGGCCGCCCGGTGGAAGGAACCATCGATTCGAGCTGGAACGGTGATTATACCAATAACGGAGACAGCATCACATTTCTTCCGGCCGATTATCTGGAAAGAATCCCGAAAGACGAGAACAAAACATTCGGCTATGTGCTGTACGCACCCAACGGCCTTGATTTTACGGATTTCGAAATCCGCGGATACTACGAAACCTATCTGTTTGAATATCCGGAGTTCTGGATCTCCGCAGGCGGACTGGTAATCTGGCTGATCTGGCTTTTAGCCTGGTTATTCAACAATTTCCGTACGAGAAAATTAAGACGCCAGAAAGAACATGACGAGAAGATCATCGAAGAGACCATGCAGGTATTTGCCGGTTTCATCGATGCAAAGGACGAATATACCAAGGGTCACTCCACGAGAGTTTCCTTCTATTCCCAGAAGATTGCTAAGCGCATGGGATTTTCCGATGAGGAAATCAAGATGGTCGGCTATATGGGCCTGATGCATGACTGCGGTAAAATCGCCATCCCGGACGGAATCCTTAATAAGAAGGGCCCCTTAACCGAAGAGGAAAGAGAGATCATCAAGCAGCATACCGTAAAGGGCGGACAGATGCTTGAAAACTTCACTTCCCTTCCCGGTATTCGCGACGGAGCACTTTACCACCATGAACGCTATGACGGCAAAGGATATCCGCAGGGTCTGATCGGCAAGGAGATTCCGCTGTATGCAAGAATCATCAATGTGGCGGATGCATTCGATGCAATGAACTCCGACCGTGTATACAGAAACCGTCTGCCGAAGGCCAAGATCCTATTCGAGCTTCGTACCAACGCAGGCACCCAGTTCGATCCGGAAATCGTGGAATACATGATCGCCATGTATCAGGAAGGCAAGATTTAAGAATTTATCCGTTTGGACGCACAAACGGCTAAAGATAAAAAGGGTATTAAGCAAACAAAGGAGGGTATTTAAGCATGAAAAAGTTTTTTCAGGAATTTAAGGAATTTGCGTTAAAAGGAAATGTCATGGACATGGCTGTCGGTGTTATCATCGGTGGTGCGTTCGGAGGAATCGTTGCAGCACTTACCGCTGACTTCATCAATCCGTTACTGGCATCCATCGGCGGAACCGAAATCGGTGGCGTGATCAAACTTCCCTGGGTAGATTACAGCAAGTTTGAAACCGCAGAAGAGAAACTGGCCGTTTCCTTAAACTGGGGCGACTTCTTAACACAGGTAATCAACTTCATTATCCTGGCACTCGTTCTGTTCCTTTTGATCAAGGGAATGAACAAGCTCTTTGATTCCGCAAAGAAGCTGGCTAAGAAGAAAAAAGACGAAGAGGAAGCAGCAGCTCCCACTACCAAGATTTGTCCTTTCTGCAAATCCGAAATCAATATCGAGGCTTGCAAGTGCCCTCACTGCACTTCCGATCAGCCCAAAGAAGCAGAAGCTTAATCATAGGATTTATGAAGGGCTCCGGATTTGATGATCCGGAGCTCTTTTTTTACCGTTTACCGTCCGTTTCATACCGAATACCGATATTTTGTGACAGGACGTATGAAACTTTGTATGATGGGATCATCACAAAGATTTCACTTAATGAGGAGAGCAGAAAATGATTTTCAGACTCAACATTGACAAAGAGTGCAGGGAAGAAGTCATTGCAAACGTGCATGAGAGAACTCCTTTGATTAACGAGATCGAAAGACTCGTTATGACGGAGAGTGTAACGGATCAATTGCCCGGTTATACGGATGACGAGATAACGATGCTTGACATTCACAAGATCGAATACTTCCTTGTAGAAGATGAGAAAACCTTTGCTATCGTAAAGAACGGCAGGCGTTATCAGATCCGGAAGAGACTTTATGAGCTCGAAGAACTGCTTCCGGCGGATTTCGTGAAGATCAGTAAATCTGCAATCGCAAACCGCAAGCGGATTGTCAAATTCAAGGTGCAGCTTTCGGGAGCCGTGGATGCGGTCTTTGAAAGCGGAAACACGGAATGTATATCAAGACGATGCTTTGCGGAACTGAAACGGAGGTACGGATTATGAAAAAATTTATCAAAGAATTCTGCATAAGAGGTTTAATGTTTGCCTGGGGAGGCCCTTTTATTACGGCGATTGTATGGTTTAGCATACATGCGGCCGGTAAGCTGGAAACCCTTACGGTGACAGAAGTGGTTCTCGGAATCATCACAACCACGGTTCTTGCTTTTATCGCAGCGGGAATTTCGGTCATTCATCAGACGGAAAACGTTCCGAAAGCGTTTGCGGCTCTGATCCAGGCAGCGGTGCTGTATGTGGACTATCTGGGATTTTATCTGTTAAACGGATGGATCCCGCTTGAGAAAGTCTGGATCTTTACGGTTATTTTCGTGGCTGTATTTGCAATTATCTGGGGCATTATCTATCTGTCGGTCAAGGCAAAGGTCGATAAGATGAACCGTGCACTTCATAAGTAGGGGGGGTGACGGTATGGAAAATAAAAGAAGACACTACCTGGATAATATTCGTTGGGTGGTTACTTTGGCTGTCGTTTTATACCATGTGTTTTATATGTATAACGGCGAAGGAATCCCGGGCGTTGCCGGAAAGATTACCGATGTCAAGGTGCAGTACTGGGATCTGTTCCAATACATCGTCTATCCCTGGCTTATGCCGATCTTCTTCATCGTATCCGGTATCAGCGCAAAACTTTACCTGGATCATCATACGGGCAAAGAATTTGCCGCCGACCGAACGAAACGGTTACTGATTCCCACCACCTTGGGGCTCGTTGCATTTCAGTTCCTTCAGGGGTTCATCAATGCATCCCTTTCCGATGCGATAGCGGAAATGAGCAAACTCCCCGCACCCGGAAATTATATCGCAATTGGGATTAGCTGTATACTCTCCGGAATCGGTGTCCTTTGGTATATGCAGCTTTTGTGGATTTTCTGCATGGTTTTGCTGCTTGTTCGCGTAATCGACAAGGGCCGCCTTTTAAAAGTATCGGCCAAAACACCTGCATGGATGACCTTTTTATTTGTAATCCCTGCCTGGGGCGCAGGCCTGATCCTGAATACTCCGATGATTGTCGTATACCGCTTCGGCTTCTACTTTGTTTTCTTCCTGCTGGGATATTTTGTATTCTCCCATGAGGAGGTAATAGAGCGGATTAAAAAACTTTTCCCGGTATTTGCAGTCCTCGCCGTCGGACTTTGTGTGGCATTCTGCATTCTGTATTTCGGACAAAACTACGCGGATGCGCCGATCAATAGAAGCCCTTTGTTTGGTGCGTACGGCTATTTCGGAAGCCTTGCAATCCTAAGCGGATTTGCCAAATTCTTTGATACCCAAACACCGTTTAGTGCATGGATGAGCAGGCATAGTCTTGGAATTTATGTTTTCCACTATCTCGGAATTTCCGCAGTGGCACTTTTCCTTGCAAAACCCGGCTTTTTGCCTGCGGCGGTGATTTATCCGCTCTCCCTCATTGCTGGACTGGCAGCAGGCATCGGATTATACGAAATTATTTCCCGAATTCCCGGATACCGTTTTGCGGTGCTTGGAATGACGAAGAAGAAAAGTTAATGGTTTTTTAATGGTGCGGGACGCTTTTTTATGATACACTCTAAAAAGCGTCCTGTGCGGCCATTTAAACTGCCGCCACAAGTATTACGCTGATAAGGAGACAGTTTGATGAGCGATTTTATTCTTACAACCGAATCCCCTGCGGACTTAAGCAAAGAGTATTATGAAGAGACAGGGATCCCCTACATTCCGTACCATTTCCAGGTACATGACGGGGAATTGCTTACCGATATCGTCGGTCAGGGAATGACGGAGAAAGAACTTTCCGATATGATGGACCAGGGCGTGGTTCCCAAGACCTCCCAGCCCAACACGGCGGAATACGAAGAATTCTTTGAGCCCTTCTTAAAAGAGGGAAAGGACGTATTCCATGTGGTATTTTCTTCCGGATTGTCCGGTGCATACAATGCCTGCGTGGCAGCAGTGGAAGAACTTCGTGAGAAATATCCCGAAAGAAAGCTGATTGCGGTGGATTCCCGCTCTGCGGCTCCGGGCTTCGGCCTTTTGGTTGATGAAGTGTACAACCGTTATAAAAAAGGTGCTTCCATGGAAGACCTCGAGAATTTCGTTTTATCCGAGAGAAATCACCTGCAGCACTGGTTCTATGTAACGGATCTGAAATACTTAAAAAACGGCGGACGCGTATCCGCAACGAGCGCGGCACTCGGTAATCTTTTAAACATCTGCCCGCTTATGTATGTCAATCCCGCGGGTGAACTTAAGGTATACGAGAAAGTTCGCGGCAAGAAAAAGATCATCGGCGCTACCGTGGACAAGATGGTGGAACATGCAAAGGGCGGCGAGAATTATCAGGGCAAGTGTTTCCTGGGACATTTCAATGCACCCGAGGAAGCGCAGAAGGTAAAGGAAGCCATCGAAGCAAGGATTCCGAAGATCAAAGACGGCGTGCGTATTTTTAACATCGGTAAAACCATCGGCGCACACTCCGGTCCGGGTACCATCGCTGTATTTTTCTGGGGCGATGACAGAGTGGACCTGAAATAATAAAAAGTTCTTGCATTTTCCAAGAAAGTTTTGTAGAATAACAAGTGCTGTTGGAAAACGGCACTATATAGGGCTATCGCCAAACGGTAAGGCAACGGACTCTGACTCCGTCATTTCAAGGTTCGAATCCTTGTAGCCCTGTTCAAAATGAATATATTCATTTTTGGACTTCAGTATTTCTGAAGTCCTTTTTTTGCTATTGCAGGCGTTTTATATCCGGCATCCATGATGAATGTTTCTATTTTGAGATTCTTAAGTTTATGATCACGCTCCGGATCTGTATTGACAAGAATAAACGGCATTCGTTAAAATATATTATAGGGTTTTGGTATTGAAATACATTAGGATAAGATAGGCTAACATATAGAAATATATGGGCGCAAAGCATGAAGTCTAAGGCAAGGGCGCTATGACGGTTCGGTTGCATATACATGTAACCGAACTTTTTTTGAGGATAAGATTTTGAATAAAGAGAAAACAATAAGAAACATATTTATGATATGGGGTGCTTTAATGAGTTGTATGTTTCTATTTGCATGTCAGAAGAATATAAAAGGAAACGCATCGTCGGAAGATTATTCTTGCGAAAAATCAGAAACAGCGGAAGGCATTCATTATGGAGCAAATAACTATGATTATACGGGACCGGAGATTCAAGAGAGGGATAACCTGCCAAGATTTTATTTTGATACAGAGGATTCTGTTTTAAATATTTCGAATGATGATTTGGCATTTATTGCACTTCAGTCTTATCATTCTTCGGATTTTTTTGAAGATAACGAGTTTGAATGTATTGACTTTTTTGATAATCCACTCCTAAAAAGAAACGCGGAGATTATAGGAGGTTTTGAAGCGCTTCCTTTTGATGAAAAAATTTTTTTCTATGTATTGAATGGAAATAGTGTTGAAAAAGGCGCTCTTTCTCACGAGAAAGTTGATGAAAGTGTAAAAAAACTGGATACGATAACGATTGATCCATATGGTTGGAATTCTTATGAATATGAAAACGTCAATTCATATGTGGTTGGTGAAAACGATTACTATGTTGAGTATGCGGTACGGTGTACATATGGAAGCAGTACGCGAGCATGGAGAAAGATTTATTATAAAACGATAGTCCAACTCCAAGATGATAAATTAAATCGATTCTATTATATCGGAAATCAAGAGGTGGAGGACATTAGAAAAACGTTTGACATATATTTGAATGGTAGAAATGATACTGAAAAGAAGGTACTTTTTCGCAAGATTGAGGATTCAGAGAGAAATGTTGTTTACACAGCCTATTATGTAATATATGAACAAATGGAATCTGGCACAAATGACAAGGGACAATTGTACAAGGAAACGTTTTTTATTGATAAAGGAACTAAACAAATCTCGGATGATATAGAACTTCAGAAAGAGGTCGAAATTGAAGGTACGGAGGGGTTTTTAGATAACCCAATTTAATCTCCTAAATCATTAATATCGGGGAAACCGACAGGGGCTGACCGCAAGGTCCTGGTCCACTGAAATGGCGTGGGGATCAGATGGGGCATCTTAAGACAGTAAAGAATGTGTAGGCGTGGCTTCGGTCACGCCTTTTCACTTACTTAAAATTCAAAAATCCAATGATTTCAGGAATTCAATCAGTCTTGTCGTGATGGCAGGTATTTCTTCGCCAATCCAGTTCTTTTTCGAATCCGCCAGCCTATCAATATATCTCTTCGATGAGAATGTTCTTATCACCCTTCTTACCACAGCATCCATATCGTTTTCCTTCATTCTCGGATCAGATATGACGAATGTATTCAAACAATGTAACAGCTTTTTTGTATCAACCTTATCTGTAAGATAGAACATATCAAAAACATCTTTATAGCGTGTCGAGTTCGGACCGAATTTCAAAAGTGAGCGAAGCTTCTCGGTAAACATCTGCTCTTTCGAGTTAATAAGCAAGGTAGCACTGCCATCATAGCAGGCAATGTCAAAGCAATATTCTTCCTGCTCTATGTCAAGATTCTTATGCACACCAAGATCAAGCTTACTTTCTATGGAGTCGCCAGTATCATCGGAAATAATGACATAGACACGCTTTCCATGATAATCCTGTTGCTTTAGTTCCGTTATTTCGCCAGTTTGCCGGATGTGAATACCTTCAAGGCAATCCAGTTTCTTGATAAACTGACGAATCGAATCATCACCAAGAGAATACCGGATAAAATCGATATCCATATCCTGCGTGGCTCTTCTTGCATCCTTTGATATGCTGCGCATTACAACGCCACCTTTGATAGTAACGTTTCTGCTGAGCGTACTTTCAGAAATTGCCTTAAGCACAACATCCTGACATACCTTTGCTTCTGCATTATCATCAACATATCCGTCTGCATTAGCCTGCCGGATCATCTCTTTTATCGTTGCCACTACAATACCTCCATTTCGAGAGCATCACTAATCATTTTACTTCGCGGGAAACTCTCCGCATAATCCTGTATCCGCTCGATATCCAGATTATAGATAAGACGCCTGTAGTTCCCGATAATTTCCTTGTAATAATCAAAAGGAAATTTGTTCTTAAACCGAAGCAGCTCTATCAGCATTCTTTCTTTATCATAAATCCTGATAGTCGCGTCCCTCCGCTCCATGGTCGTTACACCGATGTTTAAAAAATCGGAAAGAACGTAATACTGATGGACTCGTTTATCGTTAATATAAATAGCGTGTTTGTCTGTTGCGATATGGAATTCATCCGGAATGACATCTGTAAGACCGTGATAATAGAATGCGCTGTCCATAGTCATTATTCCTTTGGGGTACTTAAAGGCGATAACAGCCAACGTAGAAACATCGGGAACGTCAGAATAGACTCCCCTCTCGATCTGATATAGATTACCTTCTGATATTTGCTTTTTTATCTGATAATCTGACTGCCATTTTTGAAGGCAATCCGGATAGGATAATAACATGGTAAACCTCTTTGGGTAAATACAGGCTTTGGCATAGTAAAAGCCTGTATTTACCTTACTAGCTTTATTAATTTGAGCATTTATAGGCTAAAAATATTCGAAAGCCTATAATTACTATAATTATTATAAAAAAAGACACGATCATTGTCAATAATAAACTTGAGCTCACATATTCAGAAAACAGCGATTCATTCGACACTTCCCTTCACGCGCCGTTTTTTTATAGGAGATTGTTCGTTTGGCAGAAAGAATACTAAGTTGCTTCATAGATGAAGAATAGGTAATCTCATAGGTAAAAATCGAATCTATAGTATGGCGCAAACCCATATAAATCAGGCATTTCAGAGCATTTCGTATTAGTACTCTGACTCCGTCATTTGCGCGTTCTTCGAGAAAAACTGCCGATGTGCTTGCACAATCGGCAGCTTGACGAGAAGCGCGACACCGCAGGCGCAAGGTTCGAATCCTTGTAGCCCTGCACAAATGATGAACCCCTTGATTATATGGAATCAAGGGGTTTGTTTTTGCCCAAGGTTCATATTATAATAGCAGGTGGACAGTTTTATTTCACATAAAGGGGAATTGTATGAAAGCAAGAAAAGTAACGGCAGTCATTTTAACACTGATTCTGCTGGTATGCAGCATCGGCGGATGCGGATTCTTCGAAGAAGCGGAATCACAGACGCCCATCGCGCAGGTTGGCGGAGAAGCAAACCTTAGTGAGGCGGCAGGACTTCGTATCACGGTGGATAAGGCAACCGGAGAAATGAAGATCGAGCGCCCGAAGAAGGAGGAGGTTCCCTTATCCGATAATGGGGACTGGACGATCCTTGTATATATGTGCGGTTCCGATCTTGAGTCGGATTCCGCGGCCGGAACACTGGATTTCGAAGAGATGAGTTCCGCTACGGCAAGCGACAAAGTGCGTTTTGTCGTAGAGACCGGAGGCGCACAGGCATGGCAGAACGACTATGTAAATGCCGGTCAGATCGGACGCTACCTGGTAGAGAATAATGAAATTACGTTATTGGACGAGCAGCCCGGTGCCAGCATGGGTGATTCGAAAACACTCGCTTCATTCTTAAAATGGGCCGTGCAGGAATATCCCGCGCAGCATATGGGACTGGTGCTTTGGAACCACGGTTCGGGAAGCATCAACGGCGTCTGCTTCGATGAATTGTTTGAAGACGACGCTTTAACATTAAGAGATTTGGACTGTGCACTTTACAGTGTCTATGAAGGTATGTCGGACCGTTTCGAGTTCGTAGGATTTGATGCCTGCCTTATGGGTACGGTGGAGACCGCCAATATTCTGGCAACTTATGCCCGTTACATGGTGGGTTCACAGGAATCGGAACCCGGCAAAGGATGGGATTATACGTCGATCGGAAATTACCTTGCATCCAACCCCGAAGCAAACGGAGCAGATTTGGGAAAAGTGATTTGCGACGGATTCTACGATGCCTGCGTGGCTGAGGGAGAAGAGGAGATTGCAACGCTTTCTGTAATCGATCTTGATAAAGTGGATACCTTTTTACAGAAGTTTAACGCATTTGCAAAGGAAATGTATTCGGTCAGCGAAAATACGGCCACCCTTTCGGAAATGATCCGTCAGATCGAAGGCGCCGACAATTTCGGCGGAAACAACCGCTCCGAAGGTTACACCAATATGGTGGACTTAGGCGGATTAATGGAAGCCTGCGGATCGTATGCCAACAGCAGCGAAGCACTCGCAGCCTTAAAGGATGCGGTCATCTATAATAAAACCGGTTCACAGCATCAGGGTTGCAGCGGACTTTCCCTTTATTATCCTCTTGCGGTCGAAGGTTCCAAGGAACTTACCGTTTTTGAGAATGTCTGCATCAGTCCGTTTTATGCATCCTTTGTAGACCGCCAGGATTTCTCCAGTGCGATCTACTATAATCCGGACGAGCAGGAAGGATACGGCGAAACCTACTATGATGAAGAGAGCGGATGTTACTATTTCGTCGAGGACGGCGTGGAATACTGCTACGATGAAAGTGATGGCACTTACTGGTATTATGACGAGGATTCCGATGAGTGGCTTGAAGTCGAAGGCGACTGCGAGTACGATTACAACAATTACGATTATGAAGATTCGAATGATGATTTCGGATATGATGATTCCTACTGGTTCTCGGATGACGGCAACTGGGAGTACGGTACGGATTATACCTGGGATGAGAACAGTGAAAGCTACGAAGCAAACATTGAGCAGAACGATCACTGGAATTATGCGGATCAGTACGAATCCACAGGAGAGAGCCGTTATATTACGTTCTTAAAGGAACCCGGAATCGATAAAAACGGTAAATTCGGCTTTACGCTGGATGCCAGAGGTATCTCCCGTGCATCTTCGGTGTACGGATATGTATATCAGTATTATGAAGATGAAGGCGTTTATTACGAACTTGGCGAGACGATCGATGTGGTCGGTGACTGGGAGAGCGGTCATTTCGAAGACAATTTCGACGGCTACTGGTTATCCCTTCCGGATGGACAGAATCTGTCCCTGACGGTTGTGGACTGCAGTGACGATTATGTGATCTACTCCTCGCCGATCCTTTTAAACGATAAGGAGACGAACCTTCGTATCAAGCAAAACTTAAGCGATCAGTCCATTACGGTGGAAGGTGCGTGGGACGGTATTTCCTCTACCGGCGCATCCGCCAAATCCATTCAGAAGATCGCTTCCGGTGATGTCATTGTTCCGCTTTACTATGGATTCACCGATTCGGATGAGGATGATGCGGAAGATACGTTATACAGCGGTACGGAATATAAAGTAAGCGGTACATTCACGGTGGAATACGGTATTCTCGACCCCGCCGATTACTTCTATGCATTCGAGATCAATGATATTTACAATGATTATTACATGTCCGATTTCGTAGGCTTCGGTGTCGATGAAAACGGAGATGTCTGGTATTACGAAGAGTAGAATATGAGCACATTAAAAGAGTTAAAAATCGGCGAATCGGCCATCATAGAGTCCATTGGCGGAGAGGGCGCAACCAGACAGCACCTTCTTGACATGGGTATGACTCCGGGAACAAAAGTCAAAGTCGTTAAATTTGCTCCCTTAGGCGATCCCATGGAGGTACGCCTTCGCGGATACGAACTGACACTCCGATTGGAGGATGCCGATAAGATCGGAGTCTCTTCTGTGGAAGTTATGAAAGATTCCGACGAGGAGGAGCAGAATAAGGACCGCAAAACAAAGCATATTGCCCATCCCGGTCTCGGTGAGGAAGGAAAATTCCATCCCAAGGGAAGCGGTGATCCGCTGCCCGAAGGAACGAAGCTTACCTTTGCACTGGTCGGAAACCAGAACAGCGGAAAGACGACACTGTTTAACCAGTTAACCGGATCCAACCAGCATGTCGGAAATTTCCCGGGTGTTACCGTCGACCGAAAGGACGGTGTGATCAAGGGGCATGACGACACCCTGATCACCGACCTGCCGGGTATTTATTCGATGTCTCCGTATTCGAGTGAAGAACTGGTATCCAGGGATTTTGTACTCGATGAGAAACCGAAAGCCATCATCAACATCGTGGATGTTACGAACATCGAAAGAAACTTATATTTAACTATGCAGCTTCTTGAGATGGACGTTCCGGTGGTTGTGGCGCTGAATATGATGGATGAGCTGACCGGAAACGGCGGCGGTGTCTATGTCAATGCGATGGAGGAGATGCTCGGAACCCCCGTGGTACCGATTTCCGCAGCCAAAAGAGAAGGCGTGGACGAACTTGTGGACCATGCCGTGCATATTGCAAAATATCAGGAAAAACCCCTGCGCAGGGATTTCTGCGGCAAGGATGATAAAGGCGGAGCCGTACACCGTGCCATCCATGCGGTGGTGCACTTAATTGAAGACCATGCGGCAGCAGCGGGCATTCCGGTCCGGTTTGCAGCCTCCAAAATTATAGAGGGTGACGAAGTCATCTTAGAGAAACTTGCGCTCGACCAGAATGAAAAAGAGATGGTGGAGCATATCGTTTTGCAGCTCGAGCACGAGCGCGGAACGGACAGAAGCGCGGCAATCGCGGATATGCGTTTTTCCTTTATACAAAGCGTTTGCGAGAAATGCGTAACCAAGCCCAAGGAAAGCAAAGAGCATGTAAGAAGCCGCAGGATCGATAAAATCTTAACCGGCAAATGGACGGCAATCCCGGTCTTCATCCTTGTGATGGGACTTGTGTTCTTCCTAACCTTTAACGTGGTCGGAGCCTTCTTACAGTGGGTGCTGGATCTGGGTATCGGAGCCTTAACAGACCTTGTCGATAAGGGACTTACGGCTGCGAAAGTCAATGTGGTTTTGCACGATCTGATCATACAGGGTATTTTCGGCGGCGTCGGCAGTGTGGTAAGTTTCCTGCCGATCATCGTAACGATGTTCTTCTTTTTGTCGATTCTCGAAGACAGCGGATATATCGCGCGTGTTGCGTTTTTCATGGATAAGGCACTCAGAAAACTCGGCCTTTCGGGACGAAGCATCGTTCCGCTTCTGATCGGTTTCGGATGTACGGTACCGGCGGTCATGTCGACCAGAACGCTTCCTTCGGAGCGCGACCGTAAAATGACGATTCTTTTAACACCGTTTATGAGCTGTACCGCGAAGATCCCGATCTATTTATTCTTCGTCGAGGCATTTGTGCCGAAGTACAAAGCACTTGTCATGATCGGCCTTTATGTGCTGAGCATCGTTGTGGGACTTTTGATCGCCCTCGTGTACAAAAAGATCTTCAAAGGCGAGGCGGTTCCGTTCGTAATGGAACTTCCGAATTACAGAATGCCGCGGCTTAAAAACGTTATGCAGCTTCTTTGGGAGAAGGCCAAGGACTTCCTGCAAAGAGCGTTTACGGTTATTCTGGTGGCTACGATCGTGGTCTGGTTTTTACAGAATTTCGACTTCCACTTCGACCTTGTAACGAATCCGGAATCCAGTATTTTGGCTACCATCGCGGGCTTCTTTGCCCCGATTTTTAAGCCGCTCGGAATCGGTGATTGGAGGATCGTTACCTCGTTCTTCAGCGGATTCATGGCAAAGGAAAGCGTGGTATCGGTTCTGGAGATGAGTTTTGGAAGTGTGGGCGGTGTCGAGTCCGTACTGACGCTCGGAACGGCGCTTCCTCTTTTGGTATTCTGCCTTCTTTATACACCCTGTGTGGCGGCTGTGGCCTCCATTAAAAGGGAACTCGGTACGAAATGGGCAATCTTTGTTGTGGTATGGCAGTGTGTGGTTGCGTGGATCTGCGCAATGCTTGTCAGATTGGTAATGATGGCGTTCGGCCAGTAAGAAAAGGACGGAAAAACAGATGTTAAGACTTGGTGAAATTCAGGAACTGAAAGTGGTAAAAAAGGTTGACTTCGGCGTATATCTTGCCGAAGCGGGAGGTGATCCGGAGGAGAAGGTTTTACTGCCCAAATCCCAGATCCCCGCAGACCTTGCCGTTGGCGGAAGCATTAAATGCTTTCTTTATAAGGATTCCAAGGACAGGCTGATCGCTACGGTAAATACACCGAAGCTGACGCTTGGAGAGGTCGGAAAATGCAGGGTTGCGAGCGTGACCAAGATCGGTGCGTTCCTTGAGTGGGGACTGGAGAAGGATCTTTTTCTGCCCTTCCATGAACAGACCTTCCGCGTAAAACCGGGCGATGAAGTTTTGGTTGCTTTATACATTGATAAAAGTTCCAGGCTCTGCGCGACGATGAAGATCTACCATTATCTGGTCAAGGAAAGCCCCTACCAGATGGAGGATAAGGTCGAGGGAACCTTATATGAGATCAGCGATAATTTCGGAGCATTTGTTGCGGTGGATGACAAATATTCTGCACTGATTCCCAAAAGAGAGTTTACGAAAGATATTCCGGTGGGCAGCCATATTTCGGCCCGCGTGGTGGAGGTCAAGGAAGACGGTAAATTAACCCTGGCGATCCGCGAGAAGGCCTATATGCAGATTGCATCCGACTCGGATCTGGTCATGAAGGCAATCGAAAGCTATGACGGAGTTTTACCGTTCAACGACAAAGCCTCACCCGAAACCATCCGCAGAGAGATGAACATGAGCAAGAACGAGTTCAAGCGCGCTGTCGGAAACCTTCTTAAAATGGGCAAGATCGAGATTACGGAGAAAAGCATTCGGAAAATGTAATAAAGAGTTAACATAACATAAATCTATGGTTTTCGGACAAAAGCCATAGATTTATGAATTTTTACCAATAAAATATCAAATACTTGTGGATTTTTACTTCAAATTGTAGTACAATGGCAAACGGGGTATGTTATGTTGACGAAAATGCCGGCATCGTATTTGGCATTTTGCTTAAGGGGGTACAGATATGATTTCCAGTCAGATTCTCCAAAATTCCATCGATGAGATGAAACGCATCTCACGTATGGATTTATGCGTTACGGATACGGAAGGAAAAGTGGTAGCCACCACGGCTTCGTTCCAGACCAACTACACGCAGGCAGTGGAGGAATTTGTGAAGTCTCCTGCGGACAGCCAGGAGATCCAGAGCAATCAGTATTTCAAAATTTATGACGATCAGCAGCTCGAGTACATCGTCATCTGCTCCGGCGTGGGCGAGAACACCTACGTGGTCGGCAAGATGGCGGCCTTCCAGATCCAGAGTCTGGTCGTGGCGTACAAAGAGCGTTTTGATAAGGACAACTTTATCAAAAACCTGCTTTTGGACAATCTGCTTTTGGTGGATATCTACGGCAGGGCCAAAAGACTGCACATCCAGACGGATGTCAGAAGAGTCTGCTTAATTGTGGAAAACGACAACGGCAAAGACATCAACTGCTTAGACCAGGTAAAGGATTTCCTCGGAAACGACAAGAAGGAATTCGTTACCGCGGTTGATGAGAACAATGTGGTTGTTGTCAAAGATTTAACCGAAGAGAATGAAGCGCAGGATATCGAGCGCATGGCAGGGGATATCGTAAATTACTTAAAGAAGGAAGGTATGCCCCATGTCCGTATCGCATACGGTACGCCCGTAAACGAGATCAAGGACGTAAGCCGCTCCTATAAGGAAGCCAAGATGGCACTCGATGTCGGAAAAATCTTCTTCGATGACAGATCCGTGATTGCTTACGGACAGCTCGGAATCGGACGTTTGATTTATCAGCTTCCCATTCCTCTTTGCAAGATGTTCATTAAGGAAATCTTCGACGGTAAGAGCATGGATGATATCGATGAAGAAACGCTTGCGACCATCAACAAATTCTTTGAGAATTCGCTGAATGTTTCCGAGACGTCCAGACAGCTTTTCATCCATCGTAACACGCTTGTTTACCGTTTGGATAAATTACAGAAAACAACGGGGCTCGATCTTCGTATTTTCGAAGATGCCATCACGTTCAGGATCGCCCTGATGGTAGTTCGCTACATGAACTACATGGAGAATGTAGAATACTAATCAATTCAAAGCAAAAAAGGAGAATTGCATGGCACCCAAAAAGAAAGGCAGAGAAAAAGGTGATGATTCCGCAAAGAACGTCATCTATCTGGAGAACGTAAATATCGCCTACTCCGATGCGAACGGTGTACCGGCGCTTATGAATGTCAATTTGAAAATCAAAAAGGGAGAGTTTGTCTTCATCGTGGGTGACTCCGGTTCCGGTAAGTCCACCTTGATCAAACTTCTGTTAAGAGAGCTTACGGCAGATTCCGGAAGAGTCATCGTAAACGGATATGACTTGGGCAGCATGCGCCATTCCAAGGTGCCGAAGTTTAGAAGAAGTCTGGGCGTAGTCTTCCAGGATTTCCGTCTTTTAAAAGACAGAAACATCTATGACAATGTTGCATTCGCACAGAGAATCATTATGCGTCCGGAGCGCGAGATCCGCAAAAATGTTCCGACCATGCTTTCCTTAGTCGGCCTTGCAGGCAAATACAAAGCAAAACCCAAGCAGCTTTCCGGTGGTGAGCAGCAGCGTGTGGCAGTAGCCCGTGCACTTGTAAACCGCCCGACCATTCTGCTTGCGGACGAGCCGACCGGTAACCTGGACTACAGAAATACCAACGACATCATGAAACTTCTCGAGAAGGTTAATGAGAACGGAACGACCGTTGTCGTTGTAACCCATAACAGAGATATCGTAAACGAAATGCAGAAGCGTGTAATTACACTTAAGCAGGGCGTTATTGTAAGCGACGAGAAGAAGGGGGCATATATCGATGATTAACACATTCTTTTACTCCCTTGGTCAGGGAATCAAAAACATATTCCGTAACAAGTGGTTTACACTCGCGTCTTTAGCAACGATTTCCGCCTGCCTTTTCGTATTCGGTATTTTCGTTGCGGTAGTCTTTAACGTAAACCATATCGTAAAAACCGTTGAGGAAGGTGTATCCGTTACCGTTTACTTCAACGAAGGCATTGAGCAGGAGAGAATCGACCAGATTCAGGATCTGGTTTCCAAGCGCCCCGAAGTATATCGCTGCGATTTTATTTCCGCAGACGAAGCATGGGCGGAATTTTCCAAGAAACTCGGTGAGAATGCGGAAGGATTTACCGAAAACCCGCTGGCTGATTCCGAGAACCTGCAGATTTACTTAAACGATGTTTCCAAGCAGGCAGATCTGGTTAAGTACTTAGAGAGCGTGGAAGGCATCCGTAAGATCAACAAATCCGAGCTTACCGCCAACACGTTAAGCGGTGTAAAAAGCGTTGTAACATATGTATCTATTGGTATGATTATCTTGCTGCTTGCAGTATCCATCTTCCTGATCAGCAATACCGTAACCATCGGTATTTCCGTTCGTAAAGAAGAGATTACAATCATGAAGTACATCGGTGCGACCGACTTCTTCGTTCGTGCGCCGTTCGTGTTCGAAGGTATGATCATCGGTTTAATCGGTGCGGCCATTCCGGTTATTGTACTGTATGTGCTTTACAATACCGCATTTGATTTCTTACGAAACAATTTCTCGTTCTTAAACGATTATATTTCTTACGTACCGGCATCCGAGGTATTTATGTACCTGGCTCCGATCTCCATCATTATCGGTGTGGGCATCGGTTTCTTCGGATCGTTCTTTACCGTAAGAAAGCACCTTCGCGTTTGATATAAGGCAATTGGAATCAGGGAAACAATATGTTTTAATCCGGGGGACAGGATGAAAAGAAAACAGATTGGGAAAAAAATAGCGAAAACCGTAACGGCCGTAACGCTGGCTGCAATCCTTGCAATCAACATTACACCGGGTATTGCCAAGGCGGACACCACGTCGCAGATCCAGCAGAGCATTGCGGACAAGCAGGCTCAGATCAAGGCGGCGCAGGATGAGAAAAATGCTATCAAGGCGAACATCACCAATGTCCAGAATATCAAAAAGCAGCTGGAAAAGAGCCGTAACGACCTTTCCGCATTCGTAACACAGCTCGATAACAATGTCTCTGATATCGAGGATAAGATCTCGCAGTTAAACGATGATATCGACAAGAAGACGAAAGAGATCGACCAAAGCCGTAAGGAACTCGAGGAAGCCGAAAGAGTCAAGGCGGAGCAGTATGCCGCCATGAAAAAAAGAGTCAAAGCACTCTACGAGCAGGGCGATGATTATTATCTGGAACTTCTGATCACCGCACACGGATTCGGCGATTTCTTAAACAACATGGAAAATATCAATAAGCTTGCCGATTACGACAGCAGAATGTATGCGCAGTATCAGCAAACCGTTGATTATACCACAGCCTGCAAGGAAAAGTTAGAGGCCGAGGAGGCTGTTTTGGAAGAAACCAAACAGGCGGCGGAAGACGAGAAGAAGGCAGTGGAAGAACTGATCGCCCAGAAAGAGCAGGAGATTGCTGCATATCAGTCCGATATTAACAACAAGGAAGCAGCCATTAAGTCATATGAAAACGACCTGGCCGTATGCAACTCGGTTATCTCCGAACTGGAGAAAGCCGTTGCTGCGGAAAGAGCAAAGCTTAACGTAAACCGCAGTTATGACGGAGGCATGTTCTGCTGGCCGGCTCCTTCTTTTACCAGAGTATCCAGTGAATACGGATATCGTACCCATCCGATCCTGGGTGTGCAGAAATTCCACACCGGAGTTGACCTTGCGGCACCCGGCGGAAGCGACATCCTTGCGGCATATGACGGAGCGGTGGTTGCCGCTGCATATAACTCCAGTATGGGTAATTATGTTATGATCGATCACGGCGGAGATTTGTATACGATCTACATGCATGCTTCCAAACTTTTGGTAAGCGCCGGACAGAATGTTTCGAAAGGACAGAGAATCGCACTTGTCGGAACGACCGGAAGCTCCACCGGAAACCACCTTCACTTCACGGTTCGTTTAAACGGACAGTATGTATCACCCTGGAACTACATTCCGCATCCGTAGGCCGGGATCATTTAAAGAGATGAACAGTATCGGCCGGGAGACTTCCCGGCCGCATTATCTATATGGTTTGAAACCAAAGAGGAACATAAAATGGATAGCGATCAGGATAAGCAGATAGAAAGCATCGACTTAAACGATGAGAAACTGAAGGATTTCGAAGAAGGCAATGTTGAAATTGCCTCCAGCGAAACGTTGGAAGAGAAGAAAGAAGAAAACGGCAAGGGAAGGGGCGTTTTGCTCTTTTTGATCGGACTGTTTGCGGGAATCGCCGTAACAACGATCCTTTGCATCTTCTTCGTTCTGATTCCCTGGACCAAGACAAAGAAGCAGCTTGCTGCCGAAGAAGTTTCCTCTGAGCCTCCTTCGTACGAAACCAAAGTCAATCTGATCAAGAAATACTTAAACACCTATTATTATGAGGACGTTCCCGAAGAGGATATCGAGGAGGGCATTTACAAAGGTGTCGTCAACGCAACCCACGATAAGTATTCGACCTATTATTCCGCCAAGGAACTGAAGATCCAGAATGAAGGCTGGGAAGGCAAGTTCTACGGAATAGGTGCTGTTTTATCCTACGATCCCGATAAGGAATATGTTCAGATCGAGGAGGTTGAAGACGGATCGCCCGCAAAGGAAGCGGGTCTTAAGGCCGGTGATTACATCGTCGAGGTGGACGGTGTGGATATTCAGGGAATGGAGATTACGGAAGTCGTCAGAATGGTCCGCGGTGACGAGGGCACCACGGTGCATTTATATGTTGCAAGAGACGGAAAGCCCCTGGATTTCGACATCGTAAGAGGAGAGATTAAGTCGACGACGGTTGCGTATGAGAAAATGGACGACGGAATCGCATACATTGCGATCAGCTCTTTTGCGGATACGACCGTGGAGTCCTTTAAGGAAGCCGTACAGGAGGCAAAGGATGACGGAGCCAAGGGCGTGATTTTTGATATCCGCGGAAACGGCGGCGGCGGATTGGATGTAGCCGTAGCCATCTGTCAGGAAATCCTGCCCCAGGGACTGATCGTATATACCCAGGATAAATACGGAAACAAGGAAGAGTTTTACTCCGACGGTACGAAGGCATGGGATGTTCCGATGGTGGTCTTAACCGACAAAGGAACTGCATCCGCTTCGGAGATTTTCACGGCGGCGCTGAGGGATTTCGGTGTTGCTACGGTGGTTGGAAAGACGACCTACGGCAAGGGCGTATACCAGGTTGTGAAAACCTTTACCGACGGATCTGCGATCAAACTGACGGCCGGACGTTTCTACTCTCCCAAGGGAGAATGCTTCCATGAGATCGGTATCGAGCCGGATGTGGACATTGAATTTGATGCGGACGCATATGTGAAGGACGGAACCGATAGCCAGTTAAATAAAGCGGAAGATGTTTTAAGAGAGAAACTCGGTCTGGATCCGCTTGTAAGGGAAGAGGCAAGTTCCGAGCAGGCTTCTGAGGAAAGCAGCGAAGATTCTTCCGAGATAACAAGCGAGAAATAATCGAACACATGTTCAAAAAATCATAGACAATGGTCAACGGAAATGGTATACTGTTATGGTATACCGTTTTTGTTTGAGGATATAAAATGGCAGAAGAGAAGCAGATATTCAAACTGCATAGCGATTATAAACCGACGGGCGATCAGCCGCAGGCGATCAAAGCGCTTGTGGACGGATTCAAAGCGGGAAATCAGGTGGAGACGCTGCTTGGAGTCACCGGCTCCGGTAAGACTTTTACGATGGCAAATGTCATTGCGCAGTTGAATAAGCCTACGCTGATCATTGCGCATAATAAGACTCTGGCGGCGCAGCTTTACTCCGAATTCAAGGAGTTTTTCCCGGAAAATGCGGTGGAATATTTCGTATCGTACTACGATTATTACCAGCCGGAAGCATATGTTCCGTCTTCGGATACCTATATTGCGAAGGATTCCTCCGTCAATGACGAGATCGATAAATTAAGACTTTCCGCGACCGCATCACTGACCGAGAGAAGAGATGTCATTATCGTATCGAGTGTATCCTGTATCTACGGTCTGGGTTCTCCGGACGATTACATGGGCATGGTATTATCCCTCCGCCCGGGCATGAATAAGGACAGAGACGATGTCATCCGCGGGCTTGTGGCCATGCAGTATGACAGAAACGATATGGATCTAAACCGCGGTACCTTCCGCGTACACGGCGATACGCTCGAGATCGCACCTGCCGAGAATAACAAAGTCATCTACCGCGTGGAGTTTTTCGGTGATGAGATCGACCGGATCTCCGAACTCGACCAGGTGACCGGCAAAGTGAATGCGGTTCTTTCGCATGTGGCAATTTTCCCCGCATCCCACTATGTCATTGCATCGGATAAAATGGCCAAAGCCTGTGATGAGATCGAAGCGGAGTTAAAAGAGCGGGTTGCGTTTTTCAAATCCGAAGATAAGCTTCTCGAAGCGCAGCGTATTGCGGACCGGACCGGCTTTGATGTAGAGATGCTTCGTGAAACCGGTTTTTGCTCCGGTATCGAGAATTATTCGAGGATTTTAAGCGGAAAGAAGCCCGGCGAACCGCCCGGATGTCTTCTGGATTTCTTTAAGGACGATTTCTTAATGATCATCGACGAGTCCCATATGACGATTCCGCAGATCGGCGGAATGTATCACGGGGACCGCGCCAGAAAGACGACGCTTGTGGAATACGGCTTCCGCTTACCGTCGGCTCTGGATAACAGACCGCTTTCGTTTACGGAGTTTGAAGATCATATCGATCAGCTTCTGTGCGTTTCCGCAACACCGTCCGTCTATGAGAAGGAGCATGAGATCCTTCGTGCGGAACAGGTGATCCGACCGACCGGCCTTTTGGACCCCGAAGTTTCGGTTCGTCCGGTGGAAGGACAGATCGACGATCTTGTCGGTGAGATCCGCAAAGAAGTGCAGAATAAGAACAAGGTTTTGATCACGACCTTAACCAAGCGTATGGCGGAAGATTTAACCTCTTATCTTGAGAATGTCGATATCCGTGTCAAATACCTGCATTCCGATATCGATACCTTAGAGCGCGCCGAGATTATCCGTGACCTTCGACTGGATAAATTCGATGTGCTCGTCGGAATCAATTTATTGCGTGAAGGTCTGGATATTCCGGAGATCACGCTGGTTGCAATCCTCGATGCGGACAAGGAAGGATTCCTTCGAAGCGAGACTTCGCTGATTCAGACCATCGGACGTGCGGCAAGAAATGCGGAAGGCCGTGTCATTATGTATGCCGATACGATGACGGATTCCATGAAGGCGGCCATCGATGAGACCAACCGAAGACGCGCCATCCAGATGAAGTACAACGAAGAGAACGGAATTACGCCGACTACAATTCAGAAATCCGTCCGCGATTTAATCAGTATTTCCAAGAAAGTGGCATCGGACGAGAAGAAGTTTGAGAAAGATCCCGAATCCATGAGCAGGGGTGAACTTGAGAAGATGATGAAGAATCTCGAGAAGGCGATGAAGAAAGCTGCGGCACAGCTTGATTTCGAATCCGCTGCGGAACTCAGGGACAAAATGATAGAAGTCAGAAAGTATTTAAAGTAAAACCATGGCAAAGAAGAAAACAGTAGAAACCAATCCACTCGCAATGCACCCGGAAGAGGTAAAGATGCTTCCCAAAGGGGAACTGATCCGTATCCGCGGCGCGAAAGAAAACAATCTGAAAGACCTGGATGTCAATATCCCGCGTAACCGTCTGGTTGTCTTTACCGGTCTGTCCGGTTCGGGCAAATCCTCCCTTGCGTTTGATACAATCTACGCAGAGGGCCAGAGAAGATACATGGAGTCCTTATCTTCCTACGCAAGACAGTTCTTAGGACAGATGGAGAAGCCGGATGTGGAACGCATCGACGGCCTCTCTCCGGCAATCAGTATCGATCAGAAGTCGACGAACCGTAACCCCCGTTCCACGGTGGGAACCGTGACGGAGATTTATGATTATTTCCGTCTTTTATATGCCCGTATCGGTGTACCGCACTGCCCGAAATGCGGCAAAGAGATCCGCAGACAGTCGGTGGATGAGATGGCGGACCAAATCATGCAGCTTGAGCAGGGAACCAAGATTCAGCTGCTTGCTCCCGTTGTGCGCGGAAAGAAGGGTGAACATGCCAAGGTTTTGGAGCGCGCCGGAAAGAACGGATATGTCCGTGCAAGAATTGACGGGAACATGTACGAACTGACCGAAGAGATTAAGCTGGATAAAAATATCAAGCATAACATTGACATTGTAGTGGACCGACTTGTGGTCAAGCCGGAGATTTTAATGCGTCTTTCCGCATCCATCGAAAACGTGCTGGACATTGCGGAAGGTTTGATGACCGTTGATGTCATCGGCAAAGAGGAACTGCATTTTTCGAGAAGTTTCTCCTGCCCGGACTGCGGGGTATCCATCGATGAGATTGAGCCAAGAAGCTTTTCTTTCAACAATCCCTTCGGAGCCTGCCCGGTCTGCGCCGGTATCGGCTACAGCATGGAGTTTTCTCCGGAACTGATGATCCCGGACGAGTCCCTTTCCCTAAGCGAGGGAGCCATTCAGGCGCCCGGCTGGGCATCCAGTAAGGACAAGGGAAGTTTTACCCATGCACTTTTGGAGGCCATGGCGAAGCATTTTAAGTTTTCTTTGGATGAGCCGTTTGAGAAGCTGCCGAAGAAGATCAGAGAGATTTTAATCTACGGAACCACGGAAAGCGTGGACGTACATTATGTCGGACAGCGCGGAAGAGGCGTTTATCCGACGGTATTCGAAGGACTGATCCAGAACGAGGAAAGACGGTATCGCGAGACCTTCTCCGAGACCATGAAGCAGGAGTATGAGAAATACATGAACATCATGCCCTGTACGGCCTGCGGCGGACAGCGTCTGAAAGAAACCTCGCTTGCCGTTACGATCAACGGAAAGAATATCTACGAGATCACAACCCTTTCCGTAGGCGATCTGCAGGACTATCTTCTTGGTCTGAAACTCTCCGAGCGCGAGAAACTGATCGGCGAAAGAGTTTTAAAAGAGATTATCGCAAGAGTCGGATTCTTAAAGGAAGTGGGTCTTGAATATTTAACCCTGGCGCGTGCGACGGGTTCCCTCTCCGGCGGGGAGGCGCAGAGAATCCGGCTGGCAACCCAGATCGGTTCCGGCCTTGTGGGCGTATGCTATATTCTGGATGAGCCCAGTATCGGTCTTCACCAGCGTGATAATGATAAACTGTTAAATGCGCTGAAGAATTTAAGGGACCTCGGAAATACCCTGATCGTGGTTGAGCACGACGAGGATACGATGTATGCGGCGGATTATATCGTGGACATCGGCCCCGGCGCCGGTTCCGAAGGCGGTATGGTGACGGCTCTCGGTACGGCGGAGGATATCATGAAGGTGCCAGAGTCCGTGACGGGACAGTATTTAAGCGGAAAGCAGTTTATTCCGATCCCGGCAGTCCGTAGAAAGCCGGTTGATTTCCTGGAGATCAAGGGTGCATGCGAGAATAACCTAAAGAATATCGATGTTAAAGTGCCGCTTGGCATTTTTACCTGCGTAACCGGTGTATCCGGCTCCGGAAAAAGCTCTCTGATCAACGAGATTTTATATAAAACACTTGCCAAGAAGTTAAACCGGGCCGTAACCATTCCCGGAAAGCATAAAAGCATCAGAGGTGTCGAGAAACTCGATAAGGTCATCAATATCGACCAGTCACCCATCGGAAGGACACCCAGATCCAACCCGGCAACCTATACGGGCGTATTTGACATGATCCGCGATCTGTTCGCGAATACCTCCGATGCCAAGGCAAAGGGCTTTATGAAGGGACGCTTCAGTTTCAATGTAAAGGGCGGCCGCTGCGAAGCGTGCCAGGGCGACGGTATCATCAAGATCGAAATGCACTTCCTGCCGGATGTGTATGTTCCATGCGAGGTCTGCGGCGGAAAGCGCTACAACAGGGAAACCCTGGATGTACACTACAAAGGAAAAACGATTTCGGATGTCTTAAACATGACGGTGGAAGAGGCACTGCCTTTCTTTGAAAACGTACCGTCCATCCGGAATAAGATCCAGACCCTTTATGATGTCGGACTTTCTTACATCAAACTCGGCCAGCCGTCCACAACACTTTCCGGAGGCGAGGCGCAAAGGATCAAGCTTGCAACGGAGTTATCCAGACGCAGTACGGGAAAGACGATTTATATCCTTGACGAGCCGACGACAGGTCTTCATTTTGCCGATGTGCATAAACTGGTGGAGATTCTGCAGCGCTTAACCGAAGGCGGCAATACGGTCGTGGTGATTGAACATAACCTTGATGTTATTAAGACCGCGGATTATATTATCGATATGGGCCCGGAAGGCGGAGACAAGGGCGGAACCGTCATCGCGTGCGGAACACCCGAAGAGGTGGCCAAGAAGAAAGAATCCTATACGGGATATTACATTAAGAAAATGATCGAGCGTGATAAGCAAAGAAGTTCCTTGACGAAGAAAAAATAGGGTATTACAATAGCAAAGGCAAGTGTGCCGAAAAGGGGAAATAAAGGAGTATAAGATGGAACCGAATTTAACAGTGTATTTTAATACCGTGAACAATGGAGTTGCCCTGGTAATCCGAGTTGTATCCACAGGCGAAAAGAGAGTATTAAGCAACGGAGAAGCAACGCAGTTTACGTTGCCTGCAGGCTCTCAGACACTGATTCTCAAAATCGGTAAAAAGAATTATTCCAGAAATGTACTGATCTTCCCCGGACAGAACGTAAATGTATTCTGTGCTTTTGACGGAAGAGGAAGAATCAATGTGGAGAATCCGTACGGAAACGGCACTCCGCAGTTTGCACAGGCCGGATTTAACGGCGTTCCCTCCGCAGGTGTACCCATGACTCCCGGATTTGCACAGCCGATGCAGGCAGGTGCTCCGATGCCGGCAAACTTTGTAATGGATAATGCTTCCGCACCCGTTGCCGGTTTTGCAATGAAGAGCGCTAAAGAAGCAAAGGCGAAGCCGTTCTCTCCGATGGCAATCGTCGGATTTATTCTGTCCTTCTTTGTATTTACATCTCCGCTTGCCGTAATACTGGGAATACTGGATTTAATCCTTCTTCGTAAGAAATTCCGCGGACACGGTTTGGCAGTTGCGGGTATCGTAATCGGTGCCGGTTTAAGTATCATACTGTTTATCCTGATATCGGAAGGGGCTTTGTATTAGTCCTTTACTGACGCTTATGCGGCGCGTCCCGATTTCGGGACGCGCTTTTTTTGCGCGATACGGCTGTCAAGTGTGCACCTCTCCCTGCTCGAGTGGTTAAAAGGTAATTTAAAGGTAGAAAATGAGAGAAAAAATAAAAGATAAAAAATATTATATTAAAAGAATTCTGGCCATCGCGATTCCGATCATGCTCTCAAGCTTAATCTCGGAGTTGCAGATGGTAATTGACCGTGCTTTCATCGGGAAGCTTTCGTTGGACAGCGTGAGTGCGGTCGGAAATGCGGGAACACCGATGTGGACGACGATGAATGTTATTTTTTCGTTTACGACCGGTGCCACAATCATGGTAAGCCAGGCGTACGGAGCCAAAGAAATCGATAAGGCGAAGAAAATCCTGGCATCGCTTTTTAAGTACAATAATGTCATTGCGATTCTGATGTTTTTATTCTGGCTGCTTTGTCCGCAGTTTGCATTCCGGATTACGCGTGTGGATGAGAGCATCATGGGAATGGCGGTTGATTATGCGAAATTTTACTCGCCGATTTTTATCTTAACCGGCTTCGGAGCTTCATTAAGCTGCATGCTGCAGGTAAGCCAGAAGACGAAGATTATGGTCTGGTACGGTCTGATCAGATCCCTGGCCAATGTGGCACTTGATTATGTTTTGATCTTCGGACATTTCGGACTGCCCGCCATGGGCGTAAAAGGTGCGGCGCTTGCAACGGTGATTGCGGAACTTCTGGGTACGGTGGTTATAACGGTTTATGTTTTGGCATCAAAGGAGCTTGAATTAAAGCCTTCCTTCGGACAGATCATCAAATCGGAGTTTATGTCGTATCTTAGGACACTGAAATTCGGCGGCCCCGCTGCCATGGAGGAATTTGCCTGGAATCTCGGAAACCTTTATCTGATCATTATGATGAATGAGATTTCCAAGGAGGCGGCCGGCATTCATTCCATCGTATTCGGTGTGGAATTGATCGCCGTGGCGATCGTTTGTGCCATCGGTAATGCAACGCTGACGCTCTCCGGATACGAAAAGGGTAGGGACAATATACGCGGAGTCTGGGATGTTACCCTAAGCTCCCTGATCCTCTGCGGAGCGATAGCGGCATTTAACCTTTTGCTCTTTGTGCTCTTCCCTGTGCCGATCCTGGATTTCTTTACCGATGACATGTCCGTGCTTACACTGGCTCCTTTATACCTTTTGATCGTCGGAATCGACCTCTTTCCCAAGAGCGGAAACATTATTATCGGGTCCGGTATCAAGGGCTACGGCGAGCCGACCTGGATGCTGTTAACACAGCTCTTCGGTACGGTCTTTGTGGTAGCGGCTAGTTCCGTCATGGTTTTGGTCTTCCATTGGGGAATCGTTGAGATCTTTGTGATGGTAGTTATGGATGAAACATTGCGCGTAATCATAAACTATTGGAAACTCTGCAGGATACGCAAACAAAACGTTATGGTATAATGGTTCCAAAGAGGGCAAAACATGTTTTTTTCGAATGAAGAATTAAAGAAATTCTATAAAGGTGCTTATTCGTTCCTGGAAAAGGACGGATGGCTGCAGGCATTCCAGTATACCGAAGCGCAGATGGAGTATTTTAAGAAGGTGGAGCCATACTGGTATGAGCGAAGCTTCGCCTCAACTGCCAAAACCATCGAGGCGGTAACGAGAGCACGCGTTCTTTCCCTGGATTATAAAATCATCTGGCAGGGGTCGTTTGATTCCTTTGAACTCTGGGCAGACGGAAAGGAAGTACAAGTATACCGCATAGAGGATCTGCCGGCGGAAGGGACATTGCGGTTTCGCTTACCGGAAGCGGACAGTAAGAGGAGAATTATGATCTATCTGCCCGTGGATGCGACGGTTTTAATCCGGAATCTTTCTTCCGATGAGGAACTGATTCCCTTAAAGACAAGAAAAAAGGTTCTCTGGCTCGGTGATTCCATTACACAGGGGTTCGGTCCGCTTCGCTCGGCATATACCTATGTCAGTGTGGCGAACAGGATCCTTGATTTCGATATCATCAACCAGGGCATCGGCGGATATATCTACGATAAGGGATCGATTCTTCCGATGGAAGGATACCGGCCCGATGAGATTATGATAGCTCTCGGTACCAACCAGTATATGACCAAAGATCTGCGTCCGGTGCGGGAGTTTTACGAAAGGATCAAAGAAGTGTACGGAAGCGAAATTCCGATCACGGCGATCTCACCGATCTGGCGCGGAGATTACTACGATAACGCTCAGAGAGAGGACTTCTTATCCTACTGCGAAGGCATTAAGGAGATCATCAAAGGCTATCCGAACATCCGCTTGATTGACGGATTCGATCTTGTGGAACACGATTCAAAGTACTATGTCGATGACCTGCATCCGAATCTTGCGGGCGCCGAAATGTACGGTCAAAGACTGGCGGAGGCTATTTTAAAGAGAAACTAACGGGGGATTACCGATGGGTAAAACGGTAAAATGGGGCGTACTCGGTACAGCCAATATTGCGAAGTGGTGCACGATTCCGGGAATGCAGGAAGCGAACAACTGCGAATTGTATGCAATTGCGGGCAGAAGTCTTGAAAAGGCTGAATTATTCAAAGAACAGTACGGCTTTGAGAAAGCCTACGGAAGTTATGACGAACTGATCGAAGACGGTGAAGTGCAGGCACTTTACGTTCCGCTTCCGAATCATCTGCATCTGCCGTGGGTTACGAAAGCACTGAAGGCAGGCAAACATGTCCTTTGCGAGAAACCGCTTGCCATCAACGCATCCGAAGCCGAAGAGATGTTTCGGGTTGCGAAGGAAAACGGCGTTTATCTGATGGAAGCATATGCATATCTGCACAGTCCCTATGTGGCAAGCCTGAAAGAAGATATTCAAAGCGGTATCTTAGGGGAAATCGAATATATCGAATCCGCCTTCATCGGACAGGAGTTTACGGAGGATTTCCGTCTTCACAGAGCATACGGCGGCGGAGCCATCTACGATCTTGGAGTATACAGCTCCTCGATGATCTTATCCTTGGTGGATTCCGATGTGACTTTTGCCAAGGCTGTTTATGAGATGGGCGGAGAAGATGTGGATATCCACAGCGCCTGCATCATGCGCTTTGCAAACGGGGTAAGAGCATCCTTTAATGCGGGATTTTTATTTAAAGCAGGCTCCAACGCAAGATTTGACCGCCTTTTTATCCACGGAAGCAAGGCAGATATCCGTTCGGAGGTCGAGTATAATCAGGCCGGTGATTTTTCCTACCGGATCATTACCAAAGAAGGCGAAATCGTGCGCAAAGGAAACGCCCCTTCGAACTACCGGCTTGAGGTAGAACAGCTCGGCCGGTGTATTTTAGACGGGGAAAAACCCCTGATTACGCCTGAATTTTCGATTAAAAATGCCCGCCTTCTGGACCGTATTCTGCCGGATTGATTTTAATATAAATTTAGTTATTTTTTCCCTTGTATTATTTCCCTTCAGCGGTTAAAATGTTAGTTACCGTTTTAGGGGTCAGTATTTTATATCCGCCCGGAAGGGCAGATTCGGAAATAGAAGTCAGAAAGAGGAATACAATGCAATATACAGATATCGGAATCGATTTGGGCACCGCAAGTGTCCTTGTATATATCAGAGGCAAAGGGGTTGTTTTAAAAGAGCCCTCCGTTGTTGCCTACGACGTAGATACCAAGAAAATCAAAGCCATCGGCGAAGATGCAAGACTGATGCTCGGCCGTACACCCGGCAATATTGTAGCCGTAAGACCGCTTCGTAAGGGCGTTATTTCCAACTATACCGTAACCGAGAAAATGATGAAGTACTTCATCCAGAAGGCGATCGGCAAGAAAACCTTCCGTAAGCCCCGTATTTCGGTCTGCGTTCCTTCCCGTGTAACGGAAGTTGAGCGTAAGGCAGTTGAGGATGCTACCTATCAGGCTGGCGCAAGAGAGGTTTCCATCATCGAGGAGCCCATCGCAGCAGCCATCGGAGCAGGTATCGACATCGCAAAGCCCTGCGGAAACATGATAGTGGATATCGGCGGCGGTACCACGGATATCGCAGTAATCTCCCTGGGCGGAACCGTAGTCAGCGATTCCCTTCCCATCGCAGGCGATGATTTCGACGAAGCAATCGTTCGTTACATGAAGAAAAACCATAACTTAATGATCGGTGAGCGTACGGCAGAAGACATTAAGATCAAGATCGGTGCGGCATACCGTCTGCCCGAGACCAACTATATGGATGTCCGCGGATTGAATGTTTTAACCGGTCTTCCCAATTCCGTCAAGGTTTCTTCCGAGGAGATCGAGACCGCACTTCGCGAGACGACATCCAAGATCGTTGAAGCCATCCATGGTGTTTTGGAGCATACGCCTCCCGAACTTGCTGCGGATATCGCAGACCGAGGCATTGTCCTTACCGGTGGCGGAAGTATGTTACGCGGACTTGAAGAACTCATTGAATCCCGTACCGGCATCAATACGATGACCGCCGAGGAACCCATGACCTGTGTGGCCATCGGAACCGGAAAGTACGTGGAATTCCTGGCGGAAAATATTTCCGAGCCGTAATCGGAATATCCTGTTATTATGAAGATCAAAGGCTATGTGGATAGCTTTTCTTATCGCAATCCGGACTCGAGTTTCGGCATTTTCACCTTCGTCAGCGAAGAGCTTGAGGAAGGTGAATTAAAGTGCGTCGGATCCGTATACGGTCTGGATGAAGGCGATTATCTGGAAGTGGACGGAATCAAGGTCGTTCATCCGACCTACGGCCCCCAGATTAAAATGTCCTCGTTTCGGATTCTCCCTCCGGATGAATCCAGAAGCGCCCTGAAATACTTATCTTCCGGAGCCATCAAAGGAATCGGCCCCGTTCTTGCATTACGCATTTTCCATAAGTTTAAAGATGATACCTTCCGCATCCTGGACGAAGAGCCCGAGATGCTTGCTCAGATTTCCGGTATTTCCGAGCGCATGGCCCGTAATATCGGAGTGCAGGTTGCCGAGAAGAGGGACTTAAGGGAAGCCATGATCTATTTGGCGCAGTTTGGAATCTCCAACTCCATGGCCGCCAAGATCTACAAACGCTACAAAACCGATCTGTACCGAATTTTCAGGGAAAATCCCTATAAACTGGCCGAAGACATCCGTGGGATTGGCTTTAAAACCGCGGATGAGATCGCAGACAAGGCAGGCATTGCCAAAAACGCACCCGGCAGAATCCGCGGCGGAATCATTTACTGCCTCGGGCAGAATGAATTAAACGGAAATACCTGTATGGACAAATCGGAGCTTCGCACAACCTGTGCCGAGCTTATGAATCTTTCGGAGGAAGAAGTGGAGAACTGCTTCATTCCGCTTATTATGGAGCAAAAAATCGTCATCCGCTCGGATATGGTTTTCCTTGCCGCAACCTACCGCGCGGAGTTATATGCCGCATCCAAGTTAAAAGGTCTGCAGGAGATTTTCGAGCATACCGATGTACGAAGCAGAAGCAAAGTATCGAAAAAGGTGGAGGATCTCTGCGAGAAGGAGAATCTTTCGATGGATGAGGTTCAAAAGGACGCCGTGGTCGCAGCGACCGAAACGGGCGTGTTTATCTTAACCGGCGGCCCCGGAACCGGCAAAACCACAACGATCAAAGCCATGATCCGCTATTTTGACGAGCAGGGCAAAGAGGTTTTCTTATGTGCGCCGACCGGAAGAGCCGCCAAGCGTATGGAAGAAGCGACCGGATACGAGGCCAAGACCATTCACCGCCTGCTCGAAGTCAGCGGCTCCGACGGCGAGGATGAGGAGGTTGCTGTTTTCGGACGATGCGAGAATAACCCGCTCGAGGCGGATGTCATTATCGTGGACGAAGTTTCGATGGTGGATGTCTTTTTGTTTAAAGCATTGCTTGCCGCCGTACCCGAAGGTTGCAGGCTGATCTTATCCGGCGATGCAGCACAGCTTCCGAGCGTGGGACCCGGAAATGTATTAAAAGATCTGCTCCGCACGGGGCTTTTTACGCATGTAACCTTGGAGAAGATCTATCGCCAGGCACAGGGCGGAGACATCGTGGCCAATGCGGACCTGATTAGGAGGGGCATTTCGCCCGAATGGCAGACGGACGGCGAGGACTTTTTCTTCGTACCGCGCGAGCGTGCCGAGACGGTCTGCCGTGATTTAGTGCTTCTTATGAAGGAGCGCATTCCCGCCAAATTTAAAATTCCCACCCGCCAGATTCAGGTGCTGACACCGATGAAAGCGGGAAACCTGGGGGTACAGGCGCTAAATGCTCTTTTGCAGCAAGAGTTAAATCCGCCGGCTCCCGGGAAAAACGAAATGAAGAGGGGAGACGTGACCTTCCGGTTGGGGGATAAGGTCATGCAGATTAAGAATAATTACGATGCCAAGTGGAATATCTGCGGGATCAACGAGATCAGCATCGCGGACGGCGAGGGTATCTTTAACGGCGATACGGGAATTATTACATCCGTAAGTCTCTTTGACAAAAGCCTTGTCGTGCGTTTTGACGACGACAGGGAAGTGGAGTACGAAAAGGACATGCTCGATGAACTGGAACTGGCCTATGCGGTGACGATCCATAAATCGCAGGGAAGTGAATATCCGGCGGTGATTTTGCCGCTTCTGGACGGCCCGAGGATGCTTTTTAACCGGAATCTTTTGTATACGGCGGTGACCAGGGGCACGAAGTGCGTCATGGTGCTGGGACTTTTGGATACGCTTGAGAAAATGGTACATACCGATGGTGAGCAGAGGCGCCTGACCGGCTTTGGGGAGCGCCTTAAGGAGGTGTTTGCGGATGGAGGCTGAGAAAATTTTAGAGTTTTTCTTTCCCAATCACTGTCCGATCTGTGACAGAGCCCTGCTTCCGGGAGAGAGGATCTGTAAGGCCTGCGCCAAGATCCCGAGGAAAGTCAAACCGCCCTTTTGCGAAAAGTGCGGGAAACATGTCAAAGAAGCGGGCAGCAGTTTTTGCTTTGACTGCAGACGCATTCCGCGGACCTTTGACAGGGGGTATTCGCTTTACGAGTATGCATCCGTGCACGATTCCGTTTTTGCTTATAAAACCCTCGGGCGGCCGGAATACGGAAGATACTACGGGCGTAAAATGGCCGAGGCGTACGCATCCTTTATCCGGCAGACAAATGCGGATGCGATCATTCCGATCCCCCTTCACAAAGACAGGCTTCGAACAAGGGGTTACAATCAGGCGGCAATTCTTGCCAAAGAAATCTCCGATTATACCAAAGTTCCACTTCTGGAAAACTTCTTAATCCGTCCGAATCGGACATCCAATCAAAAGAAACTCGGGCGCGGACAGCGTCAAAATAATATGAAAAAGGCTTTTCATATTGCCAAAAATGATGTAAAATTAAGAACTGTAATAATAGTGGATGATATCTACACCACAGGAAGTACGATCGGTGCGGCTGCAGCGGTTCTTAGAAGTGTGGGCGTAGAGCATATTTATTTTCTTACCCTGGCAACGGGGAGAGGTTATTTGTAATGATCAGCGAACAGCGTGTGATTTTAATGAGCCGTCTGGCCATGCACGAGAAAAAAGAAGGAGAGGAAAACAAGGCAATCGGTACGTATTTCCGTAGCGACTATATTTCCTTACGTCTGATCGGAAGCGTGATCGCGTCCGCTCTTTCCTTTGCGCTGTGTTTTGCACTTTACGTTTTATACGATTCGGAGGCCTTCATCGACAGTATTTACCAGTCGGATGCGGCCGGAGTGATACAAAAGATTGTGCTGTATTTCGCGATATTTGTGATCGGATATTCTCTGATTTCCTATATCTTTTTCGCGGTCCGTTACAGGAAAGCCCGCACACGCCTGAAAGTATATTTCAATAACTTAAGGCGTCTGCAGATCCTCTATCAAAGAGAGAGAAAGGAAAGAAAGTAATCATGACGAAACTTCTGGAGATCAGAGAGTCGATTAAGAGTTTCTACGGAAAATACGAAAACTTCATTTTACCGGTTTTGAAATTCATCCTTGCTCTGGTCACATTTCTTACCATCAATGGGAAGCTCGGCTTCATGGAGAAATTTGCGAAATTCCCCATCGCCCTGATTTTGGCGCTTTTATGTTCTTTCCTTCCCATGAATTTTATCGTGATCGCAGCTGCGGTACTTTGCCTTCTGCATGTATACGCGCTGTCACTTGAAGCGGTTGCCGTAGTGGGAATCATCTTTATCGTGCTGTTCCTTCTGTATTTCCGTTTCAGCCCCAAGGATACGCTCGTGGTGGTTTTGCTCCCGCTTGCATTTTCCATGAAGATCCCCTGCTCCGTAGCATTGGCGATCGGACTTCTTGGTACACCGATGTCCGCGATCAGCACCGTTTGCGGAGTTATCGTATATTACACCTTACATTTTGTTGTCGGCCTTTCGAAATCCAACGGAATCGAGATTTCCGAAATGGCCACCAAATTTAAGTCCATTATCGACGGTATTGTCGGCAACAAGGGTATGCTGGTTGCAATCATCGCCTTCGCTGCCACGGTTTTGGCCGTATACTTTATCCGTCGTATGAATATCGACCACGCATGGACCATCGCCATGATCGTCGGCGCACTGTTAAATATCTTAATCCTGTTCGTCGGAGACCTGGCACTGTCCACACAGGTTCCGGTTCTCGGAACCATCATCGGAACCATCATCGGTTTCGGCGTTGCCGTGGTGATTAAGTTCTTCGCCTTTAACCTGGATTATGCAAGGACGGAGAAAGTCCAATTCGAGGACGATGAATATTACTACTATGTCAAAGCGGTTCCCAAGGTAACATTGGCCGCATCCGACAAGAAGGTTAAGAAAGTCAGAGTTTCCGAGAACGGAAGCGTTCGCAATACAGTTAGAGAAAATGCAGCCCATAAGGAGGTTCGCAACAGAAGTTGATCGAGAGAATAGGGACAACGATAAGTCAATATTTCTCCACATTCCATTGGCCGAATATCAACCCGTTTGATATCATTGAGATCCTGATCCTGGCATTCATCATCTACAAGGCAATGGTTTGGATTAAAAACACAAGGGCCTGGTCCATTGTAAAAGGTATGGCCATTGTGCTTATTTTCATGGCGATAGCCGTTCTTCTTAATATGACCACCATCATCTGGCTGGCAAAGAGTCTGGTAACTTTAATCGCTCTGGCGGTCATCGTTGCTCTGCAGCCTGAAATCAGACGTCTGGTTGAAGAGCTTGGTCAGGCGAATTTTATTTCCACACTTTTAAAACTGGATGATAAAAAGATCGAAGGCAGATTCTCCGATGAAACCTTAAATGAGATCATCACTGCAAGCTACGAAATGGGCAGAGCCAGAACCGGCGCCCTGATCGTAATCGAGAAGGATTCCCCCCTAGAAGAGTATGAGCGGACAGGCATTAAGGTGGATGCCGTACTGACCAGTCAGCTTTTGATCAATATTTTTGAACACAATACGCCGCTTCACGACGGCGCCGTTATCGTGCGCGGAGACCGTGTGGCAGCAGCAACCTGCTACCTTCCCCTGTCCGATCAGCGCTCCTTAAGCAAGGATCTGGGAACCAGACACCGTGCGGCAGTCGGCATTTCCGAGAATACCGACTCCATGACCATCGTTGTCAGCGAGGAGACCGGTAAGGTGAGTGTGGCATACGGCGGAGAACTTTTCCGCGCCCTGGATGTATCCGAACTTCGTTCCAAGCTGGAACTGATTCAGGAAAAGCATGTGGGCGAGAGAAAACTGTTCAAGAAATTCAAAAAGAAAGAAAACGAAAAAGAAACTGTAGAGGCGAATAACGCAGCAGGTGAGGAGAAGCAGGATGAAAGAGCGACTGACACGCAATCTTGATTTAAAAATCCTCGCAATCGTATTTGCGATCATATTGTGGCTGGTTGTCGTAAACATTGATGATCCGATCAAGACCCAGAACTTTAACGGGATTGAGGTTCAGATTCTGAATGCGCAGGAGCTGGAAAGCAAAGGCCAATGCTACGAAGTGTTGGATAACACGGATGTGGTTAATGTGTCTGTTGTCGGCAGAAGGAGCGTCGTTGAGAAAATCACCAAAGACAATATTACGGCTACGGCCGATATCAGTAATTTATCCAGTGTAAACAGCGGAACCATCGTGGCTTCCGTTAATAAGTCCGCAAACGATGTGGAAGTGAAGGTTTCGGAACCGACCATCCGGTTTAATATCGAGCCTTTGTCCAAGATCACCAAAAGACTTACGGTGGATGTGGAAGGAAACCCCGCGGACGGATATGTGCTGGCAGGCAGAACATTGGGAGTTACCCAGGTGGAGATTTCCGGACCGAAGTCCATCATCGATTCCATCGATACCGCAAAGGCTTCCATCAATGTGGATAATGCCACTTCGACGGTTTCCGCATCTTCCCAGATCTTCTTGTATGACAAAGCGGGTAAGAAGGTCAGCTCTTCCAGACTGGAGTTAAGCAACAGCGGAGTCAGCATTACGCAGGAGATCCAGTACTCCAAGATCGTGGAGATCAATTACCAGTTTAGCGGAGAACCGGAAGAAGGCTATGCTCTGACCGGAGATATCAAGGCGGACCGTACGGTTGTTACGATCCGTGGCAGAAAGAGCCAGCTTGATGGAATCAATTCGATCAATGTCCGCGGCGAAGACCTCAGCGTGGAAGGCGAGAGAACCAATAAGACCGTGGAGATTAACTTAAACGATTATCTTCCTTTCGGGGTGGAGATCGCGGAAGAGAAATTTAACGGCAAAATCAGTGTTACGGCCGTGATCCGCAGAGAAACCCATCTTGATCTGGAAGTCAATACGGTCAGAATTCAGAAAAAAGGATTGGCTACAGGCAAGAACCTGGAGATCCTAGATGACGGAACCTATGTCCATGACAGTGTTTTAAAGGTTCGTTTAACCGGCCTTGCAACGGCCTTAAACGAGGTGGACGAGGATGCAATTCCCGTTATTCTGGATCTGGATGCTTATATGAGCGAGAACAATCTCAAAGAGATGGCAAACGGTTATTACAGTATTGCGCCGTCGATCGAACTTCCGGAAGGCGTAAGAATGGATGAGAATTGTAAGATTCGTATTCGGATTACCGACAGATAAAGGGCTTATAAAATAAGCGGAAAGGGAAATGTATGAGTAGATTATTTGGTACTGACGGTGTCAGAGGTGTAGCAAACGAGGAACTTACGCCGCTTTTGGCGATGCAACTCGGACAGGCCGGCGCTTATGTTTTAACGAAGGAGACCAATCACAAGCCGACCATCATGGTTGGATGTGATACCCGTATTTCCGGCGACATGCTGGCAAACGCACTGATGGCTGGCGCCTGCTCGGTTGGTGCCAATGCGGTTTTCGTGGGCGTTCTTCCTACTCCCGCGGTTGCGTATCTGACCAAGAAATACAAAGTGGATGCAGGTGTTGTAATTTCCGCATCCCATAACCCCGTGGAATTCAACGGAATCAAGTTCTTCGACGGAAACGGATACAAACTTCCCGATGCACTCGAAGACGAGATCGAAGCACTGATCAGAAACAACATGGAAGGCGTTAACTTCCCGACCGGATCCGGTGTCGGCAAGGTAAAATACCGTACGGATGCAAGAGAAGAGTACATTAACCATTCCATTCGTTCCGTAAATGTGGATCTTTCCGGATTAAAGATCGTTGTAGACTGTGCGGAAGGTGCTTCCTATTATACTTCCGTGGAAGCGTTAAAAGAGCTTGGCGCCAATGTGGTTGCCATCCACAACAATCCCGACGGAACCAACATCAACGCAAACTGCGGATCCACCCATATGGAAGAGCTTTGCGCAAGAGTTGTATATGAGAAAGCAAATTTAGGTCTTGCATTTGACGGCGATGCAGACAGAATGCTGGCTGTGGATGAGAACGGTAAGCTGGTTGACGGTGACCAGGTAATGTCCATCATCGGAACTTATATGAAGGAACGCGGAACCTTAAAGCAGGATACCATCGTTGTTACCGTAATGAGTAACCTCGGTATGAGCCTTATGGCTAAAAGAGAAGGCATCCATCTTGAGCAGACCAAGGTCGGCGACAGATACGTGCTTGAGAATATGAAGGAAAACGGTTACAACTTAGGTGGCGAGCAGTCCGGACATATCATTTTCTTAGACCGCAACACCACGGGTGACGGACTTCTTTCCGCACTTTTACTGCTCCAGGTTATCGTGGATACCGGCAAGAAACTTTCCGAGCTTGCTTCCGTTATGGAAGTTCTGCCTCAGGCACTGGTAAATGCCAAGGTTCCCAACCATAAGAAAGAGCATTATATGGAATATCCCGAAATCGCATCCGCGATCGAGGAATTAAATAAGAAGTTTGCCGGAGAAGGAAGAGTATTGATCCGTCCCTCCGGAACGGAGCCGATGGTTCGTGTCATGATCGAAGGCAAAGACCAGAAGATGATCGAGGAAGAGGCAAAGAAACTTGCCGAGCTGATTCAGCAGACTCTGTTATAGGATATTATTGATAATTATTTCTACTATATGGTATAATATGAGTAGTTATGAGACACTTTTTAATGGGGGTTAAAAAGTGCATCAAAGGGGTATCATAGCAAAACAATAATGAATTGGAGGTACGCGGATGGTAAGCAAAAGCGTGGTAATCAAGAATCCGACCGGACTGCATCTCGGACCGGCAGGGAACCTCTGCAAGGAGGCAATTCAGTTCAAATCTTTGATTACGTTTCAATTTCGTGACAGTACCGCAAATGCCAAGAGTGTGTTAAGTGTTCTCGGCGCCTGCGTCAAAAGCGGCGATGAAATCACACTGGTATGCGAGGGCGTGGATGAGAAAGAAGCACTGGATCATCTCGTAGCGGCAATCGAAAGCGGGCTCGGCGAATAAAATCAATATAGCAGTATGAAAGAATACTTCGGGAAGGAAAGAAATTTCCTTCCCTGATTTTTCCTTAAAAAACACATAAATTTTTGTTGACGATGAAACGAACCTGTGATATTCTACATAGGCGAGACCAAATCAGGGGTCTTATTTTTTAGCTTTTTTATAGACGCGGAGGTAGAAAAAATGCGTACAAGAATCACTTTGGCATGTACAGAATGCAAGCAGCGTAATTACAATACGACCAAAGACAAGAAGAATCATCCTGACAGAATGGAAACCAAAAAGTATTGCAGATTCTGCAAGGCTCATACTTTACACAAAGAGACCAAATAATTTTCGGTCATTTTAAGAGGATTTAACATGGCAGATTCAACGCAGAATGAGAAAAAGGATAAACCGAATTTCTTTCGTGGCGTAAGACGTGAATTCAAGAAGATTACCTGGCCTACTTGGGGAGATATCGGTAAACAGACGGTACTGGTTACTTTCATTACCGTTGTTTGTGCTGCACTTATTGCAGGCATTGATTTCCTTGCAAAGACAGGTCTGGATAAACTCATCAATCTTTAAGGATGGAGCAATATGGAAGAAAATAAGAATGTAGAGGCTTTCGAGGGAACCGAAGAAGTTAAGGCAGAAGCAGTTGTTGCTGAGAATGCCGAAGCTGCCAAGGAAGCTCCCGTTGCGGAAGCATTTGATATCGGTCAGTCTGACAATAAGAGCGGAAAAGGAATGGGCTGGTACGTGGTTCATACCTATTCCGGATATGAGAACAAGGTAAAAGCAAATATCGAGAAGGCGATCGAAAACCGTCATCTTGAGAATGAAATCCTGGAAGTACGTGTTCCCATGCAGGACGTTGTGGAAGTAAAGAACAACGCAAAGAGAACCGTTTCCAAGAAGCTTTTCCCGGGCTATGTACTTATTCACATGGATGCAGACAACAATGATGCATGGTATGTGGTAAGAAATACCAGAGGCGTTACGGGATTCGTAGGTCCCGGAAGCAAGCCGGTTCCCCTTTCCGATGAAGAGATGAGAATTCTCAATGTCGGTGAAGGAGAAAGAAAGATCCACCTGGATGTCAAAGAGGGAGATACGGTTTCCGTTATTTCCGGTGTTTGGCAGGATACCGTGGGTATGGTTAAGCGTGTTGACGAAGGCAAGCAGGTTGTTGTCATCAATGTCGATCTCTTCGGTCGTGAGACACCTGTGGAAATCGCATTCGCCGACGTAAGAAAGGTATAAGAGGAGTTTTCCTTTTATATAGAGCAGTTAATTGCCGGAGTTTCCGGCAGTGGGAGCTTTCCCGATCGGGAGGGCGCCAAACCACATTTATTAGGAGGTAGCCGCTATGGCAAAGAAAGTAACAGGTTATATCAAACTTCAGATTCCTGCCGGCAAAGCAACACCGGCACCCCCTGTTGGTCCTGCACTTGGCCAGCATGGTGTAAACATTGTTGAATTCACTAAGCAGTTCAACGCAAAGACAGCAGATAAGGGTGATCTGATCATCCCCGTTGTCATTACCGTATACGCAGACAAGAGCTTTAGCTTTATTACCAAGACTCCGCCTGCTGCAGTTCTTCTTAAGAAAGCCTGCAATTTGAAATCTGCATCCGGAAAGCCCAACAAGGACAAGGTTGCTAAGATTTCCAAAGACAAGATCCGTGAGATCGCAGAACTTAAGATGCCGGATCTGAATGCCGCAAGCATCGAAGCTGCAATGAGCATGATCGCAGGTACCGCAAGAAGTATGGGTATCGTAGTAGAAGACTAAGCAGAGTAAGTGGAAGCACATTCGTGCGTTAAACCACAAGGAGGTAAAAACATGAAACATGGTAAGAAATATAACGAGGCTGCAAAGCAGGTAGACAGAAGCGTATTTTATGAGCCTGCAGAAGCAGTTGCATTGGTTAAGAAAACCGCTACCGCAAAATTCGATGAGACCATCGAACTTCACATCAGAACCGGTTGCGACGGACGTCATGCAGAAGAGCAGATCCGTGGCGCAGTAGTTCTTCCCAACGGAACCGGTAAAACCGTTCGCGTTCTTGTTTTCGCAAAGGGCGATAAGGTTAATGAAGCAGAAGCTGCCGGAGCAGATTATGTTGGCGGCGACGAGCTGATTCCGAAGATTCAGAACGAAGGCTGGTTAGATTTCGATGTTGTTGTTGCAACTCCCGACATGATGGGTGTTGTAGGACGTCTCGGTAAGGTTTTAGGTCCTAAAGGACTTATGCCCAACCCCAAGGCAGGTACCGTAACGATGGATGTTACCAAGGCCATCAACGATATCAAAGCCGGTAAGATTGAGTACAGATTGGATAAAGCTAACATTATCCACTGCCCGATCGGTAAAGCTTCCTTCAGCGAGGAGCAGCTTGTGCAGAACTTTGATGCATTAATGAACGCAATCATTAAGGCTAAGCCCAGCACCTTAAAGGGACAGTACTTAAAGAGCGTGACCATGTCCAGCACCATGGGACCCGGTGTCAAGGTTAACGCAGCTAAGATCTAATTTATATTGACAGAATATTTCTTAAATGATATTCTAACAAAGGTCGTCAAATGACCACGCCGAAGACAGTAGGTGTCGCGGATAAGCGACGTAAGCGTAGCGCCTACCGAGGATGAGTGAGATTTTACAATGAATCAATACCCTCTTGTCCTTGCGGCAGGAGGGTTTTTTATTACATTTAAACTCTCTTTTTCGGCACAAAACAAAATAATACAAGGAGGAAAAAGAGAATGGCTAAAGTTGAATTGAAAGCGCCCATCGTGGAAGAGATCTCCAATGGTATCAAAGATGCGAAATCCGTTGTCCTGGTTGATTACCGCGGACTTACCGTTGAGCAGGATACCAACCTTCGTAAGGCACTTCGCGAAGCGAATGTAACTTATAAGGTATACAAGAATACCATGATGAATTTTGCGTTCAAGGGAACCGATTTCGAAGGACTTACTCCTTACCTTGAAGGACCCAGCGCAATGGCTTACTCAACAGAAGATGCAACCGCACCTGCAAGAGTAATCTGCAATTTCGCTAAGACTGCAGAAAAGCTTGAAGTTAAGGGTGGTGTTGTAGAAGGTACCGTTTACGATGCAAACGGAATCAAAACTATTTCCGCAATCCCTTCCAAGGATGTTTTACTTGGAAAACTGTTCGGAAGTATGCAGTCACCTATTGCCAACCTTGCTCGTGTGCTTAATCAGATCGCTGAGCAAAAAGGCGCAGAAGCTTAATACCCAAACGGCAGGATGAGAATCCGCCGGTAACTTGAAATGAAAATTAATGGAGGAAAATTAAAATGGCTAAATTAACTACAGAAGAATTTATCGCTGCAATCAAAGAGCTCAGCGTACTTGAATTAAATGATTTGGTAAAGGCTTGCGAGGAAGAGTTCGGTGTATCCGCAGCAGCAGGCGTTGTTGTAGCAGCAGCAGGCGCTGGTGATGGCGCTGCAGCAGCAGAAGAGAAGACTGAGTTCGACGTAGAACTTACCGAAGCTGGTCCTAACAAGGTTAAGGTTATCAAGGTTGTTCGTGATGCTACCGGTCTTGGACTTAAGGAAGCAAAAGACCTTGTTGACGGCGCTCCTAAGAACGTTAAGGAAGGCGCTTCCAAGGAAGAAGCTGAAGAACTCAAGGCTAAACTTGAAGCTGAAGGCGCAAAGGTTACTCTTAAGTAATTTAAGCTTCCAACCGTATTTAAAAACAAATAAAAAAGCAATCGGAAAAAAGTTGTTGACATCCGGTTGCTTTTTTTGTTACAATGTAAAATGCGCTATTGTGGGAAAGGGGCGCTTTATGCCCTTTTTGTACTTTTGTGCGCAAATAACATGAAAGAAGGTCGCGAGTGTCAATGGAAAAGAACAGAATACGTCCAGTGGTGAACGGTAACAGCATGCGTATGTCCTATCAGCGCCAGAAAGAAGTTCTTCAGATGCCCAACTTGATTGAAGTCCAGAAGGACTCCTACAATTGGTTTCTGAAAGAGGGCTTAAGAGAAGCGTTTGACGACATTTCCCCGATTACAAATTTCGGCGGAGATATTCGCATGGAGTTTGTTGACTTCAAATTATATGAGGACGAAGCCGAATATTCGATCGAAGAATGTAAAGAGCGTGACATTACCTATGAAGCTCCTTTACGTGTAAAGGTGCGCCTCTTTGATGAGAATAACAAAAACGACATCAAAGAGCATGAAATCTTCATGGGCAAGTTCCCTCTGATGACCGAGAACGGAACCTTTGTGATCAACGGTGCTGAGCGTGTAATCGTCAGCCAGCTTGTTCGTTCTCCGGGAATCTACTATACCATTTCCAGAGATAAAACCGGTAAGAAGCTCTATTCTTCCCAGGTTATCCCTAACCGTGGAGCATGGTTGGAGTATGAAACGGACTCCAATGATGTGGCTTATGTCAGAGTAGACCGTACCAAGAAGGTTCCTATTTCCGTATTTATCCGTTCCCTTGGTCTGGGAACCGATGAGGAAATCATCGAAAGCTTTGGTGAGGAACCCAAGATTCAGGCATCCTTCAGTAAGGATCCGGCCAAGAATTACGTTGACGGACTTCGCGAATTTTATACCAAGGTGCATCCCGGTGAGCCTTTCAGTGTGGAGAGCGCCGAGAACTTCTTAAACAGCATGTTCTTTGATGCAAGAAGATACGATCTTGCCAAAGTCGGCCGTTATAAGTTCAATAAGAAATTAATGTTCAGAAACCGTATCGCAGGACATGTTCTTGCTGAGGACGTTGTCAGCGAATACAGCGGCGAGATCATTGCCAAAGCAGGCGAGACCGTTAGCCAGGAAGTGGCTGACCGTATCCAGAATGCGGCGGTGAAATCCGTAGTGATCCAGACCGAGGAAAAGAATGTCATCGTTCTTTCCAACTTAATGGTAGACATTACCGAGTGGATCGACTGCGAGCCGAAGGAACTTGGCATTACCGAGCTTGTATACTTCCCCGAACTGATTAAGATCATTAATGAGTTCTCCGAGAAGCCCGAAGAGCTTACCGATGCCATCCAGAACAATGTGCATAATTTAATTCCCAAGCATATTACCAAGGAAGACATCCTTGCCTCCATTAACTATAACATCCATTTGGAATACGGCATCGGAAACGATGACGATATCGACCACTTAGGTAACAGACGTATCCGTGCCGTAGGCGAACTGCTTCAGAACCAGTATCGTATCGGTCTTTCCAGAATGGAAAGAGTGGTTCGTGAAAGAATGACCACACAGGATGCTGAGACTTTAACACCTCAGAATTTGATCAATATCAAGCCCGTACAGGCAGCAATCAAGGAATTCTTCGGATCCTCCCAGCTGTCCCAGTTCATGGATCAGAACAACCCTCTTGGTGAGTTAACCCACAAGAGACGTCTCTCCGCATTGGGACCCGGTGGTCTTTCCAGAGACCGTGCCGGATTCGAGGTTCGTGACGTACATTATACCCATTACGGAAGAATGTGCCCCATTGAGACTCCCGAAGGTCCTAACATCGGTTTGATCAACTCCCTTGCATCCTATGCAAGAATCAACGAGTACGGTTTTGTTGAGGCTCCTTATCGTAAGATTGATAAGTCCGATCCGGAAAATCCGAAGGTAACCGATGAAGTTGTATACATGACAGCGGATGAAGAAGATAACTACCATGTAGCACAGGCAAACGAAAAGCTTGATGATGAAGGACACTTCATCAAAAACATGGTATCCGGTCGTTACCGTGAAGAAACGCAGGAATATCCGAAGAGAATGTTCGATTACATGGATGTATCTCCTCGTATGGTATTCTCCGTAGCTACCGCATTGATTCCGTTCTTACAGAACGACGATGCTAACCGTGCGCTGATGGGATCCAACATGCAGCGTCAGGCAGTGCCTTTGCTCTTTACCGAAGCTCCCGTAATCGGTACCGGTATGGAAGTTAAGACCGCAGTAGACTCCGGTGTCTGCGTCGTAGCAAAGAAGGCAGGTACCGTAACACATGTATCTTCCGACTGCATCAAAGTAACCTGCGATGACGGCGAGAAGATGGAATACAAGCTTTCCAAGTTTGTTCGTTCCAACCAGAGTAACTGCTACAACCAGAAGCCGATCGTATTTACCAAAGACCACATTGCAGAGGGTCAGGTAATTGCGGACGGTCCTTCCACCGCAAACGGCGAACTCGCACTTGGTAAGAACCCGTTGATCGGATTCATGACCTGGGAAGGTTACAACTACGAGGATGCTGTACTGATTAGCGAAAGACTTGTACGTGAAGATGTTTACACTTCCGTACATATTGAAGAATATGAAACCGAAGCAAGAGATACCAAGCTTGGTGCCGAGGAGATCACCCGTGATGTTCCCGGTGTCGGCGAGGACGCACTTAAGGATCTGGACGATCGCGGAATCATCCGTATCGGTGCAGAGGTTCGTGCCGGTGATATCTTAGTCGGCAAGGTAACTCCCAAGGGAGAGACCGAACTTACCGCAGAAGAGAGACTCCTTCGTGCCATCTTCGGTGAGAAAGCAAGAGAAGTAAGAGATACTTCCCTCAAGGTGCCTCACGGCGAGTATGGTGTTGTTGTTGATGCAAAGGTATTCTCCAGAGCAAACGGCGACTCCGAATTATCTCCCGGAGTAAACCAGAAGGTTCGTATCTACATTGCACAGAAGAGAAAGATCTCCGTTGGTGATAAGATGGCAGGTCGTCACGGTAACAAGGGTGTTGTTTCCCGTGTGCTTCCCGTAGAAGATATGCCTTACCTGCCTAACGGACGTCCTCTGGATATCGTTTTGAACCCTCTTGGCGTACCTTCCCGTATGAATATCGGTCAGGTATTGGAGATTCACCTCTCCTTAGCTGCCAAGGCACTTGGTTTCAACATTGCAACGCCTGTATTCGACGGAGCAAGAGAGAAAGATATCATGGATACCCTGGATCTGGCAAACGACTACGTTAACGGAACCTGGGAAGAATTTGAAGCAAAGCACAAAGATGAGCTTCTTCCGGAAGTGCTCGAGTATCTGTATGAAAACAGAGATCACAGAGAACTTTGGAAGGGTGTTCCGATCAGCCGCGACGGTAAAGTAAGACTTCGTGACGGACGTACCGGCGAGTTCTTCGACGGACCGGTTACCATCGGACACATGCATTACTTAAAACTGCATCACTTGGTTGACGATAAGATTCATGCACGTTCAACCGGACCGTACTCCTTAGTAACCCAGCAGCCTCTTGGTGGTAAGGCACAGTTCGGTGGACAGCGTTTCGGTGAAATGGAAGTTTGGGCCCTCGAGGCATACGGCGCTTCCTACACCCTGCAGGAAATCCTTACCGTGAAGTCTGACGACGTTATCGGTCGTGTGAAGACTTACGAAGCCATCATTAAGGGCGAGAACATTCCTACTCCGGGTATTCCCGAGTCCTTCAAGGTACTCCTTAAGGAAATGCAGTCCCTGTGTCTGGACGTCAAAGTCTTAGACGAAAAGGGCGAGGAAGTTGAATTCCGCGAGAACATCGACGCTCCGACCAATACGTATCGGATCGAGATGGAAGGCGATCGTAAGAACTACGATTACGAGAAAGAAGATATGGGTAAACTTGGCTTCCAGAAACAGGAATGGGACGATAACGGCGAACTTGCCGATATCGAAGAAGATTTCCCGGAAGACGAGAGCGATTTCACTGATTTTGACAGCGACGATTCAGACGAATAAAGCGAAAGGAGAGCCAAAATGCCTGAAGCAAACAAAGAGATGTACGAACCGATTTCTTTCGATTCCATCAGAATCGGCTTAGCATCACCCGAAAAGATTAAAGAGTGGTCCCATGGCGAGGTTACCAAGCCTGAGACGATTAATTACAGAACCTTAAAACCCGAACCCAAAGGACTTTTCTGTGAAAAAATCTTTGGACCCAGCAAAGACTGGGAGTGCCACTGCGGAAAGTATAAGAAAATCCGTTTCAAGGGATTTGTCTGCGACCGTTGCGGCGTTGAGATTACCAAAGCAAGCGTTCGTCGTGAGAGAATGGGTCACATCGAACTTGCAGCACCGGTTTCTCACATCTGGTATTTTAAGGGTATTCCTTCCCGTATCGGTCTGATCTTAGACCTTACTCCGAAGGTACTTGAGAAAGTATTATACTTCGCTTCCTACATCGTACTTGATCCCGGTGATACCGGAATGAACGTGAAAGATGTTCTTTCCGAGAGAGAATACCAGGATGCAAGAGAAAAATGGGGCGATAAGTTCCGTGTCGGCATGGGCGCGGAAGCAATCAAGGAGCTTTTACTCGGCATCGATCTTGAGAAAGAGTACACCGAGTTAAAAGAAGAGCTTGATTTAGACAGCACCAAGGGACAGAAGAAGTCCAAGCTCGTTAAGAGACTGGAAGTGATCGAAGCGTTCCGTGAATCCGGAAACAGACCTGAGTGGATGATTCTGGATGTAATCCCGGTTATTCCGCCCGATCTTCGTCCTATGGTTCAGTTGGACGGTGGCCGTTTTGCAACCTCCGACTTGAACGACCTTTACAGAAGAATCATCAACCGTAACAACCGTCTTCGCAGACTTCTTGATCTCGGTGCTCCCGATATCATCGTTCGCAACGAGAAGCGTATGCTTCAGGAAGCGGTTGACGCATTAATCGATAACGGCAGACGCGGACGTCCCGTAACCGGCCCCGGAAACAGAGCGCTTAAGTCTCTTTCCGATATGTTAAAGGGTAAATCCGGACGTTTCCGTCAGAACCTTCTCGGTAAGCGTGTAGACTACTCCGGACGTTCCGTTATCGTAGTTGGTCCCGAACTTAAGATTTATCAGTGCGGTCTGCCGAAAGAAATGGCAATCGAACTGTTCAAACCCTTCGTTATGAAGGAACTGGTTGGACGCGGAATCAGCCAGAACATCAAGCATGCCAAGAAACTTGTTGAAAGACTCGACGAAGTGGTATGGGATGTTTTGGAAGATGTCATCTGCGAACATCCGGTAATGTTAAACCGTGCACCTACACTGCACAGACTTGGTATTCAGGCATTTGAGCCCATTCTGGTTGAAGGTAAGGCAATCAAGCTTCATCCGCTTGTATGTACCGCTTTCAACGCCGACTTCGACGGTGACCAGATGGCTGTGCACCTTCCTCTTAGCGTAGAGGCTCAGGCAGAGTGCAGATTCTTGCTTCTGTCTCCGAACAACCTCTTAAAGCCTTCCGACGGTGCACCCGTAGCCGTTCCTTCCCAGGATATGGTTCTCGGTATTTACTACTTAACACAGGAAAGACCGGAAGCAAAGGGTGAAGGCAAGTTCTTCAAGGATGTTAACGAAGCAATCCTTGCATATGAAAACGGCATTTTAGACTTACATGCCAAGATTAAGGTTAAAATCACCAGAAATCTTCCCGAAGGCGGAGAGATTACCGGTATCGTGGAATCCACGCTGGGACGTTTCCTCTTCAACGAGATTCTTCCTCAGGATCTGGGCGAAGTAAAGAGAGAGACTCCGGAAGATTACTTAAAGCTTGAAGTAGATTATCTGGTAGGAAAGAAGCAGTTAAAGCGTATCCTTGACAAGGTCATCAATACTCACGGCGCAACCAAGACCGCCGAGGTTCTCGACCTGGTTAAGGCAATGGGTTATAAGTATTCTACCCGCGCTGCCATGACGGTTTCCATTTCCGATATGATTGTTCCTGCGGTGAAAGCCGATTTACTGGCTCAGGCTCAGGAGCAGGTGGACAGAATCACCAGAGACTATCATCGTGGACTTTGTACCGAAGACGAGCGTTATAAGGGCGTTATCCAGGTTTGGAATGACACCGATGAGCGCTTGACCGAGGAAATGATGAACGGTCTGTCCGCTTACAACAACATCAAGATGATGGCTGACTCCGGTGCCCGTGGTTCCAAGCAGCAGATGAAACAGCTTGCAGCGATGCGTGGACTCATGGCAGATACGACCGGACGTACCATCGAGTTGCCGATCAAATCCAACTTCCGTGAAGGTCTGGACGTTTTGGAATACTTCATTTCCGCACACGGTGCCCGTAAAGGTCTTTCCGATACCGCACTTCGTACCGCGGACTCCGGTTACCTTACCAGACGTATGGTTGACGTTTGCCAGGAACTCATCATTCGTGAGAAAGACTGCAGCGTCGGACGTGATTCCATCCCCGGAATCGATGCCATGGCATTTACCGATGGAAAGAGCGTTGTGGAATCTCTTGAAAACAGAATCAAGGGAAGATACTCCGTAAATACCATCAAAGATAAAGACGGCAATGTAATCGTTAAGGCAAACCACATGATTACCGCAAGCCGTGCAAACAAGATTGTGACCGTCGGTGTTGACGAAGACGGAAACGAGATCAAGAAGGTTAAGATCAGAAGCATTTTAACCTGCAAGTGCAAGAACGGTATCTGCGCTAAATGTTACGGTGCCAACATGGCAACCGGTGAAGCCGTACAGGTCGGCGAAGCAGTCGGAATCATCGCTGCACAGTCCATCGGTGAGCCCGGTACCCAGCTTACCATGCGTACCTTCCATACCGGTGGTGTTGCGGGTGGCGATATTACCCAGGGTCTTCCCCGTGTCGAGGAGCTTTTCGAGGCAAGAAAGCCCAAGGGACTTGCAATCATCGCAGAGTTTGGCGGAACGGTCAGCGTAAACGATACCAAGAAGAAACGTGAGATCGTAATCAAGAGTGAAGACGGTAAGGAAAAGACCTACCTGATTCCTTACGGTTCCAGAACCAAGGTTCAGGACGGCGACGTGATTGAAGCCGGTGATGAATTAACCGAAGGTTCCATCAATCCTCACGACCTTCTTCTCATCAAAAAGATCGGCGCGGTACAGAACTACTTGATCCGCGAAGTTCAGAAAGTTTATAACCTTCAGGGTGTAGATCTGGCGGATAAGCACATCGAAGTTATTGTTCGTCAGATGTTAAAGAAGCAGAAGGTAGAGACCGCAGGAGATACCAATATCCTTCCCGGTTCCTTAATCGACAGACTGGAACTTGAAGAGATCAATGAAAAACTCCTTGCCGAGAATCCCGATGCAGAGCCTGCAACCGCAAGCGACATCATCCTTGGTATTACCAAGGCAGCATTGGCTACCAACTCCTTCATGTCCGCAGCATCCTTCCAGGAGACCACCAAGGTTCTTACGGAAGCTGCAATCAAGGGCAAGACCGATCCGTTGATCGGTCTTAAGGAGAACGTAATTATCGGTAAGCTGATCCCTGCCGGTACCGGTATGAAGCGTTATCGTAATGTTAAACTGGATACTTCCTTAGAGGATGTTATGAATGAGGAGTATTCCGACGCTGCATACGAAGCAGAAACCGAAGCTGTGGGAGCTGAAGAAGTCGCTTCCGAAGAATAAATCGGGTAAATAAGCAGTATTGAAGCGCGTTCCGAGTAATCGGAACGCGTTTTTTTTTGCCTATTTTACTTAAATTTTGTTGACATTTGCGCAAGGACGGACGTATACTATATGGGCGTGCACTAAAAGCGCGTGTGTTTTTGTGCGCTTATGCACAGCACTGAATATTAGAAGAAGGAGGTGAATTTGGATGCCCACAATTAATCAGTTAGTACACAAGGGAAGACAGACTGCTGTAAAGAAGTCCACCGCTCCTGCATTGCAGAAGAGCTACAACTCTTTACACAAAACTGCAATCGACACTCCCTCTCCTCAGAAGAGAGGCGTTTGTACCGCAGTTAAGACCGCTACCCCTAAGAAGCCGAACTCTGCACTTCGTAAAATCGCCAGAGTACGTCTTTCTAACGGAATCGAAGTTACAAGCTACATCCCCGGTGAAGGACATAACCTTCAGGAGCATAGCGTTGTTTTGATCCGTGGCGGAAGAGTAAAGGACTTACCCGGTACCAGATACCACATTATCCGTGGTACGCTTGATACCGCAGGTGTAGCAAACAGACGTCAGGCTCGTTCCAAGTACGGCGCTAAGCGTCCTAAGGCAGGCAAGTAATTTTTAACTGCCTATAGTACCACAAACAGAACTAATTGATGTTATTAATCACTTTATATTGCGCCAGTTCCGCGAGGGCAAAAGATGCTTTGCATCCTTTTATGCGAAGCAAAATCCCGAGGGTAGCAGCGATTTCACGCTTCGCGCAGCGAACTTTAAATCGTGAAATCGCACACATTACTGAAACGGAACGAAGTGGAGTGTAAGTGATGTGTTGGGATTCATATTTCACGATCGGTATATCGATTAAGTCCCTGTATATAGGGCGGCTGAATATGTTTCTTAGACACGAACACATTAGAGGACACATGTGAGTACCGTTGATTTAATTAATCCGCAATATTAGTCATACCCAAGGCGTAAGCGGGACGAAGAATCGGACCGGTATGAATGAGCGGAGAACGCGGGAAATAGTTCCCGAGATTCCAACAAATAATTAAGGAGGGAAGAACCGTGCCACGTAAAGGACATGTTCAGAAAAGAGACGTATTAGCAGATCCTTTATACAACGATAAAGTGGTTACCAAGCTTATCAATAACATTATGTTAGATGGTAAGAAGGGTGTAGCACAGAAGATTGTATATGGTGCATTTGCTCAGGTAGAAGAAAAATCCGGTAAGCCTGCCCTCGAAGTATTCCAGGAGGCAATGAACAACATCATGCCCATTTTGGAAGTTAAGGCTAGACGTATCGGTGGTGCCACCTATCAGGTTCCTTTGGAAGTAAAACCCGATAGACGTCAGGCACTTGGTCTTAGATGGTTAACCACCTACTCCCGTAAGAGAGGCGAGAAGACCATGGAAGACAGATTAGCAAACGAAATTTTAGATGCTGCAAACAACACCGGTGCATCCGTTAAGAAGAAAGAGGATGTACATAAGATGGCTGAGTCCAACAAGGCGTTTGCACACTACAGATTCTAAGAGGAGGAACGACCTTGGCTGGAAGAGAATACCCATTAGAGAGAACCAGAAATATCGGTATTATGGCTCATATCGATGCGGGTAAAACCACTACGACAGAGCGTATTCTTTATTATACCGGTATTAACCACAAGATCGGTGAAACTCACGACGGAAGTGCAACCATGGACTGGATGGAGCAGGAGAAGGAAAGAGGTATTACCATTACTTCCGCAGCTACCACCTGCCATTGGACCTTACAGGACCACAACAAGCCTAAGGCAGGCGCTTTAGAGCATCGTATCAACATCATTGATACCCCGGGTCACGTAGACTTTACCGTAGAGGTAGAGCGTTCCTTACGTGTACTTGACGGTGCTGTCGGCGTTTTCTGTGCAAAGGGTGGTGTTGAGCCTCAGTCTGAAAACGTATGGCGTCAGGCTGATACTTACAACGTACCTCGTATGGCGTTCATCAATAAGATGGATATCCTTGGTGCAAACTTCTATGCAGCAGTGGATCAGATCAAAAACCGTTTAGGTAAAAATGCAATTTGTCTTCAGATCCCTATCGGAAAAGAAGACGATTTCAAGGGAATTATCGATTTGTTTGAAATGGAAGCCTACATCTACAATGATGATAAGGGTGAAGACATTTCCATCGTACCGATTCCCGATGATATGAAGGAACTGGCAGACAAGTACCATGAAGAGTTGATCGAGAAGGTTTGCGAACTGGACGATGACCTTACCATGCAGTATCTTGAGGGCGAAATCCCCGATATCGATACCATGAAGGCCGCTCTTCGTCTGGCTACCTGCGAGTGCCGTGCAGTGCCCGTATGCTGCGGTACTGCTTACAGAAACAAAGGTGTTCAGAAATTACTGGATGCAGTTATCGAGTATATGCCTTCACCTATCGACATCCCCGCGATCAAGGGTGTTGACCTTCAGGGCAACGAGACCGAGAGACATTCTTCCGATGAAGAGCCGTTCTCCGCACTTGCATTCAAGATTATGACTGACCCGTTCGTAGGAAAACTGGCATACTTCCGTGTTTACTCCGGAACCATGAACTCCGGTTCCTACGTACTGAACTCTACCAAAGATAAGAAGGAACGTGTAGGACGTATCTTACAGATGCACGCTAACAAGAGAGCAGAGCTTGATAAGGTGTACTCCGGAGATATCGCTGCAGCAATCGGATTTAAGTTCACCACCACCGGTGATACCATCTGTGACGAGCAGCATCCGGTAATCCTTGAGTCCATGGAATTCCCTGAACCCGTTATCGAGCTTGCAATCGAGCCCAAGACCAAAGCAGGCCAGGGTAAACTTGGTGAAGCATTGGCTAAGCTTGCTGAAGAAGATCCTACCTTCCGTGCTCATACCGACCAGGAAACCGGTCAGACGATTATCGCAGGTATGGGTGAGCTTCACCTTGAGATCATCGTAGACAGACTTCTTCGTGAGTTTAAGGTAGAGGCAAATGTCGGCGCACCTCAGGTTGCTTACAAGGAAACCTTCACTAAAGAGGTGGATGTGGATTCCAAGTATGCAAAGCAGTCCGGTGGTCGTGGACAGTACGGACATTGTAAAGTTAAATTTACACCGATGGATCCCAATGGCGAAGAAACCTTCAAGTTCGAATCCACCGTTGTCGGCGGTGCGATTCCCAAGGAATACATCCCTGCAGTCGGTGAAGGTATCGAAGAGGCCGCCAAGAGCGGTATCCTCGGCGGATTCCCCGTACTCGGTGTTTACGCTAACGTATATGACGGATCCTACCATGAAGTCGACTCCTCCGAAATGGCATTCCATATTGCCGGTTCCATGGCATTTAAGGATGCAATGAAGAAGGGTGACGCAATTTTACTTGAGCCGATTATGAAGGTTGAAGTAACCATGCCGGAAGAGTACATGGGCGACGTTATCGGAGATATCAACTCCAGACGTGGTCGTATCGAAGGAATGGATGATTTGGGCGGCGGCAAGATTGTGCGCGGATATGTGCCTTTGGCCGAGATGTTCGGATACTCCACCGACCTTCGTTCCAAGACCCAGGGACGTGGTAACTATTCCATGTTCTTCGAGAAATACGAGCCCGTTCCCAAGAACATTCAGGAGAAAGTTCTTGCAGGCAAGGCAAACGCTCAATAAGCGTAGTAATACAACGATAAGAAACCTAAATTTTGCTTGAAAATATGCGGATTATTTACTATAATCAGTATTAGCTTGTAAAATTTGAAACAGACAATTTTTTACAATACTTAAGGAGGACTTTAGAAATGGCTAAAGCTAAATTTGAAAGAACTAAACCCCATTGTAACATTGGTACCATTGGCCACGTTGACCATGGTAAAACAACCTTAACTGCTGCAATCACCAAGGTTCTTGCTGAAAGAGTACCAGGAAACGAGAAGGTAGATTTTGAGAATATCGATAAGGCTCCCGAAGAGA
>DFEK01000005.1:181036-321607 GCA_002368665.1 Lachnospiraceae bacterium UBA3804
GGTGCTGCTCAGATGGACGGTGCTATCCTCGTTGTTGCAGCTACCGACGGTGTTATGGCTCAGACCAAGGAGCACATCCTTCTTTCCCGTCAGGTAGGTGTACCTAAGATCGTAGTATTCTTAAATAAGTGCGATATGGTTGACGATCCTGAGCTTCTTGAGCTCGTAGAAATGGAAGTTACCGAGCAGCTTGAAGAGTATGATTTCAATGACTGCCCTATCATTAAGGGTTCCGCTCTTAAGGCTCTTGAAGATCCCAGCAGTGAATGGGGCGACAAGATCATGGAACTTATGGATACCGTTGATTCCTATATTCCCGATCCTCAGCGTGATACCGACAAGCCTTTCTTAATGCCTGTCGAGGACGTATTCACCATTACCGGTCGTGGTACCGTTGCTACCGGTAGAGTAGAGCGTGGTACTCTTCACCTCAACGAGGAAGTTGAAATCGTTGGTATCAAGGAAGAGACCAGAAAGACCGTTGTTACCGGTATCGAAATGTTCCGTAAGATGCTTGATGAAGCACAGGCCGGTGATAACATTGGTGCACTTCTTCGTGGTGTTCAGAGAACTGAAATCGAAAGAGGACAGGTTCTTTCCAAACCCGGTTCAGTTACCTGCCACAAGAAATTTACCGCTCAGGTATACGTATTAACCAAAGATGAAGGTGGACGTCATACTCCTTTCTTCAACAACTACAGACCTCAGTTCTACTTCAGAACAACTGACGTTACCGGTGTTTGCAACCTTCCTGCAGGAACCGAGATGTGCATGCCTGGTGATAACGTAGAAATGACCATCGAACTGATCCATCCCATCGCTATGGAGCAGGGTCTTACCTTCGCTATCCGTGAAGGTGGACGTACCGTTGGTTCAGGCCGTGTTGCTACTATTATTGAATAGTCGCGTAAGCAACGAGACAACTTAAACGAATAAAAATAAAGACCCACGCAGGGATATCTGCAGTGGGTCTTATTTTTATTCGCTTTAAAGCGGCGACTGCCGCGCCCGAGGAATTTGCGAAGCAAATTTCGAGGGGGTTGTCTCGTTGTAGGAAATAAAGACCCGCACAGGGATATCTGATGCGGTCCTATTTTAATCTTTATTTAAAGCGGCGACTGCCGCGCCCGAGGAATTTGCGCAGCAAATTTCGAGGGGGTTGTGTTATAATTACTAATATATTCTACAAGGCGAAGAGCTCGAAACCAAATCAAAAAGGGGGGAATTGAAATGGCAGTGGATGAGTATTTCTTAAAAGAGGGTTTGAAGACTATCGTCGGAACATGGCAGGTGGACTACATTGTGAATGCATTTTCCAATGATCTTGCACATATTCCGGCAACGGAGTTTAAGTCGGACGACGGCAGGGATTTTTCCTGCATCACGTATGAATTCTTCGAGGACCATACGATGGTCATGAAGGACAGTGCAACCGGCAAGGAGGAAAAGGGAACCTGGGAGCAGACGGAGATGTTCGGCTTTCATTATACCCTGAACGGATTTCTGGATCTTCCGCAGGGCGCTTTTCTCGACGCGGTTGAAAAACTGCAGCTGATGGAAGGTACACACCTGGTATTCAGTCTGGGCTTCCTTGCAATTGCAATGAAGAAAATCGCAGACGGCGTGATTACCGAAGCAAAGAAGACCGATATCGGCGACATGGCAGGTGATGATTCCATGAAGGAAATTGTTGGGGATTACGAGGTTCTTATGACCATGTGTTATAACGGCAAATCCATGGAACTGATGAGTAAAGAAGATCTTAAGGAACAGAATCTGGATGAAGAAATGATGCAGATGTGTTTGCAGGCATTCGATCTTCGCTATGAATTTAAAGATAATCATGAGTTGAAAATCTGGATGAAGATTCCCGCAAATGTTTCCAAGGAGGAGATTGACGAAGCCATCGCTTCCGGCGAATTGGGAGAAGTTAAAGACGGATTCTTCAGTCGGGAAGGCAAGGAGTGGAAAGCGGTAGACGGCAAGTATTATTACAATACCGGTGAGGAACGTGAGATGTTCGGCGAGAAGCAGTCTTCGTGGGATGAACTCAAAGTCGGCGGCGGAATGATCGAATTTGCAGATGGAAGCATGGTTTTACAGAAGATTAAATAATTATTCGGAATGAAAGAAAATGATTTTGGAGAAAATGAATGAACAATAAAAAAGGCTTTTGCGAGCATAAATTTGTTTCCATGTTAATCTCCGGGACATTCACCAAGGCGGTCATGTATCTGATGCTGCTTAGTGACAGCATTATTGCGGGCTATTTTATCGGCGCGTCCGGTGTGGCCGGAATCAATGCGATCACACCCTTAACCGCCATTGTTACTTTCTTCGGTGATCTGGTTTCGACAGGTGTCGGAATCGTGTTTGCCAGGGAAGTCGGCGCCATGAGAAAGAAAAGGGCGAACGAGATCTATGGACAGGGACTTATTATCAGTGTCGGCATAGGCTTGCTCTCGGCGCTTTTAATCTTCGTATTCAAAGATTTGTATTTCAATGTAAGCGGTATTTCCGGTGAAATTCTGGAAAATGCGCTTGAATATTATAAATATCTTCCGATCAACGCATTTCTGACGATCGTGATCTTTTATCTGGAGCAGATGGTTTACAGCGACGGAGACGAGCTTTGCAACAATATCTGTTACGGCTTCCAGATCGGCGGCAATGTGATTCTTTCAATCATTCTGACGAAGCATCTCGGAATGACCGGCATCATCCTCGGTTCCGTAATCGGAAACGCGCTCGGAATTTTTGTCTGCTGCTGGCATTTCTTTAGGAAAAGCAATACGTTGCGTTTTGTATGGCATCTTTCTTTTAAGGATTTTCTCCTGACTTCTCGTTACAGTATTGTGGACTCTTCCGTCTATATTTGCTGGGGTCTTATGGACTATGTGATGATCAGCCATGTATCGGGACGCTATGGCGAAAACGGCCTGATCACCCTGGCCGTGGTGGTCAGCCTGATCGAATTCGGCGTTGTGATGGATGGTGTCGGTATGGCCATGCAGCCCTTAATCGGAACATATTTCGGAGAGAAAAATTCCAAACTGATAAAAAGAGTCATGAAATCGGGCATCAAGGCTGCGATCATAGAAGGAGCCGTAGCGACTCTTTTAATCATGATCTTTGCAAAGCAGTTCTGCGCATTGTTCGGAATTACCGGCGGAGAAGCCTTACCGCCATCGATTGCCGCAATCAGGATTGTCTCCCTTGGATTTGTTTTCTGCAGCACGGTATCCTTAACGACATCTTATTACATGCTGATCGACCGTATCGGAATGGCAACCGCGTTCGCATGTTTCCAGAATGGTTTGCTGTATATCATTTTGCCGATATCGGGCTCTCTGCTTTTCGGTTTCTACGGTATGTGGGCAGGTTTTGTCCTTGCGCCGATTCTGGCTTTAAGTGCGGCGATGTTCTTTGTATTCCTGAAATTCGGAAAGGGTAATTTCCCGTTCATTTTAAAAGGTATGGAATCGGATATTGTGGTCTTGGACGGCATACTTTCGCCGGAAGCGGCCGTTGATCTCTCAAAAGAGATAGGCGCCAATCTGCTTGCCCATCAATACTCGAAAAGTGAAGCCAACCGTGCAGCATTGTTTACGGAAGAAATCGGCCTGACCATTTTAGATCAAAACAAAAGCGCAAAGAAACCTGTATTGATCGAACTTTCCCTTTTCTTTGAGAAGGATTCTGTCCTCATCATAGAGCGTGATTCCGGGAAACTCTTTGATCTGACCGACCCCGATTCCGAAGTGAAAGGACTGAGCGGATTTATACTAAGCGGCCTGATGGCATCTCACAAAGAAAAAGCATATCTTGTTACCACAGGTTATAACAGAAACATGATTCGTTTTTCGAAAGAATAAAGAGAGGAACTGAATGCCAAACATTATAAAGAGTATAAATCTGTTGACAAACAAATATAAAAGTGATTTAATAACATTGTTATGTAACACTGTTATGCAATTAATAAGCCCACAAACAGCTTAAAGGAGCCGCATGAAAGCCGATACCGATTACGAAAAAAGAGAACTGTTGATCAAGGCTGCGAAGGAAGAGTTCCTGGAAAAAGGATATAACAAAGCTTCCCTTCGGAATATCTGCTCCAAGGCCGGAGTGACCACCGGAGCATTGTATTTTTTCTTTGAGAATAAAGAAGATCTCTATGAAGAAATCGTGGGTCGCGGTAAGAATGAACTGACGAAACTGATTCAGTTGCATATCGCGGAGGATAAGGATGCCATGCAGTCCGTTACGGATGTCAATGATTTGTTTGACGACCACAGCGATATAGCGGATATGTTCATCGACTGCATATACAGAAACTACGACAGTTTCCTCTTAATTCTTTCGGGTTCGAAAGAGGGGGAATACGAGAAAACAGTGGACGAGTATGTAAAGCTTGTGGAATTGTCCTCGATCGAGCTGATGAATGCGATGCCGGGTATGGATCCGGATCCTTTTATGAGTCACTGGATCGCCCATACGATCGTCGATTCGTTCATTCATGTAATCTTGCATGAGAAAGATGTAAAAAAGGCAAAGGCGCGGATGGGAATGATCCTAAACTTCATTGTTCGCGGCTGGTCAACCCTTATGAATCATGAAAGCGGAATAAAATAAATAATGACCCGTTTCCGGATCCATCGGGAACGGGAATTTAAATAACAATTACATAACATTGTTATGTAGAATATAGGAGAAAAAGTCAGAAAGAAAGAAGGAGTCAGAATGTATCTTGAAGTAAGAAATGTGAAGAAAAGTTACGGAGAAGGCGGAAGTTATGTACAGGTTTTAAAGGGGGTTACCACTTCGGTGGAACGCGGACAGATGTGTGTCATCCAGGGAACCTCGGGATCCGGCAAATCGACGCTTTTAAACTGTATCGGAGGACTGGACACCATGGATTCGGGTTCGGTCATTGTGGACGGAACCGAACTTTTCGGAATGAAAAATAAATCACTTGCGGAATACAGAAGGGCAAAGCTTGGTTTCATTTTCCAGTTTTATAATCTGGTTCCGAACCTTACCGTAAAGGAAAACATCCAGGTTTGCGAATACCTTTCCGACAATCCGCTGCGTATGGAGGAATTGCTGGAAGTGCTCGGACTTACGGAACATCAGAATAAATTCCCTTCCCAGCTTTCCGGCGGTCAGCAGCAGCGCTGCGCCATTGCAAGGGCACTGATCAAAAATCCCAAGCTTTTACTTTGCGACGAACCCACGGGTGCGCTGGATTCCAATACTTCCAGGGATATCCTGGCATTACTGGAAGAGATCAACGAAAAATACAAAACCACGATGGTGATCGTTACGCATAACAACTCGATTAAAAACATGGTTCATAAAGTCATCTACTTAAAGGACGGTCTGGTAAAGACCGAATACGAAAACGAAGTCAGAGTACCGGCGCGTGAATTGGAGGATCTGTAATGAGAAAGATATTGATGCGCAGATACCCGAGAGATTTGAAAGCCAATCTGTTTCGGTACCTGTCACTGTTTTTACTGATCACATTTTGTATGTTTTTGATCATCTCCATCGTGGATGCGGCGGAACGCGTGATTCGCGGAACGGAGAGAAACCAGGCAGAAAGCGTGCTCGAAGACGGACAGATCACCACGTTTACCCCGTTTAGCGCAGAGCAGATAAAAGCAATCGAAGATGCGGGCATCACGATAGAACCGCATTTCAGCTTCGAATATACGTTAAAGGACGGCTCCGTTATCCGCCTTTTTGCAAACCGTGAAAAGATAGACAAGGTTGTTCTGGATAGCGGAAGACTTGCCGAAACGCCCGATGAAATTGTTTTGGAAAAACGATTTGCGGCGGAAAATGCATACTCCACCGGAGGGACAATTTCAATCGGTGAAAAAGAGTTTCGGATAACCGGAATCGGAAGCAGTGTCGATTACGATGCGCCTTACCGGAAATTGTCCGATACCATTATTGATTCCTCCACGTTCGGAGTCGGCTTCCTCACAAAGGAAGGGTATGAAGAACTGAAGAAAAGTGGCGGCGCGAGCGAGGAACTGACGTATGCGTTTTTACTCGGTGACCATACTGCCACGGAATTTAAGGAGATGGTAAAGGATTTCGATTTTGATTATAAAAAAGTCGATGATCCATACTATCAGGAACTGATCGCGGATACCTACGGAAAGAAAGATGAGATCATGGACGGGATCAACGAGTTAGTCGACGGCGTGGACGAGCTGGCCGACGGGGTCGGTGAATTAAAAGACGGCACCGGGGAACTTGCGGACGGAATGGAAGAGCTTTATGACGGATCAAAAGAGCTTTACGACGGAAGTAAGGAACTGGCGGACGGTGCAAAGGAACTGGAAAACGGAAGCGCCGAACTGCAAAAAGGCGTCGGAGAATTATATGACGGAGCGGGCGGCTTAAAGGACGGAACAGGCTCGTTAACCGACGGATTAAAGCAGCTTCAGGTCGGTGCAAATTCCCTGAAAAACGGTCTCGGAGAATTAAAGAAAAGCAATGCCGCCATAAACGGCGGCGCAAATGCGGTATTTGCCGGAAATTTAAGCATGGCGCAGAATATGGTGAACCAGGCAATCGTACCGTTCGGAATGGCACCCGTAACATTAACGCCCGATAATTACGGTGCGGTTTTAACCGGTCTTGCAAACACGATGCAGATGTACGGTCAGAGTCCGGCTTCTATTTTAAGCCTGAAAGAAAGCCTTGATCAGATTGCATCCTTTGTAAGCGGGTTAAAAGGATACACCGGCGCAGTGGAGAAGATTGAGAAAGGTTCCGTGGATCTGACCGGCGGAATTGACAAGACAGTAGGCGGCAGCGCGGAACTTGATAAAGGCGCGGGCTCTTTTAAAGAAGGTGTCGGAAGCGTAAAAGACGGAAGTGCCAAGCTTACGGACGGAGTAAGGGAACTTTCCAAAGGCGCCGGGGAACTTGCAAACGGGGCAAAGGAGCTTTCGGACGGAACGAAGGAAGCATACGACGGATGCGTGGAACTGGATGACGGCGTTGCCGAATTACAGGACGGCGTCGGAGAATTAAAGGACGGTGTCAGGGAATTAAAAGAGCAGTCGGACGAGATGCTCGATAAGATTTTCTCGGATTCCCCGGACAATATTACCGCATTCATGTTAAAAGAAGAAAACATCCGCATCGGTGGCGCGGCGGGAGATCTTCAGATGAACCGCTCGGTCGGACTGCTGGCGGGCGTCATTGTTATGGTACTTTTCACATATGTATTGTCCGTCTTTGTCATTCACCAGATCCAGAACGAAAGCAGTGTCATCGGAGCGCTTTATTCCCTGGGTGTAAGGAAGAAAGAACTGGTTTCCCACTACATTACCCTGCCGACACTGGTTTGCTTTCTGGGCGGTCTTTGCGGAGGCCTTTTGGGACTTTGCAAATTCGGTTCCGATACGCAGATGGGAGATACGTACAATTATTATTCCGTGCCGTGGTTTGGCATGATGGTACCGCCTTATCTGATCATCTATGCGGTTGCCATGCCTCCGCTTGTCTCCGCGCTCGTGAACTATATCGTAATTAACAAAAGCCTTTCGAGGACCGCGTTGTCACTGCTTCGTAACGAGCAGAAAGTCGGCCGCAGAAACAATATTAAACTGGGCAAAATGAACTTCATCAACACATACAGGATCCGCCAGCTTCTTCGCGAGATCCGTACGGCGCTGACCATTCTGTTCGGAATGTTTATTTCCCTCCTTGTACTGATGATGGGACTTGACTGCTATGTGCTTTGCGAAAGCGCAGGACGCTTAAACAGTGAAGATGTAAAGTACAGTTACATGTACAGCTACAAATATCCGACGAAGGAACCTCCCGAGGGAGGAGAGCCCGTTTATATACAGACCCTGAAGAAGGAGCAGTACGGATTTAATCTTGACATTACGGTCATGGGAATCGATGATGACAATCCGTATATCGATGTGAAAACGACCCCGGGCAAGAATAAGATCGTAGCCAGCGACTCCGTGGCGGTAAGATACAAAGTGGATATCGGAGACAAGATCATTTTCTCGGATACGGCAAACGATATCGATTATGCTTTTACGGTAGCGGATATCGTGCCGTACTCCGTCGGACTTACGGTATTTATGGATATCGATGACATGCGTGATCTTTTCGGGGAAGACGACGATTATTACAATGTGGTTATGTCCGATAAAAAGCTTGAAATAGAGGAAGGAAGGATTTATTCGGTCACCTCCAAAGAAGAGATCGACAAGGCGGCGGGCATTTTCCTGAAACTGATGCAGAGCATGTTCGTTACCCTGATCGGAGCCTCCATAGTGATCTTCTGCCTCGTGATGTATCTGATGATCGCGGTCATGATCGACAGAGCGTCCTTCGGAATATCGCTTCTTAAAATCTTCGGCTTCAGGGGTGGCGAGGTAAAGAAACTGTACCTGGACGGAAACCGGATTATGATTATCTTAGCATCGGTCGTTGCGGTTCCGCTCGCAAAATGGGTCATGGACAGCATTTTCCCAAGCTTTATCGGAAACGTCGCATGTGCCATTCATCTGGAATTCAAATGGTATTTGTACGTGGCCATTTTTGGCGGTATTCTTCTTTCCTATGAATTCATCAGTCTGCTGATGATCCGGAAACTGAACAAGGTAAAGGAAGTCGAAGTATTAAAGAACAGAGAGTAAAAGAGAAATAATAAAATCTCTTGATTTTCCAAGTGAAAAAGACTATTATGTTAGAGGCAACTAACCTCTGGCATAGAAATAAATTCCGCATTGGGTATGCCACAAGCAAGGAAATCCCGTGCGGAATTCTTTTTAGGGATAAGTTAGAATATACTAACAATAATTGCACATATCTAACCAAAGGATAGAATGATTCGCTGTAAAGGAAACAGAACATTATGGGAACGATTATTGTCTGCATAGTGCTTGAGCTTGTGATCGCATTTGCCGTATTCAGCACGATCAGAAAAATCAAATACGGTTCATCCTGCTGCGGAGGCAAGGATCCGATGCCTGCCAAAATAAGGGTGAAAGACAAAAATAAATCGCACTATCCGTATGTGTACCTGCTAAAAATCGACGGAATGCACTGCAGCGGCTGTGTGCGGAAACTGGAGAACGCATTCCATGCGCAGGAAGGTTTCTGGGTAAGCGTAAATTTGGAAAAGAAGGAAGCCATTCTTCGCTCCAGGAAAGAACTCGAAAGAAAGGATGCCGGAAAGATCGTATCCTCGGCGGGTTTCACCCTGCTTACCTTTGAACCGAAAACGGATGATTGATGGGTTACCAAACATATATTTCAGGAGGAGATGAAATGAGTAAGTTAAATGAAATGAAGAAAGGGGCGGAAGGTGTTGTAGTATCCGTAAGCGGCGATACGCGGTTTGTAAGCCGTATCACTTCCATCGGATTAACGCCCGGATGTCATGTATCCATGGTGAAAAACGAAGGCAGTCAGCCCGTACTTATTTACTCCAGGGATACCATGATCGCACTGAATCGCAAGGACTGTGCGAATATTGAAATGGAGGTGGCAGGCGCATGACTTTGGATAAAGAATATGTGATCGCACTTTTGGGCCAGCCGAACTCTGGTAAATCCACTCTGTTCAACGGACTTACGGGCATGCATCAGCATGTCGGAAACTGGCCCGGTAAAACCGTAGAGAAGAAGGAAGGCTCTTTTAAACATAACGGAACCAAGTATGTTGTGGCAGACCTTCCGGGAACCTACTCCTTATCCGCAAACTCGGACGAGGAGATGATCACCAGAGATTATATCGCATCCGGCAAAGCGGATGTCGTATGTATTCTCGCCGACAGTTCCCAGTTAAACCGAAGCCTTTATATGCTTGCGGATTATGCGGGAATCACCGTTCCGTGCTTTTTGCTTCTTAACATGAGTGACGTTGCTAAAATTCAGGGTAAATCCGTGGATGCGGCCAAGCTGGAAGCCAAGCTCGGCATCCCCGTGGTTCCTTTCTCCGCGCCGGATAAGAAATCTTATGACGGATTTTATAAGGCACTGGATCGTGCCCTGAGTGAGAATACGAGACTGAATTACAGCGGTCTTTTGGAGCAGTATGAAGCAATCGATGCTTTCTCGGAGGTAAGGGAACTGATTCCGGAAGACGTTATTCCCGGATATTCCAAAGACTGGATCGCTGCCAAAACGATCGAGAAAGATGCACCGGTTTGCGCGAAGGTGAAAGAAGCCCTCGACTCTGCAACCGTTCGTAAAATAGAAGCACAGACCGAAGCTTTGAAAAACGGGGTTGTGGTAACCGGTGAATGCAAATTCGCATGGATCGACAGCCTCCTTGAAGACAGTGTGACCACGACAAAGAAGTCCGCTTCTTTGGGCAAATTCGACAGAGCGATCACCCACAAGGTTTGGGGTAAATTCCTTGTGATCGGAATCATCCTTTTGGGATTGCTTGCATCGTTCATTCCGGCCCTTCCGCTCATGGGACTCGGAAGTTTAATCAGTATGATTCCGGATCCTGCATACAATGCGCTGATCGGAGCAGGCTGCCCGAATTTCATCGCTTCGCTTCTTTGTGATATTTTACTTCGTTCCGTTTCCTTCGTGGTACAGATGCTCGGATTCGTGTTCGGTGTTACGCTGGTATTCGGCTTACTGGAAGAGATCGGTATCATGGCGAGAGTATCCTATGTATTCGACAGCCTGATGAGCAAATTCGGACTTCAGGGAAAATGCGTAATGCCGTTCTTAATCAGTTTCGGTTGTACCATGGGTGGTGCAGCGGGAACCCGTGTCATTGACAACTGGGGACAGAAAGTCCTTACCATCGCACTTTCCTGGGCAGTTCCCTGCGGTGCTGCATGGGCGGTTATTCCGATGCTTTCCACAATCTTCTTCGGCGCATGGACACCGGTAATCATCACTGCAATCCTTCTGGTCATGATTTTACACATCATGATGACAGGCGCCATTTTCAGCAGATTCCTTGTAAAGAAGGAAGAGCGCTACGGAATGATCATGGAGTTACCTCCGTATCACAAACCCAGATGGGGAGCACTTTTACGCTATGTATTCGGCAGAACCAAGGATACGTTCTTCAGGGCAACGAGAGTGGTTATCCTCGTAGCATTTGTTTTCTGGCTTCTGTCCTATACGAAAGACGGCAACATTTCTTCAAGCCTTCTTTACAAGTTCGGACAGTGGGTTGAACCGGTAACGAAACATATCGGACTTTCCTGGCAGACATTCCTTGCATTCCTTGCATCCTCCCTCGGAAAGGAAGGCGCTTTGGGTGTACTCAGCATGCTCTACAGTAATACCGGATCCTTAACCTTCGGATCTTTGATGGCAGGAACCACGGTCAGCAATATCAACGACCTTTTGGTTGCCAATATCGCAAGACCGGAAGCGCTTGCACTGATCTTTGCAATGACATTCAACATGCCCTGTATCGTGGCACTTGCCGCAACGTATCAGGAGACGCACTCCGCGAAATGGACGGCAATCATTGCGGTTTACTATACCCTGGTTGCACTTTTATTGGCAGCAGCGGCTTATTATATCGGAATGTTGATTTGGTAAATTATTATAAGGTGATGTTATGCAGAAATTGATTGAACTACTGAAAGACGGGAATTCCCGTACAATTGAAATGCTTGCGCAGGAGACGGGCAAAGACGTCGATTCGTTGAAACGCGATCTCGATTATCTGGAAAAAATGGGCATCATCAGACGAACCGGCTACGGAGCTTCGAAAGAACATGACTGCGGCACCTGTGGGGGCTGTAAGGATGGCAGCAAATGCAAAAGCTGCGCTCCGGAAGGCGGTTTCAAGAACATGGGAACCATGTGGGAAGTCTGCATTTAATCTATTTTGCAGAAATTGCGGTAATAACGAACGAAAGTGTATGCTATAATAAATCCGAAAGGTGAATCATTCTTTGGGGAGGGAATAGTATGCATTACGATCCGAATTACCGAAATCAGTTTTTCTATGACAGTTCCAATTCCATCGGAATCAAAGAGGCATTTCGTATCGCCCGCAGAGAACTTAATGTTGCGGAGATTAAAACGAAAATGCCCAAGAACAAGCTCTCGAAAGTGACATTGTTTGCTTTTCTTGGCGTGTCAGCACTTATCCTAATCATCACAGCAATCATATGGTTTGTTTCCAAAAGCCTTCTACTCACACTCGTGTTTTTTGTGATCATGGCTTTTGCAAGCGTGGCCGTGATGGCGATTGTTTCGGCTATCGCAGGGGCTGTTCTTCGCCGTAATTGCAGCGACCCGGTGGATGCAGTCTGCATCGGCTACAGTTATTCCGGTGGCGGTTCAGATGGTTCCTCGGGCGGCAGAATGACAAGAACACCCGTATTTGAATATGAATATCAGGGGTATAAATGGGTTGCGTTTGACGGAATGTATGACAATTTTTCCATGGTTCCGCTGGTATCGCAGCCGACGAAGATCCTTGTTAATCCGTCCGATCCGGAGGATATTGTATGGAATTTCGGCAAGAGCCGTCAGACTTTTCTGATCCTGGCAGCACTGTTCGGAAGCGTACTTAGTATCGCCATGTTCCTGGTTGTGATCAATGACGAGAAGTTTATGAACTCCGCATTATCGGATGGAGAGCCAAAGACCGAGGCGGTTTCGTCCCAAAATCCCGGAAGTGAGATCGCATCCGAAGAGGAATTTACCATTCAGAAAACCGACGACGGAAGAATCATTCTGAGCGATGCATACCTTAGAAATGAAGTTTTTACCGCTTATCCGGGTTGTGAGTACATTGTTAAGAAACGTAAGATCACCGGCATGGAAGTCTTTGATGACGGAGAAATATATGCGGTAACGTTTGAAGAGGATCCGGATTGTTCGGAGACGGAGTGGTATTTCTCGAGGGAGGAAGCTACGGACGAAATAAAGAATCTTTCCGCGGGCGATGAGTATATCTATGCCGAAGTAAAGGAAGTCGGCGCCATGTGGGTATTCAGCCCCAAAGAGTATGCGATCGAAGAGTAGAAGTCATGAGTAAAAGACCCAAATATCATTTTACACCCAAGCGCGGCTGGATGAACGATCCGAACGGACCGGTTTATTTCCGCGGAGAATATCATCTTTTCTTCCAGCATGACCCAAACACCCTAAGCTGGGGGCTGATGCACTGGGGCCATGCCAAATCAAAGGATTTGCGAACCTGGGAGGAACTTCCCATCGCCCTGTATCCGGATGAACAGGGCGCTGTTTTTTCGGGCAGCGCATTCGTGGATACGGAGAATGTAAGCGGATTCGGAACAGCAAAAGATCCGGCGCTTCTTTTATTCTATACCGCGCATGATATGCAGACCGGCCGTGAAATGCAGTGTCTGGCATACTCAACGGACGGACGAAATTTCACCAAATATAAGAATAATCCGGTCATTCCGGGCAAGGATGGAACACCCGCAAGAGACCCGCAGATCTTTCGAAACCGCATTCTCGGCGGATACAGCTTATGTCTTACGACGGAGAAATGTGTGGAATTTTATCATTCCGAAGATCTGATTCACTGGGATAAAACGGGTGAGTTTACTCTGCCCTCCTTTGCCCTGCAGGGTATGATCGAGTGCCCCTGTCTTATTTTTGATACGAAAGACTGCCTGATGCTCAGCATGGAAATTCCCGAGAGGGAGTTTACCAAACTTCCGAAAGAAGCCGTTTGGCACACCCGCCTTATGCAGTATTTTATCGGGCAATTCAACGGTCGCACCTTTGAAGCGGACCCAAAGATCAGGGAAGTTTTATTGGTTGACTGTGGCGAGGATTTCTACGCGGGAACCGTTTTTGCCAATACGGATGAAAACATCCTCATTGCGTGGCTCGGCGATTTTTCCGAAGGAGCGGGGAATGCCGGAACGAAAGAAGAGGGCTTTCAGGGAGTTTTAAGTTATCCGAGGCTTCTGAAGATTAAAGAAACACCCAAGGGATACCGCCTGTGGCAGACTTTTTATCCGGTTCCGCAGCCGGACGGAGCAGCTTACAATGAGACCGCCGACGGTGCCGAATTTACGGACGGATGCGTGAAGGAAACCATCAAAGATAATGGATTTTTAACTATCACATCATATCATGATGCTCGATATCGATGATTTTAAAAATGTCAACGATACATACGGCCACTCCGTGGGCGATTATCTTTTAAGAAGAGTCCTTACGACAGGGATAAAATAAAACCCGCCGAGCAATCGGCGGGTTTCGTGTTTCAAATTTCAGTCAAAGATTAGATGATGTACTGCTCAAGAACTTTCATAACATCTTCAGCGTCATCTTCTGCATGGATGTTTAAAGCGATCGGCTTGGATAAATCCAAACTGAAGATACCCATGATGGACTTTGCATCGATAACATATCTTCCGGATACGAGATCGAAGTCATAATCAAATCTGGTGATGTCATTAACGAATGATTTAACCTTATCGATGGAATTCAAAGAAATCTGTACTGTTTTCATTTTCTTCCTCCTTTAACTTTAACCCGTCATTCCCCTTAATACGGGATTTTGTTTTCGTTTGTAAAAACTTTGAATCGCTTGCGATTTTTCACTGTTTATTCTATCATACTAAAGGAATGACGGTCAAAAGTCAATCCTTAAAACCGCACAAAAAAAGGGAAAAATCAATGAAAATGATAGCATTTCACAATCTCGGCTGTAAGGTCAATTCCTATGAACTCGACCTGATGCAACAAACGCTTCAAAAAGACGGCTGGGAGATTGTGGATTTTGATCAAAAAGCCGACGTATACGTCATCAATACCTGCTCGGTTACCAATATCGCGGATCGCAAAAGCCGCCAGATGATCCACAGGGCCAAAACCTTAAATCCCGATGCCGTTATCGCGGCGGTCGGATGTTACGTGCAGGCCGATGCTTTTAATCTGGCACAGGATAATACAGTCGATCTGCTGGTCGGCAATAATAAAAAAGCAGACTTTCACCTGATCTTACAGGAGTACCTCGAAGCCAAAATTGCAGGTACCCTGGAAGACTATGCCAAAAGGACCCTGGGGCAAAGTGCGAAAGACGGGGTTTTGGAATTGGTGGGCCAAATCGAAAACGACGGCCCCGACATCTCCGGTACCGAGTTTGAGGTTCGAAATTACTTAATCAAAACACTTGGCAACACCACGATCGTAGATCTTAAGAAAGTTCCGTTCGAGAAAGGATGCATTACCCACACCGACTCGCACACGAGAGCATATATCAAGATTCAGGACGGCTGCAACCGTTACTGCAGCTACTGCATCATCCCCTACACCAGGGGAAATGTCCGCTCCAAGCCGATCGAAGAGGTGCTTGAAGAAGCAAGGATCATTGTCGGAAACGGTGTGCGAGAACTCGTTTTAACCGGTATCCACATAAGCTCCTACGGAGTCGATTTTAAAACAGGAACGCCCGGGGAACACTTGCTTACCCTTCTTTCCGGACTGGATGCCATCCGCGGCCTGGATCGCATCCGCTTAAGCAGTTTTGAGCCGATGCTGATCACGGAAGAATTCGCCGAAGGACTCGGAAAGATTAAGAAACTCTGCCCGCATTTTCATCTGTCCTTACAAAGCGGCTGCGACGAGACGTTAAAACGCATGAACCGCAGATATACTTCCGAGGAGTACGCTGAGAAAGTAAAACTTCTAAGAAGAGTTTTCCCGGATGCCGCAATTACCACGGACATTATCGTGGGCTTCCCGCAGGAGACGGAGAAAGAGTTTAAGGAAACGGTACAATTCGCCGAGGCAATCGGCTTCTATGAAATACATGTCTTTAAATATTCCAGACGCAAAGGCACACCCGCGGACCGCAATCCGGACCAGGTTCCCGAGCAGGTAAAGGGCGTACGCTCCGATACCCTTTTGGAACTTACGGCTTCGCAGTCCAAAGCATTTCGCCAAAGACGAATCGGTAAGGAGACGGAGGTTCTGTTCGAAGAGGAGAAAACCATCGACGGAAAGCCTTACTGGGTGGGTCATACGAAGGAATATGTCCTTGTTGCGGTACGTTCCCTGGAACCTTTGGAAAACCGCATCATGCGCGTGATTCCGCAAGGATTTCTGACCGATGAAATTTTGCTGGCGGACGGTGTGGAATCGGGTCTGTAAGGTTGTGAAAAAGCGCCCGGTATGCTATACTGTTTATAGGATTTTAATCAATAACCGGGCAGGAGATTACCTACGTGAGAGTCATCTTTTTCAAATGGGGAAATTATGATGAAGATGTGATTTTGGAAATCTTAAAAAGCCAGGGCCACTTCGTTACCGCATTCGATGCGGTGGGAAAATGTGAGGCGGACAAGTCCGCACACTTCGGCGCCAACAGCGCGGAATACGAGCTTGAATCCCTCGGAGGAATGGCTGCGGATGAAATGGTTTCCAATCTCGTGAAAGAGGCTTCCCGTTTTCACGCGGAAGTTTTCTTTTCCATGGATTATTTCCAGTATATCTCCCTTGCCGCAAAGCGCGCGGGCATCCTTTATTACTGCTGGATCTATCATCTTCCGCAGTGGAATCTGTATTCCAACCAGGCGCAGTTTCCGTGCAATCGCTTCTTTACGTATGATCACGCACATCTGCGTACCATGCGTCAGCACAATATCAAAAACGTCACCTATCTTTCTTTGGCGGCTGACAGAAAGCTTTTCTCCGGCGCAAGCAACGGCATATCCGGCAGCATGCTGACCAAGTATGTAACCGATGTTTCCTTCGTCGGAAACCTCTATGAGACCGGGTATAACCTTTTCAACAATATTTCCGCCGAGGCCAAGACGCAGCCGGTATACCGTACGATCGTCAAAACCATCCGCAAGAAAATGTTCAATTACGGCCGCAATGTTTTGGAGGCCGATATCACACCCGAGATCGTGGATTTCTTAATGAAAGAGGTCGGTCAGGATAAGTGGAATTACTATTTCGCAAGCCAGGAAGACATCGTTATTCAGTCCGTTATCGCAAGAAAGGTAACGGTCGAAGAGCGCAAGACCATGATCCAGAAGATGGCGGAAAACTTCGATTTCAAGCTCTACTCGGTATCTTCCACCAGGAAGTATCCGCAGGTGAAAAACATGGGCCCGGTCGATTTCCGTAAGACGGCACCGCTTGTTTTCAACCAGTCAAAGGTGAATCTGTATGTCACACCGAGAGCCATCACGACGGGCATTCCGCTCAGGGTTCTGGAGATCATTTCCTGCCAGGGCTTCGTGCTGACCAACTACCAGGAAGATCTGGCCAACGAATTCGTGGAAGGCAAAGAGATTGTGATGTATCGTTCACTCGACGATCTGATCGAGAAGACGAAGTATTATTTAGAGCACGACGATGAGCGCAGAGCCATCATTCGTGCAGGTTACGAGAAGGTTATGAGGGAGTACAACTTCGGCATCAAACTCTCCGAAATCTTCACCAAGGACTCCTGCGGAGGGTTTCTGATTTAGCAATAGATTTCTATGACACCCTTGGGGGAGCCGCCTAGATCCGCACATTCCTCCTCGGGGACGCACTCTAAAGGCATAATTGCAAAGCAATTATGTTTTGGGCTCGGTTGCTCGTGTACAAAACATTCGCTCCGCGAATGCCTTTGGTACTAGGGTTCGAAAATACCGAACCCAAGGACCGACACTCGTGCAAACGCCCCTCGGAGAAAAATGCGAATCTCTCGGCTCCTGCATAGAGGTATTTGATTATTATTTCGAAATGTGAATCGAGCCGACGTCATGTAGACTTTGCGAAGGGCGAGTTGCCACTGCATCCGAGTCCCTGAACAAATGTCGTGATGACGTCGTGCGAGCCAATAATAAATAAATTTGGATAAGGGGGGATTAGCATGACTGTATCGGTATGTATGATCGTAAAGAACGAGGAAAAACTGCTTCGCCGCTGCCTTGACTCGCTAAAAGGTCTTTACGACGAACTGGTCATTGTGGACACGGGTTCCACGGACAAGACCAAGGACATTGCCTGGGAATATACCAGGGACGTCTATGATTTTGAGTGGGTAAATGACTTCGCTGCGGCCAGAAATTTTGCCTTCTCCAAATGTACCAAGGATTATATCTACACGGTTGACGCCGATGAAGTTCTCGACGATGCCAACCGTGAGCAGTTTAAAGTTTTAACCCAGTACCTGGATCCGAGATACGAGATCGTTCGGATGTGGTACTTAACGCCGATCGATTTTAACGAAGCCAACGGCTTTGAGAAGGAATACCGTCCGAAGATGTTCAAGCGCTTACGAAGCTGGACCTGGATCGATCCCGTACACGAGAGCATGCGCTTAGAGCCGACCTATTTTGACTCGGATATCTCCATCAAGCATTTGCCCGCCGTATCCCATGCAGGCAGAGACTGCGCGATCTACGAGAGAGTTATCGCAAAGGGCGGAACGCTCTCCCCGAAACTTCACGGCTTATATGCGAGAGAACTTTACTTATCCGGAAGCAAGGAAGATCTGCTTCGCTCGAAGAGTTATTTCAAAGACAGCATCCGTGGCATTGCCTTAAATATCAAGCCCGATGAAGAGGAGGAGCGCCTTCCGAAACGGCGCAAAGCAACGCTTTGGGCCAAGGAGACCAAGGATCCCGACAGCGAGGAGATTGCGGATCCGATCGAAGACAGCGACTGGAACAGATACCGCGAGTCCTTATGTGTGCTTGCCAAAATCGCCAGAGTTGAGGGTAACTTAAAAGACCTCTATGAGATCGCGATGTTTTCCATGGCAACCGGTCCCTGCTCGGAAGTTTGTCTTGAAGTCGGAATCGGCTACTACGAAGCCAAGGATTATATCAACGCAAAGAACTGGTTAAACATCGCAAGCGCCCATACGTCACCGATCATGGATCCCGACGCGGGCAGCGTGAAACCGTCGAAATATCTGAAATTAATCAATAAATAAAAAGGATTGTCAAAGGAAATGAGAAAACAAAACCACTTAACGAAACGCGTTTGGTTCATCGGTCTGGCTGCGGCCATGATGATTTTTGCGCTCGGTTGCGGAAAGGCTGAACTGAAAGTCAACTACTACGTTGACGGAAAGAAAGTCGAGGAACTTCCGGAGCAGGGCCTATACGAGATCAAGAGCATCCGTTGCAACAAAAAGGATGCCAACGCCACCTGGGATAACGACAGTTGGTCGCTTAAGACGGACGATATCGGAAAGAGCGTCAAAGTGGATTTGGATTTCACCTATACGCAGTCGACTTTTACGATGAACGGAATCGGTTATGATTCCCTGCAGGCAGCATTCGATGCGGCAGGAACGGATCCCGCGACCGTTCAGATCACGAAGGAAGCAACCGGCAGCGCAGTGACTGCGGTGGGCAGCGACATTACCCTGAAACTCAACGGTTTTACCTTGCAGGGAACCGGAACGGATACCATCGTCAATAACGGAAACATGACCATTATCGGCGGTAGCGGAACGATCACGAACTCCTCCGCAGGAGAGGGCAAAGCACTCGTAAACTTCGGCACACTGAGTGTTTCGGATGTAACCTTTAATACCGAAGCAAATGCTTTTACCGTATGGAATTCCAACAACGGCCAAAGCAGCATGGAATTAAACGGCTGCACGATCAACCGCACCTCTGCGGATGTTGTACCGCTGGTTAATTCCGGTGTACTGACCTTAAATTCCTGCACCATCACAGGCGCCGGGGATCTGACACATCCGACCTTACTTCAGAATCATAAAAACGCATCGGTTTCCGTTAACGCAACAACCATTACCAACAGCGGATCCGGTTATTCCCTTTATCTTGAATCCGGTACGGCAAACATCGATTCTTCATCGAACGTACCCAATCCTTACGGCCTGGAAGGCGCGGAGGAAACGCCCTCAGAGGAAGCACCCGCAGAGGAGAATACAGTCACAGAATAATTTCAGGTACCAGACATGGCATTTACACATCTGCACGTCCATACGGAGTTTTCCCTTCTGGACGGTTCAAACAAAGTGAAAGAATATGTAAAGCGCTTAAAAGAGCTGAACATGACGGCGGGAGCCATTACGGATCACGGCGTCATGTTTGGTTGTATTGACTTTTATAAAGAGTGCCTCAAAGAGGGCATCAATCCGATTCTCGGCTGCGAGGTCTATGTGGCTCCCAATTCCCGCTTCGACAAGGAATTAACCGGAGGCGAGGATCGCTACAACCATCTGATTTTACTTGCGGAGAACAATTTAGGTTACCAAAACCTTGTAAAAATCGTATCACGGGGCTTTACGGAGGGCTTTTACTATAAGCCCAGAGTGGATATGGAAGTTTTAAACGAATTCCACGAAGGCATTATCTGCCTGTCCGCGTGCCTTGCCGGTGAAGTACAGAAACTCCTGGCCCGTGGTTTTTACGATGAGGCAAAGAAGGCTGCCATTAAGTACCATGACTGCTTCGGCGACGGAAACTATTTCCTGGAACTCCAGGATCACGGATATCCGGAGCAGCAGACCGTAAATGTCGGCCTCGTGCGCTTATCCGAAGAACTGGGATATCCCCTGGTTTGTACGAATGACGTTCATTATACTTACGCCGACGATGCGGAGAGCCATGATATCCTGCTTTGCATTCAGACCGGCAAGAAGGTTTCCGACACCGACCGTATGCGCTATGAGGGCGGTCAGTTTTACTTAAAATCCGAAGAGGAGATGAGGAATCTTTTCTCCTTTGCTCCCGAAGCCATTGAGAATACGAATAAGATCGCGGAACGCTGCCATGTGGAGATCAAATTCCATGAGACGAAGATTCCGCATTTTGACGTGCCCGAAGGCTTTACGTCCAAGTCCTATCTGGAAGACCTTTGCGACAAGGGCTTTCGGATGCGCTATCCGGACGATGACGGCACCCTTCGAAAGAAGCTTGAGTATGAGATCTCCGTCATCGATAAGATGGGATATGTCGATTATTTCTTAATTGTTTGGGATTTCATCAACTATGCCAAAGAACACGGCATCGCCGTGGGCCCGGGACGTGGTTCCGCAGCGGGCAGTCTGGTTTCGTACTGCCTTCGCATTACGGATATCGATCCGGTCAGATACAGCCTCCTGTTTGAGCGTTTCCTGAATCCGGAACGTGTATCCATGCCCGATATCGACGTTGACTTCTGCGTGGAACGCCGCCAGGAAGTCATCGATTACGTGCACAGAAAATACGGGGATTCGAATGTGGCGCAGATCGTAACCTTCGGAACACTCCAGGCAAGAGGTGTAATAAGAGACGTTGCGAGAGTTCTGGATATGCCCTATAACGTGGCGGACCAGATTGCCAAGCAGATTCCGATGGAACTTGGAATGACGCTTGAGAAAGCCCTTTCCATGAACCCTCAGCTTCGTGAGATCTACGAAACCGACGACGGAATCAAATACCTGATCGATATGGCCAAACGCCTTGAAGGTCTTCCGAGACATACCGGCATGCATGCGGCAGGCGTTTTGATTTCACCGCGTCCGGTCGATGACTATGTGCCTCTAAACTTGGGCGGTGACGGTGCCATCACCACGCAGTATACGATGACAACACTCGAAGAGCTGGGACTTCTTAAGATGGACTTCTTAGGCCTTCGAAACCTTACCGTAATCCAGAATGCGGAGCGCAATATTTCCAAAAAACTCGGAAGGGACTTCTTTGTATCCGAGATCAATTACGACGATCCGAAAGTGTATGACTATATCGGAACGGGCGCTACGGACGGTGTATTCCAGTTGGAGTCCGCCGGTATGAAAAGCTTCATGAAGGAATTAAAGCCAAAGAGCTTAGAGGACGTTATCGCGGGAATTTCCCTGTACCGTCCCGGCCCGATGGATTTCATCCCGCAGTATATTTCCGGTAAAAACGCACCGGACAAAGTCAAATATCTCTGCCCGCAGCTTGAGCCGATCCTGTCTCCGACCTACGGCTGTATCGTATATCAGGAGCAGGTTATGCAGATCGTGCGTGACCTTGGCGGTTTTACGCTCGGCCGCTCCGATGAAGTGCGCCGCGCGATGTCAAAGAAGAAAACTTACGTCATGGAAGAAGAGCGTAAGAACTTCGTATACGGTAACGCGGAACTCGGCATTCCGGGCTGTGTCGGAAACGGTATTTCCGAAGATGTGGGAAACGAAATCTACAACAAGATGATTGATTTTGCAAAGTATGCATTCAACAAATCCCACGCGGCAGCCTATGCGGTGGTTTCCTACCAGACCGCGTACTTAAAATACTACTATCCCGTGGAATACATGGCGGCGCTCATTTCCTCCGTCATCGACAATTCGGGCAAAGTCTCTGAATATATTCTATGCTGCAGGAACATGGGCATTAAGCTCCTGCCTCCGGACATCAACGAAGGGGATGCGGATTTCACCGCATCGGGAGACTCGATCCGCTACTCACTGACCGCGATTAAAAACGTCGGCCGTCCGATTATCGACTCCATTGTAGCGGAGCGCAGCGCGCACGGATTGTTTAGCTCCATGCAGGATTTTCTGGAGCGCATGGCAGCAGTGGAAGGCGCAACGGTCAACAAGCGCGCGGTCGAGAACTTCATCAAGGCCGGCTGTTTTGACTCCTTCGGAGGAAACAGAAGACAGTATATGCAGATTTATCAGATCATCATGGACCGTGCGGCTAAGGATAAGAAGGGCGCCATTTCCGGTCAGATGTCGATCTTTGACATGGGCGAGGATATGAAGAAAGATTTCGAAGTGCCGCTTCCCAATGTTGAGGAATTCGACAAGGAAATGCTTCTCGGTTTTGAGAAGGAAGTGCTTGGAATCTATGTATCCGGCCATCCGCTGGAAGCCTACGAAGAACTTTGGAAGAAAAAGATTACCAATGTCTCGACCGATTTCTACCTGCAGGAAGAGACGGGCCTTGCAAAGGTTGAGGATGATTCAAAGGCAACCGTCGGCGGACTGATTACGGACAGAACGATTAAATATACCAAAAACGACAAGGCCATGGCTTTCATTCAACTCGAGGATCTGGCGGGCGTCGTGGAAGTGATTGTTTTTGCAAGACAGTTTGAGCGGTACAATTCAATCCTGGGACAGGATGAGAAAGTCTTCGTTACGGGCCGCGTCAGCTGCGAGGAAAACAAGGATGCGAAACTCATCGCGGAGACCGTCTGGTCCTTTAAGGATGCTCCGAGAATCTTCTGGGTGAAATTTGCCGACAGGGAAGAGTACGAAGCGAAGTTAAAAGATGTTACGGATATATTGGATCTTTCGGACGGACACGATGTTGTGAAGTTTTATCTGGAGAAAGAGAATTTACTTAAGACCCTGCCCGCTTCCAGAAATGTTCTGGCAGATGAGAACTTAATTGCAAAGATTGACGGCGTTCTCGGTGCGGGACGGTCGAAAATCACCTGGTAATGATTGAAAAAGCGCGCATCTTGCGGTAAGATGTGGGTGTATTGAGGGAAACGAATCAGTATATAAGGAGCAAAACAATGTCAGATCAGATTAAAACCATCGGTGTGCTTACCAGCGGAGGCGATGCCCCCGGAATGAATGCGGCGATTCGTGCGGTTGTACGTAAGGCGCTTGCAAACGGCGTTTCGGTAAAGGGTATCAAGCGAGGATATGCAGGACTTTTGGCCGAAGAAATTATCGATATGGGAAGAAGCGAGGTTTCCGATACGATTCAGCGCGGCGGAACGATTCTCGGTACCGCAAGATGTCTGGAATTTAAGGAAGAAGAAGTTCAGGCACAGGCTGCCGAAATCTGCAGAAAACACGGCATTGACGGTATCGTGGTCATCGGCGGAGACGGTTCTTACCGCGGCGCACAGGCACTTGCCCGTCACGGCATCAACACCATCGGTATTCCGGGCACCATCGATCTGGATATTGCCTGCACCGATTACACAATCGGTTTTGATACGGCAGTCAATACCGCCATGCAGGCGATCGACAAGGTAAGAGATACATCCTCTTCCCATGAGCGCTGCTCCATCATTGAAGTTATGGGTCGTAACGCCGGATACATCGCACTCTGGTGCGGTATCGCAAACGGCGCGGAGGATATTTTACTTCCCGAGACCTATGATTATAACGAACAGACAATCATCAACAATATCATTCAGAACCGTAAAAAAGGCAAAAAGCACCACATCATCATCAATGCGGAGGGCATCGGCCACTCCACATCCATGGCAAGACGTATCGAGGCGGCTACGGGTATTGAGACACGTGCCACGATTCTGGGATACATGCAGCGCGGCGGTTCACCGACCTGTAAGGACCGTTACTATGCATCCATCATGGGAGCATATGCGGCAGACATCCTTTGCGAAGGCAAGTCCAACCGTGTGGTAGCTTACCGTTTCGGCGAATTTACGGACTATGATATCGAGGAAGCACTGGCTATGACCAAGCAGATCCCCGAATATCAGTATTTGGTAAGTAAGACCATCTAAACATATGATTACATCACCCGCAAACGGAAAAGTGAAATATGTCAGGGAACTGATCCTCAAATCGCGTGCGCGAAAGAAAGAGGGCTGCTTTGCTGCGGAAGGAATCAAGATGTTCCTGGAAGCTCCGAGGGAGGATATTTGTGATGTTTTTATCAGGGAGAAACTGGATGAGAAGCTTCGCCATGAGGATAATCTTCCGAAGAATTACGCAGCATGCAGGGCTAAATTATACGGCCTTCATTATGAAGTGGTAGCGGATGATGTTTTTGAGAAAATGACCGATACCGTGACACCACAGGGAATTGTCACACTGGTCAGAAAGCCCAGATATTCACTCGAAGAGGTCCTCGATGTTGAGAGCCTGCGTCGCGAGATGGGCATAGAAAGAAGCAAAGAACCGCTTTATATGCTTCTTGAGAATCTGCAGGATCCCGGAAACCTGGGAACAATCCTGCGTACCGCGGAAGCGGCCGGAGTGGACGCCATCATCCTTGGCGAAAACTGCGTGGATATGTATAACGCGAAGGTCATCCGTTCGACCATGGGTGCCATCTACCGCGTGCCTTTTGTCTATGTGGAAAGCCTAAGGGCTGCGATGGATGAAATGAAAGAAGCGGGCATAATCCTCTATGCTGCAACTCTCAGCAGAACGGCGAAGGAATATGACTTCTACGATTACCGAAAGCCCACGGCTTTTGTCATCGGAAACGAAGGCAACGGACTGATGGAAGATACGGTAGCCAAAGCTTCGGCGGATATTTTTATCCCGATGGAAGGACACGGAGAATCCCTGAATGCTTCCATGGCAGCGGGAATATTGATGTACGAAGCAGCAAGACAGAGAAAGAAATAAAAGGGAGATTAAATATGAAAATCGGATTTATCGGACTTGGAAATATGGCGAGAGCCATCATTACGGGAATCATTACGAAGGGGAATATCAAGCCCGAGGAGATCATCGGTGCGGATGTTTCCGAAGCAGCCGTTAAGAAAGCGGAAGAGGACTTCGGAATCAGCGCCTGCTCGGAAAACGGTATGGTGGCAGAAAGCGCTGACGTTCTGATCCTTGCGGTTAAGCCTCAGTTTATCAATGAAGCCCTGGTTCCGGTTAAGGGCAAATTAAAAGACAATGCCATCGTTGTTTCCATCGTAGCCGGTAAGACGCTTGAGTTTTTGGAAGAAGAACTTGGGGAAAATACCTGCATCGTACGTTGCATGCCCAATACGCCCGCACTTGTGGGAGAGGGCTGCACCGCTTTTACTCCGAATGCAAAGGTTGACGAGGGCAAGGAAGCCGTTGTGAAGGAACTTTTATCCTGCGTCGGTAAAGCAATCAAAGTGCCCGAGAAGATGATGGATGCGGTTGTCGGTGTTTCCGGATCCGCGCCCGCATATGTATTTATGTTCATTGAAGCAATGGCAGACGGTGCAGTTGAAGAGGGAATGCCAAGAAACCTGGCATATGAGTTTGCCGCACAGGCAGTGCTCGGAAGTGCGAAGCTTATGATTGAGACCGGAAAGCATCCGGGAGAATTAAAAGATATGGTTTGCTCGCCCGCAGGTACCACGATTGAGGCGGTCAGAGTGCTCGAAGAAGGAAATTTCAGGGCAACGGTTATGGATGCGGTTATTGAATGTGCTGAAAAATCCAAGATGTTATAAAGCTTCTTCCGTGATTTTGCACAGTAAATAAAAGTAAACGTTACAAATATTTCAAATACCATGTAAATTTTAACTAATTTTTACGTGGTATTTTTTTGCTTTCGGGGTGAAAATCCCGATTTTTCGCGGAAAATTTGACATTTCGGAAGGGGTTTGATATTATACTCATGTAACAAAATTGTAACAATTTACATAAATTCGTAATTATGTAAAGCAAGAAATGAACGGAGCAATTATGAAAGCAAAATTGCAAAAGCGACTGCTTCCCGGTGTGGTGATCACATTACTTACGGTCAGCATGGTGTTCTCGGGAGCTACCGCCAAAGCAAAAGGAGATGCTGTGATTTCCCTCTCCGCAGGTTCCGCACAGGGAACCGTATCGGTAGCGGACAGCATGGAATTCCCGGAGATGCGCTTAAAAGGCGGCGTTTCCAATATCGTGGATAATTCCTATTTAAACTCCGAAGAAGAAAGAACAGAATACAGAGAGCAGTACGAAGCCGAATTAAAGGCTGAGCGCGAAGCAAGATACACCCTCGCAATGGCCAAGACTTCGGACTACGTAAATGTCAGAGAAGAAGCAAGCCTTGATGCAAAGCGCGTCGGCGTTTTATACAAAGACTGCGGCGGAACCATCGTAGAGCGTGGCGAAGGATGGACCAAGATTCAGTCCGGTTCCGTGCTTGGATGGGTTTCCAACGATTTCCTTTATCTGGATGAGGAAGCTGAGGAATATGCGGCTAAGGTCTGTAAAACCTATGCAAATGTAGATACGCAGGCACTTCGTATCCGAAAGGCACCCGGCGAAGATACCGAGATTCTGGGTCTTCTGGAAGTCGGAACGGATCTTGAAACCATTCCCGAGACCAATCCTACCGAAGGATGGATTAAGGTAAAATATGAAGGCAAAGAAGGCTATGTCAGCGCCGATTACGTAACCACCTCTCTTTACATCAACGAGGGTGAAACGCTTGAAGAGATTGAAGAAAGAGAAAGACTGGCTGCACTTGAGAAAGCCAAACTCGTGACCAAATACAATACGGTACAGGCCAATGTGGATGATGTGACTCTTCTTGCCGCAATTATTCACTGCGAGGCAGGAAACCAGTGCTACGAAGGAAAACTTGCAGTCGGTGCGGTTGTATGCAACCGTGTCAGAAGCGGTTCCTATCCGAACAACATCCATGATGTCGTATACCAGAGAGGCCAGTTCGGTCCCGCATCCAGCGGCTCCTTAGCAAAGGCATTGCAGAACGGTGTAAGCGACAGCTGCCGTCAGGCTGCAGCCGAAGCATTGGGCGGAGCTACCAACGTCGGCGGTGCATGCCACTTCAGACGTGCAGGCGGAAGAGAAGGCGTTATCATCGGAGATCACGTTTTCTACTAAAATGAACCACTAACCCCGTCCCGGGGATCCAAAAGCGAAGAATTGCGATTCTTCGCTTTTTTATTTACTTTTCCATATACAGCGAAGTATGCTATAATATTTTTGTCTTTTTTGAAACTTTTTGGAACGACGGAAGGTATATTAAACAGTAACGGTTAACCCTACCACCTTAAGGGGGAATACAAAATATGCCTACAGGATTTTATGATTTTTATTCCAATTTATTAGACACAGCCAAAGAGGCGAATGACGTTCTGGAGAACGGTTCCGGCAAAGCCGAGCCCGGGGATTCGATCATTCGGCAGAATGCGCAGTACGAGCAGGCGGTTGAGATTCCGTACCGGCTGGAAGTTGCGAAAGATGCCTTTGAAGAATTGTTTGATACACCGGATGAGGCACTGAATTTCATGTCCGAAAGAATCGAGCGGATGAAAAACGGTATGACGAAGGATCAGTGCGCGGCGATTTTCCAGGATATCCAGAAGAAGGCAGTCGAGGCACAGAAAGCAGCCCGTCAGGAGTACGTGGAAGCCTTTATGGATGTGAAACAGTTCCGAAAGAAAGTCATCAAGAAAGGCCTTGGTACGATTGTGGAAACCATCTACAAAGCAGAGACCAAGATTAAGGGCGTTGTGGGAGATGTGATCGAAGGCGCGACGGAGCTGAGGGACAAAGCATTCCACTCCGACGAAGAGGAAGAGAAACCGGAGTTTTTCAAAAATGTCTTCAAAGACGCGGAAAGCGAACTGGATCCCGAGAAGGTTGCAGCGGCTAAGAAACTCCTGGAGGAAAGATTAAGCAAGAAAGCTGAAGCGGAGTTTCTGCTGGAGCAGAGCTTAAAGCAGGATGAGGACGCGCCCGCGAACGAACACATCAACAATATCGGTGTCGGCGGACTGCACGAAGTATTGCAGAAATATCTGCCGAAGTCCGGAAATAACGATTATCAGGACTTTAACGACAAATTGAAACTTCTCAGCACGAAGGCCACGGAAATGGAATTTATGGCCAACCCTTCGGATGAGGACTGGAACGAATACAATAAGCTTTTGAAAGAAACAAGGGAGATTGGCGAGAAGTTCTTAGAGCAGAAGCTTCAGCAGTTCATCGATGAGCCGGAGCATACCAGGAAGATGAAAGAGCACGGCATCGAAGTAGCAGTTAAGCGTACGGTTGAGCGACTGAAGAAAGAAGAAGCACTCTCTCCTCAGGCGAAGAAGATCATGAACGGCTGCGAACATGCCCTCAGAATCTTAAAGAGCGGAAAGTACGACGGAGTCTATACCGACAGCCCTGTGGACCGGCAAAAGAAACAGGAAAAACTCATGCTCTTAGCGCATGCACATATCGTCAGGGAATTCCGCACGGGAGGATTTGCAGATGAGAAAGTTCTGACGAAAGCCAATCGCGATGAGCTTGTCAACAGCCCCGTATTCAGTATGGTTGCGACCAAGTTCGACGGTTCGAAACTGGCCGAGGCGATTGAGGATAAGAAACTTCCGGCGATTTTAAATGCTGCGAATGCAAGCTATGAAGCAAGAAAGGCCGCGGAGGCAGCCAAGAATAATCCGGAGAACGAACAGGAGAGGAAAGCACCTGTATTGAAAAATAACGAGCCCGCCATGCACATGAACGGGCCGATGGGACAGTAAAGGAGATAATGAATTATGGCAGTCAGCTTAAAGGGAAGAGATTTCCTGACACTCAAAGATTTTACCAAAGAAGAGATCGAGTACATGCTCGATTTGGCAGCAGACTTAAAGGAAAAGAAGAAGAAAGGGATCTTAACCAAGGATGCACTCCAGGGTAAGAACATCGTTCTGATCTTCGAGAAAACATCCACCCGTACCCGTTGCTCCTTCGAGGTAGCGGGCCATGACCTCGGCATGGAAGTAACCTACCTTGATCCTGCAGGCAGCCAGATCGGTAAAAAGGAATCCATCGCGGATACCGCAAGAGTGTTAAGCCGTATGTACGACGGTATCGAATACCGCGGCTACGGACAGAGCATTGTAGAGGAGCTTGCCAATTACTCCTCCGTGCCTGTATGGAACGGACTGACCAACGAATATCACCCGACACAGATGTTAGCCGATCTTCTTACCATCCGTGAGCAGTTAGGCCGCTTAGAGGGCGTTAAATTAACTTATATGGGCGATGCTAGATACAATATGGGCAACTCCTTAATGATCGCGTGTGCGAAGATGGGCATGCATTTCACCGCATGCGCTCCGAAAGCGTATTTCCCGAATCAGAAACTGATCGCAGAGTGTGAAGAATTCGCCAAAATAAGCGGAGCCACCTTAACCTTCGAAGAAGATGTTAAGAAAGGAACCGAAGGCGCAGACGTAATCTATACGGATATCTGGGTATCCATGGGCGAGCCCGACGAAGTATGGCAGAATCGTATTGATGCACTTCTGCCTTACCGCGTAACGATGGATGTTATGCGAAACGGCGCAGACGACGTTATCTTCTTACACTGTCTGCCTTCCTATCATGACCGCAATACGACCATCGGACAGGCTGTCGGCGAGAAGTTCGGATTGATGGAACTCGAAGTTACCAACGAAGTCTTCGAATCCGAGTATTCGAGAGTGTTTGATGAGGCAGAGAACAGAATGCATACCATCAAGGCCATGATGGCAGCAACGTTGGGAGCGTTTGAGAAATAATGGAAAGAATCGTAGTCTGCGGGGCAAACGCCTACGAGCAGAAGTATTATTTTAACAAGGAATTTTCCAAGATTCCGCAGTCGGTGCAGGATGATCTGCATATTCTGTGCGTGCTCTTCACCGAGGAAGTCGGAGGGGTTTTCACCATCGGTTTTGACGAGGATGGGGAGCTACTCCTTGAGACGCGTGCGGATGACGACGATGTTACATATGATGAAATCGCAAGCGGAATGATGATCAAGAAAGTCCGCGACAGCCGCCAGGAGGTTTTCGAGGCGCTGCAGTTATACTACAGGGCTTTGATCAAGAAAGAACCGATCGAGCAGATTATCGCGGAAGCCGAAAGCGCAGGACTTGCGGAAGATAAGTAAGAATGGATGAAATAAGCTGCCTTGGAAGGTGTGCTGTAACGGAGGATGAAAACCATGATCTTGGTTGTGGATGTAGGCAATACCAATATCAATTTCGGAGTATATGAAGGCGAGAAAATGCTGGTGATGTTCAAACTCACCGCCAAAGTGGACCGTACATCCGACGAGTTCGGATTGAACATCCGCGAACTTCTGGACTTAAACGATATTGATAAAAACTCCATCACGGGTGTTGCCATCGCAAGCGTTGTTCCGAATGTGATGCATTCTCTGATTACGGCGATCGAGCGCTACATCGGCTGCAAACCGTTGATCGTAGGACCCGGAACCAAAACCGGTATCAAAGTCGCAACCGAGAACCCCAAGGAAATGGGTGCGGATCGTATCGTTGATGCGGTTGCTGCGTATGAGAAATACGGCGGACCGATTCTGGTACTCGACTTCGGTACCGCAACCACATATGATCTCGTAACGGAAGACGGCTCCCTGATTGTTGGTATTACGGCGCCCGGTATCCGTATTTCCGCGAAAGCCCTTTGGGAGGATACCGCGAAACTTCCCGAGATCGAGATTAAGAAACCTGCATCCATCCTTACGAAGGAAACGGTTTCTTCTATGCAGGCAGGTTTGGTCTATGGTCAGATTGGACAGACTGAATATATCATCGAGAAGGTCAAAGAAGAGAGCGGTCTTAAGAATCTGAAGGTTATCGCAACCGGCGGACTCGGAAGCATTATCAGCGACGAGACCGATAAGATCGAGGTATACGATAAGTTCTTAACGCTCGACGGTCTGCGCATGATTTACGAGAAGAACCACAGATAAAAGGCCGGGTTAGAATCGGTCGGAATACGATGAATGAAATTATGAAAACATTGCGTATCGGGAACGTAGTGCTTCCAAATCCTTATATTTTGGCTCCCATGGCAGGTGTGACAGACCTGCCTTTTCGTGTTCTGTGCGCCGAAATGGGGGCGGGCATGGTCTGTACGGAAATGATCTCCGCCAAGGCATTGTCCTACAAGAATAAGGCGACATACGCCATGTTAAAAACGACCGCCGAAGAGGGTATCACGTCCCTGCAGATTTTCGGCTCCGAACCGGAGCTGATGGGGGAAGTGGCAGGAATGCTGGAGGAATATCCTTTTCAGATCCTGGACATCAACATGGGATGTCCCGTGCCGAAAGTGGCGGGAAACGGAGAGGGCAGTGCCCTTTTAAAGAATCCTGACCTTGCGGGACGGATCATGGAATGCGTATCAAAAGGAACGAAGAAGCCCGTTACGGCCAAAATCCGCCTGGGATTTGATAAAGATCATATCAATGCGGTGGAAGTGGCTAAGATCTTAGAAGAGAGCGGAGCTGCCGCAATCTGCGTCCATGGGCGCACCAGAGAGCAGTTTTATTCGGGAGAAGCAGACTGGGAGATGATTGCGAAAGTTAAAGAAGCCGTAAGCATTCCGGTCATCGGAAACGGAGATGTTAAAGATGCGGCTTCCGCAAAGAAGATGTTTGAAACGACCGGTTGCGACGGAATCGCCATCGGAAGGGCAGCAAGGGGAAATCCGTGGATTTTCAGGGAACTGACAGGCGGAGAGGGAAAGCCTGCCTGGGAAGAGGTTGTAAAGGTAATCTGCCGTCACGCAAAGATGCTTACCGAGGTCAAAGGTGAATACACCGCCGTACGCGAAATGCGTCAGCATATTGCCTGGTACAGCGCAGGTTTTAAGGGCGCTGCAAGCCTTCGGCGAAAGGTCTGCGAGGCGCAGAACCTTAAAGAATTGGAAGAGATCATACTTCCATGATACATTTTTCATTATAATCCTTCAGTTTCCTGTCGTGCGTGAGAAAACCCCGTCATTCCGGACGGGGTTTTATTTAGAAGAATTCATTTGTCAATTCAGTGGGATCATGGGAAGTTCGATGATTCCGGAGTCGTCCGCAGAGGGCGTGGGAGTCGACTGCGTCGTGTCTGTTTGAGACGGTGTAACCGGCGTGGTTGGTGCAGGCTGATTATCCTGCATCTGCCAGGTGCTGTCCGACGGTTGGGTGTTCTGAGGCTGCGCGGTGGCTTCCGCCTGCGTAGCGGGAGTTGTCTTCGGCGCAGTCTGGGTAGTTGTTACCTGCTTCTTGGCAGTATCCGTTTGGGTATTCTTGTCATCGATCACAACCTTTGCTTTGGAGGTATCATCATCGCTCTTCTTTGTTTCTTTCGTTACCTCTTCGGAGGGCTTGGTCTCTTCTTTTATTTCTTCGGATGACCTATTCTTGTCCTCAAGAACAATTAAGGGAACCTCGGAGGTTGTGTTATTCTTTTTACCGCACCCGTCGCAGGCGGTTAAGCAAAGGGCGGAGAGAGTAAGAACCATAATGAGTAAAGTTTTCTTTTTCATAAATGCTCCTTAATGTGAGAAAGCACGGATAAATCCATATTGTAAATGAAACCGACTATCCATAATATTTTACCTTGTATAATGCGATTTCACAAGATGATAAAGATAAAACATACTGTATTCGCAGGAAATAAACATATTCGTTTTTTCCGATAGCATAACAGTCTGTCAAATTTATTGACACTGTAGCCGGTTATGAGTATAATCATTAAATGCGCGGAAGTGCGCCAAAGCGCATTCTGCGAGTTTACTGTTTGGAAATCCGGTTTTACTTAGGGGGAAGGAGATTTACAAAACCATGGCAGAAGAGAAAAAGAACTTGTTAACCCGTGAAGGTCTTCAGAGATACGAAGAAGAGCTTCATGATTTAAAGGTAAATAAACGTAACGAGATCGCTGAGAAGTTGAAAGAAGCAAGAGCACAGGGCGACTTGTCCGAGAACGCTGAGTATGATGCAGCAAAGGATGAGCAGCGTGATATCGAGGCAAGAATTTTTGAACTGGAACAGCTTCTGAAGGATGCGGAGATCGCAGACGAAGAAGAGATCGATGAGAAAAAGATCTCCTTCGGAACGACCGTAACCATCCTCGATAAAGAGACCAAGGAAGAGATGACCTATACCATCAAGGGTGCAACCGAAGCCAACAGCTTAAACGGAACCATCTCCAACGAATCTCCTCTCGGCAAGGCTTTAATCGGAGCCAAGAAAGGACAGACCGTTGAGGTAGAGTGCCCTGCAGGAACCCTGAAATACAAGGTAATCAGCTTCAGCCGTGAGAAATAATCCTTACAGCGAAGCATAGTAAGACACTTAAAAAGGATTCCCTGCGGAATCCTTTTTCTAAGAGAAAAAAGAAAGAGCAGAGAACAAAGACATGGCAGAGAATAATGCAAACCAGAACAATAATGCGAAAGGAAATCAGACGCAGGAACAGGATATCGGACAGCTCCTTAAGGTGCGCCGCGAGAAGCTTGCAGCGCTACAGGCAGCAGGCAAGGATCCGTTCCAAATCACAAAGTACGATCAGACCCATCACTCCACCGAGGCAAAGGCTGAGTACGAAGCGCTGGAGGCAAAACTGATCGGCGACCGTCCGGAAGTAAATGTGGAGGGCATGGAAGAGGCAGACGCGAGAGCTGCAAAGAAGGCGGACTATGAAGAGAAGCGTGCCATTATGGATGCCAGTCCCATTCATGTTTCCATCGCAGGTCGTTTGATGAGCAAGCGTGTTATGGGTAAGGCATCCTTCGGAAATGTGCAGGATAAACTTGGAAATATCCAGATTTATGTTTCCCGTGATGCGCTCGGAGAAGAGTCTTACGGCGATTTTAAAAAATATGACGTGGGCGATATCGTAGGTGTGGAAGGTTATGTTTTCCGCACTATGATGGGTGAGATTTCCATTCACGCCGAGAAGGTTACGCTGCTTAGCAAGTCGCTGCAGATTTTGCCGGAAAAATATCACGGACTTACGAATACGGATATCCGGTATCGTCAAAGATATGTGGATCTGATCATGAACGAGGAAGCGAAGGATACGTTTATCAAGCGTTCCAAAATCATTTCCTCCATTCGTCGTTATCTGGACGATCAGGGATTTATGGAAGTAGAAACGCCCATTCTTGTGGCGAATCCGGGCGGCGCGGCGGCAAGACCTTTCGAGACGCATTTCAATGCGCTGGATGAGGACTTAAAGCTTCGTATTTCCCTGGAACTTTATTTAAAGAGACTGATTGTAGGCGGTCTGGAGAGAGTATACGAAATCGGAAGAGTATTCCGTAACGAGGGTCTGGACACCCGTCACAATCCGGAATTTACGCTGATGGAACTTTATCAGGCGTATACGGATTATCACGGCATGATGGATCTGACCGAGAATATGTTCCGTCATGTGGCAAAGGAAGTACTCGGAACCACCACTTTTAAATATGGCGATATTGAACTGGATTTCGGAAAGCCGTTTGAAAGGCTGACGATGACGGAGGCTGTAAAGAAGTATTCCGGCATTGATTTTGACGATCCGAACCAGGTACCGGATACGGAAGCTGCCAAGAAACTGGCAAAAGAGCATCATATCGAATATGAGGAGTTCCATACCAAGGGGCATATTTTAAATCTTTTCTTCGAGGAATTCTGCGAGGAGCATATGGTTCAGCCCACCTTTATTATGGACCACCCCATTGAGATTTCCCCGCTTACCAAGAAGAAACCCACCGACCCGACTAAGGTTGAGAGATTCGAATTATTTATTAACGGCTGGGAAATGTGCAACGCGTATTCCGAGCTTAACGATCCTATCGATCAAAGAGAGCGTTTTGCGGCACAGGATGCCAATGCGGCAGCAGGTGACGAGGAAGCGGAACACACCGACGAGGATTTCTTAAATGCTCTGGAAGTCGGCATGGCACCCACCGGCGGAATCGGCTACGGCATCGACAGATTGACCATGCTTCTGACGAACAGCCCGGCGATAAGGGATGTGCTGTTATTCCCGACTATGAAGACACAGAAAGAGCAATAGCCAATGTCTATGCGGGGTTTTCGGAAACAAGCACACTGATATTTGACCATTTTTGACCATTAAAAAACGAATTTCTTTTTGGAGAGGTTCGTTTTTTTAATTGACTTTAATAAAAAATAATGATATAGTACGACAAACGGAATAATTCGCATAGGAGATATTGATGACGATTGGTGAAAGAGTATTACAACTAACTCATGAAAGAGGGATGACTCAAAAAGAATTCTCAGAAAAAACCGGTATACCGCAGAGCACTCTGAGCAGTTGGAAAGGGAAAAAACAGAATCCATCTATTGATAAACTGAAAGTAATCTGTGACGTGCTATGCGTGGATCCCTATTATCTGATTGCCGGTACAGAACGCAACGAATCTTTAAACGATGATTATGAGATAGTATATAAGAGCGATGAAGAATTTTGTTTGCTGACTGATTACAGAAAATTAGATCGAAGCTGCAAAGATCGTATATTGGGATATATGACTGCATTACAGGAAATAAAAAGCAGAAGCAGATAAGAAACATGGACGTGTTGACGGAAAAACAATACGTCCCATTTTATGATTATATAGTTCGACAAAACGAAGAATACCGAAAAACGATAAAGATGAAGAAGAGAATAGATTCAAAAGGAAGAGAATTATTTTGCGGAGAATACGAAAGAGAGGAGAAAAAGATGAAAGAGAACATTCAAGTGAGCGAGAATATGTTTGTTATTCCGATTGATATGGACAATAAATCGGTAGAGGAAATAGCAAGAGTTGCGGCACTTCGGATTAACGAAGCTTGTGAAGATATTGCGAAGCAGAGAGGAATTTGTTTAGATAACGGAAAGGATATTGACTAAAATGAGAAAATTGGCGAGCGTACAGAGAATATGGAAGATAGAAAAGATTGTTGGAGCAGATAGAATAGAGTTGGCACACGTTCTCGGATGGCAGTGTGTAGTAAACAAGGGTCAGTTTCAGACGATGGATCTGGCAGTGTATTTTGAGATAGACAGCTTCCTGCCGATTCGTCCGGAGTTTGAGTTTATGAGAGCATCCAGCTATCGGAAGACGGATATTATGGGAGAAGGATTTAGGCTTCGGACCATGAAATTCCGGGGGCAGATATCGCAAGGGCTGCTACTTCCCATAAATCAGTTTCCGGAGTTATCTTCGGATATCGAACTTGGTGCGGATGTAACAGAGATTCTTGGAGTGCGTAAGTGGGAAATTGAGGAGAAGGTTACTACCGGCGGAACTGTGATCGGAACACTCCCAATCGATGTGCCGCATACCGATGAGACCAGGGCTCAGGCCGAACCGGATCTGATCAGAGATTTTGCAGGCCTGGAGTATTACATCACTACAAAGATGGATGGTTCTTCTCATTCAGTATCCATAGATGAGGATGGCTTCCATGTAACCGGTCATAATTATGAGTACAAGGATGACGGTAAGAGTGCATTCTATGATCTGGTTAAGCGTGAGGATATTGAAAGCAAACTTCGGAAGTATTATGAGGAAAACGGCCTGCGCTTACTGACCATACAAGGAGAACTGTGTGCTCCGGGAATCCAACAGAACAGATTGAAGCTGACAAGACCTGAATGGTATGTGTTTACGATACGTATCAATGGAGAGAGAGTAGGACTTCGTAAGATGCAGGAAATCTGTGACTCATTAGGACTGATGATGGTTCCGGTTGAAGAGGTTGGTATGGATCTGCCATCAAAGTATCCAACAGTGGAAGCATTACTTGAAAGGGCAGACGGAGAATACCCGAAGGGAGGGAAGAAGGAAGGTATCGTAATTCGTCCAACAGAACCGGTATTTAATGAGAGAATCAGTGCAGCTCTTTCCATGAAGGTTGTGAGCAACAAATATCTTTTGAAGAATGAGGGATAGTAAATGTGTTTTAAGCGAAAAAAGGAATTACCGGATCGAAACTTAAATATATGGAACCGTTACGATTTTACAATGTCGGGATTAGGAGAAAAGAGCAGGATAATTGCGATGATCAAGCATTTCGGGAGGTGCTTGAAATGGAGCAGACAGAGGGTTGTCCGAGGGTATGCTGATTGTGATGTATGGAGTATGTTTTCATATTTGCAGGAACTGGTGCCTGACATGCTCCGGCATTTGAAGGATAGTCGCCATGGTTCACCTGGTTACCTTGGGGAGAATTATACAAATGAAGATGGGATCCTTGTGAATGATACCTGTCATGACGAATGGGATAAAATACTCGATCGGATGATTTTTCTTTGGAGGGAAACCGACGAAGAAACCTGCTCCAAAAAGAATCCGTACGAAGATGAGTATATGAAAGCGTTCTCTGAATTTGATGAAAAGTACGGTTTTCTTGGCGAAAAGCTACAGACGAAAGCCGAACTGGAAGAAAACAAAAAAAGAGGTGGCGGAGGAACAATCCATTTCATGGATGAAATACCTGAATACAAAGAAATCTATGAGAAGCATCGGGTAGAGGACGATAAGCTTGAAAAATATAGAGAAGAATGCAAGGACGAGGCAATTGACATGTTGAAGGAATACTTTTTTTCTTTGTGGGACTGATATTTGTAAGTTCAAGGAGCGTTATGTATGAGCAGAAAAGGTGAAGCGAAAAAAAGAAAAGCTGAAAGGTTAAGAAAGCATGCTTTCTATAATTAACTAGAATAAGACCTTTAAGCAACATGGAAGACAAAATTTTTGTGATGTAAAGTGCGATAATTGATATGAGCCCGTCGTTATGACGGGCTCTTGATGTAGAATAATACATTATTTCATTTATTCGTCTGTTTTACCTAAACAGTTAAATGGTTCAAACAAATCTTTTAATGATTCCGACTGCGACCAATCTATTTTTGAAACAAATACAGCAAAAGATCTCAGTGCATGTTTCGGATCCCTGACGCTGAAGAAAGTACCGACAGTTGCCTTGTTTGCGTTATTTATCTTTTGCAGATCCGGAACCACTTCCGACTTCAAAGATTCGATAAACTCAATTACTTCTCCGATCAATTTGTTCTCTGTTTGGATGTCCTTAAGAGCATCTATAATAACATTCTCGAGAGATCCTTTTTTATCAGCAGGAATAATCAAAAGGTATGTTCGGATACTCTTTGGTGAGCCAAAAGAATCTGTAATTTTGTTATTCTTCCATTTCCCGGAGTCAAAGGAGATATCCTTGAAAGAAGCATTAATGCTTCTTTTGATACTTGGAACAGAATCTTCATCATGGTCAGTTACTACCATTACAGATGCAATATCACGTTCAACAAGCATGCTGTTGATACGATGTTCTTCAACAAAATGCGCAAATTTCCCATTTCCTCCGACACCGCATAAAACGAGCTGATTACCACCTTTGGAAAGGCTTTCTATATGATCCTGCTTGTCTGTTTGAACAATACCGAGGGTATTGCTTTTTTCATGCTTCCAGCCATATACGTTCTGGAGATAGTAGCTTATCAGTTGAACATCTGATACGCCTTCAACAAGCATTAATTCAGTCATCATAGACGCACCTCGAATTCAAAAGCTTTTCTGTTCTCATAGACATACCTTCCCGTAACATTTCTGGCTACCACGTTGCTCCCTTTTCCGTCAGGTGACTCAACCCTTTTTAACGTGATAACCTTTATCGGATCATTGTTTTTAGAGGTATTATCATACTGGGCATAGGATAGAATCGCATCTATTGCCTCAAGACTATGCGTTGCAATGAAGAGCTGAACATTGAGTTTTTTTGCCAGTTCAAAGACTACAGGAAACAGTCTTTCAAAGTATTTCTTATGGAGCCCGGTCTCTATCTCATCAATCAGCAGTATGGAATCCGTTGAGTCAAATAATTTATTAAGGATATAAAGTATCTTTTTAATACCGTCACCGTAAACAGAAAACGGCATATTGGTTCCATCCACGGTAATAATGGTCTCCAGGAAGGCACCATCATCGGCCTTTGTATAACAAATATCTACTATGGATGCGTCAAATTGTTGCAGGACACTGACGGCAAGTTTTTTATACTCGGGGTTTTCAACAATGTTCTGTAAAAGATCATATCTCAGGTGACCGAAAGAGGGGGCATACTGTATTACTTTCTTAATAGTTATCCCGGGGAGTACGTTATCTATGGATGAAATAGTTATTTCTTTATCCTTTGGCTTCTTACTGTTTTGGCTGATAACGTTGCCTGTAAAGATTTTTGCAGTTTCAGGAAGTAAAGGCGAAGACTTTTTATAAGCGTTTTTTTGGCGCGAAGACATTGAAGAAATACGAAAAGCTTCTTCTCCGGAAACTGTTTTTTCATTTCCGGTTATCTCGAAACGAATCGGGCCATCATTGCCTGCGGCAGAAATTTCAAAAGTCAACCATTTTCCTTTTTGTTCTGAATTGAACAGATTAATAAAGGACACATAGAAGCTGTCGTTTGGATTTAAAACGGTTCTCTGTCTTACGATGCTTTTCACAGAACTAAGGTTAGCCTCGGCAAATAGGAATTGAATAGCTTCCAGAAATGTGGTTTTTCCACAGTTATTATCACCTGCGATGAGGTTGATACGCGAAAAATCAGATATCTCCAGCTGTTTAATTCCTCTAAACTGACTAATCTCAATCGAATTAATCTTTGACATCGTTAATCATCTCCCTCCGTGCTCTCAAAACTGATTATAAGTTTTGTGTGCGTAGCTTCGGCTATTTTCTGTAAGGTCTCTATTCTTGGAACGACCTTGCAATTTTGTATCTTGCTGATGTTTGATTGCGACATATTAGTAATTCGGCATAAATCCTCTTGGGTTAAGTCATTCTCTGCCATTACTCTTTTTATTTCCTCAGACACATCTTTCAGAATCCCGCGAAGTGAGTCCCTCTCCGCATTTACCATATCTGTTTCTTTTGTTGGCCGTTTTAGATTATTGATCTGTTCAAAAATAGATCTCATGTCTTCATTTGGCATGTTGAAGTCCTCCTTTATGTCACGTATAGCATATTTCTCGCCCTATATGAGGAACATATCACAAATGACATAATCCATAAAAGGTCTATATGCATATGCTATGTATAACATATAACTACGAAAAATGCAAGAAAATTGTTGCAAGTGACATATTTATCGCATCAGACGTATCGTTCTGGTGAACACGGAGATCATCGAAGAGTATCTGGAGAACTTCAGAGACATTTAATGGAACAGTATGGAATGAAAATAAGATGCACAGCTTTCAAAAAAACATTCTTCCGGTTGAAAAGCTGATATTCTTCCGATTTAAATGTTTAACGTGTGCGAAAATGACTAAAAATCAAAAACGCACACGTTAAAATTAAAAATTTTTACCTTTTCTCATGAAGTCTACAAGATTAATGTGTTCTATACCATTGCGCTTCTGAAGGAGCGAATCGGTAGTGGCAACATATTTGGGGTAATTGTCTTTTATAGATTCAAGGGGGCTGTATTCGCGGTCTTCCGTATCTTTGGACAGTGCTATTGTATAAGCAACCTGGACATAGGAATAACGCATCTCATTGTCCCTTAGGATAAAGTCACATTCCAGCTTCCCAATCCTTCCGACACTTACAGAGTAGTCGTGGGATCTTGCGTATATGTATGTGATGTTTTCAAGGACGGGACCGAAATTTATCCTATTATCGGTGTTCTGGACATAATAAAAACCGGTGTCGGACAGGTAGTACTTTTTTTCTCCGCTTAAGGATTTTTTCGATTTCATGTCGAATCTTGGACATTCATATAGAATCTTAGCATCCAGTAAGGCTTTGATGTATCGTGCTATTGTTGCCTCGCTGATAGGGGTCCCGGTTTTTTCAATTGCTTTCTTAAGACTTTTCAGGCTTGTTGTTGCACCGAAATTATTGATGATATATTTTTGGACGGTTTCAAAAGTGCTTTTATTACGGATTTTCAATCTTCTTCTGATATCTTTTTCAAAGATTTCATCGATAACGCTTTGCACATATCTGCGTTTGGCAGCCATATTATCAAGCAGAATCGTTCTGGGAAAGCCGCCTTCCAATATGTAGTTCTGTAACTCTTCCTGGCGATCCGGTGCAATCTCTTTCCCGTAGAACTTCTTAATGTCTTCGTATTCCTCGAAAGAAAGCGGGAACATTTCGAATTCGATATATCTTCCGGTGAGTTTTGTCATTAGCTCACCGCTTAAAAGATATGAGTTTGAGCCGGTAATGAAGATTGACCATTCGTTAGTTCCGCGAAAACCATTTAAAACTGTCTCAAACCCTTTTACATTCTGTACTTCGTCGATAAAAAGATATTTTATTCCCTTTATAGCCGAAACCGATTCGATCAATCGTTCCAATTGTTCCGGTTTCAGGATCTTATTGTAGTCCTTACTGTCGAGATCAAAATAAATAATATTTTCCGCCGAAATTCCGGATTCCTTTAGTTCGTAAGCAATCGTCTCCATGAGACAGGATTTCCCACATCTCCTGACTCCGGTGATTACTTTGATAATATCAGTCGCATGATAAAAGTCGCGGATCTTTTTCAAGTAGTTTTCACGAGGGTACCAATCCATATCATCATTCCTTTCGAAGGTGTTTTCATTCATATGTTATCAAAATCAGGCATCAAAAACAAGTTTAACGTGTGCGATATTGCGAAAATATCAAAAACGCCAACGTTAAAAACAACAGGTATACTCAGTTGGCAGCAATGTGTTTTATCTTTCATCTGACACACTGAAAATGACGGACTTCGCTACGGCAAAATATGATATCCTGAAAAACCCAGTTGAAGTCCGTTTTTTGGGACAGGTAATGTGGATAATGGAGTGTGGGAGGGTGGTGGAACTGATAGGATGAATTGTCATTCGAATTTTAAATCAAAAAAACGAAATTAGCCTATAAAAACTTTGTCTTTAACTTTCTAAAGATTGTTAGTGACTTTTTATGCCTGCCATGGTATACTTTTCACGGGGTATGTATTTTTTGATTTTGCACAAAAAGCGTGGGCTTTGTGAAAGGAAAAAATATGGCTATATCTTATAACGGTTTATGGAAAATGCTAATCGACAAGAATATGTACAAGAAGGATCTTGCAGCAGAACTTAATATCAGTTCTGCTACTATGGCCAAAATGGGTAAAGGTGAAAATGTTTCTCTTGATGTCCTTCAGAAAATTTGTGAGTACATGGATTGCAACATTGGCGACATCATGAGCTTCAAGAAAGAAGATAAAGAAGAGAAGGACGGTTGAGCATGGAATATAACGCAAGTGCGACTAAGCACCTTTTCTGGTTTGTAGAAACCAGAGAGACTGCTCGCCTTCTTGGAAATCATTCCATGCATAAACGAAAGATTGATATGGCAGACTCGATTTATGTAGTCAATGTAGGTGGCTATATCGGGGAGAGTACGAAATCCGAGATTGAGTATGCGCGAGAGCATAATAAGAAAATTATGTATCTAGAAAATTAGAATAGAAAGCTGGGATATGGGAATGGATTTAAAAGATTACTATTTTAAAAATGTTAAGCAGGATGACTACCACTACATTTTTTTCGAAGCCATAAAGAATGTTAATACTATGTATAACATTTTTCGAGGAGAAGAAGAGGTTAATGACTATCAATTTGAAGTATATGATGCGGAAGAAGCAATTTTGAAGTTCAGAGAACTATGCCAACCAGAAGTAAACTTTGATAAAGAGAAGACTTGTTGGTTTTACCTGTTGTCGTATTATTTATTCTCTTTGGGATATGAGATTAAGACATTCCCACGGCTTTTAGCTAGGCCGCCCAAAGATCCAACAGATTTCACTTATAAGGATATTAGAAATAGGATTATTGCAAATGGTGGAGATGATAATGGGACAGTTCGATATGCAACTAGAAGAGCATTTGTGGCTGACTTATTATTTGAAATTAAGCAGACACATATAGATATTGATGATTCTTTAGAGCAGAAATTTGTTGCAATATCAAATAGGAATGCATCGTTTAACAATATGAGTACGGAGGAAAAACTTGCTGAAATTGCTAATCTTATTGAGAACATGTTAAAGAAAAAGGGAAAGTTTATGAGTCTTGATTATTCCACAATATGTTTTGAATATGTTACAGATGCGTCGATTACCTCTTACAGAAAGAAAATGCATTGTTTTAGACATTCAACGGATGAGGCTATCGCAGAAAGAAATGCATATACAGAGGAACAAAAGGCCTTTTTTGTAGATTATGGATTAACGGTTGTGAAAGTTATTCACGTGCTTGCCAACCCTGTATAGGAAGAATACCGCCGTTAATTAAAAACAACTAGGAGCGCGACATGTATAACGTTATCAAACGATTTGCGGAAAGTGAGGCGACTAATGGGCTTATGCTCATTGATATGCCTACCGGATCTGGAAAAACATATGCTGCCATAAAGTATATTTTCGATGCATGCCTTCGTGAAGAGAACGAAAAGCGAAAATATATATTTGTGACAACCTTAAAGAAGAACCTCCCAGTGGATGATCTTAGACAGCGCTTTGAGGAGGTTGGTAAGGCTGACCTTTTTTCTGAGAAAGTACTGTTTATAGATTCGAACATGGATAGCGTTATAGATGGCTGGACTGACGATGTTCGAAGAAATATTTCCTATGAAATTAAGAAAACAGATGAATATACACGTTTTACTTCAGATCTGGAATTCGTAAAAAAGCAAAGGGATAAGAAGGATGCTGCTCTTAGAGATTATCTTCCGAGTATAGAATCAAATCTTAGAGAGAAATCCGAACCAGCATTCAGACGCGTGGTTTCAGAGTTCTTAAACAAGAAGTATTCTACGGTAGAAAAGAAGCTGTATGCGATTAAGACTGAGAAAGAATGGCAATGGCTGGGGAAACTATATCCTGCAGTGTTTACCAGGGATAGACAAGTCCTTTTGATGAGCATGGATAAGTTTCTTAGCAGAAATACAACGATTGTTGAGCCATCGTATATGTTTTACAACTCGGACGTGATCAAAGATGCGATCATCTTCATAGACGAGTTTGATGCCACCAAAGAGACGATACTTAAGAAGATCATTGATAACGGTCTTCACGACAAGATAAATTATATTGAGCTTTTTAAGGACATTTACGCGTCGCTTCACATGGATTCCTTCCCGGCGGTATTAACGACTCCTTCGGAAGAACGTAAGACAAGTAAATATAGTAATCAGTCGCTCGAAGGTATTGTTGAGGGAATTAAGGAAAAAGCGGATTATATTTTTGATACGTATTCTTTGCAGTTTAAGCATAGGACGTCAGGAGAAGTGGAAGATCTTTATCAGAACTATCTGTTTCAGGATCATCAATTCCACTCTATTTTGAATGCGAATAATTCATATATTACGATGATGAGCGATACTAAGCAAAGAATCAATTCTATTGGCTTTGCTAAGACTAGGCCTGCAAATGAAAAGAATAATATCCAGGTGATGCTTGGACAACTACGCGGATTTATCAAATACTTTCAGGGCGCAGTCAACATTCTTGCTATCAATTATATGCAGTGTAAGAAGGAGAGGAGAAAAGAAGGCGAGGATGCTTTTACGATGGAGGCAGCCATTCGCTCCGTGCTGAGTCTTTTCAGGTTGAGTCCGGATAGCATCGATTATTTGACATCTCAGATTATGATATCTTCGCATAAAATCAAGGGAGATATTGAACCTTCGGATTTTGATCTGTCGTTTTATGAAAACGGCTTCCGTTATTATGCTTTTGAGAACGATACTGCGCACGATATGCAGTCACAGATAATGATGTATTCCTTCCAGAATACTCCGGAGAAGACGCTTTTAAGAATCTGTGAAAAAGCAAAAGTGATCGGCATCTCTGCAACAGCTACAGTTCCTTCGGTTATCGGAAACTTCGACATAGCATACTTAAAAGATAAGATGCAGAAGGTGTTTGTTCCGCTTACAGAAGAAGAACGGCACAGACTTTCCGCCGAGTTTGAAGAAAGCCAGCAAGGGTATAGCAGTGTTTCGATTAATGTGGATCTTCTTGGTGAAAATGGAAAATATACGGATTCATCTTGGAGAATGGTTTTTGATGATGAAGAACTGGCAAAGAAGATTGCCGATGATGTTCGTATGCTGTTCTCGGAGAATGAGGATAAAAACAACTTTAACAAAGAGAGATATTTACGTGTAGCGCTGGCATATAAGCAGTTTATTATTCATGACGATATCTTTTCCTTCCTTTGCGTGCTTACTAAGCACCCAAAGAAAGGGGATAAGACATTAGACAGGGATCTCATAGAAAAGATCTTTGGCTTTATTGCAGGCGAGCATAAAGTGGTATTTTCGGCTCAGAAATCGGTTGTATATCTGGACGGAGCGGAGTATGACGATAAGAAGGATTATCTGATTAAACGGCTATCTCAGGGTGAGAAAATTTTTGTCATCTCAGTATATCAGACAATAGGAGTCGGTCAGAACCTTCAGTATCCTGTGCCTAAGGCGCTCAGGGATAGTCTCGTCACTATTAATGACCGTGTGCTGCGAGAAGAAAAGGATTTTGATGCGATATACCTAGATAAGCCGTCAAATCTGATAGTGAATCTTGTAGATAACCTCGAGGAACTGGATTTTGTGAAATACCTGTTCCAGATGGAGTTTCTACAGGAAACATCGGAACTGTCCGCAGACAGTGCGATGAAGAATATCAAGAAGGCTTTCAAAACTTTTATGTTTGCACAGCGTAACGCAGAGGAATGGGCGAATGTTTATAACCGACAGAGCGTTGTGCTGATGAGTACCAGATATGTGATTCAGGCGATTGGACGAATTTGCCGTACCAACATTAAGAGTAAGAATATTTATATTTTTGCAGATGACAGAATCATTGAGAACATTGATATTTCTGTGGTTGATAACAGATTCTTTAATCCTGAGTTCATGAGACTAATCGAAGCCATTAAACAGAGGGGAACGAAAACTCCTGAAATGGCTTCTCTTGAAGATGCTGCTTCACTCAAGGCAGTCAGGGTCAATAAAGATATTAATGGCATGCTGAACAATGACTGGACAGAGCCTAAGATTGAGCGCTGGAAGAAGCTCAGAGAACTTGTTCTTACGCATCCTACGGCATCACAGGATGAGGCGGATGGCGACTTTATAATCAAGAATTACTATGCACAGCTGCCGTCAAAAGGAAATACGCTCTTTTATTATCAGGACGCTGACTTTAACAATATTTCCGTTGCGTTTTATAGGGACGCTGATCATGATCGGATGGTATCAGAGCAGGGGAGCAAATTACCGGAGTTACTCCGTATTCCCGGTGTAAAGGATCTCTTTATACAGAATGGATGGGCATGCAGCTTTAAAGAGAACGATTATCTTATGACACCGGCGCTTTGGAATAACATTTATAAGGGAGCGCTTGGAGAGGTTGTCGGAAAACATATTTTTTCATCAGTATTAAGCATTGACCTGGAAGACATCGAAGATGTTGATGCATTTGAGTTATTTGACTACAAAGTTCCGGGTTATGCTGTATACGTAGATTTTAAAAATTGGCATGAGGGCGAAACTGCAGATAGAAATCAGATGTTGGAGAAGATTGCTCGTAAAGGCAAGAAGTGTGGGTGTCGCTGCGCAATCATCGCAAATATTATTGCCGGAGATAGATGGGATACTAGCGACGTCGAGATGGAAGGCGTACGCATTATTTCAATCCCGGCATTGGTTAAAGAATGTAATGGTTCTCTCTCGTGGAATAAAGAAGCCTGGGATGTTATTCGGGAGTGTGTAGATGGGGACAAGTATAAAGACAAATAAGCTTTTATATAAGCTTGATAGACAGGCAATCACCTCAGAATATGATCTTTTCACAATAGAGACGAGCGATAAGTATATCAAAAGAGGTGCGTATATTCTTGACGCGCCTACGTTGAATCGTAACATTAAGAGCATTGTCTTTGAGTCCGGTAGAAGAGCACTCATGATGATGCACAAGGATGATCATAATCGCGCGTTGATAAAGGAGTTGATTTCAGGTGTTGAGGGAGGAAGCAAGTTATCTGTAGCAGAGACGAAAATACAGGATGTCCAAGATTGGGTTTTGTTACAGCTTCTGCTAAATGCTCTTTCTTCATATGATTCCAATTTCCTTAAATTTAATAACCTAACGGGACATTTGTATTGTTTTCATCCGGAGTGGGTTAAGCGAGGCAAGGAAAAGAAAGAAGACATGATCTGGAAGATCCCTTGCATGGAATTTCGAGTTACGCGGGATTATTGCATCGAGATGAGTGTCCGAACTTTTACCTCTGAGCGTTTGAAAAAGAAGATTTCGTTTACAAAGAGGAAGTTCGAAGATTATCCGAAGTATGTTGTTTCAAAGGATAACACATTGCGCAGAAGACTTTCTGATGACACGGAGCCGGGCTTTATAATGCGTCAGATAGATGGAACAAAATCGGAGATCCCTTTTTTGGATTTCCAGAACGAAAAGAAATTTGACCAGTGTAAGGTTGGTACGCTGGCGAAAGTGATTGAAGCTTTCAATTCGAAATACGGGTCACTGGCATTTATGGAGTGTGGATATATGCCGGAATCCGGAAGAATTGATTATAGCAAGAGTGCTGCAAAGGAAGACTTTGCAAGGGTTCGGGGACTGTTGAGTGCTCTGGGTGTGCATATTGTTGACCAGATTGGTGATACCTATTCGGAACAATTCGTTGATAAATTACGCTCCTTGCTCCTCCAGAAATATGAGATCAATGCCTCTACCGGAAAACGAATTAAAAAGGATGCTCTCAATATATGTGTGATACATAACGCTGAGTACTACGAAGGCGTTCAAGACCCTTATGATAGATCGTCTGATGGAGTGGCAGTTCAACATGTGACACTGGAAGATTTTGCAGACAATGCAGAGTTTGCAATCTCAACGGTAGTACATGAAGTACTTATTAAAAAGGATTTAGAAGCTGGAAGAATCACGTTGTTTGATTGGAAAGAGCTCGGATTAAATGAAGATATTTCCTTTGGAACGGAATCCAAATCTGATGAAGAAACAAAGTATTTCTTTATGAAGGTTCATCCAGACGGATCCTTTGATATTCAGGAGCAGGAGTTTACTCTGTTTGAAATGAACGAGTACACGGATTGTGTGAATGTTTTTGAAGATGCCAAAACAAAGGGCGAGACAGTTAAAGGCCTTATCCGTGATGAACAGGGAAGAATAAACATCATAAAGGACACAGGGATTATTACGCTCCCGGAAGCCGAAGAGATAAAGGTTTTGCTGGCATCCGGGGATACAAAGCTTCGTGGAAAAGAAAGACGAGAAGAGCTGCTTTCTTCATGTTTGGATATTAAAACTTATATGGAAGATGGCAAGCAGTTTTATTATGTGGGGATCATCGGTGAAGGCATGCGGTGGAAGATCCCAAGAGCTGCGAATGTTCGTTGCATAGAGAGTTATCAAGGGGCGCCTTTGATGTTCGATAAGCTTCTTCCGACTATGAATGTAACGTTTGTCCATAACGGGCAGCTGACAGTATTACCATTTCCATTTAAATACTTGCGTGAATATATAAATAATTTGGTTTTAGATAAAAATAGTATTTCTTGAAATTGGGTGGTGATTCCAGTGAAAAAGAATTATTTTGAGCATGATATAACTGTTAGATTCATGGACCAGTATTACGCCAAGGGGAAAGATTGGCAATGGTTTATAGATGTAGTTGAAAAGGATTTTGAATTTGAGGATATTGTTAGTTGGGAAGATTATGTTCATAAGTGTTGTTTATGGTTGCAAGCATATTCATTTGTTGAAAAAATAATCGAGGTTGGGTATGAGCAGATTGATATTAATGTTCTAATCGTGAAGGATATGGTATCTGTAGCACTATTTCGCCAAGGGGTGATTAGCGTTGACGAAGTAATGGGAAGATTAACCACAAATTATGGAAAAGTTTTCTTTTGGGTCGTATGGGCTACTAAATTAGAAAACCAGGAGAACGATATAACATCCATATATGACAATGATTTATTTACAATGCATAATTTGTGGATGTTCAGGAACTTAACCTCATTGGAATTGTACTATGATGATTTAATGGATTACGGGGAGAAAATTTCTGTAAAGAATATTGAAGAGCGCATAAATTTCTTAAAGGATAATATTAATAGAGTTTATTATAGTGTATCAACTTCGTTTTTGGATAATCTGGAGAAAACGTGTTCTATATACGATTTGTTTGGGTATCATGGGAAACAGGTGGAAGTTCAATCCTGGCAGGAAAGAATGATAATAGGCTTAATAAATAATAGAGTTACCATCGATAAACCCTATCCTATAACAAACATATTTGGAGAACTATCTGAAGAGGAAATAACGAATCAAATAAAAGGATTGCAAGAGTATTTTTTGAATCCGCTCATTGATGTTATTTTGGAAACGGTATTATTCTTTTGGATAGGAAAAGAACCCTCAACAAAAACTAAATCCATGTATATTAATCATTGGAAATTCTCTCGTGATGATGAGGATCATTACAAGGTTTACAATAGTACAGTTTTTGCTTTTATTTCCAGATTGTTTGCTAAGGGGCTGACAAAAGACATAGTAAAAAAAGAGGAGTATATAGCGTTCCTAAAAAACATACATGAGCAAGATGATGTAAATGATCTTTTGAGGCTACTTTATGCACATTTTCCTATTAGTAAGGAACAAAGGAATACTATAAAAGAATATCAAGAAAATGCCTATAGACAAATAGATGACATTCTGGATCCATATTCATTAAAAGATTATTTGAAAAATGACATAGTTTGTAAATCTATCGACAACGTATTCTTCTGTAAAGTCAGAGAAAAATTCATATCGTTCTTAGATGATGATTCAATAAAGAGAGTGTTGCCTAATTACTTCTATGAATACATGGTTTTTCTTATAAAAGTAAAGAATATGTCGAGGAGCGTGTCAAAAAAGGAAATTGATGCAACTATAATTGGAATTCAAAAAATGTGGGAAGGAAAGTATTACGCAGTAGCTTGTGAAGGGTTACAAACGTTTAGTAGCAAAACGGAAGTTCCAACTGCGGAGGTGGAAAAGTTTAATCAAGAGGTTCTTTCAAACCCATTAGCTTTTGCAAAAGCATGTATGAATCTGGATGAGGATAATGTATGTAAGATTATGGAAAATGCATCAGAAAATGCCATCTCTTATATGTTCACTAGAATGCAAATATCCAAATTATACCCAATTAAGAATGAATCTGTTAATCTAATTCGACATGATGTAGATGGTTTTCTAAACGAATTTGTAGAAAAGATTCGAGACGAAAAAGCATATAAGTTTTTGAACCACCTTGATACAAAAACATATTTATTTGCATTGTATGAAAGTATTCATCTTCGAAGTAGGATTAGCATATCTATGTTTCATGGTGAACAATATATATATGAAAATTTGGTACGCACATGCAAGACGAAGTTGTTGCCTTATGCCGATGAATTATTGTTGGCTCATGTAACTCAATTGTTCCCAATACTCGAGCAGAAAATAAGGGAAGTCTCAGAGGTGTTTGGTGTGGCACCTTTTAAGGAAGATATACAGAATTTTATGCAATTCAAGGATCCTAGTTCTTTGCTCCGGGAAATGATTGAAGAAGCATATAAAGAAACCGGTAATTTCGAATTAATACATGATTTAATGTTTGTATATTGCTTTATGTATAATAGTAATTCTCTAAATATACGTAACGAATGCATACATGGCCGAGGTTTTAACAATTCTGTTGGTGAGATTCGATTTGCCTTTAGAGTTACATTACTTTCTATATTTATGATGGATTATAGAATGAAATTGGTTAGCCAGCCGACTGTTAATTAATGTGGTTTTATTACAGATGTGTTGCAAAACAATTTGAAGGAAATATGATGTTGCGGGATATGTAACAGCATTTGGTATTAAGTATATTAGTTGGAGAGCTGAATGGCTAGAAGAAGTAAACAGCAGATAAAAGAAGACAATGATAAGCGGCTTAAGAATAAAGAGAAGATTTTAGATAGATTAAATATACATCTTAACGAAGTTAGTAGATTATCTAAAGAAGATAGAAATAAAGTGGATGAATTTATCAATCTGTTTCTAAAGTGTGAAACAGTTTATAAAACACTCTATCCAGCAATGAAAAAACTGAAAGATGATGAACAGATAGATGTTCGAGGACTAACATTTAATATCCAGAAATTTGAGGCTGCGCTGAGATATTTTGGGATTTCATTTGATCACGGCAAAATGAACAAGATGTTCTATTCAACAAAATCATATCTTACCTGTCGTGATAGAATAATTCATGGCTTAGATATGTCAAGCATTAATGAGGTGTTGAGTAACTATGAAGACATGGAGGCAACTATGAAAGAATTGCTTGATAATGTTGCTAATGGGAAACCAGAATAGAGGAAGACATATTTGGAAAATGAAGCTGTTTTGTGGGTTTCATTACCATAAATAAATGCAAATATAGGCTCGCCAGTCGGCGGGCCTTAACCATTTACCATAGCCAGTAGAACGGCTTTATCATCAATATAATAATCGCAGGTGATCTTCCGGGAATTGTTGCCGTACATTTCAACGATCTCCGGGAGATTGTCATTTATGGCATCGAACTCCAGTTGATGCTCACGGCACCAGGAGACTGCTTTCTCCAAGGCTTCACCGGCTCTGCAGGTCCAGAGTATGAGCTTGTAGCCGGAGGCACGCATTTGCTTAAGGTATTCAATTAACGGTCGATTCGGTTCGCCAAGATCCGGCCAATTGCTGTAGCAAAGGGTTCCGTCAAAGTCTACAGCGATGATCTGATAGGGCTGGCTCATAGGCGACCTCCTTCCTTAAGATTGATTTTCTTCCGTGTCCAGATGGAAGATATCTTCCACATAGACTTTAAAATATGCTGCAAGGCGAAGAACTGTTTCAAGGCTGGCAATCAACGGCTTCCGGGTAGAGGATGAATACAGGGAAGTCAGGCTCATGAACTGACCGGCAGTAAATGAAAAGATTAAGACCGTAGCTGCACTTTTTGGGTGTGGTTACGGTTTTTGCGCAAAAACGGCAGAAAAATTAAAATACTGCCGAAATAGTGTTGACTTAAACGAGGAGAAAGTCTATAATCATCACTATAGCGGCAGTAAAATCAAAAAAATGCCGAAATTGTAAAAAAGGATGTGATTGCTACCATGTTGCTATCCCGTATTTCAACTGCAGAAAAATTCTCACGGCAGGATTATATTTTGGCGTATAAAGATCAGTTTGGTGAGAGCAATATCTATACAATAGAATACGCATTAAGAAAAGCAGTGTCAGAAGGAGAGATCATCCATGTCGGAAGAAATCAGTATGCTGTCAGCGGCAAAAGGAGAAATTATCAATATAAATATTCGGAAGCTGCAGTACAGATCGCATCTGTGATCCGGGAAGAGTATCCGAACGTTGATTTCAGAGTATTTGAGCTTACGCAACTGAATGCATTTGTTAATCACCTTTTGGCACACAATACGATCTTTGTGTCTGTGGAAAACGATGTTATAGATTTTGTGTTTGACACCCTTCGTAATGAATATCCTGGAAGGGTGATGCTTAAACCTAAAATAGAAGAGTATTACAGATATCTGGTCGATGATCAGATAGTGATTCTCCGCCTCCCCACTGAAACGCCCAAGGGAACGGGCGAGGTCTGGCATAGCCGGATAGAAAAAATACTTGTAGATATCGTAGTTGATAAACTTCTGGCCAAAATTGTGTCTCCGTCTGAATATAAAACTATATTTACGGAGGCATATGAACGTTATCTGATAGATGAAAATACTATGTTTCGTTATGCCAACAGAAAAGGGGCAGGCAAGAAATTTAGGGAATGTATGATGGAATATTTGCATCCGGAGGATTAAACAAATGATCACAAAAGAGAATTATAGCGAAGAACATATACGGCAGATACAGAATGATAGTCATAGAGATCCGCTTCTTATCGAAAGGACGTTATTCGCTTTTGGATTATTTATCAAGTATATATTTGCGGTATTTAAAGTTCTTTTGAAGCTAAAGGTTTTAAGTAATTTTTAGAAAGTGTTCTTTTATCTTTAAAGAAATACTTCTCAGATTTGGACAGAAGGTGGCTGTTCATCTTAAGCTCCGTTAATTTAAGTGTGCAGATAAGGTCTGCCACTTGAAATAAACGATAGTCGGAAGGGATCACTTTTCTGAATTCTACATTGTCAAGTAAGGCGTTGAAAACAGAAGACAGAATTCTTGTAACTTCTGTTTGTCCATTATCATAATAAATTTTAATAGTATCATAACCGAGGAATAATTCCATATTACTGCGTAGGAAAATGGCTAACTGCTTACTTAACTTACCGGTTGCTTCAATGGAATCTGATATATTCTTCTTTTCGATATAGATTGATTTATATTGAACCTTTACATTCCTGGTGAAAGACATAATTCGTTTTAAGATTTTTTGGCGTTCTTCAAGGCTGCAATTTTTATATTCTTGTTCGGAGCGGATTACGGGGCCGGCATGAACACAGTGGTTAGGCCAACCGATATATTCCATCTCTATTTCAAGTTTTCTTAAATCATTTTCTATGCTATTTGCCTGATCGTGAAAAACAAGGGAAATAATATAATATGGCGAATGGAAATCATATTCGCCGAAGTCACCGGATTCATCTACGAAAATACTTAGTTCTTTCATATACACTAAAACCTCAAAAAAATAGCGGGTGTCTTACCCGCTAAAAGGTGGACCCGGGTCTTTCGACCAGCCCAAGAGACATTATAATCTCTTTCTCTAAGTAAATAGTAGCATTTTGGGTCAGATAATGCAAGTTATTCTAAATTTTGATAATCCCGGAACAAATAATAATCTGAATTGTTTAATGTTCTATGAATCCTCCAAAAAGGAAAAAATGCCGTATAAATGGAGAAAAACATAGAATACCATAAAAAATCTCCAAATATAAAGCAAATATTGACTGTAATTGGTGCGCGTGATATTCAAGCCTCATGCTTTACTGCGTCATGAATCAAAGAAACTTCTGGAGGCAACGCTAAAAAAGTCAGCGGCATATAATACAATAATGGAATGCCTGTCTTCTCATCTTTATGGTATGACAAAGGCGAAGTGCTTTGAAAGTCTGGATATATCCCAAGGAACATTTTCCAGGGCTGTGGATGACCTTGTGAAATGCGGATATGTGCATGAGAGTGTAGATAATTATTCGAAAGGGCATCCATTAAGACTGCGTCTTGTGGATCCGTTTTTATAAATTCCGGACAAATGGCATATCCGAAAAGACAAGATTTGAAAATTTTAAGAGCGACACCGGAAAGTATACGAATTGGCGTGGACATGCTTTTGAGATACTTTGCATGTATCATATGGATAGCATTAAGAATGCGTTGGGTATATCGGGAGTACAAACTAACGAGTATGCATAAAGTCTCATTTACACATGAGACTCAGTGAGACTATGGTGAGACTGCAATGAGACTTTCCTATATAAATCCCACCATTTCAGCATTTTTCAATTAATACATAGTCTCATTTTGATGAGACTGATATGAGACTCAGTATTATAATTTCCACACAGATTCATTTTTATCATAAACAGCACCTGTGATTTTCTTTATCTTAGCATAGGCTCTAAATACTGTTACAAAACAAAACACCCTTATTGTGTTTAAGGGATTATGGCATACCCTGCCGATTTTGATCGGACTCTTTGCTGTATGTCTTTTGGTATTTTATGGAACAGCATGGATTGCAGGCTTTCTTTCGTTCTTAAGAGACAGACTGTTGGGCCGGTAAAAACAGCGCAGTTATGCAGTTTTTTCTTTAAATGAGCCCATAGTAATGGTATAATAATTGATGTTATGTTGTACGCTTTTTTGGAGAGGAAAAGTTGTTCTGAATGAAGGACTAGTACTGAGAGCAGAAAGCCTGGGGAAATCACTAATACTTATATCACTGCGGGATAATGCATCTAAGCTATTCTTGATTGAGAATAACTTGGGTGCTTTTTTATTTAACAAATAAGGAGATATAGACACTGAATTTGAATGAATTAAGATCGAACGTACATTTAGTAAACAAGGTGGGACAATGGGATTAATACTTAAGAATCATAATACAGTTTCGGAACCCTTGAGAAGTTCATTTATGGCGGATGATAAGAAAACAACGTCAGGGGTAAGTCATCGAAAATTGGTTGAGTCTGATTCTACAAAACTATGTGAGTATATGATGCCTAAGATAAAAAAGCATCACATAAATGAAGAAAACTATTTAAGACGCAAGGCGTTGCTTGAGGCATTGGCAAAATCAGGGTTAGTTACAGACGCATGTAAATCACCTTATCCACGAGCAGATAAAACAAGAAAAGGTAATTATGCAGAAGTACTATTAGCTGAGTATTTACAGGAAACGACTGATACAAAAATGCCATTATACAGGCTACAGTTTAATACTAATCCAGATCAAGCGATGAAGGGCGATGATGTTCTTTTATTTGATTTGGATTCGACCCCAGTGAGAATAATTGTAGGGGAGGCCAAGTTTCGTAAGGTCGCTGTGGGTGATGCTGTACAGGAAGCAATTGAAGGATTGACTAGAGCCCAAAATAATATAGTCCCTATTTCTCTTCTGTTTGTTGCGGATACTCTAAGAGTAACTGGAAACAATGATTATGCTGATAGAGTGGAAGAGTGTGCATTGCTTATAACGCAGGGGAAGGCTGAGACCGACTATGTTGGTCTACTGATGAGTGATAACAAAGCATCAACAGTAGTAGATGCAAATACAACAAATAGCTTGCATAATTTATTGATGATTTCTGTATCAATGCAATCACCTGAAACTGTTGTAAAAGAGGCTTTTGATAAGTTGGAGGAAGAATATGAACGTATCTGATAAAACTATAGAAGGCCTAATTAATACTCTAAATGATAAGTATGTTTTAAATTTAATATCGCAAGTTGATGCAAGAAGCATTTTGGAACAGACTGGTGAACGAAAAGAAGATTATCCCAATTTTGATGTCGAGTTAACAACAAAAAACACTTATCTTGCATATATGGAAATGGCAAGCGGATGTGCTCTTCTTAAACGTAAAAATGAAAAGGGACGAAAACTTCTCGAACAAGCAGGGAAAATACTTTCAGATACATATTGCTATGGTGAGGATGAAGAAGGGAAGGCTATTCATCTATTGTGCGCAGCTCTGGCATTGTATATTGCGCAGCAATACTCACGGGCTTATGTAGTATTAAGTAGGCAAAAAAATAAAGATCCTTTGTCGGAAATGATATATCTGTTTTTGAGGAAGGATATAGATAAGTTAGAAGATAAGGCTACAGAGTTATTTTTTATCGAATGTAAAGATGACGATGATGTTATTGTTGTTGAAATAGCTCGTATATTTCTCTCTCTTATTGCCTACTTAAGGGTTGGAGATTCAAATGTTTCTTATAACATGGATGATCTTTTTGAAAAATTGATATCTTTGTCTGTTCTTAATTGTGAGCCTTATTATTGGATTTTGATAAAAATGCTGACTTATGCAATTGACGAGATAAAGGAAAATTCCCTTTGGCATGTTTTACCTACGTTAATTGGAGAAAGTTCGATACTTGATTTATACATAAAGATTTTATCAAATAAAAAAAATCCTGTAGTTGAGCTTTGGCCTTCGCAAATAGAGGGCATTATCAAAATGCATTCCAATACAAATGGGGCAGTTATTAATCTAAAAACTAGCGGGGGAAAGACAAGAGTAGCAGAAATAGCTATCGTTGAATCCCTCATAAGGGACAAGAATAAGAAAATACTGTATTTGGCTCCATTCAGATCCTTGGCCTTTGAGGTTGAACAAGGATTTGAAGCTATTTTCGGTCAAATGAATCTAAATGTGTCACGTTTGTATGGGGGAGCAACAGCGAGTAGTTCTGAGATAGATTTGGTTGAAGCCTCAGAAATATTGATTATGACCCCTGAAAAAGCAAAGGCAATATTTCGGTCACAGAAAAGCATAGGTAGTTCAATAGGGCTGATTATTATTGATGAGGGACATCTAATCAGTACAGAGAAAAGAGATATAAAGAATGAGATTTTTGACACACACCTTATTCAGTCTTGCAGGAAAAATGGGGCTAAAATACTTTTTTTATCTGCGGTTTTACCAAATGCTTCTGATATCGCTGCGTGGATAGCCGATGATGCTTCTGCCGTTGCATTTTCTGATTATAAGCCTTCTCTTGAGCGCCCTGGATATCTGTTTTGGAATGGAAAAAACGTATCATTAAGATGGAAAAGTGATCAAGAGCTTTTTAATAACAGTTTTGTTGTAAAAACTAGATATGGAAGAAATGTATTTCCAAAAAATAAACGAGAAGCAATAGCAGCTACAGCGGTTAAATTATCAAATGCGGGTCCGGTGATGATTTATTCTGCAGTTGCAAAATCTGTTGAAGGAATAGCAAAAGCTATATTGGATTACATCAGATTAACTAAAGCAGAGAATGCTTTTGAATGGGATTCTGCATATTGGAATGATTTTGAAGCAGCATGTTCAGAAGAACTGTCTGATGACGATACGATTATGGTTGCAGCAAAAAAAGGTATTATATGTCATAGTAATAGATTGCCTTCGGGAGTGCGCATTGCAATAGAAAAACTTATGAAAAGCCAGGCTCCAAGGATTATTGTTGCATCGCCGACTCTGGCGCAAGGAGTTAACGTTGGCATTTCGACTGTAATAATTGCAACACCGTATTGCGATGGTGAACCAATTTCGAAACGCGATTTTTGGAATATATGCGGGAGAGCAGGAAGGGCGTATTGCGATAGTGAAGGAAAGATTTTATTTGCAATTGATACAACTGAAGAAAAGTGGAAAGTTGAGAAACTGAAAAAACTGGGCTCTGAATACTTTAAGGCTGATAAACTTGAGGGGGTTAAGAGTGGCTTACTAGAGTTGGTTGCTGTGACTATCAAAATAGCTCAACAAGAGGGTATAGCTTTTGAAGTATTATTGGACATGTTTTCAGAGGACAACATGTCTTGGAATTCAGACAGTGGAAAAACCATAATAGATTATTGGGATTGGATTGATGATGAACTGTTGTCAATCGATAACGATCCTATTCTTGAAGGTCATTTTGCAAATGCAGTGCGCAAGTCCCTTTTTTATGTTCAAGCTGATAAAGATCAAAAAGAGCAATGCGTAAAAGTTCTTGAAGCACGGTTACATGGTCTTAAAAAAAGGTATGGGAACTTGATTAATAAGATAGTTGTTACAGGAATGCAAGTAAGATCAGCAGATAAGTTGTATAAGAGTATGCATGTACTTGAACAATTTGCCACAGAATATGCAAAGAATAGACAGGATGGATGCGCAGATTCTGCCGAAAGGTTTTTTGAGAAATTTGATAGATGGATAGTAGAAGTGTTAATAGACTGTCTTGATCAGGATGATGTACCTTCAATTGAAGAATTAAACCAAGTAAGAGCACTTTGGATAAATGGAAAAACTATCAAGGAAATAAGGATTCTTAATAAGAAAGTAGATGGAACAATAAAAGATTATTATCAGAATCTGGCTCCGTGGATTTTGCACTCCATTTCCCAATTATTTTTAGAAGACGGAAAGGACGAAATAAGTTTGGTTTATTCTGAATTGACAAATATATCGGAATGCGGGCTGCCCACAATTACAGCTACAAATATTTTTTATGCCGGCATTCATTCCAGATATGCTTGTTTAGAATTGTCCCAAATATCAACTTTCATGGGATTGAAAATAAACGAGATTAAGAAAAAACTGACAGAAGATATTAGTGACGTTAGTGATAATGCAAAAAGACATTTGAAGTTATATAAGCAAGAGATTGAAAACAATAAGAAGGTAGATGGTCCTCAGCTTTCTGTACATGTATATGGCGAAAAGCTACCTGACTACTTGTATATTCGTAGGGTCAACGAAGAGGTTTTCTTGATGTCATCATCCGGAGAAAAATATACATATGCTGATGATTCGGGTTATGTACATAAGGAGATGTATAGATGTAAAGGGTGCTATTTAATGCGTGTTGGAGAAACATATGCCTTAAGAAAATATGGAAGATAGTTAGCATAATAGTATATGTAAAATAATTCTATGAAAAGTGATAGTAAAGAGGATAAGGATAATTGGGATAATAAATTGAAGTATATAGTTCAATATCCAGCATACATGTTGATTCCATTCGCATACCATGATTCCTTAGATCGCTTTTCTGAGCCAGAAGAGATAAAAACTTTTCTGATTGATAGAATTAGATTTATTAAATTAGCACAGTTAGATGAGAATATGAAAGAACAGATTATTCTACATTGTTCTGCTGCATTGGAATAACAAAGCATATGATAAAAATGCCAGTTATTATGGGTATTTAAGTATCAATGTATGTAAGATACCTCGGTTAAGACACCGAGGTATTATGCAAGAAAAGAATACTAGGTTGACACTATGCATTTCATCCAGTATTCTATCCTCAGAATCTACCAGCAGGAGGAACCACCATGAGTACAGATAACTTATACCAGCGAGTCATTGAAGTTTACAGAAGAACAGGCTCGGTAAAGAAAACTGCAGAAACAGTCGGAACTACCTTAGTTCGTGCTCAGAGGATCCTCATAACCGAAGGCCTCTGGAGCAGCCCTACATCAGAGCGGATCCTGGATCTATATCGGAAAGGCAAAACAGTTCCGGAGATTGCTGGAGAACTGTTCATTTCTGAAAAGACAGTGCAGGCATATCTGCCGTATACCCGGACGGACAAAGGGTACGGTGGAGATGAACGTTCTACGGATGCAATCAAGAGCGAAGAATACAGAGGCAGAATGCACAGAGCAGCCGAAACGCAGGTCTCAGAGGCGGCTATGAAAATGGAACGTGAAGAGATGAGTGATAAGTTCAAAGGAATAAGGATTATTAAGGATAGTGAGATAGATGCTGCCCGTAGAGCGAATGATAAGCGGATCGCCGAGAATTCGAAACAGGAAAATCTTTCGGAATTCACTACAGAAGAACTCTACAGTAAACATATGGTAAAACGGCCGGAAGTTTTAAAACTGAAGCTGGCTCTGGATATGAAATATGTCGGTGATGAGGAGATGGAAGTCCTTCGTAAGTACGGTAAAGTAGAGAAGGGAATTACCAGAGAGATCCTTGTTCCTTCAAGCATTACCCTTCATGCCTTAAACTATGTGATCCTTCGTGCATTTGGATGGCAGAATGGGCATCTTCATAAATTCTCTTTACCGAAAGAGGTATTCCAGAAGATGACCGGTGGGAAAAACAAGGTTGATAAGCATGGTTTCGTGGAATACGACGGGAAGTTCAAAGACTGGGTGAAGCTTTGCGGTTTGTATCTCAGATATCCCTGTGAAGACTTTGAAGACCTCTATTGGGATGATGACTACGAGGAAGGACAGAGCATCAAGACATGGATGCGGAAGAAGTATACCGGCCCATACAGGTATAAAGGGGAATGGGAGCATTATAGCAATGCGAATGCTGCAGCAAATGAGGACATGATGGAGCATTTCCTGGGAAACGTTCCAATCCAGGAGATGATGTTTGATTATCAGGGGGGAATGGATGAACTTTTGGAGAGGATCCCGCTGATCGAGCTCATGATCCCTGAGGGGATAAAGGATGATCCGGCAGTGTACGACAGGATTAAGTTTTTGATAAAGCAGCAGGAAGAGGATGATAAGGACCATTCCGTGTTGCCGGTGGCACATGAATTGACCTATGAATATGATTACGGTGATGGCTGGGAAGTAAAGATCACACTGGAGGATTGCTATTATACCAAGAATATTTTTGATGCTCAGAGAGAAAGCGGATTATCCGGCGCAGTAGTCATGCCGGTCACTGACAAACAGGTTCTGGCTGATATGACAGCCTTTGATAAGAATAATCAAAAACTCAGTAAGTCTATGGCTTTGAAAGTTGCTACAGTAGCAATGAAAAAGCGGCCTGTATGCATAGCACTGGATGGTATGAGCCTAATGGATGATGTGGGAGGAATCCACGGATATATCGACTTCCTCAGAACGATCCATGGAAACGATCCGGACGAGCGGGAGGATATGAAGTCCTGGGGCCGCTGGATGGGCTGGACAGGTCGGATGAACAAGCCGGAAACACTTTTATGATCTAGGCATTTTTTTAATGGACACCTTATCGTGTAATGTATATGCATATTCATCGTGTAACGATAGATCGAGCGGTGGAAAGGAAATTGAAATCCTCGGATTTTAATTGATTTATTCCAATCAGTATGCTATATTTAATTTGTAAATAAAAATGGTTTACAAATTAAAAAGGATGCATTATGGAAAAATATCTTACTGAAATGCTTCATATGGATATTAAATTAGTCGAGGCTCCAGAATTATATGATCATCTCCCGCTTTTATTTAAAGGGACTTATGTTATTTACAAAGTAAACTCAGGCGGAGTTGAATGGATAGCCTTGCAGCCCCAAACGAATGTAAGGCTTAGCCAAATCAGGAAGAATCGAGCTTTTTTGGAACAAAAACAGCAAATGAATGTTGCAGTATTTTTGGAAAAAGCTTCGCTCTACTCAAAGGATAAGATGACGGAGGAGGGAATTCCTTTCGTGATCCGTAATGATACTGTGTACCTTCCGTTTATGGGGATTCTTTTGGGAAAGAAACAAAGAGAACTCAAACCGGTTCATCAGATTTCTTTCCTGACACAACGCATACTGCTCCAAGGATTATATGAAGGGTATGACCATGATACCGTCTCTAAATTGGCGGAGCTTCTTGATGTATCCAAAATGGCGATAAGCAAGAGCTTTGATGAGATGGAATATATGGATATAGGAACCATAGAGATTCGGAATCGGCGCCGTACCATTACGATCCGCAAAGGTGATAAAGAAGCATGGGAACGGTTCCGCCCGCTAATGAGAAACCCGGTCATAAAAGTGTTTGAACTGAAAGAGGATGTAAAGCTGCCTGTAAAGGCAGGAATATCTGCCCTTTCAGAGTATTCCATGCTTGCTGATAACAATTATCCAACATATGCGATCGAGAAGAAGGGAATCGCATCATCCGGTATTAGGGATATGAAGCAGGTAGGACGAGGCGAAGATACTGGATGCCGCGTTTTCGAACTTGGCTATATTATTGACAAGATAAAAAAAGATGTTCAGGATCCCTTAAGTGTAATGCTTTCTATCAGTGAAGAAATGGACGATGAAAGGGTGGAGGCATCAGTAAATGAAATGCTAAAGGAGTATGTATGGTAACAGGACTTAATGCTTTCAGAGATAATTTTGCGGATGATACTGACAAGTATGTTCTTATTGGCGGAGCTGCTTGTGATATCGTGTTTACAAGCAATGATGCAACATTTAGAGCGACTAAAGATCTGGATATGGTGCTGATAGTGGAAGCACTATCTCCTGAGTTTGGTGAAAAGTTTTGGAAATTTATCGATGAGGGCGGATATGAGAATTGCAATACTGCTTCCGGAAAACCTCAGTTTTTCCGATTTACTGAACCTAAGGATCCTTCATACCCGAAGATGATAGAGCTGTTTGCCAGAACGGAGTTTCCGCTTCGTGAGCCGAATGTGCTTACGCCGATACATATTGATGACGATATCGCCAGCCTATCAGGAATTCTTCTAAATGAAGATTATTACAGTGTTTTGCTGAAAGGGAGAACCGTGATAGACGGGCTATCTGTTTTGAGACCCGAATACCTGATCCTGTTTAAGGCCAAGGCTTACATGGATCTTAAAGCTAAAAGAGACGCAGGAGAAGAAGTTCACTCTTCGGAATTCAAGAAGCATAAAAAAGATGTTTTGAGGATAATCGTTGAAATGGAAGTGGAAAGAACCGAAGGATTACCGGCTGCAGTTTTAAAAGATATTACAGATTTTATTTCAAGGTTGGAGAATGATCCGTTTGATGTTAACACACTGATCAACTATGGAGTAACTACAGAAGAGGTTGCAGGAAGACTTTCTGCTATATTTATTTAAGAGTAAGAGAGTGATGTGGAAGGGTAGATGATACGCAATGAGTAAGGTTTTTGTAATCCCGGATGCCTGCTTTGATGAGATATTCAGAAAATGACTAATATTGAATAAGAGAAACAAGGCCTGCGGAAATCCGCAGGCCCATTTTAACATCATCCTTCGATGAGTATCTGTTTCTTTTCGGGAAGCTTCTCTTTGTCCTTCTTAGGAAGGATGAGATTCAAAACACCGTGCTTGAAGCTTGCCTTGATATCTTCCTCGGTGATGTCCTCGCCGACATAGAAACTTCTCTGCATTGATCCGGAATAACGCTCCTGTCTGATAAGTTTGCCCTTCTTATCCTTTTCGTCCTTATCCAGACCTTTGTTTGCACTGACAATGAGATATCCATTGTTCAGCTCCAGACCGATCTCTTCTTTCTTGAAGCCGGGCAGGTCGATATCTACTTCGTAGTGATCGTCATGCTCATGAACATCGGTCTTCATCAGCCTGTCGGCATGTCTGCCGTACAGCTTTCTTTCGGTTCTGTCCAGATCTCTGAAATCCGGGAATTCGAACCAGTCGTCAAATAAATCTTCTCCAAAAATACTAGGTCTTAACATAATGCATACCTCCTTTTTACTCAATACTGTTAATAGCTACTGAGCAAGGGGAAGGAGGGATTAGATCATTGGAACACACCGTTCTTTTGGTCTTCTCTGTTCCTCTGTTCGATTATGTTATACCACTTAGATTAGCACTCGTCAAGAGGGAGTGCTAACAAAAATGTGAAAAATTTGTGAACTGTCTATGCCGCGTGTGCAGAATGCACATAGACATGGCCATACGAAATTCGGTAAAAATTTCCCTTGCATCATGCATGTCTAAATTCTACATATGATAAAAAGATATGCGGGTAGCTGCGTTTCTGATATGCTACCCAAATGGCGATTCACGGTACTGTAAAACACAAAAATTAAAAAACATCCCCTGAATCGCTGTTTTTTGTATTATAATTCGAATATGCGGGAGGAGAAAAGAGATGTCGATTGCAAAAACGCAGACCTCCGAGAGCTTTCGATTAAGTGCGTTGCTTTCATTTTCGGGAGGATTACAAGACGCATATACTTATAACGTGAGGGATGGTGTATTCGCAAATGCCCAGACCGGTAATGTGGTACTGATGAGCCAGAACTTTATGCAGGGAAAGTGGGATAAGGGATTGCATTATATGCTTCCGCTCATATCATTTGCTGCAGGTATTTTTCTGGCTGAAAGGGTCGAGAGCAGGTTCAAGACCGTCAGCAAGATCCATTGGAGGCAGATCATACTTTTCATAGAGATCGCATTACTTTTGGCGGTAGGATTTATGCCGTCAGGATTAAACTTGCTCGCGAATATCATGGTATCGTTCTCATGTGCCATGCAGGTGCAGACCTTCAGAAAGGTTCATGGGTACGGATACGCCAGTACGATGTGTATCGGAAATCTGAGGAGCGGTACGGAAAGCCTGTCACAGTATTTCAGAACAAAAGAGAAGGGATCCCTGTACAAGGCTTTGCATTTCTTTGGTATTATTTTTATATTTGCCATAGGAGCCGGAATTGGTGGTGTTCTTTCCATAAGGCTTGGAATCAGAACAATATGGATCTCTCCGGCAATCCTTCTTGTGGTGGCTTTGATGATGGTCAGGGAGTGAAAAACCGGTCAAGGGTTTATGATGAAAACTGGAAGGCGAAATAAGACAGATACAGAAAGAAAAATGATTCAGGAGGATGGGTTGACTGTTTTGAAAAGGCAGAATTCTCCGGTTCCTTATTCTGCGGAGGCATAGGCGATATGGGAGAGGCATCGAAAAAAACTGAAGAGTTAAACGAAGCCTTCGAATTTGGTAAAGCTCTAAAATAAAGGAAGACTTGGACATATATCTGATAAGAATACGGAAGAAATGACTGATCTTCTTTCAAATGGTGATGTTACTATAACCATCAGCATTGAATAAACCAGATAAAACTTAAATAAAACGGTTGGATTTGAAATCCGGCCGTTTTTTCATTGATGAATATTGGCACTTCTATTAAAATAAAATTATAAAATAGTGCGTTAACGTTTGTACATTTGTTTAAAGGGAAAAAATATTGTGATAACAAATTCCAATGACGAGAGAGTAACAAGATTAATATGTCTTTTTTTCATATTAGTCGGATGGATTTTAATATCGGGGTGCAGTTCGCCGAATTCTGCCAAGCAGGTTTATAATACTCCGGAACCTTTGACGGATGTCGTAAATATAGATAAAGATGAAGTTACGGCCTGGGAATATGAATCGTTCAGCGATGCTTTTGAATTCGGCAGCAGATCGATAGGCGCTCCTGACGGAAAATATGAAGGATATCGCGGAGTATTGACTTTGAGTGACAATTTAATCAGGGATTATAATTTGTATACCGATGATGAAGTTGAGATTTTTACGCACTGCGATAGTTTTGATATTTCGGGCTATTCTACACATTGGTATTACTGCAATAATCTTTACTTTGTTTTTGACACGGATTGGGATACGGACGTTTTGTATTATGACGGAAACAATCATATTCTTTTTAGTATTACGAAGAAAGAACATTGACGATGAATAATAACAGCAAGTTAACGTTATCACTTTGGATGAAAACGAATTTTCGGTAACGTTACAGAGGTTTTAATATTGATGTTGGAGAAGTAAACATCAGCGAGAAGACCGACAGGATAGATGTAAATGGGAAGTCTATATATTCACTGACGGGAGAAGGAAAATGAGTAGCAAAAAGCGTAAGCACAATATGATGGGCGATGAAAGCTTCCCTGGCCGTGTCCGATTTCTGCAACGCCCACAACAGCAGCCTGGCTACGGCAAATAAGGCTTCTTTGTGTGTGGAAGAGTGGATCAGTAATATTATTACGCATGGTTTTAAAGGGAAGAAAAATCACCACATCGACATGAGCGTGACTTACTTAAACGACTCCTATGTCCTGACCATAAAGGATGACTGCGCTCCGTTCAATCCAAGCGAAGTGGTGGAACTCTTTGACCCGGAAGATATCACGCATAACATCGGCTTGCGATTGATATCGGGAACCGCAAAGGAAATGAAATATCAAAACAGCTTCGGACTGAATATCCTGACCATCGTGATTTAGATGATAAAAGCGCCTGCAAAAACGCAGGCGTTTTTTTGATGCTTGACAGAAAGAAATATCTGGTGTATCTTTTGTATTACAGGAGATAATACAAAGAATACAAAGGAGCACGACATGAATAACAAGAAAGTAATCCTTTATACAGCCATTACATTAGTCAGCGCCTGGATTATTCAGTCCATCGTAAGCATCTATTATATGCAGCATCAGACAATGACGGGAAAAAGCGTTTTCCAGGTCGGCCTTTCGGCAATGATGTTTGTACCGGCCATCGTGGCGATTATTGTGAACAAAGGCTTTAAGGGCTTTGGATGGAAACCGAAATTCAAAGGATGCGGCTGGCTGATTCCGGTGTGTATGTTTGTTCCGGGTATTATGGCAATTGCGGGTGCGGCACTTTTCTTCCTCGTTTTCCCGAGGTTCCTCGATTTCGGCGGTTCCTACATAATTGCCCAGGGAGAACAGCTGGGTGGGGATTTTCAGGCAACGCTTGCAGAGAAAGGGATGAGTATGCAGACCTACAACATCATCAGCATACTCGGTTCATTTTTATTTGCCCCCCTTATTAACATGTTCGTTGCCCTCGGAGAAGAACTTGGCTGGAGAGGTTTCCTTTATCCGGAATTGAATAAAAAGTTCGCCCGCCCGGTTACATGGATCATCGGTGGTACAATCTGGGCCACATTTCACTTCCCGGCCATGGTCATTGCCGGCTATGAATACGGATTTGATTATCCCGGATTTCCCTTCGTCGGATGGATCGTCTTTACCGTATCCTGCATCGTTATGGGTACTTTCGAAGAGATGGTATACAACAAAACGAAGTGTATCTGGTATCCCGCGCTTTTGCACGGAGCCGTCAATGCAACATCGTTTATCCTGATGTTCTTAAATGCAAACGAGCCGGACGTAAACAAATATATGATTTTGGGACCCGCCTTTAACGGTGTGATTTCGATGATTCCCATGGTGATTCTTGCAGTAATCCTTGGTGTGTCGGTTATCAGGAAAGACAAGGCAGTGTCAGGCAAAAAGGAGAAACAGTTATGATCATTAAAATCAACGAATACTCGGACGTTCCGATTTATCTTCAGATTCGTAACCAGATTGTCATGGGAATCTCTTCCGGCGAACTTGCCGCGGGAGAGCAGCTGCCCACAGTCCGGGCGCTGTCCATGGAGATCGGAATCAACACAATGACGGTCAGCAAGGCGTATCAGATTTTAAAATCCGAGGGCTATATTCTGACCGACCGTAAGAACGGCGCGAGAGTGAGAATGGAGATCAACCAGTCCAAATCCTTAAGCGCACAGAATAAGGATGAGCTTCGAAGAATCGTCTCCGAGGCGAAGATCGCGGGCTTATCCAAGGCAGAATTTGACAAACTGACGGAAGAAATGTGGGGTGAATGATATGAGTGGATTTTTACTTGGACTTATCATGTTTGTCTGCGCGGTTCCGACGTTTTTGATTATGTATTTTATGATGTATCCGCGCAACTGGAAAGCCAGAAAGCGCATTTTCGGCGTAAACAACAGAGACGAGTTTAAACAGGGCGCTAACGAAGCATATGTGGACAGCATTGTTAAGGCGCGCAATAAGCAGGCAACCGTGCTTTTGATCGTGCTCATTGCGATTGCGACGGGGCTTCTGTTCGTCCCTTCCTTAAACATCAAGCTGATGGCCTATGTCATCTTTATCTACGTTTCGCTTGTGGTATATAACATCCCCTTCGCACTCGGTAACTCCGAGCTTAAGAAGTATAAGAAGGTCCTTGGCATCGTTTCCGAGAAGGTTCTTTATGCGGATCTTAAAACAGCAGGCCGGCTTCATGCACTGAACCGCCCGGCGCTCCTTCTGGCCGACGCTGTGGGAATGATCATCCTCGTTGTGGCACTGCTTTGCGATTTTAAGGTGATTCCCTTAAACTTCGGTGTATATACAGGCACCTTCGTCTGCACGGGTACGGTGGCAATCTTTCTTATGATGAGTTTGATCCTGCTTCCGATTGCGTTTATGGTGGATAATTACCGAAACGAAGTCATCAGCGAAAACAGCGATGTGAATACCAATTATAACCGTGCAAAGAAGCGCAATTTCGCAAGCTATATAATCATGGTTTCCTGGATCAACAACGTGGCTGCATTACTCGGCCTGGGAATTTTCTTCTTTGTAAAGGTGGAAGTTCTCAGCATCGCGCTGATTGCCGTATATCTGCTTGCCATCATGGGAGCGACTGCACTTTTTGCGAAGAACAGCATCGCCTTAAATAAGAAATACGTGCAGGGCGAGGCGAAGCTTGCGGAAGATGACGACGATTACTGGCTGCTTGGAATGTTTTATTATAATCCGAACGATAGGCGCTTAAATGTTGAGAAACGTGTCGGCGTCGGCGGAACCATCAACATGGCGCACCCTGCGGGCAAGGTGATTTCCGGAATCCTGGCACTGATCATTGTCGGATCGATCGTTGCTTTGATCTTTGTCGGTATGATGATGGCCACACCTCTTAGGATCATCAACAATAATGACGCGGTCATCTGTCATCAGATGTGGGATGAGTATACGATCACAAAGAGTGAGATTACCTCGGTAGAGCTTGGTGAAACCAAAGACCTGAATCTTTTCCGCAGTGCGGGAACCGCCATCGATAACCTGTACAAGGGCGTCTTTACGGTGGACGGAAAGAACGGCTGCAGGCTCTTCATGAATCCCGAAGCCGGTAAATACATTAAGATTACAACAGGCGACCGCACCTACTATATCTCGGGAAACAGCGCAGAGGAGACCGAGGCACTGTATTCGGATCTTGCAGCACAGTAGGTATATATTATTAAAGCATCCAAGGCACGTTGTTATCGCAACGTGCTTTGTTTTATGCTAAATATGAATATAAAAAAGAAATGAGTAGCCTTTTCCAGTCATAAGACCTTACTCAGTGGAAAACCCATTTCTTGTTCAAATAATAATGGATTCAGAAGAATAAATCAATAGTTTATGGGAAAAAGGTATGGAATATCTCAGAATTCCATCTATAAAATTTTCAAGAGCTTTGATAAAATATATAGTGAATTTACAGATGTAGGGAGATCCTATGAACTCAGAAGAAAAAGCAAGAGAATTCCATAGATCTGGCCGCAAGACTTGTGGAAGAAGCTTTAAACTAAGGACCCGCAGGAGAACACCATGAAATATAAAGCAGTCGTTTTTGATATGGACGGAACCATATTGAATACCATAGAGGATTTGACGGATGCGACGAATCATGCGCTTGCCGTGTACGGTCTGCCGCAGATTACGGTTGAGCAGGAGAGATATTTCGTAGGCAACGGATTGTATACCACGGCACGAAGAGCCGTTCCCGAAGGCACATCCGATGAACTCGTACAGAAAGTGTATGAGGAACTGGTATCCTATTATAGGAGCCATAGCGAGGTCAAAACCGGACCGTATGAGGGAATAGTGGAAACGATTAAGAGAATCCACGAAGCGGGAATTAAGACCGCAGTCGTCTCCAACAAGGCGGATTTCGCGGTACAGAGCCTGGTGGAGAAGTATTTCGCAGGATGCTTCGACGAAGCCATGGGAGAGACCAAGGGATATGCCTTAAAGCCCGCTCCCGATATGGTAGAGGAAATCTTAAACCGCCTTGGCGTATCGAAAGAAGAAGCCGTTTACGTGGGCGATTCCAATGTCGATCTGCAGACCGCAGAGAACTCGGACATGGACTGCATCGCCGTCTCCTGGGGCTTCAGAGGCAGAGAGAAACTGGAAGAATACGGGGCGAAGGTTATCGTCGATACACCTGCGCAGATCGAGGAAATACTGCAACAATAGAGCAACGAAAGGATACTCCCATGAACTTTGAAGAGAACGCAAGAGAATACCATAAATCCGGCTGTAACTGCGCCATGGCAGTTTACGGCGCATACGCAGAGAAACTTGGCATGACCGAGGAAGAAGCCTTGGCTGCAGCACCCCTGCCGCGTTCGGAAGGCGGATACTGCGGCGCATTTCTGGCCGGTCGCAAGATTCTGGAGAAATTAAAGCCGGAAGCCGTCGCCGATTACGAGAAGAAATTCCTCGAAATCTACGGAGATACGCAGTGCAGCGTGCTAATTAAGATGCACGGCCTTAAGAAGAACTGCAACAACTACGTAGGTGACGCAGCAAGACTGGTAGAGGAAGAGTTAAACTAAGGAGGTTTGCCATGGCTTTTTTCAATCATCCACAAATGATAAAGCCCGGTAAGGATCAGTGTGGCAATTGCCATGCCTACCTCGGGGATGATCAGTACTGCCGCTACTGTGGCACGAAGGCCGGAGAAGGTGCATTTGAGCCGTACATGAATTATGAGCAATGCGTTTACGGTCCGCCACCCATTGAGCGCGAGCATACATGCCGGGAATGCGGTTTTAGCTGGAGAACGAACATGATGATTGATAACCAGCAGTACTGCCCGAAATGCGGCAGCAGGGTCGACACTACGTACCCGGGCGGAAACCCACCCGGAATACAGTTGCCGAAGGAATTCTGACAGTGCGAAGAATATCATTGACAACATAATAATGGGCGGTTAGAATTTAATTATAGAAGGTGCTACCGATAGACGGTTAGCCCGTTAGATTAAAACAGTTAAAGATAACCGCTCAGTCTTGCAGGGATGGGCGGTTATTTTTGTGATTTTCCATGGTAATATCCAAACGTATATCCGAGTCCAAAGACTGTCCCTATAAGTGCAAGAACAGCTATTAAACCGTCAATCGTTAACATTAACATCCCCTCCTTTCTGTTTGATTCCCTATTGGGTTTCTATTTGAACGGAGGGTCACAGTCCCTCCGAAGAGGGCTAACCGCCTACCGTGTATGGTAGCACTACGTATATTGCAACACAAACACATGTTCTGGTCAATAATAAGGACATATAAAAAGGTAAACTACAGATGGTTAAAGAAATCATGAAAGATCCGCTCTTTCTTGCTCTGAAATCCGAGCCGGCGACGGAAGCGGATAAACAGATCGTCAAAGACTTATTGGACACGCTTCGCGCAAATCTGGATCGATGTGTCGGAATGGCGGCAAACATGATCGGCGTAAGGAAATGTATCATAGTTGTGGCATCCGGACCGTTTCAGTTTGCAATGGTCAATCCAGTAATCACCAGGAAGGTCAAACCGTTTAAAACGGAAGAAGGATGCTTATCTCTAACCGGCAAAAGACCATGCACCCGGTACGAAGAGATCGAAGTTGATTATCTGGACGCAGACTTTCAGCCAAAGCACGGTAAATACACCGGCTGGACGGCACAGATTATCCAGCATGAAATAGATCATTGTAACGGCATTCTGATTTAAGGGATGTAAGGAGTCCGAGCATTGAAAACAGTCAGAGTAGTTGCTGCGGTTATTCAGGCAGTGAATGATAAGAACGAGCCCGTTATCTTCGCCACACAGCGCGGATACGGCGAATATAAGGACGGCTGGGAATTCCCGGGCGGTAAAATCGAAGCCGGAGAAACTCCGTCCGAAGCATTGGTACGCGAGATTAAAGAAGAACTCGATACAACGATAATTGTAGGCGAATTGATCGATACGATCGAATACGACTATCCGTCGTTTCACCTCTCCATGGACTGTTTCTTCTGTACAATTGCCGCAGGCCGGCTGCTCCTTAAGGAACACGAAGCCGCCAGGTGGCTTACCAAAGAGGAACTGTATTCCGTGGACTGGCTGCCTGCGGATGTGACGGTGATTGATCAAATTGCAAAATTGATGGATTAATATTTGAAACGTTCTAAAAGCCAAAAACTATTTTTCTTAGCTGTTTGTTAGCCAATAATGAAAGATATCGACTTTGCTCAGTTTCATCCTCAAGAGCCTGTAAAAGAGAAAGCGCTGAATTGTACTCCGGTTTATGCAGATTAGCCATAAAATCAAAGAATAATGATTCAAAGATTTTAATCTCGTTATCTGCTAAATAATTAATAAATTTGCGTTGTTCAACCGAACTGTCATAGGTTTTATCCGGATTTAGCAATGATTTATAACGATCTATCAGGGATGAAATCCAGTCTATAGTAGAATCATCAATTGTTACATCACCACATTTTAGGCACCAGTATAATCTATCTGCTGAACTGGTGTTGAAGAAGTTGTTTGTTTTAATAATAATATCTTCAGCTTCTTTTTTTCTTGGCCCATTTTTGTGAATCGGAACAGATATATCATCTCTTATGGAGAACCATGTATTCCAAAAATCGAGTTTGTAGATTTCGGTTAGCACTCGTACAAATATTGGAGGAGTTAGCTTCCAACGATAATGATTAATAGTTTTAAGTTTTATATCTTTTTTTAGTTGTCTTCGCTCGTCCGAAGAAGCGGTTATTAGTTTTAACAGAGTATCTACCTGCTCCTGTTCTGCCATATCGGAGGTCTTCTTGTATTCTTCAACGGCTCTTATCAGCTTGTAAAAATATTCAATTGATTGCTTGCATTCTTCAGAATCGGTATCGGATAGTTCTTTTAATAATTCTTTATTGTTTATGAGTTCGTCTATATTGTGTCTAAGAATTAGTAAAGCAAAGTAATCATAAAAATTTATTTCATCCCCTCTGTAGGCTTTTAAGAAGCTTATTACGTATTTGTTTGAGATATAATTCGGCGCATGATCCTTTTCATATACTTCATAGGCATCCCATAGATAATAGCGCCAATGGTATTTTAGTCTACGATTGAGAATATATCGAAGCCACTTAATGGTATATTCCGGCTCATTTATTAATTCCGAATCGTGCCCTGAAATAAATAGAGTTGTGGAGTATAATTCTGCCAATACATAAATTGCTTGAGCTGTACTATAGAATTGTTTCCAACCGATTTTCCCGCTATAAACATTGCCATCATTTAAATCAACACCTGCATTTTCCCACCAAGTTTTCTCAAAGTAGCTATAGTTATAATCAGCATATTTTTCGTCCGGATTAAATGTCGGAGAGGAAAGCAGCTTAACATACCTTCCCATTAAAAATGGTTGATAGAGGCTAAAGAATCCTCCTTGATCGGCAACTATTTTTACATCTTGAAGAAAATCCTTTAATCGTTTAGAAGGAATTGTCAGAGTTCCGATTTCATAAATAAAAGACCCCATTTTTGTATACCTCCCTGATAATAATTGCTGCTAAATGAAAATGTTACCTTTGAATAGCGTCATAGTAGCATCAGGGAAAAGCACATACAAGTGGAATTATGGAATTCCGGGGAAAACCGCGAAAGTTTGTTAATAATAGACAAAAGAGTTAAAAAATAGCAATAAAAATCCTTGAATGATTGATAAATAGGGGCTTCTGCATGTCAAAAGTATAATAAAACTATAGCGTCCATATTATAAGAAAGAGAGCGCAGTTCAAAAAAACGCTCTTTTTTTATGTGTGACATTTCTGTGACAATGCGTGTGATAAAGTTGTCTCATCGAAGCGAACAAATCGATACGACAAATAGATCAACACACGAAAGAATATCACAGGAGGTAGAGATTATGAATAAACTTATGAAGAAGATCATCGCAACATTGGCCGGCGGTTTATTAGCCGTAGCACCTTTGGCAGTTACTCCGTTTATCAGTATGGCGGCGACGAAAAGTACGCAGAACGTAACCTGGTCACACGATGTATACATCAATAACTACACCGACTGGCGCACCGAGCTTTGGGGAACCACACAGGTGAACATCAACGGACAGGGCGAGATTCCCGCAGCGGGAGATATTACAGGATGGTTTGAAGATTATGACGAGGCCATCAAGTATTACAAGGCAGTCGGCATCGCCGATGCAAGCGATTACGCAAAGCAGAATACTTATCATCTTCATTTTGAATACGGATGCAACTTCGAAGCGGAAGATGCCGATTTTGAAGAAGAAGCATTAGATGAAGATCTTCTTCAGTGCGATCCCGAGGAAGTACTTTTCCAGAAAAACGACACCATTGAAGTTCAGCTTCCCGTAAGCGGCAACGCACTTTTGGTTGACAATTACGCAGGCGACTGGGACGTTAAATTAGTCGGAAACAACAAACTCGTTTTAAAATGCCTTAAGCCTACCGATCATGCGATTATCAACGCATTCTTGGTAAAGAAGCCCAAGGAACTCAAAGACGGTTTCTGGTTTGAAAGCATGAAGACACAGCTTAACATCGCAGCAGAGATGGCTAAAAAGTCCGGTAAAGAAGTCACTGCACAGACCGAAGGCGATTTCGCACTTTCCTACGAAATCATGGACTTCTTAAAGAAAAACCCGAACGTTACGATGAATTACAAATTAAGCTACAAAGAAGTGGTTTACAACCTCGTAATCTCCGGAAAGAAAGTTAATCCCGATATCAGCATTCCCTGGTACGGACCCGAATACTTAATCGGAAACTTCTATAAAAAGTAAAACAACTCATAACCATCAAGGGAGGCGGCAGATAAGCTGCCTCCTTTTTCTGTTCGGCGCTTTGGCGTATAATCCTATTCCCCAAAATGATAATATTCTTGCTTTTGGGGAATAGAAATGTTATTATTACTACAGGTTAAGCCATTCCCCAAAATGATAATAATCTTAAATCTGGGGAATAGAATCGATATCGTTATTTCGGAGGTGCAATATAACGATGAAATTAATATCACGAAAAACTTACCTTGATGAACTGGAAGCATTGATTAATGTTCCTGATATTAAAGTTATCACAGGTATCAGAAGATCAGGTAAATCCAAATTGATGGATGCTATGGTTGATTTAATAAAAAAAACTGACCCAAGCGGAAACATAATTCATATAAATTTTAATCTTACTGAATTTGAAAACCTGCTTGAGTACCATAAGCTTGAGTCATATGTGGAAAATGAATACTCACCGGAAGTAAATAATTATGTTTTGATTGATGAGATTCAGATGTGTGACCATTTTGAAAAAGCAATCAATAGCCTGCATGCCAAAGAAAAATATGATATCTATGTAACCGGCTCTAACGCATTTCTTCTGAGCAGCGATTTGGCAACGCTGTTTGTGGGAAGAACATATGAAATGCATGTGCTTCCCTTCTCTTTTAATGAGTATGTAACTTATTTTCCGACAGACAATATCAATGAGAGCCTGACAAAATATATAACCGAGGGCGGTATGGCCGGTTCATATCTTTATAAGGAAATTAACCAAAAGTACAGATATATTAATACCGAGGTACTGAATGCTTTGATCGTAAGAGATATTGTCAACAGGCATAAAATCCGAAATGATCAGTTACTTAATGTACTTATAGATTTTATGATGGACAATATTGGTAATGCAGTATCAATAAGGTCAATTACGGATTCTCTGGCAGCCGGGAAAAACACCGCTGACCATAAAACTATCGGTCAATATGTTTCGTATCTATGCAAGGCGTATGCTTTTTACCGTGTCAGAAGATACGATATAAAAGGGAAAAAATATCTTAACTCAGAAGACAAGTACTATCTGTCGGATCATAGCTTTAAGTATGCCAGACTTGGCACAAAGAATATGGACTATGGACATATACTTGAAAACATTGTTGCGATAGAACTAATAAGGCGAGGCTATGAAATATATGTTGGTATCGTAGGCGATAAAGAAGTTGATTTTGTCGCGATGAAACAAGGGGGGAGGACTTATATTCAGGTATCATATGACATAAGCGATTCTAAAACTTTCGAGAGAGAAGTGACTCCTTTGCTCAAGATTCCTGATGCTTATCCCAAAATAATAATCGCAAGAACCTATCAACCGGAGTACCAACACGAAGGGATAAGGATAATAGATGCTGCCGAATGGCTGATGGGTAAAACATTATAACAGGTGCTTTTTTGTCTTTCGTATGGGACACATGTGATGCCTATAATAAGATAGTGACAGAAAACACAGTGTGAAAGGAGCGACCGTCATGTTTTGGGATAATGATACGAACGCAGATTATGATTACAAGAAACTCCGTAAAGACCTTGAGAATGAATACATGTGCCAGGGCATCGGCTTCTCCGGTGGCTTCAGCGCAATGCAGATGATGGATGCTTCCACGGCAAGCGAAAAACAGCTGCTTCGCATGGCGAAGGAAGAAGGGCTTGATGTGGAGAAATACAGGAAGTAAGCTTTAGACTATGAGCACCGGGCAACCGGTGTTTTTTGTCCGTCGTATGGTACACATGGTTTTGTAGGATTAAGACATATAAAACAGCAGCCACTACTCAACTCCATAATATGAACAGAATATGAAAGTAATTTGTATTTTTAAGGAAAACTGCCATTTAACGCTGCTATAAGAGATACTATTTGGTATAATAATCGTATGGGAAAAAGGCTAAAATTAACAATTTCATTATTCCTGATATTATTCGGTCTATGCGCTTCCGGTTGTTTCAGACTAAAGAGAGAAGCTGAGTTTAAATGGAATGGAACGATTGATTGCGCTTTTGATTTTGGCATTACAGAGAAAGCTATGTTACTATCGGGTGTTTCAAAAGATGAAGTACTTAACAATATGAGCAAGAATATTGGCACTGTAATGCCATTGACCAGTTACAAAGAAATTGCCAGAGATGGTGAGACGTATTATGGGTCAAGGGGAAAAAGTACTTTACCTTCCAATATGGCAGATGTTGCCATTGGAGCATTAATAGGGACTGAGGCGGACACCAGAGTAACACGTAACGGTTTCCTAAATAAAACCATATATATACAAATCAAGCTTAAGTCTGTTCCGGTACAGGACGACATGCTGAAAGCAGTTCAAGCAGTTGGCAGATATGGTATAGAGGACGAGTTTAGTATTAAGGTTCCTTATAAAATTACTTCAACGAACGGAATGATAGATTCAAATGACGATAGGAGAGTGTCTTGGGACCTGTATGATTTTGATACGGGAAAGGAAACATCCAAAGTACTTACCCTGTCTTATTTCGATTGGACTCCGGTGTTTATATTTATTGGCGTAGTAGTTATTTCAACTACAGTATTTTTTATAGTTTTTAATGCAGTAAAAAGAAGTCGGAGAAGGATGAAATACGACACAAGTCAGTTAGACTTATACGAAACAGATGCGTTCTATCGAAATGTTCGCCCGAATAGTCATACAGCGCAGCAATATAGGACAAATCGATTCTTACCGATTGAAGATTATCGTCCCGCGCCGCAAGAACCACGCCAAAGAACACTTAGTCAAGAAGAATGGAACAATGAGTATCAGCGTACGGAATATGTTTATCATAGTGTAGAAAAGCCGGACGAATTTGTGTCATATAATCCGCCTGTAGTCAATGTGGATTCAAGGGCATCTATCGCTGTAGATGACGCGGTGGCAGCGGCAAAGGCGGAAGCAGAAGCAGGAAGGCCAGATAGCGCTAATGATATTATTTCCAAATACGGTTCGGGTGGATCATTCTATAAACAATAAGACATAATAAGACGCTAACTTGGATTCTGGGTTAAATAATATAGAGCAATCTATTCCGATTAGAAGGCTGCTTCGTTTTTGCAGAAGATGAGCCGCTCAGGAACTATTTAAAAGAGCGAGCGGGAGTGGTTTGTGGGTAAATACGAAGAAATAGATAATGGTTAGAGGATCGAGAAATGGTAGAAGAACTTCGTAAAGGATTAGAAACTGCATATATAGATGGATCGGTTGTTTCAAATGGTTTATATCAACCGCAGTTTGTAGCCAATAATTACAAAGAGGGAAAGAAGGTTCTCTCGTCCATTGAGGATGAGCTTTTATCATGCGAGCAGTTTCAAATCAGTGTCGCTTTTATCACTATGGGAGGTATTACTCCTTTACTTCAGACGTTGAAAGAACTTGAGAACAAAGGCATTCCAGGCCAAATTTTAACAACTAATTATCTGAATTTCTCTGACCCGAAGGCGCTTGAAAAACTACATTCTTTGAAAAACCTTACAATTCGTATGTTTGATGTTGAAAAGGCTGAGGAGGGTTTTCATACCAAGGGATATATCTTCAAAAAAGAAGAAATCTATCGCATTATCATTGGAAGCTCCAATATGACGAAAGATGCTTTGACTACGAACCATGAGTGGAATACAAGAATAGTTTCTACTACACAGGGAGAAGTAGCAAAGCAGATTGTGGATGAATTCCATCGTCTTTGGAATTCGGAGTATTCTAGAAGTTTTGAAGAATTTATCGACGAATATAAAACGAGATATGAAATCATAAAAAAACAACGTGATATGGCGAAGCAGGAAGAAGTCATATCTATAGAGAAATATAAACTAAAGCCAAACAGCATGCAGACCAGTTTTATCACTAACTTAAAGAATATCATCTCAAGTGGTGAAGAACGTGCACTTTTAATTTCTGCCACAGGAACAGGAAAGAGCTATGCCTCAGCATTTGCAATGCGTGAATTAGGATTCAAGAGGGTTTTATTTTTGGTACACAGAGGTCAGCTAGCTAGACAAACGAAGAAATCATATGAAAATATTTTTCCGAAAACAGTTTCTATGGGAATTATTGGAGGCGGTGCATCTGTTGAGGAAAACATGCAAAAAGACTTTATTTTTGCAATGGTACAAACACTTTCTAGAGACGAACACTTAAAGAAATTCGATCCGGGTACATTTGATTGCATTATTATGGATGAGTACGACATAATAGGTCTAAGTCGAGAGGCCGCCTGAACAAAGGCTTCCAGACTTAGTCCTATTTTTTTCGACCTACTGGAGAGGTGAAGAGGATGGACGGCGCCGGACAAAATCTATAACCTGCACTTAAGGACAGCGGAGATGCCAGGTCTCCGAAGGACAGCTGCCCTTAGAGAAGTGTGGTGAAAAATCGCTGAAGATAGGACTTTGGCTTTCGACTTATGTGTCGAAGCTGAGGTCCTTTCTTTTTTCACCACAGATCATATCTATGGCAGGCGATGGCCTGACCGTCAGGAAGGAGGCTTATAGATGGCATTTAAGAAAAACAGGAACATGAAGGTGCATGGCACAAGCGGATACAGATACAAGGCGACGCCGACGATCATGCTGAAGGGGGAATGGCTGAAGGAACTTGGCTTTGAGATCGGAGATTATGTGTCCGTCAGTTGTGAGAATGGAAAGCTGGTCATTACTCCGGATGCGGAAATGGCGGCGATGAAGGAAGCAGAGGCGGCTTTCATGGAAAGAGAGACAAAGCTTCTGCAGAAGAGGTTTGAAGCGGAAAAAGAGAAGCTGCGCGCTCAGCTCGTGGCTGAGAGGAAAGCGGATTACTGCATGGTGGCGGAAGCCAGATTGGAGGCGTGAGAATATGGGAAAGATTTATATGATCGGAGCAATGAAGGGCGGCGTGGGGAAGTCTGTGTCGGTGTTCAATCTGGCATATTCCCTAAAGAAGCGCGGCAAGAAGGTACTGGCGGTGGATTTTGATCCGCAGAGCAATCTGACCACCTGCTTCGGAGCGGAAGAGGTGGATGTGGCAATCGGTGATCTGATGATGAACGTGATCGAGGAAGAGGTTCTTCCGGAGCGTGAGGAATATATCTGGGAGAGGAACGGCGTGGACTTCATTCCGGCATCCATAGGGCTTTCAGCGGTGGAAGCGAAGCTGAGGCTTGAAATGGGTACGGAGAAGATGCTGTCGGCCATTCTGGAACCGCTGAGAGAGGATTATGACTATATCCTGATAGATACCTGTCCGTCCCTGGGTGCGCTGACCATCAACGCAATGGCGGCGGCAGATGAAGTGATCGTGGCTGTGAATCCGCAGCTTCTGGCGATGATGGGATTGCAGGACTTCTTAAAATCAGTGAAGAAGATCAAGAGCCGGATCAACGAACGGCTGAATGTGGCGGGAATCCTGCTCACGATGTGCGACGCAAGGACGATCCTCTGCAAGACCATTACGGAACAGGTGGCGGAAACATTCCAGGGGCAGATCAGGATCTTCAAGAGCAAGATTCCGAATACCGTGAAGGTTGGTGAATCCGTGTACTACAGTGAACCGCTGATCGAGTACGCGCCTGAGAGTAACGCCTGTAAGGCGTATGAGAGACTGGCTGGGGAGGTGATCGCGTATGAAGGCTAATTCTCCGAAGAGGAAGATATTTGACGCGGTGGACATGCTGACTGAGGAATCCTCGGCGCATGAGCCGGATGGGGTACAGGTTCTGCCGCTTGATAAGATCAAGGCTTTCCATGACCATCCGTTCCATCTGTATGAGGGTGAACGGCTTCAGGACATGGTGGAGAGCATAAAGGAACATGGAGTGCTGACGCCGGTAATCGTCCGGAAGAAAAGGGGCGGATATGAAATGCTTTCCGGTCACAACAGGGCTAACGCCGCGAAGATGGCGGGGCTTAAGGAGATACCGGCTATCGTGAAGGAAGGTCTGACGGAGCAGGAAGCCTATGTCTATGTGATCGAGACAAATATGATCCAGAGATCCTTCAATGACCTGCTTCCAAGCGAGAAGGCTGCAGTGATGGCAGAGCAGTATGACAAGACTTGCTGCCAGGGCAAGCGGAGCGACATCATCCGTGAACTGGAGATCCTTGCCGGGAATGAGACAGAATCAACTTGTGGTCATAATGGCCACAAGTTGAAGAGCCGGGATGTATTGGCAAAGGAATATGGTTTTTCAAGCCGGAACGCGGCAAGGTACCTGAGACTGAATTATCTGATCAGACCGTTCAAGGACATGATGGACAGGAACGAGATCCCGCTTCTTTCGGCGGTGGATGTGTCCTATATGCCTGAGGAAGAGCAGCAGGCTCTGTATGACCTGCTGACAGGCAGGAAGCTGAAGCTGATGCCGAAGATGGCGGCACAGCTCAGGAAAGCGTCCGGAAATCTGGATGAAGAGAAGATGTTGGAGATCGTGGACGGGCTTAAGGTGAAGAAGCAGGCCAATGGCGTGAGCCTGAAACTGCCGACGGCTATCTGCAGCAAGTATTTTGAAGGCATGAACGCGGAGCAGATGGCTTCCCTTGTGGAGCAGGCGCTGGAAGCGTGGTTTGCCGGGAAGGAGGCTGCGCATGTTCAGTAATGAAGATCTGAAATGCCTGGATCCGGAGTATTTCTCCATCATTACCACGGATGCCTATGATGTGACGATCATGTCCAGGAATACCGGCCACTACTGGTATCTGCATAATCCGGAGTATCCGGAGCAGGGAACGGTGATCATCTTCCACAAGCACAAGGCTTCCCATCCGTACCACCAGCACGGTAGGGCGAATACTCTGCGGCAGGCTGTGAGAGGAATCAGGAAGCATGATCGATGGCAAATGAATGGACGACCTCGATTGCTGCAATAACGCAGCGAAACAAAAAGAAATGCTTGACATTTCGCAGCGTTATTTGTATAATGATTCAGAGGTGGTACTATGCAGAATTTTGGGGAGTATTTGAAACAGCTCCGTAACGATTGCGGCCTAAGTTTATACAAGGTTTATGAGAAAACTGGGATTACTGATTCAAGACTATCAAAAGCCGAGAATGGAGCTTGGTGCAATCTGAAACTATCAGAAATCAGAAAGCTGGCAGACCTTTATAAGGTACCTGTTATTCCGATGTGTATGATGGCGGGTTTGTTTGACGAATCAGATATTGAAGAGTACCACTCTTGTTTTAGAAATGTCGCCCTACTGGATGACGAAGATAAGCAGCATGTTCAGTCAGAGATCGACTACATCTTAAAGAAGAAAGGATGATAGAAATGATTTTTCATCTTGGAGAATTATTCTGCGGTCCTGGCGGTATAGGCTGGGGAGCCACACACGCAGATATAAATGATCCCGAATGGGGCATTGTCCACCAGTGGGCTAATGATTATGATGCAGATACTTGTGAGACTTATAGACATAATATCTGTCCGGATAATCCTGAGTCTGTATATCATGCAGATATAAGAACTTTTGACATGGAGCAGCTTGCGCCGATAGATGCATTAGCCTTTGGGTTCCCGTGTAATGATTATAGCGTAGTTGGTGAACAAAAAGGAATGAATGGAACTTTTGGACCCTTGTATTCATATGGTGTAAAAGCCCTTAGACGATTCAGACCGCAGTGGTTTTTGGCAGAGAATGTTGGTGGCCTTAGGAGCGCCAATGAAGGAAAAGCGCTGAAAAAGATCCTTTCAGAACTTGAAGGGGCAGGGTATAGAATAACACCGCACTTGTATAAGTTTGAAGAGTATGGTGTTCCGCAGGCAAGGCATCGTTTGATTATTGTGGGTATTAGAAACGATATTGATGTAGAGTTTCGAGTTCCATCTACTGCACCTTATGCGGATATTGACAATACCTGCAGAAATGCGATAGAGAATCCGCCTATAGAGGCTGATGCGTTTAATAATGAGCCAACAAGGCAATCACAGCAAGTGATTGAAAGACTTAGGCACATTCTTCCCGGTCAAAATGCATTTACAGCAGACTTGCCGGATGAATTAAAACTCAATATTAAAGGCGCTAAAATAAGTCAGATCTATAAGAGGCTTGATCCGGAAAAACCTTCTTATACAGTTACAGGAAGTGGCGGCGGCGGTACGCATATATACCACTGGGAAGAACCGAGAGCCTTAACAAATAGAGAACGTGCGAGACTTCAAACATTTCCAGATGATTACGAGTTCCTTGGCAGTAAGGAAAGCGTGCGCAAGCAGATTGGAATGGCGGTTCCGTGCAGAGGCGCAAAAATAATATTTGAAGCAATTTTGAAGAGCTTTGCGGGAATTGAGTACGAATCAGTAGATGCAAGCATAAACGAATAAACAATAGCCAGTTGATCATTGAAAGGTCAGCTGGCTATTTTGATGGTTTAATATTTCTGTGATAATATTTCGTTCTCTAAGCGGGTCATGGTATCATCAAGGCATTTCTTTTTCAATTCGCATTCCCAGATAACAATTACTTTCCAACCAAGAGATGTGAGTCCTGCGTGGTTGGAGATATCACGCTCAACATTGCGTTGTATTTTTGGAATCCAATAGTCAGTATTGGAGGTCGGCCAAACAAATCTGGGACAGTCGTGTTTATGCCAGAAACATCCATTTACAAAGATAACTGTTTTGTATTTTGGCAGAACAATATCCGGTTTGCCTGGAAGCGTCCGGACATTCTTTCTGTATCTGAAACCATGAGAGAACAGGATTTTCCTGACAGTTTCCTCTGGCTTCGAGTTGGTGCTTCGGATGTGAGACATATTTCGGCTTCTCACTTCCTTGGAGTGATTATCAGCCATATCAATCCTCTACCACGTCATAATATACTGCGCCCTGTGGGAGCTTGATATTCGGTACCCATAACTGTTTTCCGCCCCATCCTTTTGTACCGGTGACTTGGTACATTGTAAGGACTACTTTTCGAGGGAAGGATCCGCCTAGCTGCCAATCATTCGGGGATAGTAATGCGCCAGTACCTTGTGCAATATCTCTATTTCTGCGGACAATAAGGATGCCTTGTGTTGTAGGCGATTCTGCAAGCATCGTATCAAGAATTGCCTGAAATGAAGGAAGCTTAAAATCTGAGTCTGTGATTATGTGCGATAAGATTTCCTTCATAAGGCGCAGGCTTACTTGATAGTATGGTTCGCTTTCAGTGAAAGATGCAAGTAATTCTGATATCTGTTCTATAGTGTTGTTATCTGGATAGAACGGATAATAATTGGTTCCGCCTGAAATAGCTGTAACATGATCGGAATCAAGCACATTTTTTCGAGTAGGGTTTAATCCTTCCGGATAATAAATCTTAACATCATCAAGACCTTGTTCTACCTGAGAAATGATGGCGTTATTTGTAGCATTGATATCTGCAAATAATTTATATAAGCGTTCGTCGATATAAACCATCATCATTCCTGGATCACGGTCGTACCCGAACATTCGGCTGTGCTGCCACATTGTATCGGCCTGAGGTTTCTTGCTTGTGCGTGTATAATAAATTGTCTGCAGACTTGGGAAAGTTACTCCGCGGCCAAGAGTATTGCCGCCGACAACAAAATTGCATCCCGAGGAATATTCATCACTGTCCACATCTGATTTTCCGTTCATCACAATCACTTTTATTTCGTTATTCAAAAGCATTTTAGATGCACGATCGAACAGCTGCTTAAATGGCAGCTTTTCTGATTTTGATGGAGATAAAAGATCATACTGCTTTTTCAATTTGCTTGAAAAATCACCTGAAAGATTATCCTTGCACCAACTTAATTCTGTATTGATGCTGTCGGCAAATTTCTGATGAGCTGCCTGACGGACACTTGGATGAATAAGGCAATTTGAAACGGTTCCGCCTGCTTCCAGGATCTGCGCTGAAACGAGAAGATGCCGGATGACAACATCTCTTTCGGCGTGTTCCAGTGTATCCAGGTATGTTACACAGCTGGCTTTCTCACTCTTGGGAAAGAAAAAGTCTCCGCCAAGATAACCTTTGCCGGGTTTGAAATAGTGCGTAAAAAGTGGATGCCATCCTGATCCGACAGTCTGGAGAAAAATAGCCTGAGGTGTTCCTGTCACCTGAAGATAAAGGCTGCTTGCGGCACCATCACGGATGGATCCAAGATACTTGTTGATAGAGGATTGTCTGTTTTTGTTTACAAGTGTGTTGAGAGAAGCGGCATCGGCCTCATCGTCAACTATAAAAAGCGGGTTGCCGCGCATAAATCCTGTGGAATTGAAAATGTTTGCCCACAGTTTTAATATTCTGGCATTTTTCTTCAGGACAACGATTGTTGGAAGCATTAAACTGTTATCTGCAAATAACCTTGCATCGTTTTCTCCGCAGATGCAGTAGCCGTCTAAATCTGATTTCACACGATCAAGTGTCTGTTGCTGAAGAACGACATTATCAGTTGTTAGCAGAACAAAAACCGGAAATCCGAGGTCGGTGGCTTTGCACATAATACCGAACATCTGACCCGTCTTTCCAGATTGGACATTACCGAACAAAAGACCTATCTCATGACTTGTAAATGAGAACTTCTTAAGGTAGTTGTTCCCTACATCTTCTGCGGTAGCAGATATAGATTCGGCAAGTCCGGTGTTTCCGCGCTCTATAATTTTATCCAAATAGTTTTTTAAGTAAGGCATTATTCTTCATCTCCTTCCGCTTCGTCGGGCTTAAACGAAAGCATCCATACATCTAAAGGCGTTCCATCTTCATCCAAAGCTGTCTGGCCAGTTTTTTTAAGGTATAGATTTTCGCATCCGTATTCCTGGAGCATTTCCTTCGTTATCATACCCGTACGATCTGTATCCTGTTGCGTATCATTTACAGGAACAACAAGCCCGGCAGCAGCAAGACGGCCTTTGAGCCAACGCCCCATGATCAGTTCATCGCCGACAGCGCTGAATTGTTTATTGCCGTCGCTTGTGGTATGGGCCTTAAACCAGTATCCATCATCGGTAATGATGAAGAATGGCTTATTCTTTTCCGGGTATCCATCTATGCGGGTTATTTCCTTTGCAACAGTAAGCTGTGTTTCATACCAGTCGCGGGATTTCCTTTTGCTTCTGGGAGCAGCATAGCAGACGTTTACGTTGGATTTTGTAAAGTGTTTGCCGTCATCCAGGTGTCTTTCTTCCGATGCAGGAACCTTAAGCGGAAGAAGGAAAGAAGCGTATGCTGTACATCTTTTGTAAAATTCCACATTTGAAGGGGGAACTTCTGTAACAAGTTCGATTCCAGAAAGTGCAGTGTTCTTTTCAAATATCAGCGGCATGTCTTTCACATCTTCGATATTTGCTGAGCAGTTCGGCATTTTCAGTTTTTCAATGAAATCAGAGATTTCCTTACATTCTGATGGATCGGTTGTTAGTGAAGAAATCTCATATTGTCGTCTATTTGCGGCTTCAAGCTTGATGACGCCGAGATTCGCCGAACCCATTATTGCAGCGAAGGGGATACCGTCTTTATAAAAACAGTATATTTTTCCATGATACTTGAAGGAGCGAACAATTCTTATTTCACCTATTCTGGATGCACGCCATTTCTTGTTGATTTTTATGGCGGTGTGGTAAGAACCTTCCGGCATTCCTTCTATATAATACATCCCAATGTTTAAGCATATCTGTTTAATATTGGAGTTGGAAATCAAGCTGTCTAATTCTTCCAGAGAAGCACGCGAAACATAGCCGACAGCGATTTCAACATAATCAGCTTTGGCCAGCTGTTCCTTAAAACAATCTATTATTGTAAGCTGGTCATCGCTTGTTCCCAAAGGGAGTATATTTGAATAAAGCAGTTGCATTGCATAGCCTCCTATTCGTCGATGGTTTCCATTATATCTTCAAGATGGACATTCAGAGATTCACATATCTTTAAAAGTACATCTGTGGTGACATTCTCGCATTTGCCTAACTTAGCGATAGATGCAGAACTTACCCCGGATGCCACTTTAAGATCGTGTTTGTTCATACCCTTGTCAATTAACAGTTTCCACAGTTTGTTGTAGCTGATTTTCATAGTATTTGCCCTTCCTAATCATCAAATAAATCTTCGGATTCGTCTTCTTTTTGTACTGAATCAAGCAGTTCGGTGTAATACTTTTTGAGATTATTGTATTCTTCAACCAGCGGAAAATCCGGGTTCTTCATAAAGTCACGAAGGATCTTATATTTTCCGGGGTTGTGCCTCAGCTGATATATTTCTATCTCGATAGTAATGCCAGTTTGATCCGGGGCTCCGAAAAATGAGGTGTATTGATAGGGTATGTCGTCTTCAAAAGTAATGGTTGTGTCGTCAAGTAGCTTTTCATCAATATCGTCAGGATTATGAAATCTGTCATAAACCTTTGAATCGAGGAAGTATTCATAAACGCGCACAGAGTTTCTGGTAGGAAGATCGTATATCTGTGAGGGCCATTCCAGCTCATCAAAATCGACCAGGGTTCCGAGTTGCTTTGAATCAACAATCTTTTTATAAATAAAGGACTGGGCTTCATTAAAATATGTTTCCCCTGTATCGCCTTCTTGATAGTATAAAACCGGGTACAACCCATCAAGAAATTCCCAATATTCTTCGGCATCTCCTACAGCAGAACACTTTTCCAGCAGATTGTGCAGATACGGAAGAAAAATATATCTTTCTACTTTCTCCGGTATCATGTCGTAAAGCATGTCGAAAGTCCTGTCGGTATATGAACGATGCTGCATTTTCTCAAAGAAATTGCCTACGCGAATGAGTTTTGAGTCATAACCGGAAGCAAAATGTACTGCCGCAAAATACTCTTGGAAAGAACGATGTATAAAGTAATACTTTTCGCCTTCGCGATACATGATGCAAAGATTATCTGTAAGATCCAAAAGGAAATCGCGAGGTGTTACACCGCATTTTTCGGCGTAGGTATCTTTAAGAACTTTCTTCATATAGGATGAGAAGGTGATATCACTGAATTCCAATTCCTCATCTTTATACGTCCGGGCACAGAATTCGGCGAAATATTTAGCGAATTCTTCCGGAGTCAGCTTAGTATGAAGGGGGCGCTTATAAGATCCCTTCGTTGCATCATGAAGTCTCGCCATTGTCTCATATGCTTTGGAATAGAATACATGCATTTTGGCGGGGACTTCTCCAAAAGAGGAATAAGTCATCAGCATGATGGTAAGCAGAAGAGGATTGCTGGCAAATTGATAGTGTGTGTTATACAGCTTCTGATCCAAGGCTTCCATAAAATTGCTTTTTGCGGTTATGTCCCAAAATTCAAGCTTGTCGATGAGCGTTAAAGCCTGAGGCTTTGTTAATGGCTCAATATCATAAATCGAGAATTTGGAATAGGCAATAAAACTGTATATTGGTCTGGATGTAATAACAATCATATTGCCGGGATAAGATTTGATAAATGCTTCCAGGTCCGTGTCAAAAGATTCTCGTGCAGATGATTGGATTTCATCAAGACCATCCAGAAGAAGTACGAGTTCCTTCTCCTGCAGGCTGTTTATTACATCGGAGTGAGTGATTTTAGAATCGAAATCCTTTACAGACTTCCATATAAAATCTACGATTCCATTAGTATCTTCTTTATAGTCCTTAAGCGAGAGCAATAATGGAATGAAGTCAGTTGTGCCTTGCGATTGTGCGGATGATAAGAAAAGGTGGGTTAAAAACATTGATTTTCCAATACCGCCGATTCCTTCAATTATTATGTACTTGGACTCTTTTTCAAGCTTGTCTATTGAAGCATCGTGGATGGTCTTCTCTTCTTTGGAATCTCTTGCACCTGTAATCTTATATTTTTTATAAGTAATGTCATTGCAGACATAAATATCATAAAAGGGATGGGGTTTCTCTGCATATAGGAGTGTCTTTTTGGTTGAATAATATGCAGATGCGGTATCAAGGTAGGATTGAAATGGGTGTGGGGCTTCCTCAGATTCCTGCGGCAATCCTTCGAGATATAATACACCGTCTTTTACCGTAGCAAGGTCTGGAGCAATGCCAGCCGGATCAATGATGATAGGCGGTATGGAACCATTTTTTGAAGCACTCTTCGGAGTGCTTTTTTTGGTTGTGCCTGCGGCATCAGTAATGATGGATACAAACAGGTTGGCAAGCTGATCGCCAGCATTATGCGGGGTGATTTCCGGAAGAACATCAGAGAACTGTGTGCAGAGATTATCTACTGCAGCATCAGAAAACTGATAAATATAATCCGAAAAACTCATGGGTTCAATATATGCATTTATCTTTCTGGCAAGCCGAGTAATTTTCGCCTGACCATTATAAAAAGATTTGTAACTGCTTGGCTGATACTCATCCAAAATATCCTGACCTTCTTCGGAGAGGATTGCTTCAAATACTGAACGAGTGAATGCGGCAGTATTTCCTCCGGCGCTGATAACAGATGCCAATCTATGAATAAACTCTTTGAAATCCATCTCTTTGTCCTTCTTTGCCAAACTTTGTCCTGCATTGTCTAAGCATATCCGCGAATAGCCATCCTTACCCACTCAATTTATTAAGATTGAAGCAGGATTATAACAGGAGACTGTGCATCGGGTGATATGGCTATGTGTGTGGGGCATACATAACTATCATATCATAAATTTGCAGATTTGACTACTGCAATTCTGGTAGAAAAATCTGCGATCGTAAAATCAGAATCCAGAATCCTAAATAAAAATTCATATCAGGCCACATGTGCGCAGTGAGGCAGGATACGACATACCACGGAAAAGCAGTTGCGATAAAGGCAGCTGACGGAACGTGGGTGTAAGTACCCTTGTTTTCCTGCGCTCTTTTTCAGCCGGTTCCGGGGTACTTCGGTCAAAAGTCCGTACCGGGTACCCTGCTCTCATTGCCTCCAGGCCAGCAAAGGAGGCAATTATGAGAGTCAAGAAGACAAGGCAGGATCAGAGAGGCGTGTATCGTTATCCGGTGGATGTCCCAGACGGCAAGGGAGGTTACAGGAGAACCTATAACGTGATCAAGCCGGGAGAGGATGGCGTGACGGAGGTTCTGATCCAGGATCTGCACAGGATGGATGACAACGAGGTTACCAACAATGTAAAGAACGGTCATCCGAAGATGACGGCGGAGCAGAAGGCGGCGAAGAAGGAGTGGGAAGAAGCGCATCCGGGCGAGAAGTACCCGATGGACTGGAACCTTTCCTTAAATTATGAGTTCGACAAATGCGAAGACGGTGATGTCAGCAAAAGCAGTGTGCTGTCCGGCGCAAGCTATGATCCTTTTGCGGAGATGGAGGTTCCGGACGAGGTGCTGAAGCTTCGGGAGATCGCGGCGAATAAGATGACGGACCGTCAGAGGCAGGCGTATGAACTGATCGGTCTTGAGGAACGCACGATCACAGAGGCGGCGAAGATCATGGGCGTCAGCATCAAAGTGGCGAAGGTTCATTACGACAAGGCCATCGACTGCATCAGAAAAAATTTTTAAAAGTTTTTTTCGGGGAGGGTAAAAATCCTCCCCTTTTCGTTGCCTGTGACATGTAAGGAAGACGACTTCCTGAAGAAAGAGAGGTGAAGAACCATGGCAATTAAACACAAGATTGTCATCAACGTCTCAGATCCCAACGGGCGCAAGGCGAACGTGCTGAGGGGCGCTGACGTGAAGCTTCCGGCAAGGCTCCTTAAGTTCCTGTTCGGAGATTTCACACAGGTGTATCTCTTATCGCCGGGGCAGACGGTGGAATCGGTAGACATCCGCGAAGTTGAGGAAGGAGGCAAAGCATGTCAAAGGTAAACATCGCAAAGATCGCAAAGGATGTGGGTATCTGCAGCGAGAACCTGGTCAGCATCTCTGAAAGCCTGATCAGTATTTCGGAGAAGGTGGCCACGGTGGCAAAGGTGATCGCAGAGATCGTATCCGAATTCCAGGGTGAGCCGGATAAGCCTGCGGTCGAGACAAAGCCGAAGAAGGCGGCACAGAAGCAGGTCGAAGCAAAGGAAGAAACGCCGGAGCCGGTGAAGGAATACACATTCACAGAGGTGAGGACATTTCTGGCTGACAAGTCCAGAGCCGGTCATACCGCAGAGGTGAAGAAGATACTTGCGGCGCACGGCGCGGACAAGCTGTCTGATCTGGACAAGGCCGAATACGCTGCCGTCATGGCGGAAGCGGAGGTGCTGGAGTAATGGCAAAGCACGCATTTTTATCGGCATCATCGAGCCACAGATGGCTTGAATGCCCGCCTTCTGCAAAGTTGTGTTCAGAGCAGGAGGACAGGGCAAGTCCCTACGCTCAGCAGGGTACTGACTGCCACGAACTGTGCGCCTATCTGGTAGAGAAGTCCCTTGGCAGGGATGCGGAGGATCCGACGGAGAACCTTACCTATTACGATCAGGAAATGCAGGACTGCGCTGAGAGTTACCGGGACTATGTGACGGAACAGATCGAGGCGGCAAAGAAGCGCTGTCCGGATCCGCAGATCCTGATAGAGCAGAGGCTGGACTTTTCCAGATGGGTCGAGAACGGCTTCGGCACCGGCGACTGCGTGATCGTTGCGGATGAGGTTCTGCAGATCATCGATTACAAGCATGGTCTGGGCGTTCTGGTATCTGCGGAAAGAAATCCACAGATGATGTGCTACGCATTAGGCGCTCTGGAACTGTTCGATGGTCTGTATGACATCCGGGAGATCAGCATGACGATCTTCCAGCCGCGCCGGGAGAATGTCAGCACATTCACTATGACAAAGGAAGAACTGCTTGCATGGGCGGATGAAGTCCTGAAGCCTACGGCGGAATTGGCGTACGAAGGCAAGGGTGAGTTCAAAGCCGGGGATCACTGCCAGTTCTGCAAGGTGAAGGCGACCTGCAGGAAGCGGGCGGAGTACAATCTGGAACTTGCCAGATATGACTTCGAGATGCCGGCGACTCTGGAAGATACCGAGATCGCGGCTATCCTTCCGAGGATCGACAGCCTGACGGCATGGGCGGCTGACCTGAAGGAATACGCCCTGCAGCAGGCACTGTCCGGCACACACTATGAAGGATTCAAGGTCGTGGAAGGCAGGTCGAACCGGAAATACAGTGATGAGGCAGCGGTCGCATCGGCAGCGGAGAACGCAGGATACGATCCTTATGAGAAGAAGCTACTTGGCATCACGGCAATGACAGCCCTTATGGGCAAGAAGAAGTTTGAGGAAGTGCTTGGCTCTTATATCACGAAGCCTCAGGGCAAGCCGGCACTTGTGCCGGAATCGGATAAGAGGCCGGCGATCAATACAGCATATGAAGATTTCAGTGAAAATTAAGGAGGAAAATCACTATGAGTAAGTTTGTTAATCCCACAAAGGTAATCACCGGAGTAAACACCAGATGGAGCTATGTCAACGCATGGGAGCCGAAGTCGATCAACGGCGGAGCGCCGAAGTATTCGGTATCCCTGATCATCCCGAAGTCTGACACCAAGACGATCGAGAAGATCCAGGCGGCCATTCAGGCGGCGTATGAGGAAGGACAGGGCAAGCTTAAGGGCAACGGCAAGTCCGTACCTGCGCTCTCTGTACTGAAGACTCCGCTCCGTGACGGTGACGCAGAAAGACCGGATGATGAGGCGTATGCCGATTCCTATTTCGTAAACGCCAACAGCGGCACGGCTCCGGGCATCGTGGATGCGGACAGGAATCCGATCATTGACCGTTCCGAAGTATATTCCGGTGTGTATGGCAGGGCATCCATCAATTTCTACGCTTTCAACAGCAATGGGAATAAGGGTATCGCCTGCGGCCTGAATAACCTTCAGAAGATCCGTGACGGGGAGCCTCTTGGCGGCAAGACCAGGGCAGAGGATGATTTCGCAACTGAGGATGATGACGATTTCCTGTCATGATCCGGGGAACTATAGGCAATGAATGAGTTTATGGGCGGTGGCGGAAGCTGCCGCCCGGAAAGGAAAAGATATGGACCAGACTGTTTATTCGCAGGTGCTTATCACCTGCACGACAATCAATGTGGTGATCATCATTTCAACGCTTACGATGTGGATCGGGACGAAGATTCATGACTGGCGTGAGAAGAAAAAGAAGGAACAGGAAGAAAAGTCAGAGTAATGAGGGCGGGCATCGGCGGCATAAGCCGGTGCCTGTTTTCGGATTGGAGGACAGATGGAAACGATCAGTATTGATATTGAAACCTATTCCGGGAATGACCTGAATAAGTGCGGCGTGTACAAGTATGTTCAGCATCCGGATTTTGACATATTGCTGTTCGGCTATGCGGTGGACGGCGGCGAGGTTCATGTGGTCGATCTGGCAGCAGGGGAAGAGATCCCGGAAGAGATTGTTGCTTCGTTGTCGGATGAGGATGTGACTAAATGGGCGTTCAACAGCAACTTTGAACGCATTTGCTTGTCAGAGTGGCTGAGAAGGAACCATCCGGAGCATTTTTCTTCATACAGCGTGGAGGGGGATTCGGTCGGTGAGTATCTGGATCCGAGGGGATGGAAGTGTTCCATGATATGGTCCGCGTATATGGGACTGCCGCTATCCCTTGCCGGCGTAGGTGCGGTGCTGGGTCTGGAAGAACAGAAGCTGAAGGAAGGCAAGGATCTGATCCGGTATTTCTGTGTTCCCTGCAAGCCGACCAAGAGCAATGGGGGAAGGACAAGGAACCTGCCGGAGCATGATCCGGAGAAGTGGAATCTGTTCAAGTTTTATAACCGGAGGGATGTGGAAGTGGAGCAGTCCATACAGAAGAAGCTTCATAACTTTACGGTGCCGGATTTTGTATGGGAAGAGTTCTGGCTGGATCAGGAGATCAATGACAGGGGGATCCTGCTTGACCTGACTTTGGTGCGGAACGCAATCGCCCTGGATGAGATATCGAAGGATAAGCTGTCGGATGCCATGAAGGATATTACGGAACTGGAGAATCCGAACAGCGTGGCGCAGATGAAGCAGTGGCTGTCTGATCAGGGAGTCGAGGCAGAATCCCTGGGCAAGAAGGATGTGGCGAAGATGATTGCTGATGAGGATATCGATGAAGATGTCACCGAAGCGTTAAGGCTCCGGCAGCAGCTGGCAAAATCATCCGTGAAGAAATACCAGGCGATGCAGACGGCGGTATGCAATGACGGCAGGGCGAGGGGTATGTTCCAGTTCTACGGAGCCAACCGGTCAGGCAGATGGGCGGGACGCATCATTCAGCTGCAGAACCTTCCTCAGAACCACATGGATGATCTGGAACAGGCCAGAGGACTTGTAAGGAATGGGGATTATGAAGCGCTGTCCATGCTTTATGACTCTGTGCCTAATGTCCTGTCGGAACTGATCCGGACAGCGTTTGTTGCCGGGGATGGGAATAAGTTCTGTGTGGCGGATTTCTCCGCGATCGAGGCGAGGGTGCTGTCCTGGCTTGCCGGGGAGCAGTGGAGGACGGATGTATTCGTGAACAATGGAGATATCTATTGCGCATCAGCTTCGGCGATGTTCGGCGTTCCGGTGGAAAAGCATGGTCAGAATGCGGAACTGCGGCAGAAGGGTAAGATTGCGGAACTGGCTCTGGGTTACGGCGGTTCTGTCGGAGCCTTGAAGTCGATGGGAGCGATAGAGATGGGACTTACGGAAGAGGAACTTCAGCCTTTGGTTGATTCCTGGCGGTCTGCGAATCCGAACATTGTGAGGTTCTGGTGGGATGTTGACCGGGCGGTGAAGAAGGCGGTGAAACAGAGGGAGCCGTCAGAATTAAAAGGGATCCGCTTTGAATGCCGGAGCGGGATGCTGTTCATTACTCTGCCCTCCGGGAGAAGGCTTGCCTATGTGAAGCCGAGAATGGGTGAGAACCGGTTCGGCGGTGAGTCCGTGACCTATGAAGGCGTGGGCGGCACAAAGAAATGGGAGCGGATCGAGAGTTACGGTCCGAAGTTCGTGGAGAATATCGTGCAGGCGATATCCAGGGATATTCTTTGCTATGCCATGAGGACGCTGTCGCACTGCCGTATCTGCGCCCATGTGCATGATGAACTGATCATCGAGATCAGGAAGGATGCTTCCCTTGCGGCGATCTGTGAGCAGATGGGCAGGACGCCGCCCTGGGCGGAAGACCTGGTCTTAAGAGCCGATGGGTATGAAACGCAGTTTTACAAAAAAGATTAGAAATTTTCGGGAGAGGGTAAAAATCCTCTCCTTTTCGTTGCCTGTGACTTGAAGGGAATAGGTCCTTCACCAAATTCATTTTACAGGAGGGTAATTCATATGAGTGAGTTACAGGTATTCAACAATGCGGAATTTGGCTCTGTCCGCAGCCTCATGGTCAATGGTGAGCCGTATTTTGTCGGTAAGGATGTAGCTGATATTCTCGGATACCAAAACGGTAGTCGAGATGTAAACAGGCATGTTGATGAAGAGGATCGTCAGAAGATCATGGTATTTGACGGCAATCAGGACAAGGAAACGATCATCATCAACGAGTCCGGTCTGTACAGCCTGATCCTTTCCAGCAAGCTTCCTTCCGCAAAGCGTTTCAAGAGATGGGTGACTTCCGAGGTCCTTCCAGCGATAAGGAAGCACGGCGTGTTCGTGATGGATGACATTGTGAACAACACGGATGCCCTGATTGAGGCACTTCAGGCTTTCAAGGCGGAACGCCTGCAGAGGATGGCTCTGGAGGAAGAGAACGCCGTACAGAAACAGCAGCTTGTGGAGATGAAGCCGAAAGCAAGCTATTACGATGTGGTTCTGAACAGCCCGGATCTGGTTTCCATTACCGAAATCGCAAAGGATTACGGGTGGAGCGCAAAGAAGATGAACGAGTATCTGCATGTCCACGGTATCCAGTTCAAGCAGGGCGGCAGGATCTGGATACTCTATCAGAAGTATGCGGAGATGGGGCTGACAAGCACAAAGACGCATACCTATCCGGATAATAACGGAACGATCCACACGAAGGTGCATACCTATTGGACGCAGAAGGGAAGGCTTTTCATCTATGACCTGTTAAAGGGAAAAGGGATCCTTCCCATGATCGAACAGGAGGGATAAAGCGATGGTCAGTATGTATAACAGCGAGGGTTATAAGGATCCTGTGGTATACGAGGCACTGACCAGAGTTGAGGCGGAAGAGCGTGCAGCTAGGGCGGCTGCCGCTTACCGCCCTTTGGTCTATATATGCTCTCCGTATGCCGGGGATATTGAGAAGAATACCTACAGGGCAAGGGCGTTTTCCAGATTCGCGGTGGAGAAGAAATATATTCCGATCGCACCGCATCTTTTATGTCCGCAGTACCTGAATGAGGAAACGGAAAGATGGCTGGGGCTGAAAATGGGAATCGTGTTCATGGGAAAGTGCGAAGAGATCTGGGTATTCGGCGATGTGGTTTCCGAGGGCATGGCTGCTGAGATCGACAAGGCAAAAAGGATGAGGAAGAAGATCCGGTATTTCACGGATGACCTGCAGGAGAAGGAGGGAATGGTTTGATGAAGATAGCGTATGGCAATTCCCGTATGGAGAAGAAATGGAAGAACAACGATATCTCCTGGGATGATTTCTGCAAAAGGGTCAGCACCACGCAGACCACTACGGAAACGGTCGAGGAATACAGGAAGATGACGAAGCCGCAGCAGGACAGCATCAAGGATGTGGGCGGTTTTGTCGGCGGTCACTTAAGGGGCGGCAGGAGAAAGACCGGAACGGTGCTTTGCCGTTCTATGCTGACGCTGGATATGGACCACGGTACGCCGGATGTCCTGGATGAACTGTCTATGTTCAATTCCCATGAGATGTGCATTTATTCCACGCACAAGCATACCCCGGAGGCTCCGAGGCTCAGGCTGATCATGCCGCTGAAAAGGGATGTTTCCGAAGATGAGTATCCGGCTCTTGCGAGGAAGGTGGCGCAGGAGATCGGCATGGATATGTTTGACGACACCACTTATCAGCCGCACAGGCTGATGTACTGGCCTTCCACTTCAAGCAACGGCGAGTATGTCTATAAGGTCATGGACGGCGATGTCCTGGATCCGGATTACTATCTGGGCCTTTATGACGACTGGCATGATGCTTCCACATGGCCGGTATCGTCCAGGGAGTCGGAGGCGGTGCAGAGGTCAGCAAAGCAGCAGGCGGATCCCCTGACAAAGACCGGAGTGGTCGGGGCGTTCTGCCGGACATATTCGATCAGGGAAGCGATAGAGAAATTTCTGCCGGATGTGTATGAGCCGTCAGCAATGGAAGGAAGGTATGACTATATACCGGCTGACAGTTCTGCAGGCGTGACCATCATTGATGAGAAGTTTTCCTATAGCTTCCACGCAACGGATCCGGCCTGCGGGCAGCTGCTGAATGCTTTTGATGTGGTGAGAGTCCATAAGTTCCCGGATGATGATCCGAAAAAGTCCTTCAATGCTATGGCGGAGTTTTCCGTGTCGGATGAACAGGTGAAGCTTCGCATCTTTGAAGAGAAGCAGCAGGCAGCGGCGGAGGAATTTGACGAAGAGGATCCGGATGGCTGGAAGAAGCAGCTGCAGTATGAGAAGCGGAGCATGGAACTGAAGAATAACCTCCACAATATCACGCTGATCATGCAGAACGATGAGAACCTGAAAGGCATTGTGTTCAACCAGTTGGCTGACGGTATGGAGATCAAGGGCAAAGTCCCGTGGTCGCATCCGGCGAAGTTCTGGCGGGATGCTGATGACGCACAGCTGATCTGTTATGTGGATGCGGCTTATGGGACATTTTCTGCCAGAAATTATGATATTGCGGTTGCGAAGGTCGTGGATGACCGGTCCTATCATCCGATCAGGGAGTTTTTCGAGTCCCTGCCGGAGTGGGACGGGATTGAGAGGGTGGATACGCTGCTCATCGATTATCTGGGAGCCGAGGATTCGCCTTATGTCAGGGCGGTCACGAGGAAGGAACTGTGTGCCGCTTATGTCCGTGTGCATAAGCCGGGAGTGAAGTTTGACACCATGATCGTCTTGAACGGAGATCAGGGGATCGGAAAAAGCACGCTGATCGCGAAGCTTGGCGGAGAGTGGTATTCCGACAGCCTGAACCTTTCGGATATGAACGACAAGACGGCGGCGGAGAAGCTGCAGGGTTACTGGATCATGGAGATCGGCGAACTTGCCGGCATGAAGAAGGCGGATCTGGACAAGGTGAAGGCTTTTATTTCAAGGCAGGATGACAAGTACAGGGCGAGTTTCGGCAGAAGGGTGACGCCGCATCCGAGGCAGTGCGTGTTCTTTGGCACCACCAACAGCCAGAACGGGTATCTGAGGGACATTACCGGCAACAGGCGTTACTGGAATGTGAAGGTGCCGGGGAATGGCAAGCGCAAGCCCTGGGAACTGGATGAGGATACCGTGAAGCAGATCTGGGCGGAAACTGTCGTGTATGCCAAGGCCGGGGAGAAGCTGTATCTTCCGCCGGAGCTTGAGGACTATGCCAAGGAAGAGCAGCGGGCGGCGATGGAGCGTGATGACCGGGAAGGCTTGGTGCAGGAATACCTGGATATGATGCTTCCGGACAACTGGGATTCGATGGATGTCTATAAGCGCAGGGAATATGTGCGTGACGCGGATGATCCGATGCGCCCGATAGGCAATGTCCGCAGGATGGAAGTATCCAACATGGAGATCTGGTGTGAATGCTTCGGAAAGCCCAAAGAAGATATGAAGCCTTCGGACAGTTATGCCCTGTCAGCCATTATGGAGAGAATGGACGGCTGGAGCAAGACCGGGAAGGCGAGGGTGCTTCCCATTTACGGCAAGCAGAGGATATACAGGCGTGATGAATAAGGTGGAACAGGCTATGGGAACGGAACAGAATCTTGTTCCGTTCCTAACGGGTTGTTCCGGGATAAAGCCTTATTACAAGGGCGGTTTGGAAGAGAAATGGAACAGGATAACAAGATTTTCTTAATAGAACAAATAAATGGTGTTTTTGAAAGAAATCAGGTGTGCGTAACGCACATATATACGCGCGTAAAGGATTTTCTGTGCCGTTGTTCCATGACGGAGGACATATGAGAGAAAAAACAGTAGAGCAGAAACTTGTGAGGGCGGTGAAAGCGGCAGGCGGTATCTGTCCGAAGTGGGTAGCGCCGGGATTCGATGGGATGCCGGACAGGATTGTGCTTTTACCGGATGGGAGGATGGGATTTGTGGAAGTAAAGGCTCCTGGGAAGAAGGCGAGGCCATTGCAGAAGTCAAGGCATGAGCTGCTGAGGTCTTTGGGGTTCAGAGTGTATGTGCTGGACAACCCGGAGCAGATTGGAGGGATCATTGATGAGATACGAACCACATGATTATCAGGTCTATGCGGCGGAATATATCAAGCGGCATGATGTGGCGGCGGTGCTATTGGAATGCGGGCTTGGGAAGACTTCCATTACGCTGACCGCGATAAATGACCTGATGTTTGACAGCTTCGAGATCCATAAGGTGCTTGTGATAGCGCCGATAAGGGTAGCGAAGATGAGCTGGCCTGATGAGATCGAGAAATGGGACCATATTTCCGACCTGAAATACAGTGTGGCGGTCGGCACCGAAGCTGAGAGGATAAAAGCGCTGGAAACACCGGCAGACATTTATCTGATCAACCGGGAGAATGTGCAGTGGCTTGTGGAAAAGAGCGGCCTGCCGTTTGACTACGATATGGTGGTCGTGGATGAACTGTCATCTTTCAAAAACTGGCAGGCAAAGAGGTTTAAGGCACTGATGAAGGTAAGACCGAGGGTGAAAAGGGTCGTGGGACTGACCGGAACGCCTTCAAGCAACGGGCTTATGGATCTGTTTGCGGAATATAAGATCCTGGACATGGGGCAGCGGCTTGGAAGGTTTATCGGGCAGTACCGGAACGCCTATTTTAAGCCGGATAAGACGAACGGTCATATCGTGTACAGCTACAAGCTTCTGCCGGGAGCGGAGGATGCCATTTATGACAGGATTTCCGATATCACGATCTCCATGAAGTCGGCTGACCACATCAAAATGCCGGAACTGGTCAATTCGAGGTATATGGTGCGTCTGGATAAAAAAGAGTACCTGAAATATGTGCGGATGAGCCAGGATCTTCTGCTGAAGCTGCCGAAGGGAGAAGTGACAGCTGCGAACGCTGCGGCATTGTCCGGGAAGCTGACACAGATGGCGAACGGGGCAGTTTATTCCGATGACGGGGATTATGAGAAGATCCATGACCGGAAACTGGATGCTCTGGAAGATATTATCGAGTCAGCGAACGGAAAGCCGGTGCTTGTGGCGTACTGGTATCAGCATGATCTTGACCGGATACAGGAAAGGCTCACGGAACTGAAGGTTGATTTTGTCAGACTGGATAAAGAGCAGAATATCCGCAGGTGGAATAAAGGCGATGTCCCTGTGGGGCTTATCCATCCGGCATCTGCAGGTCACGGACTCAACTTACAGAGCGGTGGAAATATCCTTGTATGGTTCGGGCTTACATGGAGCCTGGAACTGTATCAGCAGACGGTGGCGAGGCTTTGGAGGCAGGGTCAGGAAAATACCGTGTCCGTGATCCATATCATAGCGGCAAAGACGATCGATGAGCGGATCATGAATGCTCTGGAAACAAAAGACCATACGCAGTCGGCATTGATCGAAGCAGTAAAAGCGGAGGTAGGTGCCTATGGCGGGAAATAAAAATCTGGCAGAGGATCCGTATGAGCGATTGGCGAATGCAATCATTCTGCAGGCGGTCGCTGATTACAGGGTGGTGCTTAAGAAGATCAAGGCTTATCCGAAGAACCGGCAGGCAATAGATGAGGCTTTGGAGATAGAGAGGTTTTTCCGGAGTGGCTGGTATCAGCAGCTTACATCCGTGGACGGGGAGTATTTGATCCGAAGGCTTCAGGAAGAGATAAGACAATCAAAGTCAATCAGAGTCAAAAGATGCCAATCCGAGGGAAACACAAATACTCTATCGGAGGTAGCTTATGAACAAAAAACAGAACGCCGCAAAGAAGTATCTGTCCCAGGCTTTCGGACTGAACCAGAGGATTGAGAGCAAGATCGATCAGATAGCGGTCTTGAATGATCTGGCCACCAAGGCAACGGTGACATATTCGGATATGCCGAAGAGCCCGAACAGGGATGGATCCAGAATGGAAGACGCCATTATCAAAATCATTGATCTGGAATCCGAGATCAATAAGGACATGATGAAGCTGGTGGAACTGAAGAAGGATATCATCCGCAGGGTAAAAGCTGTGGAGAGTGCAGAACTTCAGACGATACTGGAACTCAGATATCTGTCCTATATGAGATGGGAAGAGATCGCAATCGAACTTGGATACGGAATCGATAATGTCTATTACTTGCATAGAAAAGCTTTGGATGAGATTGAGATTCCGGAAACTTTACAGTAAATTCAAGTACATTCCAGTAAGCCTATGTGATAATGTTAAGATGGCAAAAGCGAAAGATGAGGAAGCCGTTGTGGAGGAATCTGCAGCGGCTTTTTCCGTGGACGAAAGAAGGTGGACAGATGCCGAGAAAACCGAAGAAGCCGTGCGCTTATCCGGGCTGTCCCAACCTTACGGAAGGGAGATACTGTCCGGAACACCAGAGCAAAGTGAACAGTGAGTATGAGAAGTATGGGAGAGATCCTAGAACAAAGAAGCGTTACGGAAGAGCGTGGAAAAGGATCCGTGATAAGTATGTGCAGGAGCATCCGTTCTGTGAACTGTGCTTCCAGCGTGGAGTGATCGTTCCTGTGGAAGAAGTTCATCATAAGAAGCCGCTGAGTGAAGGTGGTACGCACGATAGGAGCAATCTGATCGCGCTGTGCAAGTCGTGTCACTCGCGCATACATGCAGAGAGGGGAGACCGATGGGGAAAGCACCCGGAGGGGGAGTGAAAATCCCCACGCGTATGTTTCCCAGGGAACGGCGCGGGGGTCACACGCACAAAAACAAGAAATCAAACGGGGTATTACCCCGGCAGGGAATTGAGGTGAAGGAAAATGGCCAAAGACGGGACTATGCGCGGCGGCGCAAGGGTCGGTTCCGGCAGGAAGTCCAAAGCCCTGACGGAAAAGATCGACAGCGGGCTTGCGGCAACGGTCATCGACCTTCCGGAGCCTGCGGAGATAAGCGGCGAGGATGTACCGCCGGTGAAGGACTTCTTAAAGGCTGCTCAGAAGAGCGGCATTGACCTTTGCGCGGAGGATGTGTTTAAGGCAACCTTCCTCTGGCTGAAGGAAAGAGGCTGTGACCGGCTGGTGAATACGCAGCTGATCGAACAGTACGCAATGATGGTATCCAGATGGGTACAGTGCGAAACCTGCATATCGGAATACGGATTTCTGGCGAAGCATCCGACCACAGGGGCGGCAATAACAAGTCCCTATGTGACGATGAGCCAGAATTATCTGAAGCAGGTGAACCAGTGCTGGTACCAGATCTATCAGATCGTGAAGGAAAACTGCTCTGTCGAGTACGGCGGGGCGAATCCGCATGATGACCTGATGGAAAGACTGTTATCAGCGCGGAAGAAATAGGAGGGTTTTGATGAAATATGTGAAGAAAAAGTTGTCAGAACTGAAGCCTTATGAGAACAATCCGAGGATAAATGATGAGGCGGTGGACGATGTTGCGGAGAGCATTAAGCAGTGTTCCTACATCGCACCGATCATTATTGACGAGGATGGCGTGATCCTAGCAGGGCATACCAGATATAAAGCACTGAAGAAGCTGGGATATAAGGAATGCGAGGTTGTCATTGCTTCCGACCTGACAGAGGAACAGAAGAAAAAGTATCGTCTTTATGACAACAAGACGGCGGAGATGGCTTCCTGGGATCAGAAGAAGCTGAGCGCGGAACTGTGTGATGTGGATTTTCAGGGATATGATTTCGGACAGCCTGAGATGGCGCTTCCGGATGAAGCTGAAGAGGACGGTCCGAAGATGATGACCTGTCCGTGCTGCGGGGAGGTGTTCGAGGTATGAAGCTGCAGAAGTTAAAGATGGCTGACATTGAGCCATATAAGAATAATCCTCGTAAGAACGATGATGCAGTGAATGCCGTTGCGGAAAGCATCCGCCAGTGCAGTTATATCACACCGATCATCGTGGATGAGGATCATGTGATCATCGCAGGCCACACCAGATACAAGGCGCTTGTCGCTCTGGGAATGGATGATGTGGAATGTTTGGTCTGCGACGGGCTGACGGATGAACAGAAGAAAAAATACAGGTTCCTGGATAACAAGACCGGCGAAAAGGCAACATGGGATCTGATGAAGTTGGAAGTCGAACTGGAAGGACTTAATCTGGAAGGGTTCGACTTTTTTGGTATGGCGGAAGACCTGCCGGTGGATGGTAACGGCAGCGGCGGTTCTGGGAAGGAACTGACCGGCACCACGGAAATAGATGCGGAGGTGTTTGGGGATGAAGAGTTCAAATACGAATGCCCGAACTGCGGTTTCCGGTTCAACTGAGTTTCCGTGGAAGTGGAACCTGTCCGATCTGGAAAAGAGACCAAAGCATGGTCATACCGTGTTTTCCTGCTTCTCCTGCGGCGGCGGTTCCTCAATGGGATATAAGCTTGCGGGATTTGATGTTGTTGGGAACTGCGAGATCGATCCCGATATGATGAAAGTCTACAAGCAGAATAATCATCCGAAGCACAGCTTCCTTATGGATATCAGGGATTTCCTGAAGCTGCCGGATGAAAAGATACCGGAAGAGTTGTTTCATCTGGATGTGCTGGACGGTTCTCCGCCCTGCTCTGTGTTTTCGACGGCGGGAGTCAGGGAAGAAGGCTGGAATACAGAGAAGGTATTCCGGGAGGGACAGGCAAAGCAGAGGCTGGATGACCTGTTCCTTTATTTCATAGCGATAGCGAAGCGGTTGCAGCCGAAGGTTGTGATCGCGGAGAACGTGAAGGGTATCATTATCGGAAACGCGAAGGGCTGGGTCAACCAGATCGTGAAGGGCTTTGATGATGCCGGATATACGGTGCAGATATTTCTGTTCAATGCCGCGAGGATGGGCGTGCCTCAGAAGAGAGAGCGCGTCTTTTTTATCGCGCATCGGAAGGATCTGGATTATCTGAAGCTTTCCATGAACTTCAATTCAAAGCCGATTCCGTTTAAGGATGTCCGGGAGCCGTATGGAAAGGCGATGGATCCGAACAGTATGCAGGCAAAGCTTCTGAAATACAGGATTCCTTCTGACAGGTGCATTGCGGATATTAATGAGCGGGTAAGGAAGGTGAAAAACAACGGCTTTTCCACTCCGATCAACAGGGATGATGAGCCGATACAGACGATTGTTGCCGGCAGCAGCCTTTACCGGATGTGCGATGGCCTGCTTATGACGGATAAGGATATTATCAGCTGCCAGACATTTCCGCAGGATTACGACTTTATGGACCAGAGCGTCCAGTATATCTGCGGCATGAGCGTTCCGCCGGTCATGATGGCGAAGATCTCCGAGCAGGTGTACAGGCAGTGGCTTAAAGGTGGTGATGCGGATTGAAGATGCGGAAACTTAAAAAATATAAGCCGACAAAGTTCAAGGCGAAAGATTCTGTCTATGACAAGGACGCGGCGGATTTTGCGGTGAATTTCATCCAGTGCCTTTGCCACACAAAAGGAACCTGGGCGGGAAAACCGTTTGAACTGATCGACTGGCAGGAACAGATCATCCGGGATGTGTTCGGAACCATGAAGCCGAACGGATACCGGCAGTTCAACACGGCATATATCGAGATCCCGAAGAAACAAGGTAAGTCAGAACTGGCCGCGGCGGTTGCGCTTTTGCTTTGTTGTGGAGATGGAGAGGAAAGAGCCGAGGTTTATGGATGCGCGGCTGACCGACAGCAGGCTTCCATAGTTTTTGAGGTTGCAGCGGATATGGTCAGGATGTGTCCAGCTCTGAATAAGAGGGTGAAGATCCTGGCTTCCCAGAAGAGGATCATCTTCCAGCCGACCAACAGCTTTTATCAGGTGCTTTCAGCAGAGGCTTATTCAAAGCATGGCTTCAATATCCACGGAGTTGTGTTTGACGAATTGCATACGCAGCCGAACAGGAAGCTTTTTGATGTAATGACGAAGGGTTCCGGCGATGCAAGAATGCAGCCGCTTTATTTCCTGATCACGACTGCCGGGACGGATACAAACAGTATCTGCTATGAAACGCATCAGAAGGCGAAGGATATTCTGGAAGGCCGCAAGATTGATCCGACATTTTATCCGGTGATCTATGGCGCGGATGAATCCGATGACTGGACGGATCCGAAGGTCTGGAAGAAGGCGAACCCTTCACTTGATATCACGGTTGGTATCGACAAGGTAAAAGCGGCCTGTGAGTCAGCAAAGCAGAATCCGGGAGAGGAAAATTCATTCCGGCAGTTGAGGCTGAACCAGTGGGTGAAGCAGGCGGTCAGATGGATGCCGATGGAGAAATGGGATGCCTGCGCTTTTCCTGTGGATGTGGACGAATTGGAAGGGCGTGTCTGCTATGGCGGTCTGGACTTATCCAGTACGACTGACCTGACAGCGTTTGCCCTGGTATTTCCGCCTGTGGATGAAGAGGATAAATACATTGTGCTTCCTTATTTCTGGGTTCCGGAGGAAACACTGGATCTGAGAGTGAAAAGGGATCATGTTCCGTATGATGTCTGGGAGCGGAAAGGTTTTCTGGAAACAACGGAAGGGAATGTGGTTCATTACGCATATATCGAGAAATTCATTGAGCGCCTGGGTGAGAGGTTCTACATCAGGGAGATTGCTTATGACCGGTGGGGAGCAACGCAGTTATCGCAGGATCTGGAAGGAATGGGATTCACGGTGGTTCCTTTCGGCCAGGGTTTTGCTTCGATGTCCCCGCCGACCAAGGAATTGATGCGGCTGGTGCTGGAGCAGAAGATCGCACATGGCGGTCATCCGGTTCTGCGGTGGAACATGGATAACATTTATATCCGGACGGATCCGGCAGGCAACATCAAGGCGGATAAGGCAAAGTCCACGGAGAAGATTGATGGTGCCATTGCGATGATCATGGCTCTGGACAGGGCGATCCGGTGCGGCAATGAGAAGGAAGAATCAGTTTATGACACAAGAGGTTTACTTGTTTTCTAACGAATGGAGGGCGTGGTTATGGGAATACTGAGCGGTTTATTTCGGAGCAGGGATAAGCCTAAGGATAGGACGGCAGGAAGCAGCTACAGCTTCTTTCTTGGAGGTACTTCGAGTGGCAAGTATGTGACCGAGAGATCTGCGATGCAGATGACGGCGGTGTACTGCTGCGTGAGGATCCTGTCGGAAGCGGTGGCGAGCCTGCCATTACAATTTTACAGATATACCGACGATGGCGGTAAAGAGAAAGCGGTGGAACATCCGCTTTATTTTTTGCTCCATGATGAGCCGAATCCGGAGATGACTTCCTTTATATTCCGTGAGACTCTGATGACACATTTGCTCCTGTGGGGCAATGCCTACAGTCAGATTATCCGCAACGGCAAGGGTGAAGTTGTGGCTCTGTATCCGCTGATGCCGGATCGGATGAAGGTGGATCGTGATGAGCACGGAAGGCTTTATTACGAATATACCGTCTATGATTCGGACGATGTGGACGGAAGGAAAGGTACCAACAAGGTTGGAAGGACGGTAAGGCTTCAGCCTCATGATGTGCTGCATATTCCGGGACTTGGCTTTGACGGTCTGGTTGGCTACAGTCCGATCGCTATGGCCAAGAACGCTATTGGCCTTGCGATCGCTACGGAAGAATACGGCAGCAAGTTCTTTGCGAATGGTGCGGCTCCTTCCGGTGTGCTGGAGCATCCGGGGACTATTAAGGATCCGAGCAAGGTGAGGGAAAGCTGGCAGGCGACCTTCGGAGGAAGCGGCAATGCGAATAAGATTGCAGTTTTGGAAGAGGGCATGAAGTACACGCCGATCAGTATCAGCCCTGAGCAGGCTCAGTTCCTGGAAACAAGGAAGTTCCAGATCGATGAGATCGCAAGGATCTTCCGTGTGCCGCCTCATATGATCGGTGACCTGGAGAAGTCCAGCTTCAACAACATTGAGCAGCAGTCGCTGGAATTTGTGAAGTACACGCTGGATCCCTGGGTAAGCCGTTGGGAGCAGGCAATGGTGAGAGCATTGCTGACTCCGGATGAGAAGAAGAAATTCTTCTTTAAGTTCAATGTGGACGGTTTGCTCCGTGGTGATTATCAGAGCAGGATGAACGGCTATGCGACAGCCAGACAGAACGGCTGGATGTCAGCAAACGATATCCGAGAATTGGAGAATCTGGATAGGATCCCGGAGGAAGACGGCGGTGATCTGTATTTGGTAAACGGAAATATGGTTCCGCTTGTATCGGCTGGTGCTGCATACAACTTGGAACATGAGAACGGGAAGGAGGAAAATCCTGATGAAGAAGTTTTGGAACTGGAAGAGCAGAAAGATCAGAGACCAGGCTTCAGGCGAAGAGGTGGCTGAGAGGGTGCTTTTCCTTAACGGTATGATCGCTGAAGAGAGCTGGTTTGATGATGATATTACGCCGGAGCTCTTTCGAGAAGAGTTAAATGCCGGGAAAGGTAATGTTACAGTCTGGATCAACAGTCCGGGTGGGGATTGCGTGGCAGCGGCTCAGATCTATAACATGCTGATGGATTATAAGGGCGATGTGACTGTAAAAATCGATGGTCTTGCGGCATCTGCTGCAAGTGTGATCGCTATGGCAGGCACGAAGGTTCTTATGAGTCCGGTAAGTATGCTGATGATCCATAATCCGGCAACTATCGCTTTTGGTGATAAGGGCGAGATGCAGAAGGCAATCCATATGCTTGCGGAGGTGAAGGAAAGCATCATGAATGCTTATGAGATAAAGACCGGTCTTAACAGGCAGAAGATTTCAAGCATGATGGATGCCGAGACCTGGATGAATGCACATAAGGCTGTGGAGCTTGGCTTTGCGGATGGCATTCTGGAAAGGGAAGAAGCTGTGGAAGATGTCGGGGCACCTGATGTTTCGGCGATGTATTCCAAAGCAGCGGTGACTAATTCACTCAGGGATAAGATTGTGGCGAAGTGTAAGATCAAGCCGCCTGAGGAAAGTTGCACCGGTGCAACTGAGGTAACTAAAGACAGTGTTGTTGATGGGCGTTCCGCTGATGAAGTCAGGGAGCGCTTAAATTTTATCAAGAGATTCATTTAAGGAGGATATGACCTATGACTATCAATGAAATGATTCAGAAGAGAGCAAAGGTGTGGGAAACAGCAAAGAATTTTGTGGATACCCATGAGAATGAGAATGGGGTTCTTTCCGCTGAGGATAACGAAACCTATTCCAGAATGGAGAAGGAGATCGAGAATCTGACTGCCGCTATTGATCGCCAGCAGAGAGCCGAGGCAAGAGAGGCTGAGCTTAACAGACCTGTGAATACTCCTATTACCGAGAGACCTGCAAAGCAGGTGGAGGAAAAGACCGGTCGTGCTTCCAATGCGTATAAGGAAGACTTCGGGGCACATCTCCGTGGACAGAGACTTGTTCATAATGTGCTTTCCGAGGGCGTGCAGGCAGATGGCGGCTACCTTGTGCCGGAAGAGTTCGAGCGTCAGATCGTGATGGGGCTTGATGAGGCGAATGTGGTGAGAGGGCTTGCGAAGGTCATTACCACAAGTGCTGAGAGAAAGATCCCTGTTGCGGCGACACACTCTACCGCTGCATGGACTGCTGAGAACGGGGCTTACACTCCGAGTGATCCTTCCTTCGATCAGAAGACTATCGATGCTTATAAGCTTACTGATCTTGTGAAGGTGTCCATCGAGCTTCTTCAGGATTCCGCTTTCAATCTGGAAGAGTATATTGCAGCAGAGTTTGCAAGAGCTTTCGGTATTGCAGAGGAAGAGGCTTTCTGTGTGGGTACCGGTACCGGTCAGCCTACGGGTATCTTTACCGCAAAAGGCGGACAGGTGGGTGTTACTGCAGGGGCAACCAATGCGATCACTGCCGATGAGCTGATCAGCCTTGTATATGCACTGAAGAGTCCTTACCGTAGAAACGCAAAGTTCCTTATGAACGATGCAACGATTGCGGCAATCCGTAAGCTTAAGGACGGCAACGGCGTATATCTCTGGCAGCCTTCGCTTCAGGCAGGTGAGCCTGACAAGCTGCTTGGATATGAGCTTTACACCAGTCCTTATGTGCCTACGGTTGCGGCTGAGGCACTTACTGTTGCGTTCGGTGATTTTAAGAATTACTGGATCGCTGACCGTTCCGGAAGAACCGTACAGAGACTCAACGAGCTCTACAGCACCAACGGCCAGGTTGGCTTTGTGGCAACCGAGAGAGTTGACGGTAAGGTGATCCTTCCTGAGGGCATCCAGCTTCTTAAGATGAAGGCGTGAGGATAAATGTTAGAGGGGGTCGCGAATTTGCGACTCCCTTGGATTTTGGAGGTGTGAGATGAGCGAATATAACGCAAAGAATTATACAGAGCAGGGCGGCGATGTGACTCATATCGGAGGAAAGCTGATCATTGAAGATGGCGGTTCCATTGAGGGCCTTCCTGCTGCTGAGAATCAGGCTGCCAGTGAAGCGAGTACTATTGCAGCTTTGAAGGAAGATTTCAATGGTCTTTTGGATAAGCTGAAGGCCGCCGGGCTTATGGCTGCAGATGCTGAATCTGATTCAAGTGAAGATGAACCCGGTGGGGAATAAAAAATCTGGCGGTGGGAAGTTCCTGCCGCCTTTGTTACAGGAGAGTGATCGGATGAAAGTGACTGTGGAAGAGATGAAGAATTATCTGCGGATCGACTTCGAGGATGATGATTCATTACTGGAAAACTTTATAGCAACGGCGAAGAAGCAGTGCATGGATATCCTGAGAACGGATGATGAGGCTGATCTTGATGCGGCTCAGAACGGGAAGATTGCCGTGATGTTTACGGTAGCTTATCTGTATGAGCATCGGGAAGAGGCGGATCATCATGCGCTTGATCTGACTCTGAGGGCTCTGTTATTCGGGAGCCGGAAGGAGGGATTCTGATGATACCGGCACTACTCAATGAAAAGGTCGTATTTCTGAAAAATACCGTGATAACAGATGCCGTCGGAAATCATACGAATGAGTGGGATGAGTATTATACCTGCTTTGCAACCATCGGCGGTGAAGGGCTGGCAAGCTCAAAGGAAGAAGAGGTTGCCGGTACTACTGTTGAGGATGTGGCGATGACGGTTACGGTGCGGTATTGCGCGAAAACGGCAGCTATTACTTCCACTGGTTACAGGATTTTGTTCAAGGGTGAGTTCTATGACATCGTGAATGTTGATCATATGAACTTTAAGAAGAAGTCGCTGAAGTTCAGCTGTCGGAAAGTGAGGCGGTGATCATGAGTACGGACAGGGTAAGGGTAGACCAGATGGCACATGTCATCATGGAGGGCTTGCAGGAATACGCCGATCTGGCTACGGATGATCTGAAGGCCGCTGTGAAGAAGGCTGGAAATGAAGCGAAGAAGGATATCCAGGCAAATGCACCTGTAAAGACCGGAAAATATAAGGGAAGCTGGACGGTGAAGACCACAAAGGAAACATCAAATGCAATGGAGGTTGTGGTTCACAGTAAGAACCGGTATCAGTTGGCACATCTTTTGGAGTTCGGTCATGCAAAGCGGGGTGGTGGAAGGACAAGAGCCTTTCCACATATAGCACCGGCTGAGGCTAAGGCGGCGGAGTTTTTGGAGAAGGAAGTCGAGAGGGCACTGAAATGATGGTGTCAGATTGGAGGGCAGCATCGATATGACAATAGAACAGATTGCAGCGATGCTGCAGGAGACGGGAATCCCTTTCGCATATGATCATTTTGCGGAAGGGGAAAGTCCGGAGCCGCCGTTTATCTGTTACCTGTTGCCGGGGAGCGATAATTTTGCAGCTGACGGTAAGGTGTATTTCAAGATAAATGAGGTGAGGATAGAGCTTTACATGGATAAGAAGGATGTGTCCGTGGAAAAGCAGGTGGAGAGTGCTCTGGATGACCGGGGCATTTTTTATAACAAGAGTGAGGTCTGGATTTCGGAAGAGAGATTGTATGAGGTCTTATATTCTTTCGATGTGCCGGACATTGAAGAAACGATGGAGGTATAAGAGCTATGGCTAATAACAAGGTTAAGTACAATCTTAAGAATGCGCATTATGCGATGCTCCATATTGCCCAGGACGGTACGGTGTCTTACGGAACGCCTGTTGCCATTCCCGGTGCGGTGAGTATTTCGCTTGATGCGAACGGAGAGCCGGAAAACTTCTATGCGGATGGCATTGCCTATTATGTCATCAATAACAACATGGGCTATGACGGTGATCTGGAACTGGCGATGATCCCTGAGAGCTTCAGGGTTGATGCGCTGAATGAAACACTGGATGACAACAATGTGCTTATCGAGAATGCGAATACGGAGCTGAACAGCTTTGCGCTGCTTTTCGAGTTCGACGGGGATGTGAAGCATATCAGACATGTTCTGTATAACTGCTCTGCATCGAGACCGGGCATTGAAGGCAAGACCAATGAAGAGAGCCGTGAGGTTCAGACGGAGACTCTGACCATCAAGGCTACGCCTCTTGCAAGCGGCGTGGTAAAGGCAAAGACCGGAAATACCACGAACAGCACGGTATATCAGAACTGGTACCAGTCCGTTTATATGCCTTCGGATGTATCCAGTGCGAATGTGAACCTGTCTTCGCTGACCATTGGTTCCATTTCACTGGATCCGACTTTTGCGGCAGGTACTACGGCTTACACGGCGGAGACTTCCAATGCTACCAATGCAATCACAGCAACGGCAGCAGATGAGAATGCAGGCGTGTCGATCACTGTGAACGGTGATTCTCTTACCAACGGTTCCAGTGCTACCTGGGAGGATGGAGAGAATACGGTTGTGATCACTGTGACAAACGGTGGTTCCAGTAAGACCTACACGGTAGTTGTTACGAAGGAATAATGCTGACAGGTCTTAAAGGGTTTCGGGGCTGTGGGGGACACGGCTTCGGGGCTCTTTTTGACTGGCGCTATTTTTAATTGTGGAGGATAAGACTTATGAGCATGGTTAAGAAGATTGAGATTGACGGAAAAGAGGTCGCATTCAGAGCATCGGCAGCTATTCCGAGGATATACAGAATGAAGTTCCAGAGGGATATCTATAAGGATCTGGCGGCTTTGGAGAAGGCAGTCGGTGATAATACCGAGGAAGTCAGCAATCTTGATATGTTCTCTTTGGAGATGTTTGAGAATATCGCCTACATCATGGCGAAGCACGCTGATCCGGGGATTCCTGATACACCGGAAGAGTGGCTGGATGAGTTCAATACTTTCAGTATCTATCAGGTGCTGCCTAAGATCATCGAGCTTTGGGGCTTGAATGTGAAGGTAGATGTGGAGGCTAAAAAAAACTTCAGTCAACTGACAGGCAGATGACAACGGCACTTTTCATGCTGAGGTGTGTGCAGATCGGGCTTTCGATACGGGATCTTGATCTGCTGACCATCGGCATGGTGAATGAGATGTTTATTGAAAATCAGAACGATGATGTTGCGGACAAGGCGTACCATCGAGTGGCTACGCAACAGGATTTCGACGTCTTCTGACCAGAAATATCACGGAAAGCTGTATTTATATGGCTTTGAAAAGGTGTGGATTTTCTGACAGATTTTGAATTTATGAGGAAGGGGGTATCCCGATGGCGGCAAACAGAATAAAGGGAATTACAATAGAGATCGGCGGGGATACCACCAAACTTCAGACTGCTTTAAAGGGCGTAAATACTGAGGTAAGGAATACTCAGCAGCAGCTTAAGGATGTGGAGAAGTTGCTGAAACTGGATCCGGGAAATACGGAGCTTCTGGCTCAGAAGCATAAACTGCTTGGAGAGGCTGTTGCGGCTACTAAGGAGAAGCTGGAAACCTTAAAGACGGCGGCTGAGCAGGCAAATACAGCTCTTGCAAATGGAGATATCAGTCAGGAACAGTATGATGCCCTTCAGAGGGAGATCATCGAGACAGAGCAGGATCTGAAGAAGCTGGAAGAGCAGGCTAAGCAGTCAGGTACGGCTCTTCAGGAGATTGCGGCAAAAGGTGAAAAATTAAAAACAGTCGGTGACAATATCAGCAATGTCGGACAGAAGTTTCTTCCGGTAACGGCTGGTGTTGTAGGACTTGGAACGGCGGCGGTGAAAACTGCCGCTGATTTTGACTCTGCAATGAGCCAGGTGGCAGCGGTATCCGGTGCTACGGGTTCGGAGTTTGATGCCTTAAGAGATAAAGCCCGTGAGATGGGTAGTAAGACAAAGTTCTCTGCAGCCGAGGCGGCTGAGGCTATGAACTACATGGCTATGGCAGGCTGGAAGACAGAGGATATGCTAGGCGGTATCGAGGGTGTCATGAATCTTGCGGCTGCATCCGGTGAGGATCTGGCTACTACTTCCGATATCGTGACGGACGCATTGACGGCTTTCGGATTATCGGCTCAGGATAGCGGACATTTTGCGGATGTGCTTGCGGCTGCTTCGAGTAATGCCAATACGAATGTGTCCATGATGGGTGAGACCTTCAAGTATGCGGCTCCTATTGCCGGTGCCTTGGGTTTCTCTGTTGAGGATACGGCTGAGGCTATAGGTCTTATGGCGAATGCCGGTATCAAGGGTTCTCAGGCAGGTACTTCACTCAGAACCATCATGACGAATCTGTCCGGGGATGTGAAGATCTGTGGTGCCAATATTGGAGAAGTTACAGTTGCAACGACAAATGCGGACGGATCAATGAGGGATTTATCGGATATCCTGGCTGACTGCCGCGTGGCATTTGCAGGATTGTCGGAATCAGAACAGGCTGCAGCGGCTGAATCTCTGGTTGGTAAAAATGCGATGTCCGGATTCCTGGCTCTTATGAATGCCGGGGAAGGGGATATCAATAAGCTATCCTCAGCGATTGCAAACTGTGACGGTACGGCTGCAAATATGGCTGATACCATGAACAACAATCTGGAAGGGCAACTGACGATCCTGAAATCACAGCTTCAGGAACTGGCCATCTCTTTTGGTGAGATGCTGATGCCTGCCATCCGTACTATTGTTGGATGGATACAGGGTTTTGTGGACAAGCTGAACAGTATGGATGAGGGCACAAGGAAGGTCATCATTACCATTGCGCTGGTGGCGGCTGCTATCGGTCCGGTGTTGATCATAGTCGGTAAGGTGATATCCGCTATCGGTACAATTATGACGATTGTGCCGAAGCTAGCAGGCGTGATCAATGCGGCGAAGGGAGTATTTGCTGCCTTCAATGCGGTATGTGCGGCGAATCCGTATGTGTTGATCATTGCGGCTATCGTGGCTCTGGTGGCGGCGTTTATCTATCTCTGGAATAACTGTGAAGAGTTCCGGCAGTTCTGGATAGATCTATGGGAAGGCATTAAAGAGATGGCCATTGCTGTGTGGGAGGCTTTGAAAACATTCTTTGCAGCGGCATGGGAAGCGATAAAGACCACGGCAGAAACTGTCTGGAATGCTATCAAGAATTTCTTCCAGGGCTTATGGGATGGGATCAAGGCTATCTTCCAGACGGTTGTAGATGCGATAAAGCTGATCATTACCACATACTTCAATATCTATAAGACGATTATCACAACGGTTCTAAATGCCATAAAGACCGTGTTTACAACGATCTGGAATGCGATAAAGACTGTGGTGACCACGGTGGTTACGGCGATCAGCACATTTCTCACAACGGCATGGACGGCTATCCAGACCACGGCTACGACTATATGGAATGCGATATCCAGCTTCTTTACAAATATCTGGAACGGCATTAGGCATGTGATCACTACGGCGGTGAATGCCATTAAAAATGTGGTCACTACGGCCTGGAATAATATTAAAGACACGGTCACTTCTGTCGGAAATGCAATCAAGACGGCGGTTACGAACCTGTGGAACAATGTGACTTCTGCTGTGAAGAATGCAATGAGCAATGTGTTCAGTGCAGTAAAAAGCGGATTTGCCAATGTAAAGGATCATATCACTGGCTTAGCGTCGCAGGCTTTTAACTGGGGCAAGGATCTGATCATGGGTATCGTGAACGGTATCAAGTCGTGTATAAGTGCTGTCGGCGATGCGGTTTCATCGGTGGCTGATAAGATCAAGAGCTTCCTGCATTTCTCAGTGCCGGATGAAGGTCCTCTTACGGATTATGAGAGCTGGATGCCGGACTTTATGAAAGGACTGGCAAAGGGCATTGAGAACAGCAAGGGTATGGTCACAAAGGCGATGGATTCTTTGTCAGCTGATATGGTGATCAATCCTCAAGTGAACGGAATGCAGGCTGCTATGGCAGGCGGCGGTTCTGTTTCGAGTGCTGATCTGAGCAGTCTGGTATCTGCTATCAGGGAGGCTGTCGGTGGTGTAAATGCTTTCGGTCAGAGCGGCGATATTGTGATCCCTGTTTATCTGGGAGGTACCATGCTGGATGAGGTTATCGTGAATGCTCAGCAAAGAGCAAACTTAAGAAGCGGAGGAAGGTGATCATATGGCATTTATTCAATATTTGAATTTTGATGGTGAGAACCTTCCTCTGCCTGATTCCTATGAAGTGAATATGGAAGATAAGGAAGCGGATTCCGGCGGTGAGACTGAGGCAGGAACAATCCAGAGGGATGTGGTGAGAGCCGGGGTTGTGGAGATATCGGTTTCCTTTTCTGTTACGCCGAAATGGCTGAAGAAGCTGACGGAATATAAGCAGCAGGAAAGTATCACGGTCTTGTATTTTGATCCGGAGACAGTCACACAGAAGCAGACACAGATGTATGTGGAGAGCTTCAAAGCAAAGCTGGAAAAGGATACGAGCTATAAGGGGCTGTGGACGGTGAGTTTTTCGCTGAAAGAGTTTTAAGGAAGAAGGTGTTTGTATGTATCCTGTATCGAGCGCATTCCTGCAGGCGGTGCAGGAGAATACAAGGAAATATTACTGGACGGGGAGGATCACAATCAAGAATGGTGTGGTCTATGAGTTCGGGGCTGAGGATATCGTTAAGGGGAGCGGATACATTTCTTCACAGTGCTGTGGGAGTACGGAGATAGAACTGGGTACGGTGTATGCGGCTGAGATGGGCGTAACGCTACTTTCGGATATTGACAGATATACATTGGAAGATGCCTTGGTGGAGTTGTTCTATCATCTGAGGATATCAAAGAGCCTAGATAGTTCTGAACTGGATCCGGATTATAATCAGGCGGTTGAAGCGGATGGCATTTATGAGACGATCCCGATGGGTGTATTTGAGGTGTCAGAGGCGAACAGGACTGTAAAGTGCCTGGAGCTGAAAGCCTATGATTATATGCTCCGATTCGAGAAGGACTTCAATGGCTTTGAGACTGTGGGTAAGGCATATGATTTTATCCATCTTTGCTGTGAGGCGTGTCATGTGGAGTTTGCGCTGACTCAGGAAGAAGTGGAAGCGATGCCGAACGGTGATACCGGGCTTTCAATCTATACGGACAATGATATCGAGACCTACCGGGATGTGCTCTACTATGTGGGGCAGGTTTTGGGAGGTTTCTTTTGTATCAACCGTGAGGGCGTGTTGGAACTGAGAAAGTATGGCGATACGCCTGTGATGGAGATAGCAGGAAGACACAGATTTTCTTCCAGCTTTTCAGATTTTATTACAAGATACACGGCAGTTTCTTCCACAAACATGAGAACGGAGATCGCTGAGTATTATCATCTGGATCCGGACAACGGGCTGACCATGAATCTGGGTGTGAATCCGCTTCTGCAGTTTGGACTGGATGAGACCAGAAGGCAGCTCTGTGAGAATATCCTTAACGATATTTCCGTGATCGATTATGTGCCGTTTGATTCGGATACCATCGGAAATCCGGCACTGGATATCGGGGATGTGCTGACCTTTGTGGGTGGCCAGGCAGATGAGGATAAGATCAGTGCCATTACTTCCATGCAGGTGAATCTGTATGGAAAGCAGAGGCTTAAGGGAGTCGGAAAGAATCCGAGGCTAGCTCAGGCAAAGAGTAAGAATGATAAGAATATCTCCGGACTGCTTAGTCAGATCGAGGCAGGGAAGATCGGGATCCATACCTTCACGAATGCTTCTGCCTTTACAGTGGCAGATCAGGATACGAGGATCATTTCCATAGAGTTTGCGACATCTGAGGATAATCACGCTCAGTTCTTTGGGCAGGTGATCGTGGATGTGGATGCGGATCCTGTGACAAGGACGGCAACGGCAGCAGGCGATGTTGTGATACCGGCAGTGAATGTGGATGCCATTCCGGAAGAGAATGTATCAGCAGGATCTGAAAATGAAGGTGAAGAACCTGCTTCAGAAGATGAACTGGCTGTCATCGGAATTACGGAAGAGCAGACGGTGAATGTTTCGTTACCTGTTTCATGGACAGAGGATGGAACGGCGGTTGTTACTTTTACTTTTGAGTTTAATGATGAGATGATCACGGTGCATCAGCCGGTGGAGACCTGGCATTCCGGAAAACATACGATCCTTTTGTATTATCCGATTGAGAATGTGCTGGCAAACTACACCAATACCTTCAATGTTTACATGAGGGTGAGCGGTGGTACAGGCACGGTGGATACCGGATGGTGCGTAGCCTCTGTTTCCGGCCAGAGCATGGGTGCGAATGCTGCATGGGACGGCACGATCACTGTTGAGGATTACATTGAGAGAGTCGGTATCAGCGGCGGCTTAAGGCTTAAGTCAATCAGTGAGAACATCGTATTTGAAATCGATGAACTGGTACAGAGAAGCTACAGCGATGTGGTCAGAGGCAGGACGGCTCTGGGTGCGTTTGCAATGCCGGTGGATGTGAACGGCAGTAATTCATAAGGAGGGGTTATATGAAGCTGAAAGGCGAAATGGTCATTGAACTGACCGATGAAAATACAGGTGTGGTGGAGACCATACGGGAAGAAAATATGGTTACGAATGCCGTAAATCATATCCTGGGGCTGAATCCGATGGGAGTGTTTTACAAGGCTTCAGGACAGTATGATGATCAGATGATGTGGAATGATACTCTGATCCCAATATGCCCGAACATGATCGGCGGGATCCTTTTGTATCCTTCTGCACTGACTGAAAATGCGGATAATATTTTCCCTTCATCTGCTGTGTTGCCGGTAGCATACGCATCAAATGATGTCAACGCAACGGCAGATACTGCAAGGGGAAGCATGAACCTAACGGAGAGCAAGGCGCTGGATAACGGATATAAATTCGTGTGGGAGTTTACGCCTTCACAGGGGAACGGAACTATTGCAGCGGTTGCTCTGACATCTGCTCTGGGTGGAAAGAATGTATTCGGGAATGATGTTAATTCCTCTAACGGGTATCTGAAGATCAAGGAGACACGGTTGGAAAGCCAGACTGATGATGAACTGGCACTTCTCTATTCTGCTGTTGAGGTGGACTTTGAGAATAATGTGATGTATTCCATACGGTTTGTGGATTCGTCGGTCATTGTAAGGAAGCTGAGGCTATCGGTTTTTTCTGTTGGATTGAATGACAGGCTGAATGATGTGACCTGTGAGGTGCTGGAAGAGACTACGCTTCACTGCAGCGTATTTTCGTTTACAACAGGGTACACGCCCTATGGGGATTTCCTGAACGGGCATGACGGGTACTGGTACGGATTTTCCAATTCTCCTAATTCTTCAGGGGATGCAACAATGAAGTGGATCAAGATCAAGAAGAGCGACATGACTTTTACAGAGGGTACTTGGACACTGACCAATGCGCATCTGAGGGCAATCGGTTCATTTAAGATAGATTCTTATGTGAACAGATCGGTAAGAGGCGTGATCCGAAATGGGTATCTGTATCTACAGAATTATGATTGTGACGGTGTTTACAAGATAAACCTGAGTAATATCACGGATATCACGCTAATACAGCTTGGATTTACATCGGCAAACAGGGCATTGTCGGGATCGTCTACAAGTCAGTGCATGATGACGATGATCAACGATTTTATCATCGCTTATGATTTTATCATTACGGCGAATGATACAGTTGTTCCGCTGGCAGGCGCAGCAAGGTTTCCTTATCTTGGTACACCGATGTTCCAATATAAGGAGTTTCTGACAGGCTGGGGCGGCAACTATGGAACCGACTGTCATACGACATGGCTGTTGATGCCGTATCTGGCCAGTATCAATAACCTGACTCAGGCTATCGTTAAGAATGCTGATAAAACAATGAAGATCACTTATACGCTGACTGAGGTAGAGCCGAATCCGTGATCTGAAATAAATATGGTGCTTTGTGGCGGCGGTGCTCTTATCGGGTGCTGCTATTTTCATGCAACGAAATGGAGGGATTGCGATGAAAGAGTTTTGGAGTTTGATTCAGTTGGGTTTTGCGGCTGTCGGAGGATGGCTGGGTTACTTTTTGGGAGGTTGTGACGGGTTGTTGTATGCATTGTTGGCGTTTGTGGTTCTGGATTATCTGACAGGGATCATGTGTGCGATTGCGGATAAGAAGCTCAGCTCCAACGTATCTTTCCGTGGCTTGGCTAAGAAAGTATTGATCTTTGTCATGGTCGGGGTAGGGCATCTTCTGGATACACAGATACTTGGAGAAACAGGGGTGCTGAGAACAGCCATCATTTTCTTCTATATGAGCAATGAGGGACTTTCTCTGGTGGAGAATGCGGCGTATCTGGGATTGCCGGTGCCGGAGAAGCTGAAGCTCGTGCTGCAGCAGCTTCATGATCGTAGCGAGAAGGATGAGAACAAAAAGGATGGTGATCACGATGAAGTACAGTGAGAAGAATAAGCCGATAATCTGTATGATGACACAGAGCACCTGTTACAGGCAGACACAGAAGATGCAGGTGAAGGGTGTGCTCTGGCATAGCACCGGGGCGAATAATCCGATGTTGAAGAGATATGTCCAGCCGGATGATAATGCGGCATACAGGAATCTGATGATCAAGGTCATTGGGAAGAATGCTTACAGGAATGACTGGAACCATACTTCTGTGCAGGCAGGGCTTAATGCCTGGATCGGAAAGCTGGCTGATGGAAGTATTGCGGCGGTTCAGACGATGCCCTGGGATTACAGGCCTTGGGGGTGCGGTTCCGGCAGTAAGGGGAGCTGCAATAACGGATGGATCCAGTTCGAGATCTGTGAGGATGGGCTGAATGACAGGGAGTATTTTGAGAAGGTCTATAAAGAGGCTTGTGAGCTGACAGCTTATCTCTGCAAGATGTATGGGATTGATCCGAAGGGGAGTGTTAAGTATAACGGCGTGACGGTTCCTACGATACTCTGTCATGCAGATTCTCATAAGCTGGGGCTTGGGAGCAATCATGGGGATGTGCTTCACTGGTTTCCGAAGTTTGGGAAGAATATGGATACTGTGAGAGCGGATGTGGCGGCACTTATGGGTGGGACCGATACATTTTCGCCTTCCAGCGAAGCGAAAAATAGGGATTGTCCTTTTCTGGTGAAGGTGACGGTGAAGCATCTGAGGATTCGGACGGGTGCCGGAACTGATACGGCGTGGACAGGGAAGTATGTGCCGCCGGGAGTTTATACGATTGTTGAGGTGAAAGCCGGTAAGGGCTCTGAGGCCGGATGGGGAAGGCTGAAGAGTGGTGCCGGTTGGATTGCATTGTCGTATGCGAAGAGAGTATAATATGGTTTGAGGATATGCCCGTGGTTGTCGGTGATGAGCCGATGGCTACGGGCTTTTTTTGATTTAAAGAGAACTAAAATGCAACAAAATGTACAAAATGCACAAAAAAGTTAAATTTTTGCTTGATTTTTCGGGGGGGGGTATGAGATAATGTATGTTTGAATAAGTGTATTATCAAGGAGCGTATTGCCGGAATGCGTGAATATTATTTTGCAAACTACCGTCTGCTTACGGACGATGAAATAAGTGAACATGAATCCATGCAGTATCTCTCTGCGTTCCGGAACGAGATGCCCTATACCCATACCTTCACGGTTCATATGGGTGAAGAAACTCTGCTGGACAAAAAATACGAAGAAGTCTTAAAGCACACGCAGATGTGTACTACGGAGAATTTTGCTGTTTATGATGATGAGAACTCATGGAGTGCCATAAGCCTGCTGAATGAGGATTTCATAAAATATCACATGAAGTATGTGGTTACTGCTTCAAAGGATTATAGCGAAATGACTGTGTATATGTCGAATGAGCCGTATTACTCTGAAGCAAGGGACAAATGGAAAAAGCCGCACATCCCGTTTTCAAGCATAGTCCGTACATTCTGTGAGGCGGGAATGGTAATGCATGACGGTCTTCCTCTTCATGCTTCCATGGTGGAGAAGGACGGACAGGGTATCATTTTCTTAGGACCTTCCGGTATGGGGAAATCCACGCAGGCGAAGTTGTGGGAAAAGTATCAGAAAGCTGATTTTATCATAGGCGACAGACCGGGATTGCGGTATATTGACGGTACATGGTATGGCTTCGGTATGCCGTGGGATGGCAAGGACAATATCAGAAATCAGAAGAAAGTACCTATCATAGCACTGGTTTCTTTGGAACAGGCAAAGGAAAACCGGATAAAAAAACTGACAACGCAGCAGGCAATGCTGGTGCTTCTGAACCAGGCTATGATGCCGATGTGGGATAATGCAGCAATGGATAAGGCAATGACACTTATGGGAAAACTGGCTGGAGATGTTCCATTTTATCACCTTAAGAATCTGCCTGATAAAAATGCCACAGATATAACTTACAAGGCAGTATTTGAGGAGGAGACCGATGGATAAGATTTCTTTTAACGAGTTTACAAAGCTGATGGCGGATAACGCATATAAGTCTGACACGCCGTCAACAGGGTCTTTTGAACTGACTCCGCTCTGCAATCTGGACTGTAAGATGTGCTATGTCCATTTGCAGGACCCCTCCGTAAAGGAAAGAATGCTCAGAAAAGAGCAGTTGATCCCGCTGATTCAGGGTGCGATAGATGACGGAATGATGGTCGCTCTGCTTACCGGAGGGGAGGCGATGACACACCCGGATTTCTGGGATATCTATATGTATCTGATCGAACACGGCGTGTCGGTGCAGGTCAAGACCAACGGCATTCTGCTGAATGAGGAGAATATCAGAAAATTTACGGAGTATCCGCCATTCAGAATCGATGTATCACTCTATGGCTGTGACAGTGAGTCTTATGTAGCTGTAACCGGAATGGACGCTTTTGAGACAGTTACAAAGAATATCCGCGCGGCGATAGATATGGGACTCAACATACGGCTTATGATCACGCCAAGCAGTTTTCTGTCTCCGTGGATAGAGCAGACTATGACACTGGCGAGAACTTTTGATGTTAGAGTTAATGTCAGTGGTATGCTTTTGGAGCCTAATCCCGATACCGGAAGGCATAAAAGTGAATTTGATCTTTCCAACACAGAAGTTGACAAAATAATGGAAATGAAAAAGGAGATCTTCTTTCCGGATTACAGTCAGGAAGATAATGAGATTTATGGTCATTCAGACAGACCGGATGTATCGGAAAAAGGACTATACTGCAATGCCGGGAGAACAGGTTTTGCGTTAAACTGGGATGGCACCCTGGCACCATGTCTTGCATTTCCGAAAACGGTTATAAGTGTGAATACGCTTGAAAAGGGTTTCCATCGGGCGTGGTCGGAATTGAATGAGGCGATCAGGAACTTTGAGATCCCAGAGAAATGCCATAGCTGTGAATACAACACAAGATGCCATTACTGCCCGGTTTCGCACAGCAGGACAGCGGATCGACACCTGTGCGACGAAGCGGTATGTGCTTATACCATAGAACGCATTGAAATGGCAAATAATGATAATAATACTGAAAATAAAGGAGAATGATGATGATCAAGGAAGGTTTTGTGCTTAGAAAAATGCCGGGAATGAATCTTGTTATGCCGACAGGCGCAAATGTGAAGGAGTTTAAGGGAGCATTAGTTCTGAATGACACCGGAGCTTTGATCTTTTCCGAATTGAAAAGCGGAAGAACGATCGAGGAAACAGCTGAAACTCTTACCCGCGAATATGATGTAACGCTTGAAAAAGCAAAGAGCGATGTTGAAAAGACGATCGCTTCGTTGAAAGAAGCAGGCGTTATCAATGCTTAGTATATGATCCCTTCAGGGCTTATATAAATTTTACGAAAGGAGATTACTGCAATGGACAATGAAAAGAAGGTCTATGAAGAGCCTACTGTTACTATGGTAGAGTTTGATTTCAGTGACAGAATTGCTGCTTCAGGCTGTCCTTTTTCTACATCTGAATGCGGCCTGAGCCCGTTTTAACTAACCGGGATACCGGACACAAAATTGTTGACTCCTCCGACCTTTTTTCGGGAAGGCGGAGGAGTTGTTTTTCAGAATCGTAATGGTGGATACAATAACAGCCGAGGGTGTGTTCTTAATGGGGAGAATACCGGAAACGATTTCCGGACGTCGGAATACTATAAGTTGGCAGGATATCTCCAGAGTATTTGAAAAGAAGACGGCAAGGAGGTACGGTATGAATCACGAAGCGCTCATACGACGGCAATGGCCGGACTATGAGGTATTGGGTGTCCTGGGAGAGGGAACAAGTGGCCGCGTCTATGAGATCGCGCACAAGAGTCCGACCGGCGAGGTGCGGTACGCGGTCAAGGTCATTTCTTCCGAGAAGGCACCGGAGCGAGTTCGCCAAGGGGGAGCCCGGGACGAAATCAAACAATATCCGGAAAAGTGCGTGAAGGACCTGAGCCTGGAGGCACGGGTGATGCAGATCCTGAAAGGAGACCCACACATCGTCTCCATAGAGGATTTCGCCGTGATGCACGATGAGGAATCCAATCAAGATCATGTACTGATCCGCATGGAGCTGTTGAAGCCTTTCAGGCTTTGGCGTGAACAGCGTGGCGAACTGACCCAAGAGGACATCGTTCGCCTTGGAATAGACTTGTGCCTCGCCGTGGAGCACTGCCACAGAAACAAGATCGTCTACCGTGACTTCCATCAACACAACATCTTCGTGGACGCGGACAGTCATTTCAAGCTGGGGGATTTTGGCTCTGCCAGGATGGAGGAGTTCTGCCAACCGAAAAATGATCGTACGGGGAATGTAATGAATAATGGCGCGGAGGGATATACCAAGGAACTGAATCCCCGGAATCATGAAAGCATTGTGAAGAAGGATATATATTGTGCAGGTATGTTTCTGTATAAGTTGTTAAACTCTGACACTTATCCATTCCTGCCTGCGGATCGTTCCGTAACGACGATGGAACGGAAAATTGCCTTTGAGGTGTTCAAGCGCGGCATTCTGCCTTTGCCCCCGCCGAAGCACGCCGACGCAGCGCTGTCAGAAATCGTGCTAAAAGCCTGCGCCCCTGATCCTGAGCAGCGCTACGCCTCTGCCCGGGCACTCAGGGAAGCTCTTGAGGCGCTTTCCGGGACACCGCCGGCAGAATAAGGCGACGCAAGCGAATGTGTTTTTTTACGGACATATGATTGCCGGATTGCAAGTTCACGGATCCATTTTGAAAAAATTACCGTGCATAAACCCGGTGATGCCCGATTGGAAGAAGGCGGAGGAGTTGTTTTTCAGAATCGTAATGGAGGTGATAAAGATATGGTGGATACAATAACAGCCGAGGGTGTGTTCCTTAACACCGTAGCTGCTGTTTTGAATAATAAAAGACCTTCTGTACTGCCGGAAGGGATAAAAGCGGACGATATATTTACTATCGGTTCGGGAAGGAATATGGCACCGATCACTTTCTGCGCTCTGAATATGATAGAGCCGAAGCCCGCAAGCGATAAATGGGGTGAATACCAAAAACGCTTTCTGGACGACTGTATGCGCAGCGAGATACAGATGTCGGAGTATAACAAGCTGGTGGAGTATCTCTGCGGGAATGGTGTGAAGATAATTCCGCTAAAGGGCTGTGTGATGAAGGAATTGTATCCTTCTCCGAATTTTCGTGTTATGTCAGATGTGGACTTGCTATACAAGGGAGTAACAGCGAAGGAATTAGCCGCTTTGATGGAGGCTTTCGGATATTCCACGGAAAACCTGGAAAAGGGAGTTCACGATATCTTCCATAAAAGTCCGTGCATGAATATTGAATTGCACAGGCATCTGATGGCAGATGACAGCCCATATAAGCCGATCTTTGATAATATATTTGAACGGGCGGTCCTTGATGAGAGGATTCCGAATCTGTATCATCTGACACCGGAGGATATGTACATTCATGAGCTTGCCCATGCTGCAAAGCATTTTAAGAATCGCGAGGCACATATCCGTCATGTGGGAGATATCTATGTGCTGAACCAGAAGTATGCTAAAGGATGGAATACTGACTATATAAGAAAGCAGCTGGATTCAGTGGGGCTACTGAAATTTGAAGAGAAGATCAGGTCATTAGCGTATACGTTTTTCGGTGATGAGTCGATAGAGGTTTCCGAATTGGATATGGAGATGTTCTTTCCCGAAAATAGAAAGCTCCCCGATAGGATGGGTTGGAAGTATATGGATAAGGGCGGGAAGAGCCGGGTGATGTTTTTCCTGAGCAGGACATTTTATCCATATTCGGGTATGTGCCTCAGGTATCCAGTTTTGAAAAAGTGGCCGATACTCCTTCCTTTTGCGTGGATACATAGAATTATTGATGTTTTGCTTCATAGAAGAGAAAATGTTGCTAAAATCGCAAGTGTTAAAGTGAATGATGAAGATGCAAGGCATGTCAGGCGGCTTATGGATAACTTCGGATTGAGCGATTAGTTTTTGCAGTTTAAGACAAGAAAGGGCATGGTTGTTTGGAAAAGATTCTGTTAAGAATAGAACAATGGAACAGCATGAAGGACACGGACGGGCTGGTTGATATTCCGGTGTGGTTTCAGGTAACCGGTAATAGTATGTTTCCCTTTATCCGGGCTTTTCGGGATGATGTTATGATCATTTCGATACCGAAAGAGGAATATAAAATCGGTGATATCGTGCTCTTTCCGGCAAAACGCAAAGGCGGGGATTATTGCCTGCATAGACTGTATAAGATGGACGGAGACAGGGTACAACCCTTTGGGGACGGATGCAAAGCTCCGGATGGGTGGATCAGCAAGGACAAGCTGCTTGGTAAAGCGGTGCTGATCAAAAGAGGAAGCAGAACAATTGACTGTGAATCGCCAAAATGGATACGAAGGTTCAGATGGTGGAACCGCTTCTGGCGGATCAGACCGGTGATGCTGTTTCCGTTTCGGGTTGTATCGAAATGTAAAAGAATCATCGGTAAGGGAGAGAAAAAGCGATAAAAAACGCGAAGGGGTAACGTAATAAGCTGGTATTAACATGAATAAATATACAGATTTTTTTAAGGACGGCAAAAACCAGCGAAAGTACTTCAAGTGGTTGGTGGAGATTACTTCCAAGAGCAGGAAATCGCTGTTGAGCCTTTTTATATTGAATACATGTGTGGCTGTAGCATCCGTATCCATTTCCCTTGTGAACAAGTCCATTGTGGATCAGGCCGGAGACAGGGCTCTGTTTCCTGTGCTGGTGATCATTATGGTCATGTTGCAGCTTTTTTCTATATTAGGCGGTTTGGTCGAATCCTTGCTGGAAGCGACTATCACGGAGAAGTATGCCTGCCAGGTGAGGAAAAAACTGTTTGAGCGGCTTCTGCGTCTGCCCTGGCTTAACAGGACGGCTTTTCACAGTGAAGAGCTACTCAGCAGGATAACCAGTGATGTGGAACAGATCACATCCGGAGTGAGTAAACTGATCATTTCCGGAGGGGCTCTTCTGATCCGGTTAATATTGGCATTCTGCCTTCTGTGGAATTTTGCTCCGACTCTTGCTCTTGCGCTTATCATTATTGCACCCATCGGGGCAGTGGCAGGTAAGCTGATCAGCCGGGGGATGAATAAGATACAGAAGGAGTATCAGCAGACAGAGGCGGATTACCGTATTTTTCTACAGGAAAGACTTAGCAAGGTCGAGTTGGTGCAGATCTTCGGGCAGGAAGAGAGCAGCCTGAACCGCCTGCAGGAGATTCAGGATAAGAGGCTTCGGCTGGTAAAGCAGAAGAATAAGTGGAAAGTGCTTGGAACGGGTGTTATCGGTGTGACCTTTACCGGCGCACAGATGATCGCATTTGTTGTGGGCGCACTTATGGTGAGTGACGGGGCTATTACTTTTGGTGTTATGACAGCGTTCCTAAGCCTGGTGGGGCAGATACAGGGACCGATCTATTCTCTGGCAAATCAGATCCCACAGATCGTGGGCGTGCTGGCTTCCGCAGGAAGGATCATGGAGGTCAGTGAGCTGGAGGAAGAGCAGTCGGATCCGGAAGAAATCAGGGCTTTCACGGATGGCAATGAGGGATGCGCTTGTTTAGGTATATTGGCGGATTCGGTTACTGTGGGATACAGGGCCGAGGCTGTTGTGCAGAATGTATCCTTTGATATTAAACCGGGACAGATGGTGATGATGGCCGGAAAGTCCGGTGCCGGTAAAACCACACTTTTAAGAGCGATTATGGGATTCCTGCCTTCATCGGAAGGAGAACTGTCATTTTATTCCGAGAACGGGATCCGGAAGAAATGTGATGTGAACACCAGAAAACTGATCAGCTATGTACCGCAGGGAAATACCTTGATGTTTGGAACTATTGCGGATAATCTCCGGATGGGGAAGAGTGACGCGACGGCTGATGAGATGAAAGAGGTGCTGAGAATTGCTGATGCGCTGGAATTTGTGGAAAGCCTGCCGGATGGTATTGATACTCAGATCGGCGAAAAGGCTACGGGTATTTCGGAAGGACAGGCACAGCGTATCTCGATAGCGAGAGCATTGCTTAAGAAGTCCGCTATTCTGATTCTGGATGAGGCTACTTCGGCTCTGGATGAGAAGACGGAGATGAAGATACTGGATGGAATAGCGAGATCGGAGCACCAGACGGTGCTGTTTGTGAGCCATAGACGGTATCTGGAGAAGTATGCGGATCAGGTGGTGGAGTTGTGAAAAAAGACCGTGTGCAGTTCTGTCCTTCGGAAGTATACACGATAGTCGCAGTTTTGGATGGTGCCGCGGCGACTATATGGGGAAAACTGAAGTCCGGGATAGGCTGGAGAAGCCTTGATTTTGTGAAAAGAGTTTAAGAATGACGGTCGGTGGAGATTGATTTCTCTGCCGGCCGTTATTTTTTTTGTTTGGAGGGTAAAATTCGGAGTCTTTTCGTTGCCTGTGACATGAGAGGAAGTCCTCTTAGAAAGGACGGGCAAAATAATGATGACTTTGGAAGAAATGAAAGCCGTTGATATAAGAACCGTGGATCCGGAAACTCTTGTGGATATCAGGGATGTGCATATAGACAGGACGCTGCCGAAAGAAGAGAGGATCAAGAGTTTCATCCGGCAGATCAAGAATCCGTATGTCTATAAATGCGGTGACATCATCGTGAAGGCGACCTTCTCCGATACGGATGAAACGCTGGAGGACAGGATGGAACACTATCTCAGGAACAGATAACTGCCATTCGTCAGAATGTCATGGAAGGTTCGGAGAGAACACGGTAATATAGGCTCAGGTCGAATTAAATTTGGGCATAAGCCTGAAATGCAGAAGTGAAGGCGGCTGTTTCGGCAAGAGCAATCAAGTCGAAAGGAGCTGCTGTTATGGGTAAAATCAATTCTTACAACGCGTGCATATACGCGAGACTGTCGCGTGATGACGGCGATAAGCTGGAGAGCGACAGCATTATCAACCAGAAAGCCCTTATCAGGGATTTTCTGTCGAAACATCCAGAAATCCACGCGGTTTCGGAGAAAACCGATGATGGGTATTCCGGCGTCAATTTTGACAGACCGGCGTTCCAGGAAATGATGGACGAGATCCGTTCCGGGAAGATCAACTGTGTGGTGGTCAAAGACTTATCCCGTTTTGGAAGAAACTATATTGAAGCCGGCAATTACATCGAGAGGGTGTTCCCGTTTCTCGGTGTTCGCTTTATTGCCATCAACGATAATTATGACAGCCTGGACAGGAACCAGTCGGATTCCTTGATCATTCCGTTCAAGAACCTGATCAATGACGCATACTGCAAGGATATTTCCGTGAAGATCAGGTCACAGCTGGAAATCAAGCGGAAGAAGGGTCAGTTCCTCGGAGCCTTCGCTGTGTACGGGTATCTGAAGGATGAAGAGGATCATAATAAGCTGGTGGTGGATACCTACGCTTCCGAGATCGTCAGGGCAATTTTCAAATGGAAGAGGCAGGGAATGAGCCAGGGGCGAATTGCCGACAAACTGAATATGCAGGGCGTCCTTTGCCCGATGGAATATAAGATTTCACTTGGGATGAAGGTTCAGACGAATTTCAGAGTTCACAAGAAGGCTCTGTGGTCGCAGACAGCCGTGACAAGGATCCTCAGCAATGAGATTTATACAGGGGTGCTTGTGCAGGGAAAGCAGGGAACGCCGAATTATAAGATCAAGAAGATACTGCCGAAGGATGAAGCGGAATGGATTCGTGTGGAAGGCGCGGTTCCGGTTATCATTGACAGGGATACATTTGACTCTGTGCAGATGATCTTGAAAAAGGATATTCGTATCGCACCTGAAGAAGAGGTCGTATATCCTCTTTCTGGTTATCTGAAATGCGGCGACTGTGGCCAGAACATGGTGCGGAAATCCTATAACGCCGGCGGCAAGGCGTATTCCTATTTTATCTGTTCCACGAGGAAAGCCGGAAAGGGATGCAGCACGCATACCATCCGAGAAGATGAGCTGATGGATATGGTCCTTCAGAGCGTATCGAAGCAGGTGGATTATATCTGTGAGATGGAGAAGCTTCTGGATATTGTGGATTCTATTCCGGAGAGCCAGATGAATGTGTTCAATTATGACGCGCAGATCGTAAGGCTGAAGGAAGATATCGAGCGGTACAAGTCTTTCAAGCTGAAACTGTATGAGAATCTGCAGGAAGGTCTGATTGGACAGGATGAGTATTTCCTGTTCAAGAAAAGCTACGCTACGAAGATCACGGAAGCGGAAGCCGCTATCCAGGCAATCGAGAATGAGAGGGAACAGGCTGTCAGCAGGAACCGGGATTCGCTTGCGTGGATGGAAGTCTTTAAGAAGTACAGGAATGTATCCGCCGTTGACAGGTGCATGGTGGTGGATCTGATCCGCCAGATAAATGTATTTGAAGGCGGCAAGGTCGAGGTGGTATTCAGACACGGCGATGAAGCGGATAAGGTCGTGAAGATTCTGGAACATCTGCCGGAGGATTTCCGGGACAGTCAGGCGGTATAGGAGGTGCGGCATGGCAAGGAAGAGCAGAAAGAACATTGAAACGGCTGCCGCGGCTCCTGCGGTCGAGAGCAACTATTACAAGACGGCGGTGTATGTCCGTCTTTCCATAGAGAACAGCGGAAAAGATGATGACGGGGATTCCATAGAGAACCAGACGAGTATCTGCAAAGAGTATATTGCGGAGCATCCGGATCTGAAGCTCTTTGATATCTATGAGGATAACGGAAAGAAGGGTACCCATTTTGACAGGCCTGAGTTCCAGAGGATGATGGAAGATGTCAGGGGTGGCAAGGTTCAGTGCATTCTGGTAAAAGATCTGAGCCGCTTTGGTCGTGATTATATCGAAGCCGGACAGTATCTGGAAAAGATTTTTCCATTCCTGGGCGTGCGTTTCATATCGATCACGGACGGTTACGACAGCCTGACTTCCGATGATGCGGAAGGGGCGCTGATGATCCCGCTGAAGAATATGATGAATGATGTGTACGCGAAGGATATTTCACGGAAGATCATAACATCCTTCAGGGCAAGACAGGAAAAGGGCGAGTATCTGCCGGCATTCCCGCCGTATGGCTATGTAAAATCAAAGACCAGGGCGTATAGGTATGAGGTGGATGAAGCGGTCGCTCCTTATGTGAGGATGATCTTTGAGTGGAAAGCAGCGGGTGTGTCGCACAATGAGATTTGCAAGAGATTGAATGAAATGGGAGCCGTTACGCCGGCAAAGCGTAAGGTGGAACTTGGCATCTGGCACGCTGAGAAGTATAAGCACACGGTCTGGTATGGCCGGACGATCATAGATATCCTGAAGAATATCACATATACCGGAACTTTGGTTTATGGGAAGATGCCGAAGTCGCTGTATCAGGGGATAAAGTGTCACAGGGCAAAGCCTGAGGAATGGAGAACGATACCGGACGCGCATGAGGCTATTATCAGCCGGGAACTGTACGACAAGGTACAGGAAATGTTTGAAGAGCGGGCGAAGGATATGCAGGAAAGAATGGATAAGCACGCGCCGCTCAGGGAACAGATCACGAATTACTTCAGGGGAAAAATTTACTGCGGCGACTGCGGTAAGAGGATGCGTTTTGTAAAGGCGAACAACAGGCACATCCCGATGGATCAGGAACATTCCTATTATGTCTGCGGCGGATATATTGACAGCGGATATCGGAACTGCACGAGGCGCATGATCCGTTACCCGGATGTCGAAACGGCGGTGATGGCTGTAATCCAGGGACAGGTGACGGCGGCTCTTGATCAGGAAAAACTGCTCAGGCAGATGCGCGGTTCCGTGAAAGAGAAAAGCCTGATCGATAAGTATGTCGGCCAGATCAATTATATTTCACAGGAACTGAAGAAGGTGAACGGCAGGCGGGAGCATCTGTTTGAAAGCTTCACCGAGGGCGTGCTGGATGAGTCTGAATACCGTTTCGCAAAGCAGAAATACGATGATGAAGCCGCGGAACTTGGAAAGAAATTTTCCGAGGCGAAGGCAAAGAAGAAGCAGCTGGATGAGGTGCTGACGCTGGAGAACAAATGGCTTGCCGCCATGCGCGAGGCTGAGGATAAGACCGAGGTGGATTCCGATCTGGTGAAGCATCTTATCAAGGCTGTGAAGATCTATGAGGAAAAGCGCGTCGAGGTGGAACTGAATTTCGGCGAGCAGAAGCAGGTCATGAAGCGTATCATCGGAGAAATGATGGAGGAAGGCACAGATGAGTAAATGGGTTATCGGAAAATACATCCGTCTGTCCGATGCTGACCGGGATCTGATGAAAAAGGAAGGTAAGACAGAGAGCGAGAGCGTATCGCACCAGAAGGCTCTGATCCAGAATTTTGTCAATGAGAAGGATGAACTGAAAGACTGTGAGCAGCATGAGTTTTTTGACGATGGGTTCTCCGGCACGAACTTTGACAGGCCGTCATTTGAAAGGCTGATAGAACAGATCAAGAAGGGGAAGATCAACTGCGTCATTGTAAAGGATTTCTCCCGTTTTGGACGTGATTACATTGAACTGGGGGATTATCTGGAAAGGATATTCCCCTTCATGGGCGTCCGATTCATCTCCATCAACGATCATTATGACAGTCTGGATTATAAGGGTACCACCGGCGGTCTGGATGTGGTCATGAAGAATATCGTTTATGATTATTACAGCAAGGACCTGTCCGTGAAGGTTATGACCGCGAAGCGTGCCAAAATGAAGAGGGGGCTTTATATCGGAGGTCATGTCCCTTATGGCTACAGGCGGCGAGAGGATGACAAGCACAGAATCGAGATAGATCCGGAGGCGGCTGCGGTTGTCCGGGAGATATATGACGCCGCCCTGGATGGAATGAGGACCGTGGATATTGCTGCTCAGCTTAATGATAAGGGATATGATACTCCGGCGGCATATTATCGGAGAACGAATCCGGGAACGAAGAAGTTTGCCAATACATCGAAGTTGAGCTGTTGGAATATTTACTCTGTGAATAAGATCCTGCAGAACAGGGTTTATTATGGAGTGGTTGTGGGACATAAGCGTGAGGCGATAGCACCATGCAGCTCACATACCGTTTCGGTACCTGAGGACGAGCAGATCATGGTTGAGAATTGCCATCCGGGGATCGTCACGAAGGAAGAGTTCCTGGAAGTTCAGAAGAGATTCAGAAAGCAGTACCCGAAGAAGGATGACAGGTGTTACAGTAAGGAACGTCCTCTTGTGGGGAAAGCTATCTGCGGAACCTGTGGGAGGTCGATGAACTTCCGGGCATATGTTGCGAAGGGCAGGGAATACAGCTATATCCTTTGTCCCCATGCTAAGCACCAGAAAGCTGGACAGTGCTGTAAGAAATACTGCCGTGAAGCAGATGTAAATGAAATGGTCTGGCATTCGATCAGGAACCTTATGGATATGGCAGAGGCGGTTACAAAGAAACTGAAGAAGCGTACAGATAAGAATCAGAGTGAAAACCTGAAGTTGGCCAAGAAACTTGAAAAGCTTCAGAAAGATAAAAAGAAGTGTGAAACGGAGCGGTTTGCTAATGTTGACAGGTTTATGGCCGGAGAATTGGAAAAGGATGATTACCTGAGAGTACGGCAGGAACTGTCCCGGAAGGCAGAAAGTTTGGATCAGCAGATAGCTGAGGTTACCGCAAAGCTTCATGAGAGTGAAGCGGCTGCCGATGATGGCGTGCGTGATGCAGTTGCCACGATGAAGAAGTATTCCGGGGAACAGGAACTGACCAAAGAGATAGTGGATGTGTTCATTGATAGGATTCTGATATATGATCCGAAGCATATTGAGATTCAGTGGAAACTTCCGGATGAAGTAATAAAGTTTATAGAAGGGTAGGCGGCGGAGCCGGTTGGAGAAATCTGACCGGTTCTTTTTTCGTTGAAAAAACGCACAATTCATGGTACAATAAGTTATCTGTTTTGTGAAACTGATTGAGAACAGGATAAGAGCGAATATGGTAAGAAACAATATTGAAATAGATGTAAAAGTAAAATGCATAGAAGAAGGGACTACACAGGCAGCGGTGGCTGAGCAGATCGAAACCACCAAGTCCTACGTGAACCGCGTCATCAAGAAGCCAAACGGAGTGGTGAATAATACGTTTGTGCAGATGATGGAGGCTTTGGGATACGATATTGAGCTGCATTATGTGAAAAGAGAGGAATAGCGTAATTGGAGGATTTTTCTGTAGAAAGTAGAATAAATACCTTTATGCTCGATGTGATTGATACATCGGAATATCACAGTGTGGAATATTTGGTATTTTCAATTAGAAAACAGTTCTTAAATTATATGAGCGCTTCGAGAATGAATCAATTTGAAATTCCAGCATTCTTGGATCCGCTTGTTGACATAGTAATAGACTTGTTTAATCAGTCAGGCATAAGTACCGTGGATATGCTTCAGTATATGATGAACAATGATGTAAATAATTGGATTCATTATTATGCATATACATTTATTATTCCTGTTGCACAAGGACAGGAGAATAAATTTGTCCCAGATTTAAACGACTTATTTGCTTATGTGATGACGGGTTATATTCTTGATGTATTTAGAGAAACAAGAATAAATATAGAAAAAATTGCACAAGATGAAGTATTGCTTCATAAGACGAATCAATATGGACTATCGATAGTGAATGGAGTTGATTTTAATAGGGATTATTTTGCTTTTGAGGATAAGGCGTATCTTTACAGTATGCTGACAAATACAACTCCGTTACAATTTGGGGATTCAATGCCTGGATTTGCAAGGTTAATAAGTGATGAGGTAAGTGACGGGAACATTTTACTAAGACTTGATGAGCGCTTGGCTCTCCCTAAAGATCAAGCGATTTCATATTCGACTTTGAATTTTGAAAAGTATCATGGACCTCAATTTCACTTTAATCAAACTTCACTAAAAAGTCCAAAGACTATTACTGTTCATATTGATGAAGGCACATTAGATAAGCTTCTCATGGTAGTGAAACAAGATTATGATCAGGTGGCGGATAAACCACTGTGGCATATTGAAATTGAAACCCTTCCGCATCTGACAGAAGATAAGGGTATAGAACATAGGATTACGACATTCCTTCATGGGATGTACTATCCAGACGATGATCTGTTCACGCATATAGATTGCACCAAAAATCAGTATGATGGAGAGCGTTATGAACGTAAATATACTGAGAATGCTCCAGTAGATTTGTATACAGAGAATAATAATTTACATCACAAAATATGGTGCATTGAACAAGGACACTATTCGAGAGAATTATGGTACAAGTTGATGGTTGTTTCCTTGAGCGAGAGATATTGCAAACTATTGGATGAAATACTTCAGTAGAAATTTCGCCATCCGAAAAAATGTCCGAAAAAACTTTTAGACCTATGTTGACATACTCTGATGAGGCTCATCATAGTCCGGCCGGATCTTATCAGAAAATTATGGATTATTTCAAACCTAAATTTTGGCTTGGAATGACAGCAACACCAGATAAGAGAGACGATAATGTCGAAGGCAGAAATGTATATGAATTATTCCATTATCAGATTGCATGTGAAATTCGTTTGCAGCAGGCGATGGAAGATAATTTGCTTTGCCCTTTTCACTATTTTGGAATTTCAGATTTGAGTGTTATTGGTGATGATTCTACCAGTATGAGTTTGGAGGAGGGAACACTTAAAGAACAAGATTTTAGAGACTTAACATCTGATGAACGAGTGAAACACATTGTGAATCAGACAAGTTATTATAGCCATAGTGGAGACAGAGTTAAGGGCATTATATTCTGTAGTCGAATTAAGGAATCAATAGAATTATCTGAAAAATTCAATCAAACCATCAATCCAGAAACTGGGAAATATTACCGAACTATTTCCCTGAATGGAGATGCATCAGAAGAAGAACGTAGAAATGCATTCGAGCGATTAGCAATTGATGAAGATGATCCACTTGTAAAATGTGGAACGATAAAACCATTAGATTACATTTTCTCTGTTGAGATTTTAAATGAGGGTGTAGATATTGTTGAAGTCAATCAGGTTGTTATGCTTCGCCCTACGCAATCTCCAATCGTTTTTATCCAACAACTTGGAAGAGGGCTAAGAAAAGCGGAAGGAAAAGAATATGTTGTAGTTCTTGATTTTATTGGGAATTATAATAATAATTTTATGATACCAATTGCCTTGTCCGGCGATCGAACATATAACAAAGACAATATTCGTAGGTACATCATGGAAGGTGAACGTGTAATACCAGGTGCATCTACCGTACATTTTGATGAAATTAGTCGCAAGAAAATATTTGCATCTGTTGACAACGCAAACTTTAGCGATGTGAAATTAATAAAAGAGAATTACTTGACACTAAAGAATAAAATTGGACGCATTCCCACATTGAAAGACTTTGATGATTATGGGGAGATGGATGTTATCAGAATATTTGATAACAACAGTCTGGGGTCATACTACAAGTTTTTGGTTAAGTATGAAAAAGAATATAAGGTTCGCCTCACACCAAAAGAGGAAAAAATGGTTGAATATATTTCCAAGAAATTTGCAAGCGGAAAGAGAATACAGGAATTGCAATTATTAAAACGGATTCTTGCATATGCTGCCGGAGCATCAAGAATGGGACTGTTTGCTGGGCTTTCCAATGATTTAATGGAATATGGAAAAGTTGTAAGCAAAAACCAAAAAGATAATATCGTCAATATAATGACCAATGCTTTTGCCTCTGGTTCAGGTAAAAAAACGTATGAACAGTGCGTTTTTATTGAAGAGAACGGAGATGATTATACCCCCACACGGGATTTTTATGTAATGTTGAGCAATAAAGACTTTTATGAAATTCTTAGTGAACTGGTGGATTTTGGTATTGCTAGATATAAAAGAGACTATAGTAGTGCGTATGAAAAAACAGATTTGGTTTTATACAGGAAATATACTTATGAGGATGTCTGCAGGCTCTTAAACTGGGAAAACGGCGAGGTCCCTTTGAATATTGGCGGATATAAGTATGATAAGAAGACTAAAACATTTCCAGTTTTTATCAACTATGATAAAGCGGATGATATTAGTGATACAACAAAATATGAGGATCACTTCACAGGTAGTCAAACATTGATAGCTATTTCAAAGTCCGGAAGAAGTATGCAATCTGAGGATGTACAAAATTTCTTATATGCAAAGGAAAGAGGTATTTCCGTAGAACTATTTGTTCGAAAGAATAAAGATGATAAGATTTCTAAGGAATTCTATTATTTGGGTCATATGCAAGCTAGTGGTAATGCGAAAGAATTTATGATGCCAAATACAGATAAAACAGCCGTTGAAATTGAATGGGTCTTAGACGTGCCGATAAGAGAGGATATCTACGAGTATATAGTTAATACCTAATATGAAAAGGATGAGAAAATGAAAATTGTTAGAGTAGTTGCAGCGGTAATTAAAACAATAAACGAATCGGGAAAACCGGTTATTTTTGCTACCCAACGTGGTTACGGTGAATATAAAGATGGCTGGGAATTTCCAGGAGGCAAAATAGAGGACGGAGAAACTCCTCAAGAAGCTTTAAGAAGAGAAATCAAGGAAGAACTTGATACAACTATAATTGTAGGCGAATTGATTGATACTATAGAATATGATTATCCAACATTCCATTTATCTATGGATTGCTTCTGGTGTGAAGTGGCATCAGGTGAACTAAAACTTATGGAGCATGAGGCAGCTAAGTGGTTAAAAAGAGACCAGCTATATACGGTAGACTGGCTGCCGGCAGATATTACATTAATTGATAAAGTTGCGGAGAAACTATGATATTACCTTATGCTGAAAACCTTTCAATCGAATATTTAAGCCGGGTATTTGATAGGAATCGAATTTCCAACTGTTATAAGTATTTCTGGTTTATGGCGATATTAGATAAAATTTCTGAAGATGAAACGGAATTTAGTTATGATGAGCTGATAACAGAAATGATAGTTATAGCATGGTATATGGTGGCAGAATATCATCTTAGACTGGGACCCAATAATACTGTTGATAATGTTGAAGAAGTGGTGAAATATCTGTATGAAGAATTATATCATAAACAGGTTCCATCAACCGTAAAGAAAGATGTGTTACGGGATCTACTTTCGAACGAAACAGACAAAAGATTTCTAAAGTATAAAGATATATTGACCAATAATGTGCCATATTGCCTTCAGTCTCCTTTTTATAATCCAAATAACAAGTTATTAAAAAACCCAAACAAAAATATTATTCCAGAATTAAACCAAGAAAAGCGACTGATATATTACTTCAGAGAATATCAAAGACTCAATACGAAAATTATAATTGAGGATGATTGGGCAGGATATCTTATAAAAAACCGAGAAATACTTATGGATTGGACTAGATACAACCTGATTGGATATTTGCAGGATCGAAATCCTTCAGTCCCGGGGATTTCTGATAAAATTCTTCCTCCATATGCAAGAGATTTAAAAAGAGTAAAAAAATACTGGGATGTAGTTATAAAAGCCAATCCGAGTTTAAAAGATATATATGAAGGGACTAAGCTATCAGATATACCAATTTCCATAGATCATTTCATTCCATGGCAGTATGTTGCACATGATGAATTATGGAACCTTAGTCCAACTACGAAAAGTGTAAACAGTAGAAAGGGAAACAATCTTCCAAGCTGGGATAGGTATTTTGAAGAGCTGCTGGAACTGGAATATAAAGCGTACTGCCTTCGATATGCTAAAGAAGCGGTAGCTAAGGAATTCGAAAAATGTGCAGAATATCATCTAAATAACACGGAAATCAAGAATACTTTATATGCAGATCGTTTATCGAAAACAGATTTTGGAACACGTTTATTTAATGTGGTTAGGCCCGTGTACGATTCGGCAAAGAATTGTGGTTTCAGAGAATGGAATTTGACTGTATGACGAAGAATATCGATTACTATAATGAACATGCCAAAGAGTTCTTTGAAGGTTCAGTTGAAGCAGATATGTCTCATTGGCGTAAACGTTTCCTTAAATATATTCCAAGTGGAGGAAGAATACTGGATGCTGGTTGCGGAAGCGGAAGAGATTCAAAGGCATTTATTAAGGCGGGCTTCTCTGTAGTTGCAATAGATGCATCGAAAGAAATGTGTCGTATGGCATCGGACTTACTTGGACAGGAAGTCTGGCAGATGCGATTCGATGAATTATCTTTCGAAGATGAGCTTGACGGAATTTGGGCTTGCGCATCGCTCCTACATGTTTCATATGAAGAAATGCATTCCGTGATGGAACGTATGAAATCAGGTCTTAGACCGGATGGAATATTATATGCGTCGTTTAAATACGGCGATGAAGAAACACAAAAAGGTGAAAGATCATTTAGTAATTTTACCGAAGAATCTCTTCGCACACTGATGGAAGAGGAAGGCTTCGAAGTTTTAGAACAGGGCATATCCATTGATGTTCGTCCCGGCAGGGAGGATGAGAAGTGGGTGAATGTTATAGGAGTATATAGAAGATGACTGAAGTAAAAGTAATTCATGGTTCCTGCGCAGATCAAACTGCAGATGTAGTTGTAAATGCAGCTAACCGATATCTTGCTGCAGGCGGAGGAATCTGCGGAGTTATCTTTAATAAAGCAGGGTATAGTGAGTTGGCTGCAGCTTGTGACAAGCATAATACGCCATTGAATGATGGCGATGCGGTAATTACACCTGCGTTTGGACTTAAGAATGCCAGGGCGATTATTCACGCGGTCGGACCGAATTTTGCCGCAACACCTGATGCTTTCGATGCGTTGGTGGATGCGTATTATAACTCGCTTGTGGTACTTAAGGAGAATGGATATCACAGTATATCTTTTCCGTTAATCAGCTCCGGTATTTTCGGCGGAAACCTGGAGAATCCTGCAAGAGAGTCTGCCAAACGTTGTTGTGAGGCCGTAAGACAGTTTGTCGCAACATATCCGGAATATGACGTGAATGTGTTATTATGTGCTTTTTCCGCAAATGAATACGAGAAGGCAATGGGCTATTTCGGGGATTCTGCTGTGAAGGAGTTGTACCTTTCGTTGAGTGATCCCATGACGGATCTGGTGAAAGGCAAGACCGGAGAAGACGGAAAGCAGATTAAGGTCGTTAAAGAGAACGGAAACAATATGGTGGTGAGAGTATAATAAGGAATAGTTATGACCAAACAGAACGTAAAACATGGCGTGTTGCTTTTACTGCTTGTCCTTGCAACAGTATTGCTCACAGCCTGCAATAAAACTACCGAGGAGACATTGGGATATACACAAATCTCCCAGGCTGAAGCCAAGGAAATGATGGCGAAGGATGACGGGCACGTCATCGTAGATGTACGCAGGGAAGATGAGTATAATGCCGGGCATATTCCGGGGGCGATACGTGTAACCAATGAAGAAATCGGCGATACGATGCCGGCGGAATTGCCGGATCTGGATCAGATCATTCTGGTCTATTGCAGAAGCGGACGACGCAGCAAAGAAGCATCGGAGAAACTGGCAAAGCTTGGCTACACAAACGTGTATGAGTTCGGCGGAATTATAGATTGGGACGGAGAAGTGGTGAAGTAAGTCAAATGACCGGTAATCTGTTTCTATGGTATAATATTTTTGCGTCCGTTCAATAGGCGAGTTCGGGTCAACCGAATTACTCAGATGACTCTT
>DFEK01000008.1:0-276273 GCA_002368665.1 Lachnospiraceae bacterium UBA3804
GAGCATTTCATCTGGGTAGCGGACGTTTTGGGGCATTGGCGCAGCTGGGAGCGCGCAACACTGGCAGTGTTGAGGTCACGGGTTCGAATCCCGTATGCTCCATTTTTTTGACCCTGGGGTGAACCATGGGGCCGGGGTTAGTGGTTCATTTTGAACCTTCAATTAGATAGACAGGGAATGGGCAATGAGTTACACAGATTATTCTCAGGCAGAGATAAAGGGTATAAGCGGTGAAAACCGAATGAGGAACATCCTGTCAGGATTTGACAGGAATCGTTTTATTGTGCTTAACAATCTTCTGCTTAGAAAGCCGTATGTTCGCCAGGGTGAAGTACCTACTGTACAGATAGATCATTTGGTTATTTCGGTATTTGGTATTTTCTGTGTTGAGACGAAAAACTATTCCGGAGCAATCTATGGAAGGGAAGAGTCTGAGAATTGGAAAGTGTATCTTGGAAACGAGGTACATGAATTTCAGAATCCCTTAAGACAGAATCATGGACATACCAAAACTTTGCAGAGTCTGTTGGAATTGAATGCGTATGGACTGGGAATGCTGAATGTAAGTTATCCTATTATCCCGGTGATTGCTTTCTCAGAAAAAGCAACGCTGAAGGTGCAGGTTACGGGAGCTAGTGTATGTTACTATAGTCGGGTTCCGGATGAGATAATGAATTATTGCGTCGATATGTGTATGACACCGGAACAAATGGAGAGGGTGGCTGCCTATATATCGTCCATTAATATTTATTCTCCGGAAAATATGCAAAGGCATATTAATGCAATAAATGCGTTGAAGAATGGTTTCTATACAGGCGTATATAATGAGTTTTTACCTGCTCAACCTGTTCAGGATCAGAATTATCAGCGGTTTAGATCAGAGAATCCTGCTGTTTTATATCGAAAGCCAAGTACCGGATTGAGTGCCGGTGCTATTTTGGGAATTGTATTTTTGGCATTGGCTGCATATTTCTTGTTACCAATTCTTTTATGTTATGGCTTGTGTACATGTAACAGTTTTTCGAGCCAATATAACAAACCTGTTCCTGCAGCTACATATACGCCTCCCTCAGGCAACACGAACAATAATCCAAGTGTAACGCAGGGTACGATACAGAAACCGGTACAAACGGCACCTGCAAAAGAGAATCTTCCGGAAGAGAAAAATATTACAAAAGTTGAAGGAACACTTTACAGCCCGAAGTCGGGAGCAGCGAATGAAATAGAGTATATCTGTCATGGATCTTACCACGGGAATGAGCCCTTTACGGATGCAGACGGTGTTCAATACGATGAATATATTGAGATGCTTTATTATGACACCTTTTGGGACGGCGTTTACATTGATATTAATGCAACCTCGTATAACAAACTGTCTTTTTCGTTTACAAACGGACATCAATTTTCTGATAGTACAATAGCGAAAGTTCAAGTCTATGACAGAGATACGGATGAACTTTTATATGAATCTGACAAGGTTGAAAGACGCCATACAAAGACTGCGGAGGTTGATATTACAGGACACAGCAATATCAGGTTGAAATTTATTGATGAAAGTAATAATTACTATAACATTGTATTAAAAGACATTATTCTCAGTGACCTGGCAGATTGAACCTGTGGCAAACCCTAAAGAATAAACAAGGGAGAATTCTTATGCCATTTCAAATCATTCGAAACGACATTACCAAAGGAGGAAAGCAGGTGGGAGAGTTTCAGGTTGAAAAAATCTATTTTGATATGGATGGTGTTTTGGCGGATTTTGAAAAAGGCGTGAAAGATATCTGTGGGATTGAACCGCCTCCCCAACCCCAGGACTTAAGCGAAGCGGAGAGGATGGAGAAGAAGGCTGCTGATGATCAAATGTGGGAACTGATTCGTGAGGCCGGAAATTTTTACTACCAATTGGAACTAATGCCGGGTGCGAAGGAAATGTTTGATGCTTTATATGAAAAATACGGTGATAAAGTGGAGATTCTTACCGGTGTACCCAAAGAAAAACGCCACATTGATTCTGCGGGTGAGGATAAGACAAGATGGGTCAGGGAAAAGCTTTCGAATGACGTAAAGATAAATATTGTACAGCGTGAGGACAAGATTAAAAAAAGCGGGAATAAAGGCTGTATTCTGATTGATGACATGGTATTGAATATTACCGAATGGGAGAATGCCGGAGGAACCGGAATCCGAAACCTGGATGCTGCAAGTACAATGGAGAAGCTGAAGGAGATGGGAATACTCTAGTAATCTGAAAGGGGGATTCGCTTATGAATGCAATTGATAACTTAACAGGATTTTTAAGGATGTGCAATATTTTGTACATAATTGTGAAGTATTATTGTATTGTACCTGTAGATCCTATTTGGAGATGAAGGAGGCTTGTATGGATTATTATCAACAAATACAGACTGCAGAAAGCCTGGATAGATTATTTGAAATTTGGAAGAATAAAAAACCAAATGCAGAAATCAATCATTCGGCCAATTATTTTATCGCGGATGGAATTGTTAATTCAGATGTTTGGAATCAAAAGGATAAAAAAAGGATACTATATGTGTTGAAAGAGGCATATGGTACAGATTGGAACGAAAATACTTTGGCTACATGGTTGGCAAATGATCATCCCAAAGCAAGAATATGGAAAAGAGTAGCCAAATGGACATATGGTATTCAGAATACGGATTCAAATGCTTTAAAAGCATATAAGGCTGAATTAAGTGAGGCGGAGCATAATAGTTCATTGGATCAAATCGCTGTTATTAATCTCAAAAAAAGTAGTGGTAATTCCAGTTCGAATTATGATGAAATTGATCGTTATGCAGAATATGACCGTGAGGAAATAAAAAAAGAATTCGAATTAATTGATGCAGATATTATTATATGCGGATCGACCTTCAAAACATTGAATCATATTGTCTTTGGATGTGAAGAAGTTGTTCCGAATGAGAATTGGTTTTATTACTTGAAGGTATGTGGCAGAGAAAGGTTATTTATCGATTACTATCATCCGGCAAATCATTGGTCAGATTTGATTAATTATTACGGATTAACTGGAATATATCAACAGGCACTGAAAGCAAAGGAATAGAATTCTATGTACGCGACCGGAAATAAGAAAATGCTGAATATGCTCATCCTCGAAATCCTTCGTGAATATACGGATGAAAATCATTCCTTAACTCAGCAGGAGATTATAAAACTGCTGAAACAGAACTATGACATGTCGAAGTTTTACAGCCGGCGGAACTTCGTGAAGAAATAACAGAGGCGGTTAAAAATATGTCAAATAAGTATTTATAGAGGAATTATTATGAAGGCTTATATTTGTGAAATGTGTAAGGCACAATTAGATCCAAGTGAATCAAAAGATGGTTTGTTGAAATGTCCGTATTGCGGTCAGGTGTACAGTTTAGAGGACGAGATTATAGTCAAGTATAATAAGCCATCGGTAGAAACAAATTCATTTGATTACAGTACAGGAGAAGAAGCGTTCCTGCGAATTTTTAAACCATAAGAGGTATAAGGTATGGCAAAAAGAAGACGTTCCAAGCGAAACGATCCGGCTAATGCGGGCGGTGGACTTGTATTGTTGATTGCTCTAATAATCACATATGTACAAAATCATTCAGAACAGATTAAGCACATTCTTTATTTTGTGATTCTGGGCCTGGCCTGTTTTTTAGTGGCTTATGTTATTTATATTATTTTAAGTAATTTGATTCATTATAGTACAGCAAGGTGTTTGTCTGTATTCGGCAATACCTCGGCGTTGAATTCGAAAGCCACAATGTCTATCAAGACAGGACGCGGATGGACAATCTTTGTTCCTGAGGATAATGAAATGAAAGTAAGCGAATTGATTGATGCGTTCAATCGTTGTAGTCGAGCTATGAATGAGGCTTTAGATTCCCAGGAATATGATTTTGTTGTTGATGGCGGAGACGAGTATAGAAGAGTTGGCTCAAAATACTTAAGAGAATCTGATGGTTTTTTGAGGAAAAGATCGAGGCTTGATAGGATTAAGTCAGATGGCACCTTTAATCCTATCGTTGTACGGTTTGAAAACAACAAGAGAAGGGGCTATTCTTTTATAATCTATCCGTTTGAGACTTTTGCGTATGTTTCCGGAGCGTTCGGAACAAAGTTTATAGCCTGTTATAAAACAAGCGAATTCTTTGATGCGAAAATTGATAATATAAGATATACAAAATCTGTCATAGTTTATGAGAAAACACAAAACAGCATCGAGTGTTATTATCATTATTGTCCTGTCAAAGATGCAACAATACTCGGAAGTACAAACTGGCAGGTGACTAATAAAAACGGAAGTCGTAGTTTTAAGGGTGGATTGCTTCCGGAACATAATCCGTTAATCTTTCGGTTAAGATACGGATTGGTTATTTTCAAGTTTGGAAATTATAAAGAAATGGTTTCTTTAAGTAATTGCAGATGCGTGGAGGATTTTGAAGAATACTATAAGGAAAGCTATTTTAGAATGGTTTGGTTTTCTGCAAAACCCAGTGATGTCGAAATACTTTCCGAACAGAATGATGAAGAGTTTTCGGAAACTGAACAACAGGTATTGAAAAGTGAAGTTACATATAACCCGACGGATTATATAAGCTCGGTTAATGCAGGTTTGGCCGCTTCTACAGTTGAATCTGCAATGTATGAAAATGAGAATTCTGAGATTGAGGAGGAAACACCAGAGATTAATTCAGAGGATGATTCGGAAGAAGAGAATCTTCCCTTGTCGTTGGATGAATTGCGGGCCAGAAACAAGAGAATCTTCAAAATGACATGTGATAAACTGAATGAGTCTAAGTGTTTGGGCGGAAATGAGTTTAAGGTTTATCAATGTCGAAAAGACTATGATATTTGGAAAAAAACAGATGCCGGTGTATATACCTATATTCAGGATTATTGTTTGGAATTGAATATTCATTCGAATCAAAATGGTATTGAAAGTTTGGCAACACTGCTGATTAAAAGCGACAATCTGAATCCACAGATATTTAGTGGCTTATCAGATTATTATCATCTGAATAAAGTGGAAAACCGTCTTGAAGTAATTGGTAAATATAATTGCCAAAGAATGGACGAGTATAGTCTCGCTTTGGATATGTATTACATTATGGAAATGTTTGCCAAAGACGTGATGGATATTCTGGCAGGTAAGGCGATAAACCATACAAGTAATAGATCGCTTAACGATGATTATAACCCAAAGGAAGGGCGTGAAGAGGATGAGATTTACTGCTCCAATGTACCTGTTACGTTAAAAAGCGAATACGGAGAAATTCGAATTGACAGATTCGATATTAAGGATATAGTTCGATTGGATTATTCTGATCATGAGTCGCAGTTGATGATAACGTACCAAATTATCGGCACGGCAAATAATATGCAGTATTATTATATTACATTGTATGATACTGAAGGTTATGCGTTAGACAGAAAATGTATGGATTTAAGAATTATATCCGGAAAGTTTAAACGAACCGATGATATTATAGCTGATATAAATACGGTTAGGTTAGAGCTATCTTATAGAGATTGAAATGGCATAATACGAATACGATCTGTAGCAAGAAGAATACACTAATTGAAATAAAGGGAGAAAGTCATTAAATGCTGAGCAATAACCCGGGAAAGAAGTTGAATATGTATGTTTCCGATTATGTGGTTTTTGATTTGGAAACTACGGGAATTCATCCCTCCTTTGATAAGGTGATTGAAATATCGGCAATCAAAGTGATTGGTGGCTTTGTGGATTCGGAGTTTTCGACTCTTGTTAACCCGGGGATGCATATTCCATATGGAGCAACGTATGTTAACAATATTACAGATCAAATGGTGAAGGACAGTCCTTCTTTTGATGTGGCATTGAAAGACTTTCTGGATTTTGCGGGTGACTATGTTTTGGTTGGCCATAACATCCAACTGTTTGATCTTAAGTTTCTGTATCGTGATGCGAAGGACTACTTTGGCCTGACGATTGGAAACGATTACGTGGATACATTACCACTTTCAAAGAAGTATCTGCCACAGTTAAAACACCATACTTTATTGGATTTGGCCGAATATTATAATATCACAATTAAGGATGCGCATCGGGCATTGGGCGATTGTCGTATGAACCAAAGAGTCTACGAAAGCCTAAGGGCGGAGATAGAGAATCCTTCACAAGCGGCCAAAGCAGTTCCGACCTGCCCCAGATGCGGAAGTATTTTAAAAAAGCGAAACGGAAAGTTCGGTTCGTTTTACGGATGCACCTCCTACCCCTCCTGCACCTACACCCGGAATATATGAACCAGGAATCCTAAAGAACAGGGTTTTAGGGTCCCGGTCCATTTCGATCAAATAAAGCGTAAGTGTAAATAAAACCCCGGGAGAAAAACATGACCAAACACAGCACAAAATATGGCGTGACATTTTTACTCATTATTCTTGTTATATTCATGCTCACAGCCTGCAATAAGGTAGATGCGGGCGCGCCGGGTTATACACAGATTTCTCAGTCCGAAGCTAAAGAAATGATGGAGAAAGACGACGGGCATGTTATTGTGGATGTGCGAAGGGAAGATGAGTATAATGCAGGGCATATTCCGGGTGCGATACGCGTAACCAACGAAGACATCGGGGATACGATGCCGGATGAATTGCCGGACTTAAATCAGGTTATTTTAGTTTATTGCAGAAGTGGGAGGCGCAGCAAGGAAGCATCTGAAAAACTTGCTCGGATTGGATATACGAATGTGTATGAATTCGGCGGAATCATAGATTGGGACGGAGAAGTAGTTAAGTAAAAGAGGAAAGCCATGACTATTGAAGAAGCAATCAAAGCTAGGCACAGTGTAAGACAGTATAAGACCGATTCTGTTCCTGAAGGAATCAGGGAAGCTCTGTTAAATGAAATCAATCAGTGTAACAAAGAAAGCGGATTAAGAATACAGGCGATCTTCGATGATCCGGATTGTTTTACCGGTTTCCTGGCGCATTATGGCAAGTTCAAAAATGCGCATAATTACATTGCCCTGGTCGGCACCGAATCGGATATGCTTGAAGAGAAGGCCGGTTATTACGGACAGAGACTTGTGCTTTTCCTGCAGATGAAGGGGCTGAACACCTGCTGGGTGGGCGGCACCTACAAGAAAGGAAAGTGCAGGGCAGAGGTTTCTTCCGGTGAAAAGCTTGTCTGCATTATTGCGTTCGGATACGGTGTAAATGGAGGTGTAGCTCGCAAGACCAAGCCGATGGAGAAGCTTTGCAATGTTCCGGAAGATAAGATGCCGGATTGGTTTAAGAAAGGTATGAAGGCCGCCATGCTGGCTCCTACCGCCATTAACCAGCAGAAATTCTATGTTGAACTTATCGGAGAAGAAGTGAAGTTCACATCGAAAAACGGGCCTTTTTCAAAGGTGGATTTGGGCATAGTTAAATATAACTTTGAGGTTGTGTCAAACTATAAGTTTGAGTTATAGAGATTTCGGATAACGAGGAGGCACATCCATGTAGGCAGATGGGGAGAGGAAGAATAAGGTGCAGGTGACAGGGGGACGGTTCTTGTGTCACCATTGTCGTATTTTGTATTGACTATCAGACAATAAAGACTTATATTCTATTTTACAGATTATCTTTTTGTCGGATTCTCCGACAGCAGTTCGGCGGATGTGTCGAATTGGGATTTTTCCTTTTTAAAACTTTAATAACAGGAGACGATTTATGGGAGAAAGAGACCAGACTATGCCCCTATTATCTTCAGAGATTACCGTAGAAAATTTAAGGGATAAGATTTATGAAATTCGCGGTCAGAAAGTGATGATGGATTTTGATTTGGCTGAAATATATGGATATACCACAAAGGCTTTTAACCAGCAGGTTAAGAACAATATAGATCGATTTCCAAGCGATTTCAGATTTCAACTAACAAAAGAAGAATTTGAAATAATCTTGAGGTCAAAAAATTTGACCTCAAGTTGGGGCGGTTCACGTTATCTTCCTTATGTCTTTACAGAACAGGGAGTCTATATGCTATTGAGCATATTAAAAGGTGAACTGGCTATTAGCCAAAGTATAAACCTCATCCGCCTGTTCAAGTCTATGAAAGACTACCTGGTCGAAAATCGGTCGCTGCTGACGCAAAATAACTATTTTGCTTTGGTTGATAAAGTTGAGGAAAACACCAGAGAAATCAAAGAAATCAAGGACAATATGGTCACCGGAGCAGATCTTTCTGATTTTATAAAACTTTTTAATCAGGGACTAAGCAGTGAGGAAATTCTAATCCTTGATGGAAACCCATTTAAGGCTGATGAAGCCTATCAAAAGATATACAGAAGTGCAAAGAGTAGGATAATCATCATTGATGATTATATCGGAACCAAAACACTGCATCACCTGGCATATGCCAGGAAAAATGTAAAGATTACAATAATCAGCGACAATGTGGCAAGACCGAAACTTCGTCTTGGCGAGTATGACGACTTTGTTTCTGAAAATCCCGGAAGAGGCATTGTATTCCTTCGGTCCATGCATCGTGTACATGACAGATATATTATTGTTGATTATAAAACCAAATCAGAGAGAATATTTCATTGCGGATGCTCTTCAAAAGATGCCGGAAAAAAGATTACAACTATTACCGAGTCCGATAATCGGGAATTGTATTATCCTATGATTGAAGGGCTCTTGAAACAGCCGGAATTGGAATTGAAATAACAGCTTTAGAGCATTTTTATCCGGTTGTGGTAAAATTAAGGTGGTCTAAGATAGCTGACAGTAAAATTGGAGGGTTAGCTATGCTGAAAATCATTATTCCCGGTGCTGGGTATGAGGAATCATTTTTAAAACAACCAAAGATGTATAAAAGAGCAAAGTATACCCAAAATATATGATGGGAGTAGTATCTTCTGGAGACGGAGTGATGTTTGACTCCGGGGGTGGTTGAATATAGCATTGCCCGCGAACAGGGAACATGATAAAATTTTGGTATGAGAATTCTTTCAGGAGGTGTATTATGCGAATGAACAAAAGACTTGTGGCACTTTTCATGGCAACCGTAATGGTTCTTGCACTTACGGCTTGTGCAAAGACAAATAACACCACTCCGACCGGCTCCAATCAGCAGGCAGATCAGGGACAGACTCAGGATGCGGATAACGGAAATGGCGGAACGGACGTGAATGCATCCGCAGATCAGATGGTTGTTCCCGCCAAACTGACCGGTAAACTGAATCTGATCGAAATGGATGACAGAGATCCTTCCGTTCTTCGCGGTGTGCGCATCAGCGGATTATCCGCCGGTACGGGTGATGGCTTCAATGGCAGGGATTCGTCCCTGGATGATGTCCGTTGTGTCTTTGAGTTAAATGAGTGGGTGGAATTTTATCCCGATATCGACAAAGAGTACGGATTGCGTGTATGGATTCTTGAGCATCGTGACGATCATGAGTTTTATAAAACATGTGACTTTGCCGATGTAATGCCCGGATTTGCGGGATACTGTGATCTTCATTATCCGGCAGACGAGGAAAACCCCGATGAATGGTGTTGGGGCAGCTTCTACCTGAATCCGGATGACCACGGTGCAGGCTATTATGATTTCGTTTTCACCTATGATGGCAAAGCGATAGCAACGCTTGTGACACGCTTCTATAATGAAAATGAGTTAAGTGCCAAGAGCGATGCCGATCTGGAATCTCTTATGCGTGAATAAGAATTGATTCATCGGAATAATGTTATGAAAAGAGCCGGCCAGGCTCTTTTCATTTCGCAAAGAGACGGCGGTACGGACCAAATGCAAACTTCGACTCTGAAAAAAGAAATATTGACGATCCTCGGGGTAATGCTTTGCTCCTTTTTGTGGGGCAGTGCATTTCCCGGGATTAAGATCGGGTATTCTTTATGGAACATTGCGTCAGGCGATACATGGAGAATTATCCGTTTTGCCGGATTCCGCTTCTTTCTGGCGGGCATCCTGGTAATTGCAATCGGCAGTCTGATGAAGAAGAAATTCCTCTTTCCAAAGAAAAACGAATGGGGGAAGATCCTCTTGCTAAGCCTTTTTCAAACCATCGGACAGTATGTTTTCTTCTATATCGGCCTGGCACATACAAGCGGAGTAAACTCCGCGGTGGTCGATTCCCTGACGGTTTTCTTCGCTATTCTGGTTGCCTGTTTTATCTTTCGTACGGAGCGGCTTACCGTACGGAAAATCTTAGGATGTATCCTGGGTCTTGCAGGCATAATCTTAATCAATATTACGTCGGAAGGGTTTACATTTCACCCACTCGGAGACGGTCTTGTCGCCCTGTCGGCACTTTGCTACGGCGTTTCCTCAAACATGATTAAAAAATATGCCAAAGACCACGATACGGTGCTCTTCAGCGGCTATCAGTTTGCGCTCGGCGGTCTGATCATGACCGTTTTCGGACAGACGGGCGTTTGGCTGCTTCATGAACCGTCTGCGTCGCAGCAGGAGATTTCGTATCTTCCCGCGCTCGGAATGCTTGTGTATCTTGCGCTGGTATCCAGCGTTGCCTATACCCTATGGGGGATCTTACTTCGGACAAACGATGTCTCGAAGATCTCAATCTTCGGTTTCATCAATCCGGTAATCGGAGTTGTTTTATCCGCAATTCTGCTGAAAGAAACGGGCACGCTCGGAATCCGTTATTTCCTGGCTCTTCTGCTGATCAGTTTGGGAATTGTCATTGTGAACATTAAGGTTACGAAGGGGAAGGAACTAAAGGGACGGGGTTAGTGGTCCATTTTGATGTTTGACTCCATGATCCTTTGACACGCATAAACGCAGTAAAATCAATACTTAGAAGGCGGTTTCGGCCGCCTTTTTTGGTTTGCGCGCCATGGGCGCGCTCTAACGGGTGCAAGTCCCGAACACGCCCAGATAGTGGGAAGTGTATAGCCGAACAGCAAGGGTGTCCATCGTGAGGTGGAATCTGAAGGAAGCTGTAAGCAAATCTCTGGTCCGACGGACAGAAATCACATATAAGGCTAGGCTACGAGAGATAAGTTGGCCAAAAGCAACGAAGTCTAATAACTATCACTTTTGTAGTAGCAGAGTAAATGTGGCGGATATATGGAGAGAAAGAGCGCGCACCTTAAGCGTGGAGGTCTCACAGAGGTTGCATTAGCCTAGTAACAACGAACTGTGAGAAGTCAGCCGAACCCATAGTAGCGAAGAAGTCTCTGTAATGGAGATGGAGTGAAGGGGTGAACAATCAATAAGTTTGAGTATGTCTCGTGTTGCAGAGATGACAACATCTGCCGTAACCAATCGGGATAAAGATGGCCAAATCAAGCGAGGCGGAAAGGAAAGAACGCATGGACACAAGTAGTCTAATGGAGCAGATACTATCTAGCGATAATCTCAACAGAGCATATCTGCAAGTCGTACGAAACAAAGGTGCGGAGGGAGTGGACGGAATGAAGTACACAGAACTCAAAGAACATCTTGAAAAGAACGGCGATATCATCAAGGAACAGCTGAGGACAAGAAAGTATAAACCTCAGCCGGTACGAAGAGTGGAGATACCAAAGCCTGATGGTGGTGTCAGAAACCTAGGAGTACCAACAGTAACAGACAGATTCATACAACAAGCCATAGCACAGGTTTTAACACCAATCTATGAGGAACAATTTCATGACCACAGTTATGGATTCAGACCTAATAGATGTGCACAGCAAGCAATCCTAACAGCGCTCGACATGATGAATGACGGTAATGATTGGATTGTAGATATTGACTTGGAAAAGTTCTTTGACACAGTAAATCACGACAAACTTATGACTATCATAGGTAGAACTATTAAAGATGGAGACGTCATTTCTATCGTTAGAAAATACCTAGTCAGTGGAATCATGATTGATGATGAGTATGAGGACTCTATAGTGGGAACACCACAAGGAGGAAATCTCTCGCCATTATTGGCAAACATCATGCTGAATGAACTTGATAAGGAAATGGAAAAGCGAGGGCTTAACTTTGTAAGATACGCAGATGATTGTATCATCATGGTTGGTAGTGAAATGTCTGCTAATAGAGTCATGAGAAATATCTCTCGATTCATTGAGGAGAAACTAGGTCTCAAGGTCAACATGACCAAGAGTAAAGTGGACAAGCCGCAAGGACTTAAATACCTTGGATTCGGATTCTACTTTGATTCCAGGGCGCATCAGTTTAAGGCAAAACCACATGCAAAATCAGTAGCGAAGTTTAAGAAGAGGATGAAAGAACTTACTTGTCGTAGTTGGGGCGTCAGCAACAGCTATAAAGTGGAGAAACTTAATCAGCTCATCAGAGGATGGATTAACTACTTTAAGATAGGTAGCATGAGACATCTGTGTAGAGAAATGGATAAACAGATCCGTTATAGACTTCGTATGTGTATTTGGAAGCATTGGAAAACTCCGCAGAATAGAGCTAAGAATTTGATGAAGCTGGACGTACCAAGATGGGCAGCGTATAGAATCGCATACTGTGGAGACCGATATGCAAGACTCGCCCACAATGGATGGGTGCAAAAGGCTATAAGTACAAAGAGACTAACCTCATTCGGACTAATCTCTATGGTAGACTACTACACCAAAAGGTGTGTTACTTGTTAAGTTGATTGAACCGCCGTGTACCGAACGGTACGCACGGTGGTGTGAGAGGTCGGGAGATTAATTAAATCTCCCTCCTACTCGATTATTTTGTTGTGCAATACGTAGAAAAATCGCGATTTTCCCGTGGGGCATGGGAAAGTGTATTGCGGCTAATTTTATGGATATGCTATGATTTGCCTATAGAGATGAGGTGGTCAAAGTGACGGAAATCGATATGACATTTGAAACGAGAGAAGAACTCATCCGCAGAGATTCCCTGGAAGAAGGAATAGAGATTGGAAGAGAAGAAGGAAAGAAACAGGCAATAGCATCTATGATTAGTAAAGGGCTGTTGACCGTAACTCAGGGCGCTGAAGAACTTGGAATCAGTGAAGAAGAGTTACAAAGAATTGTAACGTGTGCGGATCCTGTTACAAAGGAGGAACAATAAAATGTACTATGTACCGGATGGAACACAACTTGCCGGATTCTATGAGTGCGAGGACTGCGACAGCAGGTTTTTGAATATTCGAATAGTCCCGAGAATGGTTTGTCCATATTGCGGAAAAGCAGTGGATATGGAAATCGGACCCGATGATGAAACGCCGGTTGAGAGGGAAGCTGCCAAACTCCTTCAGACAGTGGAAGGCGAGGATGTGGAAAAGTATGACACGCTGTTAAGCCTTGCCGTCACGGGTGGCGATTACAACTGGATTTGACAACCAAAAACGCTGTAATTAGGAGAGTGTGGAAGAATTATGGAAATACGTAAAGCAATCAAAACAGACATTCCGGGAATTTTGGAATTGCTGCTTCAGGTGGATATGGTACACCATAACGGAAGGCCGGATCTTTTTAAGGGACCGGCAACGAAATATAATGAATCGGAACTGGAGCATATCCTAAGTACGCCCGAAACGCCGGTATTCGTCTGTGTGGACGACGGGAAGGTCCTGGGACACGCTTTCTGCGTTTATAAGCAGGAGGTGGGCAATTCCGTTTTGACCGATATTAAAACTTTGTACATTGACGATATCTGTGTCGATGAAAACATGCGCGGCAAACATATCGGAAAGATGCTTTATGAGCATGTTCTTGAGTATGCGAAGCAGAACGGATTCTATAATATCACCTTAAACGTCTGGAACTGCAATCCGGGCGCTATCCGGTTCTATGAGGCCATGGGCTTTGAGGTGCAAAAATTCGGTATGGAGAGAATACTTTGACACCTTCACAAGGGTGATATGATTCTCATTCTGAATCTTAAGCCGGGTTCCCGGCTCCGAGGATGGTTACCATCCTATGTGGATTATTCCTGTTTAAATGCAACTTCATATTTGGGGATTTAAGGGTTATTTGCCTAATTAAACATTCCCCTTCTATTTTTGTATTGACACCATATATGACACCATTTATTATGAAAGGAGAAGCATGTCAAAATTTGATAAATTATTGGTGAGAATAAGAAATCTCGATAAGAATATGAGATTTGTCGAACTTCAGAAGGTTCTCGAGTTTTATGGTTATGAAATGTATGCGCCATCGAGCGGGAGTAGTCACCGAACATTTCGAAAGAAGGGATGTGTTCCGATTACGATTCCGCTACATGAACCGATTAAAAGAGCCTATGTGGAGATGGTAAAAGAAGTGGTCGAAGGAGGCCAAGCGAATGAAGAGGAATAAAAAAAATCTGAATTATTATTTGTCACTGCCTTATCGTATGGAATTGATTCCTGATTCGGTTGAAGGGGGCTACACGGCATGGTATCCGGAATTACCAGGATGCCTTACTTGTGGAGAAACAATTGAAGAAGTTGTTGCAAATGCATTGGATGCAAAAAAAGAGTGGCTGAAAGCGGCTTTGGAAGATAAAATAGAAATTGAAGAGCCATGTACGGCTGATAATTCATCAGAATTTTCAGGACAGTTCAAATTGCGTATTCCGAAAACACTTCACCATACGCTTTCAAATCACGCTAAAAAGGAAGGAATAAGCATGAATCAATATTGTTTATACCTTCTGTCAATGAATGATTCTATTGTATCAGGGACTCTGAGGAACGAGTTTAAACTCTAAGGAAAAAGTATTTATGGGTACAAGCGGAGGTAAGAAATGCAATATACGATTGAAAACGACAAAATGAAATGTACCATTGATTCCCACGGCGCGGAGCTTCGAAGCATTGTGAAAAAGGCGGATGGCAGGGAAGTGATGTGGAATGCCGATCCCGCATTCTGGAATCGTACATCGCCCGTTCTTTTCCCTTTCGTGGGAGGCGTAAAGGATAAAAAGTATCGCTACGCGGGTTCGGAATATACCATCGCGCAGCATGGATTTGCGAGGGATATGGAGTTTACGCTCGAGAGCAAAGCCACGGATGAAATATGGTTTGTGCTCATCGAGAACGAAGAAAGCCTTTCCAAATATCCGTTTAAATTCATGCTCCGTATCGGATATGTTTTGGACGGCAGCGAATTGTCCGTAAACTGGGAAGTGACGAATACAAATGATTCGGATATGTATTTTGCGATCGGAGCACATCCTGCGTTTGCCGTACCGACACTTGCCGGACATTCGTTTAAACTCTACGACAAAACCGGCGATGCGGTTGCAACGCTGCAGAATCGTATTTTCGGCCTCGGTGGATGCGTAACCGAACGGTTTGAAGAAGTATATACGCCGGATGGTGTGATTGAGATTGATGAAGAACTGTTCGATAACGATGCGCTTGTGATTGAGAACGGACAGGTCGGAAGAGTGGATCTTTTGGATTCCAAGGGGGCTATGATGGTTTCCGTGAAGTTTGATGCGCCGCTTGTAGGGCTTTGGTCACCACCTCACAAAAATGCTCCGTTTGTCTGTATCGAACCGTGGTACGGAAGATGTGATTGCGAGACTTTTACCGGAGAATTGCAGGAACGGGAGTTCGAACAGAAACTTAAGGCCGGAGAGGTGTTCAAGGCTGATTATTCGATAGGAATTTAAGGAGGATACAAATGAACGACAAGAGATCTAAAATTGCATTGGTTTTGGCGACATTGGCCCTTGTACTTGCACTTGGTTGTACATACTTTATCATACTGGGGCTGGTAAAAAAGCAGCCCGCGCCGCCTGCGGAGGAAGAGGGCGATATTCAGTATGTTCTGTATCTCGGAACGAATGACAAAGACACCAATAAGCCTGTATTTGAACCTGAAGAGGCAAAGACGAAACTGAAGGGAATCCTGATTGACTTTATGGGCGGATATACCATTCAGGATGCAAACGGCGGATGGATCGGTGATGACGGAACCGAGTATCAGGAGTATACGCTGGTTGTTTACTTAAGCGATACAACCGAGGATCAGGTGCATGCGCTTTGCGATACCCTGATTGATACCTATAATCAGTCGTCCTTGCTGATTCAGATGAACAAGACCAAGACGGAATTTTATTCGAAATGAGGGAAGACATGGAACTGTTTAACGGAAGACCGGAAAAAACGGAGGGCAGACTGCCACGAGAGATACATACATATGACTTTCTCGATAACATCGGAATCGAATATCTGCGCACAGATCACGAGCGTGCAGACAATATGGAAGCCTGCAACGTAATTGATGCGATTCTCGGAGTGACCATCTGCAAGAATTTGTTTCTTTGCAACAGACAGAAAACCAATTTTTATCTGTTGATGATGCCCGGGGACAAGAAGTTTAAAACCAAGGAACTGTCGTCGCAGATTAATTCCGCAAGGCTTTCCTTTGCTGAACCGGAGGATATGGTAAAGTACTTAGACATCGAACCCGGTGCTGTCAGCATCATGGGCCTGATGAACGATACGGAACATCACGTTCAGCTTCTGATTGATGAAGATGTTCTGAAGGATGAATATCTCGGCTGCCATCCCTGTGTTTGCACATCGAGCCTGAAACTGAAAACAAAGGATGTCATAGATATATTCCTTCCTGCGACCGGACACGGTTACAAGACCGTACATCTGGTGGGAGAAGATTAAGATACATCAATGTCATTCTGAATATCCAAGAAGTACTTCTCAGATAAACCAAAGAATTTGGCAAATTAGAATTAGGAAAAGATAAAAAAACGGGGAACACAATGTCCCAATGTCATTAAGTTAAGATGACAAAACAAAGATCTCTATATCAGAAATGATATAGGGGTCTTTTTTTTATAAAAAACACTTGATACGAATGCCAAAATGTGCGGCCGCTTTCGCTACTGATAGTATTAAAAGGTAGCGAAAGAGCGATTGAAGATATAAATATCTCCATCGCTCTTGATGATTTTGGGGTTAGTCCCTTAAGTGTTCAATGTAAACTTAATGACATTGAGGCGAACCTCCGCCCCTTTTTTGCGCGATAAGCCTTGCAACGTAAGGAATCTGTTGATATGATTAAAATGAAGATGTTTACTCCGGAATGCGGGAGGTGATGCTTATGCAGAGAAAGATGAATGAAGCGGAACTGATAGACAGTTTCAGAGATTCGCTGAAAAACGGTGATATATATATTTGCCTCCAGCCCCAGATCAATCATCTGACCAAGCGAATGGTGGGAGCGGAAGCATTGATCCGATGGAAACATCCGGTTTTCGGTCAGCAGTATCCCAATGATTTTATTCCCGTTCTGGAAAGAAACAACCTGATCTTTGAAGCGGATTTGTTTGTTTTCCGTAAGGTGTGCGAACTTTTAAGAAGCCTTTTGGATTCCCATTCCGTTATGGTTCCCATTTCGGTAAATATGTCCCGATATGATATTTATCACCATGATTATGTGGAAAGCATAGAAGCAATACGCAGAGAATATAACGTTCCCGCCAAATATTTAAGGGTGGAATTGACGGAATCCTCCGCCATCGGCGGCATCGAGCTGGTGACCGGCGTGCTGGACAGTCTCCACGGGTACGGATATCTGGTGGAAATGGATGATTTCGGAAGCGGCTATTCCTCTTTAAATATTTTAAAAGACCTGAATGTGGATATCATAAAGCTGGATATGCGTTTCCTTTCCGGAGAGATCGGCGGAAGGGGAGCGGTAATCATCGAATCCGTGGTTCAAATGGCCAGATGGCTGAAGACGATCATCATAGCGGAAGGCGTGGAAACCATGGAGCAGGCGGATTACATGAAAAGTATCGGCTGCAAGTATATTCAGGGGTATTTATATTTTAAACCTTTATCCGTGGAGGATTTCCGGAAGGAACTTCAGGAAAACGTTCATGAACCCCTGAAGCCGGCTCTTCGTCTGGTAGAGACGATCGACGCGGGGCGTTTCTGGGATCCGGACAGCTTAGAAACCCTGATCTTTTCCAATCTGGTAGGAGGGGCGGCCATTTTTAATTTCAACATCCGTTCCGGAAAGCTGGATGTACTCCGGATCAATGAAAACTACCTTCAGGAACTGGGGATGAACCAATCGGAAGAGGATATTATCCACAATGATCCCTGGTGGTGTTTCGGCGAAAACGCGAAAGAAGTCTATATAAAAACCATCGAAAAAACCATTTCCACGAGGGAGGAAGCCTCCTGCGAGACCTGGAGGAATATATCCTCCAAATGCTGCGGAGATGATAAAATCTGTGTGCTTTCGGAAATGCGTTCGATCGGAAATGCGGACGATGACTACCTGATTTATACGAGAATCCGCAATATCACGGCGGAGAAACGCCGGTATGACGAAGTTTTTGCCAATGATAAAAAAATGATGATGGCAGCGGATCAGGCCAATGTATATGCCTGGGAATATACCATTGCCACAAAGGAGATGCGCCCCTGCTTCAGGTGCATGAGAGATTTGGGACTTCCCTCTTTGATCGAGAATTATCCGGAACCGGTGATTGAATCGGGACTTTTTCAGCCGGATTATGCGGATGAGTATCGCGACTGGCATCGAAGGATTGCCGAAGGAGAGAAAAGCATCGAGGGGATCATGCCACTGACGGTGGGAAGGGTTCCCTTCCATGTGCGTTATACAACGGAATTTGATGAAAACGGAAGGCCCCTGAAAGCCTACGGATCCGCAACCATGGTCGTGGGAAAAAGTGAATAAGAAAAACGAGGGAGCCGGGATCGGCAATGTCATTAAGTTAAGATGACAAAACAAAGATCTCTATATCAGAAATGATATAGGGGTCTTTTTTTATAAAAAACACTTGACACGAATGCCAAAATGTGCGGCCGCTTTCGCTACTGATAGTATTAAAAGGTAGCGAAAGAGCGATTGAAGATATAAATATCTCCATCGCTCTTGATGATTTTGGGGTTAGTCCCTTAAGTGTTCAATGTAAACTTAATGACATTGCACAATGTCCCCCGTCACTTTTTACTTATCTTTACAATTTTGAATATCCGAAACCGTTGACCAAGGCCTCGAGTCTTTGGCCGGCTGCGCACATCGGGCAGTTCTCCCTGGTGTAGTAGCCGTAGTTCGGAATGTCCGCACTTGAGAAAATCGATTTCACCTCGATGCCGGCGCATTTGGAAACGGCGGAGAAAATTGCCGCAATTCCGCAAACCGTTCCACCGTAGTAGAGGATGGAATCAATGGCCTGCAGGATGGTTTTACCGGATGTGATGGAGTCGGTAAGGATCAGACATCTCATACCGTTCACCATACGCTGTTTGTTGTCGCGGAAAATCATCTGCCCCATGGAATTGACTTCCGGAGTGATTACGGAAATATTGTTTCCGAAGCTTAATCCCTGTTTGGTTTTGTGGGCAAGTTCGTCGGCTAAGAATGCACCGATGACTTCGGTTTCATCCAAGCAGACAATGGTGTCCACGGAGAGATTTAACATGTACTCCTCGGCAAGCGCCTTTGCGGAAACTTCCGCGTTGTTCTGACGACATTTAACCGTGGACATGTCAATGTAGGTGTTGATGTGGGAGTTCTGCGTCGCAAAATGTCCCTGCATCACCTTGATTCTGGCTTCCCTGAAGTTCTTGGATCGTAAATCAACCAATCTTTCGTCCATAAAAATACCCCCTCATTTATACTTTTATGCAGGTTGCAAAACCATAACTATATTATAGGCTTATTGGCGCGTTGAAACAAGAATATATCGAGATTTTAACTTCATTTTAACTTTCCCGTTTACAATCGTTACAGGATCGGTAATCCGGAGGGATAAACTATGAAAATGGGAAAATGGAGTATTGTATTTGCGGTTGTGTTAACACTGCTGAGTGCATATATGTTGCTGGATACGTTTGTGATTCCGGAAGCATACGTGGAAGATGCGAGTCAGTCGGGGCAGCAGCAGGTTCAGGTCGTGGCCGAGACGGAATCGGAGCATAGTGAAAACGCAGTTACGGAAGAAAGTATGGATGATGACGATACGGAATCGCCGGAAATTCAGTTAACAACATATCGGATAAATAATACGAATGTATATGTGGCGGATATCGTTTTTTCTTCCGTGGAATCGGTTAAAACTGCCTTCGCACAGGATACATACGGCAGAAAGATTACCGACAAAACATCGGATATGGCCGGAGAAAACAATGCAGTTCTTGCGATTAACGGGGATTATTACGGTGCAAGAGAAAGCGGATATGTGATAAGAAACGGAGTCTTATATCGGTCCACGCCTTCGGATGAAGATGTCCTTTGTATCTACTTGGACGGAAGCATGGAGATTGCAGATCCGAGTGAAGTTTCCGCCGAGGAACTGCTTGAAGCGGGAGCCTGGCAGGTTTTTTCCTTCGGGCCCGGGCTTCTTGAAAACGGAGAATACCTGGTAGATCAAAACGATGAAGTGGGGCGTGCCATGGCAAGCAATCCCAGAACCGCGATCGGAATGATTGATAATAACCATTACGTATTTGTGGTTTCGGACGGAAGAACGCAGGAGAGTGAAGGCTTAAGTTTATACGAACTGGCCGAATTCATGGAAAGTCTCGGAGTTCAAACCGCTTACAATTTAGATGGCGGCGGATCCTCCACCATGGTATACGATGGCGCGATTGTGAATACGCCCGCGAACGGAAGGCATGCAAGTGAAAGGAGTGTGAGTGATATTGTCTACATCGAATCGGAATAAAAAAGCGGAACTGCAAAGAGTTTTTAACGGACTTATCATAAGCATAGGCTGCGCCGCATTTGGCGGCATTTACGAGATCTTCGGCCATGGCGTTTATTCGGGATATATGATTTATGCATTCATGCTGCCCTTGCTTTTATGCGTCATTCCGGGTGCGCTTATGATACTTTTTGACAAACCGGCTCTCCCGGAAATCCCAAGACATTTGTGGAATTATGCGGTCGCCACGCTTACCGTTGGCTGCATCCTTAAAGGGGTTCTTGAAATATACGGAACGACAAACCGCCACCTGATCATTTATCCCATTCTGGCCGGAATCCTGGCCCTGGCAGGGGCTTTTGTATTCTTTGCTCGAATATGCTATGATTCTAATAACACTTAAGGGACGGATCTTTATGAGTGAAAAATACTTTGAAAAAGCGTTAGCGGATTTCGCAGTAGATTTTGCTTCGGGCGGAGCGATTCGTGTGATGGCGGACAAAGGATATCCTGTGAAAAAGATCAAGGAAAAACTGGATTTCCCGACACCGTTCGAAAAAGTGCAGGAGATTGTCTGGCAGCATTACCTGGATACCAAAGTGATTCTGCTAAACGAGCCCGAAAAAGAGGCTTCCGCAGACCGGATCACATTTGAAAAAGTACAGGATGAGTACGGCAGGACTTCTTTTAAACAGGTGGTGATTCCCGGAAATCAAGAATTGCCGGAATATGTAAGGTGCGACTTCGGAAAGTGCAAGTATCAGGATCCGGCTAAATTTGAGGCCTGGATTGCCACCTTAGCGGAAGATGACCGCGATTACATCGAAGGCCTTCCCTGGCCGCTGAAGGCGGTATGGCATGTAAAGAATGAACGGATGGAGAGAATAATCAAATTGCAGTCTGATATGGCTTGATTGCGAAAGGATTATGATGAAATAATTTTACCAATGAATGAGTCGGGGCATGTGCCCCGGCTCTTTTTATGTATTTTTTTCAATGTCTGAGGTATAATATTCTCGTGAACTATTGACATCTTTCATGGGAGGAAAAAATCGTGAAAAAAGTCTGGGTTAAAATGGTATCGCTTGGTATTGCGGGCATTATGCTGCTTTCAAGTACCGGATGCGAGTTTTTCGATAAGTTTAAATCAAGTGAGGCCGATTCTTCCACGCTTCAGGCATCCGAGAAAGCGGATGTGGAACTTGCCGAAGGTTTGGATGGGGAAGGATTGGATGAAACAGCGAAAGGCGCACAAACGGGTTATGACTCAAGCAAGGGAGGCACAACGTTATCCGATGAGGAACTTTTGCTTGCCGAGCAGATGAATTCGTATTCCATGATGTATTATCTGGCAATTACGGCAGAGAAGATCAGGATTTCGAAGGATAACCGCTTATTGCTGGATGATATTTATAATTCTCTTTTAAACGATGTTAATCCGAGCGCTGTGGATGAAGAGACGCAGAATCACATCAATCAGTTACTTAAAAGCATTGAAGATTTCAATACTCTTGCGGACAAGCGAGAAAGACTTGAGTATATCCACAATCAGCAGAAAGCTCTGGCAATGCAGGAAGCTTCTTCGGACGTCGAAGAGGATTTCTCGCTCGTGGATTTAATTGACTGGAAGGAACTGGCAGTCGATACCACCAGCACCATCGTAGAGTCCATCAGCACATACAAAGAGACGCAGGATAATATAGAGATGAACTATCTCTTCAGCGGATGGGATTTGGACGATCAGGAAAAAGAGATCATCCTTCAGAATCGCAAGGATGCATATAACTACATGATCACCATGGTCCGCACCTATAACCTGGATGGAAAGCTTACCTTAAATGAGGAGGCGTTCGAGGATTTTGCGGCAATCTGTGCGACTTCGAATACCAGCGAAAAGATCAGAAAACTCGAATCCGAAGAGGACAGATATAAGTTACTTGGGGATTATTGGCTTGAACTGGCGGATTCCTATTTTGAACTGGATCAGTACGGTAAATGCTTAAACTGCGTGGAAAATTATAAAAAGCTCTCCACCGGTATTTACAGACAGGATTATAACCTGGCACAGGTTCTGCCGAAGGCCATCGTATCCGCAAGAAACGTTTACTCCGATTCCGAATATGTGAAAGTTGCGGAAGAGTACGCGGATGAGATTTTAAGTAATACGGATAAAAAAGACTGGTCCGACAGATACTTTGTATCCCGTGTTTATGTCGATTTATATAACCGGACAGGTAATAAGAAATACCTCGATGATGCGTATGATATTACGTTTGATAACGTTGCATTTTTGATGGATGAGCAAAGAGAATACAACGATACATATGTTCAGGAGATTCAGGAAATAGAGCTTGAAGAGCCCGACTATGAGGAACTTAAGGAAAGCATTCAAAAGATCAAGAAGCTGGAATTTAAGGAAGAGAAGAAAAATCTCGCCAAGTACATTAAATTCTTAAAGTCCTTAAGAAAGACCGAGCTTCCTTCCCTTTATGAGCCCTTAATCTTAAACTGCGAACTTCTGCAGGCACTGGCCGGCGAAATGAACATAGATCAGAAAGAAAAGGACAATGTGGCCAGCATTATCTCCGACGGTATCCCTACGATGCCGGTTTGCAATCATTATTCCTTTAACGATCAGGAGGAGTATGAAGGAATTGTTGTTAAAGATAATTCCATCGAGATTCCGGTGAAACTTCTTTCTGCCGGAGCCAAGGTTTCGGTGGTTCTTTCCGAGCCGGACAGCCAGGGTACCGAGATTAACGATATTACGGTGAAGAACGTACAGAGAAAAGGAAAGAAGATTGATGATTTCAAGGCTATAGTATCAAGCAGTGCGTACAGAAAGTATAAATGGACCGACAAGACGAAGCTTACGATTACCATCACTTACGGAGATGCTTATGGCAAATCGATTTCGTCTGATTTCAAGGTAACGAATTATAAGAAGACCGGTCCTTTTACCAAGATTGAATTCGGAGAAGACTGAGTGTTAATTTAGGGGGAATTGTAATTGAAAGTAGCGAAATTGATTATCAGTATTGTCGGATCCGTACTCATGGTTCTGGCGAGTCTTGTACCGGGCGCCTTAGTAATGGGGACGTTGCTTGTTGATTTTTTTATTTGGATTGTCGATTCGAACGATTATACCGGCGGAGTGTTTGGAGCGGTATTTGTATTCCTGATTCTTGCAAATTCGGTGGCAGTACTCGTATTAAGCATCCTTGCATTTCATGCAGGCAGGATTGGAAAGGTAAGAAAGTATACCGGGCTTTGCATAGCTGACTGCATTCTCTTCGGCCTTTCTACGGGATATTCACTCCTTTTGTCTTTTTGGATGTATGAACTCTTGCAGAGTACGATACCGGCTTTCTTTCTCTGGCCGGTTATTGCCTTCCTCTTCCTTGCGGCAATGATTGTCTTTACCATCCTTGGTAGAAAGGAAGTCAACGCAGACAATGACTTTAAAATGATGTTAAATAACCCCTGGGGCAATGCAACGGTGAATAACAATAACCCGTGGGGCAACCCATAAAGTACCGGATAGGAGACATGCAATGAAACAATTACACACAAAACTGATCAGCATTTTACTCTGTGCGCTTATGGTCTTTGCACTCGGATGCACTGGCGCAAAAGGAGCAAAGAAGGCAGAGCCTGCTTCGGAAGTGGAAGTTACGATTGCAGAGGATGGCGTTAAACTTTCGAACGATTCATCCGACTTCGTACTGCTTTCCGATGCGGTTCCGGATGCAATTTTGGAGATTCGTTATTACTCCACTTACAATTTCGTCGGCGAGCGTGTTGACGGCTACGAAGAGCCGTTGGCCTTTCTTACCAAGGAAGCGGCAGCAGCATTAAAAGATGCAAGCGACGAATTCGTATCCAAGGGATACCGTTTAAAAATCTATGATGCATATCGCCCGCAGGAAGCGGTTTCGCACTTTGTGCGCTGGGCGGAGAATACGGAAGATACCAAGATGAAGGAATACTTTTATCCGGAACTTGAGAAAGACGTCCTTTTCCCGCAGGGATACATTGACAAACATTCCGGCCACAGCAGGGGCAGCACCGTGGATTTGACGCTTTTCGACATGACGACCGAAAAGGAAGTCGATATGGGCGGCACCTTTGATTATTTCGGCGAATTAAGTCATCCGGACTATAAGGGCATTACCGACGAGCAGTATGCAAACCGTATGCTTTTAAGGGAAGTCATGATGAAGCACGGCTTCAGACCGCTGCCTGAAGAATGGTGGCATTTTACACTGGATGACGAACCCTATACGGATACCTATTTCACCTTCCCGGTAAACAGTGAGTCCGTAGTGGCGCAGTAAAATAAAACCTCCCTGCCGGGTGTGGTAGTAGTTTTGACAAAGTTTGTATCGGAGTAAAAATGGACAGAGCTAAGTTACGCAAAAACCTGGAAGAATACATCGCGTTAAATTACGTGGAAGTGAAGCCATTCGCTGCTGCTTCGATGGCGGCGCCCATGCAGTCCGAAAGGGCTATGGGTTCGGCCAAGGTGCGTCCAAAGCACGGATTTATGAAATCCGTCATGGCCAATAGAATCTGTGAGGATTCGGCTCCTGCAGGGGTGTTGGAAGAAATCGACGAAGAGGCGTCACCGGATTTCGAAGAAAAGCATGAGAGCAAGCTTGCCGAGCGCATGGAGCATTTATCCGATACGTTTTCGCAGTATCTGATGTATTTGATCAAAGTCAAAAACTTGGAGAATGCGGATGTATATAAGCATGCGCTTGTGGATAAAAAGACATTTTCAAAGATCAAAAACAACGATGCATATCATCCGCAGAAATTGACGGCCCTCTGTCTTTGCATCGGAGCAAGGCTTAATCTGGACGAGACCAAGGATTTGCTTGCCAGAGCGGGCTATGCGCTTTCGCCCTGTGATAAGACGGATATCATTTTTTCGTATTTTATCGAGAACGAAATCTATGATATGATTGAGTTGGACATTCAGCTTGAAGAGCACGGTCTGCAGTGCATTATCGCATAGTTTAAAAGGTCGCTTCGCGGGAGACCTGTTTTAAAATCAATTCACGTATAATGAGCCCAACAACAGCAAACACCGACAAAGTCGGAACGAATAAGGAGGGCAACATTATGCGTAAAGGATTAACGGAAGTAGTTTTTATTTTAGACAGAAGCGGTTCCATGAGCGGACTCGAAGCAGACACCATCGGCGGTTTCAATTCAATGATCGAGAAACAGCGCAAGGAAGAAGGAGAGGCCTACATCTCCACCGTTCTTTTCAGCGACCGTTCGGAAGTTCTCTATGACAGGACTCCGGTTGCAAAAATTGAGCCGATGAACGATAAGCAGTATCAGGTAGGAGGCTGCACGGCGCTCCTGGATGCCATCGGCGGCGCCGTACATCATATCTCGAACGTACACCGCTACGCAAGGGAAGAAGACCGTCCGGAGAAAACGCTTTTCATCATTACCACGGATGGTATGGAGAATTCCAGCCATGTCTACAATTACCGAAAGGTCAAAGATATGGTGGAACGTCAGAAGGAAAAGTACGGTTGGGAGTTTCTGTTCTTAGGGGCAAATATCGATTCGATTGATGTAGCGGGCAGATTCGGTATCCATGCGGATCGCGCAATCAATTATGTCTGCGACGAAACAGGTACGGCATTAAACTATGAAGTCCTTTCCGAGACGGTATCCGTATTTAGAAAGGCCAAAAACAGAAAAGAAGCCTCAGAAGCGATGGGCGCAGCCTGTGCGCCGATTCGCGAGGATTACGAGAAACGACATAAATAATACGGTGCCCTGCACCGTAGGGGGTGCATATGGCAAAAGATGTTGTTGCGTTAGGCGAGTTATTAATTGATTTTACCGAGAACGGAACCAGTTCTCAGGGCAATCCGGTTCTCGAGGCAAACCCGGGGGGAGCACCGTGCAACGTGCTCGCCCTGCTTTGCGGTCTGGGACACGATGTTTCCTTTATCGGAAAGGTCGGAAAGGACCGTTTCGGAAAGCAACTTAAGGAAGTGCTTACCGAAGTCGGCATCGGTACGGAAGCGCTTATGGAAGACGAAGATGTTCATACCACGCTTGCTTTCGTGCATACGTATCCGGACGGCGACAGGGATTTCTCGTTCTACCGAAATCCCGGAGCCGATATGATGCTTCGGAGGGATGAAATTCCCGAAGAACTGATTAAAAGTGCCAAAATCTTCCACTTCGGTTCCTTATCCATGACTTCGGAGCCGGTGAAAGGTGCTACGATGAAGGCACTTAAAATTGCCAAAGATGCGCACATCACCATTTCTTTCGATCCAAACCTTCGCGAACCCCTCTGGTCCTCTTTGGAAGAAGCCAAAAGAGAAATTGCGCAGGGGATGTGTTTTTGCGATATCTTAAAGATTTCCGACAATGAAATTCTGTGGTTTACGGGCATAGATGACTACGATGCCGCGGTAGCCGCCATTCTGGACGAGTTTCCCCAGATTAAAATTGTTTTCCTTACCATGGGAAGGGAGGGCAGCGTTTGCTACCAAAACGGCCGGAAAGTGACCGCTCCTCCTTTTATACAGAAAAATACGATGGAGACGACCGGCGCGGGAGATACGTTCTGCGCGGGTGTTTTACACTATATCTTAGAACATGGGCTCCGTGAGTATACCGAGGTGGAAATGCAGGAAATGCTGGAGTTTGCCAATGCGGCTGCGTCCATTATCACAACCAGAAGAGGAGCTCTTCGGGTAATGCCTTCGAGGGAGGAAATCGAGGAACTGATCAAATCCCCAAAATAAATGCAACTTTTTGTACCTTGACAGGGTATTTGGTATAGAGGCGTAGTGACGAAACGCATGAAGGAGATATTTTATGGACAATTTGAACTTATTTAATAACAATATCCAGGAAAACCCGTTAAATCAGCTTGGCTCGATTGTTAATCTTCCCAATGTCAAAGTAATTAACGGCAAAACCACTTCGGATTTCATCAACTCCGTACAGGCGAACAGCGGACTTCAGAACGCGCAGAAGAATGAAATTCTCCGTGCTTTTATCTGTTTGTATGACAACGGAAGCGATGCAATGAAGAATGTTGCAACTATGCTGGAAACCGGAAATATTCCGCAGAATCAGGGTATACAGAACATAAACGATTTCCTCGACCGGATTGCACATGACCTGGTAAATTACTTCAATGGGAATGTGTTCAGAAATAACCTCGGAACGGCAGCGTATAATTACCTGCAAAACTATTATAACGAAAGGAATCTGGCAGCAAGGTTTGCAAATAATCCGCAGAATAATCAGAACAATGAGATTCATGAGAACGTAAATGAGAATCAGATAAATAACCAGCCGGAGAATCAGGTTGATCCGCTGGTTCAGCGTGAGAATCAGCTTCTGCAGGAGAACCCCAACTTAATCCGGATCATCGATCCGAATAAGCAGGTAAACAACATGAACTGGCCTGCGTTCCATCAGCAGTTCGCGCAAAAAGGTTGGCCGAATGCAGAGAAGAGCGATACACTTCGTGCAATCTTCAATATCTGTGGGCCGGATCATCCGGGAATGATTGAAAATGTGAACCTGGTTCTTAACAATATCCAGGCGGGACAGAACCCGGAAGAGATATACAAAGAACATCTCCGCAATTATGTAAGGGACTATATTCTTGAACCTGCGAAGCAGCGTCATGAGTATAAATTCACGGAAGAGCAAAGACCGTCCGTTCTGCATTACCAGCAGATGCTGAACAGTGCGCAGGGCGAAGGATATAATTATAATCTGAATGCGGACTGTCCCGTCAGACAACAGGCAAACCCGGAGAATCAGCGTGAACAGGCAAATCAGGCAAATGTTCATCCGGAACAGCCCAATAACAATGTAGAAAACGTCAACGCAAATAACAACGCAAATAACAACGCAAATAACAACAATCAGCTTAATCAGAATAACCAGGAAGGACAAGCACATCCGGAACAGCAGGTTCAGCCGCAGCCGCAGGTTCAGCCGCAGCAGCCCCAGCCTGTCATGAAACAGCGTGAACTTCTGCAGAATGCTGCCATACACGGCCGTATGCTGATGGCAAAGGACCGCCTTCAGAGAGCAACCCTCCGGGCGAGAGGCAGTGACGAATACAAGCATGTCCGTGAAGAATTCAGTAAGGTTCAGGAGAAATGGACTCGTGCGACAGCCGCTCAGGGCGGTAAGATCAGCGAAGATGAACTGCTTGGTCTTCGCGATGAACTGTTAAACGTACTTGAACTTGCGGATACTTACATGGATAAGAAATACCGCGAGAATGATAAGAGCCGGAACGCAAAGAGCCGTATGGAGGCGGTGGAAGATGCATTCGATGTTTTGGAAGAACAGCTTGCCATCGTGAATGCGCGTCGAGAGGAGCTGCGTAATACTCCGCCCAAATCGATCCATGATCTCAGTACGGAAGCGGCTGCAGCATATAATGATATGCTGAACAACAAATTATTCCTTCGCGGAAGCGATGAATACAAGAAAGCCAGAGAATCCTTTAAACTGGTACAGGATAAGTTAAGACTTTTAGACACTAAATTCGACGGAAACGAAGCAAACATCTCAAGAGATGAACTCAAGGAAACCAGAGAGTTGCTTTTAAAAGCGGATGATGCACTGGGACTTTATGCAGCACAGAAATCCGGCGAGATCCTTGCCGATTCTACCCACAATCGTGTGGAAGCTGTCAACAAGGGACGTACCCTGATCGAGAGAGCAATTCGTAAACTGGATGCTTTGGAGAAGGCCAAAGAAGTCACAGAAGTAAAGAGTATGCAGGCGTTAACGGAAGAGGCACGAGATTTAGGACTGGATATGGAGATAGCAGATCGGGATGTTCATTTGGGAAGTTCCGAGTATAAGGATGCAAAGAAGGAATTCAATGCATTTACCACGAAACTCAGTGCCATTAATGTTAAGAATAATAACGAAATTACCGCCAGGGATATGGATGATTTATCCAAAGAGATGGATAAGGCGGAAGAAAAGATTGATCTGTATCTGCAGCGTAAGAGAAGTAAACTTGAGTGGGATGAAAAGGGTACCGAACGTATTGGTGTAATGCGGAAAGCCAAGGAAAACATCGCAGAAACCAGACGCAGAGTGGAAGCGATTAACAAGGCTCGTCATGCGGAAGCTCTCGCTAAAGATCCCGCAGCCTTGATTGCGGAAGAAGATGCGGCTTTGGCAGATGTGAAACTTGCACAGAGAACCGTAGACGGAAGTAAGGTTTGGCGTGGCGGTGATGATTACGATAAGGCATTAATCGCATATGAAAGAGTATGCAATAATGAAAAACAGCTGAATGCACCGAACCGTCAGAATGAGCTGTCCAGACATGCGCTCAAGGCGGAAATCGAAGAATTGAATAAAGCCAAGGAAGATATTCTTACCTATACGCGTCGTAAGGAGTCGGAGAAAACAGAGCTGGAAGGGAAAGGCAAATCTCTGGATGCAAAGGGAACGAAGCGTCTGGAAGTGATGAATAATGCATACAAAACAATCCGCACCAGACTCGATGTCGCCCAGGCTAAACTCGGACAGATTGATGAGCGCGAGAAACAGCAGCAGGATCAGGAGATTCAGAGACTGTTAAATGACAGAAGAGCGGATATCCCCAATGAAAAGGGGGCCAATAAAATTGTTGCAATGGAATCTGCGCATTCCATGGACATTATTGCACGCTACAGCAGACAGAAAGAATTTTCCGAAGGAGACCGTAATCTGGTATACACGGTGACCGCCAAACTTCTGCTTGCCGAGAATATCCTGAAGGGTAAGTTTAAGTCATTCAACCCTCCGACCATGAAAAACTTCAATGATATGGCTTCCAAGTTTAGGGAATCGAAGGAATTCAAGGATGCGATGAAGGGTGAAAAAATGGATCCGGAATTCTGCAGAAACCTTCTGGTTGGTAAGAAGAACATAGAAAACATCAACAAAAAGGTTCTGGGCAATATTCAGAAAAACGGAGATAAAGCCAAAATTCGTCAGACCTCGATTCGTGAGAATCTCAAGGGCAAAGAAAATGCAAACAAGGGAAGAAATCCGCTGATTGGCTAAGGAATAAAGGCTGTATGGAAGAGATTAACGGAAAATGGATTATGAGCGGTATCGATTGGAAAGACCCGGGCTGTCTGCACAGCGCCGGGGATCTTTCCGATTACATTGACAGGGTGGGCTTCCTGCCTTTATTTGCCTGCTCCGTGCCCGGTTTTTCCGTTGAAGAGCATACGGATCCGACGTACTGGTGGTCGGAGAAAGCAGACCGTGATCCCTGGGCGTGGCGGACCGTCATCGCAAGGGAAGGTAAAATAGCTTACGGAAAGTTTTTCGAGCGAAAGGCCGGATTTATCTCAAAGAAGTGGTTTCCGTATTTTGCCAATCTAAGGCGAAACGGATATGATTTCGATGCCCTTTGGGATGATGGCAAAGCGTCCCTGCGCCAGAAGAAGATCATGGATTTGTTTTCCGAAGATACGAGGCTTTTTTCTTTTGAAATAAAGGAGTTGGCCGGCTTCGGGAAAGGTGGGGAGAAAGGCTTTGAAGGCACCTTAAGCGGTCTTCAGATGCAGTCCTATCTTTGCATGAGGGATTTCCAAAAGAGAAAAAATAAAAAGGGCAAAGAGTATGGCTGGGATGTAGCCATCTACTCTATGCCCGAGCAGTTGTACGGTTATAAGCATGTTGCAAAGGCATATAAAGAATCTCCCGAAGAGTCGTATGAGAGAATTTTAAAACATCTTTGCAAAGAGTTTGGTGCCGAAAACGAACAAAGCCTCGGCAAACTGATTCAAAAACCGTAATCTTATATTACATTTCTGATTGATTTCTTAAAAACGAGTAAATGATCTCTACCTGGCAGGATTTCATGGTTTTCAACGCTGCCTCATGTGCTTCGGGTGTAACACCCGCACAGCAGCTTGCATTTACACGTACGGGAATCTCAGGGTAGAGAGCCTTGATGATCAGTGCGTTGGAAACCACGCAGATGTCTGTACAAAGTCCGATAATTTCCACATTTTCCAAATGAAACTGTTCCCAGCCGGTATATCCGAAGCTTCGTTTGATGACATGAAGGTCGCCTTCTCCTTCGAGGCCTTCCCGGATCTGCCATCCCTTTGTGCCCTCGATGCAATGCTTCACCGGGAGATTTTTCCCTTCATTGGTATCTAAATAATTCTCATCATGCGTATCCTGCGTAAAAATGATCTCATCGCCGTGGTCGCGGTACTGTTTGATCCGCTTTTTTACATTCTCCACAATGGCTACGGCTTCTTTCGTGCCGAGTGCACCGTCAATAAAGTCGTTCTGCATGTCGATGACAATCAGTGTTTTCTTGGCCGTATCTTCGTCTTCTTCCACAATGAATTCCGGAAAAGCCAGATTTTCCGTTGAAACCGAGATGTGTACATGTTTTTCTTCCATGGGGTGCTCCTCCTTAAATGATTATTTCAGCATATTGATAAAGAATGTGACGATTAATGAGTTTAGGAAATCGGCAAACATACTTCCGACGATCGGTACGAGAATATAAGCTTTCACGGAAGGCGCATATTTCTCCGAAAGAACCTGCATATTTGCCATGGCATTGGGCGTTGCACCCATACCGAAACCGCAGGTACCGGCGGATAAAACAGCCGCGTCGAAGTTTCGTCCCATCAGGTTAAATACAACAAATCTGGCAACGAGGAACATAAGAAGTAACTGTGCCAGTAACAGAAGAATCAGCGGAAGCGCGAGATCCGCAAGCTGCCAAAGCTTTAAGGTGATCATGGCGATTCCGAGGAAGATCGATAAGCAGATACCGCCGATGTCGTTGATCTCACCCATGTGGATCGTGATCTTTCCGCTGGCTTCTCCGATATTGCGCATCAGGGCTGCGACAATCATGGCTCCGATATAGATGGGGAATGTCATGCCTGTTTTGGATAAAAGCCAGGAAATGATGGTTCCGATGCCGATGGCAATGGCAAGCTGGTAGGTACCGCCCGCATAATTGCTGACCTTACGGTGATGCTTTTTCTCTTCTTCGATGAGAACGGAAGGATCCGTATTCTCCATGGTGTTCATCGCACCTTTATGCAGGATCAGCCATTCGCCCAAAGGTCCGCCCATTAGGGAGCCTGCGATCAGACCGAAGGTTGCCGCAGCGGTACAAAGGGTCGTGGCACCGGTAATTCCGAAATCTTCCAGAATCGGACCGAAAGCGCCGCTTGTTCCGTGTCCGCCGACCATGGGGATGGAGCCGGTACAAAGACCGAGCATCGGATCCATGCCAAGAAACTTGGCAATCAGTACGGAAAGACCGTTCTGTGCGAAGATCATTCCGACAACAATGACCAGGAAGATGATTAAGCTTACGCCGCCTTTTTTCAAAATTTTGATATTGGCCTGGAAACCGACTGAAGTAAAGAAAATGACCATGCAGATGTTTTTCAATGTCTCGTCATAGTTAAAGTCGATGACATTGTTAACATGCAAAACGAGCATGATCAGCGCATAAAGAAGACCTCCGATAACCGGAGCGGGTACGCAGAATTTATCCAGAAATTTGATTCGTTTCTTTAACCAGGAACCGATAAGGAGTACGACAACCGCAATTCCCAGCGTTTGATACATATCAAGCGAAATAGTGGGCATGTGGAACTCCTTTTAATCCTGTGTTCCGGAAACGGGTTTGGCCAGAAGCGTTGTTCCGACGGGAACGGTGATACCGTTTTCCTCGTAGTATCTTGCTGCACCGGGATGGAACGGAACGGAAACGTTCTTTGTTGCTTCTTCAATCGATGTTTCCCCATCGGTAATGATGCTTTCATTCAGTTCGGCGGAGTGCGCAAGAAGTGCCTTGGTTAGGCTGTATATATCGTCATCGGAGCAGGAATTGGAAACCACGAAGATGGCTCTGACACCGATGGTATGTACTTCCGTATCAATTCCTCCATAGGTATCGATCGGAAGGGTTACGCTTTCATAGTACGGATAAAGGCTCTTTAATTTATTGATTTCTTCCTCATCGAGGGAAAGAATGCGGATATCGGTTTCTTTGGCAAGATCGGAAACGGCTTTGGTCGGAGCACCGGCTACACAGAAGAACGCATCGAGGTGATCCGATTTCAGTGCTGCGGCAGCGGATGCAAAACTGTTATTGTGAACTTTCAAATCTTTAAAGGAAAGTCCGTAGATGGCAAGAACCTGCTCGGCTTCCACGATAACACCGGATTCGGATTCACCGATGGAAACGCGCTTTCCTTTCAGATCCTTAACCGAGTGAATATCGGAATCCGCACGTACAATGATCTGCAGCGACTCCGTATACAGGGAGGCAACGGCGCTGAATGTTAAGTTATTGACGGTCTTTTCGTTTGCAAAAACGCCGAGTCCGTTGTAGGCCTGCTCCAGAATATCGTCCTGTACGACCGCTCCGTCCACGAAACCTTTCTGCAAAAGGCGTACGCTTGCAGCGGAACCTGCTGTGGTACGTGGAGTGATGGTATATTCATGCTGCATGATCTTGGCAAAATCCGACATGTATGCGTAGTAGGTACCTTTTTCTCCACCGGTACCGATTTCGAGTTCCTTTGTGGAACGGCTTTTACATGCGCATAATGCGGTTAGGATCAGTACGATGGAAAGGAGTGCGAATGTTCTTCGAATCGAATGTCTGATGGCATTTTTTCTCATAAAGGCTACCTCACTTGGAATGGATTTAAATCCTATATTTATTTTACAATAGGATTCCTTTAAGAACAAGGAAAAGTCGGCTGAAATCGTGGGTTTCTTATGCGATTTTGACAAAGTTTTCGGCATTCTTTTGTAGAATTCGTGAAAACGGTACATTGTGTTTTGGGTCGTAACGGATTAAACTTGCGGTGTAATGATGAATGATTATAGAGAATAACGGAGGAGTTCAAAATGAAAAAATTATTTGTTCTGGCTTTGGCAGGCGCAATGGTATTATCTCTGGCAGCTTGCAAGAAAAATGAAACTGTTGTTGAAAACGCTTCCGAGCAGGTTGTAGTATTGGATCAGCCTTCCGAGGTTGTAGCTGATGTAACTTCCGAGATCGTGGAAGAAGTTGTTGATTATCCCGATTATTCCGGTACTTACACCGAGCCGATGTCCGGAAGATGCACCATCGAGATCAACCATGTTGAAGAAGGAAACTATACCGTAAACGTTCACTGGTCCAGCAGCGCATTCGAATCTTCCAACTGGGAGATGAACGCTACCTACTATCCTTCCACGGATTTACTTGAGTATACCGATGCTAAGTATTATGTACGTACTTATACCGATGAAGAGAACTTCACCGATGATGTAAAGTATACCGACGGTGCCGGCGAGTTCTGGTTTGATGAGAACGGAAACCTTGGATGGAGAAGCGCAAACAGCGATGTAGACTACATCGACGGAGAGACCTTCTTCGAAAGAGTAGAGGTTGTTGAATAATTTGTGACGCCTGACATTTTGTGACAAATGTGTGGAAAGCCTCATCCGCTATGGCGGGTGGGGCTTTTTTGTGTTACAATAAACATGTCGCAGCAAACGATACTTTAGGGGATTACACAATGAAAAAAGCCAATGCGGGCATAAGCCTTTTGATTTGCATTTTAATGCTGATTCACGTTCTGTATGAAGTGATCAGTTTTGTTGTGTTCTTTTATAACCCGGTCGTTACCAAGGTTTTAGGCTATGTGCTGGTAGCTGCAATCGTCGCCCACGCCGGGCTTTCCATGGCCATTGTCTTTGGCCGGCATGATTCCAAAACGATTACTTACAAAGCACTCAATATTCGTACACTTCTGCAACGTATTTTTGCGGGACTGATGTGCGTGCTGATTCCTCTTCATATCTTTGCATTTAAACTCTTGTCCAAGAGCGTGGGAACGGTGTTCTTTTCGCTGTTTTTACTGATCATGGTGATCTTTTACTGGTCCGTCTTTTCCCATGTGGCACTGTCCTTTACGAATGCGTTGGTAAGCCTCGGATGGCTTGGCGATATGAAGAAGAAAAAAGTGGCGGATATCATTATCTGGATTCTTTGTTTTCTTATGTTTCTTGCAGCAAGTTTCATTATCACAATGACACAATGGAAGATGTTCAATGGATAAAAACGAAATGAGACAAAAACACATACTGATCGTCGGAAGCGGGATTGCGGGACTTTCCTGCGCAATCGAGTGCGCCGAAAGGGGAATGGAAGTGACACTGGTTTCTCCGTTTCCTTCGGAGAGAGCACAGTCCGTTTTGGCAGCAGGCGGAATCAATGCGGTTTTGGATTCCCATGAAGAAGGCGACAGCATTGAAAGCCATATCGAAGATACGTTAAAAGGCGGATGCAATATCGCAGGCAAAGAGTCTGTCAGAGGACTTTGCGCGGGGGCGCCGGAACGCATCAAATGGCTGGAGAAAATTGGAACGGTCTTTACAACGGATGATAACGGAACCATAATGCGCCGCGCTTTTGGCGGACAGTCTCATAAGCGGACCTGCTACTGCGGAGCATCGACCGGCAAACAGATCGTAACATCCCTTGTGATGGAAGCCAGAAGATACGAAGGCCTGGGACTGATCAAGAGACGTTTCTGGATGGATTTCTACGAAGCCCTGATTATGGACGGCGTATGTTACGGTGCGGTTTTTTATAACGAGGCCACGGCGGATCTTGAGATGATTGCTGCAGACAGCGTTGTGATTGCAACCGGCGGACAGAATGCTTTATTCGGTAAAACAACCGGCTCCACACTGTGCGACGGATATGCTGCAGGCAGGCTTTTTATGCAGGGTGTGGAATTAAAGAATCTGGAGTTTATCCAGTACCATCCGACCACGCTTGAAACAGCGCAGAAGAGAATGCTGATCTCCGAAGCGGTCAGAGGAGAGGGCGGAAGGCTTTACTACGAAGAAGACGGTAAGCGAATTTACTTCATGGAAGAAAAGTTTGGAGAAAGAGGCAATTTAATGCCTAGGGACATTGTCTCCAAGACCATGGAGTCGACCGGTAAGGATATTTTCTTAGACATTACATTCCTTGGGAAAAAGGAGATCTTAAAGCGTATTCCCGAGGTCTATGAACTTTGCTTAAAATACAGCGGAATCGATATTTCGAAGCAAAGCATTCCGGTTTCGCCTTCGGTGCATTTCTTCATGGGCGGAATTGCGGTGAAGAACAATCATGAGACCAATATGAAGAATCTCTATGCGATCGGAGAGTGCGCATCGATCTATCACGGAGCCAACCGTCTGGGCGGCAACTCGCTTCTGGCGGCGGTTTACGGAGCCAAAGTGGCGGCGTGCTCAATAGAGAAATCCGCGCTTACCGATGAGACAATGTATCAAGAAGTTGAGGCGATTTTCCAAAAGGATATTGATGCGGGTCGTGCGAAATTAAACGAAGGGCGTCAGTCCCAAAGTGTTTTCCCGGCCGTTTATATCCGTGACATGCTTGCGGAAAACATGCGAAAGGACCTTGGAATCGTAAGGGATGAAGAAAAGTTAAAGAAGGGCCTGGATGATGTGACATACTATCTCTCCGTTGCGGATAAGATTAAGTATGATAAGTCGGAAATGCCGTTTTTATCCTTCTCGTTAACCGGAATTTTAAACCTTGCCAAGGCAACTTTGCTTAGTGCGATGTTTCGTAAGGAAAGCAGGGGAGCGCATGTCAGAAGCGATTATCCGGATACAAACGATCTGTATGCATATCCGAGTATCGTCTGCTTCGAAAACGGTGAATTTATTGTAAGACTGGATAAGGAGGGCGAATATGAACGTTAAGATTTTAAGACAGGCATCGCCCTTTTCTAAGCCGTACTGGCAGGAATTTACCTATGAACGGAACGATAATCAGACCGTGGCGGGTATGCTGGATGAATTAAATTATAAGGATGACCTGAAAGATAAAGACGGAAATCCGGCCCCGAGAATCCAGTGGGAATGCTCCTGTTTGCAGGGAATGTGCGGCGGATGTGCCATGGTGATCAACCATAGACCCGCTCTTGCATGCGAGACCTTCCTTCGCGATATCAAGGGAAATACCGTTATTTTGGAGCCTTTGAAGAAATTTCCGACGATTGCGGATTTAGTGGTAGACCGCGGGATTATTCAGGAAAATTTAAAGAAAGCCGATACGTATATCGAAGAATATAAGGGCGGTAATTACGAAGAATATGAGCATATGTATTCGGCTGCACGCTGCTTAAAATGCGGCCTTTGTCTCGAAGTCTGCCCGAATTACAAAGACGGTGCCAATTTCTACGGCGCGGCTTTTGCCAATGACTGTTATTTAATCTCGGCCAGAAGTGCCATCCGTAAGGAAGAAAATAAAAAAGCCTACGACGCACATTTTGCCGAAGGCTGTTCCAAATCGTTATCCTGCGTGGATGTCTGTCCGATGCAGATTCCGACGCTTGCGTCCATCGCAAAGATGAACCGTAAGTCATAAAAAGAGATTGATTATAAGCCCCGAGAAGCAGGAAAAGGCGATTACATAAAGCCAGTAGAACAGGAAATGTTTGATGCCGAGTACTACTTTCAGGGCGCCTAAATTCGTAATCTTGGTTGCGGGTCCCGTGATCATAAATGCAGCTGCACTGCCGATACTCATACCGTTTGCAAGCCAGCCTTGCAGAATCGGTATCGTACCTCCACCACAGACATACAAAGGAACACCGATCGTGGAAGCCATGAGTACGCCCCAGGCTTCGTTTCCGCCGAAGAGAAACGTGACGGCTTCTTTCGGTACATAGCGCTGGAAGATCGCAGAAAGCAGGATGCCTAAGAAAAACCAAAGGCCGGTAGCGCGAAGGTTCCGCCAGAGGTTTTTCAGAAAGCGCACGAAAAGATTCGGGTCCGTATCTTTGTTTCGGGGCTCGTCGAACGGTTTAAAATTAAAGAATTCTTTCTTTCGATAGAAGATCCGGATGATCACTCCGGCTAAGATCCCGCATAAGAAGCAGGTAATGATCCGAACGAGCAGCACTTTTAATCCGAGTGCCGCACTGTAGATGATAAGCTGTGGGTTTAAGAGAATCGAGCTCATCATAAAAGAGGCAAGCCACTCATCCCTTACTCCGCCTTTGCTGAACGAAGCCGCAATGGGAATGGTTCCGTACATGCAAAGAGGCGAGAGAACGCCAAGAAAAGAAGCGAAGACGATACCCACAAAACTGCTGCCGTCTCCCTTCATCTTTCGCATCTGATTGTGAATGATGTCTTTGAAAAAGACAGAGATCACGGATCCGATGACCATACCCACAACCCAGTAAACGAAGATCTGCCGAAACTGGATGGAGAGGTAGTACCAGATGTATGTTAATTCCCTTTGTACGATTTCCCAAAAAGTCATTTCGTTTGCGGATTATTCTTCGTCTAAGTCGATCAGTTCGTAGGTCCGGTTTCCGAGACCGATTTTCTGAGCATGTGTCAGGATATGAAGGCCGTTTAAACTTAAGATCCTATTCTGCAGGGATTCTCCGTCCTGTGCTTTGAATACCAGATCGATGCAGGCCTGATCGATTGCCACGGGGTCGGTGGATGCTAAGATTCCGATGTCATGCATGTCCACCTCTGTCGGATTGGAGACGCAGTCACAGTCGATCGACATATGGTTCATGACGCTGATATAAAGCATCTTTTCGCCGTGGTCTTCATAATCGGATACGGATTTGGCAGCTTCCGCCATGGATTCCGTAAAGACGTCCTGGTTGGTGGTAACGGCCGCCAGATTGATGGTCGGCTTATGGAGACGTCCGCCGGAATGGATTCTGACCTTTCCTTCCCTGGAAGCGATACCGATGGAGATATTCTTAAGTGCGCCGCCGAAACCGCCCATGGGATGGCCTTTGAAATGGGTAAGAACCATAACATAGTCATAGTTGGCAAGATTCTGTCCGACCCAGTTTTCTTTCAAATTGTCGCCGCCCTCCACGGGAATTACCATATAGCCGTCGCGGTCCATAATGTCCACATCAGCAATCTCGGTAAAACCGTGATCCTTTGCAACCTGCATATGCATTGCGGTATCGGCTCTTTTGGAACCGGAGTAAGCGGTATTGCATTCGATAATGGTTCCGTCCACGCTCTGAACCAGATCCTTAATTAAGTTCGGATCCAGGTGGTTGGGGTTTCCTGCCTCACCGGTGGAAAGTTTGATGGCAACCTTTCCCTCGGGATTTGCATTCAGTGCTTCGTATACTTTATTCAGTCCCTCGGGGCTGATGTCTTTGGTAAAGTAAACGGTAGAGTAGTTGTCATATGTTTTACCGGCTGCCTGTAAATCCTCGATATTGTAGGATTCATGCGGCTCAATATCGTAGTGCATGTATTTCGTGTACGCGAAATAAGCGATGCCGACTAATACAACAAGGACGCCGATGACAATCAGCGCCTTGGGAAATTTCTTCTTTTTGGTATTTTCTTTATCTTTCATTGTACTTTTATTCTCCGATTTATTTACGCAGGTATGCACTCGATACCGGGAATTCAAAATAGGTATCGGGGTATGGTTCGTTTTCCAGTGTGAAATGCCACCATTCGCAGTCGATGGGCTTGAAACCGTTCCGCACCATAACGTGCTGCAGTTTCATGCGGTTTTCATACTGCTCCTCGGTGATATCCTTATAATCCGGATGGGATTTCTCGCTGAAGTAATCGAATGGACTTCCCATGTCCACTTCTTTACCGGTTGCCATGTCGAGAAGTGTTAGGTCCACGGTGCTTCCCCTGGAGTGGCTCGATAATTTTGCAATATATCCTTTGGCGAAAAGCTCCTGTTTCTGTAAATCCGGATAGAAATACGGCTTCATGCGCACATCCGTATCTTCGATTCCCCAGAGCACGAAATGTTTGACGGCATTCGCGGGACGGTAGGCATCGTAGATTTTTAACCGGTATCCCTGAACCATCATTTCGTTGCTGACTGTTTTTAAAGCCCTTGCCGCTTCTTTGGTCAGAATGGCGCAGGGCTCCTCGTAACCGTCAATGCGGTCACCGATAAAATTGTAAGTCGAAAAATAGCGTATTTCCTGTACGATTGACGGAATCACATCTGACAGAAGTACAAAGCCGGACGGATTCATGGTCAGATTTTGATGATAATCCATGGCTATAGTCTGCTCCTATTTGGACTTCTTGGAACGATAGTTCTTGCAGTGATTGTTAATGATAAAATTTTTGATGGCAAGATAACTCTCTTCGCTGATGATGTGCTCGATCCGGCATGCATCGTCCGCAGCGATTTCGGGACTGACGCCGAGTTCGCTTAACCAGTTGGTGAAAAGGATATGTCTGTCATAAACGGCTTTCGCGATTTTCAGACCTTCATCGGTTAAGCGGATATATCCGTTTTCATCCATGGTGATTAATGAACGTTCTCTAAGCTTCTTCATGGCAACGGAAATGCTGGATTTCTTGTATCCAAGCTCATTTGCCACGTCCACGGAACGAACCACAGGGAGCTTCTTGCTTAGTATCAGAATTGTTTCCAAATAATCTTCCGAAGATTCCTTGGGATCCATACCAAATCCTCCTTTTACTACAATTCAAGCATCTTTAATCAGTATATCATAAAATGACCGAAATGCAATCCATAACTAACTAAAGTTGTATATAACTAACTCTTCGCATTCTCAGCTATGAAAGCTTCTTCCGGTAATCCTTCGGAAGTACATCGTATGTTTCCCGGAAGGCCTGCGTGAATTTGCTCTGGCTCTGGTAACCGACAGCAGAAGCAATCTCCGATAAAGAAAGGTTTCCTTCTTTTAACAGTTCGGCGGCCTTCTCCATGCGGTGAGCCTTCGTATGGGCGGCAAGCGATCCGCCGAAGGTTTCACGGAAAACGGTCTTGATCGTGGTAGGATTTACGCCGAACTGCTTCGCAAGCATGTCGATCGTAATGTGCTGGTCTAAGTGAGAGACTAAATATTCATGGATTTCAACGGCCAGGGCAGCATAGTTGCCATCCTGTGCGGAGACGGTATCATGGTGGTGATGGCAGGCACAGTGCGCCTCTTCCGAATGAATCACACTGTCCGGACAGGAGACGGCCATGATCTCTTCCGTTACATTATGAAGAAGTTTCGTCAGTTCACCGTCGGCCAGAGAGTAATAAACTTCCTTTCCCTCGCGCCTGCTGATGATCAGTCCGCAGTCTTTTAATACCTTTAAATGGTGGGATACGGCGGGGGAGGACATATCGACTATGGCGGATAAGTCCGCCACACATTCCTCGCGGTGGCACAGGATCCAGAAAATCTGCACACGCTTCGGATCGCCCATTTTACCTAAGATATCCGCGATTCGCTGGAAATCCTCCGTTTTACCGCTTTGATGAATAATTTGTGTCAGTTCGTGATCTTTATGAATCATATTTCCTCCGTAAAATAGTCCAATCGGAAATCATTTTATCCCAAAAGGAAATCATTGGGCCAAAGGTATTGAATGCCTTTGCCGATTTCAGTATACTTCAGTCATAAAGATTAAACAAGCATTTAATCAAATAGATATTTCAGACAAATGTTGTTCAGATAGAGAGGAGAAACGAAATGAGAAAGACTTACAAGATTGAAGTGGATTGCGCAAACTGTGCAAACAAAATGGAAGAGGCAGCAGCCAAGACCGAAGGCATCGCAAGCGTTACCGTAAACTTCATGACACAGAAGATGATCGTGGAATTTGCGGAGGGTGCGGATGAGAAGGCTGTTATGAAGAATGTCCTTAAGAACTGCAAGAAAGTCGAAGACGACTGTGAGATTTATCTGTAATTTATTGTATTGGATAGTGGCTCGCACGATGTCATCACGACTAAAGGCATACGCGAAGCGTATGCTTTGCGAAGAGGACTCGGATGCAGTGGCAACTCGCCCTTCGCAAAGTCTACATGACATCGGCTCGATAAAATTAAATTGAGAATATAGAATTATGACGAAAAAACAGAAGAAAGTTTTAATTAGAATAATTATCTCGGCAGTTTTGATGGTGGTGATCAGGGTTGCGTATGTGTTCATCGGCGATGGTGAGAGTAAGCATAACGTCGGCGTTCTTATCAAAGAGCCGTTTTGGTTTATCGCATACATGGTGCCCTACCTTTTGATCGGATATGACATTCTGAGGAAAGCGTTCAAAGGCATTATCAAAGGACAACTGCTGGATGAGAATTTCCTTATGGCAATCGCAACCATCGGAGCGATCGCACTGGCACTGATCCAGAAAAGCGGTGATTACATCGAAGCGGTTGCGGTTATGCTGTTCTACCAGGTGGGAGAGCTTTTCCAGAGTATCGCGGTCGGGAAGAGCCGCCGCAATATTTCCGCCCTGATGGATATCCGTCCGGATTATGCCAATGTCGAGATTGACGGAAAGATTGAGCAGGTCGATCCCGATGAAGTGGAAATCGGTACCGAGATTATCGTAAATCCGGGTGAAAAAGTGCCCATCGACGGAATCGTCGTGGACGGCAAATCCACACTGAATACTGCAGCATTAACCGGAGAGAGCCTCCCTAGAGAAGTGCAGATTGACGACGAGATTATCTCAGGATCCGTGAATTTAAACGGCGTACTTCGTATCCGTACCACGAAACCGTTTGGAGAGTCCACGGTTTCCAAGATCCTCGAACTGGTGGAGAATGCATCTTCCCGTAAAGCCAAATCGGAAGAATTCATTTCCAAATTTGCAAGAGTATATACGCCGGCGGTTTGCTTTAGTGCACTGGCACTTGCCGTTATTCCGCCGCTCGTACAGATCCTTTTTATGCATGCTGAACCGTCGATTTTCATGACATGGATCTACAGAGCGTTAACCTTCCTGGTTATCAGCTGTCCGTGCGCGCTGGTCGTATCCATTCCGCTTACATTTTTTGCGGGAATCGGAGGAGCCGGCAAGGCGGGAATTCTGATCAAAGGATCGAATTACATGGAGACGCTTTCCAAGGTTTCCACCGTTGTTTTCGATAAAACGGGCACCTTAACGAAGGGCGTTTTCGAAGTAACCGGCGTTCATCATAACGAGATTGAAAATAAAAAACTCCTGGAATACGCTGCCCTTGCAGAGAGTGCATCTTCCCATCCGATCGGAAAGAGCCTGCAGGCGGCATACGGTAAGGAAATCGACCGAACCCGCGTAAGCGATATCGAAGAAATCGCGGGTGAGGGCATTACGGCTAACGTTGACGGCAAGAAGATTTACATCGGAAACCACAAACTGATGCACCGCATGAATGTGCCTCATATCGACTGCCACTGCGTCGGAACGATCATTCATATTGCGATTGACGATGTATATGCCGGACATATCGTAATCTCCGATGTGGAGAAGGAAGACTCCAAGGAAGCCATTTCCGAGCTGAAAAAAGCCGGCATCAGACGTTGCGTAATGCTTACGGGTGATGCGAAGAAAGTAGCGGAAGACGTTGCGGCAAGACTTGGCGTGGATGAAGTCCGCAGTGAACTTTTACCGGCGGATAAAGTAAACGAAGTGGAGAAAATCCTTGCTTCCAATACCACCGGAAAGCTTGCGTTTGTCGGTGACGGAATTAACGATGCGCCTGTTTTAACCCGTGCGGATATCGGAATCGCAATGGGTGCCATGGGATCCGATGCGGCCATTGAGGCAGCGGACGTAGTACTGATGGACGATGATCCCATCAAGATTGCGAAAGCGATCCGCATCTCCTCGAAATGCCTTCGCATCGTATACGAAAACATCATCTTCGCACTGGTTGTTAAATTTGCCTGCCTGGCCCTGGGTGCACTCGGATTTGCCAACATGTGGCTCGCTATTTTCGCCGATGTCGGCGTCATGGTCATCGCCATCTTAAATGCCATCCGCGCCCTGAGAGTCGGCAAGTAGAATTCGGAAATCATATATGCTATACTAAATACCGTAGCCTGAATCGGCTGCGGTATTGTTTTGTTGAATACCTGTTGGGAGCCGCATAGATTTGCATTCGCGTCTTCGGGGCGCGGCTCTCGCCTTATTTCACTACGTAGCGGTACATAAGACGCTACAGAACAGCGTCTAAGTACCGACGTAGCTCAAAAGCCCGCTCAGACGCAAAAACAAATCTCTCGGCTCCTGCACAGAGGTAGCTTATATATCATACATAATACATAGATCATAAATGGAATCGAGCCGACATCATGTAGACTTTGCGAAGGGCGAGTTGCCACTGCATCCGAGTCCCTTCGTAAATGTCGTGATGATGTCGTGCGAGCCAATAACATACACTAAGGAATTATTATGAGCAAAGTAATTGTAGGCATGTCCGGCGGCGTGGACAGCGCGGTATGTGCCTATCTTTTAAAAGAACAGGGATACGACGTCGTAGGCGTAACACTTCGCACCTGGATTGACTCCGACAAGGAAGTCAGCAAATGCTGCGAGCTCGAAGACGCGGCCAGAATCTGTCGTAAAATCGGCATTCCGTACCACATCCACAACGTGGGCAGGGATTTCTGCACCTATGTCACAACCCCCTTCGTATCCGATTACCTGCACGGACGCACACCCAGTCCCTGCGTGGATTGCAACCGCCATGTGAAGTGGGAAGGCATGCTTTATACGACGCATCTTTTTGATGCGGACTTTATTGCGACCGGTCACTATGCAACCCTGGAAAAACTTCCGAACGGTCGTTTCGCGGTAAGAAATACCGGTAATGCCAAAGACCAAAGCTATATGCTTTATCGCCTGACGCAGGAGCAGCTATCAAAAACGCTTTTCCCTCTTTCAAACTATACAAAGGATGAGGTCCGCGCCATTGCGGCGAAAGCGGAACTGCCCGTGGCCGAGAAGCCGGACTCCCAGGAAATCTGTTTCGTAGAGGACGGTATGTATCCGGAATATGTGAAATCACGTGCTTCGGAAATCGAAGACGCGGAATATAAAGGCGAAGGCAATTTCGTTGATGAGCAGGGCAATGTTTTGGGCAGACATAAAGGGATCATTCATTATACGATCGGACAAAGAAAAGGCCTCGGAATTGCACTCGGCCATCCGATTTTTGTCAAAGAAATCAGGCCCGATACGAACGAGGTTGTGCTTTGTGAAGAAGAAACCCTCTGGGGAAGCAGGATAACCTGCAGGGATTTGAATTTTATGAGTATCGAAGAGCCGGCAGCAGGAGAAATAATCCGTGCCAAGGTAAAGATCCGTTATCGCCACGACGGCGAATGGGCGGATTTAAAGATGCTGGAAGACGGAAGAGTTTTGATTACGTTTGACAAACCCGTCAGGGCCGCAACGCCCGGTCAGGCTGCGGTTTTCTATGATGAGAAAGGCTATGTTATCGGAGGAGGAAAAATATGCGAATTACGGTAAATACAACCATCGGAGAATTGTTGGATATGGATCCGGAGATGAAAGATGTGCTGGCAGGCATGGGTATGCACTGCTCCACCTGTGCGGTTGGAAGAAGAGAAACGCTCGGACAGGCCGCAGAGGTTCACGGGATGGATCCCGATGACTTAATCGAGGATCTGAAAGGATTTATGGAGGGATGATCATGAGAAAAAAGCTCACGCCCGTTGTTTTACTGCTTATGGTTTTATGCATGGTTTTGTTTGCCGGATGCACCGTCCAGACGCAGGAGCAGACATCGTATCCGACTCAGAAATCAAAGCTTAAGATCGTTCTGTCCAATCCCAATGTTGTGAAAGGAACGGACTTTGAAACTGTATACCTGGTAAACAAGGTGATGGGCATAAATATGGGAGTCGGCCCGTCCGATCCGCGCTATCGCGGCACTTTGAAGCTGGATGAGGAATTCGCCAAAGAGTATTTTGAAACACATACATGGAAGAACAGCTCGCAACCGATCCCTGCGTTAGTCAATATCGATACCAAGCCGCTTTCTTCGCAAACCTGGTATGAATACGATGACGTGGATTTTGATTTTTTCCAAAATTGCATCGTGAATGCTTTTCTGTTTAACGGGAAAGATACGATTCTGTTTGATATTTCGACATATTAAAAAGGGTATCACATGAACTATAAACTTGTTGCCATAGATATGGACGGCACACTTTTAAAATCCGATAAAACGCTTCATCCGGGCACGATCCGGGATATTGAAGAAGCCGCAGCGAACGGTGTACAAAGCGTATACTGCTCCGGACGCTCCGTTGTGGAGATTAAGCCCTACCTAAAGGACCTGCCTTCCATGCGCTACGGAGTCTGTGCAAGCGGTGCGCTGGTTTATGATTTTAAGGAAGAGCATATAATTTTCAGCAAGGAGATTCCGTCAAAGTATGCCGTGATCGCATCGGACATAGCCAAGAAATATGATGCGATGCCGCATTTCCTGGCAGATAATTCCACCGCCTGCATCCATCATGTGACGCATATGGATGATTACAACATGGGCGTCTACCAGCCGCTTTTTATGGAGGTGGCCAAGAAAGTGGATGATATGTCCAAAGAGGCGGCAAGTCGTTTGTCGATTCCGAAGGTCAATCTGTATTTCAGGACAAATGCCGACAGAAAGTCTGCATATGAAGAATTGAAAAATCTCCCGCTGACATTTGCCACCGTCGGCGATACGGTGCTTGAGATGACGGCGCCCGGAGTCAGCAAAGCATTCGGTGTAAACGTGCTGGCAAACCGTCTGGGTATCTCCATGGAGGAGATCATCGGGATCGGTGATTCGGACAATGACAGGGAAATGTTGTCGGCCGTCGGATTTGCGGTCGCCATGGGGAATGCGGAGGAAGAGATTCTGAACATGAGCCGTCTGGTTACCGCAGACAATGACCATAACGGCGTCGGAGAAGCGATACGGAAACTCGTTTTGTAAGAAAAGGAGGGGACATATGAAGCATCAGGTTTTTAATCCTTATTTACCGATTGATGAATATATTCCGGACGGTGAGCCGCATATTTTCGGTGACCGTGTATATGTCTTCGGTTCACACGATGCTGAGGGCGGATATACCTTCTGTATGCGCGATTATGTGACTTATTCCGCGCCCGTGGATGATTTAACCGACTGGCGATATGAAGGTGTTATTTACAAAGCATCACAGGATCCGCAGTATCCGAACTTAAAATATATGTATGCACCGGACGTGGTTTGCGGAAATGACGGCAAATATTATCTTTACTATGCGATGGGCGGCGATTACGGCTACGGCGGATATGTCGGCCCCATCAGTGTGGCTGTGGCTGACACACCCGCAGGACCTTATGAATTCCTTGGTTTTGTCCGCAATAAGGACGGTTCCCCGATGGAAAAATATGTGCCCTTCGACCCTGCCGTGCTTAACGATAACGGAACCATCCGTCTTTATTACGGTACGCAGTACGGAATCGACGAAGCACCCGAAGTGCAGCATGAAGAAGCCTTCGAGCAAAGCTTAATGGAGATGTTCGGTAAAACGCGCGAGGAGATCCGTTCCTATCCAGACAATATCAACGGACCGATCGTCTGCACTCTCGAAGACGATATGCTAACGGTTAAGGAGGAGCCCAAGCATTTGATTCCTTATCATGTAAAAGGCACACCCTTCGAAGATCATGCCTTTTTTGAAGCATCTTCCATGCGTAAGGTCGGAGAGAAATATTATTTCGTCTATTCTTCCTGGTTAAACCATGAACTGTGTTATGCTACAAGCGATTATCCGGACAGGGATTTTACATTCGGCGGAACCATCGTATCGAACGGAGACGTAGGATTTGAGGGAAGAAGCGCCAATGCGAGACTGAATATGACCGGAACCACGCACGGAAGTATTATTGAGATCAAGGGACAGTGGTATGTTTTTTACCATCGCCTTACCCATAAATCGGACTACAGCCGTCAGGCCTGTGCGGAGAAAATCACCATTCTTCCGGACGGCTCTATCCCGCAGGTTCAGATCACTTCCTGCGGACTGAATGACGGACCGCTTGCGGCAGAAGGCAGATATCCCGCCGTCATTGCATGCAATATCACAAACGGTAAAATGCCCTACGGCTCAAACAGCATCTACCGGGAAGCTTTTCCGAATGTCAATCATCTGAAAGAGGAGCGGTTTATTGCGGAGATTGAAAACGGAACCCTGATCGGATATAAGTATTTTGATTTCAGGGAACCCGTATCGCTTCGAATTACCGTTCGTAAGGAAAACGAAGGCAATAAACCCGTATACGACGGCCCGCTTCGTGTGGATGTAAGATGTGTGGATACGGGCGAAGAACGAATTGATTATACGAATCCATCTTACGGCAAATCGGACGGAGAGGCATTTATGGAAATCCGTACTTCGGAATTCGGTGAGGCGGTCGGCATGATACCGTTGAAAAGTTTAGGCGATGACTGGACGGAGGTTAAAACGGAAATTTCTTTAAACGGAGTTTACCCGATTTACCTTGTTTATCACGGAGAAGAGAAGGTGCAACTTTTAAACATTGAATTTACGGCTCCCTGATTTTTTGGCGAAAATTCGTTGACAAAGAAAAATAAGTGAAGTATAGTAACGGTTGAAAAGGCAATGGCGTCTTTAACGAGTAATGCTCGTTGAAGGCGCTTTTTTTATTTTCCTCATGCAGGAGGTAGGGCAATGAAAGAACAACAAAACCCCGAGAATCAAAGCAGGAGAAGTTTATACGATCCTTCTTTTGAACATGACAACTGCGGTATCGGCGCGGTAGTCGACATCAAGGGAAGAGCGACTCACAAACTGGTCAGTGATGCTCTGTGTATTGTTGAAAACCTAGAGCACAGAGCCGGTAAGGATGCGGAAGGAAAGACAGGAGACGGTGTCGGAATCCTTACGCAGATTCCGCATGCCTTTTTTGCAAAGAAATGTAAAGAACTTGGCATAGATCTTCCAAACGAAAGACAGTACGGTGTCGGTTTCTTTTTCTTCCCTCAGGAGGAGTTTAAGAAACGTCGCGCCAAATCCATGTTTGCGACCATCGTACGCAAAGCAGGTCTTACGATTCTTGGCTGGAGAGAAGTGGAAATCAATCCCGATGTTCTCGGAAGCAAGGCACTGGAGTGCATGCCCGTTATTGAACAGGTCTTCATCAAACGTCCCGAAAGTGCCAAAACGGATCTTGATTTCGACCGCATGCTTTATATCATCCGTCGCGAATTTGAACAAAGCGCGGAGTCTACCTATATTCCCTCATTGTCCTGCAGAACGATTGTTTATAAGGGAATGTTCTTAGTCGGCCAGCTTCGTACCTTCTATAAAGATTTGGAAGACGAGGATTATGCATCCGCCATCGCAACGGTGCATTCGAGATTTTCGACCAATACCACGCCCAGCTGGAGAAGAGCGCATCCGAATCGTTTTATCGTACATAACGGAGAAATCAATACGATCAAGGGCAATGCGGATAAAATGCTCGCCCGCGAGGAAACCATGCATACGGATGCTTTTTCCGCGGAAGACATGACGAAGGTTTTACCGGTGATTTCCCAGAGCGGATCCGACTCCGCAATGCTGGATAATGTCCTGGAATTTCTGGTAATGAGCGGAATGGATCTGCCGCTAGCAGCCATGATCGCCATCCCGGAACCCTGGGCAAATAACGATACCTTAACGCAGGAAGAAAGAGATTTCTATCAGTATTATGCAACGATGATGGAGCCCTGGGACGGACCCGCATCGATCCTTTTCTCCGACGGTGATTTGATGGGTGCCATCTTAGACCGTAACGGCCTTCGCCCTTCGAGATACTATGTGATGGACGATGACCGCTTAATCCTCTCCTCAGAAGTCGGTGTTCTGCCGCTTGATGAGAGTCACATTTTAAAGAAAGAAAGATTACATCCCGGAAAGATGCTGCTTGTGGATACGAAGAAGGGCGTCATTTACCAGGATGAGCAGATCAAAGAGCGCTATGCAAGGAAGGAGCCCTACGGTGAATGGCTGGATACCAACCTCCTTCACTTAAAGGATATTAAAATCCCCAACCACAAGGTTCCCACCTATACGAAGGCGGAAAGAAAAGCGCTTCAGAAAGCATTCGGATATACGTATGAAGATTATCGCACGGGCATCTACGGAATGGCTTTAAACGGCATCGAGCCCATCGGAGCCATGGGTGTGGATACGCCGATCGCGGTTCTGTCGAAGCAGTATCAGCCCCTGTTTTACTATTTTAAACAGCTCTTTGCACAGGTTACCAACCCGCCCATTGATGCACAGCGTGAGAAGATTGTCACCTCCGGTTCCGTCTATGTGGGAAAGAACGGAAACCTTCTGGAAGAGAAACCTAAGAACTGCCACGTTCTGAAAATCCACAATCCGATTCTGACCGATCTGGATTTAATGAAGATTGCGGAGTTTAAAAAGGACGGCTTCAAGAGCGAGAAAGTATCCATCCTTTATTACAAAGGAACCGCCATGAAGAAGGCGCTCGACCACCTCTTCGTGGAAGTGGACAAAGCATATAAAGAAGGCGCTACGGTTTTGATCCTTACCGACAGAGGCGTGGATGAAAACCATGTTGCGATTCCTTCCTTGCTTGCTGTGGCAGCAGTTCACCAGCATCTGGTACGCACGAAGAAATGTACCGCAATGTCCTTAATCCTGGAGTCTGCGGAGCCCAGGGAAGTGCATCATTTCGCAACGCTTCTCGGCTACGGTGCGTCCGCTGTCAATCCGTACCTTGCACATGCAACGATCGAAGAATTGATCGAGGACGGACTCTTGGATAAAGATTACTATGCGGCAGTGGAAGATTACGATAAAGCCATCCATGAGGGCATTATTAAAATTGCATCCAAGATGGGTATCTCCACGATCCGATCCTATCAGGGCAGCAAGATATTCGAAGCCATCGGTATTTCGGAAGATGTGATTCGCGATTATTTCACCGGTACCGTAAGCCGTATCGGCGGAATTACGTTAGAAGAGATCGGCCGGGCAGTGGAGAAGCAGCATAACCTTGCATTCGATCCCCTTGGTCTTTCGGTGAATCCAGAACTTACCGCTCTGGGCCGTCATAAATCCAGAAGCCAGGGTGAGGAGCATCGTTATAACCCGGCTACGATCCATATGCTGCAACTTTCCACAAGGGAAGGAAATTACGAGAAATTCAAGGAATACACCACCATGGTGGATGCCGAGAAAACAGGATATTTAAGGAGTTATCTGGAGTTTAATTATCCGAAAAAGTCCGTTGACCTAAGTGAAGTCGAAAGTGTGGACGAAATCGTAAAGCGCTTTAAGACCGGTGCAATGTCCTACGGATCCATTTCCGAAGAAGCACATGAAACACTGGCGATCGCCATGAACCATCTGCATGGTAAATCCAACTCCGGTGAAGGCGGTGAGTCGGATGAACGTATCGCTTCCGCGGGAAGTGCACATGACAGAAGCTCTGCCATCAAGCAGGTGGCAAGCGGCCGTTTCGGAGTAACAAGCAAATATCTGGTAAGCGCCAAAGAACTCCAGATCAAAATGGCTCAGGGAGCAAAACCCGGGGAAGGAGGGCATCTTCCGGGCAAGAAGGTGTATCCCTGGATTGCCAAAACCAGACACTCCACTCCGGGCGTATCCCTCATTTCCCCGCCTCCTCATCACGACATTTATTCGATCGAGGATCTGGCACAGTTAATTTATGACTTAAAGAACGCAAATAAAAATGCAAGAATTTCTGTCAAACTCGTATCCGAAGCAGGTGTCGGAACCGTCGCTGCGGGTGTTGCCAAAGCGGGCGCCCAGGTCATCCTAGTTTCCGGTTATGACGGAGGAACCGGTGCAGCTCCTCTTAGTTCGATCCACAATGCCGGACTTCCCTGGGAACTGGGGTTAGCGGAAACGCATCAGACACTGGTACAGAACGGACTCCGTAACCGCGTCAGAGTGGAAACCGACGGTAAATTAATGAGCGGCAGGGATGTTGCAATCGCGGCGATCCTCGGCGCGGAAGAGTTCGGTTTTGCAACGGCTCCGCTGGTTACGATGGGGTGCGTTATGATGCGAGTCTGCCATCAGGATACCTGTCCCATGGGTATCGCAACGCAGAATCCCGAACTTCGCAAACGTTTTGCCGGTAAGCCGGAATATGTGGAAAACTTCATGAGATTCATCGCAGAGGAATTGCGTGAATACATGGCACGCCTCGGTGTGAAGAGCGTGGATGAACTGGTCGGCAGAACGGATCTGTTACGCGTGAAAGAAAATGTATCGGACGATGCTTTTACCGATCTCAATTTTGAGCGGATCTTATTCGATATGTCCGGAACGGACCGTGCGGAGTCCGTGTTCGATCCCGCAAAGGCATATGATTTCAAACTGGAGGAGACGAAGGATGAGAAGGTTTTACTGGCTTCTTCAGAAATCAGGGAATCTTTAAAGAGCGGCAGAAAATGCCATTTGTCGGTAGAGGTAAGCAATATCGACAGAACCTTCGGAACCCTTCTCGGTGCGGAGATTACCAGACTTCATCCGGAAGGACTTGAGGACGATACGATCACGGTCACCTGTGAAGGCTCCGGCGGACAGAGTTTCGGCGCATTTGTTCCGAAGGGCTTAACACTTGAGATCAACGGTGACAGTAACGATTACTTCGGCAAGGGATTATCCGGCGGCAAACTGATTGTGCATGCACCGAAGGAAGCAAAGTATGACCCGAGTCAAAACATCATCATCGGAAACGTGGCGCTTTACGGTGCAACCAGCGGTGAAGCTTATATCGCCGGTATGGCGGGTGAACGTTTCTGCATCCGTAACTCCGGTGCAACAGCAGTTGCAGAAGGTGTCGGAGAGCACGGCCTGGAATATATGACGGGCGGATGCGCACTGATCCTCGGACCGACCGGAAAGAATTTTGCCGCAGGTATGAGCGGTGGTGTGGCATACGTTCTGGATGAAGAGAATCATTTGTACCGCAACTTAAATAAAGAACTGGTTTCCATGGAGGCATTGGAGAAAGAAGATCTGGATCGGATTCAATCTATGCTTACGAAGCATCTTACGGCTACCGGTTCCGCAAAGGCAAAGAAGATCCTCGAACATTTTGAAGATTATGCAGGACAATTTAAGAAGGTTATTCCCGGAGACTACAAACGCATGATGGATTGCATTGCCAAGTATGAGAGACAGGGTCTTGAAAAAGAAGATGCCAAACTGCATGCGTTTAACGAAATCATGGCAGGCAAGTAACACTTCAGCCGTTCATTTTTGAAGCAGAATTAATAGGAGACTGGTATGGGAAAAGCAACTGGATTTCTTGAATATTACAGGGTAAACGGAAACGTTATTGCACAAGAGCAGCGAATCAAGGATTTCCGCGAATTTCACCAAAGACTTCCGTTGGAAGAACAAAAGAAACAGGCGGCCAGATGTATGGAATGCGGCGTTCCGTTCTGCCAGGCAGGAGCCATGCTCGCCGGAATGATGTCCGGCTGTCCGCTTCACAATCTGGTTCCGGAAATAAACGATCTGGTTTACAGGGGTTTAATGGAGCAGGCATATGAGCGTCTTTCCATGACGCATTCCTTCCCGGAATTTACTTGCAGGGTCTGTCCCGCACTGTGCGAGGCAGCCTGCACCTGCGGACTGCATACGGAACCGGTGTCGACCAAAGAAAACGAAAAAGCGGTCATTGAATATGCTTTTGAACATGGTCTTGTAAAAGAGCAGGCGCCGTCTGTTCGCACCGGAAAGAAGATTGCGGTGATCGGAAGCGGTCCATCGGGTCTTGCTGCGGCACAGCTTTTAAACAGAAGGGGCCATGAGGTAACCGTTTATGAGCGTTCCGACCGTGTGGGAGGACTTCTTCGGTACGGTATTCCGAACATGAAACTGGATAAATCCGTCATCGACAGGAGAGTAAAGATGATGGAAGATGCCGGCGTACATTTTGAAGTGGGTGTCAATATCGGTACGGATGCGGCCGGGGTAAAGGAATTAAAGAAACAGTTCGATGCCATCGTTTTGGCCTGCGGAGCATCCAATCCGAGGGATATTAAAGCACCCGGAAGAGAAGCGGGCGGAATCTATTTTGCCGTGGAATTCTTAAGTAAGGTGACCAAGAGCCTTTTGGACAGCGATTTTAAGAAGGTTCCGTATGAACTTGCCAAAGATAAGAATGTCATCGTCATCGGTGGCGGCGATACCGGAAACGACTGTGTGGGAACATCCATCCGTCTCGGTGCCAAATCGGTAACGCAGCTTGAGATGATGCCCAAGCCGCCGGAATCCAGACTTCCCGGTAATTCCTGGCCCGAATGGCCGAAGGTATTAAAGGTCGACTACGGACAGGAAGAGGCAATTTACAAATTCGGCAAAGATCCCAGAATCTACCAAACGACGGTGAAAGAATTTATAAAAGACGAAGCCGGAAACGTAAAGGCCGTTACCATTGTATCCCTGGAGTCCAAGAAGGATGAAAGCAGCGGACGCATGCAAATGGTTCCCGTGGAGGGAAGTGAGCAAACGATCCCGGCAGATCTGGTTTTGATTGCGGCAGGATTTCTGGGAAGCGAGAAATATGTAACCGATGCATTCGGTGTGGAAACCAACGGAAGAAGCAATGTGCAAACGAATGAAGGCGGATACCGAACGAGCGTCAAAGGGGTATATACGGCCGGAGACATGCATATCGGACAATCGTTGGTGGTTCGTGCCATCGCGGAGGGAAGAGCCGCTGCGAAGCAGGTGGACGAAGATCTGATGGGATATTCCAACTTATAAAGCAAACCGCGGGAACTTGTAAACCTGATCATAAAACAGGTGCAAATCCCCGCGGTCTTCGTGTATAATGGCAAATGTAAAAGGTGCATACCGCACCGTGTGTTTAGAAAAAGGAGTAATCATGGACGCATACGATTTAAGCGAAGTAATGAAATACATAGAGGAGGAAGACGCGAAGTTCATCCGTCTGGCATTTCGTGATGCCTTCGGTGTGCAGAAAAACATTTCCGTCATGCCGGGTCAGGTACCAAAGGCATTTGAAAACGGAATTGCCATCAATGCAAGGGAAATCGCCGGTTTTGAAAACAGCCCGCACGGACTGGCATACTTAAAACCCGATTCCGACACATTGACCGTTCTTCCCTGGAGACCGGACAGAGGAAAAGTTCTTCGTATGTTCTGTGATCTATATACCGCAGACGGCGAACCGTTTGAACTGGATACCCGTACGATCTTAAAGAAGGCCGTGGAGAAAGCGGAAGCGGCCGGCATTGAGTTTCGCTTCGGGTCGGAAACGGAATTCTATATTTTTAAGAAAGACGAAGACGGAAATCCGACCAAGGAACCCCTGGATGAGGCCGGATATATGGATATTGCGCCCTTGGACCGCTGTGAGAACATTCGACGTGAGATCACCTTAACCATCGAGCGCATGGGACTTACCCCCGAAAGATCCCATCATGAAAGAGGACCCGGACAGAATGAGATCGATTTCCATTTCGGCAAACCGTTAAAAGCAGCCGACCAGGAGATTACCTTCAAAATGGTAGTCAGCACGATTGCGGACAGAAACGGTCTGGTTGCTGATTTTTCACCGATGCCGCTTTCCGACAAGCCCGGAAACGGCTATCACATCAATATCTATGCTACGGACAGTAACGGCAGGGATGTGGCTTCGTATGCGGCAGCAGGCATTATGGACCGTATCCGTGATATGACCATATTCTTAAATCCCACGGAGGATTCCTATATCCGTTTCGGCAATTCCACGGCACCGGATAAGGTCAGCTGGTCTGATGACGGTGATGCGGAACTGATGTATGTCGGTCCTTATATGGGACGGATCCGTGCAGAACTTCGTTCCCCCGATGCGGCAAGCAATCCGTATCTGGTTTACGCGCTTTTGATCTATGCGGGTCTGGAAGGTATCGAGAAAGAACTTTCCCTGCCCGAGAACATGAGCGAGGGAGCCATGCTTCCGAAGTCCAGAAAGGAAGCTGCAAGGATCGCATCCGAGAGTGAATTCGTAAAGAGCATTCTGCCGGACGATATCATTAGGGAATACACGCTGTAAGAGTAAGGACAGGGCACGCATTTTATGCCGACATTTGAACAACGCAAAAACAATATACTGGTAGTATCGGGCTCGGAGCAGTTTGATAATGCCATCCATAAGGCGCTTCCGGAAAAGGGTCTTGTTTTTATGGACCGCAGAAAAACCGCCACACTGGCAAGAAGAGCATGCCTTGATAAACGGTATGATCTGGTCATTATCAATGCGCCTCTGTCCGATGAGATGGGATATGATCTTGCCATGGACTTAGTCGAGCAGTACGGAACTTCCGTAATCATTGCCACACCACCCGAGATCTACGATTCCATCTGGGATTATGTGGCGGATTCTGGTATTATGGTAATTTTAAAACCGCTTGAGTCCGATCACATCACAAAGGGAATCCGCTTCTTAATTGCCATCCAAAACCGTATGCATCATTACGAGGACCAGATGGCCAAGCTTGAGGATAAGATGGAAGAGGTAAAACTGGTAAGCCGGGCGAAGATTCTTTTAATGGAGAATAAGCATATTTCCGAGAAGGAAGCGCATCGCCTGATCGGCAAAGAAGCCATGGACCACGGTGTCAGCAAAAGGATGGTGGCAAGAAGCATTATCGACAGTTTGGGATAAAATGCCGGGAAGAAAAGCCCGGCATTGATTTTGTACTATTCACCTATTGACACAGTAGGTGAATAGGAATAAAATCAAATCACTGTAATACGAAGGGAGAATACCTATGATTTATGCGGACAATGCTGCAACCACAAAAATGAGCGACGCGGCGATCGATGCCATGACAGACTGTATGAGAAATACCTACGGAAATCCTTCGAGTCTGTATGAGGTCGGCCAACGCGCCAAAGAAGTTTTGGAAGATGCAAGAGATGAGATCATCAAGGCGATCGGAGCGGATAATTTCCGCGAGATTATTTTCACATCCGGCGGAAGCGAGGCGGACAACCAGGCACTTCGGACCGCAGCCGAGATCGGAAGGGCAGCAGGAAAGATGCATATCATTTCCTCCGCATTTGAGCACCATGCAATTTTACATACCTTAAACAAATTGGAGAAAGAGGGCTTCGAGGTTACTTATCTTGACGTTCATGAAGACGGCCTGGTACGTTCCGAAGAAGTCGAGGCAGCCATCCGTCCGGATACCTGCCTGGTTACGATCATGTACGCCAATAACGAGATCGGAACCATTCAACCGATCCGTGAGATCGGAGCCATCTGCAGAGCGAAGGGCGTTCTGTTCCATACCGATGCGGTTCAGGCCATCGGCCATATTCCCGTTAATGTAAAGGACGACAATATCGATATGCTTTCCGCTTCGGCACACAAATTCCACGGACCGAAGGGAACGGGATTTCTGTATGTAAGAAAGGGCATTAAGATTTCGAACTTAATCGAAGGCGGCGCCCAGGAGCGCGGTAAAAGAGCCGGAACGGAGAACGTGCCCGGAATCAGGGCTACCGCGGTGGCCTTAAAAGATGCGATTGCGCATATGGAAGAAAACGATAAAATCATCCGTGCCAAACGTGATCGTCTGATCGCAGGCCTTAAGGAAATACCGCATTCGGCAATCAACGGGGATGAGAATAAGCGTCTTCCCGGAAACGTCAATTTCTGCTTCGAAGGAATCGAAGGCGAGTCCTTACTTTTATTACTGGATGATAAGGGCATTCAGGCTTCTTCCGGAAGTGCCTGCACATCGGGATCGTTGGATCCGAGCCACGTGCTTCTGGCCATCGGAAGAGTGCATGATGTGGCACACGGTTCCCTTCGTTTATCCATTGACGAAACGATCAGTGACGAGGATGTGGAATACATTATTAACGCAGTCAAGGAAGTGGTTACCTATCTTAGAAGCTTCTCCCCGATTTGGAGAGATCTGGTAGCCGGAAAGAAAGAATTTATTCTGTAAGGAGGATACAGTCATGGCATTATACAGCGAGAAAGTAATGGATCATTTCAGAAACCCCAGAAACGTGGGTGTGATTGAGGATGCTAACGGTGTCGGCGAAGTCGGAAATGCCAAATGCGGCGACATCATGAAAATGTATTTAAAGATTGAGAACGATATTGTGGAGGATGTGAAATTCGAAACCTTCGGTTGCGGAAGTGCCATTGCATCCAGTTCCATGGCAACCGAAATGATTAAAGGAAAACCTTTGTCCGAGGTTCGCGAGTTAACCAACAAGGCCGTTGCGGAAGCACTGGATGGTCTTCCCGATTACAAAATGCACTGCTCCGTATTGGCCGAAGAAGCGATAAAATCGGCACTTGAGGACTATGAAAAAAGAAAATCCGAAAATAATTCATAAAACCTATTGACAGAGTAGGTAAATATGCTTATAATCCAAAACATCAAATTAAGGAGTAAACAGATGAAACAGCAAACAGCCACTTTAAAAGTGAATACGATGTGCATGTGTATGATGTGCTGCTGCGCCAAATCGGATCCTCGGTTCAGAGAGTTCGGTAATGCGGAAGCGGTAGATATGCCTGCGCGCTGTTTGCCTTAATCCGTATTGCATAGAAAGAATGAGTGAGGGTCCGAAAACGGGCCCTCATTTTTATTTATTGCAGCGGAAAGAAAGGAGAGAGGAACATGAGAACAAAAGACATTCATCTTAATACCAGCACACGAATGTGTAGCACCAATCGATGTCACAAATAAGGATCCGACGGGAAGACATCATCTGTCTGAAGGTCGTAATCGCATCTGAGGACACAAAGGTATTAAGACAAAATATACAACCAATACAATCTGAAAAAACTATCACAACGAATTAAAGGAGACTTAAAGAAATGAAGAATAAATTTTGGAAAAAAGTAGCTGCCGTGGGCATCGCGGCAATTTCAGCGGTAGGCCTTTTCGCCGGCTGCGCAAAGAATTCCGGAAGCAATACTTCCGCAGCAAAAGGAGAGCAGATCTACAGAACGCTCGATGAGATTAAGGAAAGCGGAACCGTAAACATCGGAGTTTTCTCCGACAAATCCCCGTTCGGATATGTGGATGAAAACGGTGAGTATCAGGGATATGACGTATACTTCGGAAACCGTATTGGTGCCGATCTCGGTGTCAAGATCAATTACGTATCCACCGAGGCTGCAAGCCGTATCGAGTATTTAAAGACCGGAAAAGTTGATATCATCCTTGCAAACTTTACCGTAACCGAAGAAAGAGCCGAAGAAGTTGATTTTGCTCTTCCTTACATGAACGTGGCACTTGGCGTTGTATCTCACAATGATAACGTAATTACCGATTTAAGCCAGGTAAAAGAAGACGATCAGGTAATCGTAATCTCCGGTACCACCGCAGAGACCTATCTTGAGAAGAACAACCCGGAAATCAAATTACAGAAGTTTGACACCTACGCAGCAGCAAAGAGTGCTTTTGAAAACGGTACCGGCGTTGCATGGGCAAACGACAATACCGAAGTAATCGCATTTGCCAAAGAAAATGAAGGCTATACCGTGGGTATAGATTCCCTAGGAAGCGCAGACACCATCGCTCCTGCGGTAACCAAGGGCAACACCACTTTGTTGAACTGGTTAAACGATGAGATCAAAGCACTCGGTGATGAGAATTTCTTCCATGCAGATTATGAAGCAACTTTGGTAGACACCTATGGTCTTGATTATGAAGACACCCTTGTAGTGGAAGGCGGCGTTGTAGCAGGTGCTGCAGCAGTTGAAGAAAAAGGAACCATTACCGTAGCAGCATCTCCCACTCCTCACGCAGAGATTCTTGCAGAGGCAGGAAAAATCCTTGCAAAAGACGGATGGACCTTAAAGGTTACCGAATTTGAAGACTATGTTCAGCCCAACCTTGTAGTGGAAGACGGAGGCATTGACGCAAACTATTTCCAGCATGTACCTTACCTTGATAACTTCAACGAAGAAAAAGGAACTCACCTTGTATCCATCGCAGGCATTCACTATGAGCCCTTCGGTATCTATCCCGGAACCAAGTCTTCCTTAGACGAGATCGCAAAGGGCGATACCATTGCAGTACCCAACGATACCACCAACGAAGCAAGAGCACTTCTGTTACTGGAAGCTAACGGCATTCTGAAATTAAAAGAAGGCGCAGGCCTTACCGCAACCGTACTTGATATCGAAGAGAATCCTTACGACGTAAAGATCCAGGAACTTGAGGCAGCTCAGGTATCCAGAGTAAAAGACGAAGTTGCATTCGTGGTATTAAACGGAAACTATGCATTGGAAGCAGGTTTCTCCGTAGGAAAGGATTCCATCGCTTATGAGAAATCCGATTCCGATGCCGCAAAGACCTATGTAAATGTTCTTGTTGTGAAAGAAGGCAACGAAAACAATGAAGGCTTACAGGCACTTGCAGAAGTATTAAAATCCGAAGAAATCAAAGAATTCATTAACAAAACTTACGACGGAGCGGTAGTACCCTTCGAAGATTAATTATGAAAAACGGTCTCTCCTTCCGGCCCATCTGCCGGAGGGGGAGATTTGAAAATGATAGGAAAAGAAAATGTCAATTATCGAACTTAAGAATGTCAGCAAAACATTTGATGCCAAAAAGAGCAATATTCATGCACTTTCGAATATTGATCTTTGCGTGGAAGAGGGCGAGATCTTCGGAGTAATCGGATTGTCCGGTGCAGGCAAAAGTACACTGGTCCGCTGTATGAATCTTTTGGAAAAACCGACGGATGGAGAAATTTTAATCGACGGGAAAAACTTGTTAAAACTTTCCAATCGGGAGCTTCGCTTAATGCGCAGGGAAATCGGAATGATTTTTCAGCATTTCAATCTGCTGATGCAAAGAAATGTGCTGGATAATGTCTGTTTTCCCATGGAAATTGCCGGAGTGTCAAAAGCCGAGGCAAGAAAAAGAGCGAAGCAGTATTTGGATATCGTAGGCTTAAGCGATAAAGCCAAAGCTTATCCGGTTCAGTTATCCGGCGGACAGAAACAGCGTGTTGCAATCGCAAGAACACTCGCATCGAATCCCCGGATTATTTTATGTGATGAGGCAACGAGCGCACTGGATCCGCAGACGACCGGAACCATTTTAAATCTGTTGAAGCAGATTAACAAGGAATACCAAATTACCGTGGTGGTAATCACACACGAAATGCGTGTCGTGGAAGAAATCTGTGACCGCGTGGCAGTACTCGACCACGGAGTACTTGCGGAAGTCGGTGATGTGAAAGAGGTATTCAAGGCACCGAAGAGCAATGCCGCCAAAGCACTTTTGCTGGAGCGCAAAATAAAGCAGCTGGAAGGAGATGTCGCAAATGATATTTAAGGATATGATGACCATGCTCGCCGAGGGCACGAGAGATACCCTTTATATGGTTTTGATCTCCACACTGCTTGGATATGTTATCGGCCTTCCGCTCGGTATACTGTTAACCATTTCGGATGTGGACGGAATCTCACCCAACAAAGTATTGTACAAGATTCTCGACATCATCATTAACATTACGAGAAGTATTCCGTTTCTGATCCTTTTGATCCTGATCATGCCTTTTACGAAACTTGTGGTCGGTAAAAGTTATGGAACCACGGCTACCATCGTTCCCTTAACGATCGCAGCCGCACCGCTTATCGCAAGAATGGTGGAAAGCTCGTTAAAGGAAGTGGATAAGGGTGTGATCGAGGCAGCATTCAGTATGGGCGCCGGCGGTTTTACGATCATTTGGAAAGTAATGGTTACGGAAGCGAGGACCTCACTTTTGGTCGGGGTTACGATTGCACTCGGAACTATTCTCGGGTATTCCGCAATGGCAGGTGTCATCGGTGGAGGCGGTCTCGGAGATATCGCCATTCGGTACGGTTACTACCGCTACGAAACCGGAGTGATGATCGTAACGGTTGCGGTACTGGTGGTACTCATGCAGGTTCTGCAGTGGGCAGGAATGCTGATCTCAAAGAAAATTGACAGACGAAGAGGAAAATAAGCAATGAACTGGGAAGTCATCGGCTCGTACCTTCCGCTTTACTGGAAGGCGATGCTACTGACATTACGAATAGGGTGGATCGGAATCGCGTTTGCAATCCTGATCGGCATACTGGTAGCGATCGTGCGGTTTTACAAAGTGCCGGTGGCAAGCCAGATCGCAGGCGTATACATCGAAATCTTCCGTAATACGCCGCTTTTGGTGCAGTTATTCTTTCTGTATTTTGCACTTCCCAGAATCGGAATTCCGATGAAAGCGGATTTCTGCGGAGCCCTGGGACTTGCTCTGCTTGGAGGCTCCTATATGGCGGAGACCTTTAGAAGCGGCCTGGAATCGGTAGCGAAGATCCAGACGGAGAGCGCTTTATCGCTTGGCATGAATAAAAGCCAGATGGTACTGCACATCATCTTTCCGCAGGCTTTTTCAAGGAGCGTTCCGTCATTTGTTGCAAACATCATCTTCCTCTTAAAGGAAACCAGCGTTTTCTCTGCCATCAGCTTAATGGATCTGATGTTTACCGCAAAGGATCTGATCGGTTTATATTATAAAACTTCAGAGTGCCTCGTTTTACTGGTTGTCTTTTATGCTCTGATCCTGATCCCGGTTTCCGTTCTCGGTGACCGTTTGGAAAGGAGGGTGCGCCATGCAGAATTTGGGGATTGACGTACTGTTTAAAGGAACCAATATGATGCGCCTTCTGGGAGGTTTGTGGGTTTCTTTGCGGATCAGTCTGATCGCGGTTTTGTTCAGTATTCTCCTTGGAGTTCCTCTGGGAATTCTGATGAGCAGGAAATCCAGAATCATCAGGGCAATTACGAGACTGTATCTTGAAATTGTGCGCATCATGCCGCAAATGGTTCTTTTGTTTATTGTATTTTTCGGTACCACGAGAGTGTTTGGCTGGAACCTGGATGCGGAAGTGGCATCGGTGATCGTGTTCTCTTTCTGGGGATGCGCAGAAATGTCGGATCTTGTAAGAGGTGCGCTGATCAGTATTCCGAAGCATCAGTACGAAAGCGCCAAAGCACTGGGCATGAACTCACTTACGGTTTTTGTATTTATCATTCTGCCGCAGACCATAAGACGCCTTCTGCCGCTTTCCATCAATCTGGTAACCAGAATGATCAAAACAACTTCACTGGTCATGATGATCGGAGTTGTGGAAGTTTTAAAAGTCGGTCAGCAGATCATCGAGGCAAACCGTACCTCTTCGCCGAATGCGGCATTTGGCGTATACGGAACCGTATTATTGCTGTATTTTATCGGCTGCTGGCCAATCAGTATGCTGTCCAAATACCTGGAGAAAAAGTGGAATAACGTATAAGTGAATTTCCTTTACGGAGTATGAAAATGAGTAAAAGAGAAGAAATCATCAGAGTGGATCATATTACCAAACGATACGACGAAAATGCCGTTTTGGACGACTTTTCCCTTTCCGTGCATGAAGGGGAAGTCGTGGTGATCGTCGGTCCGTCCGGCTGCGGTAAAAGCACTATTCTTCGTATCATGAACGGCCTGGAACCGATTCAGAAAGGCGAGGTAACCTACCGCGGAGAAAAGGTGGACGGGAAACTCGGAAGCATTACGAGGATACGTGAAAAGGTGGGCATGGTGTTCCAAAGCTATGAACTTTTTCCGCATAAAACGATCCTGCAAAACATTATGCTGGCTTCCATTCTGGTACAAAAAAGAGACCGCAGGGAGGTAAAAGAAGAGGCGCTTCAGCTTCTTGCCAGAGTCGGTCTTTCGGAGAAAAAGGATGCGTACCCCAGACAGCTCTCCGGTGGTCAGAAGCAGCGTGTTGCAATCGTAAGGGCACTTGCGATGCACCCGGAGGTACTGCTTTTTGATGAGGTTACCGCGGCACTCGACCCGGAAATGGTAAGGGAAGTTCTGGATGTTTTATTATCCCTTGCAAAGGAAGGCAAGACGATGGTGATCGTAACGCACGAGATGAGTTTTGCCAAAGCCGTTGCGGACAGAGTGATTTTCTTGGACGGCGGACACATGGAAGAAGAAGGCACGGCGTCGGAGTTTTTTGACCATCCGAAGACCGAACGCGCGAAGCAGTTTTTACACACATTCACCTACGACAAAGTAGAGAGAGAATAGGAGGGGACCGATGGCTTTTTTGGAAGAAATCGCGGATTACATCCGCAAAGGGGAAAGCCCGGTATCGTTATCTGTTCAGGATTAGATATAAGAGCCTGTACAGTTCTTTGGCATCATCAACGGAAAGCTGAATGCATTGTCCGACTTCCAAGGGAATGTTTGAGGCTTTCTTTTTTAACTGCGCACCCTCTTTGGTTAATTCCACCACAAGAACACGCTCGTCTTCTTTGGAACGCGTTCTTGTGATGTATCCGTCTTTTTCCAGGACTTTGAGAAGAGGAGTGAGGGTGCCGCTGTCCAGAAAAAGTCTTTTGCCCAAATCTTTGACATTGATTCTTTTTTCTTCCCACAATACCATCATGGTAATGTACTGTGTATAAGTTAAACCAATCTTTGATAGGGGCTCGTGATACAGCTTGATGATTTCCCTGGAGGCTGCATAAAGAGGGAAACAAAGCTGATTATCCAGTTTTAACATATCGTCTGACTGCATGTTTTTATTCTCCGAGTTTACTTAATACCGTTTTGGCAAAATCACGTGCTTCGTCCAAATCTTTATCGTTCGGATGCTTGGCATTCATGAAACCGAATTTGCCGCGGCATTTAAAAGCCTGCGGATAAAAAGCGATGCCGTTTGCTTCTGCCGCTGCCTTGACAAATTTCGCAGTGGAATTGCCGGATGCGGAAGTGGAGAAGGAAACAATCTTCTTAATCTTGGAGGCATTCTCCTGAATGAATTTTTCCACACTGGGATCGTAGGTAAATGCATACAGGGAACTGCCGAGGAAGAGTACATCCACGTCGGCGGATAGACCCTTTGAAATGTCTGTCGTCGGAACGCCAATCACTTCGGCGATGGCGTCTGCAACTTTCTTGGTATTGCCGGAACGGGTATAATAAGCAACTGCGTAATTCATAGGGATTCTCCTTATTCAAACTGATTTCTTATAAAAGCGACTCAACACATTTATCAAGATCGTCCATGGACTGGGTGGGCTCAAAACGGGCTACGATATTGCCTTCACGGTCTACAACAAACTTGGTGAAATTCCATTTGATGTTTCCGTTATTCTTATAATCTTTATCCTGTGATTTGGCCACACCGGCCATCATCAGGGCCTTGGGACCTTTGCCGAAACCTTCGAATTTGGTGTTTTCGGTAATGTATTTCCAAAGAGGAAGAGCATTCTCACCGTTCACATCAACTTTGGCAAACTGAGGGAAAGTGATTCCGAAACGGCCTTTGCAGAAAGTATGGATCTCTTCGTCGGTTCCGGGAGCCTGGTTTGCGAACTGGTTGCAGGGGAAGTCGAGGATTTCGAGACCTTTCTCATTGTACTTCTCATAAATCTTCTGAAGATCTTCGTACTGGGGAGTAAATCCGCAACCGGTAGCGGTGTTGACGATAATCAAAACCTTTCCCTTATATTCTTCCATGGATTTCTCTTCGCCTTTTCTGGTCTGGAATTTGTAATCGTAAATGCTCATATGGGTTACCTCCTTTATGGTTTGAAACAATTTGTAATTCGATTGGATACAATTTAATTATACACAACTAAAAAGGGTTTGCAAGATGATTTCTGTGAAAAATGTGTGAACAAAATAGAAATGTTCCGTAATTGAGTTGTTTTCTGTTTGCGCTTCCGTTCGGAATATACTATTCTTAAAATACAGTCCAGAATCAATACATTAAGAAGATATCCGGATGACTGGAGATCCAAGAATTTCTATTCCGGCCTGATTGAAAGAAGCGGCAAAGCGTCCGACTGCATCGGCTGTGGTCAGTGCGAGAGCGTCTGCCCGCAACATTTACCGATCATCGAACTGTTACAGGAAGCCGCCGAAGTACTTGGTAAATAGAGGTAATTCGGAAGCGGGATGGTAAGGCAGAATAAAGACAGACTCTCCCTCCTCTGTGATGAAACAGAGGAGGGATATTTTTACCCCTTGACGGCTAACTCAAATTAGCCTATAATAAAGCTAATCCAAATTAGCCAAACTTTGAATTATAAATTGATTGATTTATAACCCAAACCAAAGGTAACCACCCCCATATAACAATTATTCAAACGGAAAGGTAAACACCATGGATACGAAGCACAGAATATTAGATGAGGCGCTGACATTATTTTCCGAGAAAGGTTATGCCAATGTGTATGTTGCGGACATTGCCGCACGTGTCGGGATCAAGGCTCCGTCCCTATACAAGCATTATCGAAACAAACAGGCCATCTTCGATGCGATCATCGAAGAGATGAATAAGCGTTTCTTGGAACAGGCCGGTGCACTGCAGATAAACGGTGCGGATGCGAAAGCCGATGCGGACATCTATAAGACCATTTCGGAAGAACAGCTGATCACACTCGGAAACAATCTGTTTCTTTATTTTCTGCACGACGATTACACCAGGCGTTTTCGTAAGATGCTGACGATTGAACAGTTCCATGATAAGAAACTTGCGGATGCCTACATGAAACAGTATGCGGACGATCCGCTTTCCTATCAGGGAATGCTTTTCGGACTGATGGTGGCGGCCGGAGTTTTGCAAACCGATAATGTAGAAATCATGACGTTGCATTTCTACGCACCGATTTACATGCTTTTGACCATCTGTGACAGAGACCCTTCGAGAGAGAAGGACGCTGTCAAAACGCTGGATGCGCATATAAAACAGTTCAATAAACTTTACGGAAGAAGCGAAGAGCAGATCAAGAAGAACAGAAAGAAGAAATAACGGAGGAAAGATAAATGAAGATCACGGTAATCAACGGAACCGAGAAACATGGTGTTACCTACAGAATGAAAGAGATGTTTCTGGAGGAATTTCGAGATGATGCACAAATAACAGAGTACTACCTTCCGAGGGACTGTCCGGGTTTCTGCATCGGATGCACGCAGTGTTTCTTAACGAAACAGCATCTGTGTAAGGATGCCGAGTATGTTCAAAGGATCGAAAAATCCTTACATGAGGCGGATCTTCTCGTATTCACATCGCCCGCTTATGTATTCCATACGACAGGTGCCATGAAGGCCATGCTCGATCACTTCGGCTATCGCTGGATGCCGCACAGACCGGCCAAAGAGATGTTCGGAAAGCGTGCGGTAATCATCACGCAGTGCCTCGGTGCGGGCGGAAAATCCACGGCGAAGGATATCAAAGACAGCCTTTCCTGGTGGGGCGTATCCACGATTAAAACAATCACTTTCAAACTGATGTCGGAGATAAACTGGGACAAAATTCCGGAGAAAAAAAGAGAATCTTTCCGCAAGAAATTAACATCCGTTGCAAGGAAAATGCATGCGATCAATTACAGCAAACCCGGCCGTACAAACTTAATCGTTAAGGCCAAATTCTATGCGGTAAGAATGCTTCAGACAAGCCTGGGCAAAGAGAATCCGGAGTATACCGACTTTAAATACTGGAAAGAAATGGGATGGATCGGTAAAGCAAGACCGTGGAAATTTTAAAATTTTCAAAAAAATGTTGACAGGAAAAAAAGATAGGTGTATTTTATCACTTGTAAAGGCAATGGCGTCTTTGAGAATACTTCTCGAAGGCGCTTTTTTATTTTTAAATCTTTCAAAGATCCGGAACTTTGAAAGAGGACCTTTGCCCGAATTAAATATTAATCCATGACAACGACGTCATTCCGAAGGAAAACTTCGGAGTGGCGTTTTTTGTAGAAATTGAAAGGAGAACGGTTATGGAAACAGTTAAAGAGTATTTCGGATGTAACGTATTTGATGACAGAGAGATGAAAGCAAATTTACCCGCCAAAGTTTATCAGTCACTCAAGAAAACCATAGATGAAGGAGCAACACTTGACGTTAGCGTAGCCAATATCGTTGCGGAAGCGATGAAGGAATGGGCACTGAAGAAAGGGGCAACCCACTACACCCACTGGTTCCAACCGCTTACCGGTATTACCGCTGAGAAGCACGATTCCTTCATTACTCCTTCTCCCGACGGTGGCGTGATCATGGAGTTCTCCGGAAAGGAATTGATCAAGGGTGAGCCCGATGCATCTTCCTTCCCTTCAGGCGGAATCAGAGCTACCTTCGAGGCAAGAGGATACACAACATGGGATCCGACCTCTTATGCATTTATCAAAGGCAAAACACTTTGCATTCCCACCGCATTCTGCGCATACGGCGGACAAGCACTCGATAAAAAAACTCCGCTTCTTCGTTCCATGGAAGCATTGAATAAACAGGCACTTCGAATTCTTCGATTATTCGGAAATGATACGGCAAAGAGGGTGACTTCTTCCGTAGGACCTGAGCAAGAGTACTTCCTGGTTCCCAAAGAAATGTTCGACAAGCGTATGGACCTTCGGATGACCGGAAGAACCTTATTCGGATCCAAGCCTCCCAAGGGACAGGAAATGGACGATCATTACTTCGGTATCATCAAGCCCAGAGTACAAGCCTACATGGAAGAACTGAATCAGGAACTTTGGAAACTCGGGATTCTTGCCAAGACAGAACATAACGAAGTTGCTCCTTCCCAACACGAACTGGCACCGATTTATACAACTACAAACGTAGGTACGGATCATAACCAGTTAACGATGGAAATCATGCAAAAAATTGCTCCGAAGCATGGACTGGTTTGTCTCCTTCATGAGAAACCCTTCGCAGGAGTTAACGGAAGCGGTAAGCACAACAACTGGTCTATTGCAACGGATGAAGGACAAAATCTTTTATCCCCGGGTGCAACTCCTTATGAAAATGCACAATTCCTGTTGTTCCTTTGTGCAGTCATCAAAGCGGTTGATGATTATCAGGATCTTTTAAGACTCTCCGTGGCAACCGCAGGAAACGATCACAGACTCGGCGCCAACGAAGCACCTCCGGCAGTTATCTCCATGTTCCTTGGTGATGAACTCCAGGCAGTACTCGATGCAATCGAAACCGATACTCCTTATGCCGGAATCGAAAAGATGCAAATGAAGCTCGGTGTTTCCACACTTCCGATTTTCAATCGTGATACGACCGACCGAAATCGTACTTCACCGTTTGCGTTTACCGGTAATAAATTTGAATTCCGTATGCTTGGTTCTTCCAACAGCATCGCATGTGCAAACATCATGTTAAACTCCGCAGTTGCAGAATCTTTAAGGATTTATGCAGACCGTCTGGAAGGTGTTGATGATTTCGAGACCAAGCTCCATGAAATGATTAAGAAGACCATTAAAGATCATAAGAGAATTATCTTTAACGGTAACGGATATGATGATAAGTGGATTGAGGAAGCGACCACCGTCAGAGGTCTATCCAACTACAAGACCACGGCAGATGCAATGCCTCACCTTCTGGATGAAAAGAACGTTAAGATGCTCACTTCCCACAAGGTATTTACCCTTGAAGAGATGCAATCAAGAACGGAAATTATGCTTGAGAATTACTGTAAGTCCGTAAATATTGAAGCCAATACCATGGTTCAAATGGCGAAGACACAGGTGATTCCGGCAATCGAGAAATATGCACAGGATATCGCACAAGGTGCACTGACAAAGAAACAATTAAATTCTTCCATCGCATGCGGATACGAAAGCAAACTGGTTTCCAGACTTTCCGAACTGTCTGACATCGCATATGTCAAGACCGGAGAATTGGAAGAAGCAATCGAAAGTCTTTCCAAGGCAGCAGATGTTATTGAAGAATCCGCAATGATCCGCGACAGCGTACTTGCGAAGATGAGCGAGTTAAGAGCAGCATGCGACGAAGCAGAAACTCTTACCGCAAAGAGTTACTGGCCGTTCCCGACCTACTCCGATTTGTTATTCGGTGTATAAGCACCCACTTATGGTTGGCTGCATTCGGCAAGTGACTTTGGGGGATACATTAAACCACAAAGGAGATGAATAGTTATGGATGCAACAGCAATTAAAGCTTTAATAGAAGAAAACGTATCAGGCAGCGTCTTTAGCGTATGGTTCTTAATCGGAGCTGCACTGGTATTTTGGATGCAGGCAGGATTTGCAATGGTGGAGGCAGGCTTCACCAGGGCAAAGAACACCGGAAACATCATAATGAAGAACCTGATGGATTTCTGTATCGGTACAGTGGTATTCATTCTGATCGGTTTCGGACTTTTAATGGGTGAGGACCTGGTAGGATTTATCGGAAAACCCGGATTCGACCTCTTCACCGCATACGAAGGATTTGATTTCTCCAGTTTCGTATTCAACCTGGTATTCTGCGCTACCACCGCTACCATCGTATCCGGTGCCATGGCAGAAAGAACGAAATTCTTATCCTACTGTGTATATTCCGCAGTGATTTCCGCTTTGATCTATCCGATCGAAGCACACTGGATCTGGGGCGGCGGCTGGTTAGCCGGAGTTGGTTTCCATGATTTCGCAGGTTCCTGTGCAATCCACATGGTCGGCGGTATTTCCGCTTTGATCGGCGCCAAGATTTTAGGACCCAGAATCGGTAAGTTCCAGAAAGACGAAAAGGGTAAAATCGTTAAGGTTAACGCTTTCCCCGGACATAACATTACAATCGGTGCACTCGGTGTATTCATCCTTTGGCTTGGTTGGTACGGATTCAACGGTGCGGCAGCAACGAGTGTTCCTCAGCTTGGATCCATCTTCCTTACCACGACCATTGCTCCCGCGGTAGCAACCGTAGTATGTATGATCTTTACCTGGATTAAGTATAAGAAACCCGATGTTTCGATGTGCTTAAACGCATCCCTGGCAGGTTTGGTAGCCATTACCGCAGGATGTGACGTAATGGACGCGGCCGGTGCAACCGTTATCGGTGCGGTAGCAGGATTACTTGTAGTATTCGGTGTTTGGTTCCTTGATTATGTACTTCATATCGACGATCCCGTTGGTGCCGTTGCGGTTCACTGCTTAAACGGTATCTGGGGTACCATTGCAGTAGGTTTATTCGCAACTTCCTCCGCTCCCGATTATGCAATCGCTGATGCGGCAGGAACGCAGATGGTTGGATTATTCTACGGCGGCGGTGCAAAGCTTCTCGGAATCCAGTTACTTGGTTTCGGTGCCGTAGCAGGATGGACCGTAATCACAATGACTATCGTATTCTTCCTCATTAAGGCGATCTTCGGACTTCGCGTATCGAGAGAAGAAGAAATCACCGGTCTGGATGCAACCGAGCATGGTCTTCCGAGCGCATACGCAGGATTTGCAATGCTTCCGGAAGATGTTGCAGAGGGTGAAGGCGAAGATGCTCCGGTAGAGGTATCCGGCGATGTTCCCGCAGCAGAAGCAATTCCGGTTAAGAAGATGCCGACCTTCGCGGACGAGGGACCGAAGTTTACCAAGGTGGAAATTGTCTGCAAGGAAGCCAAATTCGAGAAATTAAAGAACGCCATGATGAAGCTCGGTATTACCGGTATGACCGTATCCCACGTACTTGGATGCGGCGCTCAGAAGGGCAAGCCGGAATACTACAGAGGTGTTCAGATTGAGGCAAACCTTCTGCCGAAGATCCAGGTGGATATCGTAGTCAGCAAGGTTCCCGTAAGAGACGTTATCGAGACCGCAAAGAAGATCCTTTATACCGGACATATCGGCGACGGAAAGATTTTCGTATACGATGTGGAGAATGTGGTTAAGGTTCGTACCGGCGAAGAAGGATTTGATGCTTTGCAGGATGTGGAATAAGAAAAATGAATTACAGAGTGGCACACGCTTCCGGCTCATTTGCCGGAGGCGTTGCCCCGTTTTCAGACAGAACGAATCTGTCTGAATATAGGAAAACGAGGATAAGAAAATGTGCTCTATTATGTGTTACTGCAAAAAAGATGCAGACATGCAAAAGTTTCTGGAAGGATTTAAAGAAACGGTTTCCAGAGGCCCGGACGACAGCAGGGTAATTGAACTGCCGGACGGCATCATGGGTTTTCACAGACTTGCCATTATGGGACTGCACCCGGAAGGAATGCAGCCTTTTGAATACGAAGGAGACTATGTGGTATGCAACGGTGAAATCTATGGTTTTGATACCATTAAAAAGCACCTGATCGCGGACGGATATCATTTTAAAAGTGATTCGGACTGTGAGATTTTATTGCCAATGTATAAAGACTACGGTGTTTCGATGTTTGAGATGCTGGATGCGGAATATGCCTGCGTCATCTACGACGGAGAAACGCATGAGTTCATTGCCGCACGTGATCCGATCGGAATCAGACCTTTATACTACGGATATGATGAGCAGGGTGCCATTTGTTTTGCATCGGAACCGGAGAACCTGGTTAAGATCTGCGATAAGATCATGCCCTTCCCTCCCGGACATTATTACAAGGACGGGGAGTTTATCTGCTATACCGAGATCACAAGAGTGGAACAGGTGTCGTCGGATGATGTGGAAACTGCCTGTGCAAAGATTAAGGATCTTTTGGTAAAAGGTGTTGAGAAAAGACTTGTAGCGGATGCCAAAGTCGGATTCTTACTTTCGGGCGGTTTGGATTCGTCCTTAGTCTGTGCAATCGCAGCCAAGAAAAGCGATACACCGATCAAAACATTTGCCATCGGTATGACCGAAGATGCCATTGATTTAAAGTATGCGAAGCAGGTAGCCGATTATATCGGAAGTGACCATACGGAGATTTACATGACGCCGGAGGAGGTCATTTCTTCGTTAAGAGATGTGATCAAACTGCTCGGAACTTTTGATATCACAACCATCCGTGCAAGTATGGGTATGTACCTTCTTTGCAAGGGCATTCATGAGCAGACCGATATCCGCGTGCTTTTGACCGGCGAGATTTCGGATGAATTATTCGGGTACAAATATACGGATTTTGCACCGAGTCCGGAGGAGTTCCAGAAGGAATCCGTGAAACGAGTGCATGAACTTCATATGTATGATGTGCTCAGGGCGGATCGCTGCATCTCCGTAAATTCCCTGGAAGCACGCGTTCCGTTCGGTGATCTTGCATTCGTGGAATATGTTATGAGCATCGACCCGAAACTGAAAATGAATACTTACGGAAAAGGAAAATACTTACTTCGACATGCTTTCGAAGACGGAGAATATCTGCCGGAAGGAATCCTTTGGAGAGAAAAGGCTGCCTTCTCCGACGCGGTCGGCCATTCCATGGTGGATTACCTAAAAGAATATGCCGAAAAACAGTACGGTGATGACTGGAAAGAAATTGCTTCGAAGTATACGCATGCAACTCCGTTTACGAAGGAATCGCTTCTCTACCGTGAGATTTTTGAAGAATATTATCCCGGACAGGGAGAGATGATCAAGGACTTCTGGATGCCGAATAAGGAATGGGAAGGATGCAATGTAAACGATCCTTCCGCCAGAGTTCTTTCAAACTACGGAGACAGCGGCAAATAAAGGCGGTGAACCGGGGAATACCCCGGTTCTTTTTTTTGCTTGCAATTTCAGAAAGAAGGGGGTATTATCTAACAAAAGTTAGTTATAACTAACTGACAAAAGGAGGATAAATCATGTGGATGATTATTACCATTCCTTTTCTGGGAACGACTTTAGGCGCAGCATGCGTATTCTTTTTTAAAAATAAAATCGGCGACAAAACGCAGCATGCTTTAATCGGTTTTGCTTCGGGTGTAATGGTTGCGGCATCGTTTTTCAGTCTGATTGTGCCCGCGATCGAAATGAGTTCGGGCATGGGCAAATTAAGTTTCATTCCCGCCTGCGTCGGCTTCGGTGTCGGCATGTTATTCCTGCTCTTACTTGATATCCTGACACCGCATATGCATATCAACAAAAGTGAAGAGGGTCCGAAGACCGGTTTGAAAAGAACAACGAAATTAATTCTTGCGGTAACGCTTCACAATCTTCCGGAAGGGATGGCCGTCGGTATTGTCTGCGCAGGCTGGTTAACCGGAAATGAAAAGATTACCTTCACGGGAGCACTGGCGCTTGCGATCGGTATCGCCATCCAGAACTTTCCGGAGGGCGCCATAGTATCGATGCCGCTCTTGGGAGAAGGCGTTCCGAAGGGCAAAACCTTCCTCTACGGAATGCTCTCGGGTGTTGTGGAACCCATCGGCGCCTTGGCCGTCATCGCCGCCTCCGGACTTTTGATTCCGATGATGCCCTATCTATTAAGCTTTGCGGCGGGAGCCATGATTTATGTTGTGGTGGAGGAACTGATCCCGGAAATGTCGGAAGGAAAGCATTCGAACATGGGAACCATTTGTTTTGCGTTCGGCTTTATTCTGATGATGGCACTGGATATCGGACTGGGTTGACGAAACATAAGAAAACAGATGACAGGGTGTTGCATACTTTGGTATTATGTAGACAGGATTAAGAAAAGAGGGCCAAAGCATGAAATACGGAGAATCCACATTTGATATCTTATATCTTTTATTTGCGATCACAAGCGGAATCATTATTCTTGTAAGAAGAAAGGATTCCGTCGGCAAACTGATGGGATTATCCGCACTGATCTTAGGCTGCGGCGATGCATTTCACTTAGTACCCAGAGTGTTGAATTATTTTGTGGATAAGGATTTCACGGCGTGGCTTGGATTCGGCAAACTTGTGACATCCATCACCATGACGATTTTCTATGTGCTTGCTTTTTTCTTACATACAAAGCTCTTTAACTGGGAGAATAAGAACGAAAAGAATGCCGTTATGATCAGTATCTTTACCTTAACGGCGTGCAGAATCGGTATCTGTATGCTTCCGGGAAACGGCTGGCTTACGAATGACGGAAGCATGTTCTGGGGAATCCTTCGCAATGTTCCGTTTATAGCCATCGGAGTTTTGATTGTCATTCTTTATTTCCAAAAAAGAAAAGAGAATAAGAATTTCAGGCGTATGTGGCTTTACGTCACGCTTTCGTTCTTATTCTACATTCCGGTTGCGACGGTTGTGTCGCTGCTTCCGATGCTTGGCATGCTGATGCTTCCGAAGACGGTATGCTATATTCTGATTCTGGTGATCTTCCTAAAGGAAAGTAAAAACTAATAGATGTTTCGTTCCAGGCGTGCGCGGCGTTTTCTGTTCTTTACTGTGTACATTTTCTCATCGGCAACCTTCAATGCCTTTAAGAAATCGTAGTCCGGTGTCAAAATGGAAGTGTATGCGCCGCTACTCGTGCTGACAGGATAGGGCAGATTTGCTTCCTCGTTATACTTCTTCAAAATCTCATCAATGTTCTGCATAATTTCATTTGCATCACAATCCCCGATGATTACGGTGAAAAGTTCATCGCCGCCGAAACGCGCGGAGAGGGCATTTTCGGGCGCGGAAGCTTTCAGGGCATTCGCAACTGCGGAGATGGAACGGTCTCCGTCCGCATGGCCGAAATTGTCATTGATGTATTTTAAACCGTCCAGATCAGACATAATGACGGTGACGGGTTTAAAAAGGTTTTCTTCCCGCTTTTTGCTGGCTTCGTAAACATTCATAAAGCCGAGACGGTTATATAAACCGGTCAGGGCATCATGCTTATACATGTCGTCAACCTTTTTTAACAGATGTCGTTGATATTGCAGATTTACAAAACCGCCGATGCCCATACTGATGGCACTGGTTATGATGGCTGCACGGGAATAGTCCGTGATGATAAACTGGCGATAGTAAAAGCAGACAAAACCGAAGGGGCGGTTCATATAGTCAAGCGCATTGAAGATCAAAGGACAGGGTGAATCCATCAGTTCGATAATCCGATCGCGGAAATTGCCGGATAAAACATCTTCCCTGGTATTTACGGTATCATCATAGAAAACTTCCTTGGGAAGCGGTGTTTTGGTTGCTCTGTGTTCTTCCGCATAATCAGCATCGCTGATGATATGAAAGTCCACCGGCTGCGGGGGAAGATCGTTTTCCATGAAGAAATTGCGGTTTTCATTAAAGATGTTTCTGTCAACCACGGTCAGCGTATGCTTGGTCTTATGCTCATGAATGGAGGCAGCCATATCCCAGACCGTTTTGCTGGTCTCCATATTGGAGGAGATATTATAAAGAATTCTGGTATCGTCCTGAAGACGATAGAAATTATTGTTAAAGTTTGCCATCTGGTTCGTTGCATTCCAGATATGTGACGGACAGCCGCAGGATTCGTTCGGGATCAGTTCCGGAACGATAAAGGTATCGGATACCGTTTCTTTGTTTACCAGTTTGATCACCTTGTCCGCGGTAGATGCGGCCAGAAGGGAAGTGTCAGCCGTACAGGAAGCAATCTTCGGAGAGGAGAAGAAAATCTCATCATATCCGTCAAAGCCGGAAACCAGAACCTGTTCGGGAACTTTGATCTCTGCACGTTTTAACATATCGCTTACGTTAATGGCCATAATGTCGTTTGCACAGATGATGGCATCGGGAATTTCATCGCGCTTTAATAATTCGGTCATGGCTTCTCTGGTCGGATCGGCCCAGAAATGACCGTAGCTTAGCATGCTTTCATCGAACGCGATATTGTTCTCCCGAAGCACTTTTTTGAAAATGGAAATGCGGCGTTCGGAAAAAACATTGCCCGGAATGCCGGCCATCATATGAGGATGTTTTACATGGTGATGCTCTATGATATGTCTTGTAATGGCTTCAAAACCGGCATCATAGTCGAAGTTTACTTTGACCGTACCTTCATAATCGCCGTCCAGAACGACTACCGGAATATCCTTTTGTTTTGCTTTGGAAATAATGCGATTGGAAACCTTGTGGCTTTTGATCTTCTCGTCCATGATGACGATACAGTCAAGCTCGTCGTACGGCATAATGTCAAAGACATAGGTTTCCGCAGGATTGATATCTTCTTCCCAGTAGATATCCGAATTGATGGTAAAAATAAAAAGCACACAATTATTCTTACGCAGATCTTCATTGATGAGTTTGATAAAATTATAAATCTGCGGATCGTAAATTCTGGATGTGCAAAGTGCAATCAGATGTTTACCGTTAACCATTGTGCGCCCCCCAATAATCCCTGTAGGGATTGATTGAATAATGCTATTATAGCACCGTATTTTAAGAATTGACAATCGAATTAAAGCGGAATATAATTGTTTTTGTGAAAGACAATGGCGTCTTTAGTGGGTAAAGTGCCCGCTAAAGGCGCTTTTTTCATTTTCAGGGGTAAAGGAGGAAGGACATGACCAAGTACATTTTTGTTACCGGCGGTGTTGTTTCGGGACTGGGAAAAGGAATCACGGCAGCTTCACTGGGACGTCTTTTAAAGGCCAGAGGACTGAAGGTTGCCGCACAGAAACTGGACCCTTATATCAATGTGGATCCCGGTACAATGAGCCCTTTTCAGCATGGAGAAGTCTATGTTACCGAAGACGGTGCGGAAACGGATCTGGACCTTGGCCATTATGAGCGTTTCATTGATGAGGACTTAAACAAATATTCCAACTTAACCACCGGAAAAGTGTATTGGAATGTTTTAAACAAGGAGCGCCGAGGAGAGTATCTTGGCTCTACCGTGCAGGTGATCCCGCATATTACGAACGAGATCAAGGAATTTGTTTACCGCGTGGGTAAGAAGACCGAAGCGGATGTGGTGATCACGGAGATCGGCGGTACGATCGGTGATATCGAGTCACAGCCGTTCATCGAGGCGGTAAGACAGATCTCTTTGGAGGTTGGACGCGAGAACAGTTTGTTCATCCATGTAACTCTGGTGCCTTTCCTGCACGGATCGGACGAACATAAATCCAAACCCACCCAGCACTCCGTCAAGGAACTGCAGGGAATGGGAATCAACCCGAATATCATCGTGCTTCGTTGCGATGAACCGCTCGAGGAATCGATCTTTAAAAAGATCTCGCTTTTCTGCAACGTCAAAGAGGACTGCGTGATCGAAAACATCACACTTCCCGTGCTGTATGAAGCACCTCTGATGCTGGAGAAATCCAATTTTTCCTCCGTGGTTTTAAGGGAACTTGGAATCAAGGCCGCCAATCCCGACTTAAAGGAATGGACGGAAATGGTGGAGAAGATCAAGACCAGAACAAGAAATGTCCGTATCGGTCTGGTCGGGAAATACGTGGAGTTGCATGACGCATATCTTTCGGTTGCGGAGGCACTTCGCCATGCGGGTTATGCGCAGGATGCGAATGTGGATATCGAATGGATCGATTCCGAATTGATCAAAGAATCCAATGTGGAAGAAAAATTAAAAGGCCTGCACGGTATCATTGTTCCCGGAGGCTTCGGAAGCCGCGGAATCGAAGGCATGATCCTTTCCGCCAAATATGCAAGGGAACATCATCTGGCATACTTCGGAATCTGCCTCGGCATGCAGATCGCGGTAATTGAATATGCGAGAAATGTGGCCAATATCGCGGATGCCAATTCCGGTGAATTCGATGAAGTATGCAAAAACAAAGTAATCGATTTCATGCCCGGACAGAGTGATGACATCGATAAGGGCGGAACACTGCGACTCGGTGCATACCCTTGCGTGATCAAGCCGGGAACCGTAATGGAAAGATGCTACGGTGTGAGCGAGATCAGTGAACGTCACCGTCACCGCTATGAATTCAACAATGACTACAGGGAAACACTTCAGGCAGCAGGTCTTACCTTAAGCGGACAGTCGCCCGACGGACAGTTGATCGAAACGGTTGAACTATCGGACAGAGATTTCTATGTCGGAGTGCAGTATCATCCGGAATTCAAGTCAAGACCCAACCGCCCGCATCCTTTATTTAAGGGATTTATCGGAGCGGCATTAAATAATACGCAACAGTAACAACAGAGGTTGAAGCAGATGAGTATCCACGAGGAATGCGGAGTTTTCGGAATCATATCAAACAGTACTACGGATGTGGGGCAAATAGCCTACTATGGATTGTATGCGCTTCAACACAGGGGTCAGGAAGGCTGCGGGATCGTAGTAAACCATGACGGACTTTTCACATCCCATAAAGATCTGGGACTGGTCAGTGAAGTGTTCGGCGCGGAAGAACTGTCCAAACTACCGGCCGGAGAGATGGCGGTCGGTCATGTCAGATACGGTACCACGGGCGGAAACTCAAGAAGCAACTGCCAACCGATCGAAGTCAATCACCAGAAAGGCAGGATGGCACTTGCGCACAACGGAAATCTTTCGAATGCGGCAGACCTTCGGGATGAGCTTGAACTCTCCGGTGCCATTTTTCATACGACATCCGATACCGAAACAATTGCATATATCATCACCAAAGAGCGGATACGCTGCGGTTCCATCGAGGATGCTTTGACGAATGCCATGGAGACGCTTCAGGGGGCGTATTCGCTTGTTTTATTGTCTCCCCAGAAACTGATCTGCGCCAGGGATCCCCACGGATTCCGGCCTTTATGTTTCGGACAAACGAAGGACGGATCTTATGTCGTTGCTTCCGAAAGCTGTGCAATTCATGCAGTCGGCGGCGAATTCATCCGTGACGTGGAGCCCGGTGAAATCCTGGTATTTACGAAAGATGACGAAAACGGCGAGGTGAAAATGCAGTCCATTCAGCGCCACTGCTACAGACAGGAACGTAAGATCTGCATTTTCGAATACATCTATTTCGCAAGACCGGATTCGGTGATTGACGGTATTTCGGTTCATTCGGCGAGAGTAAGTGCCGGAAGGGAACTTGCGAAAGTCCATCCGGTGGATGCCGATATGGTCATCGGTGTACCGGACTCCGGACTGGACGCGGCAATCGGTTACAGTCTGGAATCACATATCCCTTACGGTATGGGACTGATCAAGAATAAATACATCGGCCGGACCTTCATCGCTCCGGATCACAGAATGGATCAGGTGAAGATCAAACTTGCGGCCATCGAAGATGTGGTAAGGGATAAAAGAATTATATTGATCGATGATTCCATTGTCCGGGGAACAACCAGCAAACGACTTGTCAATCTGCTCAGGGAAGCCGGTGCCAAAGAAATCCATATGCGGATCTCGGCTCCTCCTTTTCTGCATCCCTGTTATTACGGAACGGACATTGATTCCGAGGAGCATTTGATCGCAAATAAACACAGCGTTCCCCAAATTGCGGATATCATCGGAGTGGACACTTTGGGATACCTTCCGGTAGAGAAATTGGGATGCTTAATGCAGGAGCGATATGCGGATTATTTCAGCGGATACTGTTCCGCATGCTTTGACGGTAAATATCCGACGGCCATTCCCAAAGAGAATGCCAAGAACCGTTTTGAACGACCTTTATCCGAAGTAAAATCGATGAAAACAAAAGAATCCTAAGAGGCAGTAAGAATGAACTACAATCGTAAACTGATTCTGGAAAACAAAGAAGAATATTACGGATTCGGGTTTGGTGATCCCAAACAGGCGGTTTTTGAAATCGTATTCAATACCTCCATGGTAGGGTATCAGGAAATCCTTTCGGATCCGTCTTACACCGATCAGGCGGTTGTCATGACTTATCCGCTGATCGGAAATTACGGTATGGCGGAGGAAGATTATGAGAGTGAGAAACCGACCATCGGTGCGCTGATTGTGCGTGAATACAATCCGGAGCCATCCAATTTCAGAAGCAAAAGAAGCCTGGAAGATGTCATGAATGAGTATGGAATCGCAGGCGTTTCCGGGATCGATACCAGAAAGTTAAATCGTACCATACGGGATCATGGTTCGATGAAAGTATTGATCACCGATGCATCCACATCGTTGGAAGAAGGGTTGAAGATCCTCTCCGAAACGACTCTGCCAAACGATGCGGTCAGACGTGTCAGTCGAAAGACCATGGCATATTATCCGGCAACTTCCGCACCCGATGGCAAACTTTATCATGTGGTTGCCATTGACTGCGGCATGAAATTAAATATCGTCCGCTCGATGAATGCAAGAGGCATCAACGTAACCGTTGTTCCCTGGAATACAAGCCCGGATATGATCAAGCCGCTGCATCCGGACGGTGTTTTCCTTTCGAACGGACCCGGAGATCCGACGGATGTTCCCGAAGTGATCGAAACGGTCAAGAGCCTGATCGGCAAAGTCCCAATCTTCGGTATCTGCTTAGGACACCAGATTTTAAGCCTTGCATACGGTGCCAAAACGTATAAGTTAAAATTCGGTCACCGCGGCGGAAACCATCCGGTGAAAAACAGAAAAACAAACCGTATCGAGATTACATCACAGAACCACTCTTACGCGGTCGATGATCAAAGCATTGCAAATACTCCTCTTACGGTAACACATATCAATCTTTTGGATCAGACCGTCGAGGGTGTGGAGTGCGAAAAGGATTTTTCCTTCAGTGTACAGTACCATCCGGAAAGTGCTCCGGGACCGCAGGACAGTGCGTATTTGTTTGATGCGTTTCTTCGAAACATGGAAAGTTATAAGAACAGATAAAGAAAGGCAATGTTATGCCAAAGAGAACGGATTTACACAAAATACTGGTAATAGGCTCCGGCCCGATCGTCATCGGACAGGCTGCGGAATTTGATTATGCGGGAACACAGGCGTGTCTGGCATTAAAAGAAGAGGGATACGAAGTGGTGCTCTGCAATTCGAACCCCGCAACCATCATGACGGATACGACCATCGCCGACAAAGTCTATATGGAGCCGCTGACGTTGGAATATATCGCCAAGATCATCCGCTACGAACGCCCCGATGCAATCCTTCCCGGAATCGGCGGACAGACCGGATTAAACCTTGCCATGCAGCTTCAGAAAAAAGGCATTTTGGAAGAGACGCAGACGGAACTTCTCGGTACGAAGAGCGAGAGTATTGAAAGAGCCGAAGACAGGGAACTGTTTAAGGAATTATGCGAAAGCCTCGGCGAGCCTGTTTTACCGTCCGAGATTGCAAGTTCGATGGAAGAGGGCCGCAAAGCCATGGAAGACATCGGCCTTCCGGTTGTGCTTCGTCCCGCCTTTACGTTAGGCGGAACCGGCGGCGGATTTGCGGAAACCGTGGAAGAGTTTGATGAGGTGATGAAAAATGCCCTTTCGCTTTCTCCAGTGCATCAGGTTCTGATCGAAAAGAGCATCAAAGGCTTTAAGGAGATCGAATATGAGGTAATGCGTGATGCAAACGATACCGCGATCACCATCTGTAACATGGAAAACCTTGATCCCGTCGGAATCCATACCGGCGATTCGATCGTTGTCTGTCCATCCCAGACACTGACCAACAAAGAGTATCATATGCTGCGTGACAGCGCGTTAAAGATTATCCGCGCACTTCAGATCGAAGGCGGATGCAATGTGCAGTTTGCACTTGATCCGAACTCGTTTCAGTATTACTTAATCGAAGTAAATCCCAGGGTATCGCGTTCCTCCGCGCTGGCTTCCAAAGCAAGCGGTTACCCGATTGCGAGAGTCTCCGCAAAGATCGGTGTCGGAATGACTTTGGATGAAATACCGATCGCCAATACGCCCGCATCGTTTGAACCTGCGCTTGACTATGTGGTTACGAAAATGCCACGTTTCCCCTTCGACAAATTTGCGGATGCAAACAACTCCCTGTCGACGCAGATGAAGGCAACCGGCGAGGTGATGAGTATCGGAAGAACCTGCGAAGAAAGCCTTTTAAAGGGTATCAGAAGCCTCGAAATCGGACTGTATCATCTGTATCATAAGAAGTTCGATGAAAAGGATACGGATGAACTTTTAAAATACATTCACATCGGTACGGACGATCGGATCTACGCCATCGGGGAACTGTTGCGCAGGGGCGTTTCGGTGGATACGATTTTCGAACGAACACAGATCGACCGATTCTTCCTTCGCAAATTCGACAGGATCATCGAGATGGAAAAGGAACTTTCCGGGGAAGGCGCAAAGAAGGACCAAGACATCCTCTACCGTGCAAAGCGGATGGGATTTGCGGATAAGGAAATCGCAAAGCTCTGGGGCATGTCGGAAGAAGAAGTATATACACTTCGTAAGGAACTGGGAATCGTTCCCGTTTATAAGATGATCGATACCTGCGCGTCCGAGTTTGAAAGTTACATCCCGTATTTTTACTCGACGTACGAAGAAGAAAACGAATCCGTTGTACTGGATCAAAAGAAAGTTATCGTGCTTGGCTCCGGACCGATCAGAATCGGACAGGGTGTGGAATTTGATTATTCCACCGTGCATGCGGTAAAGACCATTAAGGCTGCCGGATACGAAGCTATCATCATCAATAACAACCCCGAGACGGTTTCCACGGATTACACCTGCTCGGATAAATTGTATTTCGAACCGCTCTGTGTGGAAGATGTAATGCATGTCATCGATCTGGAAAAACCGCTGGGCGTCATTGCAACGCTGGGAGGCCAGACGGCCATCAATCTGGCCGAGCCGCTTCGTGACAGAGGCGTTACCATCATCGGTACGGACTGCGATGCCATTGAAAAGGCCGAGAACAGAGATGCTTTCGAACATCTGCTGTTAAGCTTACAGATTCCCCAGCCCAAGGGCCGTGCGGTAACGAGCGTGGAGGAAGGCGTAAAGGCCGCGGAAGAAATCGGTTATCCGGTTTTGGTTCGTCCGAGCTTTGTACTGGGAGGACGTGCCATGCAGATTGTGGCCAAGCAGGAAGCACTGTTGGAATACTTAAAAACGGCTGTGGAAATTGATGTGGACAAGCCTGTTCTGGTGGATAAATACATCCGCGGTAAGGAAGTGGAAGTGGATGCGGTCTGCGACGGAAAGGATGTTTTCGTACCGGGCATTATGGAACTTGTGGAACGAACGGGTGTCCATTCGGGCGATTCCATCAGTGTCTATCCCAGTTTCAGCTTATCGAATAAGGTCAAGGAAACCATCCTCGAATATACGAAGAAACTGGGACTCGGAATCGGAATCATCGGACTTTTCAATATCCAGTTCATAGTCGATAAAGATGAAAATGTTTTCATCATTGAGGTAAACCCCAGGTCTTCAAGAACCGTTCCGTTCTTATCGAAAGCCACCGGTTGGAGCCTTGCGGACATGGCTACACTTTGTAACCTGGGAATCAGCCTGAAAGAACAGGGCATCATCGAGAGGTGTATCGAGGGAAGCATTTATGCGGATGAAGACTCCCTGACTAAACACGGACTGCTTGCGTACTATCCGAAGGAAAAGGACCGCTACTACGTCAAAGTACCTGCGTTCTCCTTCTCGAAACTGCGCGGCATGGATGCGTATCTTTCTCCGGAAATGAAGTCCACGGGTGAGGCCATCGGATATGACAAGAAACTGCATCGTGCGGTTTATAAGGCAATGATCGCATCGGGTCTGAAATTAAAGAACTACGGTACCCTTGCGGTAAGCGTTGCGGATGAGGACAAGGAAGAGACGCTTCCGCTGGTGGAACGCTTCTACAAGATGGGCTTCAATATTGAAGCGACAACGGTGACCGGAGAATACTTAAGAGAGCACGGGATCAAGACAAGGATCCGTCATAAACCGAGCGAACACAGCGAGGAATTCCTTGACGATCTGAAGGCTGGATATGTAAGCTATGTCATCAATACCAGAGCGATTCTTTCCGGAAAGCATTACGGCGACGGCGTAGCCATCAGAACCGTGGCTGCACAGAATAACGTCACCATGTTAACGTCCCTTGATACGGTGAGAATGCTTTTGGATGTGCTCGAAGAAGTAACGATGGGAATATCCACCATCGATGCGGAGTAGAAAGAAGGTTTTGAAATGAGATTTACGAAAATGCAGGGCCTCGGAAATGATTATCTGTATTTCTACGAAGAGGTTCCGGAGAATGTGGAAGAACTTGCAATCAGACTTTCCGACCGCCATTTCGGAGTCGGAAGCGACGGATTGATCTACATCTGTCATTCGGATGTGGCGGATTTTAAGATGCGGATCTTCAACGCGGACGGAAGCGAAGCGAAGATGTGCGGAAACGGAATCCGCTGTGTCGGCAAATATGTGTATGACAAGGGCTATACGGATAAAACGACCCTTAAAGTAGAGTCGATGTCCGGCATCAAAACACTGGAACTTACGGTCGAGGACGGAAGCGTGAAAGAGGTTACCGTCGACATGGAATGTGCAACTGTCGAGAAGGAGAAAACCGTGACCGTAAATTTAGGTGACGGAGCCGAAAGCGTTCGCCTTCTTCCGGTCAGCATGGGCAACCCTCACGCGGTGATTTTTACCGAGAATGCGGAAACTGCGCCCTTAACGACACTCGGGGCTGCAATCGAAAAGCACGAAGCGTTCCCCGGCGGAGTCAATGTGGAATTCGTTCAGGTAATCAGTGAGACAGAACTTCGCATGCGTGTCTGGGAAAGAGGCAGCGGTATTACGATGGCCTGCGGAACCGGCACCTGTGCAAGCGTAATGGCGGCCATCTGCAAGGGGTATTGCAAATACAATACGCCGGTATGCGTACATTTGGACGGCGGTGATTTAACCATCGAGATTAAAGAAGACAACCGCGTATTCATGACCGGTCCGGCAGCTTTTGTCTGCGAAGCCGATACGGATATCGCAAAGAGATAAAGGAGAAGAAATATGATCCGTTTAAACGAAAATTACCAAAACCTGAAAGATTCATATCTGTTCTACAATATCGCGCAGAAGACGAAGGAATATTTAGAGGAAAACCCCGGAAAGAAACTTTATCGTATGGGCATCGGTGATGTTTCTCTTCCGCTTGCTTCCGCCGTCTGTACTGCGCTTCATACGGCGGTCGACGACCAGAGTAAAAAAGAATCCTTCCACGGCTACATGCCCGAATGCGGTGCTCCCTCGCTTCGTCAGACCATCGCGGATTATTATAAAAAACGCAATGTGAAATTATCGCCCGAAGAGGTTTTTGTTTCCTCCGGCGCAAGCGACGAACTCGGTGACATCCTGGATCTTTTCTCCAAGGAGAGCACAGCGCTGATTATGGAGCCTGCCTATCCGGCGTATGTGGATGCCAACATCATGGCGGGAAGAAAGATTATCCACTTACCCTCCGGCGAAGCTAACGGCTTTCTGCCGGGACCTTCGGCGGAGCTTGACGCGGATCTGATCTATATCTGTTCGCCGAACAATCCGACCGGCGCGGTATTTACCAAAGAACAGCTGAAAGAATGGGTGGATTTCGCCAATGAGCGCGGTGCCATCATTATCTTTGATGCGGCCTATGAAGCGTTCATCGAAGAGAATCTTCCGCACAGTATTTTCGAAATCGAAGGGGCAAGAAGCTGTGCCATTGAAATCTGCTCCTTATCGAAGACAGCAGGTTTTACGGGCACGAGAGTGGGATATACGGTCATTCCGAAAGATTTGGAGCGCGGCGGACAAAACGTCAATGCGATGTGGGTAAGAAATCGTACCACGAAGACCAACGGTGTATCCTACATCCTTCAAAGGGGCGGAGCAGCGGTCTTTACCCCGGAAGGTCAGGAACAGATTCACCGCAATATTGCGATTTACAAGAATAACGCCAAGGTGCTGATGAAAGTTCTTGACGAGCTTGGCATTACCTATTTCGGCGGAAAGAATGCACCTTACATCTGGATGAAGTGTCCGAACGGCATGGGCAGCTGGGAGTTTTTCGATCTTTTGCTGCGCGAAATCCAGGTGGTCGGCACACCCGGTGAAGGGTTTGGCGCTTGCGGAGAAGGGTATTTCCGTTTCTCAACTTTCGGTGATCCCGAGGATACCAAAGAAGCGGCAAGAAGAATCAAGGAACTGCTGAGTAAGTAAATAAAAAAGGGAAAGCATTTACGCTTTTCCTTTTTTGGCTTCCAAATCTCTGATGCGTCTGGCTTCGGCTAAGACTTTATCGGTCCATTCGTCGTCGGGCTCGCAGACTTTAAAGGTTTTAAACCCTAAGGATTTGCCATACTGGTGGATGACATCCTCGTCATCGATGTGTAAGGAAATCCGGTAGAAATTCGGTAATTTCTGCGGCAGAGGTTCGGGATTGTTTCTTTGTACTTCCCTTAAGTGGCGCTGGGAATTAACAATCTGATCGAACTTTACTCCGTAGTTACGGAACAGGTTACGGATGTATAGCTCCGAGCGGAAGGATGAGGTATAAACCCATACTTCGAAACCCTCTTCCTGTAACTTGTGGATCAGATCGACCGTTCCTTTGCGGAGACGTTCGATGAATATACGGTTTAACGGGAAGGGTAGCGGAGGTTCTGTTTTGAATTTTTTTGGATCGACGAAAAGGACTTCGTCGAGGTCAAAAGATATTCGCATGCTTGCTCCTTAGTAGTCGGGATAGTTTTCCGGATATGGTTCGATATCAAAGGCGAAACGTACTTCCTTTTCAATCTTCTCCTCCGGGAAATCAGCCGGGAAACCCGCAATGTTGTCCTGGATTCCGACTTTGGCATATTCCGGATTGTCCGTAGCCGTGATGATGATAATCTGTCCTTCTTTAAAATCGGCAGATTCCGCGCGGTAGTATACACCACCACGCACATAAGAGCGGCGAAGCCCGAGCAGTTCGGCTTTGGAAGCGTCATCCGCAGGCTCGGCTCCGTATTTTCGGAACATTTCTTCCACATAATTCAATGCTTGTTCAACTGTATTCATAATTCCCCCGTAAATGCGGTGTACAAGTGCTGATTTAACTATATTCCTCAACGCCGCCGGTGTAAAGTACAAATCGGTAGGTGTTCATTGACGCAAAAGCCGTAGATATAGTAAAATTTATGTGCATTGATTCATCCTATGGAGGTTAAATGATATGGCTTCTGCAAAAAGTGCAATGCACCAGAAAATTCAGGACGATCTGGCACAGATGGAAGGCCGGAGAGTTGTCGTGAAGGCGGGTTTTTTTGAAAAGATGTTTAAAAAGAAGGTGAGGCCGGAAGAACTGCATGTCAATCCGGATGATGAATTCACCCATGCGGACATCGGACCCAATGATGCGATTATGGAAAACTACTGCCAGTTGGCCAGAAGGGACCAGTCCCTCGGACTGCCCGTGTTTAGCGAACCGATTCATGTGAACAAGCTTCGTGACGGAGGCTATTTGATCCTGAACGGTCATCACAGGTGGGCAGGTGCGGTAAAGGCGCGTATTCCGAAGATACGAATCGTTATCGCGGATCCCGGCAAATAAAAGATGTGATACCGTAACGAAACCGTTTAAATTCAGGGGGATAATATGGCAGAAGGTTTTTTTGAACAATTAAAGAAGAAAAACAAAGCAAAAGGAAGATTAAGAAAGAGCAAGGCCTGCACGAGTGTTTTGATTGAAAACGGCAAAAAAGTGGTCCGTGAAGTGGACTATAACTCCAGACAGGCGGTTATTCTGCAATTCAGGCTTTTGAATGAGCTTTTAAAAGAGAATCAGAATACCGAATACGGAAAGAAATATGATTTCGCAAATATCCACAGCATTGAGGAGTACAAGCAGAAGGTACCTTTTGCGGAATATGATGATTTGCAGCCGTATATTTATGAAATGATGGCGGGCGAAAAGAATGTGTTAAGTTCCGAACCGCCCATGTATTATGCAACGACCACCGGCAGTATCGGTGTCCCGAAGCATATCCCGGTTTCCGAAAGGGAACTGAAGAAATATAACAAGTATTCCGTCCTCATGGCATTCGGTGTAGCGGAAGAGTATTACCAAAATACGACCGGAATGAGTGTTCCTGCGGGACAGGGACTGAATGCGATTGAAATGAAGGTTACGCCCACGAAATCCGGTGTCAATGCAGGCTCCATTTCCTGTACATTAATGGATTCCGTGAAAGATATTGTTCCGTACCTTCTCTCCGCACCGTGGGAAGTCATCAACCCCGGTCAGGAGATGGATTTAAAATATTTAAAGACCAGACTTGCCTTACAGAATAAGGACCTTGCCTTCATGGATTCCGTATTCCTTTGCGGCCTTGTGGATCTGATGGACTATATCAAGGATAACCACGAGATGTTATGCGAGGATATTGCGGAAGGCAAGATTAACGAACTCATCGAAGTACCGGACAAGATCCGCGAGGTCTTAAAGCCGTATATCGTTCCGGATCCGGAGCGTGCACAGGAGCTTCGCATGGAATTTGCCGAAGGATTTGAAGACCCGATCATTCCGAGAATCTGGCCGAGAATGAGCTGGATCGGCGGAATCGGTACGGGTGCATTTTTCCCGTATGTACGAAGAATGAGAGAGTATACCGGAAAGAGTATTCCGTTTAATAACCTTTGTTATGCGGCATCCGAGTCCTTTATGGCGGTTGCGAGACATATGGGTGATACATCCTATGTCCTTCTGCCGGACGGCGGATTCTATGAATTTATTCCGGTCAATGCACAAGATGAGACCAAGACGTTAAACATTAACGAACTTGAGGTCGGCGAGGATTACGAGGTTGTTGTTACGAATCTCTCCGGCTTCTACCGTTACCGTATCCGCGACGTGGTGAAGGTAACCGGATATTATAACGAAACACCGATTTTGAAATTCATATACAGAAGAAACCAGCTTCTCTCCCTTGCCGGCGAAAAAACCTCCGAAGAAGCAATTCGCTGGGCAATCGAGGTGTTCTCAAGAGATGCAAAGGTGGATGTAAACGATTACAGTATTTTCCCGAACAGAAACGATTCACCGATGCACTATACGATTCTCATCGAGCCTTCGGAAATTGTTCCGAAAGAAAAAATACCGTTCTGCAGGGATACATTTGAAAGGTGCCTGATTCACGCAAATCCCACCTACGGTGAGGTAATCCGAAACGGCGCGCTCGAGAAGCTCGACCTGGTTTTCTTGCAGCAGGAGACCTACAGACTGTATCGTGAAATGATGATTATGAAGGGTGCAAGCGCCAATCAGTTGAAACCCGTACGTATCATCGACAGTCCTTTGAAGGAGAAGTTCTTCTTCAACCTGAAGGAACGTTATGAAGATTGAGAAAAAGCGGCTCCCGGCTTAGAAAAATATTTACTTGAAAGCCGGGCGTATGCTATAATATTTCAGTGCTTTAATGTAGCAAAGTAATTATGCCATAAGGAGGTACGCCTATGTGTGGAATTGTAGGCTATAACGGTACCTTGCAAGCAGCACCCATCCTTCTGGATGGGTTGTCAAAACTCGAATACCGTGGATACGATTCGGCAGGCCTTTCCGTAAGAAATGCGGATAAACCCGCTGAAATAGTAAAGGCAAAAGGAAGATTAAAAGCGTTAAGCGCAAAGACCAATGCAGGTAAAGCCTTAAAAGGTACCTGTGGTATCGGTCATACCCGTTGGGCAACGCACGGAGAACCCTCCGAGAACAATGCACACCCGCATCAGAGCGATGACGGGAATGTGATTGCCGTACACAACGGTATTATTGAGAATTATACGGAAATCAAAGATAAGCTTTTAAAGAAGGGCTACAAATTCTATTCCGAAACGGATACGGAAGCCATTGTAAAGCTTGTCGATTACTACTATAAGAAATACAATATCGGTCCCGTAGATGCCCTGGCAAAGACCATGGTGCGTGTACGCGGTTCTTACGCACTCTGCGTTATGTTCAAAGACTATCCGGATGAGATCTGGGTGGCAAGAAAAGACTCCCCTATGATTATCGGTACAAAGGATGACGCCTGCTTCGTGGCAAGTGATGTTCCTGCGATTTTAAAATATACGAGAGACGTATATTATATCGGCAATCTGGAGATGGCCTGCTTAAAGAAGGGCGAGGTTGTATTCTATAACCTCGACGGCGAGCAGATTGAAAAGCAGTTAACGACTATTGAGTGGGATACGGAAGCAGCGGAAAAGGGCGGCTATGAGCATTTCATGATCAAGGAGATTCATGAGCAGCCCAAGGCAGTGTCCGATACCATCAATGCCTATGTGAAAGAGAATCAGATCGATTTTACCAATGTAGGATTGACGGACGAACAGTTAAAGAAATTTGCGCATATCCATATCGTGGCATGCGGAAGCGCATACCATGTCGGAGTTGTGGCTCAGTATGTTATTGAAAAAGTGGCAAGAATTCCGGTCCGCGTGGAGCTTGCATCGGAATTCAGATATCGCAAGCCGATATTGGATAAAGACAGTCTCGTGATCGTAATCAGCCAGTCCGGAGAAACCGCAGATACACTGGCTGCACTTCGCGAAGCCAAGAATGAGGGCATTTATACGCTTGCCGTAGTCAATGTGGTGGGCAGCAGCATAGCAAGAGAAGCGGACAGTGTCATGTATACCATGGCCGGGCCGGAAATCGCGGTTGCAACCACGAAAGCATACAGCGCACAGCTGATTGCAACGGAACTTCTGGCACTGAAACTGGGACAGGTTAAGGGTCTCGTTTCCGCCGAAGATTTTGCAGCTTATATGGATGAGGTGAAAACCCTGCCGGATAAGATTGCAAGAGTTCTCGAGGACAAAGAGCGTATTCAGTGGTTTACGGCGAAGTTTTCAAACGCGCATGATATTTTCTTCATCGGACGCGGCATCGATTATGCCATTTCCCTTGAGGGAAGCTTGAAGATGAAGGAGATTTCCTATATTCATTCCGAGGCATATGCGGCCGGCGAATTAAAGCACGGAACGATTTCTTTAATCGAGGACGGAACACTTGTTATCGGTGTTTTAACCCAGAGCGAGTTATATGAAAAGACCGTTTCGAACCTGGTTGAGGTGAAAAGCCGAGGCGCATACCTAGCGGGCGTTACTTCCGCAGGCAATTACGGAATCGAAGATACGGCGGACTTTACGATGTATATCCCGAAGACGGCGGAGATTTTCGCACCTTCACTGGCAATTGTTCCGCTGCAGTTAATGGGTTATTATATGTCTGTTGCCAAAGGTCTGGATGTGGATAAGCCCAGGAACTTGGCAAAGAGTGTTACGGTAGAATAAAACGACATTTGTCGGAATAGTAATATTTGTCTGTAGAAACAGACGCAGGAGGTAACCATGGTTAAAGCAGTAGTTGGCGCCAACTGGGGCGACGAAGGAAAAGGTAAAATTACGGACATGCTGGCGGAGAAAGCGGACATTGTTGTTCGTTTTCAGGGCGGCGCAAATGCAGGACATACCATCGTAAACAAGTACGGTAAATTTGCATTGCACACGCTTCCTTCCGGAGCATTCTACGATCATATTACAAGTGTCATCGGAAATGGTGTGGCACTGAATATTCCGATTCTTTTCGGAGAGATTAAAAACATTATCGAGCGCGGTGTTCCCGCTCCGAAGATTATGATTTCCGACCGTGCACAGATGGTTATGCCGTATCACATCTTATTCGACCAGTACGAAGAAGAGAGACTCGGCGGCAAGTCCTTCGGTTCCACGAAATCCGGTATTGCACCTTTTTATTCGGATAAATATGCCAAAATCGGTTTCCAGGTCAGCGAACTATTCGATGACGATCTGCTCAAAGAAAAAGTAGAAAGAATCTGCGGTATCAAGAATGTAACACTGGAGCATTTGTATCATAAGCCCCTGCTGGATCCCGCAGAGTTACTGAATACATTGCATGAGTACCGCGACATGGTTGCTCCTTATGTGGGAGATGTTTCCTCCTTCTTAAACAATGCACTTAAGGAAGGAAAGACCATTCTTTTGGAAGGCCAGCTCGGCACCTTAAAAGATCCGGATCATGGAATCTATCCCATGGTTACATCTTCCTCCACTCTGGCCGCATACGGTGCCATCGGTGCGGGAATTCCGCCCTATGAGATCAAGCAGATCATCACGGTTTGCAAGGCATATTCCTCCGCAGTCGGCGCAGGCGCATTCGTTTCCGAAATCTTCGGTGACGAGGCAGATGAATTAAGACGCCGCGGCGGTGACGGCGGTGAGTACGGCGCAACGACCGGACGTCCGAGAAGAATGGGCTGGTTTGACTGCGTGGCAAGTAAGTACGGATGCCGTCTGCAGGGTACCACCGATGTGGCATTCACGGTACTTGACGTACTCGGATATCTGGATGAAATCCCGGTTTGCATCGGCTATGAAATCGACGGCGAGGTTACGACCGACTTCCCCGTTACCCATAAGCTGGAAAAAGCAAAGCCGGTTCTTAAGACGCTTCCCGGTTGGAAGTGCGACATCAGGGGAATCAAGAATTACGATGAACTCCCCGAAAACTGCAGAAAATACGTGGAATTTATCGAAGAGCAGATTGGCTTCCCAATTACCATGGTAAGCAACGGACCGGGAAGGGAAGACATTATTTACAGAGAAAGCAAGTTAAGCAAGTAAGCAACTTGGGAATACCGGGTTCGGTATTCCCATAGTTTTTTTCGCGAGACGGCTGTCAAGCGAATCGGGAAAACGCTAAATGGCCCATTAACCCCGTCCCCCCCGGGCCAAAGAAAAGAGAATTATATGAATAAAGAAATGATTATCGTCCTGGATTTCGGAGGACAGTACAATCAGTTAATTGCAAGACGTGTCAGGGAATGTAATGTATATGCCGAAGTTTGGCCGTATACGAAGAGCCTTGATGAAATTAAGGCGGCTAACCCGAAGGGTATTATTTTTACCGGCGGACCGAACAGTGTATACGACGAAGCGTCACCGCATTATGAGAAGGCAATCTTCAATCTCGGAATCCCCATCCTCGGAATCTGCTACGGCTCCCAGCTTGTGGCATGGACCCTCGGCGGAGAGGTAAAGACCGCTCCGGTTTCCGAATACGGACGCACACAGGTTATGCTCGAGGGCGTAAAGAGTACGCTTCTGCGTCATGTCAGCAAAAAGACCTCCGTGTGGATGAGCCATACCGATTATATTGCCAAGGCTCCGGAAGGATTTGTTGTGACTTCCCATACAAAGGATTGTCCGGTTGCCTCCATGGAGAATAAAGAACGTAAGATCTATGCCACCCAGTTCCATCCCGAGGTTATGCATACCGAGGAAGGACAGACCATGCTTCGCAATTTCGTATTGGATATCTGTGAATGCAAGGGCGACTGGAGAATGGATTCCTTTGTACAGAACAAAATCGCGGAAATCCGCGAGAAGGTCGGAGACGGAAAGGTTTTGCTTGCTCTTTCCGGCGGTGTGGATTCCTCCGTTGCGGCTGTTATGCTGTCCAAGGCTGTGGGCAAACAGCTTACCTGTGTTTTCGTAGACCAGGGACTATTGCGTAAAGACGAAGGCGACGAAGTGGAAGCCATCTTCGGACCGCAGGGTGCTTATGATCTAAACTTTATCCGTGTCAATGCGGCAGAGAGATTCTATGAGAAATTAAAAGGCGTGGAAGAGCCGGAGCGCAAGAGAAAGATCATCGGCGAAGAATTTATCCGCGTCTTCGAAGAAGAAGCAAAGAAAATCGGCGCAGTGGATTTTCTTGCGCAGGGAACTATTTATCCCGATGTAATCGAATCGGGACTCGGCAAATCTGCTGTGATTAAATCTCACCACAATGTGGGCGGACTGCCGGATTATGTGGATTTCAAAGAGATTATAGAGCCTCTGCGGATGTTATTTAAGGATGAGGTAAGACGCGCGGGACTGGAACTCGGACTTCCGGAAAAACTGGTATTCCGCCAGCCCTTCCCGGGTCCCGGACTCGGAGTCCGAATTGTTGGAGAAGTTACCGCAGAGAAGGTGAAAATCGTTCAGGAAGCGGATGCGATTTTCCGTGAGGAAGTGGCAAATGCCACCGGAATCCGTCAGCCGAACCAGTATTTCGCTGCACTTTCCAATATGCGTTCCGTCGGTGTAATGGGAGATTTCAGAACCTATGATTATGCGGTGGTTCTTCGTGCGGTCAATACATCCGACTTTATGACCGCGGACTGCACGGACATTCCGTTTGCCGTTTTGCAGAAAACCATGAACCGTATTATCAACGAAGTAAAGGGTGTTAACCGCGTAATGTATGATTTAACGAGCAAGCCGCCCGGAACGATTGAGTTGGAATAAATACGGAGAGGATATTGACATGGGCATAGCCGAAAAGCGAATTGAATACGGGTCGGATGAGGCTGCCGATAAGCAGAAGGCGCTCAGGGAATCCGGCAGCATGGGTGCCGGTTTCAAAGAGATGGCAGAAAATGTATATGCGCATCTTAACGATGAAATCTCAAAGAAAATTTTCGATGCCAGGATGATGTATGCTACGACGAAAGACCTGGGATATATTACGGGGCTTGAGTCGAAGTACAGAAACTTAAGCAGTGACATGCAAGTTTATGTCGAGAAGATTCAGAAAGGTACGCACTGTCTGATTTACGGTTCGGGCAGAGCGGGACATTATCTTGCCGGAAGATTTAAGCATTTTGGAGTGACGGTCGATGCGTTCGTTGAACCCGATGAGAGCAAAGGACCGGTTGATGATCTGACCGGAATTAAGATCATCAGCGAGAAAGAACTGGCTGAGAATAAAGCTCTTTTCGAGGATAAGACTTTCGTTATCTCTTATTCGGTAAAGTCTGCAGCGGATGAAGTCAGAAAACGTCTTATCGATGAGATCGGAATAGATGAAAAGAAGATCTGCTCGGGGATTTTTGACTGGCGAAATAATCAGGGACAGTATTTCGATTATTTCGAGGCGAAGGAAAATGAAGTATTTGTAGACTGCGGCTGTTTTGACGGATCGACCTGCTACAATTTTGCCGGCTGGTGCGGCCATAAAGGGTTTGACCACATTTATTCCTTCGAAGCCGACCCCGAGAATTATAAGAAAAGCAAAGAAGTCCTCTCCACGCTCGGAAAATGCCATCTTTACCCCTACGGTACGGCGGATGTAAACAAGAAGGTATATTTTGCCGCAGAAGCCTTTGAAACTTCCTGTATCATCAGCAAAGAAGAAGCCGAAAGAAGAAATTTCGAAGGCGTTGAGGAGATTGAGACCGTGGCACTTGATGATGTGCTTGCGGGCAAGAGAATCACGTTTATCAAAATGGATATCGAAGGTGCGGAGTATGAAGCCCTGCTCGGTGCGCGCAAACTGATTGAGACAAACCGCCCGAGAATGGCAATTTCCGTCTATCATAAGTTCGAAGACTTTGTGACACTCGCAGACCTTGTTCTTAAGATGCATCCCGACTACAGAATCGCATTCAGGCATTACGGATTCGATGAGCTGGAAACGGTTATGTACGTGGAATAAACTTAAGATGAATACGCGTAAATACTACATCGACAACTTAAGATGGATGGTCATTCTTCTGCTGGTGCCTTATCATACGGCGCAGGCGTTCAATACCTGGGGCGAGGGATTCTATGTCTATATTGCGCCAAGTAAAGCAATCAGCAGTCTGATCTGTTTCTTTGCGCCCTTTATCATGCCGCTTCTGTTTGCCTTTGCGGGAATGAGCACAAGGTTTGCCCTAAAGAAGCGCAGCGTGGGGCAGTACATAGTCGAGCGGATCAAAAGACTGGTTGTTCCGCTTGTTTTCGGAACCTTGGTCTTTGCATCCCTGATGGCTTATATCGGTAACCGGTACAATTTTGGCTATGAGGGCAATTATTTCTCACATCTTGGTGTTTTCTTTACGAAATTTACGGATTTAGCCGGATTCGACGGAGGCTTTAATGTAGGCCAGTTTTGGTTTCTTCTGTACCTTTTTGTCATTTCCATGGTCTCTGTCGGACTGATCGTATTGCAGAAGAAACTCCTTCCGAAAATGACCGGCATCCTTCCGCTCTGGGCGGTTGTTCTGCTCGGGCTTCCGCTTCCGTTTCTTTCAGATCTTCTGTCCGTCGGCGGGAAGAGTTATGTGGAATTCCTTTATATTTTCCTGGTGGGCTACTACGTGCTTGCCCATGACGAGGTTACGGATAAAATCGCCAAGTTTCGGTTTCTCTTTTTCCCAATCGGACTCATTGCCTGTACGGCATATGTGATCAGTTTTATCTGGCTTGAAGTGCCGTATGAGTGGGTGAATGATATTTTCATCTATGTAGGCAGATGGTTTATGTTGCTTGGATTGATCGGCATGGGTAAGAAACACCTTGAATTCCGGGGCAGGGCAACTGCGTATTTATCGAAGATTTCCATGGCGTTTTTCGGACTGCATTTTGTGATCGTTGTATTGATGCTTTATGTCTTTGCGGGGATTTTCAAAGGAAATATTGTGCTTATGTATTTTGTCCCTGTGATCACATCCTATATTCTGACTTTCGTATTCAGTGACATCTTTATGAGGGTTCCGGCACTCTGTTTCTTAATCGGTGGGAAATATAAGAAATAACAGGGTTTGAAAAATCGCGTGACTGCGCATATAATTGAATTGTTTGAATGAACCGTTTAGCAAAGGGGAAACATATGAGTTTTGCTTCAGAAAAAGAAATCAGAGAAATTGTGGATCACATTCTTGAAAGCTATGAAGGCAGCAAGAATATCGACGCACCGGAAATTTACAATAAGCCGGACAAGGAAGAAGTCATCAAACTTGTGCAGCACATGTTCCGTATCATCTATCCGGGATATTTCCGCGACCGTTCCACGAAGATTTACAATCCGCAGAACAGCTTTGCGGTAAATATTGAAGATGTATTCTATCACTTAAATAAGCAGATTGCTCTTTCTTTGGATTTCAACAAAGACGGAGAGGTTTATACGGAAGAGCAGAAACAGGAGAAAAGCTACGAGATTACCAAGACCTTCTTTAACCGTATTCCCGAAGTAAGACGCCTTCTGGAAACCGATCTGCTTGCGTTCTACGACGGCGATCCCGCGGCCAAAAGCATGGCGGAAATCATCCTTGCTTATCCCGGAATCATGGCCATTACGGTTTACCGTCTCGCCCACGAGCTTTACGTGCTTGATGTGCCCGTGCTTCCGCGTCTGATGACCGAATATGCACATTCCGCGACCGGAATTGACATCCATCCGGGTGCAACCATCGGTGAATATTTCTTTATCGATCACGGTACCGGTATCGTAGTCGGCGAGACTTCCGTCATCGGTAAAAATGTCAAAATCTACCAGGGCGTGACCATCGGTGCACTTTCCACCAGAGGCGGTCAGAAGCTCTCCGGCGTAAAGCGTCATCCGACGATTAAGGATAATGTTACGATTTATGCGAATGCTTCGATTCTCGGCGGTGAAACCGTGATCGGCGAGAACGTGGTTGTCGGAGGTAACACCTTCATCACAAGCTCAATCGATGCAAATACCAGAGTCAGCATGAAAAATCCCGAAATGGAATACCGCACCAAGGATAATAAGATTAAGGTGGAGGAAATCCATCAGGGCGAAGAGTGGTATTACATCATTTAACCGAATACTCTTTCAGAAAGCTTTTAAACAGTCGGTTTTCCGGCTGTTTTTTTGTTTGCGCGAAAAAATATTTATTTTTTTCAAACTTAAAGTTCATTTTAGGTTCGTCCTTTACAATGGCATCAGAAAGTGAGGAAAACGAATGGATTATCAGGATACCTTCAAACGATATGAAATAAAATATCTTCTGAGTCCGAGGCAGAAAAAAGAATTCCAAAAGGCGATGGAGCGATACATGGTTTTGGACCGGTACGGACGGACCACCATCCAGAACATTTATTACGACACTCCCAACTGGCAGCTGATCCGGACCTCTTTGGAAAAGCCGGTCTATAAAGAAAAATTAAGACTCAGAAGCTACGGAGTGGCAAAGCCGGACGGTACGGTCTTTATCGAGATTAAGAAAAAATACGCCGGAGTGGTTTATAAAAGAAGAACTTCCGCAACGGAAGCCGAGGCAATGGCTTACCTAAACAACGGAATTAAGATAGCCGGCCACGAAGACCAAATCTTAAGAGAGATTGATTATTTTAAGAATTTTTACGAAGGTTTAAAACCGGCGATGGTCATAAGCTACGAAAGAGAAGCGTTCTACGGAAAGGAAGATCCCAACCTTCGGATGACGATTGATGAGAACATTCTCTGGAGGGATGAAGACTTAACCCTTCGAAAGGACGCATACGGAACGGCGGTTTTAAAACCCGGGGAGAGCCTTCTTGAGATCAAGATCGCAGCATCCATGCCGCTTTGGCTTTCTTACGAATTGAATCGCCTCGAAATCCGACAGACATCGTTTTCCAAATACGGAAGAGCATATGAAATGAAACAAAACGAAGAGATTACACCCAAAGAAAGGAGAGCATGATATGAGTACATTTTTCCAGGGAGTATTTGATACAACGGCAACATCACTGCAGCTTGGCGACTTCTTTCTTTGTATGGGCGTATCGCTTGCCATCGGAATTTTCCTGGCATTTGCATATTCGATCAAAAATGACTATTCCCAAAGTTTCCTTCTCACCCTCGCACTGATTCCTGCGGTTGTCTGTGTGGTCATCATGATGGTGAACGGCAACATCGGCGCAGGAATCGCTGTAGCAGGGGCTTTCAGCCTGGTTCGTTTCCGTTCCGCACCGGGCAGCGCGAAAGAAATCTGTGCCATCTTCCTAGCCATGGGAGTCGGACTCTTAACCGGCATGGGTTATTTGGGTTACGGAACCGTTTTCGCAATTGTTCTAGGCGGAGCCATGATCATATTCAACACCCTGAATATCGGAAACAGCAGGCGGCCGCTACTGAATAAAACCCTTCACATCACCATTCCGGAGAATCTGGAATATGAAGGCGTATTTGAAGATCTGCTTAATACATTTACTTCCAAAGCACAGCTGGTCAATGTAAAGACAACGAACATGGGAAGTTTATATAAATTAACCTACGACGTTACGTTAAAGGAATTCGGCAGGGAGAAAGAGTTCCTGGATCAGATCCGCACAAGAAACGGAAATCTGGAAGTTTCCATTTCCAAGAAAGAACAAAACGTCGGCTCGGAATTATAGATAAGGAGGACGGAATTATGAAAAACAATGAAAAAATATTGGCAGCAGCATTACTTTTATCAGGTTTGTTTTGTGTCAGCGGCTGTTCCTTCGCCAAAGTCAATGTAACGCCCCAGGCGCAGACGAGTGAAGTTCAGACGCAGGCTTCTTCGGAGCAACTTCAGGACAAAGAAGCAACCGTAGAGGACGGTGTTTTAACCATTACGGAAGAGGGAAGTTATACGGCGGATGATTCCGTGAAGCAGATTGTTGTGGATGCGGATAAGGATGCGGACGTGCAGATCGTTCTTAACGGTGTGAACATTTCCTGCGAGGGAACGGCCGGTATCTATGTTAAACAGGCCGATAAGGTCATCATTAAGTTAGCGGACGGAAGCACAAATACGATTACCAATACGGGCGCATTTGTCGCCGACGGTGAAAACGATGTTGACGCGGCAATTTATTCCAAGGATGATCTGGTCATTACCGGTAGCGGCAGTCTGACGGTAAGTTCCGAACAGGGACATGGCATTGCCACATCGAATGAACTGACGATCGAAAGCGGAAATATAACCGTAAATGCCGCCAAAGACGGACTTCATGCAAAAGAGATCGTGCAGGTTTCGGGCGGAAGTATCAAGGTGGATTCCAAGGAAGGAATCGAAGGAACCTATGTTATTATTGATGACGGTGACATTACGATCAATGCATCCGATGACGGAATCAATGCATCTGCCAAAGACGAAGAACTCGGAACCCCGAAAGTGGAGATCAACGGCGGAAACCTCACTATTACGATGGGCCAGGGCGATACGGACGCGATCGATTCCAACGGAGATCTTTATATCAACGGCGGCAATATCGATATCACCGCACAGTCTCCTTTCGATTACGACGGTACGGCAGAGCATAACGGAGGAACCATTATCGTAAACGGCGAAGAAATCACGGAGCTTTCAAATCAGTTCGGAGGTGCATTCGGTGGCAAAGGTAATTTCGGCCAGGGTGGTCCGAAGAACGGTGGAATGATGCAGGGAAATCCCCCGGAAGGATTTGATCCCGAAAACATGCCGGAAGGATTTAACCCCGGGGAACGGCCTGAGAGAGGCAATAAAAAGAACGGCACAAAGCAGCAAAATAATCAGTAAGCTTGGCGGCCGGTGATTGAAAATACAACATATTTATGGGAAAATAGGGCTTGGAGGAATATGACATGAAACTGTTACTTGCAGAAGATGAAGTGGAATTAAACCAGGCCCTTTCGGCCGTTCTGAAACATAATAATTATTCCGTCGACTCCGTTTATGACGGGCAGGAGGCGCTTGATTACCTGGAAATGGGAGAATACGACGGCGTCATTTTGGATATCATGATGCCGAAGAAAAACGGACTTGAAGTTTTAAGGGAAGTCAGAGCAAAGAAGAATCAGGTTCCGGTTTTGATTTTAACCGCCAAATCCCAGTTGGATGATAAGGTGGAGGGACTGGATGCAGGTGCGGACGACTATCTGGCGAAACCTTTTGAAATGAAAGAGCTGCTGGCCAGGGTACGGGCAATCACCCGCAGACAGAGTCAGCTTACGGAGCCTGTTCTTTCGTTTGAAAACATTACACTCGACCGTGCTTACTTTGAACTGGGAGTCGGTGGGGAGAAGATCCGCCTTGCAAACAAAGATTTCCAGATGATGGAAATGCTTCTAACCAATCCGGGACAGGTTATTTCCACAGACCGCTTCATGGAGAAGATCTGGGGATATGACTCCGATACGGAGATTAACGTGGTCTGGGTCTATATTTCCAATTTAAGAAAAAAACTTTCAGCCCTCGGCGCAAATGCTGAGATCAAGGCGGTTAGAAATCAGGGATATTCTTTGGTGAAAAAGGAAAAATAACACATGATACGACGACTCAGAAGACAATTTATCCTGGTGGCGATGCTTTCAACACTTGCGGTGCTTACGGTCATTATCGGTGTTTTAAATGCGGCTAATTATATTTCCATGAACCGGAAAGCCGATATGATGCTGGATTTACTTGCGGAAAACGGCGGAATGTTCCCGGCCGTTTTCATGGGAAAAGAAGTGGATTTCGGTGAACTCGAAGAAAGAAGAGTACCTCCCGATAACGGCAAAAACAAAAAGCCCGGCGCCGAAAAACACATAAAAGACCGGAACTTATTCTCCAGTGAAACACCGTATGAGACGCGCTTTTTCAGTGTCTTCAGTTCATCCGACCAGACCTTTATGGCATATACCGGCCGGATTGCTTCGGTTTCCGAAGAAGATGCGGTTATGATCGCAAGAAGTGTTATTCAAAAGTACGGAAGCAAAGACAGATACAGAGGAAACTACGGAAACTTCAGGTATGTTTTGTCGAAGGAAGAAACCGGAGGTTATCTGGCGGTCTTTCTGGATATGACGCAGGAGATAAAGAGTTTCCGCACGGTTTTACTCTACAGCATTATCATTTCCTGTGTGGGTCTCATGGCCGTGTTTTTCCTCGTCTGTTTTTTCTCAAAGAAAGTCTTTAAACCCGTGGAGGAAAGCGATCGCAAGCAAAAGCAGTTTATTACGGATGCAAGCCATGAACTGAAGACGCCTCTTACCATCATTTCGGCCAACGTGGATGTTCTGGAGATGGAATCCGAGGAAAACGAGTGGAGTAAAAGTATCAAAAACCAGGTGAAGCGTATGAGCGGTCTGGTGGAGCAGATGGTGACGTTATCCAGACTGGATGAGAGCAAGAGTCTTGAGATGAATGATTTTTCTTTAAGTGATGCCATACTCGATACGGCGCAGGCGTATCTTCCCGTTGCCGAGAGAAATGCACAGGAGATGACACTCGATATTCCGGAAGAGATCATATATAAGGGCGATGAGAAACAGATCCGTCAGATGGTGGGCCTTTTGGTTGAAAATGCGACCAAATATACCTTACCTCCAAAGGGAGAGGACAAGGGAAGAATCCTGGTAAAGCTTTCTTTAAAGGGAAAGAAAAAGATTATCACGGTTTGGAATACGGTGGAGGAAACACAAATCGGCAGCAAGGAGCGTTACTTTGAACGCTTTTACCGTCCGGACGAGTCAAGGAATTCGAAGCAGGGCGGTTCCGGAATCGGATTATCCATCGTAAAGTCCATCGCAGAGGCACATAAAGGAAAGGTGAGCGCCGAAAGCAGCGACGGCAAATCCATTCAGTTTGAAGTTACACTGTAATCGGATTTGTTTGTTTACTTTTCCCCGAAATTTGGTACAATAGATATAGATGTTTTATCAATAAAACAGTACCAGAAAGGGGATAAAGAAATGAAATGCAGATTTAGATGCGGATGCGGTAACGTATTCAACGGAGACGAGAACACACAGGTATGTTCCGCATGCGGCAGACCGCTTGATTTACAGAACTGTGGTGCAATCCAGTTATATCGTATGGGTAACATGCTCGGAATGGCAGTAGGTATGGGTATTTACATCGATGAGCAGCCGTTTGGCCATATCGGAAACAAGGAAAGCGTCAGACTCGTGGTTCCTTACGGAAGCCATAAACTTCATGTAACGCATTCCACCAACAGAAGATGTAATGACCCGATCATTACCATTACTCCGGAAGCACCTGTTGCATTCTGCAAAGTACATATCAAAGCCGGTTTTGCTGTCAACACCATGATCATCGAACCTGCAAGACCTGAGGATATGCCTCCTGTATAGTTTTTATATGATTACAAACACCATGACCGGGGAATTGTTTACTCCCCGGTCTTTGTGCATACGGAAAACTTTAGTCTGAGAAGGAAAACGGTATGAAGAAATTTAAACACTTCGTCATCGGTGGAATCGAAAACAAAATCTTTAACCTGGTAATCATCACCATTATGCTGATTCTTGCGGCATACGGTATTGTTCTTTTTGTGCAGACGAATACGTTGACCAAGCTTTTGGCAGAAACGACCGAGAAACAGAAAGAAAGTATTTCCGCGATTACTTCACAGACCATGGATGGTGTTCTGCAAAACTCTCTGACCAAGCAGACATTACTGGAGGCCTATCTTGCCGATGCCACATTTTCTTCCCTGCAAAGTCAGGTAAAGATGCTTTCCGATTATGCGACCAAACTTTATAGTGACCCGGAGAATGCTCCGAGCGAAATGCCTTTGACTCCGGATCAATTTAACTCGAAGGAACTTTCTGCCCAGCTGTTGTTTGCCGATGGAGTAAATTTGGAGGAAGACGGACTGGAAGAGGAAGCGGAACTGATCGGTAATATGAGCGGAATGATGACATCGCTTTTTAACAGTACCAGCATTAATGCATGTTATATTACCACATCCACCGGTCTCACACTGATTGCGGACGATCGTCCGGAGTCTAAACTGGGTGATGACGGCATCCCCGTTACGGTTGACGGAAGAACCCGTCCCTGGTATGTCGGTGCGCTCAAGGACAAAGATATTCATTTCACGGATGTGGAAGAGGACTATTTTACCGGGGAAATCGGAATTCAGTGCTCCGCTCCCGTTATTGTAGACGGTAAAATCGTTGCCGTGGTCGGTGCGGATCTCTTCCTCGATTCGATGGCACAGGCGGTTGTTTCTTCCGACAGTGATACCGGATTTACCTTTATCATCAATGAAAACGGAAAGGTGATTTTCTCGCCCAAAACGGATGGGGAACTTAAGGTGGAATCTTCCGATGTGGCGAATGACTTAAGAAATTCCTCAAATGAAACACTGGCTGCATTCGTAAAGGATGCCCTGGCAGGAAATACGGGGGTTCATGAAGTGCAGGCAAACGGCAAGGGCTATTACATGACGGGTGCGTATATGAATACCGTCGGATGGTCCGTAGTGGATGTGGTGGATAAAGCCGCAATCGAGATGCCGGAGAAGATGATGCTCGCCGAATATCAGAAAACCGTGGACGAAACCAGAACCAAACTTGAGGATAACACACAGAAGGGTAAAATCACGATCTTGATTTTGATCGGAACCGTTTTGGTTCTCTGTACGGCCAATACGATTGTTCTTTCCAAGAGGATTGTAAGACCCTTAAATCTGATGTCGAAGAAAGTGCAGGAAATTTCCGGAGAAAATCTGGATTTCGAACTGCTTAAGGAATATAAGACCGGTGATGAGATTGAGGTTTTGGCGGATTCGTTCTCCAATCTGTCTGCCAGAACAAAGGCTTACATCGCCGAAAATATGCGAATCAACAAGGAGAAAGAGAGAATCAGTGCGGAACTGAACGTAGCCACACAGATTCAGGCGGATATGTTGCCGAGAATTTTCCCGGCATTCCCCGAACGAAAAGAGTTTGACCTTTATGCGAGCATGGATCCCGCAAAGGAAGTAGGCGGCGACTTCTACGACTTCTTCTTAATCGATGATGATCATCTTTGCATGGTTATGGCGGATGTTTCCGGTAAGGGCGTTCCCGCAGCACTTTTCATGGTCATCGCCAAGACACTGATCAAGAACAGAGCACAGATGGGTGGCAGCCCTGCAGAGATTCTGCATGATGTTAATAACCAGCTTTGCGAAGGTAATGAAGCGGAACTCTTTGTTACGGTATGGATGGCTATTTTGACCATCTCAACCGGTAAAGGTATAGCGGCAAACGCCGGTCATGAGCATCCCGCCCTGAAGAGAAAAGACGGCAAATATGAGCTTGTTGTGTACAGACATTCTCCGGCACTTGCGGTTATGCCGAATGTGAACTTCAAGGAGCATGAATTTGCCCTGGAGCCCGGAGATGCCCTGTTCGTCTATACGGATGGTGTGGCGGAAGCAACGGACGCCAAAGAGGAACTCTTTGGCTCGGAACGTTTGGTAAACGCGTTGAATCAAAATCCAGAAGCAGGACCGGAAGAAGTTCTTTCTACGATGCAGAAGAGCATCAGCGATTTCGTCGGCACCGCACCGCAGTTTGACGATATCACCATGTTGAGTCTGACATATATCGGACCCGGAGAGGCGGATGACAAATAAGGCAAAGGCTAAACTTTGGAAACGAATCGTAATGTCTGCAAGTGGCGTTCTTTTACTTGCCACGGCCGTGACATTGTATAAGTATGCGGCTTTGGGCGTTGATCCGCTTTCTTCCCTGGTTGCCGGTCTGGATGAATTGCTTCCCATGGAATTCGGAACGGTCTATCTGCTTGCCAACGGAATCCTGCTGATTGTTGTTTTATTTGTGGACAGGCACTATATCGGTTTAACAACATTCATTAACCTGTTTTTGGTCGGATATGTTGTGGAATGGGGCGAGAAACTGCTGGGAATCTGGATACCGCAACCGGCGCTTGGGATTCGGATCTTTTTACTGATCGGCGGCATTTTGCTTCTTTGCTTTGCCTTGGCAATGCTGATCAGTGCGAATCTGGGTGTTTCCGCGTATGATGCGATTGCGCTGATTATTGTCAATAAGTGGAATAAAGGGAAACTGTCCTATATGAGGATCGTAACGGATACCGTAAGTATCCTTCTGGGTACGGGGTTTTATTTCATGGGTGGCGGAAAACTTAAGGATATTCCGACCATTGTGGGTGTCGGAACCATTATTTCCGCATTTTTCACCGGCCCTCTGATTGCATTTTTCAATGCCAAAGTGACCAATCCGCTACTGTACGGGAAGACGGAAGAATAATTTATAAAGAACAATATGCCGAAATGCTATACTCATCTCGAAGTTAAGAGAGAGTAATAATATTATTCAGGGAGGAAAAGCAATGAAATTCAGAAAGTTGATTGGTGTTGCAGCAGTATCCGCCATGGCTTTGGCACTTGTAGCCTGCGGTAAAAAGAATGTAACGGAAGAAGTAGTGTCCGAAGTAATCGTTCCGGATGTAGAAGTAGTTGAAGAAGTGATTGAAAGTGAAATCCATGCGGAAATCGAATCCGAATTGGGACCGATTGATGTGGATTCCATTGAAGGAAAAGAATTTCTCGGAACCTGGCAGAACGACAGATGCCTTATTATGATCGAGCCCGATTCCAACGGATTCAATGTTCATATTCACTGGGCATCTTCCTATGAAGAAGCAGCTGATTGGCAGTATTTCTGCTTATATAACGGTGCAGGTCTTGTAAACCACGGCGACGGTGTCAAGAAGGTGATCAAGTACGACGAAAACGGTGGCATTGTAAGCGAAGAAGTCGAATATGATGACAGTGCGGTAGAATTCAGCCTTAATGACGGTAAGTTAATCTGGAATGACAGCAAAGAAACTGTTGAAGATAATATGGAATTCGAGAAATCTTCCGAGGAAAGCTAAGATTTAGCGGATGAAAGCAATGAAAACCCCGTCTGAAAAGGCGGGGTTTTTTATGCCTTTTAACATTGCAAAGCAGGGGGGAATATTATAAAATAAAAGTGATTTTGGCGTATTACAGCCGTGCTTTCGGCAGAATCCGTACACAATCAATATCGGCGAAGGAGGCGGGAATTATGGAAAAAGAAATCTTAAATGAACCCAATATTCAGGAAGAGTTGCTGGCGATCCTTCGAAGTCCCCTCTCCAAGGAGGAATTGAATGATTCTCTGCGTGATTATCATGAAAAAGATATCGCGGATGCGTTAGAGGAACTCACTCCGGAAGAGCGCCAGAGGCTGTATCCTATCTTAGGTGCCGAGTATGTTTCGGAAATTCTTACGTATGTGGAAGATCCGGACAAGTATTTTGCAGAATTAAATATCGAGAGCGCGGCAAAGATTTTGTCCGAGATGGACTCCGACGATGCGGTCGATGTCCTCGAAGAACTCGACGACGATGTGCAGAAACAGATCGTGGAGTTGATGGATGAAGAGACCAGCCGTGACATTCAGTTGATTCTCTCTTACGAGGATGACGAGATCGGTAGTATCATGACGACCAATTTCATCCAGATCCATTACACGCTGACGGTGCGTCAGGCCATGCGTGAACTGGTGCGTCAGGCCGGAGAGAATGACAATATTTCGATCATCTACACTGTGGATGACGGAAACCGTTTCTACGGTGCGATGGACTTAAAGGATTTGATTATTGCCCGCGAGGGAACGAAATTGGAGGATTTGATCTCCACATCCTTCCCTACGGTACACGACCACGATAAGATCAGTGAGTGTCTGGAACGAATCAAGGACTACGCGGAGGATTCCATTCCTGTTATTTCGAACGAAGGATTCATTCTGGGAGTCATCACATCTCAGGACATTGTCGAAGTTGTCGATGACGAGATGGGTGATGATTACGCAAAGCTGGCAGGTTTGACTGCTGAGGAAGATTTAAAGGAAAAGACCGTACAGAGTATGAAGAAGCGTCTTCCCTGGCTGATCGCACTGCTTGTTCTGGGAATAATCGTATCTTCGGTTGTGGGTGTATTTGAGGCCGTTGTGGCTGTTTTACCCATCGTAATGTGCTTCCAGAGCCTGATTCTTGATATGGCGGGAAATGTAGGCACGCAGAGCCTGGCTGTAACCATCCGCGTTCTTATGGATGAGGAACTGACGGCCGGACAGAAATTCGGACTGGTATGGAAAGAAGTAAGAGTCGGCTTCTGCAACGGATTGTTCTTGGGAAGCGTAACATTCCTTTTTGTCGGTCTCTACGTCTGGATCTTCAAAAAACAGCCGCCCAATATCGCATTCCTGATTTCCGGATGTGTCGGACTGGCACTGCTTATGTCCATGATTATTTCCAGTCTGGTGGGAACCCTGATTCCGATGTTTTTCCACAAAATCAAAGTGGATCCGGCTGTTGCAAGCGGTCCTTTGATCACGACGGTAAACGATCTGGTAGCGGTTGTAACGTATTACGGACTGACATGGATTTTACTGATCAATGTATTTAAATTGGCTTAAACGAACATAGAAAATAGAAACAGGAGGATTACAAATGGCAGAAATCAGACGCCCGGACGATATGGTCCGGATCACAACACCGGAACTTGCGGATGCGTTTATCGCTGAGCAGATCAAACTGGTACAGGAGCAGGTAGGAGACAAGAAGGTTCTTCTTGCACTTTCGGGAGGTGTTGATTCTTCCGTAGTTGCAGCCCTTCTGATCAAGGCAATCGGAGATCAGTTGACCTGCGTGCATGTAAATCACGGTCTTCTTCGTAAAGGGGAGCCGGAACAGGTAATCGAAGTATTCCGCAATCAGATGAAAGCAAACTTAATCTACGTGGATGCTACGGATCGTTTCCTTGACAAGCTGGAGGGAGTAATGGATCCCGAGCAGAAGAGAAAGATCATCGGTGGCGAGTTCATCGAGGTATTCGCTGAGGAAGCCCGCAAACTTGACGGAATCGAATTTCTGGCACAGGGAACCATTTGGCCGGATATTTTAGAGAGCGATGCAGGAATCAAAGCACATCATAATGCAGGCGGTCTTCCCGAAGATATGGATTTTGAGCTGGTAGAGCCGGTTCGTATCCTTTTCAAGGATGAAGTTCGTGTGGTTGGTGTTCAGCTGGGACTTCCCGAGGGCATGGTTTATCGTCAGCCGTTCCCCGGACCCGGACTTGGCGTTCGCTGCCCGGGTGCCATCACCAGAGACAGACTCGAAGCAGTCAGAGAATCCGATGCAATCCTTCGCGAAGAGTTTGCAAGAAACGGACTTGAGGGTAAGGTATGGCAGTATTTCACCGTTGTGCCCGATTTCAAATCAACCGGCGTAAAAGACGGAAAGAGAACATTTGACTGGCCGTGTATTATCCGTGCGATCAATACAACAGACGTTATGGAAGTGACCGTAGAACATCTTCCCAACGAACTGATCGATCATCTCGTAAATCGTATCATCTCCGAAGTTCCGGGCATCAACAGAGTGCTGTTTGATTACACTCCGAAGCCGCCCGCAACCGTAGAATACGAATAATTGAATTTTTGATATTTCCAGCGATGCCCCGCCTTTGGGTGGGGCATCAATTTTCTTGAATTTTCTAATTCTGATGCCTTTGGCAATCACCTATCTGTGCCCAAGCATCAAAATTCCTCAAATTATCTAATTCTGATGCTTTAAGTAAGCCGCCGGGGCTGAAGAAGCATCAAAATTCCTCAAATTATCTAATTCTGATGCTTTAAGCAAGCAGTTGGCGCTGCCAAAGCATCAAAATCCCTCAAATTATCTAATTCTGATGCTTTAAGTAAGCCGTCGAGGCTGCCAAAGCATCAAAATTCCTCAAATTATCTAATTCTGATGCTTTAGACAAGCTTCCGGTGCTGAGAAAGCATCAAAATCCCCGTATATATCAAATAAAGATGAAAAGAATGAAAACAAAAAATAAAAAAAGAAAAGAAAGGAAAATCAAATGAGACATAACATGGATTCAAACAAGCTCAATCCCACTTTTTTATACGAAGAGGCCGGAAGGCGTTATCAGGAACTAAAGGAATGCGCAGACAAGATAGAAATCGAGATCCAAAAAGCTCCCTCCGGGGTTATTCATATCGTAAATTCAAGGAAAAGAGTTCAATTCTATCTTCGTGAGGATAAATCCGATACAGGTGGCAAATATATCCGTAAAACCGATGCACAGACTATTAGAACTTTCCTCCGGAAATCCTATTATGAGAAAGTGATAAAACTAATGAAGGTCGAGATCAAAAACCTCGGAAAATTCCTGAAAAAATCAGATAATATAATAAAAAAGATACAACAGGTTTATTCGCAGTTCCCGCAGGAAATCAAGCAATATATCGATCCAGTAGACTTGTCGGATGATGACTATATTGCAGCATGGCGCAATATTTCTTACCAAGGGAAAACAATCCCGGAATATATTCCGATGTACCAAACAAATAATGGAGAGCTGGTACGTTCTAAATCGGAATTGACTATTGCGAATAAGCTTGCTGATAAGGGAATTCCATACAAGTATGAGTGCCCTCTGACTCTTTCTAACGGTACAATAGTTTATCCGGACTTTACAATCCTTGATGTTAGGACGCGTAAAGAAATCTACTGGGAACACCGGGGGATGATGGATGACAGAGAGTACGCAAGACAAGCAGTATTTAAAATGAAATCTATGATGAAGGACGGGATTATTCTGGGGAAAAATCTGATCGTTACAGAGGAGACGACAACGAATCCGCTTGGAACAAATGAGATTGATGCGGTTATAATAAGCTATTTTTATGATGCTTAGAGAAACAAAGTGATTTAGACAAAGCGCCTCTTTTAGATAATTTAGAAAAAGGCCTCCTTTTTTAGAAGTTACAGATTACAGATACAATTCTGATGGAACGATTACGCTTTATGCCGACGGTGTATGGCCTGATTATAATTCCGATTATGCATTTACCAATGTAATTGTAGTAAAGCCATTTGAGGACGGAACATTCAAAATACTTTCAAACGATGTCACTGAGCAGGAGCTTAAACTTCCGCCGGTGGCTTATGTCCAACTGAACAATTGAATACTTTTATTCGGAAAAATATTGAAGAAATGACAATATTTTGTAAAAATGTAAATAAAGAATTTTACCCTGTATAAAGTTCCAGAATTATATGGAGAGCAATTATGAGAAGAAATAAACTTAAAACATCCAAAGGGTTATATTATGAAAATATTATTGGTTGAAGATGATGACGCAATCGCTATGGGACTTAAATATTCTCTGGAAAAAGAAGAGTATGAAGTTGTTCATGTAAAAACGGTTGCCGAAGTAAAATCAGTATGGAAAACAAAAGAATACGACTTAAGTATTCTGGATATCAATCTTCCGGACGGAAGCGGGTATGATATCTGCAGATTTTTAAAAGAATCGGAGGATATCCCGGTTATTTTTCTGACTGCCGTCGATGCGGAAGTAAATGTTGTCATGGGGTTGGAACTCGGTGCAGATGATTATATCTGCAAGCCGTTCAGGGTTAACGAACTGATGGCCAGAATCAAAAGCGTTCTTCGAAGAGCGGGAAAGTGCGACAAAGGTAGCGATTCGGCATCGGGCACCGAAATACTCGGAAACCTTTGTATTTATACCGCAGAAGCAAAGGTTACGATTAAGGACGAGAATACGGGCAAAGAAGAAAATATCGAGCTTACGGCTCTTGAGTACCGTCTTCTTTTAACATTCATAAACAATCGCGGTGTTGTGCTTACGAGAAATCAACTGTTATCCTGCATGTGGGATATAAGCGGTGATTTTGTAAACGACAATACACTTACGGTCTATATCAAAAGACTGCGTGACAAGATTGAAAAAGACCCTTCGGATCCAAAGATAATCAGAACGGTTCGGGGAATGGGATATATCGTAGATAAGTAGGATAAAGAAGCCGGAGTCGGTGCCGGATACAGAGGATAAGATGAAAAACAAAGAATTCCGCAATATGATTATAATCGGAGTTGGCTTCACCACGCTTGTTACGGTATTTAGTGCCGTTTTTTCGGGACTGATTCCTGCTGTTACGGTGCTTGTGACGGGCCTTGTTTTGATGGCGGTTTATATCTTTTATACGAATAAAAGATATAAAGATATCGGGAAATTAAACGATTATCTTGTACGTGTGCTCGAAGATAATGAGGACAATGAAATCTTAGACCAGGAAGAGGGCGAACTGTCAATCTTAAAGACGAATATTTACAAGACGACATCGACGTTAAAGTATCAGAAGGAACTTATTTCAGACGATAAAAAGAACCTTGCGGCTGCCATTGCCGATATCAGCCACCAGCTAAAAACTCCGCTCACATCAATGATGGTTATGAACGATCTTTTGGTGGATGAGCAGGATGAAGACAAGAGATGCGAGTTCCTTCAGACGCAGTCTTCGCAGCTTAACCGAATGAACTGGCTAATACAGACCCTGCTGAAACTTTCCAAGCTTGACGCAGGTACCATCGTACTGAAAAAAGAAGATGTTTCATCTCTTGATATTATTGAAGAAGCGGTAAAACCGTTCGGTATTCAGTTTGAATTAAGAAATATCCAATTTCAATCCGATATTTCCGACATTACTATCCGATGCGATAAAAACTGGACTGTGGAAGCAATCCAGAATATTATCAAAAACTGCATTGAGCATATGGACGACGGTGGGGAATTGTCTGTGTCCACGGTCGATACCAATATATTCACACAACTTACCGTAAAAGACACGGGCTGTGGCATCGTCGCGGAAGATATTCCCCACATTTTTGAACGGTTCTACAAAGGAAAGAATGCCGGCAAAGACAGCGTTGGAATCGGCCTTGCTCTTTCGAAGTCCATTATCGAGGGCGAGCAGGGAGAGATTTCCGTGGAAAGCACAGCGGGAGTCGGAACGAAATTTATCATCAGGTTTTACAAAACACTGATTTAGTAAAGATGGACTTTCAGCAGATGTCCTCTTTCAGTACGTCTACGATTGATTCGTTATTTGTCTTTCCTGCAGATAAAAGCATACTGATTCCGACGATTGCAAATACTCCGAGAGAGACGAGAATATACGTTAAGTAGTTAAGCTCGAATGCGGATGACGGAGCAGAAACGGTTTTATAAATTGCGAAACAAAGCAGTGCGGAGATCGGAAGACCGAATAAAAGCGCTCTTAATCCATAAAGGAAAGTCTCGAGGAAAAGCATTTTCTTAAAACAAAATCCGGTCATTCCAATCGATTTAAACATCGCAAATTCTTTTCGCCTTAAATGAACTCCCGTCGTGATTGTGTTTAAGATATTTGCAATTACGATAAGTGAGATCAAAATGATAAATCCGTACATTATGGTCTTTAACAGCGTCATAAGTGTTTTCATTATGACAAGGCTGTCTTCGATATCGGAAGCGGTAGTATTGGTATAACCGTCATATGTTAAAATATCCGATATTTTCGCGTACACCTCTTCATGGTTTTTACATTTTATTCCGTATGTGCATGTAAGGTCTTTTTCATCCACACATTTAACATATTCACGGTCCATGATCGATGAAGGAACGTAAACCGAGATGCTTCCTTTTGGGGATAGTCTGTATTCTTCAATTGACTTGTCCCATTTGACAAAATCGGTGATTACGATAGCGGGCGGATTGCCTTTTGCTTTATCGTAAAAGAGTTTCTGCCCCAGGATTTTGTTGTTAAAGACGGCTTTTCTCGAAGGTTTATGCGTGTAATTGTTCAGCAAAACTCCGCGAAGCTCGTCCCCGAAATATTTGGTATAATCGATGCCGTTTTTCTCACAAATCTTTATAAAATCCTTATCTTCAAGAGGTACAACCCAGATATCATCTGTCTTGTCAAAAAGATACCGGTATTCTTTGGTCAGAAATTCCGGATTCCTGATTGCGGTATTGGGAATTTCACGCATCACTCCGTCTTTATCCTTCGGATTGTAATTATAGGAAATCATTTCCGCGACAAAAACTTTTTCCACACCTTCGATTTGTAAAATATCCTCTCTTAACTTTTTGCGCTCGCCAAGGGAAGCGGAAGCGAAAACCTGGAAAGGAATTTCGATTTCATAACTGTTTTCCCTGTTAAAAAGGTCTGCCAGATACATAAAACACAGCAAAATTACAATCGAAACCGCCATGGAAACGGTTATTACCACACCCTTTGCGCCGTTTCTTTTTATATTCTTTGAAGCAAGTTCGCCTTCATATCCGAAGATCCATTTTACAAAAGGAAGAACCTTCAGTTTACGTGCGCGAAGTTTGATGGTGTTGCTCTGCCTTATTGCCTCGATTGCCGAGATCCGGCTTGCCTTTAAGGCAGGGATAAACGACGATATAAAAATGGTCAGCACGGAAAACAGAATGATGGCAAGAACGACGAGGGGGTGCGTTTTTACAGGGATGTGTCCCATCATGGAGGTATTAATTCCGTAAAGCATTTTGGAATTAAGAATAAGAGAGCCTGTAAAACGCAGTGTGACAATACAGCCGAGTATTCCGAATAAACAGCCCAGAGGAATGCCAACGATTCCGAGAAGGAGACCTTCGTAGTATACGCTTGCCTTTTTCTGCCTTCCGGTTGCACCGACGCTTGAGAGCATTCCGAGATATTTCATTCGTTCCGTAAGAGACATTGCAAATGCATTGTAAATCATAATCGAAGAAGCAATGATGATAATTACAAGCGCGGATACCAAAAGTTTGTAGATTGAGTTCACCGGATTGGAGGGTATGTTTTTAACGAATAAAGTCATCAGATATTCCGTATTTATTTCGTTAAGTTTAAGATTATGGGCGGCAGCGATGCCCCTTAAGGTATTTACCGAGTTTCTGTCGGCTTTTTTCAGTGTAATATAGACCAGGTTTTTCGCGGGAAAGCCGTCCGTTCCGCGAAGAATGTCAAAGGATTTGGTGGGCTCGTTATGGTGAAGAATCGCAGTAACGGTGCATGTTTCATCACTTAAGACGCAGAATTCTTCGGCTGATTTGTAATTGCCGCCATAGTAGACAAGCTCGTCGCCTTCGTACCCATAGCGGTATCCCTGATGAAAAGAAAGAGTGTCGCCGGGGTGAAGAGTAAGATGATTGTCTTTTAAAAATTCCTCCTCGACAGCAATTTCACCGGCATTTTCCGGCAGTCGGCCCTCATATTCGCAGGTTACCATCTGGGCAAGAACATCGGAATCGCCGTGGTAAATGTTTCCCGTTCGGAATCTTTTCTCGGAGTCGGCGTCAATATAAAAACCTGTTTTCTCATTGTCGGTATCGCAGACACCGACAAATTCAAGCAGCGGATCGTTTTTCAGCTGATGGTAATCTTCTTCGGTTAAATGATAAAAATTCGCATGATGGTTTCCGCCGACATAAAGCGTAACCTCGCCCGTGAACTGAAAGGCCGAATAAACACCCGTTAACATCGCGGTGATAAGAGCGGTTGAGGCAACGATTCCGAATATGGTGACAATGGTTCTTTTCAGATTGGATTTTAAATGCTGCAGGGTTAATTTCAGTATAATATTCATCAGTTTCTCGCCTCATCTTTCGTAATCTGCCCGTCTTCAATGGTAATTACACGGTCTGCGCTTAAGGCAATGCGTTCATCATGGGTGATAATGATAACCGTCTGATTGTTTTCGCGGTTAAATTTTCTGAGCAGTGAAATGATTTCCTTACTGTTTTTGGAATCCAGGTTACCGGTGGGCTCATCGGCCAGAAGCAATGCGGGATGGTTGATCAGTGCCCTGCCGATGGAAACTCTCTGCTGTTGACCGCCGGATAACTGGTTCGGAAGGTGTTTTAGCCGGTCATTCAGTCCGAGCTTGTCTACGAGAGACTTTAAAAGTTTTTTATCGGGTTTCTTTCCGTCCAGCAGAATAGGAAGAGTCATGTTTTCTTCGACGTTTAATATGGGGATAAGATTATAGAACTGATAAATCAGTCCAATCTGTCTTCTTCTGAAAATCGCCAGATTGTTTTCGTCCAACTTTCCGATATCCGTTCCCGAAATAATCACTTCACCGGATGTGGGTGTGTCCACACCGCCGAGTATATGTAAAAGAGTGGATTTGCCGCTTCCGGAAGGACCGACGATGGCGACGAACTCGCCCTGTTCGACATTAAAGGAAACATCTTTTAAAGCTTCGACTTTGATTTCGCCTTTTCCGTATTCCTTACATAAATTTTTGATTTCCAGTATTTTCATTATGTGCTCCCTTCGTTTGGCGGAAAAACATTCCGGTATTCGTATTTTTCATTTTAAAATCATCATAAATAAGCCGTCTTACAAACAGGTGACTTTTATATTACAGTTTTGTAATATTCCGAATTTTTAACGCACCGTCCTGTTTTGCCTTGATTTCTCCGCGATGGAAGAGTATGAGTGATTGATTTTTGATATTTCTTGCGATGCCCCGCCTTTGGGTGGGGCATCAATTATTCTCGAATTTTCTAATTCTGATGCCTTTGGCAGGTGCCCCTGTGCGGAAAAGCATCAAAAGTCGTCAAGTTTCTCAAATTAGATGCTTTTTGCAGGCGCCCACGTGCGGAAAAACATCAAAAGTCGTCAAGTTTCTCAAATTAGATGCTTTTTGCTAATGTCCAACTGCGGAAAAGCATCAAAAGTCGTCAAGTTTCTCAAATTAGATGCTTTTTGCAAGCATCCGTCTGCGGAAAAGCATCAAAAACCCTGCACATATCAAATAAATAAAGAACAGAAAGATAATTAAAAGAAAACACAGGAAAGAGAAACAAAATTGACAATCCGCGCAATTGCGCATATAATATTTTCATAATATCCTTGGCAAAATAATCGAAAGGTTATGACGCAAAGCTTTAGGACCTAAACTCATTTTAAGAGAATGGTAGCCAGCTGCGAATTAAGACAAGCATCGCTGGTAACAGCGGATGCTTTTTTATTTTGCTCTGGTATTTCTCCGAAGTCCTTATGAACATAAACTTCGCGCAGGTCATCAAAAGGAGAGAGTATGATTGAGAACTATATTACCGTAAAAGAAGCAGGGGAAAAATGGAATCTGAAAGTACGCACGATTCAGGAAATGTGTGGAAGCGGACGGATAAAGGGCGCGGTAAAATTCGGAAAAAGCTGGGCAATTCCCGCGGACGCCGAACAACCGAAGGACAGACGTATTACTTCGGGAAAATATAAGAATTACCGGAAACGGACTCGGGATTTTGATTACGTTTAAAATCGTCCGGAGATTATTCGTATTTGGAAGGAAAAGCAGACTTAATAATGTACTGTCTGACGCAAGGAGAAAATGAATGGGAACACTGATCACATTTGAAAATGTGGGTAAAATCTATCATACCGGTGACATCATATATGAAGCTCTGCATGATGTGAATCTTTCAATCGATGAAGGTGAAATGGTGGTCATATTGGGTCCGTCCGGTGCAGGGAAAAGCACACTCCTGAATATGCTCGGCGGATTGGATGCGGCTACATCCGGAAGGATTATTTTCGGAGAGAAAGAAGTGACCGCACTGAATGATAAGGAACTCGGAGACTTCCGGGCGGTGGACGTAGGCATCATCTTTCAGTTTTATAATTTGATTCCGACACTTACTGCTGTAGAGAATGTTTCCTTAATGAGTGAACTCGGTATCGATATTATGGATCCGAAAGAAGCACTGGAGCGAGTGGGATTGGGGGACAGACTCAATAATTTCCCCTCTCAGATGTCGGGAGGGCAGCAGCAGAGAGTGTCGATAGCAAGAGCCATTGCCAAAAGGCCGAGACTTTTACTTTGCGACGAACCCACCGGGGCATTGGATACCAACACCGGTAAGGAAATACTGAAACTTCTGCAGTCCCAGAGCAGGGATGACGGCAGAACGGTGGTTATGGTTACGCATAATGCATTGTTTGCCGATATAGCGGATAAAGTCATTTATGTAAAAAACGGAACCGTTGAAGATATCTTTATGAACGAGCATCCGAAGGATGCGGATGAAATTAACTGGTAAGGAGACGGAGAGAATGAAGATTGAGAATGCTGGAAAGAAAAAGAAGAAAGGGCTGATCGTTGGAATCATAATCGGAGCTCTTGTACTGATTGCTGCCGCAGTAGCATGCGTGCTGTTCCTTTTTCCCAAATCGGTTGAAGTGGCAAAGGTCACAAAAGGCAGCATAAGCCAGAATGTCAGCGAGGTCGGTAATATAGCTGCGGACGATACCATAACCGTTTACTCGCCTGTATCCGGTAAAATTTCCGAAGTGGAAGGGATGAAGAGTCAGTATGTCTCTTCCGATGCAATTCTTGTTAAATTCGAGCTTCAGTCCTTCGAAGAAAGCGTAAAAGGCGCGGAACTGAACAAGAAATATGCACAGGACGCATTTGATGCGGCGGTGAATAAAAACAACGAATACAAGCAGATGATGAACACCGCCAAAGCGGAAGAGGAAGCTAACAAGAATGCCTATAAGAATCTTGCGGACAGCAGGGATCAGCTTATGGTAAAACAGGAAAACAACAACCGGGATATTGCGTATTCCTTACAGAGTCTGGATGCCAACCTGACCTCGCTTACCACACAGTTGCAGACGGCACAGGCACGCCTCGAAGCACTGGATCCGACAGATGAAGAAGCAGTGAAAAAGGCGAAAGCAGAGGTGGAGGATTTAGAAAAGAAGATTAAAGAGAACCGTGGCGTTGTGGCAGGATTTAAAGTAAGCGCACTTTCCGCGGATGAGTACAAACTCTATCTTGCCATAGTAAGAGAAATGGATTTTGTGGATCATTACTGGTCTCAGAATTTCGAACAGTTTTTGGCCGCGAAGCAGGCTGTTCTGCCGCAGGCGGCAATCGATCAGTATGAGGATTCCGTACTGATGGCAGAAATTGAAGAAATGCGTGCGCAGAGAAATTTGGAGATTGCAAAGCGCGGCGTTCCGACGGAAGTCGGCGGAACGATCATCGAGCGCCTTGTGGATGCCGGTGCAACGGTCGAAGCGGGAGATCCCTTATTTGTGATTCAGCCGGACCGCGGTTACAAAGCAACGGTGATGATTTCGAAATATGATATCGGTCTTATTGAAGAAGGACAGAAAGCAACGATAGCATATGCGGGAGAAACCTACGAAGGTGTTGTGGAAAGCATTGCCGCAGTTGCGGAACCCGATGCATCCGGCAAGCCCAAGGTAAAGGTTACGGTTGTTTTCAGTGACAAAGAGTTTAAACCCATCATCGGACTGGAGGCAGAGGTTTCGATTCTGACAGGGGACAAAGACGATGCATTGGTTGTTGACAGCAAAGGTGTCTATACGGATGATGAAGGCGATTATGTCTATGTGTTAAATAACGGTCAGGTGGAACGAAAGAATATCAAAGTCGGACTGAAGGGAAACGGCAAAGCCGAAATCCTGTCCGGCTTAGAAGCGGGAGAAGAAGTCATTACTTCCCCAATTACGGAGGAGGAAATCGGAACTCGCAGGAGCGCTAAATAAACCGGAGAGAATATGTTGTTTCGTAAAGTTTTAAGAGATTTAAAACAGAATGCGGTTCAGTTCCTTGCAATTTTCGTGATGACGTTTTTTGCACTCTTCGTCGTAGGCGGTTTTGACGGGGATTCAACCGGTGAGAGATATTCGATTGACGAGTATTTTGCCGATACGAATTTCAAGGATCTGGATATCCGGGGAGACATTTTCAATGCCTCCGTGATTTCCATGCTTGAGAATATGGAAGGCGTTAAAAGCGTAAACGGAATCCGTCATGGTACTGGAAAGGTGAATCCAAACGGAACCGATTATCTGGCTGTAATCAGTTATATCGACAAAAACGATGTCAGTTCGATGCTGATTTCCGAGGGCGAGGAATTCATTCCCGGTGCAGAGGGAGTCTGGGTGGAAGAGCAGTTTGCCAAACCACTTGGAATTCACGTCGGCGATGTCATTACCATTCAAACGGAAAATGTGAATTTCAAGGAAACGGTAAGGGGCATCGGGTACTGCCCGGAATATCTTTACTATGTACCGAACGATACCTATCCGGAGCCGGTTTACGGGGAGCATGCCTTCTTGATTATGGATATTTCCCAGGCCCCCGGAGAGGTATATTTCGATCAGATGATCGTGGATCTTACCGATGTAAAGGGACAGAGTGAAAGTCTGACCGATGCGGATATCCGTACCATGGAAATCATGCGAGATGAAGTGGCGGAGAAAATCGACAACCGGAATGTTGTGGTTAAGACCAAAACGGAAGATGAATTGTATCATCTTTACGTGGGAGCACTGAATTCCAGCGCCGTTCTTGCAACCGTATTCCCGACGATTTTCCTTGCTGTTGCCTGTCTCGGAATTGTCAGTACCATGACCAGACTGACGTCGAAACAAAGAACGCAGATCGGAACCTTAAAGGCCCTCGGGTTTTCCAGAAAGACCATTACCCTGCATTATCTTTCGTATTCGTTTGTGATTTCCGCGGTGGCTGCACTCCTCGGAGTTTTTCTGGGAGATTACTTACTCGGTTCGTATTTAACCGATCTGACACTGTATTATTACCAGAATCCTTATATGCGTATCCAGCTTTCGTTTACGAGCGTATATATGGCTTTGATTGCCGTCGGATTGTGCGTATTGATTACATTTTACTGTACAAGGCGGTTGCTTAGGGAAAATGCGTCCGATATTTTAAGACCGGAAGCGCCAAAAGGTGTGGGAAGCGGATTTTTCGAAAGGACACCGATCTGGAAAATGCTTGCTTTCGGAACGAGATGGAACATCAGGGATATCCGAAAGAATAAGTTAAGGACAATTCTTTCCGTATTCGGTGTAACGGTTTGTTCGATGTTACTCTTCGCGGCGGTGGGATTCTATGAATGCATGGAAGAACAGGTTGACTGGATGTATGATGACCTGATTCTGGCGAACAGCAAGATTACCTTCGAAGACAGTGTCGGATACGGAACGGTCAGTGATTATGCCAAAGAATATCACGGACAAATGGTTCAGTTTGATAACGTAACCATATATACCAAAGATCAGGAGTATATTCGTTTCCTAATGGTTGTGGATGAGGGAAATCTCTATCGCACCATGGATGAAAAATTATCCTATATGGAGATTCCGGGAAGCGGAGTTTTGGTTACCACCAAAACGGCGGAAAACCTAAACCTCCGGATCGGTGACGAGATTTCCTGGAGAATTCCGGGAGACAGGGAAACCTATACAGCCAAAGTATCGGGATTGATCAGACAGGCAACGGATCAGGGAATCCTTTTAAGCCGTGCCGCGTTCGAAGAAGTCAGGGGAGAATTTCGCCCCAGCATTGTTTACACCATGATGAGTGTGCCGAAAGAGCTTCAGTCAAGACCGGAAATCGTGGCCGTAAATGACAGACAGAGTCTGAAGGATATCTTGATCGCTTCCCACTCGACCGGATATGCGATTACGGGTATTTTGATCGTGATGGCGGTCATGATGGGAGTAGTGGTATTGTATAACCTCGGTGTTCTTTCCTATGCGGAGAAGATCCGCGAAATTGCCACCATGAAGGTATTGGGATTCCAGTCCATGAAGATTCGAATGATTCTGATGCAGCAGAATCTGACGATTACCGGAATCGGTGCAATTCTCGGAATTCCGGCAGGGTTGGCAGCGCTTAAAATCCTCGTAGACGGATTTACACTCGAGGACGGAGACATGGTGATTCGTCTTTCCGCAATACCTTACCTTGGTGCGGTTGTGGGAGCCATTCTGGTTTCCGTACTGGTAAACCTGTATGTCACATCGAAAGTAAACAGGATTGATATGGTGGAAGCATTAAAAGGAGTGGAATAAAGAGAAGAATATCTGATCGTAAAGTTCGGACGATGATTAAGAATACATGTCGGGAGGAGCTTTAGATGGCTGAATTTTATGAACCGATGCTCTATATGTCTACACCGGAACACCCCAATACCATGGGAGTGTGCATCGTGCTGAAGGAGTCTGTTGACGGAGAAATCCTTCGAAATGCGGTGGAAGATCTAAGAGTAAGATTTCCATACTTTTATGTTAAGGCAGTTCCGTCTGGAAATGATCTGACAGTAGAGGATAATTCGCTTCCCATGACGGTTCGAAACACCTGGGAGCCGATCAACCTGAATTCAAAGGAATCAAATTTTCACCTGGCTGCCTGGAAGTTTGAAGACAGAAAACTGGCCTTTGAAATTTCACATTCCCTGACGGACGGAGCAGGTGTTTTACCATATGTAAAGAGCACATTGTTTTTATACCTGTCGCGCAGGTATGGCGTGTCTTTTGACCGGGAAGGCTTTCGTCTTCCGGGGGATAAGATACCGCTGTCGGAGACAGGAAATCCCTTTGCGGAGCTTGATATAGACGGGGCAGAAGAGCCTGTGTATACCAAGGAGAGCATAACTGATTTCTACAGGTTCGGTGACGGTACGCTTAAGGATCCGGTTGCGACATTTGTTAAGATTCCGGAGTCGCAGATGATGCAGTTTTGCAGAGATTACGACGGGAGCCCCAATACTTTTCTGGCTGTGATGTTTGCAAGGGCGGTTCGACGCTATGATCCTGCAAGTGATAAAACAGTCAGCGTTTCCATAGCCGTTGATCATAAGGCTATGCTTGGTAATTATGACAATTACCGCCTGTTTGCGAATGTTCTTGAACTGGATTTTGCGAAAGACAGGTCGCTTCAGAATATTGCCAGGAATTGTACCATTGCCCGGGGACAGTTGATGCTGCAGGCTTCTATGGAGAATTCCCTATGGGCAATGAAGCAGAGAAAGGCAACATATGCCAAACTGAATCAGGTGCCGCTCGATATGAAACTTGGAATGATTGCCAAATCCGCAGGAAGCCTCAGGTGGAGTATTTCAATATCTTATGCAAACAGCAGGTCTTTCGGCCCGCTTGATCCGTATATTGATGAACTGTATATGATGGCAGAGCCCGGTGTGGCGGATGTTTTATGCGAGATTGCCTGCATCAATCACTTTTTCTTTTTGTGTATTGCGCGAACCTTTCCTTCTGAAAAGTTTACGGATATATTCCTGGACGAATTGTCAACGGTAGGGATTGATTATGAAGTTACAGGCAGAGAGCCTTTTCACCTGTGTGGGACAGAGGCTTACGGGAATTGAGTTGCAAATGATTGAGTATAAGCGTTATGACAAATCATATGAAGACGAAGTATTAAAGGTTTTTACAGAATCTTTTGTTAATTATCCTCTTTTTTGGGGAGTTTTCGAAGAACGGTTTAAGTCTGAGGTGAAGCTGCGCGGTTTTTATGATTGTCTGATGAAGGGAATATTCAAAGCTACCATTCGCAAGGATGACTGCTATATCGGTATTTCGGACGGAAAGGTTAAGGTTATTGTAATCATTGAGAAGCCATCGGACAAACCGGTTGGTTTCTGGGATTATGCCGTAAGCGGAATGGCAGGTATTATAGCGAGAATCGGGCTTAGAGACACCCTTAAGTTTATGGAAATGTCAGATAAAACGGAAATTGTTGTAAAAAGTATCCGGGAGCCCCGATGGCATTTGTATTTTCTGGCAGTTAATCCGAATTATCAAAAGCAGGGCTACGGAACGGGTGCGATACAGGATTTTGTTATCCCTTTGGTTAAATCCAACGGTGGAAAACTGCTTACCGTTACTACCAATGCTGAGAAAAACGTGGCCTTTTATACGAATAACGGATTCTCGCTTGTAAAAGAAGAAACGCTGGAATGCAATGCAAAAACGATAGGAAACTGGACGTTCAGAATGGATTTGTGAAGAATCGGGAGAAATTCTTTAGACTTTGCCCCATGGGCCGAATACGGACGGTTTTGGATAAATCCCCTTGATTATTAACGGGAAAAAGACTATTATGTTAGAAGCGACTAACCCGACGTTTGATTAGGAAAGCGGATTCCGCATCGGATATGCCGTAAAGCAGGTAAATATCCGGTGCGTTTTTTTGATTCAAGGTTAGTATATACTAACGCAAATTATACAAAACTAACCTAATCAGGCCGAGGGGAAAATCACATTGAAGAAAAGAATAAGAAGGAGGTATTTATCATGAAAGTATGGAAAGGAATTGCATTATTTGCTCTCGGAACTTTGTTTGGACTTGAGGGAATCAAGCTGTTGACGTCCAAGGATGCCAAGAAGGTTTATGCGCATTGTACGGCCGGAGTACTCAGAGCCAAAGACAATGTCCTGGGTCAGGTTACGACACTTCGTGAGAACTGCTCTGACATTTATGCACAGGCTAAAGAAATCAATGAAGAAAGAGCAAGGAAAGAAAAGGAAAACGAAATCCTTGATGCAGAGGAAGCGATTACAGAGGAGAAAGCTGTCGAAGCGGCAGCAGATGATTCTGCTGCGGAAGCATAAATGACGGGTCAGGGGGGAAAGTGATTAAAGAATGAGATTTACAATCAAACACGAACTGAAAAGAAGAATGAGAATTCATCTTCCGATGGAAAGGTTAAGCTTTAAAGAGGCGGATGTTTTTGAATACTACTTAAAGAGTTTTGATGAAATTAAGGACGCCAAAGTATACGAAAGAACGGCGGATGCGGTCGTTGTATTTGATTGTGACAGACTACAGGTGATTGAGATTGTCAGGCGCTTTTCTTTTCAAACCGTTCAGGTTCCCGACAAAGTGCTGGAGTCCTCCGGAAGGGAACTGTCGGCAGAGTATTTCGACAAGCTTGTGACGACGGTAATTCTGCACTACGGAAAACGCCTGATTCTGCCGGTTTATATCCGCAGAATCTGGGTCATCCTTAAGATGTTTCGCTATATTTGGAGAGGCCTTCGGACCATCAAAAACAAACGCCTGCAGGTAGAACTGCTGGACGCCATAGCCATAATGGCTGCTGTTTTATCGGGAGATTTCAACACAGCCTCAAGCATTATGTTCCTTTTGAAAATCGGAGATATACTGGAAGACTGGACCCATAAGCGTTCGGTGGATGATCTGGCAAGGCAGATGTCGTTAAATATCGATCAGGTATGGCTTCTTACGGATGAGGGAGAAGAATTGCGAGATTCTTCCGACATCGTTTGCGGAGACAAAGTCGTAGTCAGAGTAGGCAATATGATTCCTTTTGACGGAGAAGTGGTATCCGGAGAAGCCATGGTAAACCAGGCATCCATGACGGGAGAATCGGCTGCGGTATGCAAAAATGCCGGCATGAGCGTTTTCGCAGGCACTGTGGTGGAAGAAGGAGAACTTACGATAATCGTAACGCAAACGGAAGGCTGCGGGCGTTTTGACAAAATCGTAAAAATGATCGAAGAGTCGGAGAAACTGAAATCTTCTTTGGAAAGCAAAGCGGAAAGACTGGCGGATCATCTGGTTCCCTATACGCTTCTCGGCTCCGGGGTAACCTGGCTTTTCAGTCGTAACATGACGAAAGCATTATCGGTGCTGATGGTGGATTATTCCTGTGCGCTGAAAATGGCCATGCCCGTTTCCGTTCTTTCCGCAATCAAGGAAGCGTCGCAATACGGCATTACCGTAAAGGGCGGAAAGTTTTTGGAGGCTGTTGCCAATGCCGATACGATTGTGCTTGATAAAACGGGAACTCTGACCAAGGCTCAGCCGACGGTGGTAAAAGTCGTATCCTTCTGCGAGGAATCCGAGGACGAACTGCTTCGTCAGGCAGCCTGCTTGGAAGAGCATTTTCCGCATTCCGTTGCAAGAGCGGTTGTGGATTCGGCAAAGAGAAAAGGCTTACTTCATGAGGAACTTCATACGGATGTGGAATATATCGTGGCACACGGTATTGCCTCGAAAATCAACGAGGAAAGGGCTGTTATCGGAAGCTACCATTTTGTAATCGAAGATGAAGGCGTTCAAATACCGGAGGATAAGAAGGTAATATTTGATACCCTTCCGAATGAATACTCGCATTTGTATTTTGCGAAAAACGGCATCCTTTCGGCCTGCATTTTAATCGAAGATCCGATGAGAGAGGAAGTCAAAACCGTTGTCGAAAAACTTCGGGAACAGGGATTTGAGCATATTGTCATGATGACGGGTGACAGTGAAAGAACCGCGAAAAAGATTGCGGCCGAAGCAGGCATTACGGAATATTATGCGGAAGTACTTCCGGAAGATAAAGCAGGATATGTTGAAAGAGCGAAGGCGGACGGAAGACAAGTCATCATGGTGGGCGACGGAATCAATGATTCACCTGCATTATCCGCATCCGATGCGGGAATTGCAATCAGCGACGGAGCGGAGATCGCAAGACAGATTGCGGACATTACCATCGCTTCATCGAATCTGGAAAGCCTTGTAACCCTTAGAGAAATCAGCACATTCCTTATGCGGCGTATTAAAACCAATTACAGGACGATTGTCGGGTTTAATACAGCTTTGATTATTCTGGGTGTGGCAGGCATTTTGCCGCCTGCAACGTCTGCAATGCTTCATAACGGTTCCACAATTGCGTTGGGGCTTAACAGCATGACGAAACTTTTACCGGAGGATAAATCGTAAGATAACTCCTTGATTTTTAGAAATGAATATGTTATAACTAACAATAGTTAGATATAACTAACTGTTGAGTAAATCATACTGATTCCTCTTTCTTTATTGTCCGGAATGGGTAACCGGATGATGAAAGAGGAATTGAGTATGATCAGAGAAAGGAGAAGACAGAACATGTCATATTTAGAGATTGAAAAAGTAATCGGCAGAGAGATTTTAGACTCCAGAGGTAATCCGACCGTGGAAGCGGAAGTTACGCTTGCGGACGGAACGGTAGCAACCGGTACCGCACCCAGCGGAGCATCCACAGGTGAATTCGAAGCATTGGAATTGCGTGACGGAGATAAGTCCAGATATCTCGGAAAAGGTGTAACCAAAGCGGTTAACAATATTAATACAGTGATTAACGATGCTGTTGTAGGCCTTGAAGCATCTGATATTTATGCGGTTGATGCAGCGATGATCAAAGCGGACGGAACGAAAGATAAATCGAATCTCGGTGCCAATGCCATTCTTGCTGTTTCCATTGCAACGGCAAGAGCTGCAGCAAAATCTCTCGATATTCCTCTTTACAGATTTCTGGGTGGTATCAACGGAAACAGACTTCCTGTTCCGATGATGAATATTTTAAACGGCGGAGCCCATGCGGACAGTGCGGTCGATACGCAGGAATTCATGATTATGCCTGTTGGCGCACCTTCCTTCAAGGAAGCACTTCGCTGGTGCGCTGAAGTGTTCCACAACTTAAAGAAACTGATTAAGGACATGGGGGACGTTACCGCTGTCGGTGATGAAGGCGGATTTGCACCGAACCAGTTAAAGAGCGATGAGGAAGCAATCGAGAAAATTCTCGAGGCAATTAAGGTAGCGGGATTTGAACCCGGCAAAGATTTCATGATTGCCATGGATGCAGCCGCTTCCGAGTGGAAGAGTGAAAAAGGAAAAGGCTTCTACAAACAGCCCAAGTCCGGTAAAGAGTTTACTTCCGATGAACTGATTGCTCACTGGGAGAGCCTGGTAGACAAGTACCCCATCATCTCCATTGAAGACGGTCTTGATGAGGAAGACTGGGAAGGCTGGCAGCGCATGACTGCCAAGATCGGCAACAAAGTCCAGCTCGTGGGCGATGATTTGTTCGTCACCAATACAGAGCGTTTAAGCAAGGGTATCGAGCTCGGCGCGGCCAATTCGATTCTGATTAAATTAAACCAGATCGGTTCCGTATCCGAAACACTGGAAGCAATTAAGATGGCTCATAATGCAGGCTATACAGCAATTTCTTCCCACCGTTCCGGCGAAACCGCAGACACCACGATTGCCGACCTTGCGGTTGCTTTAAATACCTGCCAGATCAAAACGGGTGCACCCAGCAGATCCGAACGTGTTGCCAAGTACAATCAGCTCCTTCGCATTGAAGAGCAGCTTGGTGATGCGGCAGTTTATCCGCAGATGAAAGCGTTCCATGTAAACAGATAGGGAAAATGGATATATAAGGCAATCCCCCTCTTGCAAGAGAGGGGGATTTTGCCTTATAACACAGCAGAAAGCGGAGAAAAGATTATCGCTTCAAATACAGGAAGAGGATCGTGGTCAATGAAAACGGAAAAGCAGTATAAAGAATTAACAATAAAAGAGTTTACCAAGGCGGCGGACAAATACGAGAGTGATCATGCGGGAATCTATGAAATCTGTAAGGAGGATTATCCGTATATCGCTTCCGAACTCGAAAAAGAAGAATATCAGGATCTTCTTGATTGCGGTTGCGGAACAGGACCGATGATATCGCTTCTTTATGAGAAAGACCCGTTGAAGCATTATACCGGCCTTGATTTGACTCCCAAAATGATTGAAGTCGGTAAGTCAAAGAATCTTGCGGGTGTCGACTGGGTTGTGGGGGATTGTGAAAACCTCCCTTTTGAAGAGAACTCTTTCGATGTCATCATCTGCTCCAACAGTTTCCATCATTATCCGAATCCACAGAAGTTTTTTGACAGCGTACATAGAGTTTTAAGACCGGGAGGAAGACTGATCCTGCAGGATTATACGGCACCAAAGCCGATACTCTGGCTTATGAATCATACGGAAATGCCGCTTGCCAATATGATCGGACACGGAGATGTGGCAGCAAGATCGCTTGATGAAATCAAAACGTTTTGCGATGCGGCAGGATTAAAAGTTGAAAAACTAAACAGGGCCAGGAAAATGCGTCTTCACCTGGTCGCAAGAAAAATGCAATAAGTCGAAAAAATGGAGCGTATACTGAGTATACTATTATGAGGTGGGAAAAATGATATTAACGGTATTTCTGGCAATTATATTTTGCGCGGCCATGACATTGATGATGTTTTCGGCGATTGCATTTATTCAAAACACGAAATTCTTTTCTTCCGCACCAAAGGAAGCAAGAGAAGTGCTGATTCCAAGAGAGAAAGAACTTTTCTACGGAGCACATGCAATTGGATGGGTGCTTATGACATTCAGTTTCCTCATGATCCTGGGTGTGGGCTTTATTTCCATATGGGACGGTTTCCGAAATCACTTCACGTTTCTGCAATTCTTCTTAAGGTTCGTAATCATCTTTTCGGCTTATAAAGTATACGACATGATTTTTTTTGACTATTTCCTGCTTATGAGATACCGGTTCTTTCAGTTTTATTTTCCGGAAGTGGAGAGCGTATATGCCAACAGGAAATACGGATACAATATCAGAAGCCAGTTGTTGAAACTTCTCATTATTTTCCCCGGGGCATCGGCACTTGTGGCATGGCTGTGTTCTTATCTGGTCAGATAAACAGGGAAGCAGAGTGTGGCCAAAAAGGAATTTTCACAGATTATTACAGTGAAATTAAAGGAGCAAAAATGCAGTACGAAGAAATGGGTAACATGACGGGAAAGACAATGATGCTTTTGCCGGGAACATGCTGTGACTGGCAGATGAATTTTGAAAAAGTAATTCCGTATTTATCGGAGAAATATCATCTTATATGCGTGAATTACGACGGCTTTGACGGAAGCAATGAGATCTTTCCCGATATGATTACGGTTACGGAAAAGATAGAAAAATACATCATAGAAAATCACTGCGGAAAACTTGACGGTGCAATCGGATCTTCCCTCGGATCAAGCTTTGTAGGTCAGCTTGTTCAAAGAAAAAACGTGCATATCGACCATGCGATTTTCGGAAGTCCCGATCTTGATCAAAGCGGAAAAGTAAGCGCATACCTTCAGTCAAAGCTGGTGGTTCCGCTTCTTACAAGCGTTACAAAGAGCGAAAAGAAAAGAAACAGGACAAAGGAAAAACTGAAAAGCTTTTTCCTGATGGATGAGGAAACGGCGGAAAAGTTTGTGGCAGGGTTTTCAAGATTCAATCCCGTTTCAATCAAAAATGAATATTATACGGATCTTTTGACCCATCTTGATAATGATATCAATGTAGAGCATACGATTCCGCATTTTATCTATGCGAACAAGATGGGAGAAAAGTATCTCAAACGGTATAAGAAGTATTTTCACAATCCCGATATTCGCGAGTTTAACATGCAGCATGAACAATGGGTATTCAGCGGTGAGGAGTATTCTATTCCCGTGCTGAAAGCAATCGATGAGTTTATGGAGATGCCGGTGTAAACTCACAAAGACTTTATTGACAGAAACCTATATTTATGGTAAATTGATTAAGGTTAGAAATGACTAACCAATATAATAACAGCCGCCCTTTGGACGGCTAATTATATGACAGAAGGTTAGATATAACTAACCAAACAAACCGAGCACTAATGATTTAGTGAAATCGTGTAAAAGGGGAATGTACGAGTGATGGAAGACAGCACAATTGTAGAGAACTGTTCGCCGACACTGGCCGGCATTAAGACGGGAAATCTGTTTTCCTGTGAATACCAGAGTCGCAGGGAGGTCTGCGAGTACTTAAAAAGAACCAATGCGATACTTGTCAAAAAGGGAATACGCATTGTGCCGATCAAGTATTATGAAAAGCGTGTTGTTTTATATATATACCGGCCCTGTTTTCTCTGCCGTGATCTGAATAACGAAGTGGCAAAAGCATACATGGAAAAACTCGGATATAAAGCGGAAAATCCGGATTACTGCGTTACCCGGCTCGGCCGGAGAATGAGAGAAAATACCATGCAGGATGATTTCCCTCATGAGGTCGGATTCTTTCTCGGTTATCCGCCGGAAGACGTACTCGGATTCATGCAGCATAAAGCCAAAGAGTATAAATGTGTCGGTTGCTGGAAGGTTTACGGAGATGTGAAAAATGCCAGAAAGACATTTGATGCGTATACGAACTGCACGAAATGTCTGCTGGGAAGATTTAAGGAGGGAGCATCCCTCGAACAGTTAACGGTTAAAATGCCCGATGCAGTATAAGCGGCTTTAACATAATCATAAAACGCAAAGGGGTAATACCCCGGAAAGGATAGCAGTTATGAAAACAGCAGTGGTTTTTTGGAGCGGAACCGGTAATACGGAGACTATGGCAAATGCCGTATCCGACGGTATGAAAGGCGCGGGTGCGGAGGTAAGCGTAATCTCTGCCGCAGATTTTACGAACGACAAAGTTGCGGAATTCGATGCAATTGCATTCGGATGCCCGGCAATGGGAGCGGAAGTACTTGAGGAAGACGTTTTTGAACCGATGTTTTCAGGTATCGAGAGTTCTTTATCCGGAAAGAAAATCGGATTGTTCGGATCCTACGGCTGGGGAGACGGCCAGTGGATGCGTGACTGGGAGGAGCGTTGCAAGGCAGCAGGCGCTGTCCTTTCATCAGAATCCGTAATGGCGAATAATGAGCCGGATGATGATGCCATTAACGCATGCAAGGCATTGGGAAGTGCTTTGGCATCATAATTTTGTGAAGGGGATTTATATAAAACGTGGAGCAGAAATGCTTCACGTTTTTTATTCCGTGTTTATTTCGGTCAATCCTTCTTGACATTTGTTAACACCACTTTACCATTGCACACAGACTGGCAACAATCGAAGCCGCCGACCAGATTCTGGTCATCAATGACGGCCGTGTGGCTGAGCGGGGAAAGCATGAGGAACTGGCAAGCCTCGGCGGAAAAAATGCGGAGTTTGTAAAGATAAGGAATGCTGCGGAAAACCGGCAGATATAGTTTTGAAGTTACAGGGATTAAAGCCTTACTGGAAGCAACTGCCGGGGTATGGTATAATATTGAAAAATCCGGAAAGGGGGATAGTTCATGAAAAGAAAAAAAATTAGAAAACTGTCAATCCTGCTTGCCTGTTCAATGGCAGCGGTACTTATGCTTACATCCTGTAAGGGTAAGAACGCTTCGCAGCCGGAAAGTTCTTCCGGGAATCCGCAGGGAACATCCGAAGTAATTACATATGAATCCAAACCGGTTCCGAAATTATCGGTTTATATCGACGAAACCGCAGAGGGATACAGTACGATCGAGGAGATGCAAACGGATTATTTCCATGAAGCGAAATGTACCGGTACCCTGGATCTGGACGTACCCGAGGGATTTACAGGGGAATATACGGATGAGGCTCAGGAGAGCGTTCATGATGTAAAGCTTAACTACATCAGGGGACGCGGAAACTCCACGTGGACGCTTGCCGACAAGAAGCCGTATAAGATCAAGCTGGAAGACGGAATGGATCTTTTCGGTATGGGAAAGAACAAAGAATGGGCACTTCTGGCCTGCCGTTATGATACGGTTTTTCTCCGTAACAGATGCACCAATTATCTCGGAGAACAGATGGGACTTATGTATACACCCCAGAGTGTTCCCGTTGAGTTATACATGAATGATGAATATCAGGGACTTTACTTCCTTTCCGAACTGGTGGAAGTTCATGACGGCCGCGTAGAAATCGACGAACTGGAGCCGGAAAATACGGCGGATAACGAGATTACGGGCGGATATTTATTCTCTGTCATGCTCGAGGAGTTTGCTCCCTTGGAGCCCGGCGGAAATGTCATTCAGACCAATGCAGGGGTTACATTCCTTGCCGACACACCGTCCTTCGATCCGGAAGACGGAGAAGTAAGCAAAGAGCAAAAAGAATACCTTCGTAATTATCTGCAGGAAACAGAGGATGCCATTCTTTCCGATGCATCGAATATCAGTGACTATATCGATCTTCAGTCGGCTGCGGATTACTGGTGGATTCAGGAGTTTTGCCGCAATGAGGACGGATTCTTAACAACCAGCTCCTATCTTTACAAAGAACGTGACGGAGTCATCAAATTCGGCCCGTTATGGGATTTTGACGGAGCATATGATTATGCTTTCTACGATCCGAGACCGGTGGATGGATTTAACAATACCTCCATGCTGTGGCTCGACCATCTCCGTCAGGAAAACCCTGAGTTCCAGACTTTGTTAAAAGAGCGTTACAAGGTTTTCGATGCGGCACTCGAAGAACTGATTAAGGATGGCGGCGTCATTGACCGCTATGCGGGAGAAAACCGTGATGCATGGGAAAAAGACCATGAAAAATGGGGTTATATCGAACGTGATGCCATGGAAGAACACGAGGAAGAGCCGGAATGGATGAGCATGACCTACGACGAGGTTGTGGGCGTTTATAAGAAATGGGTAAGTGACAGAAGAGACTGGATCCTGGCAAACATGGATGATATTTCAAAGGTATACTGCGATGTCACGTTTGAAACCGAAGACGGTGATGTCTACGACATACTTTCGGGAGAACCTCTCGGAAAATATATTGAAAATGCTCCTTTGACCGGACCCGAAAAAGAGGGCTATGTTTTTACCGGATGGGTCAGCAAGGATGACGGAGTATCCGTATACGAAAAAGAAATTGCGGAAGGTCTTACTTTTGTACCCGAGTATGTCAGCGAGGATGAGACCGAAGCGGCCGAGGAGATTCGTTTCGGCCTGCGCAGTATTTCCCTGCCGGCAGGCATGGCAGGCTATATTCCGACTTATGTGACACTTCCTTATGAAGCGCAGGATACAAGAATGACATGGAAATCCAAGGACAGTTCCGTTGCAGAAGTGGATGAACGCGGACGGATCAGCGCATTAAAGCCCGGCGATACCGTAATTACCGCAGAACTTCTGTCCGGAGCATCGGATACCATTAAGGTTCATGTATACGATCCCGAAGAACAGGACAATAATCCGGAAGTAAAACTGGTTGTTGATGAAAGCATGACATTAAAGGCAGGTGAATCCTGCTATCTGGATGTGGATTTCGATGCCGGAAATTCCCTTCCGAGAAATTTCCGTTTCGTCTTTAATTCCAAGGACGAAGACGTAGTAACCGTGGATGAGAATGGTCTTGTTACGGCTGTTGCACCGGGAGAAGCCACGATTGTGATCAGACCGACCCGGGGCGGAATCAATTATGACCGTGTGAGTGTGGAAGTGAAAGTAAAATAATCCTTTGCTTTCATAAGGACCAATTTAAATCGAAATGAAAGGGAATGGCTAAAAGGTCCATTCCCTTTTGTTAAGTTGCGGGCAGGGAGGCAGAATGATAAAATATAGGGGCAGAATCGATTTCAATTAAAAGAGGGAATTGAAGAATGGCACAGGAAACACATTATGATGCATTTATCAGCTACCGTCACAGTCCGTTGGATCAAAAAATCGCAACGGCACTTCACCGGAAGCTTGAAAACTATACCCTGCCGAAGGCAATTGCCAAGAAGATCGGTAGAAGAAAATTGGAACGTGTATTTCGCGATACGACGGAATTATCCGTATCCGCGGAACTTTCCGAGGTGATCAATCAGGCATTGATCCAGTCGGATTATCTTATAGTCATCTGTTCTCCGAGGCTTCCGGAGTCTGTCTGGTGTATGAAAGAAGTGGAAACTTTCCTGAAACTGAAAGGAAAGGACCATATTTTGCTGGTTTTGATCGAAGGGGAACCGGAGGAATCTTTCCCGGAAATCCTTCGTTACGAAGATGTTGTAAAGAAGGACATAAACGGAGAAGAAGTAACGGTTCGGGAAACCAGGGAACCGCTTGCGGCCGAATGCCGGGGAAAAACTCCCAAAGAGTTAAAAAATGCGATAGATGATACAACTCTGCGTCTTTGTTCCGCTATTTTCGGAATCAAATATGACGATTTAAAACAACGGCACCGGGAAGCCAAGATCAAACACCGTGTTTTGATTGTGGCAGTTGTTTTTATGGTTCTTTTGCTGGTTATTTCCCAAAGTATCTTTTTCCTGTTTCGACTGCGTAAGCAAAACCGCATCATTGAGGATAAACTTGCCGATTCCACCGCATCGGCTTCCGCAAGCTTATTGCGGGAAGGAAGAACGTTGGATGCTGTTTATGCCGCCAGAAGCGTCTTGCCGAAAGACGAAACCAAAGGATATAACGCAAATGCTTTCCGTGCTCTGGCAGATGCAACCGGAGTATATACCATTCCCGGAAAATACCGTTCAAACAGAATTCTGTCCTTCCCGTCATCGGTTTTAGATGTCAAGTTTTCCGCTGACGGACACTATGTAACGGGATTGGATTATAACGATAATTTTGCTTATGTGTTGGACACCACGGATTCGTCTTTAATCCATACCCATAATGATATTTCTTACAACACGCACAATATCTCTTACAGTGGGGATAATGCGGTTCTTTTCGCGGATGAAAATAAAATAATCTGCTATACCCCGGAAGATGATACCGAGCGCGAGTTGATACCAAAGAGCGGCTATCTGTATTCTTCCGATGATTATTCCGTTACACTGGCTGCAACGGATAAAACACTCTATGGAATATCCGACGGGAAAATACTGTACGAGAAAGAATACGCTTCCATGATACCGGACGAAAACAAAGATCCTGATATTCCGGACGATTTCTTTACCGCCCCCAAAATATCATCGGTTGTTCTGTCATCTGACGGAAAGTATGCCGTTGCGCTGTTTGAAGATTTTGATATGGATAACAATGTACTATGCGAAGTCATATGTTTTGATTCTTTCACGGGAAAAACACTGTACTGCAATTCTTTTGATTACTATGTCGAGTGTGTTTATTTTGACGGAAAATCCCTTATTACGTTGGAGAGTTCGTATGAAGTGGATTCTTCGGAAAGTGCGTTGCATAGAATCGACGTCGGCACGAATACTCCGGTCCGCTCCGTACCGTTTGACGGGGAATCCTTCTATGGATTCTATGCCTGTGGAAACCGGTATTTACTGTACAACACCACACGTGTTGTGTTGCTTGATGAACGGTTGGAAATCCGCTATTCGCTCGGAATAGGAGAAAGCGGAGTGACTCCGTTTACATATGAAGGCGGACCGGGCATATTTTTAATGAACGGCAAATTGTATCTGTGGAGTGAAGAGATGAACTTTTTCTACAATGCGTATGATTTTGGCAGAAACGATAATTCCAATTTGAAATGTTATTTCAATAACGGAATCATATATATCCTGAAATTCAATTCCGATTTTATTACCGTTTATGAAAAACACGGTTCTCCCTATCTGAAGGAAGCATCCGAAACGGAAGTGGAAAGTGCATTGAACGATAACGACACTATAAATGAACCAACCGGGGAAGACTCGGAATTGATTGTTCCATCGGATGATAACAAATTCTATGCCGTACAGAATACGGATTGGAAAGTAGCCATATACGATGCCGACACCAAAAAATGTGTTTTCGATACCTACTCCATCGAAGAAGAAATTTTAAGTTTTTACTATGTGGAACCGGACGATGTTTATGTTTTGTCCGACTTCTGCGGAATCAGCATTTTTACACCGGAATTTAAATTCATATCCAGAATAGATGACGTCGGTTTGCTTGGCAGAAATCCGGAAAACGGACATATGATCATCAGTAATTCCGAAGGGAATTTTGAACTCAGCGTAGCAACATACGAGGAGGTAATCGGCATTGCGGATGAAATGCTCGGAGATTACCGGCCGGATGAAAGAATACTGGAAAAATACGGTTTGAAGTGAGATACGGTTATGAAAAAAGAAGAAAAAACGAATGCGCTTCGTTTACTTGACGGAAAGAAAATCGAATACATCGTGCATTCCTATGAGGCGGATCCTTCTTTAAGCGGAGAGGAGATCGCCAAACTGCTGGGAGAGCCCTGTGAGAAAGTTTTTAAAACTCTTGTAACAGTCGGAAAGGCGGGAACACATTATGTTTTTGTCATACCCGTGGCGGAGGAACTGGATTTAAAGAAAGCTGCCAAAGCGGCCGGGGAGAAATCCGTGGATATGATCAAACAAAAGGAACTGCTTCCGCTGACCGGTTACGTACACGGCGGCTGTTCTCCGATCGGAATGAAAAAGCAGTTTAAAACGTTTATTCATTCCACGGCTTCCGAATATGAAGTTCTGTTTGTCAGTGCCGGAAAGGTGGGTTGTCAGATGGAACTGAAATTTGCGGACTTACAGAAAATGGTTCCGATTACCGTAACCGATCTTATTAAGGACAATTCAGCATCGGAGCATTATATGGTACAATAACGAAAGTTATTGTTACAGTAAATGCGTCAGCATTTATGGTATAATAAAAAGATAACATTTTAAGTGTAAAAGAGGGTATGCCGTGGATGATTTTGTGAATGAGGCAGAGCAGTTTGATGATCTGACCATGCTCTGCATTGAGTATAAGGGGAAACAATCGTAATAGATTCAGGAGAAAAAGATAGATGAAATTCTTGAAAAAAGTTTGGAATTTGTTTGCATATGCGGGAGTGGACAAAAAAGAATACAGGAAACTTCTTCCCTCCGTATACAAAGAGAATCAGCAGATTCTCAAGGTGTTTTCCGTGATCGCTGCCGTGATCTTCTTTGCGCTCTTTGTCGTAAGCGCACTTTCAAAGGGATTTGCGAATGTGAATGCGCCCACATATCTGGTATGCGGTGTAATCATGCTGGTGCTTATGTTATGTGTGTTCTTTTTGACACCGAAGCATCCTTCGCTGGTGCTCGTTCTCGTTTATGTATTCGAGACGGTTCTGTATGTTTTCGGCATTTTTGTTTCCATGCTTCATGCGGAAAAGCCTGCCGTTTCGGCGGTCGCGTTCCTTCTCGTAAGCCCGCTTTTATTCTATGATTTTCCGGTAAGACTATCGTCGCAGCTTTCCATTGTCGTGGTTGCTTTTTGCATCATCGTTAAGCTTGTGAAAGAGCCGGAAGTTGCAAGTACCGATATCTGGAACATGATCACGTTTGGAATCGTAGCAGTCTTTGCGACTATTTTTATCATGCAGATCAAGTTCCGTGCCTTATCGCAGTCGAGGCAGATTGAATATATGAGTCAGACGGATCTGCTGACGGGTGTGAAGAACAGGAATCATTACGAAAACCGCATGCAGGAATATCCGGAACTGTGTTCCTCCAATTTAATCTGCATATACGGCGATGTAAACGGTTTGCATGAACTGAACATTCAGGAAGGTCATTTGGCCGGGGATATTATGCTTCAGAAGGTTGCGGAGATCATGCGTTTAAGATTCGGAGAAGAGCATACTTACCGAATCGGCGGTGACGAATTTGTGGCTTTCAGGCCGGATGACAGGCCGGAACAGGTTAAATCCGAGATTGACGGAATGGATAAAGAGATTACCGAACTGGGATACCGGGTTTCCTTTGGCTTTGCCGAGCAGAGTAAGGAAAACGGAAAACTGGACATGAGTGAACTCGTAAAAGAAGCGGAAGAGAACATGTTCCTGGTTAAGAAAGAGTTTTACAGTAAACCGGAGAACAGAAAGAAAACATTGCGTATGCATTGAATCTGAGCGAAACAGAATACGACACAGGGGGGCTAACATCGTATGCAGTTTTATTCGGAGGGTTTTTTTGGCTATGGGGAAAAGGGTAATTATATTCCGTACAGTTGGGATTTCTTTATCCCGATTGCTATTTTGATTGCGCTGTCGGCGCTTCTGATCATCTACAGAAAACAGATCCGCAATTTTAAAAAAGAGCAGACCGTTCGTTTCATCATCGGATTTATCATCATAATCGTGGAGATGTCCTACTACTGGCGTGTCCTTTATGTGGGAGATGAAGCGGGAAAACCGGATCTTTTGTCCAAACTGCCGATCCAGCTTTGTGAATGGGGCGCCATCTGCGCGGCCTTCATGATCATGTCTTTAAACGATACCCTCTTTGGAATCAATTATTTCGTAACCTTTATGGGAGCGGGCATTGCGCTTTTTGTTCCTCAGACGGTTATTACCTATACCGGTCCGACATATTACCGGTATTATCAGTTCTGGCTTGAGCATATTCTGCCGATTCTGGCAACGATTTATGTAGCTGCGGTACATAAAAAGAAACCCCGATACAGAGACATTTGGATAGCCTACGGGATGATCGTTCTGCTGGCAATCCCGGCGACGATTGCGAATTTCGCCATTCCCGAAGCTAATTATTTGTATGTAAGGCAGGACATCCCGTTTATTCCGAATAATTATCCGATCAGAGTGGCGGCTTATTCCGTTATCGTTTTGATTTTGTTCCACATCCTTTACGGCGGATGGAAACTCGGTGAGAAAATGACCGGTAAAGCGCATATGACGCAGAAAGAGAGTTAAGATGTTTGGTTCCGGACAAAAAGAAACACTGTTGGAAGTGCAGAATCTTCGTAAAACATACGGAAGCGGTGATAATATCGTAAGGGCCCTGGACGGAGTGGATCTGGAAGTTTACAAAGGGGAACTTCTGGTGATTTTGGGTAGCAGCGGAAGCGGCAAATCAACGCTTTTAAATATGATTGGCGGAATGGACCGGCCGAGCGGCGGAAGCATCCGCTATAGAGGCCGTGAGATCAGCCATTTCAAAGACAGGGATTTAACACTTTACCGCAAGAACTGCATCGGCTTTGTATTCCAGGCATTTAACCTGATTTCCGAATTGACGGTGCGGGAAAATGTTGCACTGACGGCCGATACAAAAAACAATCCGGATATTGTGGATGAAATGCTTGACCTGCTCGGACTTGAGGAAAAGAAGAATAAATATCCTTCGCAGTTATCCGGAGGGCAGCAGCAAAGGGTTGCAATCGCCAGGGCGCTTGCCGGAAATGCGGATATTTTACTCTGCGACGAACCGACGGGTGCGCTGGATTCCGAAACGGGCAAACAGATTCTGATCCAGCTGCAGAAATTATGCAGAGAGAACGGAAAAACAGTCATTATTGTTACACATACAAGGGAAATGTCCTTAATGGGTGACCGCGTCATCCGTGTTAAGGACGGTAAGATTCAGAGTACATGGGTAAACGATGAACCGGAAGATGCGGAAAGGATTAGTTGGTAGCCGATGGGCAAGGGTTTATTTCGGGCTTTGCTGAAAAAGTACATACGACTGGTTATCGCCATGGTACTGGTTTCGTCACTGGGTTGCGGCATTATGTCCGGAATATCCGGTGGCGTTTTGTCTTTAAAGGAGTCTTTAAATGACTATGTAAGGGATGCCAAATATCCGGATGTAATTATTACCACGGAAGTGACTGAGAGAGATATCGTTGAGAAATTAAGGGCGATTGAAGGTGTGGAAGCGGTGGATGCCAGACTGATGGGCAACCTTGCTTTGATCAACAAGGAAGGCCGAATCCTTTCAACGCAGGCGATGTCATATGATGAAAATGAATTCCAGGAGTTTTACTTCTGGGAAAAAGGGGAGAAAAAGGGAGATTATCCGATTCTTCTTGAGCATAAATTTGCCATGGATAACGGGTTTGGAATCGGTGAAGAGATCGAAATCAGAATGGATGATGAGACAAGGATCGGTACGGTTTACGGGGTTGTATCCAGACCTGAAATGATCGCTGAGCCAAGCCTTGCGGGAAGAAGCCTGACTGCCGGTGACGTCGGTTATTTGTATGTTCCGAACATGGTACTCGAAAGAGAAGAAAACCCTGAGCATACGAAGGGTCTGGCAGAGTGGGAAGAATCCAGCGAAGAATATGAGCAGGCCAAAGCCGATGCCGAAGAAGAGCACGATAAGGCCGTAAAAGAAATCGCCGATGCGGAGGAAGAACTGAAAGAAAAAGGCGAGGAGCTGGAAAAAGGTATCCGCGAAGCAGAAGCAAAGAAAGCGGAACTTAAGCAGGGTACGGAAGAAATCGATAAGAAGTTAAAGGAAATCGAAGACCTTGAAAATGATCTGAAGAATAAAAAGGCATCGGTGGAAGACGGCTATACCAAAGTGGCAAACGCAAGGGCAACGCTTCAACAGCAAAAAGAAGAACTTGCCGCAAAACGCCGTGAACTGGATGCGAAGAAGACAGAGCTGGAAGATAAAAAAGCAGAACTGCTTGCCAATCTCGATGAGGTCAATCAAGGGCTCGAAGAGTTAAAGGACCGGAGAGAGGATCTGGAAACCTGGAAGGAACTGATTCGCCTTTTAAAAGAAAACGAAGACGCCCTCGAGGAATTGGTGAAGGAAGTACTTGATACGGATGATATTTACATGTGGGGCAAAATGGCTGTTTTGCTCATGGATATCTATTTGTCCAACACGGATTATATTGTGGAGAAGCTGGAAGAGGCCGAAGAAAAACTGGTGATGTACGATGTGATCATCACCGAATTAGAGAATGCGGGACTGGATGCGACTGAGTATATCGCTGCCAGACAGGAGATTCTGGACCTTCTTGAGATCATCGGAATCAGCAGAGATCAGGTGTCTTGGTTTGTGGAGGATTTAAAGGCATTTGTGGATGAGATGCAGGAATCCCGCAGACTTTTGATTCTTATGCTGGATGTAGTCGGGGAACCGGAGAACATCGAGATCTTAAGAGTTAAAATTGCTGATGCCTGCAACGAGTTTCTCGATAAATATGTCAAAGACCGTAAAATCACCGAAGAGGTGCTGAATGCCGCAATGCGGTATATTGAGAATGCGGAGCAAAAGATCAATGACAGCGAGAATACGCTTCTTGATTTAAAAAAGCAGATCGAGGACGGCCTTGCACAAATCGAAGACGGTCTGAAGCAGATTGCGGACGGATATAAGGAACTGGACGGATACGATGCCAAAGTTCGTGACGGGGAAGCTGCAATCAATAAAACGGCGCAGGAACTTGACGATTACAGCAGGCAGATTGCGGACGGATATAAACAGACAGCCGACGGAAGAAAGCAGGCTGAGGATTACCGCAAAGAAATCGCCTCCGGAATCAGGAGAATCGACAATGAAATCCTTGACGGAAAGAAGCAGTACGCCGAAGGTGAGCAGAAGGTAAATGACGCCAGGGAAGAACTGGAAACGAAGTGGAGCGAGGCGGAGGAGGAACTCTCCAAAGCAAAGGAAGATCTTGATAAAGCCAAAGAGGAACTGGATTCCTGGGAAGGATATGATTCATACTGCAATCAGTTCCTGATCCGTATTCGTGAGGGCGCATCGGATTCGGATGTGCTTTCGAAAGCCGAAAAAGTGCTTGGCGATGTAAAGATCAAAGACAGTTACACCTATGATACCTCAATGGTAAAACATAAAATTGATGCGAATGTTGACCCGATTGAAATCATTGCTTTGTTTGTACCGATTGTTTTCTTTGCGGTGGCAATGATCGTGGTGTCGCTTTTTATGTCTCTTTTGATCCGTCAGTGCCGCAGGGAAATCGGAATCTTACGTGCGCTCGGGTATTCGAGAAACGCAATTGTACTGATCTTCTGCGTGATCAATGCGTTTGCGTCGCTTTGCGCCGTATTACTCGGCTTTGCAATCGGGTTTGCCGTATCGCGCTATATCGGCACTTATTTTAAAGGATTTTTCGATCTGCCGGATTTTTGCTATGTACTTCCCTGGAGAAGGATCGTTATTTCCGCCGCATTAACCTTTGTGGTCGGTCAGTTTGCAACACTTCTGGGTACCGGATTTGTAAGCCGTATTTCTCCGACGGAAGCCATGTCACGTCCGACTCCGCAGGGCAGCGTACATTCCGGCAATTTTATGGGAAATGCAGAACCGTTCTTTAAATACAGTGTTCTGTCCCTGCTTCGCGGTAAGGTGCGGTTTTTCGTATCCGTAATCTGCATCTCCTTCTCCGTTATGCTGATTTTGATGGCAATCTCGTTCTATCTGTCGAAGAACGAGATCCTGAATGAATATTTCAATAAGCGTATCAATTATGATTGCGAGGTCTTTACCAAATCGGAACCGAGTGCTGCATTTGTTCAAAGCATTGCCGATTCCGGATATGCAAGGAATCCGGAAGTGGTAGGTTATTATCAAAGAGGAATCATCGCAAACGGAGTAAACAAAAGGGCTACGCTTAAGGTTATCTCCAAGGATACGGATAAGATCCGCATTCTGGATCCGAGGGGAGAAAGAATAGACCTTTCGGAGGAAGGAATTATTCTTGAGAAACACCTAGCTGATGAACTGAAGGTAAAAGCCGGAGATGAAGTGCTCATAGACGGACATTATTTCAGGGTCAGTGCACTCAGCGAGCAGAGCGAGGTACGCCGGCAGTATCTTTCCTTTGAAGCGGCTGAGGTTTTGGGTAAGCCGGACGCTTCCGCCGTGATCTTAGATATAGATACAGAGGATGAAGTGGCATTCCTTGAGAAGTTGAGCAGAGACGATGAGTACGGTTATGCTTCGTTTACGGATCGCGCTTATAAGGCATGGATCAAGAATTTTGAAGCATTTACCGTTGCGGCAGTGATTGTGATCGTATTCTCGATCCTGATCGGCTTCGTGGTGGTATTTAACACTTTGAGGGCCAATCTGCAGCAGCAAAAGAGAGAACTCTGTGTGATCCGCACGCTTGGTTTTCTGCATTCACAGGTCTCCGCCAAACTGTTTTCGCAGTCCGGATTATATTTTGTATTTGCGGGAATTCTCGGTGTTCCGCTTGGAATTGTTCTGACCAAAGTCATTCTAAAGAGTATTGAAATGGATTCCAGAAGTTACCCGTATGTGAATTCGCCGTTCATATACATTATTTCCATGGGCATTGTATTTGCGTATATCATCTTCAGTCATGTGATGTCCATGCAGATGATGAAGAAATGGGATCTTGTGGAAAATGTAAAAGACAAGGAATAATGGAGGTTTTAATTTTTATTAGACAAAATGTAAAATATACTTGACATGATGTAAAAGATGTATTACGATATGATCAGTCGACGAGGTAACTGTAAATAATCATCCATCGAAAAAGAGGTCATATCATGAAAAAAGTTAAAACAGGCATAATCATTCCCGCAATTATCTTTATCATTTTAGTACTTTGCTCACCTTTAATCTTTCTGTACAAATCACCGCAGGATGAAAGTGTACAGAAATGGAACAGCAGGATCACCGTAACGGACGGTAAGGTTGATCGGGACAAAATTTCCAAAAAGTTTACCGTAAACAAAACCGGCGAAATCACACTGTTTTTTTCCTTCCTTCCGGTAGGCGTAGAGAAAGACGATGTATCGAATGTCGATATCAATAAGATCGGATGTCTGACAACTGTAGTTGTAGAGAATGAAAAAGGCGAAATCGAATATACATCAACGGCAGGAAGCGTGTTTCTGGATACTACGATGTATCTTGAGGCCGGCAATTATACCGTAACATATTATTATCACTCCGATGCGGAAGCTTTCAGGGAATTCGCCAACGAATATCTGTGCAGCCAAAGAGCTACCGAGGAGATTATCAAGGAGACCGGATTTGAGAATTTCGAGAAAAACGCGACCACGGATTTTATCTATGAACTGAAGGTTTATTCCGACAAGGCAGACCGTACGCATACCGGAGTCATCTTACTTTGGGCACTGTGCATCGGCATTTCCTTTGGTGCGTTGATTGCCGGAATCTTCAAATATTCGGACGCTCCGGACGGCAAATACAGATATGACGAAAGACAAAGAACCGAACAGGGACGCGGATACAGAGCAGCTTTTATTGCTACTGCGATTTCCCTTATCATTCCGTTGATGCTTGGTTCCACCGGAATCATCGGCAGTGAGTTTATGTTATTCTTTATCATTCTTGCACTCTTTATAGGCGTATCCGTACTGATCGTTTACTGGATCTGGCATGAATGCTATTTTGCAATCAACGAAAATTCCACAAGACTTATGATCTTCATCGGAATTTTCGGAGTCCTGAACCTTGTTATTTCGGTGATCAATTTCATCGGCGGATACTTAATCGTAAACGGTGTTCCGACAATCAGATGTTTAAATCTGTTTGTTGCCCTTCTGTCACTTGAAATCTTCATTGCCATCCTGGCAAGACGCGCTGCCAATGCAAAACTTGAGGCACAGGAAGGAGAGGATGAAGAATGAAAAATCTCAAACTGAAGGCTGCCCGTGCTGCGATGGACCTCTCCCAGCAGGATCTGGCGGACAAGGTCGGGGTTTCGAGACAGACCATAAATGCCATCGAAAAAGGCGATTATAATCCGACCATCAATTTATGCCGGACCATTTGCAGGACACTCGGCCGGACACTGGACGATATTTTCTGGGAAGAGGAAGAATAAAATATGGCAATCATACTGAATTTCATCCTGGTGATCTGTGAAGTCATTGCTTTTATCATCACATTTCGCAAAAAGAAACAACACTTTTATCTGTACTATACGCAGATTTCCAATTTCATCTGCCTGATATCATCTTTATGCCTTTTGATATTCGGGCAGAGGGGTTGGGTGAGTGTGATGCGTTACCTTAGCACAACCATGCTGACCATTACATTCCTGATCACGGTCTGTGTGCTCTTACCCACGATGAAAACGAGTATTCTTTTTAAAGGCAGGGCGTTTTTCTTCCACCTAGTTTGCCCGGTTCTCTGTGTCGTCTCTTATGTTTTCGCGGAAAACCATGTGCCCATGTTCTGGGCTGTTTTGCCGGTAATCGTTACCATGGTCTATGGTGCGGTGTTGATTTGGCTGAATTATAAGAAAAAGTTCGAAGGCCCGTATCCTTTCTTTAAAGTTCATAAGATCGGTTTCAAAAAGACTGCCATGTGGATGGCAGTCTTGGTTGCCGTTGTGGCACTGGTTTCCGTTGCAATTGCAGTATTCCTTCCGGTCCCCATTTTTTCAACGGAACAAACGATAAAGGATTATCTGTTCTTTAGCGCGCTATTGTGATAAAATAGTTATGTATTTGTGCATAAGGGAACAGAAATAACTTTTGGGGTGATGGAATATGGCGGATTTCGTAAATCCAAAACCGTATGAGGGACCGGATAATTATATTTTTATCAGCTACAGCCATATGGATTCGGACAGGGTTATGCCCATTGTTTCGCGTCTGATGGCGGACGGTTACCGTGTATGGTATGACGATGGAATCAATCCGGGCACGGAGTGGCCGGAAGTAATTGCGCAGCATTTAAACAACTGCGCTTTATTTGTTGCATTTATGTCGAATGCATACATGGATTCCTTTAACTGTAAGCGTGAGATTGATTTTGCCGTGCGCAAGAGAAAGACATTTTTAACTGTTTTCTTAGAGGAAACGAATTTGTCGCTCGGTGTCGAAATGCAGATTTCCACGGTGCAGTCGGTGGATTATTATAAAACATCGCCGGATGTTTTTCATGAATGCTTTAACGAATTTGCCGTTGTCAGAAACTCCGGCTGTCGCGTCGCAATCCCGGTAGCACAGGTGCAGCAGCCTGTAGCACAGCAGCAAACTGTGATTCCGCAGGTACAGCCGACGGCGCCTCAGGCGCAGTATACCCAGCCCGTGCAATCTGCCCAGCCGGTACAACCTGCGCAACCCGCTGCAAAATCCCCTGTGAAAAAGAGGTTTATTCCGCTGATTATCCTAGGTTTCATCCTGCTTCTTGCTGCCATCGGGGCAGCGATTATGATTCCTCTTTCCAGATCCGGAAGGAATACCGGTTCCAAATCGAATTCCCATGTTATTGAGCTGACGGAAGAAAAGATTACAGAGCGTGTTCTTCGTAAGCAGGTCAAAGGAAAAGATCTGTACAGGATCACTCTGAAAGACTGTACGTTATCGGGGGTCGATCCGTCGATCTGGTCCGAAATTTTGACCGATAAAATCACGGAGATTACGATTACCGGTTGTCAGTTAACCGATGCGGATGCCAAGGCTATTTTGGACAATGCACCGGGTGTCAAAACGCTGAATTTATCCAATAACCAGATTCACAAATTGTCGTTTGCGAACAACACAAAGCTTGAGAGAGTGGATGTAAGCAGTAATCAGATCAACGAGATTAACGTTACGAACTGGGATAAGCTGAATACCTTAAATGTGGACGACAACCAGCTTTCCGAACTCGGTTTTCTGCAATCCGCGATTCATCTGAATACGCTTTCCGCAGCGAACAATAATATCATTACGATCAATTATCTGAAAAACTGTGCTCTGTTACGAAACGTTAATCTTTCGCACAACCAATTTGCGGACGCAAATAACCTGGCTCCTTCGAAGGAAACCCTTGAAGTCCTGAATCTGGCATACAATGACATCTCCGATATCGATGAAATCTGGCCGATGCCCGCATTGAGGAAGATTTCATTAGATCACAATCAGTTGAAGCGAATTTATTTAACCGAGTCGGTGAAACTAAACTACCTTTCCGCAAGAGACAATCAGATTGACAGTTTTAATGCCGAGATTGCGGAGTTAACGTATCTGGATCTTGCGAACAACAACTTAAGCGGAGATTATTACTTTACCAAAGCGGAGAAATTAAAGACAGCATTCTTTGAAAATAATAAAATTACGGAATTATTCTTTTACGGAGCTCCGTATTCCAGCGGAACCTTCGTTGCATATAATAATCCTCTTCAGAAATTTGATGTAGGAGATGATCAAACATCCTACAACCTGTATCTTTCATACAATGATGATTACAGAACATATATCGATCATAAAATCGGTATGCATCTGTACCTTCTGGACTGCCCGTATGATTCCAGAGTGGATTTCGAAAAGGGATGGGGTAAGTACTCGATTTCCTTCTGTGAAAGGGAAGAAATGACAGAGCAGGCTGAAGCTTTAAGAAAACCTATTTAATTTCCAGAAAGGGAACGATATGTCCAGCGGTGTATCTTTTTCGGATTTGTCTGTTTGGCCTGTCATCATTCTGATGGGTGTTGTTCTCGGTGGTCTGATGATCGGGAATGTATTAAAACGGGCTATCCCATTTTTAAGAAAATCCTTGATTCCGGTCTCCGTTATCGGGGGACTGGTTCTTTTGCTGATTTCCTCCGTATGCAAAGTCATAACCGGAGAGTATTTCTTTAACCTGCTTATTTTCGGAAACGGAACGAATCTGTCCGGTATCGAAATCCTGGAAATACTGACCTATCACTGCCTGGCAGTAGGTTTTATCGCCATGACGCTTCGTAAAACCGGCTCCAAGGAAAAGGGGAAGGGACGCGTTAAGGATGTGCTGAATTCCGGCATTACGACGGTAAATACGTATCTGTTACAGGGAATTATCGGAATCGCGGTAACCACGATCGCATCGTTTTTCCTTCCGAAATTACTTAAGGCAGCAGGCGTTTTACTTTCCTTTGGGTTCGGACAGGGCACGGGCCAGGCACTCAATTACGGTTCCATCTATGAAAACGATTACGGATTCGTCGGAGGAAAAACCTTCGGCCTTACGATTGCGGCCCTGGGATTTCTTGCCGCGAGCATCGGCGGAATCATTTATCTTTCCGTGCATAAGAGAAAGGGAGATATCGTCATCCGTGAGAATGTTTTCCGCTTAAACAGTGAGAAAGTGGAGGATGATAATGAAATCCCCATGGTGGAGTCCATGGACAAACTGACGGTGCAACTTGCGCTGGTTGTCATTTGTTATGCGATTACGTTCGGCATTATGTATTTCTTGGGAAAACTGGTCGGCGACGGTCTGCGTATAACGATTTTCGGATTCAATTTCCTTTTGGGAACGCTGAGCGCCGTACTGGTTAAGGCAATCATGGAACTGCTCAAAAAGGGCAAGGTGATGCACCGCGATTACGTCAATAATTTCCTATTAAGCCGTATTGCGGGATTTGCGTTTGACATTATGATTGTGGCCGGCATCGGAGCCATCCAGATCGATCTGATCAAGGACTACTGGCTGGTACTTCTGATCATGGCACTGCTCGGTGTTTTGTTTACCTACATGTATGTCCGCCTGGTTTCCGCGAAACTGTTTAGAAGCTACATGCACGAGGAATTCCTGGTTATGTTCGGTATGCTTACGGGAACTGCATCCACAGGCGTGATCTTACTTCGTGAGATCGATCCTTTGTTTGAAACGAATGCTTCCGATAATGTGGTATATCAGACATTCCCGGCGATTTTACTCGGTTTTCCGATGATGCTTCTTGCGGCATTTTGCCCGAAAAGCGATACATCCACGTATATCACGCTTGCAATAATGGTTGCATATTTTATCGTTTTGAATATAATCCTATTCAGGGCGCAAATCTTTAAGAAGCGTACCCGTTCGGAGGAGAAACAATGAATTTTGACAATGCATGTGAAGGAATAAAGAAAATGATTTTTGCACAGTACTTCAGCCTGCTTTCCGCAGCGTCGGGAGTACTTGCGATGATCGTATCGGCGATAATTGCAAGTGTTGTATCTTCATCGTTTATGGCCATGGCAACAGGAGGCGCCAACAATGCCACAACCGCAAAGGTTTTAAGCATCGGAAGCGGAGCGGTTCTTCTGTCCGTTGCAACACTGGCACTCGGAATCGTATCTTCGGTATTTATGATTATCGGTCTGGTGAAAGCAAAGAGCGATGAATTGAATTTTCAGACAGCTTTGATGTTTACGTTTATTTCGCTCGGATGTACTCTCGGCGCCAATGTTTTTTCCAAAGTACCCGTACTGCCCATCCTGATCGGAATCGGCGGAAGCGTATGTGCACTGCTTTCGATCATGTATGTTTTCAAGGCGATTATGAATCTTTCCGAAATGATCGGTGAGATGGGAATGGTAGATGATGGTAAAGTTTCACTCAAGATTTACCTGATCTTAAAGGGAATCGGTATTTTGAGTTCCTTACTGCCGAATGTATTTCCGATTGCAGCCGTAAGTACACTGTTTAACATTATCGGAATCGCAGCTACGGTTCTTTCTACTTTGGTTGTATTAAGATACCTTCTGAAAGCACAGAAAACACTGAGCTTGAGCGTTTAATGCGCTAGCCCGTAAATGAGAAATAATTGAATCGTTTAATCTGTGAGCGTACCGTGTCATCAATCCGCTCGACCAAAGTTGCGGATGGTTTGGCGGTATAAAATCCCTGAATCAGATCTACACCCAAAGAGATTACGGTACGCAGTTCTTCCATGGTTTCCACACCCTCAGCCAAAACCAGAATATTGTTCTTTCCGGCATATTCAATAATGCTGGATACGAAATGACGCTTCTGGGCATCGTTCTGGATGCCGGAGATCAGCATATGGTCGATTTTCACATATCTGGGCATGTAACGAAGCAGGTTATTAACATTCGAATAACCGCTGCCATAGTCATCCAGCGCCATTTCGATATGCATGTCTTTCAAAACTTTGGTGCGGTTGACAATATCTTCATCGGAAAGCTCCGATCCTTCCGTGTATTCCACAACAATCCGTTCCGGATAGGCCTTCATACGATTCGTAACAATTTCGGCATCCTCGCCTTTCAGCTGATGGCCGGGGAGAGAGTTGATGAAGACTTTTTTCTTTCCGAATTCATCACTGTGTTCATCCAGGTAATTCAGCACTCCTCCGAACGTAGCTTTTTCAATGTCATACATACGGTTTAGTGTTTCCGCACAATGAAGGATTTCCATCGGTTTCAGCGGATGTTCTCCTTCATAGCGCATCAGGGCTTCATAGCCGTAAATCTCGCCGTCTGCGACACGCACGATCGGCTGGAAATGATAGGTAAGAAGCGATTCATCCAATATTTCGTTGACCTGTCTGCACATCTCTGCCATTTCGGGAGAGATTTCTTTATGCTCTTCCAAAATTGTTCTTTCTGCCTGTTTCTTATGATTGTTGGCATTGATGGCCTGATTGATCATAAAGTCCAGATCGGGCATTTCACCGAGTGTTGTGGTAATCATTGCGTGATGGGTAAAGAAATACTGCGGTCTGCCTTCCGAATCATGGAAGGAAAGACCTTCTTCGGGAAGCAGCATTTCAAGCTGTTCGCAGCGTTCTTCACTGTTTTCCTCAACCAATCCGATCAGGAATTCATCGTTTCCGAGACGGCCGCAGATTTCGTTGTCGTTGACGCAGAAGGATAAGAACATGGAAAGAGAGCGGATGGCATTGTCGCCGCCGTTTCGTCCGAACTGTTCATTGATGCCTTTTAAGTTATCCAGATCAATGACGATAATGGATAAGGTTTTCTTGCTGCCGATTTCGGAGCGGATTTTATCCGTCAGATGTTTATGGAATCCCTGGTAATTGTACAGACCCGTCAGTTTGTCGCGGATCTGATCGGCTTTGACCTGGTCAAGAAGCTGTACCATGGCTTTCTGCCTGTAGAAAGCTTCGATTCCGAGGTTGATGTTTCGCATCCAGATGCGGAACGTCTCGGTGTAGAGAATGCCGGGATCCGTTTGTTTCAGAGCGGCATAGCCGAAGCTGATATCCTCAAAGAACAGAGGAGTAAAAATGAAAGTTGCCGGTTTTTCACGCTCCGCATAGAGCGCGGGCAACATCATGGAAGTGTCAAATTCGGATTTTAAGTCCACACAGGATTGAAAATCGGTCGTGTTCTGACCGCAGTGAATGGCAATATGCATCTGATTGGCATAGCCTGTACGTCTTGCATTATCGCCGATGAATTCGGACGGATCCTCATACCCTTCGTTTAAAAGAAGCCAGAAATCGTCAAAAGGACGGATCTGGTATGCATATTTGGCAAGCACTTCGAAGAATTTCGCTGTCTTCGTCTGGCAGAGCATGTCCTCGGTTAAGTGATTAAAGTCGGAATAATAGCTGACCGTGGAATGATCGGTTGCCCAACTGTCGCGGCTTACTTTGACATACGCGGTTTCGAAATCCGTGCAGCCGCAGCTTCCGCCGATCAGAATATCAGCTTTTAGATCAAGATCCGGCATCGGTTCGCCCGAAATGGCGGAGTGTAATTTGTAGAAGCAGATTTTACCGCAGGCCGGAGCGGGGATTTCCGCACTGGTTAAAGGCACGGGAGAAAGGCGTCCGGGCTCGATGGAATCATATCCGGTTACGGCAACGTCTTCGGGAATGCGAAGTCCAGCATCGGAAAGTCTTGCCGCAAGCCCGATGGCCATACAGTCGTTTGCGCATACCACGCAACGTGGCATGTGCTCACGGTCCGCAAGGAGAATGTTTGCGAAATCCCTTCCGCCGTCATACCAGTAATTGGCATGATAAATCCGGCTTTCGTCAATGGAAAGCCCGTGATTTTTCAAAGCATCCAGAAAGCCGTTTAAGCGCTGGATGGAATGCGGATGTCCCTTTTTGCCGGAAAGATAAGCAAAATCGCGGTATCCGTGAACCTCGATCAGATGATTGGTCAGCTCCACAAGAGGGGAGTAGTGATCCATTAAAACATATTCGAAAAGGTCGGTTTCCTTGTCCACAACAATGACGGGACCGGAATAGGCCGTCTTTACCAAACGAAGAAGTTTCTCCTCAAGACCCGGGGTTTGGATGGAGTCCGCTAAGATGATCAGACCGTCGAAACGGTCGAATTGAATCATTTTATAGATGTTCGAATCGCCGACATTTCGCTGCCCGGTTTCCTGGTACTTCTGGTACATACTAAAAATACATATGTCATAATCATGAGCATATGCTTCGGTAAGGAACGCTTTCAGGAAGCGGTTCTGCGTATTTTCTTCTATTTGGGCGGCCAAAATGCCGATTCTTTTTCGCATACCAATATTATAATCAATTTCCCATAAAATAGGTAGATAAAAATGGCATATTTGATGAAAATGCTGTATACTGAAATGGATTGTTTGTGCAATCGGACAGGATGAAATGAAAAATGAATAAGAAATGGGTTTTTGTTATAGTCATGCTGCTTGTGGTGGCAGCGATTTTATCGAGGTATTTCTGGCTCAAACGGAAATCACCGGAGCTTCATATATCCGAAGAAAAAGTGTCCGTGGAGGGACTTAAGAAAGAATATCGTCTTTTCTTTGTATCCGACTCCCATATTTCGCTTGCGGATGAGAGGGATACGGACGAAGTGCAGGAAAAAGCGAAACAAAGACATGAAAGCATCCTTTATGAAGGATATGCATCGGAGCAGTACTTTGATGCCTTGGTGAAAGAGGCCGGAAAAAGAAAAAGCGATCTTTTGATTCTGGGTGGCGATATTGTTGATTCAGCCATGTATGCTTCCCTGGATCATGTTAAGAATACGCTGGATCATCAGAATGTTCCGTACCTTTTCTACAGTGGAAATCATGATTTCGAATACGGAGACGAGTATTATTCCGAAAAAGCATATTCAGAATACCTTCCGAGATTGGAAGAGTTGAATCATACGCAATCATATCAGGTAACGGAATATGATGATTTGATCATTTTTACCGCGGATGATGATATGAACATGATAACCGCAGATGCACTGGAAGCCTTGAAAACCGTGTGCAGCAAAGGAAAGCCGGTTGTGCTTTGCGTGCATGTTCCGTTTGAACCGCAGACAGAAGATGACTCTCTTCTGACAATTGCCAGACAGTTTTGGGGAGATTCCGCTGAGGGACACGCAAAGGTTTTGTTATATCCAAACCCCACAACGGAAGAATTCATGAATCTTGTATTTGATGAGCATAGCCCCGTTGTACTTGTTCTGGCGGGCCATATTCACTTCTATCACAAGGACATGTTAAACGATAAGACCCTCCAGATTGTAAGCGGTGCGGCTTACGAGGGAAATGCACTTGAAATCACACTGACTCCGGCAGAGTAGTCGGGCAAAGGAGAATCAATGGCTTCAGGTAAATTACAAAAAAATGACAGAAAAGCGATATTGCGTCATTTAAAGCCGGGCGGATACGGATTTACGATTGCCTTTTTTGTTATCGTACTCGGAATCTCCGCCATTGCAATCAAGCTCTTTATTGACGCGTTCCTTAGTTATGTTATCGATAATAAAGTATCGTCGGAGTATCAGAATATTCAGTATCTGGCAACGATTTACGAGCAACAGATCGACAAGAATAATGCTCTTTACGATATTATCGACAAAGATAACCGTCCCTATGTTGTCTTTGATGAGAATGATAATATTGTTGAACAGAACGGTGAAAACACCATGGGAGATACCAAGGGCATGGTTTCCATCGCCGGAAGACCGGATGGTATAGATGCGTATTCCGATACCACACTTCCGGAGCCGATGATCGTTTCCCGTGACGGTGAAATGGAGATCGGCGATTATGTGTTCGCCGTGATCAATAAGGCTATTATTACAGCTCCCGGGAAGGATGGAGATTCGCAACTCTTCGTGGATCTTGATAAAGAGGATCTCAAAAACGGAATCAGTCAGGACAAGGCGGATAAATTGCTGAAAAAGGGAATTTCCATGCCCCTTTGGCTTGGCGTGAATGTCAAGGACGGAACGGAGCAGTTCTACGGCAGAGCCATGATTGTGTTGAATTTTAAGGACGGTATGTTCTTATTCATCTTCATTGCAGCCATTTCCGTTATTATTTTTGCGATAGTCGTTATGATGGTCTCCAGACTTTTCGGCGCAATCTCTGCGAGACATAAGATGTGGTATTTGTTCTTCCTGGATCCCGTGACGAAGGAAAAGAACTGGATGTACTTCGTCTACAAGGGCGAACCGATTGTCAAAAAAAGAAAGTACGCGTCGACCGGTTTTGCCGTGCTGGATATTGTTTTCGTAAAATACCGCAATTTCTGCTTATGCCATTCTGTGGAAGAAGGCGAGGAATTGCTTCGCAAGGTTAACAGGATCATTGCCAAATCGCTTCGGAAAGACGAAATCAGTACACATTACGCGTCCGCAAATTTTGCAACCCTTCTGCGCTATGACGATGAAAATGGATTGAAGGAGCGGATTGATACACTTTTACAGTCGTTAAAAGAAGTGGACGATACGCACCACTTTACCTTCCATATCGGTGTTTCCGAATTGCCGGTTGTGATGCGAAACGGCAAAGCCGCTCGCCGCAGGGACGTCAGCCTGGAAAAAGAATACAACAACGCCTGCGCTGCCAGAGCTACTTTATCGGAAAGCGACGATACGGCAATTGCTTTCTTCGGCGACAAACTGGTGGAAGAGCAGAAATGGATTGATACCGTCCGGGAGAATCAGGAAAAAGCTTTGGAAAACGAAGAGTTCCTCGTATACTACCAGCCTAAATACGATCCGCAGGGCGGAACGTTAAAAGGTGCGGAAGCATTGATCCGCTGGAATTCTCCGAAGTTTGGATTCAAATCGCCCGGTACTTTTATTCCGATCTTTGAAAAGAACGGATTCATCACGGAGATTGACCATTACATGATCTCCCACGTTGCAAGGGATCAGAAAAAGTGGCTCGATGCCGGATTATCCTGTGTGCCGGTTTCCGTAAATGTGTCGCGTGCGCATTTTATTGAGTCTGATTTGGCCGAGCAGATCAGGGATGAAGTGGATAAAGCGGGTGCGCCGCATGAACTGATTGAAATTGAACTGACAGAGAGTGCTTTCTTTGATGATAAGAAGGCTATCGTTACAACGATTAAAAAACTCAAAGAATACGGATTTGCCGTTTCCATGGACGATTTCGGAAGCGGATATTCCTCCCTGAATTCCTTAAAGGATATGCCGCTGGATGTTTTAAAACTGGATGCGGAGTTTTTCCGTGGTGATGCGGAAGGCGACAGGGGAGAGATTGTGGTTTCCGAGGCGATCAAGCTGGCGAAGAGCCTGAATATGCGTACGGTAGCCGAAGGCGTGGAAATCAAAGACCAGGTGGACTTCTTAGCCCGCCAGGGTTGTGATATGATTCAGGGATACTATTTTGCAAAGCCCATGCCCAACGAGGAGTATGAGAAGAAACTGGTATCCGGTGTGGCGTTCGAAGATAGTAAAGAGGAGAATGCGGATGAGTAATCAAGAAATACTGAAGAGGTTTCTTTTGTTGTTCCTGTCGCTTATGCTGTTTGCGGGTCTGACGATCCCCATCTATTTTCTGATGACGGCCGGAGCAAAGAAGGACGGTCCCGAAGTTTCCACCCAACCGGTGGTTGTGGATGAGATTGCTCTGGAAGATGCGGTTCCCGGAATGATGGGCTCAAGTCCGGTACAGGATGAGACACAGGTGCTTCAGAATACAACATTTATGTTAAATAAGGGCGCATTCTTCGGCGGATTTGCTTTGATTCTGGTTCTCTATACCGTATATTATTTCGCGGTTCTTCGAAGCCAGTTCTATCCGTTCCTTGCGGAGAGTAATCCAAAGCTGCTGATCTTCGGTCTGCTTCCGTTCCTGGTATTTATGGTTGCGGAACTGATGGAGATTCTGCTGATTCCCACGCACTTAACCAAAAGAATTGCCTCGTTTACCGGCCTCAGCTTCGAACTGGCATATATTCTTCTGGCTTTCTTCTTATTCTTAACCTTGATCGGAACCTTTATGGATACGAATTTAAACCGTATCATCATGATGGACGGAGTGCCTTTTCGGTACACCCGTTTCGGAAAAGGCCCGAGAAACCTGGTTCTGATCACAGGGTTAAACATGCGTACATTGAAGGGCGCCGGACTTTCTCTTGCCTGGGCATACCGTATCTTTATGAAAGAATATACGGTTTATGTCATGGATAAAAAGGACATCGTTCCGGAGGGCGTAACCCTTGAAGATCTCGCGGAAGATATCTACAATGCCATGGAGGAGATCGGTATTGTCAGCGCGGATGTTTTCGGAGTATCCCAGGGTGGTATGATTGCCCAGTATTTAACCGTAAATCATCCGGATATCGTGGATAGGCTCGTGCTTGGCGTAACCGCCTGCACATTAAGCAATATGACAACGGAGTTTTTAAACCGCTGCATCATTAACGCAAAGAAGGGCCAGATGGAAAAGATTAACGAGGAATGCTTCCGCAACGATTTTACACCCGAGTATACGGCAAAATTGAAACCGGTACTTCCTTTATTGATAAAAGTAGGTATTCCCAAATCCAATACCCGGTTCATCCGTCTTGCGGAATCCATTAAGACACTTGACATGGGAGAGAGGATCACGGAGATTAACTGTCCGGTATTTGTCATCGGAGCAGGTAAAGATAAGGTTGTCGGTGAGCAGGGATCACTGGAAATTGCTGAGAAATTAAACTGTAAGAAATATATCTATCGCAGATACGGTCACGGCGTGTATACCGAGGCCAAAGATTTTAATGACAGAGTGCTGGATTTCTTGATCAACAGATAATTAAAAGAGTCTTAACTTCCTTAAAAAAGCATAAAAAGTCTTGATGGACCGAGGATATACCTTTAGCATAGGGTATCGTGTGGGGGAATAATAGGAAACGGAGTGGATTGATGTCATTTCAGATTATTACGGACACCTCATCGAACCTGACGAAAAGGTATATTGAGGAAAACAAGCTTATGATGCTTCCTTTTACCTATCGGTTCGAAGGGGAAGACGAGCAGTATTGCATGGAAATCGAGAATTTCGATGGACATGCATATTACGAACGCATCGGAGAAGGCGCCAAGGTGCAGACTTCCCAGATTAACCCTGAGACCTTTAAGGATCTGTTTCGTCCCATCGCAGAGCGGGGAGACGATGTTCTTTATATCGGAATGAGTTCTGCTATCAGCGGAACCTTTCAGTCATCACATATTGCAGCCGAAGAGATGAAAGAGGAATTCCCGGACCGGGAATTCGTTACCGTGGATACCAAGGGTGCCTCGCTTGGCGAAGGATTGATCGTTATGGAGGCGGTAAAACTGAGGGACGAAGGAAAAACCTTAACGGAGATTCTTCCCATCCTGGATGAGCGGATCGAGTGCCTGTATCAGATTTTTACCGTGGAGAGCCTGACACATTTAAAGAGAACGGGCAGATTGACGGGCGCAGCCGCATTTGTCGGAAACATTCTGAATATCAAACCGCTTCTTAAAGGCAATGAACACGGACAGATTGTTTCCGTTGATAAGGCAAGGGGAAATAAGAAGGCCATTCAGAAGATGGCGGAGAGGTATGATGAATTCTCCGTAAACGGGGAAGCGCAGACGGTTTGCATTGCGGATGCCGACAATGACGAGGATGTGGCACTTTTGACCGAACTTCTGAACCGGAACCATCCACCGAAGGAAATTATCCGGGTTTGTTACGAACCGGTTACCGGATCTCATGTCGGACCGGGGGCTGTGGCATTGTTCTTTTACGGAGAAAAAGGCGTAAGAGCCAGGTAAACCAGCATGGTATCGCCTATGTTGTGCCGAACGGGCGGTAGACATAATTATAGACTACTATATATGGTATTTATGTAAGACTAATGAAAATGCATGCGGAAAGCATGCATTTTTTTGTATACAAATGATAAAAATTCTGTTAATATGTTAAACGAGGTAATTCACCCTAAGCGCAAATATGCGTTTTACATGAAATAGAAAATTATTGTCATGAACTAGAATAATTCTATCCCACTTCGTGAAAAAGCACGAAAAATCAAGGATTTTTTGGCACTTTTTATATTGACTCGCGGGTCGGTTTTCGGTAAACTGAATTTAAAGTGAGTGACCACTCACTTTCAGCGGGATAGGAGTTAACATAATATGGCAAGAAGAAATAAACAGGAAGAACTGATGAATACCACCTACGTAGTCGTTGCAGAGAACGGCATTGATACGTTTTCCATGAAAACGGTAACGACACGTCTGGGTGTATCCGAAGGACTGATTTATAAATATTTCGACACAAGAGAAGGCCTTCTGTTTAAATCTTTCGTTTCCTTCCAGAAGGAAATCTGTGATTTCTTGAGAGAATCCGCTAAGGAAGAGATCGGAGGGGAAAGCAAGGCGGAAAGAAGAGAGAGACTTTGGAAGAAGTACTTCCGCTTCCTTGTAGAGAGCAACTATAAGTCTTTATTCTATTATGAATTCCGTTGGAGCTATCGCTACGGCGAATATCTGAAACTGATGGGCGAAACGGATGCCGAGTATGTTAACGAAATGGAAGTTTTCTCCGAAGCATGGCTCGGACACCCGATCACTACAGCGGCAGATAAAGATGCGATCAGCTGGGTAGTAGAGAATACCGGCATGTTCGTTCGCAAGACCCTGTTGAACGATATGAGTAAGGATGATGATACCGTCCACCGTGTATTCAGAAGAATCTTCTACGGAATCGACGGCTTGGCAGGATAAAAATGGTTGGATTTTTCAAAAAGTATCCGGCACTTATCATATTTATCGGCGTTGGAGTTTTGCTTACGGTCATCTTCGTATTCTACGAAGTAATGTATAACAGGCAGAACCGAAAGCAACAGAAGGCGTACGAAGAACTGAATAAGTCTTCCTGGATCGTGGAACTTTCACACGAAGAAAAGGAAGAAGAAATCGATCCTTCCGAACAGGCGAAAGCAGAGAATGCCAAAAAGATGGAAGAGTTTCTGGCCAAGGATAATAACGCCTCGGAATATCGCGACTATGTATACGGTCATCCGAATTTCGAAAGCTATCTGGAACTCAACAAAGATGTAATCGGATATATCCGTATTCCCGATACGAAAATTGATTATCCGGTTCTCTGGAACGAAACAGAAGATAATTACTATCTGAAAAGAAACATAGACGGAAGCACCGGGTATCCCGGTTGTATATATGTACAAAACATTAATGCAAATGATTTCTCCGATTCCGTGACGATTCTTTATGGTCACAACATGATGGACGGAACGATGTTCGGAGAGCTCGGAAAGCTCTACCGCAGAAAGGATTTCAGGGAAGAACATCCTTATATATTCATCTATACGATGGACGCGGTTTGTGTATATGAGCTGGTGGAAACATCCACTTATTCCGATGATCATCTGTTTGCACCGTATTTTGAGAAGGACGGAGATGACAATTTCTACTTCACCGAACTTCCCGAAAATGCACAGATGGACGTCTTCAAACGGATTAAGGAGTACGGAGACAAAGGAGCTTATATTGCGGAAGAAACCAATATCAGCGAAGAGGACAAGTTAATTATTTTATCAACCTGTTACGGAGATCGGAGAAGATTTGTCGTGGCAGGTCGATTATTGTTTTACAAAGAGTATTAAAGAAGAGAAACACGTTGACATCACAAATAAAGGGATAGGGAGAAAAAGAGATGGCAAAACGTAGAATCAACTGGAAAAACGTAAGAAAGGTAGGAGCAGTCGGCTTAGCAGCCCTGACGGTCTTCTCGACATTGACATTCGGTGGCAATGTTGTGGAAAGAGGTTCGGGTAAGGCACATGCAGCACCTCCGGCACTACAGGATTCGACATCTTCGATTAACTACGCATATATTTTGGGTGGCGCGGTTGATTATGGCATTGTGGCAAATAAAATAAACCATAAGAGTACCCACTCCGAAATGACATTTGCCACCAATGAGTACAACAGCACAGATAACCAGAATAATGATGTCGACTTTATCGATGGAACTGCTCATTTCATCATTGGAAAGGTATCGGACAATTCCTATCCTCTTAGGCTGGGTAATACAACTGCTAAAAGTTTATATATTGAAGCTCCTTCGGATTTTTTTGGTGCATATGCAGGCAAATTGGACGAGGTTACTGTAGCAGGAACATACGGAAATGTTGCATTTAATAATCCATTTTTTAACACATCCAGATTTACCCCGGAACATCATTATCATCCCGCAATAATAGAAGCTGTTAACAATAATGCGACTACGAATGTTAACAGACTTATTAATCGTATTTCAAGACCGGTGACCGGGCGATCTGCTGAACTAAATGACAAAGCCATAAATCCGGCTTATCAGCTTCCGGCCGAGTACTATGATTTGTCGGCTGATGGAAAGAAATTAAAGATTAATATCGACAAACCCGAGTTCGTAGATAAAGTTGTATATATTAACATGACTTCCAAAATGTTAAAGGCTTGGGCTGAAACATCGGGTATTGAAATACATAAAGATCCTTCAACGGTTGTTGTATTTAACGTTACTCAGGATGCAGTAACCGGTGAATATGGAACTGACGGAGTTCTTAAAACAAGTAAAATTGAAGTATATACAAATGGAGACAAAATCGTATCCACAACTGCTCCGTATGGTAATAAAAATGAGAAATATGACACATCCACGGTTAATTTTACGGGTGTGGATGAACAATTATGCCAAAAAGTAATTTGGAATGTTATGGCATCCAATGATGTCAGTTTAAATATGATGGCCGGAACAATGTTGTTTCCGAACAGTAGTCATGTAAGCCTTGATAGCGGTAATATTTCCGGATGGTTAGTTACAGGTGGTGAAGTAGATGTTAAGGTAGAGTTTCACTATATTTATCAGGGCGGCAGTGATGATACAAGAGGACAGATGCACTTCTCCCTTAATAAAGCAATCACGGAAGAATATGCAGATAAAGATACGGTTGTAAGAGATACATCCGTTGATATTCACAAGGGAGATTTTAATTTCTTCATGCAGGAGTATACAGATAATACATATTCTTCTCCTGTTGGAGAAAGACAGGAAAAAAGCAATGATGAATTGGGAATGGTATATTTGCCCAAATTGACATTCCATACGAGTGCCAATGATTTAACACCGGCAGAGCAAGCTATTTCCAGTGATTATCATGTTATAACTCCGCCTACTTCAACTCAGTATGATTATGAAGATCCTCAAACAAATAAAATATATAATAAGAAAACATTCTTTTATAAGATAACCGAAGATCCCGCCACTACTGTACCGGGAATCGAAAATTCTAACGGTTATGTTGAGATAGAATTGAATGTTTATGTTGATGAAGATGGTAATTTTACATATAAGCCCAAATATAAATTTGTTACAGGAAATGGTATTGTTTTTGATGAACCCGGAGCGGAAGTTCCTATGTCCGGTGTTCAGTTTGATATAGGTGCTTTCTATAATAAGATTAGTGACAGTATTACGATTGATAAGGTTGCTGTAAAGGGTGGAAGCCAAGTCGATAATGCTACATTAAGAATCGGCGGCGTGCAGACACATTACCCGTTCCATTTCAGAAATGGTAAGTATTATGGTGACATCAATGATAGTACATTTGGCTCGGAAATTACGGCTGTGTATGAAAATGGAGATCCGGTAACTCTTACCTTCTCTGGTGAAGGATATGGGAACTGGTATCGATATGTATCCTTTGTTACGAATAAAGATAAAGGTCGAGTTATTATTTCCGGATTAAGAGATGAATATATTTCCGGAGGAAATAACTATTACTATACGCTGTCCGAAACCCAAAATCCACTGGGATATCGCAAAGCGGATGATATTGTATTTGAGATTAAGAATGGCAGAATTATCTCTTCTGAAGCGAACGCAAATTCGATTACAATGATTGACCAAAAAGTTGTTGATATTGATATCAGCAAGAAATCATTGGGTGGAAACGAAATAGCAGGTGCTAAGTTATCTATTTCAACCAAGGATTCTAAAACGGATTTGCGAACGGTTGTATTAAAAAGAGGAGCTGCTACGGTTACTCCGGATAGTACAGAAAAGTCAAAGGTAACGTTTACCACTAATGGAACAGTTACGAAAATTACAAATCTTCCTACCGGTTCTTATACTCTTTCAGAGGATGAAGCACCGGATGGATTTGATGTTCAGTCCAATATTAACTTTACGGTAGACGAAAATGGAAATATCACTTTGGATGATAGCGTTAATCCTGAGCAGGGAGAAGTTTCCGCAAATAAGAAAACCTTAACAATGTATGATGCAATCAATGTTAAGGTTACGAAAGTAGATAAAGCAGATGGAAGCCGGCTGACAGGCGCTACATTTGGAATTTATGATTCAACAGGAAACACGCTTCTATATTCACTGAGTGATTGTGGAACAAAAAGTCAGGATCTTGCAGTTGGGGATTATGTATTGAAAGAAATAACTCCTCCGGCTGGATATAAGTCTGCAGACGATATAGCATTTTCTGTAAAGGCAGATGGAACAGTAGTCAAAACCGGTACTACGGATTTATTTGCAAATAATGAAATAGTTGTTGAAGATGAAAATGCAACCGGATCTGCTAAAGTAAAGATTAAAAAGGTTGATGAAAATGGAAACCTGATTACAGCAGGTGGATTGGCATTAACTTTGACATATCCTGATAATACCACGAAGGTAGTTATTAATGCGGCTGAATCTGAAAGAGAATTGTCTCAGAGAGGCAAATATACTCTTAGCGAAACGGGTGTGCCCGCCGGTTTTGTAAAAGCAGCGGATATATCTTTTGAAGTAAAAGATGATTCGACAACGGGTATGCCTATTGTTGAAGGCGCGGAAGTAACTACAGAGACTGATTCGACCACCGGTGAAGTCACTTATGTGGTTACAATGGTCGATGAAAAACAGACTGTTAAAGTAAATGTAATAAAGCATAAGACCAATAAGTGGAATGGCGCGTTAGAAGGTGCGAAGTTTACTTTATCAGCAACCGGAGAGACCGGAAATAGTACTTGGTCATGGACATCCACAACCACAGCACATGAAATTACCGGCTTGAAAGAGGGTGTTGTTTATACACTTACCGAGATTGCACCTTCAGGATATAAGAGTGCTAAGCCTGTTCAGTTTACGGTGGTAAATTACAACGGCGGATATGGACAGATTGTGTTATCAACAGCTGATGCTAACAGATTGTTTAATGAAAATGCAGATTTTGCAAATAATAAAGATTTAGCACTTTGGGATTGGAATGATTATACATTGGTCGTTGCAAACGAAGAAGGTCAAGACGAAGTCGGCCAGGTTTCCGTCACTAAGACTAATGCCGGAACAGACGCATTCCCTTCAGGTACTACATTCCCCATTAGCATTACCTTTAGTGAAGGTGGCTCATACTTATTAGATGGTCAGCCTCAGGCGTTTACAGCGAATGTTCCTTATTATTTCAGAAATTTTTCGGAAAATGATGTGCATGTCATATCTAATATTCCGAAGAATGTAACTTATACTGTTAGTGAAGATTTAAGCGATGCTAAATATGCAGGATTCACCAATAATGGTATTGAGTATTCTGATGGACTGGAGGCAACTTCCGGAACAATTGCAACCAACGATAAGGATACTGTAACAGTAAAGAATACCTATAAGAAGGTAGAGCAGAAGGGAAGCATCGAGATCACCAAGACTCTGAGCGGAGCAACGGCAGCAAATCTTGATGACATTACGTTTAAGGTAGAAGGTCCGACAGGATTCACCACAAAGACGTTAAGCTACAAGACTGATTTCACTGACAACAAGTGGAGCCAGGCAGATGTACCTGTAGGAACTTATAAGGTAACCGAGACTGCAAACGGAGCAACTGCGACCTATACATTAAAGAGTACAACGGTAGACGGAGCAGCCGGAACCGAAGCAACGAAGACACTGGCAAACGGTGGAAAGATTACCTTCGCGTTTGTAAATACCTATGATAAGGTAGTCGAAAAAGGCTCCTTACAGATTAAGAAGACGGTAACGTCCAATGACGGCAATCAGGCAAGTCTTGCAGGAAAGAAGATTAAGGTTACGATTTCCAAGGATGGAAACGGATTCCTTCAGCCGAACACGAGTGCTGCAGATCCGGCGTATATCATCGGAGAGAATGCACATGAATGGGAAGTACCTGTAGATACAGGATTGCTGATTCCGGATATTCCGGTTGGTAAATATACGGTTAATGAAGTAACAACCACCGCCGATGTCATTGAAGGATATACCTTTACCATGACCGGTTCCACGACTGAGGGAACCAAGGATGTAACAAACGGTGCAACGGCTGAGGTTACGCTGGTTAACAACTACACCAAGAACATTGTCACACCGGATACCGGATCGTTAAAGCTTGTTAAGAAACTGATTAAAGATGGCACTGATGTGATCGCATTGGAAGGACTTACCACTGTTAAGGTTACGATTAAGAACAGTGAGAATAAGTATCTGCAGGAAACCACGGATGAAACCGGTGTGAAGCAGTTATCCGATTCGGAACATGTATTCCTTGTACCTGTAGAAGGTGGAGTAACGATTACCAATGTTCCTCTCGGAACTTATACGATTACGGAAGTATCCACCGATGCGGAACTTGCCGTAGAAAATCTGGCAATTGATGCTGACAATTCCAAGAAGAGCGAGACTATGACAGCAGCTCTTGTTAAGGGCGCTACAGCAACCCTTACCGTGACCAATGCTTATAAGACTGTAGTTCAGAAGGGTACCATTTCCATCAAGAAGACAGTCAGTGCAGATCACGGAACACCGAGTCTTGATTCGGTTACGGTAGAAGTGAAGACCAAAGACGGAACGAAGTGGGTGAAAGAAGATGCAGGAACGTTTAGCCTTGTTGGTTCCAAGACCACGATTACAGTTCCTGCTGACGGAACCGAGAAGGTTCTTACCGGAATCCCTGTAGGAGATTACGTAGTAAGCGAAGAATTGGATACTGCCGGAGAAATCAAGATTAACGGATACAAGTTTGATCATACTTCGACAACTTCCGGCAACGTAAGCGTAGCTTCCGAAACCGTAAGAAAGGTTGAACTGAAGAACAAGTATCTGTACCTGACCGAGATTCAGATTTCCAAGGTAGATGCATTTGGATTTGCCGGTATTGGTGGTGCAAACCTGACACTTTACAAAGTTGTCGGAGGCACAAATGAATACATTGACAGCTGGGTTTCCGATGAGAAGAATGTAAAGAGCTTTACCTTGACGGACGGTGAGTACCTCATTGAGGAAACCAATGCACCTAAGGGATATATCAGGTCTAAGGTAAATGTAACATTTAAGGTAAATAACGGAACCGTATACGATGTAGGCGGAGACGGAAGACAGGTTGGAAACTTGATTGACTTTAAGAACGACCCGATTACCGTTAAGATCAGCAAGGTTGATGCAACATCCATCGCTGAGATCTCCGGTGCAAAGATGCAGTTAACCGGACCGAACGGATACTCCCAGACTTGGACTTCCGATGGTAAGCCGAAGGAGTTCAAGGCACTTGAACCCGGTGATTATGTACTGAAAGAAACGGCTGCACCGAGCGGTTACAAGAAAGACTCTACCGAAGTGAAGTTCACCATTGCAGCGGACGGTACCATCAGCATTACGAGTGGTGCAGGAGCAGTTAATGCTTCCGGTACGGAGATTAAGTTTAAGAACGTGAAGGCAACGCCGACACCGGGACCTACCCCCGGACCTACTCCGGGACCGACACCGACGCCGACACCGACTCCTACTCCGACTCCGACGCCGACTCCGACCCCGAGCAATACGACGACTCTTTCTACCAATAAGAGTAAGAAGGTAAGCTCCGCGAAGACCGGAGAAAACAAAGCACCGGCATTCGCATTCGGCGGATCCATGCTGGCTCTTCTTGCAGGCGCTGCAGCATATGTAGGCATCACCAAGAAGAAAAGAGAAGAGGAAGAAGATTACCACAACATTTCTCTCAAATAATTGAATTTGTAGTATAATATTAGGCGGGCCCGAATGGACCCGCCTGATTTTTATTGAGGATAAAGATGAACGATAACGAAATTGCAGCACAAAAGAAATATATCATGATGACCGAAACGCCGGTGCCGAAGCTGATTACCAAGCTTGCGATTCCGACGATTCTAAGCATGCTGGTAACCGGCTTTTATAACCTGGCCGATACCTATTTTGTGGGTAAAATCACCACCGAAGATACAGCTGCTGTTGGCCTGGTATTTACTCTGATGGCCATAATCCAGGCGGTCGGATTTTTCTGCGGACAGGGTTCCGGAACATTTCTTTCGCGTATGCTTGGTGCCGGAGAGAAGCAAAAAGCCGAGGAAATGGCCGCAACAGGTTTTTTACTGGCTGCAATTCTGGGCGTTTTGATTACCGTATTCGGGAACATTTATGCACATCCGCTTGCATATATACTGGGCGCGGATGCAATCAGCGTGGAGAAAACGGTTCAGTACATGCGTATAATCCTGATTGGCGCACCTTTTATGACCTGTCAGTTTGTAATAAATAATCAGCTTCGATTCCAGGGTAGTGCCATCTATGCGATGGTTGGACTCTTCTGCGGCGCAGCGGCCAATGTGGTTCTCGATCCCATTATGATTTTCGGCTTTCGCATGGGCATCTCCGGTGCGGCTGTGGCAACGGTCTCCGGACAGCTGATCAGTTTTATTGTGTTGATGGTCGGCACGACGAAGGGAGCGAACCTTCGCCTTCATGTAAAAAATATCCGGCTTAACTTTTACTATCTGGGACAAATTGCGAACGGCGGTCTGGCTTCGCTTCTGAGACAGGGGCTGGCGGCTGTCGCAACGCTTCTGATGAACAATGAAGCGCAGGAACTCGGCGGCAATGCGGCGGTTGCGGCAATGTCAATTGTGACCAGAATCGTTATGATGATCGGTTCCGCCATGATCGGTTTCGGGCAGGGCTTTCAGCCGGTGTGCTCGTTTAACTACGGAGCAGGAAAGAAGGATCGCGTGCGCGAGGGATTTTTCTTCTGCTTTAAATACGGTACGGTCTTCTTAACATTCGGAGCGGCGATTCTGATTATTCTTGCGGACTCGATTGTGTACGGACTTCGCCATGATCCGGCCGTTGTGGAGGTGGGCAAGGTTGCCCTTCGTTGGCAGGCGGCGACTCTTCCGTTCCTTGCTTTTACATCGATGGCAAATATGATGCTGCAGTCCACGGGAAAAGGCGTCAAAGCTTCCATAGCATCTTCCTGCAGAAGCGGACTTTGCTTCATCCCCTGCCTGTATATTTTGGTCTATTTCTTTGGAATCAGGGGCCTTGAAGCCACACAGGCCGTGGCGGATTTCTTCTCGCTGTTAATAGCGATTCCGCTTGCCGTGTCGGAACTTTCGAAGATGAAGAAGGAGTAGGAGTAGGAGTAGGTGTCGGACGACAGGTAGTGCTATTTTACAATAAAACGATAATATGCTATCATCGTTATAGAATTTATAAATTATTTATAATTTATGTGTAAAGGGATTTTGATTTAGGAGGTTTTTGAAATGAAGAGAAAAACAGTTTATTCGATACTTACGGCTCTTATGATGGCTGCTTTGGTAATGACGATTATCGGTTGCAAGAAAAATACTCCGACCGAGACCGCTTCAGCTGAGCCGGTTGTGATTGATATAAACGGCGGAACAAGTGATGTTGTTTCGAGTGAGGTTGCAACGGCTGATCCTGTCGGTGGTGAGAGTAAAACAGGCAGAGCGGACGGTGAGCGTTTTGACGGAACCATTATGCTGGAGGGTGCGGAAGAAACCGTTCATTATGAGCATATTGTGAATAATGATCTTGGATTTGAGATGGATTATGAGTATGAGCAACTCAACAGAAAGACTTTAGCTGATCGTGAGATTTTTATTTCCGTTTATGATGATGAAAACGATCCTTCGAACTATCTTGAGGTAAGCCAGTCGGATTTACCCGTGGATACGGTAATTACAAATCTCAGGATAGAGCTTTCGCAAAAGGCCGATATTGAGACCGAAACACGTACCCTTGAAAATGCGGGCGAGGTCACCTATATTGAAGCATCTTCCAAAGACGGTAATATGCTGAATCAGATGCAGAGTGTATATGTGATTCCCGCAGGAAACGGAACTATCGTGGTAAGATACCATTTTTCCATTGAGCAGGCTGAAGGATTCGCAGGCAGATTCCGCCAGATGCTGGATACCCTTGTATTAACAAAGTAAGAAGTTCAGAATAAAGAGAATGTAAAACGGCACCGTACAAGTGTATGGTGCCGTTTTTTTTATAAATAATAGTTGTTATTTGAGTTATGGCATACTATAATCATTATAATGATAAGATAATGATAAGATTATGCAAGGAGGGGAATATGTTACAGATTAGGCCGGTTTCAGATTTGAGAAATAAATTTACCGAGATTGAGAAGTGTGTTCAGAAAGGTGATCCTGTTTATCTGACGAAAAACGGATATGGGACCATGGTAGTTCTTAGTATTGAGTCATATTCGCGCCTTACGGAACCCGAGGAATATGTCATGGATGTTGCTGATATGGCGGCGGAATCCACGGCTGAAAGACTTTCTCATTATCAGGTGTTTAATGGACTGAGGAGGAAAATAAATGATAAAAACGACTTATGAGATTCGATATCTTCCTTTGTTTTACCGGGAGTTGGAACGAGATATCTCTCATATAGCTTTTAAACTGTTAAATCCTGATGCGGCGAATAAACTTTTGGATGATGTGGAATCGGCTATTATAAAACGATTGGAAGATGGACCCGAGGCATTTGAAAAGATTCCGACTAAGAAGAAACGAAGGATTCCATATTATCGAATTTATGTTAATAGATTTCTCCGCACGATTCCCGCTTGATCAGTTTGCAGGGGATTTTGACCTTCAGTGGTGTGTGAATCTGAAGGTTTGAGGAGACGTAGACCAAGTTGGCGCCGTGCGCGCCCATGTCGTAGGCAGGGGCGTGGATGGTGGTCAGTGCCGGCGTTGTATATTTGCAGGCTTCCACATCGTTAAAACCGATTAAGGAGAAGTCCTTTGGAATGGACAGTCCTGCTTCGGAGATCGCGCGCATCGCTCCGATGGCAATGGCATCGGATGCCGCAAAAACTGCCGTCGGACGGTTTGCCATCTGAAGGATTTCTTTCATCATTTCATAGCCGGAGGCGGAGGTAAAGGAACCTTCCATAAGCCAGGTTTCGCCGTCTAAGTTATGGCGTTTCGTATAATGCTGATACTGTCTTTTGCGGTAATCCGGAATGGGCTCGTGATTGCCGACATATTCCAAGCCGCCCAAATAGGCGATTTTGGAATGCCCGAGCGTTTCCAGATAATGCAGCGCATCCCTGACGGACTGGTCGAAGTCCATGGTGATCGATGTGATCGGATATTTATCAACAGGCATGTCGAGGAAAACGATATTGGGGCAGATTCCGATGAAAGTCTTGATCTCGCGATTGGAGAATTTACCGATGCAGACAAGCCCGTCCACATCTTTTAAAACTTCCGCAGCATCGTCATCCGAGGGAAAGAGCCTCGTGATGGCGATGTTATTTTTACCGCAGAAATCTTCCACACCCTGTCTGGCAGTAAGATAGTAGGTGTCGGAGAGTTCCTCTTCCGCTGAGAACCACTGTACGATTCCGATCGTAAAATTGTGTTTCTTCGCCTGTGCGGAACGAAGCGGTTTCGTGTAACCGACGCGGGTGGCGATTTTTAAAACACGTTCCCTTGTGGCATCGGATACACTTAAACTCTCATCCTGGTTTAATATTCTTGAAACGGCGCCGGCAGAAATGCCGGCTTCTTTAGCAATATCCCTGATTGTAGCCATAAAATAACCTCAAATCATTGTTTACTTTTGTTTACCAATGAAAATTATATATAATTTCAGAAAATAAAACAAGTAAACATTTGGTAAACAAATTGACGGTTTAGTAAACGGTTGGTACACTTAAAATACAGACAGGAAAAGTGCCGGGAGGGTAAACAAATGATGGGAACAAGCATTAAATCAATCATAACGAAAATCAACTCCGGAAAGGAAGATGCACACTTCCTCGATATTTATGCAGACGAAACCGTACTTGCATACCAGAAAGAGAGGTATGTAAAGGCGCTTGAGAAATTTAAATCCATCTACGGCGATGAGAAAGTCTTTGTATTCTCCGCACCCGGAAGAAGCGAAGTCATGGGAAACCATACGGATCATCAGCAGGGTAAAATCTTAGCCGCAAGCGTTAACCTGGATGCCATCGCTATCGTGCATCCATTAAGAGAGCGCGTGGTTAAGATCACTTCCGACGGCTTCAAGGAAATCAGCATTAAGCTGGATGATAATTTAAAGTGCGTGAACGCAGAGAAGGGCACGACGAAATCGCTGATCAAAGGTGTCCTGAAAGGTTTTGATTACAAGAATTATAAAATCGGCGGGTTCGAGGCATACATTACCTCCGATGTACTGATCGGAGCCGGGCTCTCCTCCTCGGCTGCTTTCGAAACACTGATTGGAACCATACTTTCATCCCTTTACAACAAATCCTCGGTTTCCGCAAAGGAAATCGCCATCATCGGTCAGTTCGCGGAGAATGTTTTCTTCGGAAAGCCCTGCGGACTGATGGATCAGATGGCCTGCTCCGTCGGCAATCTCGTATACGTGGACTTTGCTGATCCGGACGATGCGAAAGTGGAGAAAATGGAATTTGATTTATCCGCACACGGATACAGCTTATGTATCACGGATACGAAAGGCTCCCATGCGGATCTGACCGATGAGTACGCAGCCATCCCCAGAGAGATGAAGGCGGTTGCGGGATTTTTCGGAAAGAAAGTTTTGCTTGGTGTAACGGCGGACGATATTCTGGAGAACATCGTACAGCTGCGTGCCAAATTCGGTGACAGGGCAGTGCTTCGTTCCCTTCACCTGGTAAATGAAAATGCCCGCGTCGAGAAAGGTGTGAAGGCACTTACGGAAGGAAAGATCAACAAGTTTCTGGAAGATGTGAATGCCTCCGGTAATTCCTCTTTTAAGTACCTGCAGAATGTATACACCTCATCCGATGTAAAGCACCAGAACGTTTCCCTTGCGCTGGAGGTCAGCGAAATGGTTTTGGACCCCGCGAAGGAAGCGTGCAGAGTGCACGGCGGCGGTTTTGCCGGAACGATTCAGGCATTCGTTAAAGACGGAAATGTAGAGAAGTACCGTAAGGCAATGGACGGCCTCTTCGGAAAAGGAAGCTGTCATGTACTTAAGATCCGCAAGTACGGCGGAATGCAGGTATTTTAAGGAGAAAATAATGGAAACATTAATCTATGAACTAATTTCATACGGAGAAAGAAACGGACTGATTCCCGCGGATGATATTAACTACCGCATCAATGTTCTTGCAGAAATGCTTGGTGTCAGCGATTTTACGATTTCCTACAGCGAATATTTAAACGGCAGAAGAGGGGACCGAAAGGTATCCGAAATCCTTTCCGATATTTGCGATTTGGCCGTAAAACATGGTATGATAAAAGAAGATAGTATCACCTACAGAGATCTCTTTGACACGAAAATCATGGGAGCGATCACACCGCCCCCGAGTGAAGTAAGGCAGCTATTCCGGGAAGCATATTCCCGTTCTCCGAAACAGGCAACGGACTGGTATTACGACTTTAGCATAAAGACCAATTATATCCGTTCGGACCGTATTGCAAAAGACGAAAAATGGAACACCGACACCGAGTACGGTCCCATTGAAATCAGCATCAATTTATCCAAACCCGAGAAAGACCCAAAAGCCATCGCGGCTGCGGGACAAATGAAAAAAAGCGGATACCCTGCATGTTTACTTTGCGCAGAGAATGAGGGATATGCCGGACATTTAAACCATCCGGCCAGACAGAATCACCGTCTGATCCCGATCGAACTTAACGGGCTCGATTATTTCCTTCAGTATTCGCCATATGTATACTACAACGAACATTGCATCGTACTGAATAAAGAGCATGTACCGATGAAGATCGACAGAGAGGTATTTACGAAACTCTTCGATTTCGTGGATCTTTTCCCGCACTATATTGTGGGATCCAATGCGGATCTGCCGATCGTGGGAGGCTCGATTCTAAGCCACGATCACTTCCAGGGAGGAAACCATATCTTCCCCATGGCAAGAGCGGAATATGAGTACAATTTCGAACTGAAGGATTATCCGAAGGTAAAGGCCGGAATAATAAAATGGCCGATGTCCGTTATCCGCTTAAGAGGCGGGGACAGAAAGCAGATTGAGGATGCGTCCTTTGAAATTCTCACCAAGTGGAGAGCCTATTCCGATGAAAGCGTCGGAATTTACGCATACAGCGAAACCGGCGAGGGCAGGACTCCTCACAATACGATTACTCCGATCGCAAGAATGCATGACGGAGAATACGAGATCGATCTGGTGCTTCGAAACAACCGCACGGACGAGGAACACCCCTGGGGAATCTTCCATCCCGGCGTCAATCTGCACCACATCAAGAAAGAAAACATCGGCTTAATCGAGGTAATGGGGCTGGCAATTTTACCGGCCAGACTGAAAGCCGAAATGGCAGAACTTAAGCGAAGAATTCTTGCAAAAGAAAATTTACGGGAAAACGAACTGACCGCAAAGCATGCCGAGTGGGCAGAAGAGTGGATGGCTGAATATAAGGACTTGGATGAAGGCAACATTCACGAAGCGGTACAGAACGAAATCGGAAAAGTTTTTACAAAGGTACTGGAATGTGCCGGAGTATATAAAAGAGATCAGGAAGGAATCGAAGCTTTTAAGAAGTTTACAGAAACACTGTAATGGCACCAAGGGGGGATGACCATGGACAAACGTATTTACTTAAACAACGGCTGGTATTTCAACGACACCTACACCGAAGGCATGGAGAAGGTGGGCTACAATTACGGAGACGACGAGCAGATCCGTATTCCGCACACCATCAAGGAAGTGCCGCTTCACTATTTTGACGAGCATGAGTACCAGAAGATCGCGGCTTATTTCAAGCCTTTCAATGTACCTGCCGCATGGATGGATAAGGACGTATTTCTTACGCTTGACGGCGTCGGTCATTCCTGCGTGGTTTATATCAACGGAAAAGCAGCAGGCGAGCATTTCTGCGGCTATACGGCGCTGACACTGAATATCAAGGATCTTCTCGACTACGGTCACGATAATCTGATCATGGTAAAAGTCAACAGCCGCGAAGACCAGAATATTCCGCCCTTTGGTTTTGTAATCGATTACATGACTTTCGGCGGAATCTACAGAGACGTGTATATCGAGGTAAAAGAGCCGGCGCACATTGAAGATGCTTATGTTGCAGCGGATAAGGACGGCGGAATCCGCCTGGAACTGACGGCAACGAAGGAAGCACTCGGAAAGAAAATGACCGTCAGTGTCGGCGGCGTTAACATCGGCAAGGAGACCGTCGAAGAAGAGCATAAGATCTATCAGTACATCGTAAAGAATCCCCTTCAGTGGTCACCGGAGGTACCGAATCTGTATACGATGAAGATTACACTCGAAGATGAATTCGGTGTTGTATCGGATGAGAAGGAAATCCGTTTCGGTTTCCGGAATGCGGAATTCAGGGCAGACGGTTTCTATTTAAACGGAGAGAAGTACAAGATCCGCGGACTGAACCGCCATCAGAGTTTCCCGTATGTCGGATATGCGATGCCGAAAAATCCGCAGAGAAACGATGCATATATTCTGAAAAACGAACTCGGACTGAACGCGGTAAGAACCTCCCACTATCCGCAGTCGCATCACTTCCTTCAGGCATGCGACGAGATGGGCCTTTTGGTTTTCACCGAAATGCCCGGATGGCAGCATATCGGCGATGAAAGCTGGAAGTTAAAGGCGATCAAGAATACCGAGGACATGGTAAAGCAGTACAGAAACCATCCTTCCATCATCCTCTGGGGCGTTCGAATCAACGAGTCCGTTGACGATGACGAATTCTACAAACAGACCAACGAAGTCGCAAGAAAACTGGATCCGATGCGCCAAACCGGCGGTGTAAGATGCTATAAGAAGATGAGCTTCTTAGAGGATGTGTACACATATAACGACTTTGTTCATACCGGTGACAACCAGGGTGTGGATAAGAAGAGCGATGTCACTCCGGATACTTCCCGCGGCTATCTGGTAAGCGAGTACATGGGTCATATGTTCCCGACCAAGCCTTTCGACTGGGAGGAGAAACGACTGGAAGATGCAATGCGTCATGCCAAAGTTTTAAATGATGTTGCGAAGAATACCGATATTGCGGGATCGTTTGGCTGGTGCATGTTTGACTACAATACACATAAGGATTTCGGAAGCGGCGACAGAGTATGCTACCACGGTGTGACGGATATGTTCCGTAATCCGAAAATGGCAGCTTATGTATATGCCGAGATGCAGGACGATACACCGTTTCTGCAGATCTCTTCCTCGATGGATATCGGAGAGCATCCGGGCTGCAACCGCAACGAGACATATATCTTTACGAATGCGGACTCGGTAAAAATGTATAAGAACGACCGCTTCATCAAGGAATACAAGCATGAGAACAAGGATCTTCCGTTCCTGAAAAACGCACCGATCAAGATCGACGATTATATCGGAGATGCCTTAAAAGACGAGAAGATGACACCTTCGCAGGAGAAGGACGTAAAGATCATTCTAAACGAAGTAGCCAAGTTCGGACTCTATCAGATGACTACGGGTTCAAAATTAAAAGCGGCCAAACTGATGGCATTCCATCATATGAAGATGACCGATGCCGTGGAACTGTATAACAAATACATCGGTGACTGGGGCGGAGAGAGTGTTACCTACCGCTTCGAAGCCATCAAGGGCGGCAAGGTGGTAAAAGAACTCAAGATTGCACCGATGACGCAGGTTCGTTTCGAAGCGGAATGCGACAGAAGCGTATTGAAAGAAATCGAATCCTACGATGTGGCCTGCGTAAGGATCCGCGCCGTGGATGAGAACGGAAACATCCTGTATTACTACAATGATCCGATCCTCTTAAAACTGGAGGGCGACGCCGAACTCATCGGACCGAAGGTGATCGGTTTATCCGGCGGAATGGGCGGAACCTATGTAAAGAGTATCGGCAAGGCAGGCAAAGCGACACTTACGGTTTGCGATGCAAACGGAACAGAACTTTGCGAGTTGGATTTTAAGATTCAGTTAGAACCGTAAGGGTACAGACTATAACGTGTGGGGACACGTTTTCGGAGAAAAGAAAAAGTGAAAACGGAGGGTTACTTATGAAACTGGGATTTAAAGAAAAAGCGGCATACGGTATCGGCGCCGTCGGAAAAGACATGGTCTACATGCTTTCCGCAAGTTATATCCTGTATTACTATCAGGATATTATGGGTGTATCCGCATGGGTAATGGGTATCATCCTGATGATCGCCCGTGTGTTTGATGCATTTAACGACCCGTTAATGGGCGTGATCGTTGCCAAGACCAAAACAAAATGGGGCAAATTCCGCCCCTGGCTGTTCATCGGAACCTTAACCAATGCTCTGGTTCTGGGTGCAATGTTTGCGGCTCCTCCCGCACTGAGCGGAAAAGGACTTGCGGCTTATGCGGCAGCGACTTACATTCTCTGGGGCGTAACCTACACCATGATGGACATTCCCTATTGGTCAATGGTTCCCGCATTTACCGAAGGCGGTAAGGACAGAGAAGCCATGAGTGCACTCGGCCGTACCTGCGCAGGTGTCGGTTCCGCACTGGTTACCGTATTTACCATGATGGTAGTTGTGGCACTCGGTACTTTCATTCTCGGCAAGAGTCCCAATATGGTTACCAACAATTTGGCAGCAGTGGAAGCATGGGTTCTGGAACTGAATGAAACCGGTGAAGCAACGGGAAACATGATTACGCTCAATGCTCCCGCAACGCTTGACATATCGGCGGATAAGAGCGAGTGGGAAAAGGAGATGTCCTTCGTAAGCAACCGCGATAAGGCAAACTGCAAATATGAATTATCACTGGGCGATATGAAGTTGGGTGAAAATTCCGAAATTTCTTCCTCGCTGGATTTTGCATCCGATGATCCGCAAAGCGGAGAAGCGCTTTTGGTGGTTTATTTAAATGCCGAAGACTATGCAAAGGTCAGTGCGGACAGCATGCTTTCCGGAAGCATTTCTTCCAACAAGAATGTGGAACGTCTCGGATTTAAGTATTATGCATTCATTATCGCATTCTTATTCTTCGCATTTATCTTAATTACCTGCATTTTCATCAAGGAGAAATCCACGGTGGATGTAAAGAGCGCAAAGCTTTCCGATATGCTTAAGGCTTTATTGCAGAACGATCAGGCCATGACCATGGTTATTACGATTGTTTTGATCAACTGCGCAATCTACATCACGAGCAACCTGGTCATTTACTTCTTTAAATATGACCTGGGTGGCCCGACCTGGCAGGTGGACTACACCTACTTTAACATGTTCGGCGGAGCAATGCAGATCTTTGCAATGTGTATTTTCTTCCCGATTTTGCGTAAGTTCTTCAATACCAGAAAAATGTTCTACATTGCGGTGAATGCAGCGGTTCTCGGATACTTTATCCTCCTTGCGTTCTCCATTTTCGGAATCAACAATGTATTTGCATTCTTTGTACCGGCATTCTTCATCTTCGGTGCAACGGGTATTCTGAACGTACTGGTTACCGTTTTCCTTGCCAATACCGTAGACTACGGCGAGATCAAGAATAACCGCCGTGACGAGTCGGTCATCTTCTCGATGCAGACTTTCGTTGTAAAACTGGCATCCGGTATTGCAGCACTGATCGCAGCTATTTCTCTTTCCGTATTCCATATCAGCAGCTCCGATTCCACATATGAGGCGGTAAACGGAAGCATTACGGAAGGTTTGAGAGAATATATTCAGGGTCTTACAAAGGCTGGAACCACGGTACTTTCGAATTATTCCGTCATCGGACTGAGACTTGTTATGGCAGCCCTGCCGGTAGCATTGCTCTTCTTCGGAACCCTCCGTTTCCGCAGAAAATACATCTTAACCGATGAAAAGCTTGCTGAGATCTCCGCAGAACTTAAGGAGCGCAGAGCCACGGCCGAAAGATGATCCATAGGGCAAACTCTAAAGAACAGGGTTTTCGGGGTAGTGGTTCAAAACTGGTTATATAAAAATATTCGAAATTGGTAGTTTTTATAAGTTCAAATTTGTGATATAGTCCTTCCATACGAAACATTATGGAAGGACTATTTTATGAGCGGACAGGCAAAACCAACAAGTACATCATTTCACTCGATCAATAAAACCAGATGGATTGCCGTTACCGGGCTATTCATGGCATTGAATATTGCCATGTCGTCATTCGGTGTTCCGGTTCCCGGCGGACATCTGTATCTTTGCGATATCATAATCTGTACGGCGGCCCTTCTTCTGGATCCCGTATCGGCATTTCTGGTAGGAGGTGTGGGCTCGTTCCTGGGCGATCTGATCTTTTACCCGGCTCCCATGTTTGTATCACTGGTAACGCACGGCCTTCAGGCAGCGGTGATCTCATTGATCGCAAGAAGAGGAGCGAAGCTTGGCGGAAAGAAATATTTTGTATTCAGTCTGATCGGTACCCTGATTGGTGCGGTTATTATGGTGACCGGATATACCCTTGGAAAGATTTATGTCTATGCGACCTATGAATACGCGATGGTGAAGCTTCCCTTCGAGATCGCACAGGGCTTACTCGGTGTTGTCGGCTCGCTTCTTCTGGTATTCCGGCTTGGCCTTGCCAAATTGCTTAAACGGTTCGGACCCTATTGATTTACGCGAAAAGTGAACTATAATAGGGGTAGTTAAACTCTCTTTCGACGAAAGGAACGGATCATGGATCAGAATGAAATTACGAAACAGAGTGCACAGGCAGTTACGGAGATTATCGAAGCGGCCAAATTAAAGGCGGGAGACCTCTTTGTCATCGGTTGTTCTTCCAGCGAGATCATCGGAAGCCGTATCGGAACGGCAACCAGTACGGATGTTGCGAAACTTGTGTATGACGGAATTTTACCCGTATTAAAAGAAAAAGGCATTCACGCGGCCGCGCAGTGCTGCGAGCATTTAAACCGTGCTCTGGTAGTGGAGCGCCAAACGATGGAGCGTTTCGGTTTCGAACAGGTCAATGCCATTCCGCAGCCGAATCATGCGGGCGGCGCTTTTGCAACCGTATGCTATCAGAATTTTGACGATCCCGTTTTGGTGGAAACCGTGAAGGGACGCGGCGATGCGGGAATCGATATCGGAGGAACCATGATCGGGATGCACTTAAAATATGTTGCGGTTCCTTTACGGATCTCGCTTCGTAAAATCGGCGAAGCCCCGATTCTGTGTGCCAGAGTCCGTCCGAAATATGTCGGCGGAGCAAGAGCCGTATATGATGAAAATTTAATGTAACTGTATTTGATGATACAGTCTGAAAGATCAGGATATTCTTGAAAAAGAATATCCTTTTTTATTCGGTAAAAGAAGCTTTTATGGTATAATGTTTACAGTACTTTGCGGTGAATGGATTTGTCGCAATGCATCAGGGAAAGAATACGTTACCTTTTATGTTTGAGCATGACGAAATTACAATCGAGGAACTTGCGGATCTACACCCGTCCACATATAAACTGATCGATGTCAGAGACGATATTTCGTTTCAGTACGGAACCATTCCGGGAGCAATGCAGATTCCGGATCTTATGCAGAAAGCCGGGGACGGAACTTTGGATAAAAATGCATCCTATGTTCTGTTTTGCATGCACGGCACCCAGAGTGCCGGCATGACGGAAATCTTAAGAGCGGACGGTTACGACTGCGCGAATTTAAAGGGCGGCTACGGACAGTGGATCATGTCCGGCTACAAGGAAGACTATGCCGAGAAGCAGCAGGAAGTCGAACTATCCATCCGCAAGAAATTCCATAAGGAACTCTTCTCCGCCTTTGCGAAAGGAATCAACGCATATGATCTTCTGCAACCCGGAGACAAGGTTGCGGTCTGCATATCGGGCGGCAAAGATTCGATGCTGATGGCGAAACTTTTCCAGGAATTGAAGCGCCATCGCAAGTTTGAATTTGAACTGGTTTTCCTGGTGATGGATCCCGGTTACAGTGAGCTAAACCGCCTCTTAATCGAGAAAAACGCCAAAATGCTCGGCGTTCCGATCACCGTTTTTGAATCGGATATCTTCGATGTGGTGGACAATATCGAAAAGTCGCCCTGCTATTTGTGCGCAAGAATGCGAAGAGGGCATTTGTACAGTAAGGCAAAGGAACTCGGATGCAATAAAATCGCCCTGGGGCACCATTACGATGATGTTATCGAGACCATTCTGATGGGAATGATATACGGCGGCCAGGTACAGACCATGATGCCGAAACTGCACAGCACGAACTTCGAAGGAATGGAGCTGATCCGGCCCATGTATTTTATCCGGGAAGAGGATATCAAGCGCTGGAGGGATTACAACAAACTTCATTTCATCCAGTGCGCGTGTCACTTCACGGACACCTGCTCTTCGTGCAGGGACGACGGCGTTTCCGTATCCATGCGCATGGAGACCAAGAAACTGATCGCCAGATTAAAGGAGCACAATCCGTTCGTGGAAAGCAATATTTTCCACAGCGTGGAGAATGTCAATCTGAGCACGGTTATCGCCTACAAAAAGGACGGCGTCGTGCATCGTTTTACGGACGATTACTAGAAAAGGTGCGGGGGCACCGACAATGGGGGGGAACATATGATACTGGCAAAAGACGGCAAATTTGTATTGCAGACGGCAAATACGACCTACGCTTTTGAGGTTCTTGCCACGGGGCATCTGCAGCATCTGTATTACGGAAAGAAACTCCGTTTCGGGGAGGAGATGGAGGAGTTTTCCGCGCTTCGTCAAAAGAGGGAATTCCCGCTCGGAAATTCCATTTCCTATGATCAGGAGAATATGGCAATTACCATGGAGGATACCCTTCTGGAAGTTTCCGGAACGGGCAAGGGTGATCTGCGCTCGCCCATGGTTGAGGTGACGTTTGCGGACGGCTCCAAGAGTCTGGATTTTATCTATAAATCGTTTGAACTGTTAAAAGAGATACCGAAAAGAGAGACACTTCCCGGTTCTTATACGGAAGGCGCCGCTGCACTCGGCGATGCAAATGTGCTTCGCATCACCCTGATGGAAAGGGAAGGTATCGTAGAAAAAAGCTACCGCCTCCGTCTGGTGTTAACCTATATCGTGTATGAAGAAGAGGATGTGATCACGCGTTTCGCGGATCTGATCAATGACGGGGAAGATGATATCCTTGTAAACCGTCTGCTTTCGATGCAACTGGATCTGCCCGACAAAGGCTATGAGGGAGTTTTCTTCGACGGAGCATGGGCAAGGGAGATGCATTTATATCATGTTCCCTTGGGACACGGTATGCATGTAAGCCGCTCCAACTGCGGTTCCAGTTCGAGCCGCGCCAATCCGTTCTTTATGGTGGCGGAAGCCGATGCAAACGAGGATCGTGGCGGAGTTTACGGTTTTAATTTGATCTACAGCGGCAATCATATGGAAGTCTGTGATTCCAATGCCTACGGTAAAATCCGTATCCAGACGGGAATCAATGATGAAGGTTTTCTGTATAAACTGACGCCCGGACAGACCTTCGAGGCGCCAGAAGCCATTATGAGTTTCTCACAGAAAGGCTTCAATGCGCTTTCCCAGAACATGCATGCGTTCGTGCGCGAACACATTATCCGCGGAGAGTGGAAGGGTAAGGATAAGCCGATTTTACTGAACAGCTGGGAGGCATCGTATTTTAAATTCGACGAATCCAAACTTTTAAAACTGGCAAAGCGGGCAGCAGACGCCGGCATTGAACTGTTTGTTATGGATGACGGATGGTTCGGTGAGAGAAACGATGATACCAAGAGCCTCGGCGACTGGGAAGTAAATACATCCAAACTTCCGAAGGGTGTAAAAGGTCTTTCGGATAAAATTCATAAGCTGGGATTAAGCTTCGGTATCTGGGTGGAGCCCGAGATGGTCAACGTGGATTCGAACCTTTATAAGGCACATCCGGACTGGTGTCTGGTAAACCCGAGGCGCGAGCATTCCGAGGGACGTAACCAAAGAGTCCTGGATTTAAGCCGCAGCGAAGTGCGTGAATTTATTACGGACGCGATGAGAAAGGTTTTCTCTTCGGCGCAGATCGAATATGTGAAATGGGATTATAACAGAGTCTTTTCGGATGTCTTTTCCAATCGTACGGATGTGGGTGAAATTTCACACCGTTACATTCTGGGACTCTATGAGATCATGGATACTTTAACGAAGGAGTTTCCGCATATCCTGTTCGAAGGATGTGCATCGGGCGGCAACCGTTTTGACTTAGGAATCCTTTCCTACTTCCCCCAGATCTGGGCATCGGATGATACGGATCCGATCTGCAGGGCGGAGATCCAGCAGGGATACAGCTACGGCTATCCGATGGAATGCATGGGCGCACATGTTTCCGCAAGCCCCAACCATCAGACACTTCGCCGCACTCCGATGAAAACAAGATTTGCGATCGCAAGTTTCGGAACTTTGGGATATGAATGTAATTTCAGCGATTTTTCCAAGGAAGCGATGGAAGAGGTACAGACGGAGATCGCTCTGTATAAAGAGTACAGAGGGCTGATGCAGCACGGCAGATTCTATCGTGGAGGTATCGGACCGCTTTCGGACAAGTTTATCGGAAGGGATGTTTCTTCCGCATTATACAATGCGACCGGAGAGGGAAATATCATGACCTGGACGATGACCAGCAAGTACGGAACGAAGGCTGTCGGCATGATGTTAAAGAAAACCGTTCTGCCCAATACGCAGAATATCGTCTACTTTGCGAAGGGGCTTGATGAGGATACGCTATATCATTTTACCAACCGTGAGTTAAGTTATGATATCCGCGACTTCGGAGATCTGGTAAATACCGTTGCGCCGATCCATGTAAAACAGGATTCGAGACTTCTGGATTTCCTTGCCAAGCGGATCAAACTGCCTTCGGAGAAGGAAGACTATATGGCATACGGAAGCCTTCTGATGGGCGCGGGAATTGCGTTAAAGCAGGATTATTCCGGTACCGGATACAATGAAAATGTCCGTTACGTGCAGGACTATTCCGCGAAGCTCTTTCTGATGGAGGCCGTGGATGAAGAGGAGAGTGCTTCAAAGGAAAGTACTTCTGAGGAAACGATTAAGGAAGGTGTGACGACAGCGGAAGCGGTATCGGACGAAAAGGTAACCGAAGAAAAAGCAACAGACGGGGAATAAGCATATGAGCGAAAGTGCGAAGAATGAAAAAGAAATGACGGGACGACAGAAGGAGACCAGGGTGCTGCATATTATGGGAATCATCCTGATGGTGATTCTGGTGATCGCACTGGCCGGCGCCGTGGGGATTCTGACCAGGACCATCATCATGGCCAAAATGCAGACGAGCGGAATTCTTTCAAACGGCAGGGAACTGGCTTCGACCTTTAACGAGTATGGCATGCTGGGCTCGGCAAACGGTTTTATCGACTTAAGTTTTGTCGGTGTGATCTGGAAGGTCATAAGTGTTCTGGGCTATGTCATAACGATCGGTGCACTTGCGGCGGCGATTGTAGTGCTTATTCTGATGCGAAAAAGAGTGGAGAATATTCTTTCCGATCCGACGGCACTTGAGAATACGATTACCGTATCCAAGGCAAAATATGTGTGGCTCGGATTTTTGCTCGGCGGCTACGGAGCGCATTTGTTTGTTCTCGGCAAGAAGAAAAAAGGCTGGATTTTCCTGGGACTCGGACTGATCGGTGCAACGATTCCGCTTGCATTTATATATACCTCCGGTATCAGTTTTGCGGATGCTTATCTGGCTGCGTTCATTCCGAAGGACAGCATGGGCGAGATTGATATCGAGGATTACCCGTATTGGATCTGAAAGTGTTAATATAGTGTTATTATGAACAAAACAAAATAGCATATTTATTGTATTTTAGGGTAAATTATGTTAATATATATAAGATTATACAAATGCTTCGTAAAGTCGGGGGGCTGGCATGAACAACAAAGTGATATGCTATATATGCGCTGACCTTAGCGCAGATTCCTCCTTACGCAAACTGCGTAAGTTTACGATTTGTGCGACAAGACGCGGATATTCGGTTACGGCTATCTGGCCCGGATGCTTCTGGCAGAATTCCGATAACGCATGGAGACTGAATTTCTTTAAGGTTTTTAATCATAACGATTTTTGTGCTATCGTTCTGGATGGTGAATATTTCCACGATGAAAATTGTATAAATGAGCAGCTTGAGGCAATGTATGCACTGGACATTCCGTTAATTGCCATGGATATCAATCTTCCCGGTTTTGTCAGTGTTTCTTTTGATATGCCAGGCGCTTTAGAAGCGGTTATCGCGCATGTTGTCAGGGAACATGAGTGCAGGAATGTGCTCTTTTTCGGTGATTCCACGAGAGAACATATGGCAGCGGAGTATTCCGAAGTTTTCCGCAAATACCTGGAGAAAGAAAATGTTGAAGATATCGATGAGAGAATCTTCAGTTTCGGATGCCAGATCGGATGCGGATCTGAGGAAGCGGTTGAGGTTATACGACAGAAAAAACCCGATGCGATTATCTGCTCTGATAATACGGTAGCCAATATGGCATCTTCCGCAGCACGTACCTGCGGGCTCTCCATTCCGGATGATATCATAATCACAGGACTCAACGGAATTGCCGGTGTCAGAGCAGGTATTCCGGATTTGACCGGATGTAACCGAAACCTGACACTGATGGTGGATAAGTGCATGGAGCTGATCGAGAAGTCGCTTCGCGAAGAAAAGATTGAAAATGTCGTTCTTCCCACGGAACTTCTGTATTCCGAATCCTGCGGATGTAAAAAGCCTGAAGAGGATCCGAATGTCGGTGTTTTGATTCGTCATCTGACATTGCAGAGGGAAATGACGGCGACACAGCAAAGACGCCAGATCAATATGGTGGCAAGACTGATCAAGACGACGGACAAGGCTGTTATGTTTGAAATTTTCCGTGATATTCTTCCCGCGAATACCTATTTTTGCTTAAGAGGTAATCTCGTGGATGATCTTTCCGGACAGGCAGCACTCAAAGAACTTTCCGCAACGGAGAAATTTCTCGTGGTATCCGCAGTTGACCGTTCTCTGGAAGGCAAGTTCTTCGATCATGACTTTTTGCGGGAACACGCCGTTTCCCAGGGTAAAAATGCCGCACCGCTCATTCTGTATCCCGTGTATGCAAGGGGAGAGTATTACGGATTCGTGGCCGGCGAGAATCCGACTTTCTACGATCTGCAGATGATGATGCAGACTGTACTGATTTCATTAAATAATGCAATTTCCTATGTGGTAAGAGACCTGGAAGTGCGGCAGAGAAACGAAGAAATCCGCGACATGAACGATTATCTCGATAATATTCATTATCGTGATGCGATGACGGGTATGTTAAATGCCCATGGTCTTGCGATTGAACTTCAAAACTGCAAAGCCGACTGCGTGGCCAAGCGCCAGACAATGCACATTGTCTGCGTTGATTTGGACCATTTGGGAAACATCAACGATGTATACGGCCACTCCGAAGGCGATTATGCCATTCTGGAGCTGTCCAAGATCATCAACGAAAGTGCATCCAGAGGAGATCTGACGGCACATATCGGAAGCGACGAATTTATTGTGGTGATCCGTACCGCGGAAAGCAAAAACTCCGATATTGACTATTTTATCAACCATTTGCGTAGCCTTGTTACCGACTACAACAAGGAGTCCACCAAAGAATACACCTTAAACGTCAATGTCAGTACAACCATGATTCTTCCGTTCGAAGATACCGACATGGTGAAAGTAATCGATGAGGCGCTTCTCAATAAACGAATTACGAAGAATAACCGAAAGGCCAATGTTACCGAGACGGAAGAGATGACCGAATCGGAGATTAAGCAGAGCGGACTGATCAAGGAGATCATAGATGACAACCGCTTCCGTTATGCATTCCAGCCAATCGTTGATGCGAAGACCGGAAAGATCTTTGCATACGAGGCATTAATGCGGACCGATGCCGACGAGAAGATTTCTCCGCTTACCATCTTGAAATATGCAACCGTAAACCGGCGCCTTTATGATATCGAACGCGCGACGTTTTTCAATGTCATGAAATCGGTGGAAGAGAATCAGGGCCGGATAAAGGATCGCAAAGTATTCTTAAACAGCATCCCCGGCTGCCAGCTTGACCGCTATGATTATGAGCGCCTGAAGACGCAGTATCCCGATCATTTGCAGAAATTCTTCATTGAGATTACGGAGCAGGCGGAGCAGGACGATGAGGAACTTCGTGTTCTGATGGAACGAAGCAATAAGGACGGTTTCAGCATCGCCATCGATGACTACGGCGTAGGATATGCGAATACGACTTCGCTTCTTCGTTATACACCCAACTGTGTCAAAATAGACCGCCTTCTGATCCAGAATCTGCAGGACGATCCGAGAAAACAGCATTTTGTAAAGAATATTATTGAATTCGCACACGACAACCATTTCTATGCACTTGCGGAAGGTGTGGAAACAACGGGTGAACTGAAAGCATCCATCATGCTGGGTGTGGATCTGATCCAGGGATTCTATACGGCAAGACCGAGTTTTGATATCGAAGACAGTATTCCGGAGGCCATTCAGGATGAGATCCTTGAATGCAACAGAGCTCCGGCGGAACAGCGTTTTACCAAGTTATATGTTGTCAGCCGCGAGAAGGAACTGATCTTAACGCGTATCGCGCTTGAAATGTATACGGATATTCTGATTTCCGGACAGGAAGTGATTTTAAACGGTAATGCGGACTATCCGGCTGCGGTAAAGATCAGGATTAAGGAAAATACCGACTCCACGCTGACTATCCGCAATATCATTCTGGACAACGAAAAAGACGACGTCGGTATCGAGATCGGCGAAAATGCAACGCTGAATCTGATCCTGGACGGCGACAATTACATTAATTCCAACGGTATACGCGTACCGGCTACTTCATCTCTTAAGATTACCGGAAACGGAAATCTGCATATCCGTTCCAGGGCGCAGGAGGCGTTCGGAATCGGAAACGATCTGCAGCATCCGTTCGGAAGCATTATTACGGATATCTCCGGCAATCTGGAAATTGACTTAAACGGTGAGAAAGCAGTCGCAATCGGCGGTTGCGTTCCCGGACCGAATGCGCAGATTCTCATGCGCGGCGGCGATAACCTGATCAAGGCCAAATCTGCAGCATTTGTCGGAATCGGTGCTTTCTCTGGTATGGTAAAAGGCTCCATGACCGAGATGCACCTTGCAATCAATTTCAATGTTGTTAACGGCATAGCCGTCGGAAGTCCTTCCGGCACCTGCAATCTGCACTTCGGCAGCCTGCTCCTTGAGATCAAGGGCGGCGGTAAGAACATTACGGGACTTGGCTGTGCCGCAAAGGGAGAGAATCAGATTGAGATTGTAAATGCGGAAGCGATCTTTAACATGAATGCGCCCAGAGTAATTGTCATCGGTTGTGCGCTCGGACACTCCAAATTCTATTCCAAGCATTCGAGGCTTGAGATTAACGGTTCCGGCGGACAGGTTCTTGGTATCGGTACTACGGATATGGGTGGAGAGATTATTCTCGAGAGCGTCGGATGTACAATCAAACTTTCCTCCGACCGTCCGCTTGCGATCGGTGCTGAGAAAGAAAAATGCGACTTCGGAGCCAGCGATCCGGAGATTTCCATCATCAATTACAGCGCGCACACAGATGAGAAATTTGAAATTCCGGTCGGACCTCCCGGAGAGGGCGGATCGCCGGCTTAAGAGAGCGGCGTAACGGAAATGACGGTAAGCGTCTTATCCGAAACTTTAAACTGAACATTGAACCCGGCAAAGGAAACACCATAGATTCTTTCCGGGTCATCCTGATAAGAAGGGCGGGGATCGTCGGAGAGTACGGCAAAGATTCCCGCTCTTTTTTCTTCGGGAAATCTTTGTAAAAGTTCATCCGGGAATGTTACATGCAGGGCGTAGTCCTTGTATTCCTCGGCAAAACTGCCGACAGCATCCTCTCTAAGATCGGTATAGGGAATGTATGGTTTGATGTCTAAGATTTCGGTTCCGTTTGCCATGTCGATTCCGGACACATAGATATAAGGCCTGCCGTCTTCGACAGCGATACGCTCCAATTTTACGCAGGATAAACCGATATGGTTGGGACGAAACGGGGATCTTGTGGCGAATACGCCGACCCTGGTATTTCCGCCGAGTCTTGGCGGACGGACGGTTGCACGGAAAGGAAGGTCTTTGGAGATGTCGAATTTCCAAAGAAGCCAAAGATAGTTATATTTTTCCAACCCTTTCACCGCATCGGGAGTGGCAAATTTGGGCTCGAAAACAATTTTACCCTTCAGAGCTTCGATACGTCCGCTCTGTCTGGGAATGCCGAATTTTTCCGGGAAATCGGTAAGAATGGTGGCTATTTTTTCCATGACGGTAGTCCTTTTTACTGATAGTCGACCGCGATAAGACAAAGTCCGCAGGCGGGAGCCGTGGATCCGGCCAATTTGCGGTCCTTGTTTTCCAAAAGGGTCAGGATGCTTTCCGGAGAACGTTTTCCGAATCCGACTTCCAGCAGGGTTCCGGTTAAAATGCGCACCATGTGTTGCAGAAAACCGTTTCCGTGGAAGGTAAAGATCAGGTAATCTCCGTTTGCAAGAATATCAATACGGTCCACGGTTCGAACCGTGGATTTTTTCATTTTCGGGTTGGAACAAAAGGCGGCAAAATCATGCTCGCCCATTAAGTAAGAAGCGGCGGATTTCATTTTATCCAGATTGGGACGACCTTCCAATACATAGACATACTTGCGGTCAAAGACCGGTTTCGTCTTGCCGATGTAACAGGTGTAACGATAGGTTTTGCCCGTGGCGTTGTATCTGGAATGAAAACGCATTCCGGCTTCGGAAACATTGGTTATCGCAATGTCTTCGGGAAGATAGCGGTTTAAATAATCGCGGATTTCTTCGACGGATTTGTCGGTTTCGAGGAAGCAGTTTGCGGTCATGGCTTCCGCATGAACGCCTGCATCGGTGCGGCCTGCGCCAAGGACTTCCACATCGGTGCCCGTCATTTTGGAGAGGACGGTTTCGATTTTGCCCTGGATGGTCAAGTCAATTCCGGGCTGGTGTTCCCAGCCGTAGAAACGGCTTCCGTCGTATGAAATTGTCAGCCGGTAATTTTTCTTCATGACAAAATCATACCATAAGTTTGGCACTCGTACAAACGGCTTTCGGAAATGTCGCATTTTTGCTGGTAAATCGGGGAGTTTTATGATAAACTATAATGGATTATTACCATAGGCGTAAAATGCCTGTGCAAAATCTGTATTTCTCATGTATTGAGGAGGGTTAAAATGGCTAAATTCAAGTGTTTTGTTTGCGGTTACATCTTTGATGAAGAGCAGGCAGGCATTCCGTTCAGTGAGATTACCGAATGCCCTATCTGCGCGGAATCCAGAGATATCTTCAGACGCATGGACGAGGAAGAGCCTGCGAAGGAGGAAGAATCTGCGAAAGAGGAAGAGTCTGTCAAGGCAGAAGACGGCGCACCCAAGGAAGCAGATTCCGAGAAGAAGGACTCTGAAGTAGCAAAGGCTGATTCTGCAAAGGAAGAAAAGGCAGAGGAACCGAAAGAAGAAGCCAAAGAAAACGAAGGCGCCAAGGAAGAGGCAAAGGAAGAGCCGAAGTCCGAAAACGGCGGTTTTGTGATAGAGAAACGTCAGGAATTCTGGCTGAATGAGAAAGACAAAGAGCCGGAGAAACCTGTGGATACGAGCAATATCCAGACATATTACAGTGGCGGAATTCCGGTGAAATCTCCGGAAGAACTGGAACGCGAAGCCAAGAAACTCGAAGAAGAAAACAGACCGAGGCTGGATCCGATTGACGGTTCCGGCAGCGTTCATACGGTTATCGACGGAGGTGACCGCTCAAGTGACGGGAGTGATTCGGAAGTGGTGGTGGTAGAGAATAATGAAGCTACTTCCGACGTCGACGCGGGCGACGACGATTTTGTATTTGAGGAAGCAGTGATTGAATCGGATGTTCCCCTTCAGACAGAGGAAGTTCCTGCAGCTGTCAGCGCGGGAATCCGTGACGAAGGAGATTTCTTTACGGGATTTGATTCCAATCCGGATTTCGGAGATTCCGTTATGATCGAGGAATTCATCTTTGATGATGAAGAACCGGTCGGCGAAGTGGTTGAACTGACGGAGGAAGAAGCCGCAGAAGAGATCGCAGAAGAGGCAGTTGAGGAAGTCGCCGAAGAAACTGCGGAAGAGGCAGTTGAAGAAGTTGCCGAAGAAACTGCGGAAGAGGCAGTTGAAGAAGTTGCAGAAGAAACTGCGGAAGAGGCAGTTGAAGAAGTGGCCGAAGAAACTGCGGAAGAGGCAGTTGAAGAAGTTGCAATCGAAGAAGAAGTGATCGAAGAGCCGGTAGTAGAAGAAACCGTGGAAGAAACTGCAGAAGAACCGGTTGAAGAAGATGTAATCGAAGAAGAAGTGATTGAAGAGCCGGTAGTGGAAGAAACCGTGGAAGAAACTGCAGAAGAACCGGTTGAAGAAGATGTAATCGAAGAAGAAGTGATTGAAAAGCCGACAGAGGAAGAAAGCGAAGAAGAAGACTTAATTCTCGACGCATCCTTAGAGGATACATTGATTGAAGAATTGCTCTTAGGCAGAATTTTCGGTGACTTCGAAGAAGACGATACCGATGATGATTTTGATGCACTCAGGGCATTCCTTTCCGGCGCAGAGGATGAAGCGGAAAGCGAATTTATGGAAGACGAAGACCTGTCGCAGCCCGAGGAACATATAATCGGAACAGCGGTTATCAAGGGCGGAAACAGCGATCTGATTACCGAAGATATGGCAAAACAGCACTCCTACGAACAGTATGCACACGCATCCGTTCAGAACGGACTGGAAGAGATCATTCTCCTTCCGGCGCAGCTTGATCCTTTGCCGTTTGCTGCGGATGAAGAGATTCAGACCCAGACAACCATCGGTAAATTTGCATTGTTCCCGGTTACCATGCCGGAACCGTTCGGTGCAAGCAGTGCGCTGTCCTGGGGAGAATATATTCCGCATGAATCCGCTTCGACGGATTATTCCAAAGCAGAGCTGATCCTGGTTAAAGGACAGTACAGCCATATTCCTTCCGTATCCGGAAAGGAAGAATTAAGAAGAGAAGTGGCAAGAGCCAAGGAAATTTCCGGTGGAAAGCCTGTCGGAATCAGCCTGATGATCGGAAGGATCGAGCAGGATCTGGCAACATGTGTATTTGCGGATGTTGATTTTGTGGTTCTCAATGATGCTTCAACGGGAATGCTTCCGTATGCGCTTCGACGTGCAAAGAAGTATTTAAGCCGAGTAAACTCCGGCCTGGAACTTTTAATCGGAATCGAAGACGTGAACGATACCAAGGAAATCGCCAAAATGATCGCACTTGGCGCAGATTACATTCTGCTGAACCGTGAATATGATTCGGTTCGGTGCGATTGCATGAAGAAAGAATTAAAGGAAATCGCAAGAAATACAGGACACGGAAGCGTGCAGGAATTCAATATGTATGACATCTGCACCATTTCCGCGGATCTTGCGGCAAATACGGATATTTCCCATTTCTAGGAAATGACGGTTTGCCAAGTAGTGTGTAGAAGGAGTAGGAATTTTGGACGAGAATTTTATGCCGGCTGCCGGCGTAGAAACGGTGGAAGCACCCACAGTGGAAAATGTAGTGGTTGATGCACCTATGGCTGTTACGGCAGAACGTACGGTAGTTGATTTTAATGATATCCCGATGGCATCCGGTGCCGGAATGACGCAGCCGGAAATGCCTGTTCCCGAGCAGGTTGCGCCGCAGCCTGAGGTTACCGTGTCGCAGAGTGTGACTACGGATCAGGGATTTGCGCAGGGACAGAACTTTACCGCAAGCCAGGACTTTACCGCAAATCAGAGTTTTGCGCAGAATCAGGACTTTACACAGAATCAGGACTTTACACAGAATCAGGGCTTTGCACAGAATCAGGGCTTTGCACAGAATCAGGGCTTTGCACAGAATCAGGGCTTTGTACAGAATCAGGGCTTTGCACAGAATCAGAGCTTCGCACCGAATCAGGGTTATATGCCAAATCCCGGAAATAATGCGGCTCCCGGATATATGAACAATGCGGGTATCGGATACGATTACGGATACAACAAGGATATTCTGGAATACGGCGAAGCGAGTGCGATGCCGGAAGGTTATTATTCCAATGATCCGTTTTCTTCGTATTATTATGAAGACGAAGATGACATGCCCAAGATGCAGTCTAACGGAAAAGCGATTGCGTCCATGATTTTGGGAATCTCTTCCCTGCTGATGTTCTTTAGCTGTGTTGGATGGATCCCGGGTATCATCGCCATTCCGCTGGGAATATCCGGTCTTTCCACCTGCCGCAGCAAGGGTATGTCACGCGCGGGTATGATCACCGGTATTCTGGGAACCGTGGGCGGACTTTCTTACCTGATGTATTTTATCCTGAATGAGATTATTTAGTGGAAGAAATTGAGTAAAGAAAGAAACTTTAAAGATAATATGACAATGATATGGTACCGGATCGGATTGGTTCTGATTCCGGTACTTTTAATCTTAATTGTACTCCTGTATGTGAGGGGAGACAGAATTCTGTCCGGAAAAAGCATTTGTGTCTTTCACAATCTGACCGGACTATACTGCCCGGGCTGCGGAATGACAAGGTCACTGCATCAGGTGTTGCATGGAAGGGTTTGGGAAAGTCTTATACTGAATCCGGCCGTGATAACTGCTCTTGTATCGTATCTTTTCTTTATGGTGAATACCACGCTTTGCCGTTTTACGAAGAAACTGGGATTTACGAAGTTTCCGGTCACGGCGGTGATCTTCGCAAATCTGATTTTTATGGTGCTGCAATGTATCGTGCGGAATATCATACACTTTATATAAGAAAAAAGAGCCAACCGGCTCTTTTTGTTTGCAGATCATATTGTCTCGTATCGGCTATTTGATCCAGCGTCCGCTGGCACCGCAGGGAAGAACGAGTCCGTCTTCTTTGACGGGAAGTCCGATTTCGGAGCTTTCGACGCTTCCACCGAAATTCGGAACAATGGCGCTTTCGATCATATAAGTTAAAACAGCCGGCTGAAGTCCCGTGGTATAGGAGTTGATCAGCAAGAAGGAGGAGTCCTTCGTCAGAAGTTTAGCGGTAAGCTCGATGAAGGGATAAATGCTTTCCTCGATCTTCCAAATTTCACCCTTGGGGCCGCGTCCGTAAGAGGGAGGATCCATGATGATACCGTCATAGGTGTTCCCACGGCGGATTTCCCGTTCCACGAATTTGACACAGTCATCCACTAGCCAGCGGATCGGTGCTTCGGAAAGCCCAGAAACTGCTGCATTTTCTTTGGCCCACTGTACCATGCCCTTGGAGGCATCCACATGTGTTACGTGAGCGCCTGCTTTGGCAGCAGAGAGGGTGGCACCACCGGTATAAGCAAATAAGTTCAGCACCTTGAAAGGCTCATTCGGTCGTTTTTCGATTTTCTTCTTTATTATAGAAGAAAACCAGTCCCAGTTGACCGCCTGCTCCGGAAACAAACCCGTATGCTTGAAACTGAAAGGCTTCAAACGGAAGATGAGGTCCTTATAGCCGATTTCCCATTCCTCCGGAAGTTTATGGAATTCCCATTCACCACCGCCTTTTGCACTTCTGTGGTAATGGCCGTTCGGTTTCTTCCAGGCAGGATTTTTCTTCGGTGTATTCCAGATCACCTGCGGATCCGGACGTACCAGCATGTAATCGCCCCAGCGCTCCAGTTTTTCTCCGCCGGAGGTGGCGATTACTTCGTATTCTTTCCAATTATCTGCAATCCACATGATTTATCCTTTCAAAATAATACAATATTTATATATTGGCTCGCACGTTCGCATCACGCATTCCTCGAGGATCGGTTAGACTCCGGGTTGCGTTGGCACAATTCACTTAGTGGCACAACTCCCTCCGCTTAAAACTCACCTCTCGGAACACTACATGCTCACGGCTCGACGCTATCTATGTAAGATGTATGATACAAGAACTGCCTCTTTGCAGGAGCCGAGAGATTCGTATTTTTCCCTGAGGTGGCTTGCGGAGGCGTCGGTACTTAATGAGCGCGTTGTACTGTACGTGCGAATTTAGTTCCGCTACGCCGGAGGATAGAGGCGCGAGCCGTCCCCGAGGGGGAATGTACGAATCTAGGCGGCTCCCCATAGAATGTGCAAATCTAGGCGGCTCCCCACAGAATGTGCAAATCCAGGCGGCTCCCCCGAGGGTTGATGAATATGCAAATCTAGGCGGCTCCCTCCGAGTCTCTTAGAACTATAATATATGAATCTTTTCCGCTTCGCAAGTGAGGCACAAGATATTGTGCCTCGTCAATATGAACAACGCAATGCTGAAAATTTTATATAATTTTACGAAAAAAACTCTTGCAAAGATTTCCACGTTGCGATAGAATATCAATTGCTGTGGCATGATAGCGTAGATCCGCAAGGTTGCTTCAGGCTCACCCTGAGGGTTTTTGCGGGGAGTGAATGTCAAGTCAAGATACTGGCGACAAGTCACTGTACAAAACATTTAGTCTACAGGAAGTAGAAACGACGTGTTGGAATAAACGATACGAAGTCGGATTAATTCTTAAGTTGCGTATCGATTTAGGACACACACGGGAGAGTGTACAGTCACCGCTTGTCTCACTTGAATTTTAAAAGTGCGAAAAGGAGGCGACTTTTTTTATGGCAAATCAGGTTATGAGAATCACACTCAAGGCTTATGATCACACAACGGTAGATGCATCTGCAAAGAAGATCATCGACACTGCAAAGAAGAACGGAGCAAAGGTTAGCGGACCGGTTCCCCTTCCTACCAAGAAGGAAGTAGTTACCATCATCCGTGCCGTACATAAGTACAAAGACTCCAGAGAACAGTTCGAGCAGAGAACTCACAAGAGACTGATCGATATCCTTGAGCCCAACGGCAACATCATCGAAGCTATGCAGAGCATGGAGATGCCGGCCGGTGTTTACATCAACATTAAAATGATGTAATGACGATGCGCGAAAGTGCATTTCATCTATAGAAACCAAAAACATTTTACCTTCTACAACTAGTATGCATCCGACCAACTTAAGATGCCGCTGTAGTAGAAACAAAGGAGGAAAAAAATGAAGAAAGCGATTTTAGCGAAAAAGGTTGGAATGACCCAGATCTTCGCAGAAGACGGAACCCTCATTCCGGTAACCGTACTTGAAGCAGGCCCCTGCGTAGTTACTCAGGTAAAGACCGTTGAGAACGACGGATACGAAGCAGTTCAGGTTGGCTTCATTGACAAGAAAGACAAAATCATCAACAAAGATGCCAAAGGCAAAGCAGAAGTAGTTCATGCACATGGCGTAACCAAGCCGATGCAGGGACATTTCGCTAAGGCAGGAACGAAATCCAAAAGATATGTTCGCGAGTTCAGATTTGAAAACAGCTCCGAATATGCTCTTGCCCAGGAAATTAAGGCAGACATCTTCGCAGAAGGCGATAAGATTGATGCAACCGCAATCACCAAAGGTAAAGGATTCCAGGGTGCGATCAAGAGACTTGGTCAGCACAGAGGACCGATGAAGCATGGTTCCAAATTCCATCGTCATCAGGGTTCCAACGGTGCATGTTCCTCACCCAGCCGTGTATTCAAGGGAAAAGGAATGCCCGGTCAGATGGGTGGCAAGCAGGCAACCGTTAGAAATCTCGAAGTGGTAAAAGTGGATGCCGAGAAGAACCTTCTCTTAGTAAAGGGAGCAGTTCCCGGATCGAAGAAAGCCTTAGTTACCATCAAAGAAACCACTAAGGCAGAAGCATAATCGTAAGGAAGGAGGAACATACAGATGGCACAGGTATCTGTTTATAATATGGAAGGCAAGGAAGTTGGCAAGCTTGATTTAAACGATTCCATCTTCGGCGTAGAAATCAATGAGCACCTTGTTCACTTGGCTGTAGTACAGCACCTTGCAAATATGCGTCAGGGCACTCAGAAAGCAAAAACCAGAGCAGAGGTGTCCGGTGGCGGAAGAAAACCTTGGAGACAGAAGGGAACCGGTCATGCAAGACAGGGTTCAACGAGATCTCCTCAGTGGACTCACGGCGGAGTTGTTTTTGCTCCGGTACCGAGAGATTATTCCTTCAAGCTTAACAAGAAGGAAAAGAGAATCGCTCTTAAGTCCGCACTTACCAGCAAAGTTGCAGACGGCAGCTTAAAGGTAATCGAAGAGCTTAAGTTCGACGAAATCAAAACCAAGAAGTTTGCTGAGGTAATGAACAACCTCGAAGCAAAGAACGCATTGGTTATCATCAACGAGAACGATAAGAACGTTGTTCTTTCCGCTAGAAACCTTGCTGATGCGAAGACGATCCTTACCGGAAACATGAACGTATACGACATCATGAAAGCCGGAACGGTAGTTCTTACGAAGGATGCGGTTTCCACTATCGAGGAGGTGTACGCATAATGGCAGACATTCAATACTATGACGTAATCTTAAAGCCGGTAGTTACCGAAAAGAGCATGGCCGGCATGGGCGAGAAGAAATATACCTTCCTGGTAAGCAAACAGTCTACCAAGACCCAGATTAAGGATGCAGTTGAGAAGATGTTCCCCGGAACCATCGTAAAGAAAGTAAACACCATGAACTGCGAAGGCAAGAATAAGCGCCGCGGAAATGTTTACGGTAAAACTGCAGAGACCAAAAAGGCAATCGTAAGCCTTGCAGAAGACAGCAAAGACATCGAGCTGTTCTCCGGAATCTAAATCGATTCCAACTATATGCAATGAAGCATGATGATAAATAACGAAAAGGAGATAAAACAATGGGTATTAAAACATATAATCCCTACACACCGTCCCGCAGAAATATGACGGGTTCCGATTTCTCTGAAATCACCAAGAAGACTCCCGAGAAATCCTTACTTGTTTCTCTTTCCAAGAACGCAGGACGTAACAATCAGGGTAAAATCACCGTAAGACACAGAGGCGGCGGAAACAGAAAGAAATACAGAGTCGTAGACTTCAAGAGATTAAAGGACGGCATTCCCGCAGTAGTAACCGGTATCGAATACGATCCCAACAGAACCGCAAACATCGCATTGATCACTTACGCAGACGGTGAGAAGGCATACATCCTCGCACCCGAAGGTTTAAAGGACGGCATGAAGATCATGAACGGACCGGAAGCCGAAGTAAGAATCGGTAACTGCCTCCCTCTTGATATGATTCCTGTTGGTACTCAGGTACACAACATCGAACTCCTTCCCGGAAAGGGCGGCCAGCTGGTTCGTTCCGCAGGAAACAGCGCACAGCTGATGGCGAAAGAAGGAAAGTACGCAACACTTCGTCTTCCTTCCGGCGAAATGAGAATGGTTCCCATCGGATGCAGAGCTACGGTTGGTGTTGTAGGAAACGTTGATCACAACCTTGTCAATATTGGTAAAGCAGGTCGTAAGCGCCATATGGGTATCAGACCTACTGTCCGCGGTTCCGTAATGAACCCCAACGACCATCCTCACGGTGGTGGTGAAGGTAAGGCAGGTATCGGACGTCCCGGTCCTTGCACACCTTGGGGCAAACCGGCGTTGGGCTTAAAGACCAGAAAGAAGAACAAGCAGTCTAACAAGCTCATCGTAAGAAGAAGAGACGGACGCGGTATTAAGTAGTTTAGACTGATAAGGAGGAAACACACAAATGGCTAGATCATTGAAAAAAGGACCTTTTGCAGACGCTTCTTTACTGAAGAAAGTAGATGAAATGAATGCAGCAGGAAATAAGCAGGTTATCAAGACTTGGTCCCGTCGCTCCACAATCTTCCCTTCATTCGTAGGACACACGATTGCGGTTCATGACGGAAGAAAGCATGTGCCTGTATATGTAACAGAAGACATGGTTGGACACAAACTCGGCGAGTTCGTTGCTACGAGAACCTTCAGAGGTCACGGCAAGGACGAGAAGAAGTCCAAAGTGAAATAAGATAACTTGAAAGGAGGTTTTCCAAATGGAAGTAAATGAAAAGCAGTTAAGCAGATCCAAATACAAACGTGAAAGAAATGCAAGCCAGAAGGAAACGAGACCCAGCGCTAAGTTATCTTATGCAAGAGTTTCCGTAACAAAGGCATGCTTTGTATTGGATGCAATCAGAGGAAAAGATGTGCAGACCGCACTTGCAATCCTTGAGTATAATCCCAGATACGCATCAAGCATTATCAAAAAATTGTTGAAGTCCGCAATTGCCAACGCAGAGAACAACAACGGTATGAACGCTGACAAGCTTTACGTTGCAGCCTGCTATGCAGACAAGGGACCTACAATGAAGAGAATCAGACCGAGGGCACAGGGTAGAGCTTACAGAATCGAGAAGAGAATGAGCAACATTACCATCGTGCTTGACGAGAGATAGGAGGAATAGAATGGGACAGAAAGTTAATCCTCATGGAGTCAGAGTTGGTGTAATCAAGGATTGGAGCTCCACCTGGTATGCAGATTCCGAGTTCGCAGATAATCTGGTAGAAGATTACAACATCAGAAAATTCTTAAAGAAGAAATTATATCAGGCAGGCGTAAGCGATATCAAAATCGAAAGAGCCGGCGGTAAAGTAAAGGTTACCGTTTTTGCCGCAAAGCCCGGTCTTGCAATCGGTAAGGGCGGTGCTGATATCGACGCTACCAAGGCTCAGCTTCAGAAGATGACCAAGAAGAGCGTTAATGTAGATATCAAAGAAATCAAGAAACCGGATAACGATGCACAGCTCGTTGCAGAGAACATCGCAGCACAGCTTGAAAATCGTGTATCCTTCCGTAGAGCAATGAAGTCCTGCATGGGTAGAACCATGAAGAGCGGCGCACTTGGAATCAAGACCAGCGTTGCAGGTCGTCTTGGCGGAGCTGATATGGCTCGTACCGAAACCTACAGCGACGGAACCATTCCTCTTCAGACACTTCGTGCAGACATCGATTACGGTTTTGCAGAAGCAGACACCACCTATGGAAAACTTGGTGTTAAGGTATGGATCTACAAGGGAGAAATCCTTCCCACCAAGGAGAATAAGGAAGGGGGAGAAAAATAATGTTAATGCCGAAAAGAGTAAAGCGTCGTAAACAGTTCCGTGGCAATATGTCCGGTAAGGCGCTCAGAGGAAATACCATCAGCTATGGCGACTTCGGTCTTGTAGCAACCGAACCCTGCTGGATCAAATCCAACCAGATTGAGGCAGCCCGTGTTGCAATGACCCGTTACATCAAGCGTGGTGGTCAGGTATGGATCAAGATCTTCCCTGACAAGCCCATCACAACCAAACCTCTTGGAACTCGTATGGGATCCGGTAAAGGTGCCGTTGAATACTGGGTAGCAGTAGTTAAACCGGGACGTGTAATGTTCGAAATCGCCGGCGTAGCCGAAGATGTTGCAAAAGAAGCATTACGTCTCGCATCCCACAAACTTCCTTGCAAGTGCAAGATTGTTTCTAAGGCAGATTTGGAAGGCGGTGTATCAAATGAAAACGAATAAGTATGTAGAAGATTTAAAGGCAAAATCCCCTGCAGATTTAACTCAGGCACTGATCGATGCCAAGAAAGAACTTTTCAATTTGAGATTCCAGAATGCGACCAATCAGTTGGACAACACTTCCCGTATTAAGGAAGTAAGAAAGAATATCGCAAGAATTCAGACAGTCATCACTGAAAAGTCCAAAGAAGTTGAAGCATAAGAATTGCTCAGATTGAGAAAGGAGTAAAACTGTGGAAAGAAATTTAAGAAAAGTACGTACCGGTAAGGTCGTAAGCAATAAAATGGATAAAACGATCGTTGTTGCGGTAGAAAACCATGTAAAGCATCCTCTCTACGGTAAGATTGTAAAGAGAACTTACAAGCTGAAAGCTCATGACGAGAAGAACGAATGCAACATCGGCGACACCGTAAGAGTAGTAGAAACCAGACCGTTGTCTAAGGACAAGAGATGGAGACTTACAGAAATCATTGAAAGAGCAAAATAATTTTTGTTCTAAGATTGGAAGGAGATTACCATGGTTCAACAGGAAACTAGGTTGAAGGTCGCAGACAATACCGGTGCAAAAGAACTTCTCTGCATTCGTGTTGTAGGCGGATCTACAAGAAGATATGCAAATATTGGTGACGTAATCATCGCTTCTGTTAAAGATGCAACACCCGGTGGTGTTGTAAAGAAGGGTGACGTCGTAAAGGCCGTTGTGGTTCGTACCGTAAAGGGCGCTCGTCGTAAAGACGGTTCTTACATCAAATTCGATGAGAACGCAGCAGTTATCATCAAAGATGACAAGACCCCTAAGGGAACCCGTATTTTTGGGCCTGTAGCAAGAGAGCTTCGTGAGAAACAGTACATGAAGATTGTTTCTCTGGCTCCCGAAGTATTATAGGAGGTACCGGAACATGTCTATGTTAAAGATTAAAAAAGGCGATACCGTTAAGGTGATCGCAGGTGCCGATAACGGCAAACAGGGCAAGGTGCTTGAAGTTAACCACAAAGACGGCAGAGTAAAAGTGGAAGGCGTAAACATCGTTAAAAAGCACTCCAAACCCTCAGCAGGTAACCCCAACGGCGGAATTATCGAGAAGGAAGGCTTCATTGATGCATCCAACGTAATGCTGGTATTCAAGGGTAAAGCCACCAGAGTCGGATTCCGTATGGAAGGTGACAAAAAGGTTCGCTTCGCAAAAGCAACCGGAGATAAGATTGATTAAGGGTGAAGGAGGAAAAATACGTTGAGTAGACTTAAAGATTTATACAAAGACGAAATCGCTGATGCTATGCAGAAGAAATTCGGTTACAAGAACGTAATGGAAATTCCTAAGCTCGATAAGATCGTAGTTAACATGGGTGTTGGCGAAGCAAAAGATAATGCGAAGGCTTTAGAGTCTGCAGTTAAGGATCTTGAGACCATTACCGGTCAGAAGGCAGTTCTTACCAAGGCTAAGAATTCCATCGCAAACTTCAAAATCAGAGAAGGAATGAACATCGGCTGCAAGGTTACCCTTCGTGGCGACAAGATGTATGAGTTCCTTGATCGTCTCGTAAACCTGGCATTGCCCCGTGTACGTGACTTCAGAGGCGTAAATCCCAACGCATTCGACGGAAGAGGAAACTATGCTCTCGGTATCAAAGAGCAGCTCATTTTCCCGGAAATCGAGTATGATAAGGTTGACAAAGTCAGAGGTATGGATGTTATCTTCGTAACCACCGCGAAAACCGATGAGGAAGCACGTGAGTTACTGAAACTTTTCAACATGCCGTTTGCAAAGTAATTGTGGTTAAACTAAAGGAGGTAATATTTCATGGCTAAAACGTCTATGAAGATGAAACAGAAACGCACGCCGAAGTTCTCCGTAAGAGAATACAATCGCTGCAAGATCTGCGGTCGTCCTCACGCTTACTTAAGAAAATACGGTATCTGCCGTATCTGCTTTAGAGAGCTTGCATACAAGGGCGAGATTCCCGGCGTTAAGAAATCCAGTTGGTAAAGTCGTAACACTGTTTTACGTAGAATTTTAAGGAGGCAAAATCAATGACAATGAGCGATCCTATTGCAGATATGCTTACAAGAATCCGTAATGCAAATTCTGCAAAGCATGATACAGTAGATGTGTCCTCTTCCAAAATGAAACTTGCGATTGCCAAGATTCTTCTGGATGAAGGATATATCAAATCTTATGAATTACTTGACAACGGCAACTTCAAGGATATTCACATCACCTTAAAGTATGGCGCTGACAAGAACGAGAAGATCATCACCGGTTTAAAGAGAATCTCCAAACCCGGACTTCGTGTATACGCAAGCAAGGATGAACTTCCCAAAGTATTAGGTGGCTTAGGTGTAGCTATCATCTCCACCAACCAGGGCGTTATCACCGACAAAGAAGCAAGAAAGCTTAACGTTGGCGGCGAAGTTCTGGCATTTGTATGGTAATTACCGCAAGGCGGTTTTCACTTAAGGAACATTAAACTTCACAATAAAGTTAGGAGGTACGGGCATGTCACGTATAGGAAGAATGCCAATCGCGATTCCCGCAGGTGTAACTGTAGAAGTCGCAGAAAATAACAAAGTGACGGTAAAAGGTCCTAAGGGAACATTAGAAAGAGTTCTCCCTTCCGAGATGGAAATCAAGGTTGAAGGTGCAGAAGTAGTTGTTTCCAGACCCAATGATTTGAAGAAGATGAAATCCCTTCACGGATTGACCAGAACCTTAATCCACAACATGGTTGTAGGTGTTACCGAAGGTTTTGAGAAGAAGCTTGAAGTAAACGGTGTTGGTTACAGAGCTTCCAAGTCCGGCAAGAAGTTAACACTGAACTTGGGATATTCCCATCCCGTAGAGATGGAAGATCCCGAAGGTATCGAAAGTGTTGTTGACGGTAATAACATTACCATCAAGGGTATCGACAAAGAAAAGGTTGGACAGTACGCCGCAGAAATCAGAGACAAGAGAAGACCTGAACCTTATAAGGGCAAGGGTATCAAGTATGCTGATGAGACAATCAGACGTAAAGTCGGTAAGACCGGTAAGAAGTAAGATAAGGAGAGTGTAAAAAATGGTTAGTAAAGAGTCCAGACAGGAAATTCGTGCAAAAAAGCACAGAAAAATTCGTAACCGTTTTCACGGTACACCCGAAAGACCCCGCTTGGCAGTTTTTCGCAGCAATAATCATATGTATGCTCAGATTATCGACGATACCGTTGGAAATACTTTAGTTGCAGCATCTACTCTGGATAAGGATGTAAAGGCTGAACTTGAGAAAACCAATAACGTTGACGCAGCAGCATATCTTGGAAAAGTAATTGCCAAGAAAGCAATTGATGCGGGAATTACCGCTGTTGTATTTGACAGAGGCGGCTTCATATATCAGGGAAAGATCGCAGCTTTGGCTGAAGCAGCCAGAGAAGCCGGTCTTGAGTTTTAAGGAAAGGGAGGAAAATAATAATGCAGCGTAACATTATCGATCCTTCAAGTTTAGGAGAATTACAGGATAGAGTCGTTACCATCAAACGTGTAACCAAGACCGTTAAGGGTGGTCGTAATATGAGATTTACCGCACTTGTTGTAGTAGGTGACGGAAACGGCCATGTTGGTGCCGGCTTGGGAAAAGCTGTTGAAATTCCCGAAGCAATCCGCAAGGGTAAAGAAGACGCATTAAAGCATCTCGTACCCATCGCACTTGATGAGAACAATTCTGTAACTCATGACTATATCGGAAAATACGGTTCTGCGAACGTGCTTTTAAAGAAAGCTCCCGAAGGTACCGGTATCATCGCCGGCGGCCCCGCTCGTATCGTTTGCGAGCTTGCCGGAATTAAGAATATCCGTACCAAATCTTTGGGATCCAACAATAAGCAGAATGTCGTAATGGCTACCATCGACGGACTTTCTCAGATGAAGAGCCCTGAAGAAGTAGCAAGAAACCGCGGCAAATCCGTAGAAGAGATTCTGGCATAAGATATGCCGGTTAACCCGAGAAAGGAGTCATAAAATGGCAGACAAGACATTAAAGATTACTTTGGTAAAGTCTCCCATCGGTGCCGTTCCGAAGCACAAAAAGACTTTGGAAGCAATGGGACTGACCAAATTGCATAAAACCGTTGAGTTGCCGGATAACGCAGCAACCAAGGGACAGATTCAGCAGGTAGGTTACATGCTGAAGGTGGAAGAATAATTATCGGTTACCGATAAACATGCGAGTCGTGAAAGTCACGGCGATTAACAGCAACGATTGAAAGGAGATTCCACAATGGATTTATCTAATTTAAGACCCGCTGATGGGTCCAAACACAGCGATAACTTTAGACGCGGCCGTGGACACGGTTCAGGAAACGGTAAGACCGCAGGTAAGGGACACAAAGGTCAGAAGGCACGTTCCGGTGCACCGAGACCCGGTTTCGAAGGTGGTCAGATGCCTTTATACAGAAGAATCCCCAAGAGAGGATTCAAGAACAGAAACACCAAGGAAATCATTGCAATCAATGTTTCCGTACTGGAGAAGAGTTTTGAGAACGGTGATACCGTTACGATTGAGAGCCTGATCGAAAAGGGCATCATCAAGAACATCAATTCCGGTATCCAGACAACTGATGGCGTTAAGATTTTAGGAAAGGGCGAACTTACCAAAAAACTTACGGTTTCTGTTAACGCTTTCAGCGAATCTGCAAAGGAGAAGATTGAAGCCGTAGGTGGAACTGCAGAGGTGATCTAGTGTTCAAGACATTTATCAATGCGTTTAAAATCAAAGATATCCGCAAGAAATTGTTCTATACTTTGATGATTTTGGTGGTTATCCGGATTGGTAGCCAGATTCCCCTTCCGGGAATTGACGGCGCATATGTGCAGGAAATCATGAAGAGCCTTCTCGGTGAAGGCGGCGGCGGAATCATTTCCGCCATTACCGGTGGTTCCTTGGAGAGAATGTCCATTCTTGCTCTTGGTATTACACCGTACATTACTTCATCCATCGTTATGCAGCTTTTGACCATTGCCATCCCGGCATTGGAAGAAATGCAAAGAGACGGCGATGACGGTCGTAAAAAGATCGCAGCCATTACCCGTTACTTAACGGTTGCACTTGCACTCATCGAGTCCGGTGCCATGGCGATTTCCTATAAGGGAATCTTAATGGAGCCGTTCAGAAATGCTCTCGGTATCATCTGCGTTATCGTAGCAATGACCGCAGGTAGTGCATTCTTAATGTGGTTAGGTGAAAGAGTTACGGAAAACGGTGTCGGAAACGGTATTTCCATCGTTCTCGTCATCAACATTATTTCGACCTTCCCGCAGGATGCGGTTGCCATTTATGAAAGAGTAGTTACGGGCGAAGGAGGAAAAGCTTCTTCCATCCCGTCCATCATTTTGAAATCCGCAGTCGCTTTGATTGTGGTAATCCTTATGATTATTGCGGTAATCGTATTGAACGATGCGGTCCGCAAGATTCCCATTCAGTATGCCAAGAGAATTCAGGGCAACCGAATGATGGGTGGAAATTCCACTTCCATTCCCGTAAAGGTTAATACGGCCGGAGTTATCCCCGTCATCTTTGCGGCGAGCTTAATGCAGTTCCCGGGTCTGATTACCAACATGGTAACGAACGGACAGGGTACCAAGAATCATGTATGGGGCGAGATTTTAAAATACATCGGACCTCATAACTGGTTCAAGAGCGGAAGCATGATCTACACCCTCGGAATTTTTATCTATGTATTACTGGTTGTATTCTTTGCTTATTTCTACACATCGATTACCTTTAATCCGGTAGAGATTGCGAACAACTTAAAGAAAGCGGGCGGTTTTGTTCCCGGTATTCGTCCCGGTAAGCCGACCAGCGAGTATTTAAACACTGCATTGAATTACATCATTTTTATCGGTGCTGTGGGTCTGACGATCGTAGCGGTTATTCCGTACATCATCACCGGTCTGACCGGCGTTGCATTATCCTTCGGCGGAACCAGTATCATCATCGTAGTCAGCGTAGTTATTGAAACCGCTCAGCAGGTGGAATCCCAGATGCTGGTTCGTAACTACAAGGGCTTCTTAAACGAATAAAGTAAAGTGTAGTGCATACATTGGGGGCACACAGTCATTTTGGCTGTGTGTCCTTGAGCGCTTAATTGCAGGAGAGGGTTACTGATGAAAATTATTATGCTTGGAGCGCCCGGTGCCGGCAAAGGTACCCAGGCCAAAATGATTGCTGAAAAATACGGAGTTCCTCATATTTCCACAGGAGATATCTTTCGTGCAAATATCAAGAACCAGACCGAACTTGGCATGGAAGCCAAGAAATATATGGACGAGGGCAAACTCGTTCCCGATGAACTTACGGTTAAGATTTTACTTGACCGTGTAGCCAAAGAGGATTGTGCGAACGGATATGTTCTGGACGGATTTCCCAGAACGATTCCCCAGGCGGAAGTTCTGACCGAAGCTTTGGAGAAATTAAACGATGCGGTTGATTATGCGATCGACGTAGACGTTCCCGATGAGAACATCGTAAAAAGAATGTCCGGAAGACGTGCATGCGTAAACTGCGGTGCAACCTATCACATCGTGCACATTCCGCCCAAGACGGAGAATATTTGCGACAAATGCGGTTCGGAGTTGATCTTAAGAGACGACGACAAGCCCGAAACCGTATTAAACCGCTTGAAAGTATATCATGATCAGACGCAGCCGCTTATCGATTACTACACACAGAAGGGCATCCTTCGTACGGTAGACGGCACGAAAGACATGAAAGATGTGTTTGAAGATATTGTTAAAATTTTAGGATAGACTTTTCAAAGCGCATGGCGCAGTCTTTGCGGGGAAACCGCAAACAGACAGAAAGGAAGCGAAGAAATGTCGGTATCGGTAAAATCATCAAAGGAAATCGAATTGATGCGTACATCCTGCAAGATTCTTGCAGAGGTACACGAGAAACTGAAGGAAAATTTAAAGCCCGGAATGAGCACCCTGGAGGTGGATATCCTGGCAGAACGCTTCATCAGAGAGCAGGACTGTGTTCCGAATTTCCTTCATTACAACGGCTTTCCCGGATCCGTATGTGTATCCATTAATGAAGAAGTTGTTCACGGTATTCCGAAGAAGAGCAGAATTATTAAGGAAGGCGACATCGTAAGCCTGGACTGCGGATGTATTTACAAAGGATACCATTCCGATGCGGCAAGAACTTATGCGGTCGGCAAAGTCGCTCCGGAACTGGAGAAGTTAATGGAAGTAACCAAAGAATCCTTCTTTGCGGGAATTAAAATGGCAAAGGCCGGAAATCACTTAAACGATATCTGTACTGCCATTGAGGAATATATCAAACCGTTCGGCTACGGAATCGTAAGAGAACTGACCGGACACGGAATCGGAACGCATCTGCATGAAGATCCTTCGATCCCGAACTTCTCGATGAACCGGAAAGGAATTTTACTTGCACCGGGAATGACACTGGCAATCGAGCCGATGGTGAACTTGGGAAGAGCGGATGTCATTTTCCATGACGACGGATGGACCTGCACCACAGCGGACGGACTTCCTTCCGCACACTACGAAAACACGATTCTGATCACGGAAGGTGAGCCGGAGATTTTAACTTTACTATAGTGGAAACGAACACATTGCAACACAGTTTAAATGAGGTGAAAGAATGTCGAAATCAGATGTAATTGAAATTGAAGGAACCGTTACCGAGAAATTACCGAACACAATGTTCAAGGTACAGCTGGAGAACGGACATGAAGTTCTGGCACATATCAGCGGAAAGCTTCGCCAGAATTTTATCCGTATTCTTCCCGGAGACAAGGTAACACTGGAACTTTCTCCCTATGATTTAACGAAGGGCAGAATTATCTGGAGAGACAAATAAGATCCAACGGATTTCAATATGGAAAGGTGCTGAATTTTTTTGTGAAACCCGACAAAATTTATCTTGCATCTTGAAATGTGAAATGATATAATGGCAAATGGTCACTTTTTGAAAGGAGGTTTCACATGAAAGTAAGATCATCTGTAAAACCGATTTGCGAGAAATGCAAAATCATCAAAAGAAAAGGGAAAATCATGGTAATCTGTGAGAATCCCAAGCACAAACAGAGACAGGGATAATTAAGGAATTCACTGTCTTATTTGCGCGACTTTTGCGGCTGAGATATAAGCGATCCCGTCAAATCGTTTGTATCGAAAATAAATGTGAGGGAGTGTGGATTGCCCGCCAGACTCACCGTGCATTTACTTCTTGATACCGAGAAATATGCTTTTGAAGTATCGGAAAGACCGGAGTTTTCCGGTTGGGTTTTATTCAAAACCCCAATCAACTAGTATCTGTTAATTATGTGCAAAGGATCATCGTTTGGGTATACGATAGTTTTATCCGGCGCCAAAAAGAAAGGAAGGAAATTAAACATGGCTCGTATTGCTGGTGTTGATTTACCAAGAGACAAGCGTGTAGAGATTGGTTTGACCAGTATCTACGGAATCGGAAGAGTAAGTTCCGGCAAGATTTTGGAGGCAGCAGGAGTTAATCCTGATACCCGTTGCAGAGACTTAACGGACGATGAAGTTAAGAAGATCGGTGAAGTGATTGCCGATACTTACGTAGTGGAAGGTGATTTAAAGAGAGAAGTTGCTCTTAACATTAAGAGACTTCAGGAAATCGGCTGCTATCGTGGTATCCGTCACAGAAAAGGACTTCCTGTTCGCGGACAGAAGACCAAAACCAATGCAAGAACACGTAAAGGCCCCAAGAGAACTGTTGCAAATAAGAAGAAATAATAGATTGTCAGTTCGATTATTCGCAACGTATGATTCAGTTTTGAATCTGTACATTATTGATAATAAGAAAGTAGGTTAGTTTTTATGGCAAAACAAGCGACTAAGAAAGTAGTAAAAAAGCGTGTCAAGAAAAACGTTGAACATGGACAGGCACATATCCAGTCTTCCTTTAACAACACCATCGTTACTTTAACCGATGCTGAAGGAAACGCATTAAGCTGGGCATCTGCCGGTGGTCTTGGATTCAGAGGTTCAAAGAAATCTACTCCGTATGCAGCTCAGATGGCTGCAGAAACCGCAACGAAAGCTGCACTGATTCACGGTTTAAAAACGGTAGATGTCTTTGTAAAAGGACCCGGATCAGGACGTGAAGCAGCAATCCGTGCACTCGCAGCAAACGGACTTCAGGTAACCAGTATTACCGATGTAACACCCGTTCCTCATAACGGATGCCGTCCGCCGAAGCGCAGAAGAGTGTGATGTTTAGTATTGATTAGGAGGATATCGAAATGGCAATAAACAGAGTGCCTGTACTGAAAAGATGCAGAGCTCTTGGCATTGAACCCGCTGTAATGGGTTATGACAAGAAGTCTAATAGAAAATCCGCTCGTGAAGGCAAGAAAGTCAGCGAATATGGCCTTCAGCTTCGCGAGAAACAGAAAGCAAAATTCATCTATGGCGTATTAGAGAAACCTTTCCGTAACTATTACGAGAAAGCTGACCGCATGAAAGGCATGACCGGTGCAAACTTAATGATCATGCTCGAAAGCAGACTTGACAATGTTGTTTTCCGTGCAGGTTTCGCCAGAACCAGAAGAGAAGCAAGACAGATGGTAGATCATAAATTCTTTACCGTAAACGGAAAGAAGATCAACATTCCTTCTTATCTTCTCAAAGCAGGAGATGTAATTGAAGTTTGCGAAGGTGTTCGTTCTACTCAGAGAATGAAAGACGTATTTGAAGTAACCGGCGGAAGATTGGTTCCCGGATGGTTAGAGGCTGATGCAGAAGCATTCAAGATTTCTGTAAAGAACCTTCCTACCAGAGAAGAAATTGACGTTCCGGTTAACGAGATGTTAATCGTCGAGTTGTATTCCAAGTAATTAGCGGAAACATTAGCCAGACATTAAGGAGGAACCCAAGATGTTAGCATTTGATTTTGACAGCCCGAATATTGAAATCGCCGAATTGTCCGCTGATGGAAAATACGGCAAATTCGTAGTAGAACCCCTTGAGAGAGGATACGGAATCACCCTGGGAAATTCCCTTCGCCGTATCATGCTTGCATCCTTACCCGGTGCAGCAGTAAGCCAGATTAAAATCGAAGGTGTACTTCATGAGTTCTCTTCCATCCCCGGAGTAAAAGAGGATGTGACCGAGATCGTGATGAACATCAAGAATCTTGCAATCAAGGATAACAGCGACTCCAACGAACCCAAGAAGGCATATATCGAATTCGAGGGTGAGGGCGTTGTAAAAGCATCCGATATTCATGTTGACTCCGACATCGAGATCATGAATCCGGATCAGGTTATTGCCACCTTAAGCGGCGGCAAGTCCACCAGATTATACATGGAAATGTTAATCACCAAGGGCAGAGGATATGTAAGCTCCGATAAGAATAAGGGAGAGAACTTCCCCGTGGGCAATATTGCGGTTGATTCCATTTACACTCCGGTTGAGCGTGTAAACATGACCGTTGAGAACACCCGTGTTGGTCAGATGACCGATTATGACAAACTTACTTTGGAAGTTTACACCAATGCAACCATCAGCCCTGAAGAGGCAGTCAGCCTTGCAGCTAAGGTGTTAAGCGAGCACTTGAAACTTTTCATCAACCTTTCCGAGAACGGCAAGGAAGCCATCGTTATGAACGAGAAGGAAGATGACGAGAAGGAGAAAGTTCTTGTTATGAACATCGACGAACTGGAATTATCCGTTCGTTCTTACAACTGCTTAAAGAGAGCAAATATCAACACGGTCGAGGAGTTAATCTCCAGAACCCAGGATGATATGATGAAAGTACGTAACCTTGGACGCAAGTCTTTGGATGAAGTTGTAGCGAAGTTAAACGAGCTGGGACTTTCCTTCAGAGCAAGCGATGAAGTATAAGAGTCGCTGACGCGAACCCAAAATGCGGTAAGTCCGAATGGCACGCAATTACCTTCACATTTACTTGTTATGTGAGGTGTAATGATACCCCAAATTACATGCCTATGACGGTGAATAAGACCAAAGGCGTCATCGTCAGAATAAGAATCGAGGAGGGAAAGAAAAATGGCAATGTACAGAAAGTTAGGAAGAACATCCAGCCAGAGAAAGGCACTGCTTCGTAATCAGATTACTGCATTACTTTACAGAGGCAGAATCGTAACGACCGAAGCAAAGGCTAAGGAAATCCGTAAGGGTGCCGAGGCGCTGATTACTTTGGCAAAGAAAGAAAAAGATAACTACGAAACCGTTACCGTAACCGCTAAGGTTGCCCGCAAAGACAAAGACGGCAAGAGAGTAAAAGAGGTTAAGGACGGCAAGAAGGTTACCGTATACGACGAAGTGCAGAAAGAGATCAAGAAGGATCTTCCTTCCAGACTTCATGCAAGACGTCAGATGTTAAAAGTGTTAAATCCCGTTACCGAAGTTCCCACTGCTCCTGCAGGAAAGAAGCGTGGGACCAAGGAAGTGGATATGTGCGCAAAGCTTTTCGATGAGATCGCTCCCAAGTATGCAGAGCGTAACGGTGGTTACACCAGAATCATCAAAGTTGGTCCCCGTAAGGGCGATGCAGCCATGATGGTAGTCATCGAACTCGTGTAGTTTGTGATTTTTCAACAAAACAATAAGCGCTCGTATAGCACTTTTGTATATTCTTAAAAAAGTTTTAAAAAAATACTCCTATTTTCGATTAAAATAGATTATAATCGAGGATAGGAGTTTTTTATTATACCAACAAAGGGGAGGACTTATAATGAATTTTGAAGAGTTGGTTGCTTATGCCAAAGAGAGAAGTTGTTCCGATATTCATATTACCGTCGGAACCAACGTAGCAATCAGACGTTACGGTACATTGGAAATCCTTGATCCCGCACCTACTGCAGAAGAATCCAGAAACATGATTTTCTCCGTTCTTGAGCAGGATGAAGTGGATGAAGTTTTATCCGGTAAGGATATCGACGTCGGTGTTATGCTTCGTGATGAGACCCGTATCCGTGTAAACGTATATCATCAGAGAAATAATATCGCAGCTTCCATTCGTATCCTGAATCAGTATATTCCCACATTTGAGGAACTTGGTCTTCCTCCCGTTATTGAGGATATCGCGATGAAGCCCCGTGGACTTGTTCTCGTTACCGGTCCTACCGGTTCCGGTAAGTCTACCACATTGGCTTCCATGGTAGAATATATCAACAACAAATATCCGTGCCACATCATGACCATCGAGGATCCTATCGAGTACGTATATCCTCATAAGAAAGCCATGATTCATCAGCGTGAAGTAGGACGTGACGTAGAAAGCTTCCATGCAGCTCTTCGTTCCGTACTTCGTGAAGACCCGGATATCATTCTCGTAGGAGAAATGAGAGACTATGAGACCATTTCCGCAGCAATCACCGCAGCAGAAACCGGTCACTTGGTTCTTTCCACTCTTCATACAACGAGTGCAGCTCAGACCGTTGAACGTATCATCGATGCCTGCCCTGCAGATGCACAGGAACAGATTCGTGCACAGTTCGTTAACGTTATCCAGGCTGTATTCTCCCAGCAGCTGCTTCCCTTGGCAGATGGCCAGGGCCGTGTAGTTGCAACCGAGACCATGATCGCAAACTATGCAATCAAGAACCTGATCGCAGAGCAGAAGACCAACCAGATCAACTCCGCAATCCAGTCCGGACGTGCTCAGGGTATGAAGACCATGAATGACGACCTTGCTTCCCTGGTAAGAAGAGGATTGATCGAAAGAGCAGATGCTCTGGCAGTATCTCCCGATCCGGTTTCCTTATCCAAGGCACTGTAATTATTATCATAACGAATCCAAAGAGGTTCTCCGTAAGGAGGACCTCTTTTTTATGCATTAATACAATTGCGGGCCGGACGGCAAATCATGTCGTGCTTGCACGAGGACGCATTTGACGGGCGACGCGACAGCCAAGCATGCACCTAACTTGCAATTTCAAGTCTCTAAGCGTATGATAAAATAGATTTCGAATGGGCATTTATCAACGGAAAGGCGGCAGCGTGAAAGAAGTTAACCGCAGCACAGTTAAATGGATCGCGATCATTACGATGTTCATCGACCATACCCGGCTTACGCTTTTTACCGCGAATACGCAGACCATGGCGATTGTAAGGCAGATTATTTACGGAATCGGACGCCTTGCATTCCCGTTGTTTGTATATTTACTGGTGGACGGCTTCTACCGCACAAGGTCGAGGGAGAAATTTTTCGTGCGTCTCTTTATCTTTGCCGCGTTGTCGGAGGTGCCTTTTGATTTGATGCGCTTCCACAAACTGCTTTCGTTTGACAAGCAGAATGTCATGTGGACGCTTTTATTCGGCTTCGGAGCCATGTGGGTTTTAGAAGGCGTTCGTAAGAATTTCAAGGAAAAGAAAAGGCTCTGTCTGCTTATGCAGGTGCTGGTTTCCCTTGTTGCCATCGTATTCGGTTATATGGCGCACTCGGACTACGGCTATGTGGGCGTGGCCTGCGTTTTAACCGTGTATTTCTGCCGCAAAGCGGAGAACATGTTTCCCGCCGGCTATCCGATCCGTGCGGATATGATGGGATATATAGCGGCCGTGATGCTACTTTTAATTGTCAATGAAATGGAGATCGTGGCGCTTCTCGGAATGCTTTTGATCTGGAATTATCACGGAAAACCGGGACAGAGGATCCCGATGTTGATCAGTTACGGATTCTATCCGTTGCATATACTGTTGTTATTAACCGCCGGGGGGTTAATTCACCCGCAGGCGAATATTATATCCATGCTGCATTTCTAGGCAGGGAGCGGATTATTAATGGACAATTCGATCATTCAGACCAATCAAATATCGTATGACTATGTCCGGACGGATGAAAACGGCGAGGTGGAGAGCGTTCACCGCGCCTTAACTGCCGTGGATCTAAAAGTATCGGCCGGAGATTTCATCACCATCCTCGGGCATAACGGCTCCGGCAAATCCACGCTTGCCAAGCATTTAAATGCTCTTTTGGTGCCCACGGAGGGAACCGTTATCGTGGATGGCAAAGATACGGCGGATGAAGAGAAGATCCTCGAGATCCGTCAGTGCGCGGGAATGATCTTTCAAAACCCCGACAATCAGATCATCGGAACCGTGGTGGAAGAGGATGTGGCTTTCGGACCCGAGAACATGGGTGTTCCGCCGAAAGAGATCGCAGAGCGTGTCAAGGAAAGCCTGATTACGGTCGGTATGGCCGACTATGCCGAGGCGTCCCCGAATAAACTCTCGGGCGGTCAGAAGCAGCGTGTCTCCATCGCAGGTGTTCTTGCAATGCATCCGAAATGCATCATTATGGACGAGCCGACGGCAATGCTCGATCCGCAGGGACGAAAGGAAGTTATCCGCGCGGCAAGGGCGTTAAACGACGTAGAGAAGATTACGATTATTTTGATCACCCACTATATGGAAGAGGCGATTTATTCCGACCGGATCTTTGTGATGGACCGGGGAAAAATCGTCATGCAGGGTACACCGAAGGAAATCTTTTCCAGACCCGAAGAACTGAAGAAATACCGCATGAGCCTTCCGCAGGCAACGGAGGTGGCATATCGCTTAAAGAAAGAGGGTATCGACCTTCCGGACGGTATTTTGGAGAAAAAAGAGCTGGCGAAGGCATGCGTCGAATACCTTGCAAAGAAGAAGCAGGAAGTATAAATGGAATTAAAATGCGAAAAACTGACATATGAATATGATGCGGGTACATCCATGGCCAAGAGGGCAGTGGATGAGATCAGCCTGACCATTCCGTCGGGACAGTTCGTCGGCATCGTCGGTCACACGGGAAGCGGCAAAACGACATTCGTCCAGCTTCTGGACGGGCTGTTAAAACCGACAGCGGGCGTTGTGTCTTTGGACGGCGTGGATATCGCATCCAAAGGATTTGACCGAAGGAGCATGCGAAGCAGCGTGGGAATCGTTTTTCAGTATCCCGAGTACCAGCTCTTTGAATCGACGGTTTTAAAGGATGTATCCTTCGGACCGAAAAATCAGGGTCTTACGGACGAGGAGGCCGCCAAAGCGGCAGCCGAAGCACTGAGGAAAGTCGGAATTGAGGAGGAGGTCTTTCCTTCTTCTCCGTTTGAACTCTCCGGCGGGCAGAGAAGAAGGGTCGCCATCGCGGGTGTAATCGCAATGGAACCGAAGATTCTGATCCTGGATGAGCCGACGGCAGGTCTGGATCCGGCCGGCAGAGAGGAAATCCTGGGACTTCTTTCGAATCTTTGGAAGGACGGAATGACCGTAATCCTGGTATCCCACAGCATGGAAGATGTGGCACGCTATGTGGAGCGTATCTTAGTGATGGATCGAGGCAAAATCTTTCTGGACGGTGCGCCGAGAGAGGTATTTTCGCATAGCGAAGAACTCGAAGCCATCGGTTTGGCCGCACCGGAAGTATCGTATATATTAAAAGCACTGAAAGATGCGGGAATTGATGTGGATCCGACGATCACGACCGTGGAAGAGGCAGTTAAGGAGATTAAGCGTAAACTATGTTAAAAGATATCACCCTGGGACAATATTACCGGGCGAACTCCGTCATTCACAGCCTTGACCCAAGGATCAAGCTGGTGGGTTCCCTGGTATACATGGTTTCCCTCTTTCTTTTTAACAATCTCATCAGTTATACGGCTGCGGCTTTGTTTTTGTTCTTTATCATCGGACTTTCGAAGGTTCCGCTTTCGTTTATGTTGCGCGGTATGAAGACGGTTATTTTTATCATGGTCTTTACCGTGATCTACAATGTCTTTATGGGAACGGGTACCGTGATCGCGGAATTCTGGTATTTCAGGATCACGTACGAAGGCATATTAAACGCCGCCTGCATGTTTGTCCGGCTTTTCCTTCTGATCGTGGGCTCGTCGCTTCTGACACTGACGACAACGCCCAATCAGTTAACGGATGGCCTGGAGAGCCTGTTTTCACCCTTGAAGATCTTCCGCGTGCCGGTGCATGAAATGGCAATGATGATGTCGATTGCGCTTCGTTTTATCCCGATCCTCATGGAAGAAACGGATAAAATCATGAAGGCACAGATCGCACGTGGTGCGGATCTCGAAAGTAAAAATATCTTCGTTCGCGTAAAAGGGCTGCTCCCGATCCTGGTGCCGCTATTTATCTCGGCCTTTCGAAGAGCCGGAGATCTGGCGCTGGCGATGGAGGCAAGGTGCTATCACGGAGGCAAAGGAAGGACACGCATGCGCGTCATGCGCCTTATGATCCGCGACTACATATCAATCCTTATTCTGGCGGCATATCTTGCAGGGATGATCCTGCTCGGAATCCGCTGCAAGGGATTCATGGAGTATCTCGTACCCGAGCTGCAATGCGCAGCACATGTTGTGAAGAATTGGGTGATTAATTTGTTCTAAAGCTTTGGGGGAGCCGCCTAGATTTGTACATTCCATGGCCCTTGGGGGAGCCGCCTAGATTCGTACATTCCCTGGCCCTTGGGGGGAGCCGCCTAGATTCGCATTCACGTCTTCGGGGCGCGGCTCTCGCCTTATTTCACTACGTAGCGGTACATAAGACGCTACAGAACAGCGTCTAAGTACCGACGTAGTTCAAAAGCCCGCTCAGACGTAAATACAAATCTCTCGGCTCCTGCAAAGAGGAAGTTCATTTATCATGTGTGATAATCGAGCCGTACGCATGTAGGCTTCGTAAAGGGTGAGTTTAAATCGAGGGTATTGTGCCGTTGAATAGATTTAGCCGGTGCACCCCCGAAGATTTACCGAATCCCTGTCGAAGGCGTGATGCGTACGTGCGAGCCAACATCCATTAATGAGTAATAGGAAACGATATGAAACGAATTAAACTTACGGTTGCGTATGACGGGACGGATTTCCATGGGTGGCAGATCCAGCCGGGAGTTCGGACCGTGGAAGGAGAACTGAATACGGCCTTGTCGGAGCTGACGAAGGAAGAGATAACGGTTATCGGAGCGAGCCGGACGGATGCGGGCGTGCATGCGAACGGAAATGTTGCCGTTTTTGATACGGAGTCGACGATCCCGCCCGAGCGTTTTATGCAGGCGCTCAATACGTATCTGCCGCAGGATGTAAAGGTTGTTTCATCCTGTGAGGTCGCAGGGGATTTTCACCCGCGCAAATGCGACTGCGTTAAGACATACGAGTACCGGATCCATAATTCGCAGATTCCGGATCCGTTAAGAGTGCGCTATACTTGGGACTATCAAAGACCGCTTGATGAGAAAAGGATGAGGGAAGCTGCGCAGTATCTTGTCGGAACACATGATTTTGCGGGCTATGCAAGCGTTCATACGCAGGCGGAAACAACGGTCCGGACCGTGTATTCGATAGAGGTACAAAGAGACGGCGAAGAAATTTCCGTTCTTGTGAAAGGGAGCGGATTCCTATATAATATGGTTCGGATAATTGCAGGCACACTGACGGAGGTCGGGTGCGGCAATCACGAGCCGGAATGGGTGAAACTTGCACTCGATGCGTGCGACAGAACGCTCTCGGGTCCGACGGCACCGCCGCAGGGACTTACGTTAAAAGAGATCAAATATGCGGATTAGCAAATCCGATTCGAAAGGACGAAACCAATGGAAACAGAACTGTTACAGTCGATGTTTGCCGGAATGGTACAGGCAGTACAAACAATCGGCGAGTATAAATATACTTTTGTCGACCTACTTACGGATGTCAATGACATAATCAATACCGTAATCTGGGTGCGGATCGGACTTTGGCTTTTGATCGGTACGGGCATTATCTTGACCTGCTTAACCGGTTTCTTCCAGGTTACCCATGTCGGCCACTGGATGAAAAAAACCATCGGCGGAGTATTCCAAAAATCCGCTCATAATAAAAAGGAAAAAGCCAGCGTTTCCCAGTTCCAGGCGCTCTGTACGGCGCTGGCCGCAACGATCGGTACCGGAAATATTGCCGGCGTGGCGGCAGCAATCACCATCGGCGGACCGGGTGCCGTTTTCTGGATGTGGGTTGCCGCATTCTTCGGCATGATGACCAATTTCTCCGAAAACATTCTCGGAATTTTCTTCCGTCGCAAGAATAAAAACGGCGAATGGTCCGGTGGTGCAATGTACTATCTGCAGGACGGCCTCGGCGGCAAGGATAAACCTAAATTTTTCCGGGTGATCGGCAGGGTGCTGGCGATACTTTTTGCCATTTGTGCCATTCTGGCTGCATTCGGTATCGGAAACATGGGACAGATTAACAAAATAACCCTGAACATGCAATCTGCGTTCTTCGACAAGGTGGAATTACAACCGCTTTTCGGTGTTTTGCCAACCGTTCCCACAATTATCGGTGTAATCATCATGGCAGTGGGTGCCGTGATTATTATCGGCGGCGTAAAAAGAATCGCAGCGGTAGCGGAGAAGGTTGTTCCTTTTATGGCAATTCTGTATATCCTCGGAGCCCTGGTGATTATCTTAAACCATATTTCGAGTGTGGGTCCCGCATTTGCTTCCATCTTTAAGCTGGCATTCGGAATGAAGGCAGTGGCCGGCGGTACGGCAGGATATCTTTTTAAACAGGCCGTGGTTCAGGGATGCAAACGAGGCGTCTTCTCCAATGAAGCAGGTCTCGGTTCCTCTGTTATGGTACATTCGAATTCCGATGTAAAAGAACCGGTAAAACAGGGTCTTTGGGGTATTTTCGAAGTGTTTGCGGATACCATCGTGGTCTGCTCCATGACTGCACTGGTGGTCCTCACCTCCGGATACATCAATCTGGAAACCGGAGCGTTTGTTGCACCGAAAGGGATTTCGGACGCAAACCTTGTAGCCAAAGCATTCGGAAATGTCTTCGGTGCTCCCGGCGAGTGGTTCATTGCGATCGCGGTTTTCCTCTTTGCATTTACCACCGTGCTTGGCTGGTCGCATTACGGCAGCAAGGCCGTTGAATATCTGATCAATGAAAAAGCGGTAATTGCCTTCCGCATTATCTTCGTGGGCTTTATGATTGTGGGTGCAATCTCCACATCGAGCCTTGCATGGGATGTTTCCGATACCTTTAACGGAATGATGATGATCCCGAACTTGATCGGCGTACTGAGTCTCTCACCGCTGGTATTCAAACTTACGAAGAATTATACGGACCGCAGGATTAAGGGAAAGAAGGATGTAAAACCCATGCTTTCCTATGATCCCGAGATCCAGAAAGAGCATGAGGCTTTGGTGGAAGCGGGCGCGGAATAAATTTCCTGCAACCGTTGGCAGGCAGGACGAGTATTATAATTGGTTTGGAATGAAACAATGGCTAGAAGAAAAGAAAAAGAACAGCGCAATAAAATAGAGAACTCCTTAGCAAGAACGGGAGAGGTGATCAAACAGACTGCAGGGAAAATTAAGCATATCAGTGTCGGAAAACTGATCGGCTGGGGCATTGCCATGGTCTTTATCTTTTTCATCATGAATCCCGGGCTGATTCCTTTTCTTCCCGCAGATATCAAGGAATCACTGCAGGAGATCTGGAAGGATATGTCCGGCGATGTGGACAAATTGTCGGATTCCTTTTCAATCACACCCTATGCGGTGATCCGTGTCATTGCCATCATTATCGTGATGACGTTTATTGCGACACTTTTAAAATTCATCTTTGAAAGAATCCGTCCCAAGACACCGAAGACAAAGAGTATTCTGTCTTTGGCTTACAGCGCAACCAATTACCTGATCATTTTTATCACCGTTTTCTTTTGCCTTGCGGCCATCGGTATTAATTTAACGACGGTGTTTGCCGGTGTCGGAGTGTTGGCGTTGATCATCGGTTTCGGTGCACAGAGCATGGTATCCGACCTTGTGACAGGTGTATTTGTTGTTTTGGAAGGACAGTTTAATGTCGGTGACATTATCGAAGTCGGCGGCTACCGCGGCATGGTGGAAAGCATCGGTATCCGTACCACCACCGTCCGTGATATCGGAAACAATGTAAAAATCATCAACAATTCCGATCTTCGCAATGTCCTGAACCGTTCGCTTTCGGTAAGTGTGGCATCCACAACCGTCAGTGTTTCGTATGATACCGATCTTGAGAAAGCGGAAGCAATCATTGCGGACCTTCTTCCGAAAGTGAAAGAAAAATATCCGGAAATCTTTTCCGCCGTACCGGAATATATCGGCGTGGACAATCTCGGCGAGAGCGGAGTGGAGTTGAAATTTATTGCCAAGGTAAGCGAGCAGAATATCTATACGGCACCGCGTCTTTTAAACCGTGAGATCAAAATCTGTTTTGATAAAGAGGGAATTGAAATTCCGTTTAACCAAATTGTGGTACATGAAGCAAAGAATGATTCCGCCAAAACCGACGAAATCGCAAAGTGAGGTAAATGCATATGATTACGTTTTGTATCGGTCTGATTCTTCTTGTTGTGGGAGGAGCTGTCTACGGCAGGATTACGGAGAAAGTCATGAAGCCGACGGACAATCCGACCCCTGCGACTACAATGTATGACGGGGTGGACTATGTCCCGATGAAAAAATGGAAAAACAGCCTCATTGAGCTCTTGAATATTGCGGGCACCGGACCGATTTTGGGACCCATTCAGGGAATCCTTTTCGGACCGATCGCTTTTCTGACCATCCCGATCGGCTGCGTTCTGGGCGGAGCGGTTCACGATTATATGTGCGGAATGATTTCCGTTCGTAACGAAGGAAAGCAGATGCCCGGTCTGATCCGTCAGTTTTTCGGCAAATACATGCATGTCATATACAATGTATTTGTTGTTTTGATCATGTTGCTTGTGGCAACGGTGTTTATCTATACACCGGGAGATCTGTTTATCACACAGATTGTGAAAGGCGAAAGCACATTTGATCATCCGGTTACCTGGATCGTATATGGTGTAATCTTTGTTTATTACATTGTGGCAACCCTTCTTCCGATCGATAAGATCATCGGAAAGATCTATCCGCTTTTCGGCGGAATCCTGCTTCTTTCCGCAGTCGGTATCTTTATCGGATTATTTACCAAAGGCTATCGGCTTACGGAAATCTGGGAGAGCGGACTTACCTTCTTAAATCCGTATGGGGAAAACTTTATTCCGATCTTCTTTGTGACTGTTGCATGCGGTATCGTATCAGGCTTTCATTCTACGCAGGCAACCATTGTTTCGCGTACGATCGAGCATGAAAAAGAAGGCCGTATGACGTTTTATAACATGATGATCCTGGAAGGATTCATCGCGATGGTATGGGCAGCAGCCGCCATGGGTGCGGTCAATATGGGCTTCGCAACGAATGACCTTCTGCATGATAAGCCGACAGAGGTTGTCGGACTGGTTGCGCAGAATATGCTTGGACCCGTCGGAGGCCTGATCGCCGTTATCGGTGTCATTGTCCTGCCGATCACATCGGGTGATACGGCGCTTCGTTCGATCCGTATGATGATCATGGAAACATTCCACATGAATTCCGAGAAAAAGAGAAACAACCTCTTTGTGGCACTGATTCTCTTTACGGTTACGGCGGGAATCCTCTTTTTTGCCAAATCCAATGCCAGCGGATTTAATATCCTTTGGAGATATTTCGCATGGGGCAACGGATGCATTACGGTATTCACTTTTGCCCTGGCCACGGTTTATATGGTGGAAAACAAAATGCCTGCCCTGATGGTTCTGATTCCGGGAATGTTCTATACATTTGTGGTTACAAGCTATATCTTCCATGCCAAGATCGGTTTCAACTTAGCCTGGGAGATAGCGTATGCCATCGGAGGTGTCCTGACCTTAGCGTATGCGGTAGCGTTGGTGATCTACGGCAGGAAGATCAGAAAGCGGATGGAATTGAAAGGGTAACGAAAGAAACGGATACCGGGCAGCGGAAACGCTTAACCCGGTATCTTAATGAGAACATATGAGTAAAGAACAGGGAAGAGAAAAATTCGGAAGACTCGGTTTTATCTTAGTCAGCGCCGGTTGTGCCATCGGTATCGGAAATGTCTGGAAATTTCCGTATGTTGCGGGGCAGAACGGCGGTGCTGTTTTTTTGTTGTTCTATTTATTCTTCCTTGTGATCATGGGAATTCCCGTATTGCTGATGGAACTGTCCATGGGACGCGCTTCCCGCAAATCCATTGTGCAGAGCTATAAAACCCTGGAAAAGAAGGGGGCAAAATGGCATATCCACGGGTGGTTCTGTGTCGCGGGATCGTATCTTCTGATGATGTATTATACCGTGGTCAGCGGATGGATGCTTGCCTACTTCTGGAAATTTGCCTCCGGAGAGTTTGAGGGACTCAAAGGGGAAGAAGTAGGAGCGGTATTTGACAATTTATTAAGTAACCCGGCTCAAATGGGCATTTTTACGGGCATCATGGTCCTCGGCGGATTCCTGGTTCTGAGTTTCGGCGTGAAAAAGGGGCTGGAGCGAGTGAATAAGTTCATGATGACAGGCCTGCTTTTGCTGATCGCGGTGCTGGCCATTAAATGTGTAACGCTGCCGAATGCTTCCGAAGGGTTAAAGTTTTATCTGCTTCCGGATTTAAACCGGGTCAGGGCCGGCGGTTTTGACAAAATGGTCGTCGCCGCCATGAGCCAGGCATTCTTTACACTCAGCATCGGAATCGGTTCGATGGAGATCATGGGAAGCTATATGGCGAAAGATTACACTCTGGCCGGAGAAGCGGTGAAAATCACGGCCCTGGATACCATGGTTGCGTTTATTTCCGGCCTGATCATTTTTCCGGCATGCTTTTCTTTCGGAGTGACACCGGCGGAGGGACCGTCTTTGATCTTTGTTGCCCTTCCGCATGTATTTACCGATATGAGCGGCGGAAGAATCTGGGGAGCATTGTTCTTTTTGTTCATGACATTTGCAAGTTTCTCCACGGTAACGGCCGTGTTTGAAAATATCGTCGGCTCCACAATGGAGAATTTTAAATTATCCCGTACCAAAACAATCCTTCTGAATGCCGTACTGCTTTTGGTATTGAGCCTTCCCTGCATTCTGGGATTCAATCTCTGGCAGAACTTCCGTCCGATCGCCGGAAGGTCGGTTCTGGAAAGCGAGGATTTTATCGTAAGCAATATTCTGCTTCCGGTCGGCTCCCTGCTCTTTGTCATTTTCTGCATGTATAAATTCGGCTGGGGAGCGGACAAGTTTTTTGCGGAAGCGAACGAGGGAGCGGGACTTAAGATCAGCCCGAAACTGATCCTGTATTTCAAGTTTGTTCTGCCGGCATTGATTTTATTGATTCTGATCAGCGGATTCATCTCATAAACGAAAAAATCGGTTGACACGGCGATTAAGCTATAATATACTATTATCTGCGGCTAAAGCGTCGTTAGCCCCGACGAAAAAGCTGCGAAACCGCTAAAACCGTTGAATGGAGAACGGTTTGGCATTGTGAAACCTGGTTTTCCAAACAGGGCGGCCCGGACATCCGCGTTGGGAAGAAAATCGTATCACTTGACATTTTTGGAGGAAGAAAAATGAAATCTTATATGGCAAATCCGGATACCATTGAAAGAAAATGGTACGTGGTAGATGCAAACGGACAGACATTAGGTCGTCTTGCATCCGAAGTTGCAAAAGTATTAAGAGGAAAAAATAAACCTGAGTTTACCCCTCACGAAGATACCGGCGATTATGTAATCGTTATCAACGCCGAGAAGATCAAAGTAACCGGAAAGAAAATGGAACAGAAGACTTACTTCTCCCATTCCGATTATGTAGGCGGAAGCAAAGAGATTACCTTGAAAGAGAAGCTTGCTAAGCATCCCGAAGAAGTAATCGAGCATGCAGTGAAGGGTATGCTTCCCAAGGGACCTTTAGGAAATAAGATGTACAAGAAACTGTTTGTATATGCAGGACCTGAGCATAAGCAGGCAGCACAGAAACCTGAAGTTTTGACATTTTAATTCGAAAGGACCAGTAAGGAGGATAGTTTAGAATGGCTAAGAAAGCAGCAGAAGCGTTCTACGGAACAGGAAGAAGAAAATCATCCATCGCCAGAGTTTATGTGAAACCCGGCAAAGGAAATATTACCGTTAACAAAAGAGATTTAAACGACTATTTCGGTCTTGAGACCTTAAAGGTAGTTGTTCGTCAGCCCCTTGTAGCACTTGATGCGGTTGAGAAATACGACATCAACGTTACCGTTAAGGGCGGCGGAACCACCGGCCAGGCTGGTGCAATCCGTCATGGTATTGCAAGAGCACTTTGCAAGGCTGATGAAGAGTTCAGACCCGTACTTAAGAAAGCAGGCTTCTTAACGAGAGACCCTCGTATGAAGGAAAGAAAGAAGTATGGTTTAAAGGCAGCACGTCGTGCACCTCAGTTCAGCAAGAGATAATCGTTTCACAACGTATTACATCTTTGGACAATCATATACGACTTATTGCACCTCAGGACAACAGTCCTGGGGTGTTTTTTTATCATATTATGGTAATCACTAAAAATGTAGAATTCTACAACTTTGTTGATTAAGACAATGCGATGTGATAAGATGTAATAGACAAAAATGTAGAATTCTACAATTTAGGAGATTATATGATAAAAAGAGATAAATATCTGACTCAGTTAATCAGTGCAAAGAACAATGGATTTCCGAAGGTAATAACAGGTGTGAGAAGATGTGGAAAGTCATTTCTTCTTAAAGAAATATATAGAGAATACCTGCTTTCAGATAATGTTCCGGAGAATAGAATAATTATCTTGGAATTGGATGATGATAAAAACAGTAATTATCGTGATCCTTTGGAACTAGGAGCATATATAAGGGGAAAATGCAAAGATAAAGAGAATTACTATGTGTTTATTGATGAGATACAAAAGGTATATTCGATAATTAATCCTAACCTTACCGATGGCAAGCATGTTTTGGCAAATTCTGATGACATTGAAGTAATATCATTCGTAGACGTTGTACTCGGACTATCAAGAGAAAAGAATATAGATTTATATGTGACGGGATCAAATTCTAAAATGTTGTCTTCAGATATAGTTACTGAATTTAGAGATAAGGCAACAAATATAAAACTTTCTCCGCTTTCATTTGAAGAGTACTATGGATATGTAGGAGGTTCAGCAACAGAGGCAATATATTCATATATGCAATACGGTGGAATGCCTCTGGCTGTATTAAAAAGTGACGAAGAGAGAAAAGAATATCTAAAGAGCTTGTTTACTACAACATACTTTGCTGATATTGTAGAAAGGAATCAGCTGAAAAAAGGAGAGGCACTAGATGAACTGTGTAATATCATAAGTTCTTCAACAGGCTCACTGCTTAATTCAGAAAAAATTGCTAATACATTTGAGAGTGTTCGACATGAAAATATTGATAAACAGACTGTTGAAAACTATATAGGTTATTTTAAAGATGCATTCCTTTTGCGCGAGGCTAAACGCTATGACTTAAAAGGAAGAAAAGAAATAGGTGCTCTTAGAAAGTATTATTTTATTGATACTGGTCTACGAAATGCTCGCCTGAATTTCGCTTTCCCAGATGAAGGTCAAATGCTTGAAAACATTGTATATAATGAGCTTTGTTATAATGGATATTCTGTTAATGTTGGTGCATTTGATACTGTTGAAAAAGATAAAAATGGAAAATCAATAAGGAAAAATAATGAAGTGGATTTCTATGCAACAAAAGGGATTAGATCTCTTTATATACAGGTGACTGCTGATATCTCTAATGCAGAAACAAGAGAAAGAGAAGTACGCCCTTATTTTAAGCTGAATGATCAAGTACAAAAGATACTCGTTGTAAATAAACCAATTAATGAATCCATGGATGAAAATGGGTTTACTATTATAGGGATTAATGATTTTTTGTTGAGATTTATATAGTGTTAAATGGATTATTTGATATGTGAGGCGGATATGCAGAAAATGACTTTAAAGCACACAAAGGAATTGGATATTTTTTTTAATGAGCATAGGAGAAATTGTACAAATTGTGGAAAGACATTTGTGGAAGGAGATACGGCGCATTTGGGGTACATGAAGGGAAGAGACGCTGCTCTTTTGTGTGATGATTGTGCACCTATGCTTGAAGAAACGGTTGTACGATACTATTGGCAAGAACTTGAATATGAGGAACCGCTTCCAGATGATAAATTGTGGAGATATATGGATTTAGCGAAGTTTGTTTCACTGATAAGTCGGAATGAATTATTTTTTTGTGCTGCGAGTTCTTTCGAAGATATTTTCGAAGGTGCAAAAGGAGTTGAAAAGAATAAAGAGAAATGGGATGCTTTCTATTTGGATTTTTTTAAGCATGCTGTATCCACCGCACCTGGACGAAATCCTTGCGATAATACACATGAAAAAATAATTGAAGAAGCGAATTGCTTGTTAAATCAAATTGAAAAAGTAGGACAGAAATCGAGAGAATATACCTATATCAGCTGTTGGCACTTAAATAGCTATGAATCGGAGGCGATGTGGAAGCTTTATTCAAAAGATGCTGCTAATGCAATTGCCATCCAGACAACGACTAAAAGGTTGTATGAAGCTTTTGATAAAGATCCTACTATAAGCATCGGAAAAATAAAATATATTGATTTTGATAAAAACTTTGCACCTATAAATGGAGCTTTTTGGTATAAGCGAAAATCATTTGAGTATGAAAACGAAGTAAGGGCAGTCATAAGTAAAATCCATTCAAGTGGAAAGGGTGTATTCATCCCTATTAGTATAGACAAGTTGATAGAAAAAATATATATTTCGCCTTATGCATCAGAGTGGTTTGTAGATGTTGTAAAAAGTTTGGTAGAGAAATATTGTGTGAAGGCAGACGTAACCTACTCTATGATGAAAGCTAGACCATTTTATTAAATATTCCAGATTATATAGCAAATATGGTAGAAAAAGTATCAGAGATTGATTTTTGGATTGCAAATAATAAAAATTGCCATCAGCTGCATACAGTAGCCCTGAGCTTTCTACCGTACGCAGCAGGTAAACAGCAACTTATCCTACAAATGCCGAAAACAAGACATTTAAGGCAGTGAGAAAGTTCTCAAAGAGATAATCACTGCTTCGGCAGATTTCAAAAGACTCGGTACAATGTACCGGGTCTTTTTTGTGAGCCGAAAGCCTTTAAAACATTCTAATCTTAATAGGAATAATCTAAGACCTGAGAGATGAATAACTGATAGTGCAATAGGCAGGGGCGTGAAAACGCACTTGTTTTATGTGGGTACATTGGATAAAATAAGGGACAGCGATTCCATTTTTTGTGATTCATACCATCAACGGGATTATGAATTTTGCTGTTAAGAGATAATATCTTTTTATATAATGCAGCAGGTTAGGAGTTATATATTTCATGAAAACTATCATTTTCACAATGGGAACAAGAGGAGATATCCAACCGTACATATATCTTGCAAGGGCTCTTAAGAAAAACGGACATGATGTTAAACTCGGTTCTCATCCCTGTTGGAGAAAACTTATTGAAGAATCGGGTATTTCTTTTCTTCCCGTCGGACCTGATATTGATATAGAGATGGAAGCAGCTGTTATCAGAGGTAAAAGTTCAAATGCTGCCCTTAGCATGCTTAAGACAATGAATTTCATATTTAAGATCATTCAGAATTCAACGAATGAAATATATGAGGCATGCAAAGGAAATGATCTTATCATAGTAAGTCACAGTCAGATGGGAGCAGTAGAAGCAGAGGCCTTGAATATTCCCACAGTAAACGTGACTTTGCAGATTGAAATGATCCCCGAAAAGAATAAGCCGCAGACATTTATTAATAAGCTTATCGGGGGCTTGATCGGTAAACAGATAAACAAGCCATATAACAAGATCAGAAAGGTTTATGGTCTTAAAGCGATGAGAGTCGGTGATTCCCTGATGTCTCAAAAACTCGACCTGATTCCCATAAGTAAATTTGTTGTGACAAGAAGCCCGTATTGGGAAGATCAGCATATTTTGACAGGCTATTGGTTTGAAGAAGAGGAGGTATATTCGCCAAGTGAGGAATTAACAGCCTTTCTTAAAAGTGGTGAAAAGCCTGTTCTGCTCGCACTCGGCGCAATGTCATTCGAAGATAAAGCAGAAACGGATAAACTGGATATGTTTGTCAAAGCATTTCAAAAGGCGGGATGCAGGGCAATCATACAAGGGTTTCAAAAATCACTTGAAGAGTATAAACTTCCGGAAACAATGATGTCTGTTGGGAGTGTTCCTCACAGCTGGCTCTTCAAACAGTGCAGCTTCGTGATTCATCACTGTGGTTTTGGAACATCTGCTGCAACCATGATCTATGGAATACCGTCTATACCGGTTCCTCATGTGCTGGACCAGATGGGATTTGCAATGCAGCTTAGAAATTTAAATGTGGCCACGGAACCATTGAAAGCAAAGGAGCTGACTGAAGAAAATATCTATAATTCCATTGTTCAAATGCAAGATACGTATGATGAAAAAAGCAAAAATGCAATGGAAATATCTGATAAGATCAGGACTGAGGGTGGATTGTCTGAAGCAGTACAATTAATTGAAAGTGTTATATGATTTATGATAAAGCGCAAGTTAAAGCGCAAAGTGGTGCTTTATCTGATAGAGACTATTTATTGCTCCTGATTAAGGAGAATCCAACCATAACACAAGAAGAATTGGCAAATATTATGGGGAAGTCACGAAGATCAGTACAGATGCTGATGAAGCAGATGATAGAGGATGATGCTATTGAAAGACTTGGATCTAAGAAACAGGGGACATGGATTTAAAAAAAATAATTCTATGAAATTGGATTAGGTAAGAACAGTTCAAACCCCGAAGGCAAATTGCTTTCGGGGTTTTTTGTGGTCTTTTTTCTTCGGATGTGTTATAATAATATTCCACTATTCTGCAACAAACATCCGAGGGTATACAGCCTATGAGTGATGAACGTAAAAATAAATCAAATAAAAGAAGCATAGCGGGTGCACTTGCAGCCATTTATTCCGTGAAAAGAACTGAGCCCTGGTTTGGCTTTGTTCTTCTGATTGTCATTTATCTGGTCAGTACGGTATTTACGGTCAGAACTTCTGTTGCAGAAGGAGTTTTTGAGATCGGCCGGGCAATGATCCCCAAGGCGGCTCTTACAGGCGTTATTTCGACCATATCCAATATGTGTCTGATCATTCTGGTAGTTCTGTATCGGGATATCGGCTTCTGCAGTGCAATGGGAATCCTTGCAACCCAGGTTCCTTTCATTTGCGTGAATATCTTTATTTTGCACAGTTTCACCAGTATCCCCGGATTATTTACCAATCTGCTTACCATGATCGCGTGCATCCTGATCTATACCAATCAGAGGAAGGCAATAGCGTACCAGCAACGTATTGTGGAACAGGCCGTGACGGATGTGCTCACCGGTCTGCCGAACCGTTTTGCGGGCAGAGAATATTTCAGCGGACTGATTAAAACAGGCACAAAGTTTGTTTATGTTGCCACCGATATCAACAATTTCAAGAGCATTAACGATACCATGGGATACGAAGTCGGAAACAAGATCCTGATTGAGATCGCTAACCGTTGGAGAGACCTTGCCGACAGCGGCAGGACGGGTACCTATAACCTGGTGGCACATGTTTCCGGTGATGAGTTCGGAATCAGTATCCAGGAATACAGAAACGAAGAAGATATCTTAAAGACCATTCAGGCCTATAAAGCGGAACTGGAACGCAAGATCACGATTGACGATTATGATTACTATGTGACTGCAAGTTTCGGTTATGCGGAGTATCCGGATGATACCACCGTTTTGGAAGATTTGATTGCAAAGGCATCCCTTACCCTGCATGATGCCAAGCGTAAATACAGTGAAAGCGTGATCGTGCGCTATACCGATGCACTCCTTGAATCGGAGAAAACCCTCAAGGTTGAACGCAAGATCCGTGAGGCACTGGAGTCGGATTGCGTCTTTTTCCACCTGCAGCCGCAGTATAATATTAACCATAAACTGCGCGGCTTCGAGGCACTGGCGCGCATGAAGGATACGGACGGATCGTTTATCAGTCCCATGGATTTCATTCCCGTTGCAGAGGAAACGGGTCTGGTCGACCGGGTTGATATGCGTGTATTCCACAGAGCGGCGAAGTTTCTGGAAGATGCGGTCAAGAAAGGCAGAACGGATATTACCATCAGTGTGAATATCTCCGTTAAGCATCTTTTGAAAAATAATTTCCTGGAGGATATCAAGAGCGTTCTGGAAACGTATGCGATTTCCCCTTCGCAACTGGAGATTGAGATTACCGAATCCGTCATGGTGGAATCCGTGGAACGTGCAAAGGCTGTAATTGAAGAGGTAAAAGGACTGGGCATTCAGGTTGCAATCGACGATTTCGGTACCGGCTATTCCTCCTTAAGTTATTTGCATAATTTCCCGGCTAATCTTCTGAAAATCGATAAATCCTTCATTGACGCGATGAGCGAAGGCAAATCGTCCCAGAAGTATGTCGAATCCATTATTTCGATCGGTCATGTCCTTGGACTGGAAGTGATTTCGGAAGGTGTGGAAAGCGAAGAGCAACTTGAAATATTAAAGAGAATCGGCTGCGACCTGATACAGGGTTATATCTGGGGACGACCGCTCCCGCCGGATGAAGCCGAGAAACTGTTATAGAGCATAAAGGTGACGATGATTCGTCACCTTTTTTAGGAGAGAGAAATGAATCAGATTCAGATTACCGATTTGGAACATCCGGATTTATATGCATACGCCCATGCGTCCGAGGCGGAACTTTTTCACATGAATGAACCAAACGACGGTGTGTTTATCGCAGAGACCGCAAATGTGGTCCTGCGCGCGCTCGAAGCGGGGTATGAGCTTGAGTCCATGCTGGTCGAAGAAGAGCGCATGCACCTGGAAGGAAAGCCGGTTTTTGATTATATTAAGTCCAATCTCGGGAAGGATGTATTGGAGCAAATTCCTGTTTATGTGGCACCCCATGAGGTTGTGACAAAACTTACCGGATATAATCTGGTACGCGGACTGTGGGCGGTCATGAAGCGCAAAGCCCTGCCGTCTTTGGAAGAATTTTGTAAAGGGAAAAACCGCATTGCGGTACTTTTCGATGTCGTAAATCCGACCAATGTGGGCGCCATCATCCGTTCCGCGGCGGCTCTCGGCATGGACGGGGCACTTCTGAGTGCGCACTCGGTCAATCCGTTAACCCGCCGTTCTTCGAGAGTCAGCATGGGTACGGTGTTCGCACTTCCCTGGACGGTCCTTCCGGATGCCGATACGGACTCGATGATTTCGTTATTGCATCGGAACGGTTTTAAAAGTGTTGCCATGGCATTGACCGACAATGCCGTCAATGTGGACTATCCGCCGTTAAAAGAGGAGGAGAAACTGGCCGTCATATTGGGTACGGAAGGGACCGGTCTTCCGAAGGAAGTGATCGAATCCTCGGACTGGCGCGTCTGCATTCCCATGCATCACGGAGTGGATTCGTTAAACGTCGCCGCGGCGAGCGCGGTAATCTTTTGGGAACTGCAGAAAAAGACCGGAAAATAAACGCCTGTTTCCATGCTCCAAAAGGTCATTTTTGGTTGTGAAATCGGCAAAAATGCGGTAAAATAATAAGATAAGTTACCGTATATTCTGAATGTGTAAGGAGGGGGAAAGTATGAGCAGAATCGCAATCATCACCGCCAGAGGCGGAAGCAAGAGAATACCGAAGAAAAACATCCGTGAATTCCTGGGTAAGCCGATTCTGGCCTACTCCATCGAAGCTGCCTTGGGCAGCGGACTTTTCGATGAAGTCATGGTTTCCACCGACAGTACGGAAATTGCGGAAATCGCAGAGAAATTCGGTGCGAAGATTCCGTTTTACCGAAGCGATGCGACATCCAACGACTATGCGACCACGAACGATGTGTTGCTGGAAGTACTGGATAAATATGAACGCAGAGGCCTCCATTTTGATACGGCAGTCTGCATTTATCCCACGGCGCCCTTTGTTACGGCAGCCAAGATTCGCAAAGCCGTAGCGGAATTCGAAGCATCCGATGCGGATACGCTGATCCCCGTGGTACAGTTTTCCTATCCGCCGCAGAGAGCACTGATCATCGATCAGGGAAGTCTGCGTTTCATGTATCCCGAGTATCTCGACAGCCGCTCGCAGGATCTGATGCCGCATTATCATGATGTCGGCCAGTTCTATGTGATCCGTCCCGAGGCTTTCAAGGTGAATAAAAAGCTGATGATCGGCAACATCCTGCCGTTCATCGTGGATGAGCGCGAAGTGCAGGATATCGACAACGAATCCGACTGGGCCATCGCCGAAATGAAATATAAACTGATGAACTAAGGACCCGAAATCATGCGCTGGTTTAAAACGAAAGAAGAAAAAGAACTCGACGCGCTCCTTGTGAAGGTGGACAACAATATGTCCAACAACTACAAGGATGCGGCACAGGGGAATTATAAAGATTTTTTAAAACGATACGCCGAGCTTGATTCGCAGGGAAAACTCTCCGCGAAGGTGAAAGCTTACTATGAGCCGGTGATAGCGGACTATGCCGCGCGCCTTTCCAAATTTACGCATAAAGACCAGCCGACCAAATGGGGCGACTGGGAGAAGAAATAGTTTTTGAAAGTTCTGTGAAAAATAAGATTTTTGGAGCAAATACGGATATGATGGAAAAAGATGCAAAGATTTATGTTGCGGGTCACCGCGGAATGGTGGGCTCCGCGATTGTAAGAGAATTACAAAAGCAGGGATATACCAATATCATAACCAGAACCCATGCAGAGTTGGATCTAAAAAGACAGGACGCGGTGGAAGCGTTCTTCGAAGAAGAGAAGCCGGAATATGTTTTTCTTGCCGCAGCCAAGGTGGGCGGTATCGTAGCCAACGAAAGCGCACTGGCGGACTTTATGTACGATAACATGGTTCTGGAAATGAACGTGATCCATTCCGCCTGGCAGAACGGATGCAAGAAACTGGAATTCTTAGGTTCTTCCTGTATCTATCCGCGAATGGCGCCGCAGCCGATGAAAGAGGATTGCCTCCTTACAAGCGAGCTCGAGAAGACCAACGAAGCCTACGCGCTGGCCAAAATCTCCGGCCTTAAGTATTGTGAATTTTTAAACCGTCAGTACGGTACGGACTATATCTCTGTGATGCCGACCAACCTGTACGGACCGAACGATAATTATCACCCGACGCATTCCCATGTGCTTCCCGCGCTGATCCGCAGATTCCATGAAGCCAAGGAAGCGGGGGCAAAGAGCGTTACCTGCTGGGGCGACGGAAGTCCGTTGCGAGAGTTCCTCTATGTGGACGATCTGGCAAACCTCTGTGTCTTCTTAATGAACCATTATTCCGGAAATGAGACCGTCAATGCGGGAACCGGAAAGGAAATCACGATCAAAGAATTAACCGAGCTCGTGGCAAAGGTGATCGGTTACGAAGGGGAAATCCTTTGGGATACCACGAAACCGAACGGTACACCGAGGAAACTTTTGGATGTATCGAAAGCGGCAAACTTAGGCTGGACCTATAAGACCGAGCTGGAAGAAGGAATTAAGCTTGCATATGAGGACTTTTTAAACAATCCCATGCGGGCAGAAAGATAGTACAAAGGATTTAAAGTAATGTTTCGTTTAGTCAAAAGTATCAGAAAATACTGGATGCCCAGTATCCTGACCGTCTTTTTCATGATCTGTGAGGCGGCGCTGGAAACCATCGTCCCGTATATCACGGCGAATCTGGTAAACAGTTTAAGAACCGGCGTCGTGGATATGGATTATTTGTGGAAAACAGGCGCCCTTTTAGGCGGCATTGCCCTGACGTCCTTGTTCTGCGGCGGTATGGGCGGTTATACCGCATCCATGGCAAGTACCGGATTTGCGAAAAATGTCCGCGGCGACATGATGCGTAAGATCCAGACTTTTACCTTCCATAACATCGACAAATTTTCAACGGCTTCCCTGGTTACCCGTTTGACCACGGACGTATCCAATGTGCAGATGGCGTATATGATGATTATCCGAATCGCCATCCGCGCACCTTTAATGCTGGCATTCTCCATCTTTATGGCGATTTATATGGGCGGAAGACTGGCACTGGCATTTGTTGTCGTGGTACCCGTTCTGGCATTCGGACTGATCTTAATTGCAGTTAATGCAATGCCTTCCTTCAGAAGAGTCTTCAAACGATATGACAAATTAAACGAATCCGTGGAAGAAAACATCCGCGGAATGCGCGTCGTTAAAGGCTTCTCCCGTGAGGAATACGAGAAAGAGAAATTCTTCAATGCATCCGACAGCATCCGCAAGGACTTTACGAGAGCGGAACGTATCGTGGGACTTAATATGCCCCTGATGCAGTTTTGCATGAACTTCAACATGATCTTTGTGCTCTTCATCGGTTCGAAACTGGCGATTACCTCGGGCGGACAGACCATTGACGTCGGACAGGTTTCCGCAATGCTGACCTACGGTGTACAGGTTCTGCTGAACTTAATGATGCTTTCCATGATTTTCGTTATGTTGATGATGTCCGCGGAAAGCGCAAGACGTATCGGCGAAGTTTATGCCGAAGTACCGGATATGAAAGAAAAGGATGATCCGGTCAAAGAAGTTGCGGACGGATCCATTGTATTTCAGGATGTGAATTTCAAATATTCCGACGAAGCCAAGCGGTATGCACTTTTTGATATCGATTTAAAGATTCCTTCGGGCGCAACGGTCGGAATCTTAGGAAGCACGGGTTCATCGAAATCCTCGCTCGTACAGCTGATCCCGCGTCTTTACGACGTACAGGAAGGATATGTCAAAGTCGGTGGCGTGGATGTCAGGGACTATGACTTAACCGTTCTTCGCGACAATGTTGCAATGGTCCTTCAAAAGAACGTTCTTTTCTCCGGAACCATCAAGGAAAACCTCCGTTGGGGCAATCCGGATGCGACGGACGAAGAGATGATCGAAGCCTGCAAAATGGCCTGCGCGGACGAGTTCATCGAGCGTATGCCGGATAAATACGATACCTTCATCGAGCAGGGCGGAAGCAATGTTTCCGGCGGTCAGAAGCAGAGACTCTGTATCGCCAGAGCCCTTTTAAAGAAACCGAAAATTCTAATCCTCGACGATTCCACATCGGCGGTCGATACGAAAACCGACGCACAGATTCGCGAGGCTTTTGCAAACTACATTCCCGATACGACCAAGATCATCATTGCACAGCGTGTTGCCAGCGTGGAAAACGCGGACATCATTATTGTCATGAACAACGGAAGTATCGAATGTACCGGTACGCATAAGGAACTGATGGAAAATAGTGAGATTTACAGAGAAATCTATGAATCACAGACGATGGGAGGTGAGAAATAATGCCACGTCCTGTCAAAGGTAATGTAAACGCAGAATATAAGAAACCGGATTTTTCCGTTCTCGGAAGAATCATCAAATCCGTTTTTCAAGATTATCCGGCCGGCATGATCGTCATTATCGCAACGATCTTTATTGCCGGTGCGGCAGCGGTAATTCCGGATCTTTTCATCCAGAAGATTATCGCATTGATCAATACGTTCTTAAATCCCGCAAATCCGGATTACGGCAACTGGGCGGCAGCACGTCCCGAAGCCATCAAGAACGTCATCTTCCTGGTGGTGGTTTATTCGATCGCCATCATCGGTGTAATCGTGCAGTCACAGCTCGGAGCATATGTTACGCAGGGATTTTTGAATAAAATGCGTAACCGCATGTTCCGCAAAATGCAGGATCTGCCGATTAAGTATTTCGATACGCACAAAACCGGCGATATCATGAGTAATTACACCAACGATATCGATACCCTTCGCCAGCTTGTATCGCAGGGCTTACCCACGATCATCCGCTGCGGAATCATAGTCATCGGTGTCTTCTTTATCATGCTGTATTTCAGCCTCTGGATGACCCTCGTCGTTGTCGGCGGCATCATTCTGATGTTTGTCATCACCAGAGTATTAAGCGGCGGAAGTGCGAAATATTTCACTCTGCAGCAGAGGGCTCTCGGTAAGGAAGAGGGCTTCATTCAGGAGCATATGAACGGCCAGAAAGTGGTGAAGGTATTCAACCACGAGAAGGAAACCATAAGTGAATTCGATGAATTAAACGAGCAGCTTTACAAAGACAGCTTTAAGGCAAATGCTTATGCCAACGCGCTCGGTCCGATCATCGGAAACATCGGAAACATTCTCTATGTCGTTGTTGCCATCGCAGGCGGCGCCATGCTGATTTCCGGCGTGAAAAACGTCTCCCTCTCCGATTTGCTGCTTCCGTTATTCACCGGTAAGCCGGGTGGACTTGCCCTGGATATTTCCACGGTCATTCCGTTCCTTAACATGACCCGTCAGTTTACGGGTAATTTAAACCAGTTTACACAGCAGATTAACATGATCGTCATGGCATTGGCCGGCGGTCAGAGAATTTACGAACTGATGGATGAGAAACCCGAGCCCGATGACGGATACGTAACGCTTGTTAACGCAAAGATCGACGGGGACGGAAACATTACCGAGACAAGGGAACATACCGGCGTCTGGGCGTGGAAGCATCCGCACGGTGACGGTACACTGACCTATACCAAGCTCGAAGGCGATGTGCGTCTGTTTGATGTGGACTTTGAGTATGAAAAAGGTCATCAGGTACTTTACGATGTATCCGTTTATGCGAAGCCAGGTCAAAAGGTTGCTTTCGTAGGTGCAACCGGTGCGGGCAAAACAACCATTACGAACCTGATTAACCGTTTCTATGACATTGCGGACGGTAAAATCCGCTATGACGGAATCAATATCAATAAGATCAAAAAATCGGATTTGAGAAGGTCCCTGGGTATCGTTTTACAGGAGACCAATCTCTTTACCGGAACGGTAATGGAGAATATCCGCTACGGAAACTTGGATGCCACGGATGAGGAATGCCGCAGGGCGGCAGCGCTGGCCGGCGCCGATGATTTTATCCGCCGTCTGCCGGAAGGATACGATACACAGCTTACGAATAACGGTGCAAACTTATCTCAGGGACAGAGACAGCTGATCGCCATCGCGCGTGCAGCGGTAGCCGATCCGCCGGTTATGATCCTCGATGAGGCAACGTCCTCCATCGATACGCATACCGAGGCAATCGTACAGAAAGGTATGGACAAACTGATGGAAGGCAGAACGGTATTTGTAATCGCTCACCGTCTTTCCACGGTTAAAAATTCCAACGTGATCATGGTTCTCGATCATGGTCACATTATAGAGAGAGGCTCGCACAAAGAGCTGATCGAAGCAAAGGGTACATATTACCAGCTTTATACAGGCGCATTTGAATTAGAATAAATCCATGGGGGAATTTTGGTATGGCAAAATGGATTATGGTCGTTGATGACGATGTGGCGAACCTGCAGATGGCGGGTACGATTTTAAGCAAGCACAATATGCGTGTTACGGCATTGAAATCCGGACAGGCATTGCTTACGTATGTGAAGGAAAACGGAGCACCCGATCTGATCCTTCTGGATATTATGATGCCCGAAATGGACGGTTTCGAAACCTTAAGCGCATTAAGAGTTCTGGAAAAAGAGAAGGGCCTGGGTGAAACGCCCGTCATTTTCCTGACCGCGGACGAAAGTACCGGAACGGAAAGCAAGGGCTTTGAAGTCGGCGTATCCGACTTTATCCGGAAACCCTTTAATCCCGAAGTTTTGCTTCGAAGAATCGATAATGTCATTTCCATGCAGAAGGAAATGAACAGCTTAAAGAACGAAGCAAGTATCGATAAACTGACCGGCTTTTTAAACAAAGCGGCCACCAATTCCAAATTATCGCAGGTATGCTTAATGGGCCTGGGTGCCCTTATGATGATCGACCTGGATTCTTTTAAACTGGTAAACGACCTTTACGGCCATGAAATGGGTGATAAGGTCCTGATCAGTTTTGCCAATATTGTCCGCGAGACACTGCCGAAGGGCAGTTCGTTCGGCCGGATCGGCGGTGACGAATTCGTTGCATTTTCCGCCGGTACGCAGGAGGAGAGTGAAGTTGCCGAACTGACTCAGCGTATGAATGTCAAACTCGTGGAATCCGCAAAGGAAATGATGGGCGAGGATATGAATATTCCGCTCGGATGTTCCGTCGGTGCCATTTTTATTCCCAAACACGGAAATGATTACACCACACTTCTTAAGCAGGCGGATAAGTGCCTTTACGTTGTCAAAAAGAACGGAAAGCACGGCTATTCCGTATATTCCTCGGATCTCATTACGGATGCGGATGCGGCACAGGAGATGAATCTGCGCTCGATTTCCGAAATCCTTTCGGAGAGAAACATCACCGATGTCGCCCTGCAGCTTGACATGGAAGCGTTTACGCATGTGTACCGCTTTGCCAACCGCTTCTTTATCAGAAACAACATCAATTCCTGCAAGGTGCTCTTTACCTTGGCCAAGCCTCTGGGGCTTCCGGAAGAGGATTACCGCAATTCCTGCGATGATTTCGGCAACCAGATTCGTGAGAATTTAAGAAAATCCGATATGTTAACGAGAACCAGATACAATCAGTATTATGTGATCATTACCGATATCCGTGAAGAGTTTGTGGACAAGGTGCTTCACAATATCATGGATTCTTGGGAAAACAACCGGCCGGTTTCGCCGATTATTACGTACGAGAAAGAGTATGTCAGAAACGACGGGGATCTTTTCCTGGAAAGATCGATTGCAACGATTGCCGTTGTGGATGACGATGAAATGGTTCTGACCGCCGCCAAGGCAGCACTTGCCGAATACGGGGTTAAGGTCGAGACCTTCCTGGGCGGCGAGAAATTCATGGAATATGTCAATACCGTGGAGCGCGTACCCGATTTGATCCTTTTGGATGTGAAAATGACCGGCATGAGCGGATTCGATGTACTGCGGTCGATCAAAGAAATCGGCGGAGATATCGCAAGGGTTCCGGTAATCTTTTTAACGGGGGAAACGGATGACGGAACCGAAATCGAAGGATTGCAGATGGGTGCGCTGGACTTTATCAAGAAGCCTTTGATCGCGGAAGTGCTCAGGGTTCGTGTCAATCATATCCTGGAGCTTTCCGTTCTGCGCAAACGCTACAGAGGAAAGCAAAAATAAAGCAGTGAGCTTATGGGGGGATTCATATGGATTTAAAATCCGGTAAGAACGAATTGTTTCAGAATTCACAGGTTGTGCTTCTGATCTTTTATACCATCTTTGTCGGAATGCATATTGCCATCACATTCATGTTCGAATGGGATAAATGGATCCTGCTCCCGATTCTGGTGGGAGTAGCGGTTTCCTGGGCACTCTATATCGGTTCGGTTTTCAAACCGACGCAGCGTATCTGGCTGATTGCCGGTTTTATGATGGTGACGTATTTTATTTACGGTACGCATCTAACCAGCACATATGATCTGGCGATCGTTATCGCCTCTTTGATGATCCTTTTCATCACAACGGGTGTAAAAGGAACCATCATTCTTTGTCAAATCACATTCTACATTACAATGACATATGACGTTGTCATGCTGATCATTCAGGGAGAAACCACATTTGATTCCATTATGATCGCACGTACCATCATGCATTATCTCGTTGTAACGATGATTGCATGGTTTTCGCAGAATACGATCAACAAATGGAATCTTGTTATGGATGCTTCCAAGGAAGAGATTGATGATCTGCAGGATTCTACGGAGCGTTTGAACGATTTTCTTGCCAATGTTTCGCATGAGATCAGAACACCCGTAAATGCAATCATTGGTCTTTCCGGAATCTGCATCGATAAGGAGACCAATCCGGAAATCGAGAAAGACTTAATTGCCGTGCGTTCATCGGGCAGAAGAGTGGCGGACCAGATCAGCGACATTCTGGATTTCTCCGAGATCGACCGCGGCAAAGCCGTGAAAAACTGTGAAGATTATATGCTTTCTTCCATGATGAACGATCTGGTGAACGATCTTCGGGAAATCATGAAAGAGGAAGTGGAACTGGTCATCGATATCGATCACAGAATACCGGCTGTCATGAATTCGGATGTCGGTAAGATCAAAAAGATCATCAAAGCACTTGTTTCCAACGGAATCAAATATACGACGGAGGGTGGCGTTTTCTTAAAGATCGGTTATGAGCAGCAGGCCTATGGCATCAATCTTTTGATTGAAGTAACCGATACCGGTTCGGGTATGACCGAAGAGGAACTGGAGCGGATCAGGGAACGTTACTATCAGGCGGATTCCGGCAGAGCCAGAAATGCCGGCGGACTGGGACTCGGAATTCCGATCGTTTCCGGTTTCGTTGATCTTCTGGGCGGATTTATGACCATTGACAGTAAACTGGGTGTCGGAACCACGGTGCGTGTCAGCATTCCGCAGACCGTAGTGGACGAGACAAACTGCATTTCCATCCGTTCATCCAAACAGCCGGTCCTCGGATCATTCTTCCATTTTGACCGTCTGACGAACCCTGTGATCCGTGAATGCTACAGCGTTCAGGCAATCAGCCTTTCCAAGGGTCTCGGAATGGAGATCAATATCATTGAAAACAGAGAGCATTTGCTGAAGATTACCAAGGAAAAAGAGCTCACGCACCTGTTTGTGGGACCCGATGTATACGAAGAGGAGAAGGATCTTCTGGAACAGATGGCGACGAAGATGAAGGTGATCTACCTTGCCGGAGCGAACGACAAGCTTCCCGAAGGATCCAGACTTCATACCATGGAAAGACCGTTCTACTCCATCCCCGTGGTATCGATCATCAATGCCGATGCCGATCTGGATGCGCATGAGAGGGGCACCATGAAATTATACGGTGTACGTGCTCTGGTTGTGGACGATGAGCCGATGAACCTGGTTGTTGCAAAGAGTATTTTCAAGCGTTACGAAATGGTTGTCGACACGGCCAATTCCGGACGGGAAGCCGTGGAATGCTGCAGGGTGAAAGGATATGATATCATTTTCATGGATCATATGATGGGCGGCATGGACGGTGTCGAAGCGATGAAAAAGATCCGCACGGACGTAAAGGGTGTCAACCACGAAACCGCCATGGTGGCACTTACCGCAAACGCCATGAGTTCGGCAAGACAGATGTTTTTATCCGAGGGATTTGACGGATTCGTCAGCAAACCCATTGTAGTGGAAGAACTGGAGCGTACATTACGGAAAGTACTTCCGAAGAATCTGATTTCCTACGAAGAATCCACCGAGGATGCCGTGAAAGAAGAAAGCATCGAAGCGGGAAACGAAGCAGAGGTTTCCGCAGATAAAGCGCGGAGCGATAATCCTGTCGAAGGAAAAGAAGAAGCGGACGTTAAGGAAGCAGTGCCGGAAGTCGGTTTTAACGAAGTGATGGATAAACTGAAAGCCTGTGGCGTGAATGTGGATGAGGCAATGACCTATGCATCCGGTGATACGGATCTGTATGAGCAACTTCTTATGCAGTTTGCGCAGGGCGTATCCGACCGTGTTTCCAAACTGTGTGCATACCATGATAATAAAGAGTTCAAAAACTATGAAGTTTTGATTCACTCCACCAAGAGTAACTCCAAAATGATCGGATTTACGGAACTGTCCGAGGAGGCAAGACTTCTGGAGGTCGCAGCGCATGAACAGGATGAAGCATATCTGGATGCGCATCATAAGCATGCCATGGAATCGATCGAAGCGGCCGGCCGAACCATTTTGGAATGCATGGGTAAAGATTCGGAGGATACCATAGCTTCGGAGGAATCGGAAGTGCTGGAATTCGGCGCGGAAGACGTAATGGAATTCGACGCCGAAGATGTATTGGAATTTACTCCTTCCGAAGGAGGTGATTGCTGATGCTGAAGAAAATCAACCGGTATCTTTACAACGATGAAGTGGATATCCGTTTAAGACTTTATGTATTAAGTGCCGCCATGACACTCAGTATGTTATTTGTGTTATCCATTGAAGTGCTGGCATTCTCCGGACGTTGGGAGCGGTTCGGCGTAATCTGGGCTTTCATCGCACTGCTTGTTGTGATCGGATTTGTCAATATCAGGACGAAAAGACTTAGGATCGGTGCCATTCTTACAAACTTACTGATCTCGTTTGTTTTATATCCGATGATCTTCATTAAAGGCGGCGGAGTGGAAGGCAGCGGCCCCATCTGGTTCGTTTTTAATATTTTCATGATCAACCTGGTTTTGGAGGGAGGAATCCGAGTTGTATTATCCGTTCTGGAAATCCTTCTGACGATCGCTGCATATGTAATTTCTTACCTTCATCCCGAGTGGATTGAGCCTGTGGAAGGCCTTACTTATTATGTGATCGATATCACAACACTTTTGATGGTGGCAGCAAATATCGCGGTTGCCATCAGCGTACAGAACAAACTCTATGCCCAGCAGATTGCCAAAAGTAAAGCACAGAGTGAGGAAATCAAAGGCCTTGTGGCTTCACAGAACCGTTTCTTCTCCAGTATGAGCCATGAAATCCGTACACCGATTAATACGATCATCGGCTTGAACGAGATGATTCTGCGGGAGAATGTCAGTGATGAAATCGCGGAGGATGCCATCAATATCCGGTCCGCGGGCAAGATACTTTTAAATACCATCAACGATATTCTGGACATGTCCAAGTTCCAGTCCGGAGAGATGCGCCTTCTGGTGGAAGAATACGAAACCGGAAGCATGTTCTCCGATATTGTCGGCATGACCTGGCTGCGTGCCAAGGAAAAAGGATTAGAGTTTCACATTAATATCGCACACGATGTTCCGGCTAAATTACGCGGTGATGAAGTCAGGATTAAGCAGATTCTGATGAATATCCTAAACAACGCGGTGAAGTATACCAAAACCGGATATGTGAATCTGAACGTGGAATGCGAGAAACTGGAAGACGATAATGTGAAGATGATCTACACCGTGGAAGATTCCGGTATGGGTATCAAGAAAGAGGATATTCCGTATCTTTTCACCGCTTTCAAACGTGTGGATGAAAGCAATACCAAGCATATCGAGGGAACGGGGCTCGGCCTTTCCATCGTAAAACAGTTTGTGGATTTAATGGACGGTAAAGTTACCGTAAACAGCGTATATACCAAGGGAACCACATTCATCGTCGAGATTCCGCAAAAGGCTGCATCGACGGAAGAGATCGGTGAATACAACTACGAGAAACGCCATCATATTTCCAAGCGTACGGAGTATAAGAAACGTTTTGAAGCACCCGGGGCAAAGATTCTCGTGGTGGATGACAATGAATCCAACCTGCTTGTGGTTACGAAGCTTCTGCGCGAAACCAAGATCCAGATTGATACGGCGTTAAACGGCAAAACGGCTCTGGAGAAAACACTCGATACGGCATATGATCTGATCTTTATGGATCATTTGATGCCCGAGATGGACGGTATCGAATGCTTCCATGCCATCCGTAACCAAATCGGCGGTAAAAACAAAGATACCAAGATCGTCATTCTGACGGCGAATGCCGGAGCGGAAAACCGTAAACTTTACGCTACGGCGGGATTTAACGGTTATCTGATCAAACCGGTTACCGGAAACGAGCTCGAAGAAGAAGTTTACAGACAGATTCCGAGGAATCTGATCCGTGTCTTCGATCAAAGCGGTATCGAAAGTTCGGAGACCATTTCCTGGCTGAATGAAACGCATAAGAGAAGAAGGATCGCGGTTACGACGGAAAGCACCTGCGACCTGCCGCCGGTTCTTTTGGATAAATACAATATCACGGTATTTGCACATAAGATCCGGACCAAAGAGGGTGTATTCCGTGACGGTATCGAAATCGATACACCGGGCCTGATGCGCTATATGGAGGATGAAAGCCGCGAAGTACAGGTTGTATCCCCGTCTGCGGCCGAATACGAAAGCTTCTTTGCGCAGGTTCTGGCATCTGCCAACAATATCATCCATCTGTCCTTATCGGCAGCGATGGACTCCGGCTCCTTTGAACTGGCAACGGAAGCCGCAGGTTCCTTTGAAAACGTTACTGTGGTGGATTCCAAGAGCATATCCTGCGGACAGGGCCTTCTGGCACTTATGACGGTTCGTATGGTGGAGGCGGGTATGGGACTGGATGAAATTCTTCCTTTCCTGGACAGACTGTCCAAGAGGATCCATACCAGCTTTATGGTGGACAATCTGAATTTCCTGGCACGTAACAGGCAGGCAAGCAAAGGCTATGCCCGTTTCATGAATGCATTGATGATGCACCCGGTTTCGTATGTAAGAAATGGTGTCATTTCCTCCAAGGGAATGCTTGCCGGCTCCCGTGAAAAAGTCTGGAGAAAATACATCGCTCTTTGCTTAAGCGGCTTAAAACTCGATCAGACCGTTATTTTCATTTCCCATGTCGGCTTAAGCAAGAAGGAAATGGAATGGATTCGTGCGGAAATTGCCAAGAGACATAACTTTAATGCCATCTACTTCCAGCAGACCTCTCCGGCCGTGGCAATGAGCCTCGGACCCGGTTCATTCGGAATTTCCGTGGTCGAAAAAGGATAATCGGCAAAACGGCATTGCAAAAGTAACCCAAAACGGATAAAATAGTACATGTGGATCGTTCCATACTCTGTGTAGAGTAACGGAAGTACAAAGGAGCGATAAAGGGGAGATGTACAATGGTTTTTACCTATGAACTTCGTATGGTAATGAAACGTTTGCTGGCAGGCGATGTGGATGCTTTTCAGGGCTTCTATATCAACACCGTAAACGATATGTATTTCCATGTTAAACTGGTGATCGGAAATGAAGAAGAAACGGCCCGTATGATGGTTAAAATCTACAAGGCCATGTTTATTCGTTTAGGTCGCCTGGAGAAACCGGAAGATACGACCAAATGGTACAACGAAATACTGTATCAGCACTTGGTAGACTGGGTCAGCGTAAACTGCGCCAACCAGTTGATCGGTGAAGAGAACGGCGAATACGACGAGTATCCCGGTATGGAAGAATACATTCGCGGTAACAACACCCTTCTGGAATCGGAAGTGGCGAACCTTGCGGCAAGTTATATCAATACGCTCGATCCCGTGCATGCATTAACCGGCCTTGCTTATTTCTACGACGGATTCGACGATGCGGATTTGGAGAAATACCTGATGGTGGACATCGATGTGATCCGTACCCGTGTCAAATATGCGAGAAAGCAGATCAGTATTTATTCCATTGAGTTCTGCAGAGCCAATGATTATGAGAGTGCACAGGTTGACAACAACCTTCTTTTGCTTGCCTATGTCTTAATCTTCAACGAAGTGAAACTCAGCAATATCGAAGGTCTGTATGCGGCGATCTGCGAAGCATTGCAGTAATCCTACATCAAGAAATTTTCATGACTGCTTCCAAAAGGGGGCAGTCATTTTTCATATCAGTACCTTTTAACGGACGTATTTTGTATAAAATAAAATTATGAGCTTACAATTTGTCTTCGGCCCGAGCGGCTACGGAAAAAGTACATATGTGCAGAACCTTGCAACCTCTGAGGCCCGTGCAGACCGGAACGTGAATTACTGGATGATCGTACCGGATCAGTTCACGATGCAGACCCAGATGGATATGGCACGGATCAATCCAAACGGCGGTATTCTGAATATCGACGTTTTAAGTTTCGGCCGTCTGACCCACCGTATCTTCGAAGAGGTTGGAAAGCCGGAGCGTGTGATGCTCGACGATCTGGGCAAATGCCTGATTTTACGCCGTGTCATCCATGCCAATGAAGAGAACCTGAAAGTTTTAAGAAAGGGAATTCATACCCCGGGCTATGTGCAGGAAGTAAAATCCGTGCTTTCGGAATTTATGCAGTACGGGATCCGGCCGGAGGACCTTTCCAAGAAAATCGATTCCATGAATGTTAATCCCGGTTTAAAATATAAGCTCGGTGATTTCCAAACTTTGTATGAAGCCTTCCTTAAGGAGCTTAAGAAGCAGTACACCACGAAGGAAGATACGCTTTATTGTCTTTGCGAACGCATTCCCCTCTCGAAGCAGATTCCGAAATCCGTTCTGATCTTTGACGGATTTACCGGTTTTACACCGATCCAGATTTCCGTTATTATGACACTTCTTAACTGTGCGAAGAAAGTGATCGTGACATTGCCTTTGGGAAGTGCGGAATGCTGCGAAGAAGAGCTTTACAACGAAAAGGGCTTATCCGATTTATTCCGCCTAACCAAGAAAACCGTTGCGGATATTACAAAGGCTTCGAAAGAAGCCGGTATTGCGATCGAGGCCCCCGTCTTTTTACGTGACGGTGCGAACCGTTTCGGCCAAGTTCCCGCAATTTCATTCCTGGAAAAGAATCTGTATCGCACCAAGGAAGCACAGTATTCGGAGATTCCGGAAGAGATCACGATCGCAAAGGCGGCGGATGAAACACATGAGTGCATGCTTTTATGCCGTACCATGACGGAACTGATCCGGCAAAAAGGCTATCGCTACCGTGATATGGCTGTCATCTGCGGAGATCTTCCGAGTTATTCCCGGGGCTTAAAACTGCAGTTTGAAAAATACGGCATTCCCTATTTCATGGATGCCACGACCGAACTGATCCGGCACCCCTTCGTTTCGTATATCCGTACCATTCTTTCGGCGATTACGCAGGGCTATGATTACCGCGAAATGAACGGGATTATCCGCTCGGCTTTTACGGATTTAACGAAAGAAGAAGCGGACATTCTCGACAATTACTGTGTGGCCAAAAATATCCGCGGATATTCCGCATGGAAGAAGGATTTTACGGCAAGCACCGATGAAATGCGACGAAAAACCAAAGGCCTCGACAAGGCTTTGAAAGAGGAGAAGATCCGCTCGGAACTTGAGATCGTCAATGCCGCAAGGGAAAAGGTCATCCGCATTTTTGAACCGTTCGTGGAGTTGCCCAAAGATACACAGATTACAGCCAAAGACTATCTGACGGCACTGTACAAACTGCTTTGTAAGCAGGGCGCCGCAGCACGTCTAAATCGTATGGCAGAGGAGTACGAAGAAGAAGGAAAGCCGGAGAAGGCACTGGAGTATTCCCAGGTTTATAAAACCGTCATGAAACTCTTTGACCAGGTGGTTTCCTTAATCGGAGACGAAGCGGTTACACTGGAGGATCTGATCGAGGTACTGGATGTCGGATTCGGTGAGATCCGCATCGGCATTATTCCGAAGAGCGTGGATGTCCTGCCGGTCTGCGACTTGATCAGAAGCCGTTTCGGCAAGGTGAAGGCATTATTCTTCATCGGCGTAAACGACGGTAATATTCCGGCCGTGGGAGCGGGCGGCGGCCTGATCTCCGATATGGAACGAAGCATGCTGATCGAGCAGGGACTCGAGCTTGCGCCGAGCCGTGCCATGGAAAGCTTCACCGAACAGTTATACCTGTACCAGATTCTGACGAAGCCCGAAGAGAAACTGTATTTATCTTTCCTAAGCGTTGACGGCGCCGGGGAGAGCAGGAAAGCCTCGGTTCTGATAGATGAGTTATGTAAACTATTTCCGAAACTGAGCATACAGGATGAAGCACTGAAGAATAGCCTTATCGATGCCGAAAATATGGCTGAAACCCTGCGTTTCCACAATATACTTTCGACGAAAGACCTAAAGGCGGAATTCGCCACACGGCTCGGAGAGTATGCAAGGGGTGCGCAGGATGAAAATGCCACGGCATATTTAAAGCAACTCTATGCCCTTTTAAAGGCGGATGAAGAGAATGCCGAATGGCTGGAGCAAACCGTCGAGGATGCCTTTTTAAGTTACCGCCCGAAGAACTTAAGCGAGGGACTTCTAAAGAAGATCTACGGCGATATCATGGAGTGCTCCGTAAGCTCCCTGGAGAAATTCGCAGGCTGTGCCTATGCGCATTTTCTGCGCTACGGCCTGATGTTAAGGGAGAGGGAAGATGCGGACATTTACTCCGCCGACCTTGGTAATATCACACATGCGGCTTTGGAAGTATTCGGCAAATACCTTAAGGAAAACGGCGAAGAATTCGCCAAAGTCTCCGAAGAACGCTGTGCCACGATTCTTGATGAGATAACCGATGAGCTGATGAAGCGCTACGACGAGGGGCTTTTTGTGGAAGCCGAAGGAAGCGAATATCTCTCCCATCAGGTGAAGCGTGTCTTAAAGCGTTCCGTTTCGGCACTCAAAACACAGCTTCTGAAAGGAAGTTTTGCCCCGGTATCCTATGAACAGGAATTCAAGCGCTTAATCCACGAAGCCGATACAATGCTGGTCGGTAAAATCGACAGAATCGACGCCTGCTTGGAAGACGATAAAGCATTTGTGAAAATTGTGGATTACAAATCCGGCAGCAAGGATTTTGAGGAAGAACTGTTTGCGCAGGGTGTGCAGTTGCAGACCGCCGTATATTTAAGCGAAGCACTGAAACGCTTTGCCCAAGAATACCCCGATAAAGAGATTATACCGAGTGCCATGTTCTATTTCCGCATGCAGGATCCGTATTTGGAAGTTGCCACGGAGAGTGAAGAAGAGCAGGAGAAAAACCGCAATATCCTGCTTCGTCCCACCGGAATCATGGTCGGAGATTCTGCGGTTTTGGATCGCTTGGAAGCGGAGCGCACAAACGGTAAAAGCGAAGCAATCCCGGTCAGCTTCGGAAAGGACGGAGCACTTTCCTCAAGAGGATGTAAGGCTGCCAAAACGGCGCAGGAGATGAAAGAAATCCTACAGTCCGCCGACGATAAGGTGGTATCGCTTGCCGGCGAGATCTCGCAGGGAAAGATTGATGTATCGCCGTTGATTTTTGATAAATACGATGCCTGCAAATACTGTGCTTACAAGACCGCCTGCGGTTTTGACGAAAGAATCTCCGGATACGCACGCCGTGTTCCGGAAGGCGCGCAGGATGCAGCGGAGGAGGACGAGTAATGGGTAAATTTAATCCGACTCCACAACAGAAGAGAGTGATCGATGAAAGGGGCAGAAACATCCTGGTTTCCGCAGCGGCGGGAAGCGGGAAAACAGCCGTGCTCACGGGCAGGATCATTGCCCGCATTCTGGACAAAGAACACCCGGTTTCAATCGACAGACTCTTAATCGTAACCTTTACCGAGGCGGCCGCCGCAGAGATGCGCAAGCGTATTTCCGAGGCGATCACGGAGAAATTACGGGAATTTCCGGACAACGAAGAACTCCGCAAGCAGAAGACCCTCGTACATTCGGCGCTGATCATGACGGTGCACGGATTCTGTCTGTATTTGATCCGCAACCATTTTGATTCCATCGGACTCGACCCTTCGTTTCGCGTAGCGGCGGAGGAAGAGACCAGACTGTTAATGGAGGATGTGGCGGAGGAGATTTTATCCGATCTGATGCAAACGGATGAAAAGAAATACGCTGATCTCGAGGAGCACTTTGCGAGGGGATTCCTTGACAATAAATGCAAGGATCTGATCAAGGATATCCACTATACGGCCATGGCACAGCCCTTCCCCGAGGACTGGTATGACGATATGGAGCGTAAACTGGATGCGTTTATCGAAGATCCGGAGCATACTCCGCTCATTTCCTACGGCATGGACTACGAAGATAAGATCTTAAAGGACTGCCTTGATGATCTTAAGACGGCTATCAGCCTTGCAGGGCAGGAAGGCGGACCGGCCAAATATCTGCCGGCGCTTCTGGATGACGAAGCCTTCGTAGAGGCCCTTACGGATGCAAACGATCTGCGCCGAAGAACCGTCCTTTTCCAGACACATGAATTTCCGAATATCGGCAGGGAGGCATCTTCCGAGTTAAAAGAGATCGTCAAGGGACTGCGTGATTCGGTCAAAGACACACTCGATAAACTGAACAAGAAATTCCACAATCTGGACTTCGATACGGCAATTTCGGATGATACGAAAACGGCGTCACTTTTAAAGGAGCTGCTTTCCTTAGCGCGCGAATTAAGCCTTCGTTTTGCCGAAAAGAAAAAAGAAAGAGGCTTCATCGATTTCTCCGACATGGAACATTTCGCACTGGAGATTTTACTCCGTAAGGAAAACGGCGAACGAATTCCGTCCGATGTGGCCAAATCATACCGTGCCTTCTTTGACGAAGTCATGGTGGATGAATACCAGGATTCCAATGCCATCCAGGAAAGCCTTTTAAATGCGGTATCCAAGGATGAACCGGCTGTCGGAAACCGCTTTATGGTCGGCGATGTGAAGCAGAGCATCTACCGTTTCCGTCTGGCGGAGCCTGAGATCTTCCGTGAGAAATACGATACCTATCCGACCGAAGAGGCCGGAAAGAATATCCGTCTGGATTTATCCAGCAATTTCCGTTCGCGTACGGAGGTGCTGGATGCGGTAAACTGCGTCTTCGAAGACAGTATGCATACTTCCGTCGGTGAGATCGAATACGACGAATCCGCAAGACTCTACTACGGAGCCACGTCCTACGGCGGGCCGAAGAAAGATGCGAAAGCGGAGCTTCTTGTCCTTCCCGAAGAAAACTGGAAGGAGACCGGAATACGAAATAAAACGGCATGGGAAGCCCTTGCCGTGGGTAAGCGTATCAAAGAACTTCTGGACAGCGATTATCAGGTGCTGGACCATTTTGAAGAGGATAAGGCCGTTCTTCGGAAAGTGCGCTTCAGTGATATCATGATTCTGGTGCGCAAGGTCAAAAACCGTGCCGCACAGATCAAGTCCGTACTGGATGAGATGGGCATTCCGACCATGGTGATTTCCAAAGAGGGATATTTCATGGCACCGGAGGTGATCCTGGTTTTAAACTTAATCTCCGTAATCAATAACCCGCGTCAGGATATTCCCTTAATCGGCGTTTTGCATTCCTTCCTCGGAGGCTTCGAGGAAGCGGACTTTGCGGAAATCCGCGGCATCAACAAAAACGAACTGTTCTACGATTCCATGATGCGCTATCGAAAGATGGGAACGGATCGTAAGATCATCGATAAGATTAAGGCATTTGATGAGAAATTAAACGCCTACCGCAGTCTTGCGGACAGAGAAAGCGTCTATGATCTGCTTTTGACCGTATTTGAGCGGGAAGGCATTATGGAGCATTTCCGTCTTTTGCGCTTGGGAGAGCAAAGAGTGGCAAATTTACGGATCCTTCTTCAGAAGGCAGAGGAATTTGCGGCAACCGGTTTCGTCGGTTTATCCGAATTCGTCCGCTACATCGAGAATGTGAAAAACCGGGAAATTGACTTCGGGGAAGCCAATATTCTGGACGAAAACGCGAATGTGGTGCGTATTTATACGATGCATAAAAGCAAAGGACTCGAGTTCCCGGTCTGCTTTATACTGGGATGCGGGGAGAAACTCTCCACGAAACTGGATTCCAAGGAAGTGCCCACGGACAAAAAACTCGGCATGGCAGCGGATTATACGGATCCCGTTGCACGTATTAAGAGAAAATCGCTAAGCCGAGCCATCCTTCTTAGCAAAGATGCACTGGAGCGAAGAGGTGAGGATCTGCGCCTTCTGTATGTGGCCATGACGAGAGCCAGGGAGAAACTGATCATGGTCGGCACGGCTCCGAAGAAACTGCTGGAAGCAGACGGAAGTTTCGGAAAGAAGCGTAGCTTTACCACATCGGAAATTCTCGGAGCTGCCTCGTACATAAGCCTCTTATTCCCGGAAGCGCAGAGAAATCCGGACTGTTTTGATATCGGATACTGTACGGTGGAGCAGACGGAAGAAGCGAAACTTACGGATGCACTGGATACCGTGAAATTAAAGAATGATTTAAAAGCCGTATCCGCGGCTCGCGAGCCGTTTGTCCCATACACATATCCGCATGAAAGTCTTGGAAATGTCTTTACGAAGACCACGGTTTCGGACTTAAAGAAAGCCGCCTATATGGAAGAAAACGAAGGTGCGGATGAACTGTTCCGCGATGCCGAAGGCTACAAAGAGGACGGAGGAGAGGAATATGTTCCGGCCTTTATGCGCCCGGAGGAGAAGAAAATCTCCGGATCCCTTTATGGTACAGCACATCACCGGGTGATGGAACTGCTTAATCTCGGCGCTTTTACCGAAGAAGAAATGGCGGCGGGCAGCAATTCGGCATCGTTAATGGCGAAACTGAACGAACAAAGGGCGGCCCTTGTGGATTCCTATGCCCTTCCATCGGAAGAGAATAAGCTGGTCAGAAACGAAAGCGTGGCGGCGTTCCTTGCAGACGGCGTGGCAAAGCGAATGCGTACTGCCGAAGAGGCGGGAAAGCTTTACCGTGAGCAGCCTTTCGTGTTATCCCTTCCGGCGAATGAAGTAGGCGAAGAACTTCCCTCGACCGAGCATGTGCTTTTGCAGGGCGTAATCGATGTTTATTTTGAAGAGGACGGCGAGCTTGTTTTGCTGGATTACAAGACCGATTCGAAGGTCGATGAGGAGGAACTTATTAAAAGATACCGCGCACAGCTTAAATATTATGCCAAAGCATTGGAAAAACTGGAAAAAAGGAAGGTCAAAGAAGTCCTGATTTACTCGTTTTTCCTGGGTAAAACGATAGAATTAACAAACTGATGCAATTTTTTGATATAATAATGGGTATTATAGGTGAAACAACTTAAAACAAAATGGGGGAAAAGTTATGGATAACAACAATTTATTTAACGAAAAAGAATTAGATCAGACTTTTCGAATTGACGATTACTTCAAAAACAATGACAATAACAGTCTGTTTCCCAATGAGGATACGTCCGCTAAGGAAAACGGTGATTCATTAAAGGCCGAAAGCAAAGAGGAAAACCAGCTCAAAGCCCGGTTTGAAACCGTTTCCGATTTCTATGAGTTGAATTTGCCTTCATATCGCTTCGATATGGCGATCAGCGAGGACGGAAAAGAAAGATATAACAACGAAATCACGCTTCGCGATGCATTGTCAAAACCCGAAAATGTCGGCAAAAAATATTTTGTATTCGACAACGAAGGAAATCATCCGCAGTGTGTCGAAGTTCTTAAGAACGGCCGCTTTGCCATTGCTTCCGGAATCAGTTCCGGGCAGCAGGTCGGCAAGTCAACCTTCGAACCCAAGAAATCCTTAAAACTTGCGGATGTAGGCGAGATTGATTCTTATGAAAACAAAGTGGAACTTGAGAGAAAGCTCAAAGAAGCGGAGAATATCAAAAAACATCCCGGGGATTATCTGAAAAAATACAGACTCGAATTCAGTGCGTTCAAAGCAAAAGAAAACGAATTCAGAATGAGAATCGCGGACGAACTTGCTACCGAAGAAGGCGTATCGTACGAAGATTATATACGTAAACCCAAGGGACCCGTAAACAAAGCACCGCAGCTTACCACGGGAAACAAAATTTCGAGAGTTTTATATAAAATCATTACCCTGGGATTCGGTGAGACGAATGCTTACTTAAGACATAAGGAAGCACTCAGAAGATATCAGGAGGAGAATAAACCGTATTTCGATGCGTTAAAGGTATACAAAGAACGCAAGAAGAAATTTGACGAAAGATTCAAAAAAGAATATAAGGATGAACTCGAGAAGCGTTCCGAAAAGTTTCACGAAGCATCGGAAAGACTGGATTTCATTGATACCGAGATTCAGGAAATCAAGGATTCCATGGGATTAAGTGCGAAGGAGGTTGCAACCAAAATTGACGAAGTAAACGCCTATCACGGCAAAACCGAAGTTATCATGGAAGGTATCGCCGATCTTAAGAAAGAAGGTCTTGTCACCCAGGATAACATCTTTGCCAACACCTGGATGCACAAAACGGCTTTGGAAGGAAAGAATCCCGCACAGTACAACGCTGATGATGTTGACCATCTTGCCCAATATGTGGTATCGGAAATCGCTGAAAGGAAATTAACCGAGAATTACTTAAACAATCCCAAGTATGCCGAAGGTCAGCAGAATCGTATGATTCTTGCCGGAATCAATAACGGTTCCGCAGTGGAGTCAATGAAGAAAGATGCCGTATTTAAGGGACTTCTGGATCAGGCAAAGGCCGCAAACAAGCCGATGAATCTCAAATCTTTCAGTATGGCTGTTGAGAAGGGAATGAAGATGGAAATCGCCAAGGCGACCAATCCTTTAAATAAAGTAAAGGAAGCACAGAAAGCCCTGGTGCAGAGCTTCGGACAGAAACCGTTATCCGAAAACAGCCTGCTTGATGTGGCGAAATACAAATATCTGAGCAATACGATCAAAGAACTTGAGAATAACTATAAAGAGAATAAGAAGTGGACACCCACTGATGTCAATAAGGCCAATAACGCCCTTATTTACACATTGGGCAAGGGAAGAATAAACATTGGAATCAACAATTATCTGGGAGCCAAGGACAAAGGCGCACTCAAGAGACTTTGCAGCAATCCCAAAATAAACGCTGCCGGAAAGACATATAGTCTGGACAAGTTGTCCGAAATGGTGACCAAAGAAAAAAACAATCCGAGCAAAGCACCCAAGGTGAACAATCCCGTAATAAATTAAGGATGCCCATATGAATGAGCGGTAAGCCGAATCAAAAGTTCAAAACCGTTTTCGCAGACGTACTGAATTTGGTACGTCTGCTTGCTATGTATTTCGGTCTGTATATTCTCTCCTATCTTGCCCTTAGTTCCACGGCACTTAAGGATACCTTCGCGCCGGTCGGACTCATTGTGGCAATTCTTTCCCTTATTGCGGGACTGATTCTCCTCCTTTCCGGGAAAAAGGAGAGCCCGAAATGACGCGCATTTGTGTTTCCGTACGACAACTGGTGGAGTTTCTTTTAAGGTCCGGTGATATCGACAATACCTCTTCCGGGAGGGCTTCCTTGGATTCCATGCAGGCCGGAAGCCGCATTCACAAGAAACTCCAAAAAGCGGCAGGCAGTGCATATGAAGCCGAAGTGCGCATGTCGGTAACCGTGCCGTATAAGGATTTCGAAGTCTGCGTGGAGGGCAGAGCCGACGGTGTCATTACAAAGAAATCCGGGATTACGATTGATGAGATCAAAGGAACCTGGAGAAATCTGGATACCTTAAAAGGCCCGAATCCGGTGCATCTTGCCCAGGCAAAATGCTACGCATACATGGTGCTTACAAAAGAAGATTTGGACGAGATTTCCGTTCAGATTACCTATGCCAATTTAGAGACGGAGGCAGTACGCCGTTTTATTCAGGTATATTCCGCCGAAGAGATTACGGACTGGTTTAAATCCCTGATGGAAGAATACGGAAAATGGGCCGAAATGGAAGTAAACTGGCAGCAGGTCCGCACGGAAAGCATCGCGGGAATGGAGTTTCCGTTTCCGTACCGGGAAGGCCAGAAGGAACTGGTCGAAGAATGCAGGAGTGCATATGATGAAGGGAAATTTCTGTTTCTCGAAGCGCCGACCGGTTGCGGCAAAACGATTACCACCCTGTATCCTGCCATTCAAACGCTGGGAGAGGGAAAGGTTCGCCGGATCTTTTATTTGACGGCCAAAACGATCACTCGCACGGTGGCTGCGGATACATTGAATCTCTTAAGACGCAATGCGCTTCGGATCAAAAGTATCGTCCTTACGGCCAAAGAAAAGATCTGTCTTTTGAAAGAACCGGACTGCAATCCGAAAGCATGCAAGGCGGCGGGCGGACATTATGACAGGATCAATGACGCGCTCTACGACTGCCTTACGTCCAATGAAGAATTAAGCCGCGGGATCATTGAGGAGTATGCAAGAAAACACAATGTCTGTCCGTTCGAGTTTTCACTGGATTTAAGTCTTTTTGCCGATGTGATTATCGGCGATTACAACTATGTCTACGACCCGCATGTCTATCTTCGCAGATTCTTTGCGGAGGGATCAGCCGAGAAATATCTGTTTCTGACCGATGAGGCGCATAATCTGGTGGACCGTGCCAGGGAAATGTATTCCGCAAGCCTCGTTAAGGAAGACATGCAGGCTTTGGCGGGAGTCATCCGCGATGAGTGTATCGGAAAGGCACATCCGCAGATTCCCGAAAAACACGCCAAACGGATGGCGGAAGCGCTCGAAGAGGCGGCAACGGCTTTTCTTTTGGTGAAGCGTCGTTGCGATGACGGAAGCTTTGTCTATGAAAACGAGGACGAGTTTGCTCCGCAGTTAAAGGCACTGACCCGCTTTACTTCGGTGGTGCGCAAATATCTGGAGGAAGAGGAAAAGAAAAAATCGCACGGCACAGTTCATAAGGCGGTTTTAAACATGTATTTCGAAGTCGGTCATTTCCAGGAAATGTGGGAACTTAGAGGCGATGAATACAAATTATATGCAAGGATTACCGAAGAGGAGAAACTTGAAGTCAAACTTCTTTGCAGAAATCCGGGCAGACTTCTTCGGGCCTGCCATCAAAGGGCCGTGGGCGGCGTATTGTTCTCGGCGACGCTTTTCCCGATGGAGTATTATAAAGAGCTTCTCGGAGCATCCGAGCACGATACGCAGGTGCTGGCAAAGTCCATTTTCCCGAAAGAAAACCGCCGGATCATGGTGGCGAAGGATGTGACGAGCCGTTTTGACGACCGCACCGATGAAATGTATGAAAGAATCGCCGGATATATTTACCGGACGGTAAAGACGAAAAACGGCAACTATATGGTTTTCTTCCCGTCGTTTGAGTTCGCGGACAGGGTGTATACGGTATTAAACCGCAAATACGCCCCCGTGGTATTCGATATCCTGCGCCAGAGCGAAAATATGTCGGAACTCGAAAGAGAGGCTTTCCTTGCCAGATTTCGCCAAAATCCGGCGCCTTTGAAAGAAGAAAACGACGCACAGCTAAGCCTGATCGGAATATCCGGGCCGTCGGATAAGGGCAAAACGGCGGGACTGAAGCGCGGGTTTGGACAATTTAGGAGAAGTGTGGTAGGATTCTGCGTGTTGGGTGGAATTTTTGCCGAAGGAATCGATCTTGTCGGCGAAGATTTGATCGGCGCCGTGATCGTGGGCGGAGGAATTCCGTTTATTACGAAGGATCGAGAGCTGATCCGGGAGTATTTCGATGAAAAAGAGGGCAAAGGATATGAATTTGCCTATCAGATTCCGGGCATGAACAAAGTTTTACAGGCTGCGGGAAGAGTTATTCGCAACCAAACCGACAAAGGAACGGTATTATACTTAGAGAGGCGTTTTCTGAAACCGGAATACGAAGGAGTATTTCCGCCCCATATGAAGGCAGACGAGGAAGTGAATCTGAAGACTCTGCCGAACTTTATGACGGCTTTTTGGAAATCGGTTGAATAACCGAAGAAACTGCCGGCAGGAAAACGCTGCTCAATTATAGGAAAATCGGAGGATTAGTAACATGTGGGCTTATGAAAGTGTGTTTTATCAGATTTACCCTTTGGGATTCTGCGGGGCACCGTTTGAAAACGACGGAAAACTCGAGCACAGAATTTTAAAGGTGATCGACTGGATTCCGCACATCAAAAAGATGGGCATGAACGCTATCTATTTTTCACCGGTATTCGAGTCCGATACGCACGGATACAACACGAGAGATTACACGAAGATCGATTGCAGACTCGGTACGAACGAGGATTTCGCAAAGGTCTGCAAGGCACTTCATAAAGAAGGCATCAAGGTCGTATTGGACGGCGTATTCAATCACGTCGGACGCGGCTTCTGGGCTTTCCAGGATGTATTGAAAAACCGAGAGTCTTCGCCTTATGTAGGTTGGTTTAACCGTATTGCATTCGACGGCAATTCCAACTATAACGACGGCCTTTGGTATGAAGGCTGGGAAGGCAATTACGATCTGGTTAAATTAAATCTTCACAACGAAGATGTCATCCAGCATATTTTTCATGCCGTGGAAGGCTGGATCAATGAATTCGATATCGACGGAATCCGTCTGGACGTGGCATACTGTCTGGATTACGGATTTTTAAACCGTTTAAGAGGTTTCTGCGATTCCAAGAAGGAGGACTTTTTCTTACTCGGAGAAGTGCTTCACGGCGAGTACGGCAGAATGCTTCGCGAGATGAATATCCATTCCGTAACCAATTATCAGTGCTACAAGGGAATTCATTCCGCGTTCAATTCCGCGAACATGTTTGAGATCGTGCATTCCCTGCTTCGTCTGTTCGAAGACCAGCCGTGGGCTGTGGCACGCGGAGCACATTTGTTAAGCTTTGCGGATAACCATGATGTTTCCCGAATCGCAAGCATCATCCAGGATCCGAACTGCTTACCGCTTGTGTATGCAATGGTTTTCGGTATGCCGGGTATTCCCTGCGTTTACTATGGTTCCGAGTGGGGCGAAAAAGCAGACAAGTCACAGGGTGACCCTGCATTGCGCGCATGTTTCGACAAACCGCAGTGGAACGAACTGACGGACTTTATTGCAAAGCTTACCAAGGCCAAGGAAGGAAGCGAAGCGCTCAACTACGGCGGATTCCGGAGTGTTGTCCTAACCAATAAGCAATGCATCTTCGAAAGAAAGAGCGAGAACGAAAGAGTCCTGGTTGCCATCAATATGGACAGTAACGACTTTACCGCTCATTTCGACGCCGGTTGCGGCCAGGCGGTGGATCTGATCACCGGTCAGATGCACGACTTCGGAGGTGGCAGCTTAATGCCCGCATATTCCGCGGCATTCTGGAAATGTGAAAGATAGCAACTTGCTTGCTAAAAAACCTTAAAGTTTGACCCGTTTCGCGTTTTGCGTATGATTGACAAATGATTGATTATTCAATATATTTAAGAGTGCGGCATTGTGAGATTCCGCACTCTTAATATTTGATTTCAGGGAGTACAGAAATGAGTAAAGAACTTGCCAAAACCTACGATCCTCACGGACTTGAGGACAGATTATATCAGAAGTGGCTGGATAAGAAATATTTCCATGCCGAAGTGGACGAAACCAAAACTCCGTTTACTATCGTGATCCCGCCTCCCAACATTACGGGACAGCTTCATATGGGACATGCGCTTGATAATACCATGCAGGATATCCTGATTCGTTTCAAGAGAATGCAGGGTTTTAATACACTGTGGCAGCCAGGAACCGACCATGCTTCGATCGCAACCGAAGTAAAGATCATCGAAACTTTGAAGAAGCAGGGAATCGATAAGCATGATTTAGGCCGCGAGAAATTTTTGGAGCGTGCATGGGACTGGAAGAAGGAATACGGCGGACGTATCATCTCCCAGCTTAAGAAAATGGGCTCTTCCTGCGACTGGGACAGAGAGCGTTTCACCATGGACGAAGGCTGCAACAAGGCCGTAACCGAAGTATTCTGCAAGATGCATGAAAAAGGCTGGATTTACAAGGGCGCAAGAATCATCAACTGGTGCCCGGTCTGCAATACTTCCATTTCCGATGCGGAAGTGGAATATGAAGAGCAGGCAGGTCATTTCTGGCATATCAAATATAAAATCGTCGGAGAGGACAATTACCTTGAATTTGCGACCACCCGTCCCGAGACCATGCTCGGTGATACCGCGGTAGCCGTAAACCCGGACGATGAAAGATACAAAGACCTCGTAGGCAAGAAAGTATTCTTACCGTTCGTGGACCGTGAGATTCCGATTATCGCAGACCCTTACGTTGATATGGAATTCGGTACCGGTGTTGTTAAGATCACACCCGCTCATGACCCGAACGACTTCCTTGTAGGACAGAGAAACAATCTTCCTGTCATCAATATCATGAACGATGATGCCACCATCAATGAAAACGGCGGCAAATTCGCAGGCATGGACCGCTATGCTGCAAGAGAGCAGATCGTAAAAGAACTGGATGAAATGGGTCTCTTGGTACGTATCGAGGAGTATTCGCATAACGTAGGAACCCATGACCGTTGCAAGACGACCGTAGAGCCCTTGGTTAAGCAGCAGTGGTTCGTTAAAATGGATGAACTGATCAAGCCCGCCGTAAAGGCAGTGAAAGAGGGCGAGATCAAACTGGTTCCGGAAAGAATGGAGAAGACCTATTTTAACTGGACCGATAATATCAAAGACTGGTGTATTTCCCGTCAGCTTTGGTGGGGACACAGAATCCCTGCATATTACTGCGACGAATGCGGCGAAATCACCGTAGCCAAGGCAATGCCCGAGAAATGTCCGAAGTGCGGATGCACCCATTTGACACAGGATCCGGATACGTTGGACACCTGGTTTTCTTCCGCATTATGGCCGTTCTCCACATTGGGCTGGCCCGAGAAAACGAAAGACCTTGAATATTTCTATCCGACCGATGTGCTGGTTACCGGATATGACATTATTTTCTTCTGGGTTATCCGTATGATCTTCTCCGGATACGAGCAGATGGGCGAGAAGCCTTTCAAGACCGTATTGTTCCACGGTCTGGTTCGTGACTCCCAGGGACGTAAGATGAGTAAGTCTTTGGGCAACGGTATCGATCCTTTGGAGATCATCGATCAGTACGGAGCGGATGCACTGCGTCTTACCCTGATCACCGGAAACGCTCCCGGAAACGATATGCGTTTCTATTATGAAAGAGTGGAAGCAAACCGTAACTTCTGCAATAAGATCTGGAACGCTTCCAGATTCATTATGATGAACATGGAAGGCAAGGAAGTGACCACTCCGGCAGCAGGCGATCTGGAGCCGGTTGATAAGTGGATCCTTTCCAAATTAAACCGTGTCATCAAAGAAGTAACCGACAATATGGAAAATTATGAACTCGGTATCGCTGTTCAGAAAGTATACGATTTCATTTGGGACGAGCTTTGCGACTGGTATATCGAGATGGTAAAACCCAGACTCTGGGCCAAGGATGAAAGTGCAAAGACTTCCCAGAATGCTGCTCTTTGGACTTTAAAGACAACGCTGATCGATGCACTGAAACTTCTGCATCCTTACATGCCTTTCATTACCGAGGAAATCTTCTGCACCCTGCAGGATGAAGAAGAATCCATTATGATCTCGAACTGGCCGAAGTATTCCGAGGAAAGATATTTCGCCAAAGAGGAAAAAGAGATTGAGATCATGAAGGAAGCCGTAAGAGGCATCCGTAATGCCCGCACCGGCATGAATGTTCCGCCTTCAAAGAAGGCTGCGGTTTATGTTGTCAGCGAGAAGGAAGAGATGAGAAACATCTTCGAGAAAGGCAAACTCTTCTTCGCAACCCTGGCATCCGCTTCCGAAGTCAATGTACAGGCAGACAAGTCCGGTATCGGTGATGATGCGGTATCCGTAGTGATTGCAAATGCCAATATCTACATTCCTCTTGCCGAACTCGTTGACCTTGCGGCTGAGAAGGAAAGACTCTTAAAAGAGCAGAAGCGCTTAGAGGGCGAGCTTGCTAGAGTAAACGGTATGTTGAACAACGAACGCTTTATTTCCAAGGCTCCCGAAGCTAAAATTGCCGAGGAGAAGGCGAAACTTGAGAAGTATACGCAGATGATGGAGCAGGTTAAGGAACGTCTTGCAACATTATCTTAAAAACTGTATAATATCTATTTGCTTATCAGTTGATTTGATGGATTTACAGGGGTAGAATCGTGATTGATTTTGAGAACGAACTGAAAAAATTTCATCCCAGTCTCGAAGTGCAGGATGCCGAAGAAGCGATTGCACAGCATGACCTTGCGGACATGATCGATTTGATCGTTAAAACCGTTAAGGAAGGCGAAGAGACGACAGCGGACTATACCGTACAGTAGAGGATAAACGCGTGAACTGTTACAAATGTGGCTGCGCTTTGTCCGAGAAAGACTTCTGTACCGCCTGCGGTGCGGATGTCGGAACCTATAAGAAACTCATTTATCTGTCCAACCAGTACTATAACGAGGGACTGGAAAGGGCACAGGTAAGGGATTTAACCGGTTCCAAAGAAAAGTTGCGGCAATGTCTGAAATTGAATAAAGTCAATACACAGGCCAGAAACCTTTTGGGACTGGTGTATTTCGAGTTGGGCGAACTGGTGGAAGCGCTGACGGAGTGGGTTATTTCCACGACTTATCAGCCGGAGAAGAACATTGCGTCCGACTATATCGAAATGGTACAGTCCAATCCCGCGGCTTTGGACGGTATCAACAGCACAATTCACAAATACAATCTGGCATTGAATTATTGCAAACAGGGCAGTGTTGACATGGCGAAAATCCAGCTTCGTAAAATCGTCAACCTAAATCCCAAACTTTTAAAAGCAAGACAGCTTCTGGCACTCTTATATATCCGTGAAGAGGACTGGGAGAAGGCAAAGCGTGAGCTCGAACCCTGTCGTAAGATTGATATCGGCAATGTGTTGACCAACCATTACTTACGGGAAGTTAACGAAATGCTGGGTCTGGACGAGAGCCGGAACTTCAAGAAAAAAGAAAACAACAATGCCGTTTATATGCAAAGCGGCAACGATGTGATCATCCAGCCGAAGACTTCGAACGAGCCGAAGGGCTTGGGACTTCTTTTGAATATCGCAGTGGGCTTACTGATCGGTCTTGCCATCGGATGGTTTTTACTCGGACCGATCCGTGTGCGCATGAGCGACAGCGGCCTGGAGCAGGAACTGAACCAGGCAAGGGAAGAGTTGGCAACCAAGAGCGCCGAGAAAGAGGAACTGACACAGAATTACAATTCCTTATCCAAGCAGCTGGAGGAAACCTCGGAGAGACTTGAGTCCTACGAGAGCAGCGAAGGCGAGAACGGCGCCTTAAAGAACCTGATGCTTGCACAGATCGAATATGACAAGGGGGAATCCCGTGATACCATGGTGATCGCAGGATACCTTTCCAATATTGATGAAACCTACGTGGAACAGAAGGCTACGGAAGAATTTAAGCAGATGTACGAACTGATGATGTCTTCCGTCGGCGGGACCGTGGGCGGACAGTACTATGAAGCCGGAAACGAAGCATTCCGCATCATGGATTACAGTTCGGCAATCGAGAATTATAAGAAAGCTGTTTTGTTTGATTCGGAGAATTCCGACGCTTTATTTGCTCTGGCGGATGCTTATCGTCAGAACGGAGATAAGGCGAAGGCCAAAGAAACCTATACGCTTGTAACCGAGCGTTTCCCCGAAACGGAGAACGCATCCAGAGCGCTCGGCTTCATCGCAGAACTCGGGGAATAGAATCTTAAGGACAGTATGGAAAAATAGTTGTTGACACAGACAGCGTATTTATCATATAATGTCTATCGTTGACGACGTTTTTTGTTACTTTCCCGTTCGTTTCACTTCCGTGAAAGTAACAGCAATTTTTCCATCTGTGTCCGTAGCTCAGCTGGATAGAGCAACGGCCTTCTAAGCCGTGGGTCGGGGGTTCGAATCCCTTCGGGCACGCTCCACATTGAAATGTGGGACAAGTCCAAATTGCTATGGTGGGTGTGGCGCAGTTGGCTAGCGCGCCAGATTGTGGCTCTGGAGGCCGAGGGTTCAAGTCCCTTCACCCACCCTATTAATGGGCCGTCGCCAAGCGGTAAGGCACAGGACTTTGACTCCTGCATTCGCTGGTTCAAATCCAGCCGGTCCAGCTCAAATGCAGGAAATATAATCGTATATGGGCCATTAGCTCAGGTGGTAGAGCACTTGACTTTTAATCAAGTTGTCCGGGGTTCGAGTCCCCGATGGCTCACGAGAAAGAGGAAACTGAAGAGTTTCCTTTTTTTATTCGGATTTCTATGGTGAAAAGCTCCTTTATGTGTTATAATTTATAGGAATTTGCGCCTGTGGCGGAATTGGCAGACGCGCCAGATTTAGGTTCTGGTGGGAGACCGTGCAGGTTCAAGTCCTGTCAGGCGCATAAAAGGCGGGAAAATGGGTTTTCGCCTTAGTGTTTAAGGAGGAGTGGGAATGAAGAATTTAGGGAAAAAGATTACCGTTTTATTTGCATTTGCATGCGTACTTGCACTGCTTGTCGGCTGTGCCGGATTTGGCAAGAAGAAAGCATTTGCCGAGTACGGAGCAAGCTTAAACGAGGACAGTGTTTACTGGAATGAATTAACGGATGCATCCGGTCAGGTAAACAGTAACACGGATATGAATACCATGAAGGCAGTAATCCAGGCAAGGATCATTCCGTCCCTGAAAGTGATAAGCCAGAACGCAAAGACCAGAAATGCCGGAATTACGGACAGTGAGATCAAGGCGCTTGATAACCACTATGTAGCATGCACGGATAAACTGCTCGAAGGATTTACCTATATGCTGGACGGCTTAAACAACAGCGATATGGACAAAATGAACAAGGGAAATGCTGCCATAAACGCAGCCAATGTAGAACTCATCGATTGGGTTAACGGTGTTGATACCTTTATGAAGAATAACAATATTAAAGATGACGGAAGCATCGCAAGCGTTAAGCAGATGATTCAGTAATAACGGAGAGTGACGAAGATGGAAGAAGCGGTTGCAAAGAAAAAAAGTCCGGTTGGCAAGATTATTTTCCTGCTTGTTGTTTTCGCGGCAGGCTTATGTTGCTATATCGCAAGCGGTAAGCTTACTACGGAAAGCCTCCTGCCGGCAATTTTATTCTTTATTGCGGGTCTTGCCTGCCTGATTAAAGGCGGAGACTGGTTTGTGGACGGCGCCACGGCGATTGCGAAGAAATTTAAGATCCCCGAGATTTTGATCGGTGCCACGGTTGTATCCATCGGAACCACGCTTCCCGAAGTTATGGTATCCGCACAGGCGGCAGCCAAGGGAAGTGCTTCAATCTCCTACGGCAATGCGATCGGATCCATCATCTGCAATTCGGCGCTGATCGCGGCCATTACCTTAGCCGTAAAGCCTGCCAAAGTGGATAAGAAACCGCTCAGACTGCCGGTAATCTTTTTCTTCATTGCCGCAGCATTCTATGCATTTAATGCCTATTATTTCGGAAGTTTCTCCAGAACGACCGGTATTCTTTTACTGGTTACATTCTTAGTTTATATGTTCTTCGTTATCCGTCAGGCGATTACGAAGATGAAAAAAGGCGAAGTCGAAGAAAAGCCGGAGGAAGAAGAGGAGGAAGCACCCGAATCCATTCCGGTTGCACTTCTTTTACTTGTTTTCGGCGCTGCCATCATCGCATTCGGCGCCAACCTTTTGGTGGATAACGGAATCATCATCGCACATAAGATCGGTATTCCGGAGTCCGTCATTGCCCTGACATTTGTTGCCCTCGGAACATCGCTTCCGGAGCTTGTTACCGCAATCACATCGTTGGTAAAAGGACACGGCGCACTGTCGCTCGGAAATATCATCGGTGCGAATATTTTCAATCTGGTTTTGGTATCCGGTCTTGCGATTACCATCAATCCGTTTGATGTACCGAATGACAAAGCTCCGATCGCGGGCATGAATCCGTCCCTTTTGATCGATGTACCGCTGGTATTCATCGTAATGATGATCCTGACACTGCCTGCCGTATTTAAGGGAAAACTGTATCGCCTTCAGGGAATTTTGCTCTTACTTTTGTATTTTGCATACCTGGCGTTCCAGTTTTTGATCGCATTTCATGTTATTTCTTTCTAAAAGTCGCAGGCTGTGCTACAATATTAACGTTGTTTTCGGAACCAAAAAATTTTACATATAAAGGAGTATTGCTATGAATCTTTCACCACTTCAAAAAGCAAGATATGAGTATTCCCCGAAGCTTCCCGGAATGCTCAGAAACGGAGTTGCAGAGATCTGCGTTAAGGAAGGTGCACAAACCGCATCCGTTGCAGACCAGGACAAAATCAAAGAACTCTTCCCGAATACCTACGGTAAGAAGGAAATCACCTTTGTAAAAGGCACAAACAACGCACCCGCAAAGAAATGGGTAGTAGGCGTTATTCTTTCCGGCGGACAGGCACCCGGAGGACACAATGTTATTTCCGGTCTTTATGATGCATTAAAGGCAGCTGACAAGGACAATGTTTTACTTGGTTTCAAGGGCGGCCCGAGCGGACTTTTGGAAGATGACTATGTAGAATTCACCGACGAATTCATCAACGCATACAGAAATACCGGCGGTTTCGATATCATTGGATCCGGCCGTACCAAATTAGAGACCAAAGAGCAGTTTGCAATCGTGGAAGAAGTTGCAAAGAAGCATGGTCTTAATGCAATCGTTATCATCGGTGGTGACGATTCCAACACCAACGCAGCCGTACTTGCAGAGTACATGGCAGCAAAGAACACCGGAATCCAGGTAATCGGATGCCCGAAGACCATCGACGGTGACTTAAAGAACGAAGATATCGAAGCATCCTTCGGTTTCGATACCGCTACCAAGACTTATTCCGAATTGATCGGTAACATTGAAAGAGATGCAAACTCCGCTAAGAAGTACTGGCATTTCATCAAGGTTATGGGCCGCAGCGCTTCCCACGTTGCACTTGAGTGTGCACTTGAAACCCAGCCCAACATCTGCTTAATCGGTGAAGAAGTAGCCGCTAAGAAGATGAGCCTTGCTCAGATCACCAATTACATCGCAGATTCCGTAGAGAAGAGAGGAAATGCCGGAAACAACTTCGGTGTTGCCATCATTCCCGAAGGTATCGTAGAATTCGTTCCCGAGTTCTCCGCACTGATCAAAGAGATCAACGAGCTTCTTGCAGGCAGCAAGACCGATGAATTCAATGCACTTCCCGATTGGACTGCAAAGTACAATTTCATCAAAGCAGGTCTTAGCGCAGAAGCATTTGCAGTATTTGATATCCTTCCCGCAGGCATCCAGCAGCAGCTCTTCTTAGAGAGAGACCCTCACGGAAACGTACAGGTATCTTTAATCGAGTCCGAGAAACTCTTCTCCGAAATGGTTAAGAGCGAACTGGCCAAGAGAAAAGCAGCAGGAACTTATAAGGGCAAATTTGCTCCTCTTCATCACTTCTTCGGTTATGAAGGAAGATGCGCATTCCCTTCCAACTTCGATGCAGATTACTGCTACAGCTTAGGATACAATGCATTCATGTTAATTTCTTACGGCTACACCGGATACCTTTCCAAGGTTTCCAACATCTCCAAGCCTGCTGAAGAGTGGGTTGCAGGCGGTATGCCGATCACCAAGATGATGAACATCGAAAGAAGAAACGGTGAGGACAAGCCCGTTATCCGTAAGGCTCTTGTAGAACTTGACGGAAAGCCGTTCAAATTCTTCGAAGCACACAGAGACGAGTGGGCAGTGGAAACCTGCTTCACCTTCCCCGGTGCAATTCAGTACTACGGACCGAGTGAGGTTTGTGATTTAACAACCAGAACTCTTGCTCTTGAGAAGGGCTGATTAAATTATTAAAAAGACAAGCGAAACGATTAAGCGGTTGCGGCGGATATGTCGCAGCCGCTTTTTTGCGCGATAAGGCTGTCAAGTGTGCACCTCGCTTGCTGTATAAATCTATACAGTTTACACGAAAAGAAGGAAGGAAAATATGATTTGTTGTCAGTTTATTTGTTGAAACAATTGCCAAAATACGGTAAAATATTATGACGTTGTCAAACGTTTATTTGTATGCAACCAAATTCGGATAACAGGGGTTTTAAAAGTGTATGCCCATACCCGGATTGTATTTTAAGGAATGGTGGAGAAGTAGAAATGGCATCAGAGAAAAGAGGACAGTGGGCATCGAGTTTTACGTTTATTTTAGCGTCCGTAGGCTCGGCGGTAGGACTCGGTAACGCTTGGCGTTTCCCGGGACTGGCGGCGAAATACGGCGGAGGAACATTCATTTTTATTTATATGCTGATGATGATTGTTCTGGGCATTCCCCTTCTGATGATGGAAATTGCCATCGGACGCAGAACGAAATCCGGTGCGACATTAGCATTGGGATCTATGAACAAGAAATTCCAGTGGATCGGCTGGTCCTCCACGGTAAACGCCTTTGTAATCGTAACGTATTATGCGGTTGTTTTCGGCTGGGTTATTTTAATGGCTTTAAATTCTTACCAGTTTGCCGGCCTTACCGGTAATTCGGAAGCTGCCGGCAAAGTATGGATGAACGCTATTCAGACGACGGGAACCACGGACGGATTCGGTACGATTTCCACGTTCGCTTTGGTGTCACTGTTTATCGCATGGATTTTTATCTATGTCTGCATCAGAAACGGTGCAAGTTCGGTCAGCAAAGTTGTTAAATTTACTGTTTTTGCCCCGGTAGTCTGCCTGATCATCATGGCGGTAAAGGGAATGTTCATGCAGGGCGGAATGGAAGGTCTTGCAAGGATGATTTCTTTAAACCCGGAACAGGTCTTCAGCCCGGATATCTGGATTGATGCGGTGGGACAGGTATTTTATTCTTTATCCATCATGATGGCGATCATGTTTGCATACGGATCCTACCTGCCGAAGACTTCGAACATCGCAAGGGATGCGGTGATTATTGCGCTTTCCGATCTGGGAGTGAGTCTGCTTTCCAGTGTCGTAATGTTTACCACCATGGGTGGTGTAGGCATGCTTGACAATATGTCCGCGTCCGGTGTGGCAACGGCATTTATCATTTATCCGCAGGCAATGGTGAACCTTTCATCGAGCGGATTATTCAATGCATTTTTCGCATTTGTATTTTACTTCTGCTTATGTACGCTTGCCATCGATTCCGCATTTTCCATCGTGGAAGGTGTATCGGCATCTCTTTCGGATAAGTTTAAATGGACTGCCAAAAAGACCACGCTTTTCATTTGCATTCTCGCAAGCCTGATCTCACTGATCTTCGTTACGGGCGCGGGACTTGCGTTCCTTGATATCGTGGATTATTATGCCAACAACATCAATCTGGTATTTATCGGAATCGTGGAGACGATTGCGGTGGGATGGTTCTTCAAAACCGGCAAGGTTTTGGAGGAGATTAACCTCAATGCAAAACGTTTCCGTATGCCGAAATGGTGGTTTTATGCATCCATTAAAGTGATTGCACCGCTTTTGCTCATCGTCTTTTTCGGCTGGAACATGAGCACTTTGATCGGAGCAAATAAGGGCATCTACGGATCTGCGGACGGCTATTCGTTGACAGCGAATGTAATTCTCGGATGGTGTGTATCCGCTGCGGTCATCCTTTTCGGTATCGTATTCTCGATCATCGAAGCGGTTAAATTCAAAGACGGAAGATATGACCCGGTTCCCTGGGATAAATGCGGGGAAGCCGAAGAGGTCGTAGAAGACGCGGATAGTAAGGAGAAAAAAGAAGAAGCTTAGAACGTTCGGATTCGGAACGATTAGTTTGAAAGAGAGTAGAGGTAGTTATATGTCATTACAGGAAGAAATGATTGAGAAGGAATTGTTTGAAGCGCGTATGGAAACGGAACTCGAAGACACCGCAAAGCGCATCTATTCGAAAGGTTTAAAGGAGTTAAACAATAACGAAGCTTATTATGTTTTACTTTCCTTCGTTAAGGATTATGCCAGAGTGACCGAGGAGATTACCGGCGAGAAAAAGATTTATTATATCTCCGCGGAATTCCTGATCGGTAAACTTTTATCCAATAACTTAATCAACCTCGGAGCATACGACAAAGTGAAAGAAATCCTTGCAAAGAACGGACTTGATCTTGCCGAGATCGAAGAGGTTGAACCCGAACCTTCTTTGGGTAACGGCGGACTCGGAAGACTGGCTGCATGCTTCCTTGATTCCATTGCAACGCTCGGACTTCCCGGTGACGGTATCGGTCTGAATTATCATTTCGGACTTTTCAAGCAGGAGTTTCATGACAATCTGCAGAAAGCCGAGAAAAACGACTGGATTGAACAGCAGTCCTGGTTAAACAAAACGGATATTTCGTTTGAAATTCCGTTTAAGGATTTCTCCGTGAAATCCCGCCTTTACGATATTGATGTCATCGGTTATGAAAACGGTGTCAACAAATTGCATTTATTCGATGTGGAGACCGTCGATGAAAGCCTTGTAAAGAAAGGCATCGATTTTGACAAGACCAAGATTGCAAAGAATTTAACACTTTTCTTATATCCCGATGATTCCGATGAGGCAGGAAACCTGCTTCGTATCTATCAGCAGTATTTCATGGTCAGCAATGCGGCACAGTACATTATCCGCGATATGCACAATCATAAATACGATTTAAGAAAGATGTATGATTTCGCAGTCATCCAGATCAACGATACCCATCCGACTCTCGTAATTCCGGAACTGATCCGTATCATGACGGAAGAGAAGGCAATTTCTTTGGATGAGGCAATTGAGATCGTATCCAAGACCTGTGCATATACGAACCATACCATCCTTGCGGAAGCATTGGAGAAATGGCCGCTTCACTATCTTGAGAAAGTTGTTCCGAATCTTGTTCCGATCATTCAGGAACTCGACAGAAGAGTCAAAGAGAAATACGACGATGAGCGTGTATGGATCATTGATAACGAAAACCGTGTTCACATGGCACATATCGATATTCACTACGGTTTCTCCATCAATGGCGTGGCTGCGCTTCATACCGAGATCTTAAAGAATACCGAGCTGAATGCTTTTTATAAGATTTATCCCGAGAAATTCAACAATAAGACCAACGGTATTACGTTCAGAAGATGGCTCTTATCCTGCAACCGCGACTTATCCGCTTTCCTTTCCGAGAAGATCGGAAACGGTTACAAGAAGGATGCAACCGAGCTTGAGAAACTTCTGGCATTCAAGGATGATGCGGAAGTTCTTAAGAAACTCGAAGAGATCAAGAAGGGTAAAAAAGCCGAACTGGCAGCTTACATCAAAGAAAAAGAAGGCATCGATATCGATCCGGATTCGATTTTTGATATCCAGGCGAAGAGACTGCATGAGTACAAGCGTCAGCAGATGAATGTTCTTTACATCATCCACAAATACCTGGAAGTCAAAGCAGGAAAGAAACCGGCTAGACCGATCACCTTTATCTTCGGCGCTAAGGCTGCACCCGCATATATCATTGCGCAGGATATCATTCACTTAATCCTTGTGATGAGCAAGATCATCAATAACGATCCGGAAGTATCTCCCTACCTTCGTGTCGTTATGGTGGAGAATTACAATGTATCTTACGCAGAACGCATTATTCCCGCCTGCGATATTTCCGAGCAGATTTCCCTTGCAAGTAAGGAAGCAAGCGGTACCGGAAACATGAAGTTTATGTTAAACGGTGCGGTAACATTGGGAACCGTGGACGGTGCGAATATGGAGATCGCCGAGCTTGTCGGAGACGATAATATCTATACATTCGGAGCATCTTCCGAAACCGTTATCGAGCATTATGCAAAGGCGGATTATGTTTCGAGAAAATTCTATGAGGAATCTCCTGTGATCAAAGAGGCTGTGGACTTCATCGTTTCCACGCTTTGCATGCAGGTCGGAAGAAGAGAAAACCTGGAGCGCCTTTACAACGAACTTTTAAACAAGGACTGGTTTATGACGCTTCTGGATCTGGAAGAATATATCAAAGTGAAAGACCAAATGATCTCCGATTACGACGACCGTGCAAAATGGAGAAAGATGATGCTTGTCAATATTGCCAAAGCCGGATTCTTCTCATCGGATCGTACGATTGAAGAGTACAACAGGGATATCTGGAAATTATCATAAACATAAAAGGGGAAAGAAAATGAAAAAGAACGTCTTGAAAATGGCAGCGGTTCTTTTGGGCATTGCAATCCTGGGAGCTTCCTTTGCCGGATGTTTTAAAAAGCCGGCGCAGACGATTGCGACAAGTGAAGCGCCTGTTACCGAAGCGTCAAGCGGTGTAGCGGAAATTCCGGAGAGCCCGGATACACCGCGACCTGTCAGCGAAGACGAGCTGCTTGCATTTATCAATAACGGAGAAAGCGTAGAGGTTGAGGGAGAGACGATTGCAGGCCTCACCAAAGGATCGAGCTATACGCTGATGGAAATGAAGCGTTCCATCGAGGAGCACTACCTGGATACATTCGGGGATTCCAATCGCAAAACCGTGGTGGAGATTGATTATGCCATCATTGACTGCGGTAATGACGGAATTCCGGAACTTGCGGTTCGCGTGTCCGGCAATAATGCGGAACGCATGGACGGTGTCGATGATTATTATATTATCAAAAAGAGGGGCGATAAACTGTACGTGGTAGATCAGTATGAATCCTATTACCGCGCCTGGGGAGAACTGAATAAATACGGAGTCTTCTTTATGTCCGGAAGCGGCGGAGCTTCCATTATGGTGGAAACCTATGATCGTGTCAATGCGGAAGGCCACCATGAATTTATCTACAGTGCCGAGTATGAACTGGCGATGGGTACTCCGATGATTTATGGATATGAACTTCCTTCGGACGCGGATCTTCCGGAAGATTATCCGCAGTTTGCCTCGGATTACGGCACCAACGAACGCGTTAAATACAGCTTTGTACCGTATGATTATTCATTCCAGGACGGATCCAAAGAGTATGATGATTACCTTCGCAAGATGGTATATATTTTCCATGACGAAAACGGAAATCTGATTGTGCCCAGTGATGAGTATCAAAAGCTCTATTCCGATATCGGAGTTGTAATTACCGACGATGACAATTTAAATCAGCTGATCACCGAAAGACTGCATGAGCTTAATATTTCCGATGAGGAAATGAAGAATCCCGAGCAGAATCCCGAGGCGGCAGCAGACTGGAAAGTGGCATGGGATGGCTTGGAGGCACAGCCCTAAAGTCACTAAGAGAAGAGAACATAGATGAGAAAAAGCGGCATATTATTGGCAATCAGCAGTTTGCCCGGAAAATACGGGATTGGAAGCTTCGGCAGGGAAGCTTATGATTTTGTGGACTTTTTATGCGCATCGGGCCAGCATTACTGGCAGATCCTTCCGCTCGGTCCGACGGGATACGGAGATTCCCCGTACCAGTCGTTTTCAACGTATGCCGGCAATCCGTACTATATCGATTTGGAGGAACTGATCCGCCTGAAACTTTTAACCCGTAAAGAGTGCGACAGCGCAGATCTTTGCGATACGGTGAAAGAAAAGGGCGCAAAGAATGCCGTACGGATCCTGGATAAAGTCAATTACGAGAAAGTGTATTTCGGGAAACTGGCGCTTTTGAAAAAAGCATTCAAACGCTTTGATTGTAACGACAGGGAATTTAAAAAATTCGTGCGCACGGAAAGTGCCTGGCTTACGGATTATGCCCTTTTTATGGCTTTGAAAGATGAAGAAGAGGGTGCAAGTTTTATCGGCTGGGATCCGGCTCTTCGTCTGCGTAAGAAAAAAGCATTGTCGGATGCAAAGAAACGTCTGGCAAATGAGATTGCTTATTATGAATTTCTGCAGTTTTTCTTTTTTAAACAGTGGGAGAAACTGAAAGGATATGCCAACGAAAAAGGCATAGAGATCATCGGAGACATTCCGATTTATGTGGCTGCGGACAGCGCGGATACATGGGCACATCCGGAATTGTTCCTGCTGGATAAGGCCGGCAATCCGACCGGTGTGGCAGGATGCCCGCCCGATTATTTCTCCGCAACGGGCCAGCTTTGGGGAAATCCTCTGTATGATTGGGAGTATCATCGAAAGACCGGTTACCGCTGGTGGATTGACCGTATGCAGCACTGCTTCAGATTGTATGACCGTGTCAGAATCGATCATTTCAGGGCATTTGACGAATATTATTTCATTCCGTACGGCGATCCGACGGCGGAATTCGGACATTGGGAGAAAGGTCCCGGCGTGGATCTGTTCCGCAAGATGGAGGAAGAACTCGGAGATAAGCCGTTAATTGCGGAAGATCTGGGATTCTTAACCGATTCCGTTTTTGAATTGATGCGTGCATGCGGATATCCCGGAATGAAAGTGCTCCAGTTTGCTTTTGATTCCAAGGAAGACAATGATTATTTGCCGCACAATTACACGAGAAACTGTGTGGTTTATACAGGAACGCACGATAATGATACGGTGGTCGGATGGTATCCGACGTTAAGCCGTGCAGACCGCAAATTCGTCAAAGAATATCTCGGGATTAAGAATACGAAGTATCTTCACTGGGATATGATTCGCACAGCCTGGGCATCCGTGGCGGATACGGCGATTGTTCCGATGCAGGATCTGCTCGGACTGGATCAAAGCGCCAGAATGAATATTCCTTCCACGATGGGAATCAACTGGATGTGGAGACTTAAAGAAGGACAGTATACGAAAGAGCTTGCTGACAAACTTTTGCGTCTGACCGAAATCTACGGAAGAAAATAAGCCAAGAAACAAATAACCCGGCACATCTGTGCCGGGGATTTTTCTATTATTTCTGGCTTAAATAGGAATTGGAGTAGTGATAATCTCCCGTAACGTCTTTTGCGAACCATTCGGGCGGTGTAAATGCCTTGGCTTCTTCCAGTGTCGGGAATTCGACTTCGGCGATGATAAGAGGTGCAAACGGCTTATCAAAGACGTCCAGTTCGATTGTATACGGATCGCAGGGGATCAGATAGCGTTTCTTGGAAATGATATTTCCGTCGGCTTTCGGTAGCAGGTGAAGGAATGCATCTTCGTTCAGGGGAAGATTGTATTCCTCTTTTTCGATGAACCCTTTTCCTTTATAGGTCAGATAGTAGGTATCATCCTCTTTGCGCACACGTACGACCGGGTCTGTATTCAGATAGCCCTGTGTCAGTTCGCGGAAAGGGTATTCGCTTAGGTTTGCGGGAAGCTCCTTAATTAGGAATTTCCGTTCGATTTCTTTGCCCATAACATTCCTCTAGAAAAGTGAAGTGCTGAAGTATCTCTCTGCACGGTCGGGAAGGACGGTAGCGATGACTTTGTCCTTTCCGTATTTCTCGGCCATCTTTTTGGCTGCCCAGATGTTGGCGCCGGAGGAGGTTCCGACCAAAAGGCCGTGATCCTTGGCTAATTCCCTGGCTGTATTGATGGCGTCGTCATCGGAGACGGTTACAATATCGGTAATGATGGAAGTATCGAGTACATCCGGAATAAATCCGTCGCCGATTCCCTGAATCTGATGAAGGCCCGGTTCGTCGCCTAAGAGTGCGGATACTCCCTTGGGTTCTACCGCAACGATTTTACAATCCGGATTGTTGTGATCCAGAATATAGCGGGCGATGCCCTGAAGCGTTCCTCCGGAACCGATACCGGATACATAGATGTCAATTTTCTTTCCGATCTGGTCACAAAGTTCAGGCGCCGTACCGTTATAGTGTGCAGCCGGATTGGCGGGATTCGTAAACTGCTGCGGCATAAAATAATTATCGGAAGAAGAAGCGATGCGTTCTGCCTCTTTTACCGCGCCGTCCACGGAAAGTTCCGCAGGGGTCAAAACGAGTTTGGCTCCGAATGCACGGATGACTTTCTTACGTTCCTCACTCATATTCTCGGGCATTACGATGATGACATCATAGCCTTTTCTGGTGCCGCAGAAAGCCAGGCCGATACCGGTATTTCCGCTTGTGGGTTCCACAATTGTCATGCCGGGTTTTAATATGCCGTCTTTTTCCGCCTGCTCGATCATATTCTTGGCAATGCGGTCTTTGATGCTTCCGCCGGGATTTAAAAATTCCGCTTTGGCATAAATCGGACATCCGCAGGTCTTCTCTAAGGAGACCAAAGGGGTATTTCCGATCAGATCAATTACGTTCTCAATGTACATTTTTTCGTCCTTCTTAATCATTCATTGTGCTTTTGCAAATATCGTCCGTATGTAGTCATAACCGGATCGCTTTATGCAATAATAGTCACACTCGGTTATTATATCATAAAAGTCTGCACAAAAAAACAGTTCCGGATATTCCTGGAACTGTTTTTTATGTTTGATGTGTAATTATCCTAAAGTTACAACTACGTTGTATTCAGCTTTGCCGTCCACATAAGGGATAACGCAGCCGTCAACCTTTGCACCGTCAACTTCGAGAGAAGCAACACCCTTGCATACGTGGTTCGGGTTCTTTACGGTGATGTTGTATTTAGCACCACGGAACTGACGGGTAGCGGTGAATCCGTCCCATTCGTGAGGAATGGAAGGATCGATCTTTAAACCGTCGAAGTCGGGCTGTACACCGAGGATGTACTGGGAAATGGCTACCATGTTCCAAGCAGCGGTACCGGTTAGCCAGGAGTTCTTGCCCTGTCCGAAGTGATTTCCGGTTCTGCCGATATCGGAACCTGCATCCTTACCACCGATCATCTGACCGTATACATAGGGCTCGGTCTTGTGGATATCGGAAGTCTCTTCGGTGAATGCCGGAGCGATTTCGGAATAATATTTGAATGCCTGATCGCCTTCACCTGCGTAAGCAGCGGCACAGATGATCCATGCATTGTTATGCGTAAAGATACCTGCGTTCTCTTTGTATCCGCCGGGATAAGTGGAAATCTCACCGTACTGAATGTAGTACTTGGTGAATGCGGGGTTGTTAAGAACAAGACCGAACTTGGTATTGAGTCTTTCATCAATAGCTGCAAGGGTCTTCTTATCAGCGCCCTGATCCTTTCCGATTTCGGACATGATTGCGAATCCCTGAGGCTCGATGAAGATCTGGCCTTCTTCGCATTCCTTGGAGCCCATCTTCTCACCGTTTGCATCATATGCACGTAAGAACCAGTCGCCGTCCCATGCGGATTCCATAACGTTCTTCTTCATCTTGTCGATCTCAGCCTGTGCAGCAGCAGCTTCGTCATCTTTTCCAAGATGTTTTAAAATAGCCACATAGTTCGGACCTGCGTAGGTGAAGAGGGTAGCTACCATTACGGATTCAGCAATCTTGGAGTAGCCGCCTTCTGCAGCAAACTTCGGATTGGTATAGGTCTGGAAGCTTTCACCCGGTGTATCGGAGAAGCAGGAGAGGTTGATGCAGTCGTTCCAGTCGGCACGCATTGCCAGAGGAAGTCCGTGAGGTCCCAGATTGTTAACAATATGATAGAAGGAAACCTTAAGGTGCTCGAGCATGGGCTGCGCAATGGACATATCGTTATCATAAGGAATCATTTCATCAAGCAGGCTCCAGTCGCCGGTTTCCTTGATGTATGCGGAAACGGAGAGAATCAGCCATAAAGGATCGTCGGAGAAATCGCCGCCGATATCTGCATTTCCCTTCTTGGTAAGGGGCTGATACTGATGATAGCATCCGCCGTCCGGGAACTGGGTGGAAGCGATGTCGATGATTCTTTCTCTTGCACGGTCCGGAATCTGATGAACGAAACCGAGAATGTCCTGGTTGGAATCTCTGAAGCCCATACCACGGCCGATACCGGATTCGAAATAAGAAGCGGAACGGGAAAGGTTGAAGGTAACCATACACTGATACTGGTTCC